>NZ_UEYQ01000026.1 GCF_900492205.1 Ciceribacter sp. T2.26MG-112.2
CCCGTTTTCGGCCCCGCCCAGGGCATGCACGGCGCCACCTTCGTGGTCGACGCCGCCTTCTTCACCCGCGACCTCGACGAGGACGGGCTGGCGGTCGACATCGGCGCCGCCACCAACGTGCTCGGCGAGGTGCTGAAGCCGCTGAATTACCAGAATCTCGACGAACTCCCGGCATTTTCCGGCAAGATCACCACGACGGAGGTGATCGCGAAACACATCTTCGACGCACTTGCGCGCGCGGTCGCCGACAGGAAGCTCGGACCGGGCAGCCACCGCATCTGCCGGCTGAAGGTGACGCTGCACGAGTCCCATGCTGCCCGCGGCTGGTACGAGGCCGATCTTTGAGCCAGAGCATCACCTTCGCCTATCCCGGCGATCTTTCCCTGAACACCGGCGGCTATGCCTATGACCGGCGAGTGATCGCCGGCCTCCTGGAAAGCGGCTGGTCTGTCCAGCGACTGTCGCTGGGCGAGGGCTTTCCCGCCCCGTCCCCCGAGATGAAGCGGGAAGCCGAGCGAAGGCTGTCGGCTCTGCCGGACGGTGGGCTCGTCATCATCGACGGCCTTGCCTTTGGCGTACTGGACGAATGGGCCGAGCGCGAGACCCGCCGGCTCCGCATCGTCGCGCTCGTACATCATCCGCTGGCGCTCGAGACCGGCCTCGACAGCACGCAGCAGAGCCGTTTCCACGACTGCGAGCGTCACGCACTGTCGTTTGCCAGGCACGTCGTCGTCACCTCGCCGATGACCGCGCGCACTTTGGTAGCCGACTACGGCATACGTTCGCACCAGATCACGGTCGCCATTCCGGGCACGGATCCCGCGTCCATCGCCACCGGCAACGGTGACCCGCCGCACATCATTTCCATCGGTACACTGACGCCGCGCAAGGGCCACGACGTCCTCGTATCGGCGCTGAAGGCGATGGAGCACCTGCCCTGGCGGGCAACCATCATCGGCAGCCAGACACTCAATCCGGAGACGGCCACGCTTCTGCGCCGGCAGGTCGAAGCACTCGGACTTGCCGATCGGATCTCGCTTGCCGGCGAATGCGACGATACGCGCGCCCTTCTGGCCGGCGCCGACATCTTCGCGCTGGCCAGCCGCTTCGAGGGTTATGGCATGGTCTTCGCGGAAGCCCTGTCGCAGGGACTGCCGATCATCGCCTGCCGGACGGGGGCCATTCCCGAGGTCGTTCCGGAGGACGCGGGACTGCTGGTGCCTGTCGATGACGTCGGCGCCTTCGCCCAAGCGCTCCACAGCCTTCTCACGGACAAGACGCTGCGGCGCGCGAAGGCCGAGGCAGCCAGGCGTGCCGGCGCACAACTGCCGGGCTGGACGACGACCGTCGACATCATCTCGACCGCATTGAGGGCCAATCCATGACCGGTTTCGACAAGGACTGGCTGGCCCTTCGCGAGCCCGCCGATCTTGCCGCACGTCATGACGGGCTGGTGGACGACCTCGCTCGCCATCTCGCAGGCATGGAAAACGCGCGGGTTCTCGACATCGGCTGCGGCACCGGCTCGACCTGGCGGAGCCTCGGTGATCGTCTGCCAGCCAAGGTGGGCTGGACGTTGCTGGACCATGACGCCGAACTGCTGGAAGAAGCGGAGCGGCGGATCGGCCAGAACGGCAAGGTCGCGTTCCGTCGGCACGACCTCAACGACATCGACGGCCTGCCGCTTCAGGGCATTGAGGTGGTCACGGCATCAGCGCTGTTCGATCTGTGTTCGGAGCGCTTCTGCGAAGCTGTCGCCGACCGGCTCGCATCCGCTCGCATCGGCCTCTATGCGGCGCTGAACTATGACGGGATCATGGAATGGTCCCTTCCCCACCCGCTCGACAGACAGATGGTGGACCTGTTCAACAGGCATCAGCGCACCGACAAGGGGTTCGGCCCGGCGCTGGGCCCCGATGCCACGGCCTGTCTCGCCAGCCTGTTTGCGGCACGCGGATACAATGTCAGGATCGGGAACAGTCCCTGGCGGATGGATGCCGGGTCGACCGCCCTGCACGTCGAACTGCTGAACGGCCTGCGCCGTCCGCTTCTGGAAATCTCCGAGCTTTCGGAGGAAACCGTCGCCGGCTGGCTGGAATACCGGCTTTTGGCCATCGGCCAGCCGGGCAGCTCATGCCGGGTCGGCCACACGGACATCATCGCCCTGCCGGTCTGGCTCTGATCCCCAAAAACTGGAGGAGGATCAGGGTGAGGTCGGCTTGGAATCATTGGGGAACGTGTTGCGCCGTGTTCGGTGCTCACATGGGAAGAAACGCCATCGTACTTCGGAAAGTCATCTCAGATCTTGGCCACCATTGAGAGACATCCACAATTCTTGGCGCCCTGTACGCCACGAACGACGAACCCGATGACGATGACGAGAATCATGGCATACTGTTTCTCGTCAGCGCCCGGCGTGCCACCTCGATCCAGTACTCCACACCGATGGTGAGCGCCTCGTCATTGAAGTCGTAGTTGGGGTTGTGCAAGTTGCGCCCGCCCTCGGCGCTGCCGTTCCCCATCCAGATATAAGCGCCGGGCTTCTTCTGCAGCATGAAGGAGAAATCCTCCGCCCCCATGCTCGCCGGCATGTCCTGGCGAATGGCGTCCTCGCCGGCCACGGCTTCGGATGCAGCACGGGCGATATCGGTTTCCGCCGGTGTGTTGATGGTGGCCGGGTAACGCCGCTGATAGTCGAATTCCACCCGCGCTCCGAAGGTTTCGGCAACCAGCCTCGCCCGGTGCCCCATCTCGGCCTCGAGCCGGTCGCGGACGTCGGGCGACAGGGAACGCGCGGTCCCCCTGATCAGCACGCTTTCGGGGATAATATTCCAGGTGTCGCCGGCGTGGATCTGCGTGATGCTGATCACCCCTGCGTCAGCCGGGCTCAATGTGCGGCTGACGATCGCCTGCCAGGCTGTGTTGATCTGCCCGGCCACCAGGATCGGATCGATGCCCTGATGCGGCATGCCGGCGTGGGATCCCTTGCCGATGATCTTCAGCTCGAAATTATCCTGCGCCGCCATCATGGCGCCGCTGTGGAGGGCGAACTGCCCGACAGGCAAGCCCGGCCAGTTGTGCATGCCGAATACGCAGTCGACCGGGAACCGATCGAACAGGCCGTCCTCCACCATGACCCGGGCGCCGCCTTCGTTTTCCTCGGCCGGCTGAAAGATGAAGACCACGGTGCCGCGGCTCGGCGGATCGGCGGCCATATGGCACGCCGCACCCAAAAGCATCGCGGTGTGGCCGTCATGGCCGCAAGCGTGCATCTTGCCGGGCGTCGTCGACGCATAGGGCACGCCTGTCGTCTCGGTTATGTCGAGGGCGTCCATATCGGCCCGCAGGCCGACCGACGGTCCATCGCCATTGCGCAGCACGGCAACGACGCCGGTTCTGCCGATGCCTTCATGGACCTCAAGACCGGCGGCCCGCAACTCGCGTGCGACAAAGGCCGCGGTGCGGTGTTCCTCGAAGGCCGTTTCCGGATGGGCATGCAGGTCGTGACGCCATTCGATCAGGCGCGGTTCGAGCGCCCTGACACTATCGGAAACCTTCATCGTTATGCTCCCAACAACAATGTGCCAGCCACGCCCAGCGCCGTTCCGACGAGCAGCCAGGCAACCCGGTCTATCAGCGCAATATGCCCGCCGCCGGCATAGGATCCCCCCGGCACAGCGGCGCCAGGCGCGCCCTCGCCCCGCTGCGGCACCTCGGAAAGACCTTTCCCCCCGGTGACGACGCTGGAAAAGGCCAAGAAGAAATCGTCGGCGTTCTTCTTGGCAACGCTCTGGATCAGCCGCCCGCCGACGCTTGCGAGTTTGCCGCCGATATCGACATCGGCGACATAGGCCAGCCGCGTGCCCTCGCCTTCTGGCGTCAGGCGGATCCTGGCCGAACCCTTGGCAAAGCCCGCCGGGCCGCCCTGCCCCCGCCCCGACAACGTGTAGCCGTGCGGCGGATCGAGATCGCTCAATTCCACCTTGCCCTTGAAGGTGGCGGAAACCGGGCCCACCCTCACGACCACAGAGGCCGTGAATTCGCTGTCACCGGTCCGCAGCATTTCGGTGCAGCCGGGAATGCTGCGCCTTAGGCTCTCCGGGTCGTTGAGCCCTGCCCAGACCTTGTCGATGGCCGCTGGGATCACATGTTCGCCAACAAATTCCATTGCCGTCTTCCCTGTTGCGCGATCTAGTTTCCGTAGACCCTGAAGATCGCCTGGGTTCCTTCTTCGCCAAATCCGCCCGCCGCCAGCTTTTCATAGAGCTGCTTGGCCAGCGCCAGCGCCGGCAGATCGAGCTTCATGCGCTCGGCTTCGGCAATGGCAATCGACATGTCCTTGATGAAGTGGTGGACATAGAAACCCGGCGCATAGTCGCCGTTGAGCATCTTCGGGCCGAGATTGTTGAGCAGGAAGCTCGACGCCGCCCCGGTGCCGATCGACGACAGGACCTGTTTCGCGTCAAGCCCGGAGGCCTTGGCGTAGGCAAGGCTTTCGCTGACGGCGAGCATGGTTGCCGCAATGGCGATCTGGTTGCACATCTTGGTGTGCTGCCCGGCGCCCGGCCCACCCTGACGCACAATGTTTTCGCCCATCAGCTGGAATAACGGCAACACGGCGGTGAAGGCCTCTTCAGTACCGCCGACCATGATCGAAAGCTTGGCCGCCCTTGCACCGACGTCGCCGCCGGAAACAGGCGCGTCGAGCACAGAGACCCCTTTTGCCGCTGCCCTGGCAGCGATCTCGCCCGCAAGGGTCGGGCTCGATGTCGTCATGTCGATAAGGACCGTCCCGGCCTTTGCCCGCTCCACGAGGCCGCCTGCGCCGAGATAGGTTTCCTCGACATCCTTCGGATAGCCGACGATCGTGATCACAACGTCACACGCGGTGGCAACGTCTCCCGCAGTATCGTGCCAGATGGCACCCCTGGCGACCAGTTCGTCCGCCTTGCTCCGGGTCCGGTTGTAGACATGCAATTCATGGCCGCCGTCGAGGATATGGCCGGCCATGCTGCGCCCCATGATCCCCAGCCCGATGAAGCCGACCTTTTTCCTGCCGTTCGTAACGCTCATGTCAGTTCCTGTCCTTCGTGCAGGGCCGTTCCGCTGCGCTCACGCAGCAACGACCGCAGATATTGCGGAGAAAGCGGCTGGCGATCCGCCACCACGCCAAAGGGCGCCAACGCATCATTGACGGCGTTGGTCACAGCGCCGATCGCTCCCATCACGCCGCCCTCGGCCATGCCCTTGATGCCGGCAGGCGTGCGCTTGTTCGGCGTGTGATGGTGCAGGATCTCGAAATTCGGCAGTTCGCAGGCCGTCGCCACCAGATAGTCGGCAAAGGTCGCGGACAGATTCTGCCCGTTCTCGTCGTAGACGACCTCCTCCAGCAGCGCGCCGCTCAGACCCATGGCGATCGCACCCTGCTGCTGGCCGCGCACCACGATCGGATTGATCACGGTGCCGCAATCCTCCGAGACCACGTATCGGGCGATGCTGAGCGCACCGGTGGCGATATCGACCTCGACTTCGCAGGCATGGGACGAGTTGGAATAGGTCATCGGCGGCGGATCATAGGTCAGCGAGAAATCGAGCCCCGGCGCCACCCCCTCGGGCAGGTTCGTCGGATCGAGATAGGCCGTGCGAGCGATATCGGCGAGCGACAGGCCCGTCCCGTTCCATTCGCCGTTGATAAGTCGCTCCACCTGCCCGTCGAGCAGACGAATCTCCTGCGCGGAGTTCAGGCCGAGCTTGTGGGCGGCGATCCGCAGCACCTGTTCGCGCGCCTTCTGCGCGCAGAGATACAGCGAGCCGCCACCCGCCGTACCTCCGCGCGCGCCACGGCTTCCCATGCCATAAGGAGCCACATCGGTATTGCCGATCTGAATCCTGACATTGGACGGGTCCACCCCTAGACCCTCAGCCACGGCCTGAGACATAGCCGTCTCATAGCCCTGTCCCGTCGCGCCGAGCCCGACGGAAGCATTGACCACTCCGCTCGGCTCGATCCGCACCCATGCCGCCTCGTGCCCCGAGCCGGGAATGCCGGTCGACTTGTAGAAGGCCGATCCATAGGTCGTGGATTCGACCACGGTGCAAAGTCCGAGGCCGATATACCGCCCTTCGGCGCGCAAAGCCTGCTGGCGTTTGCGAAAGGCCTCATAGTCAATCGCTTCGACCACGCTTTCGAGCGTCTCGGCCGGCGTGATGTCCTCCAGCACTTCGCCGGTCGCCATCCGATAGGGCAGATCGCCCTCGCGCAGCATGTTGGTCCGCCGGACCGCCAGCGGATCAAGGCCCAACTGGCGGGCGATGGCGTCGATTGTCCCGTCCATCACCCAGCTGGTAATCGCCATCGGCGCCCGCATCGGCCCGTTGCCGCATTTGTTGGTGAGCGCGATCTTCACCTCGAACGCATAGTCCTCGATCCGGTAGGGACCTGTCAGGATCATGGCGACGACGCGCGACATGTAGTTGGCCGGATAGAAGCAATAGGCGCCGAAATCCTCGGCGATCTCCAGCTCAAGTCCGAGGATCCGCCCGTCCGCGGCAACGGCAGCGCGGGTGCGGCACAGGTTCTCCCGCGCGTGACTTGCCGCCATCAGGTTTTCCGTGCGGTCCTCGCGCCAGCGCACCGGGCGATTGAGCTGGCGCGCGAGCGCGGCAACGCTCAGTTCCTCGCGGTAAAGCGCGATCTTCTGGCCGAAGCCACCGCCCACGTCGGGCGACATGACCGTGACCTGACTCTCCGAAAGCCCGAGCCGCGCGGCCAGCTGACTTCTTAGGGGATGCGGCACCTGGTTGCCGATATGGAAGGTCAGGTGTTCGCGTCCTGCGTCCCAGACAGCGGCGCAGCCGCGCGTCTCCATCGGTACATGGGTCTGGCGATGCTGATAGAAGGACGCCTCGACTATCGCATGGGCTTCGCCACGGCGCTGAGTGACGTTTCCGGCAGAGAATGTCTGGTGAGAAACCAGGTTGGAGGGCAACGTCTCGTCGACAAGTGTTGCACCCGGCGCAAAGGCGCCCTCCAACGACGCGATCGCCGGCAGCACCTCGTACTCGACCTCGACCAGTTCTGCCGCATCCTCGGCGATGTAGCGGTCGCGTGCCACGACGACTGCCACCGGGTCGCCGTGAAACCGCACCTTGTCGATCGGCAGTGTCGCTATCTCAGTCGGGTGAAGCCCTTCGATCGGCGGCGCCAGGCGCAGGCGATTGGTCCATTTGTCGAGGTCTTCGCCGGTAAAGACGCCGGTCACGCCGGGCAATTCCCGCGCCGCATCCGCCGAAATACCCAGGATTCGGGCATGGGCATGCGGCGACCTCACGAAACTGACATGCAGCGCGCCCGGCACGACAATGTCGTCCAGATAGCGCCCTTGCCCGGTGACGAGACGCTTGTCCTCCTTTCGCGCCAACGGCTTGCCGATGTAGTGGAAGTTACGAGTCTCGCTCACGACCGGACCTCCCGCATCGCCGCCGCGGCCTTCATGACGGCGGCAACGATGTTCTGGT
Source organism: Ciceribacter sp. T2.26MG-112.2 (assembly GCF_900492205.1). Classification (GTDB taxonomy): domain Bacteria; phylum Pseudomonadota; class Alphaproteobacteria; order Rhizobiales; family Rhizobiaceae; genus Allorhizobium; species Allorhizobium naphthalenivorans_A. The sequence continues at coordinate 7,519 of NZ_UEYQ01000026.1, forward strand.
AGCCCGTGCAGCGGCAGAGATTGCCCGAAAGAACATCGCGGACCTCCTCCTCCGTTGGATCCGGCGTATCGCGCAAGAATGCCTCGAAGGTCATGACGATGCCCGGCGTGCAAAAGCCGCATTGAAGCCCGTGTTCCTCATGCATGGCCTGCTGCAGCAGGCTCAGGCCTATTCCGCCCACCGCCTCGATCGTCGTGATCTCGTGCCCCTCCATCTGGACGGCATAGGTCAGGCAGGCTCGCGCCGGCTGGTCGTCGATCAGGACCGTGCAGGCGCCGCAGACCCCATGTTCGCAACCGACATGCGTTCCAGTCAGTCCGAGGTCCTCGCGCAGAACGTCGGCGAGCAGCTTGCGTGGTTCGACCATTGCCTCGCGGGTTTCGCCGTTTACGGTGAGAGATATCAATCGGGCGTCGCTCATGCTGTCTCTCCACGTGCGCGGGTTAGCGCTGTCGCCAAGGCCTTCTCGACCAGGGACGCGGCCACGTCCCGGCGAAAGGCTGCGGGGATCGACGCGCTGTCCTCAGGCGAGATGGATTGCGCCGCGAAGTTGGAAACGCCGGCAATCCATTTTCCGCTTGGCATAGCCCCGACCTCGGCCACCGCCGACACATCGAGCCGCAACGGTACGGAACCGACGCCGCCAAACGCCATTTCCAGGGACGCCAGCCTGCCGTCGCTGTCCAGCAGCAGCGTCACCGCAACCGCGACGATGGCGAAATCGCCACGTCGACGGCTGAAAAGCTCGAAGGCCCAGCCCGAATTCGCCGGCAACTGCGGAAACCGGACCGAGGTCACCATCTCGCCATACCCGACATCGACCGTCATTACGGACCGGAAGAAATCGACGGTATTGATCTCGCGTTGTCCGGAAAGCCCGCGCACCACGATCTTGGCTCCGCCCAGAACCGCGATCAGCGGCATTTGCGCAGCCGGATCCGCATGGACCAGGCTCCCCCCCAGCGTGCCGCGCTGGCGGATCGCGTAGTGCCCGATTGTCGCCGCCGCCGCCGCCAGCAGAGGATGTGCACGACGTACTTCCGGCGCTGTCGCCACCCGCTGATGCCGGGTCATCGCGCCGATTTCCAGCGCGCCGTCGGACATTCTCACGAAGTCGAGTTCGACAAGGTCATTCAGGTCGATCAGATGCTCCGGCCGGGCGAGCCGCATGTTCAGCATCGGGCCGAGGCTCTGCCCGCCCGCGATCGGCTTGGCCCTGTCGCCATAGCGCGCGAGAAGGCCAAACGCCGCCTCCAGAGTTTGCGGTCGATGATAGTCGAATGACGCCGGTTTCATCCTGCTATCCGATCAGGCTCATCTCGCTGTCGGCGTCGAATACGTGCAACCTGCTCGTATTCGCCGAAAGCTTGATCTGGTCGCCATAGTTGTGACGCAGGTCCTTGTTGACGCGGAAGAAGAGCTCCTGGCCCTCCACCTTCAGACCGAGAAACTGGTCCGAGCCGACCGGCAGCACGGACGTCACGGTACCGCCGATCACTTCACCAGCGGCGGCCTCGGCCCGCTCGTCGACGTCTTCCGCGCGAATGCCAAGCCTCACCTTGCGCCCGTCGTAGTTCAGCAGTTTCTTGCCGCGCTCCGGTGCGAGATCGAGCCGCGTTTCCCCGCGCACGAAGGTGACTTTTTCGCCTTCCACGCTCAAGACCCCGTCGAGATAGTTGATCGGCGGATTGCCGAGGAACGACGCAACGAAGGTGTTTGCCGGATGTTCGTAGATTTCATCCGGGGTGCCGATCTGCTGCACCCGGCCGCCGCGCATCACCACGATGCGGTCCGCAAGCGTGAGCGCCTCGGCCTGATCGTGAGTCACGTAGACGAAGGTGGTCTGCATGCTGCGATGCAGCTCCTTGATCTCTGCGCGCATGGAAATGCGCAGCGCCGCATCCAGGTTCGACAGTGGTTCATCCATGAGGAACACCGCCGGCTTGCGCACCATGGCACGTCCAAGCGCCACGCGCTGCCGCTGCCCGCCGGAAAGCTGGCTCGGTCGCCGGTCGAGAAGATGGGTGATCTCGAGACGCTCGGCCGCGTCGCGCACACGGCGGTCGATATCGTCCTTCGGATGTTTGCGCATCACCAGGCCGAAGGCAATGTTCTCGTAGACCGTCTTGTGCGGATAGAGCGCGTAGCTCTGGAACACCATCGCCACGTCGCGGTGATGCGGCGGTGTGTAGTTCACCGTCTCGTCGTCGAAGAAGAGATTGCCTTCGGTGACTTCCTCAAGACCGGCGATCATGTTGAGGGTGGTCGACTTGCCGCACCCCGAAGGCCCGAGCAGGACGACGAATTCCTTGTCCTTGATCTCGAGATTGAGATTCTCGAGCGCGACAAACCCGTTGGGATAGCGCTTGGATGCGTTTTCAAAAAGAATGCGGGCCACTGGCGAACTCCCTGTTAACCCTTCACCGCGCCGGCTGTCAGACCGGAGACGATGTAGCGTTCGAAGATGATGGCGACGATCACCGGCGGCACGATCGCGAGAAGACCCGCCGCGTTGATGAACGAGAAGCTGATGGTGAAGTCGGACGTGAATGATGCAAGCACGATCGGCAGCGTCTGGGATTGCGCCGTCTGGGTGAACATCAGGGCCAGAAGGAATTCGTTCCAGCTGGTCAGGAAGGCGAACAGGATCACGGCGACCAGCGAAGGAAGGGCGAGCGGCAGATAGACCTTGGTCATGGCCTGGAAGCGCGAGCAACCGTCCACACGCGCCGCCTTGTCCAACTCATCCGGAAGCCCTTCGAAATACTGGATCAGGATGAACACCGTGAACGGCACCGTGACCGCCAGATAGGTGATGACGAGCGACAGGATGTTGTCGAGCAGGCCGAGATTCTTGATGACCAGGAAGAACGGCACGACCAGCGCGATATCGGGAATGACCCGCGTCGTCAGGATGAAATAGACAGACCCGGACCGTCCCAGGAAGCGGATCTTGGCCATGGCATAGGCCGCGGGAACGCCGACCAGCAGGTTGAGGATGACGACCAGGGTCGCCACGATGAAGCTGTTGAGCATGGCAGGCAGCAGGTTGCGCGCCGTCGAGGGAATATAGTTGCCCGAGGCGGGATCCTGCTTGCTGCGCGTCTCGTAGGTGACTTCCTCGGCGCCGGCCGTAAAGATCGCCCTGAAATTCTTGAGCGTCGGCTCGTCGGGTATCCAATGCGGCGGAACCGATACGATCTCGGCTTCGGTCTGGAGCGAAGAGGATACGAGCCAGCCGACCGGCGCCAGGACAACGAACAGGATAACCAGCGATCCGAGAAGAATGATGCCGCGATGCAGCCACCTGAAGATCTCGCCGCGCCGCTTGTAGTCGATGCCGCTCGACCGGGAGGGCTTGCCGGCAGGATTGTGCTGAACCGTTGCCATGTTAGATGCTCCTGCCAAGGGTTCTGATGATGAAATAGGCGAGCGCAAACGTCACCAGCGCCAGCAGGTAGGACATCGCGGCCCCCGTGCCGAAGGACAGATTGCGGAATGTCTCGACGTAGATCTCCCAGGAGAGCACATGGGACGCCGTACCCGGGCCGCCTTCGGTCAGAATGAAGAAGAGATCGAAATGGCGGATCGCCATCATCGTCTCGTAGATCATGACCAGCATGAATCCGGTCCGCATCGAGGGAAGCGTCACATGGATGAAGCGTTGCCACAGCGGCGCGCCGTCCACGCGTGCGGCCTGATAGAGATCTGCCGGAATGGACTTCAGCGACACCAGAAGCAGGATTGTCGCAAGCGGCACTTCCTTCCAGACGAAGGCATTGGCGATCAGCGGCAGCGTCTTGTGCTGGTCACCGAGCCAGATCATGTACTTGTCGATGAAACCCAGCTGGTAGAGCAGGCCGTTGAGCGCGCCATAGCCGGAATCGTAGATCCATTTCCACATCAGCGCATCGGCGACATAGGGAATGGCCCAGGGGATCAGCAGCACCGTGCTGACCAGCCTGCGGCCGCGGAAGGTCTCGTTCAGCAGCAGTGCGGCCAGAAGCGCCAGAAAGGTGATGGCCGTCACCGACATGACGGTAAAGGACACCGTGCGCAGTACGGCGGTCCAGAACAGCTGGTCGCCGAAGAGTTCCAGATAATTGTCCAGCCAGACGAAGGGCGTGCGATTGGGACGGGTCAGCTTGATCTGAAAAAAGCTCAGATAGAACGAATAGGCGATCGGGAAGACCGCGACCAGCCCGAGGACGGCCATGACCGGTGCTATGAAGAGATAAGCCGTGCGTTCTTCATAACCAAAGTGCCGCCGCATGCTTGTCGCCATTCCCGCTTTTGTCGTCATCATGATGCGGAGATCCCCCGTAGACTTACGGCCGCGAACTGGTGGCCGAGTTCCGATTTCACGTGCCCGCATGAGGCATGCGATATGTCCGCTAAAACGCGATGGGTTCGACCCTCGCCCGGCCAGCAGTTTTTTGCTTTTTCTCGCGGCATCGAAGGTCGACAACCGCCCGCCGAACTGAGGATCAAGCGGCCCGCCCTCGTCGCGGGCCGCTCCGGTCCGCCCCTTAAGCCTGAGACTTAAGATCGTCCCATTCTGCGCCCGCTTCCTTCAGGGCATCCGCCGGCGTGGCGTTGCCAAGGATCGCCGACTGCCAAGCCGCGCCGTTAACCTCGCTCCAGTCGCCAAACCAGGGCGTGATGACGTCCTTCTTCTGGGCGAGAGCCTGCTGCTTCTGGATCATCTCCACGTCGCCATACTTGTTGTAGGCGGCGCGCACATCGGCATCCTGGAACAGCGGCTTGACGCCGAAGCCGGAACCCAGATCGAGGAAAAGAAGCTTCTGGAATGTGTACTCGCCGTTCGCCTTGCCGCCGAACCATTCGATCAGCTTGGCCGCATTGTCGGCGCGCGCCTTGTCGGCCGCCGCCTGCGCGGACATGCCGTGGAAACGCATCCACCCGACCGTCGCATGGGAACCGTCCGCGCCCATCGGCATCAATGCCTGTTTCGCGCGGCCGGCGATCTGCGACTGGCCGGGGTCATTCAGCATGGCGAGGCGGTACTTCGGCAGCAGTGCGAAGGCGTGATTGCCTGCCGCGAACGCCTTCAGGCCGTTGAGTTCGCCGATTTCCACGCAGCCTGGCGAAACGATCTTGTGCTTGCTGACCGCGTCGACGACCCACTGGAGGGCGGAAAGGGCCCCGCCCTTCTCCTCCTGCATGATCGAGTCACCCTTGTCATCCGTGAAGCGTCCGCCATGCGAGAAGACCATGGCCGACATGAACTCGATCAGCCAGCTTTCCTTGGCCATGGCGAGCATCAGCGGGAATTCGGCAATCCCCTTCTGCTTCATCACCAGCGCCTGCTCGACGAGTTCATCCCAGCTCGCGGGAGGCGCGGAGAAGCCGGCGGCGGAGAGCTTTTCCGCATCGTAGATGAAGCCCATGTAGTCGGTGTAGTAGGTGAGGCCATACTGCTCACCCTTGTAGGTCATGGAATCAGTGCAGAAGGCTTCCGCATCGCTGTTATAGGCCATCAGGTTGTCGTAGGCGTTGATCGGAGCAATCCACTTGGCCTCGGCCCATTCCGGCAACCAGGCGTCGGATACCCACAGGACGTCCATAGGCGCCGCGCCGACGAACTTGGTGACCATGGCGTCGCGATACTGTGCCCAGGGGGCATTCGCATAATCGACAGCCAGACCGCTGGCCTTCTCGAAAGCGGCAAGGTGGCTTTTCACCAGATCCACTGCCGCCGACCAAGTCTGATAGTTGATGGTATTGCCCGCGGCAAAGGCACCCATGCCCGGTAATGCGAGCGCAGCACCTCCGGCAAGCGCCGAAGTCTTGAGAAATTCGCGCCGTCCGATTGCGCGTCCGAACCCAGTTTTCATCCTTGTTTCCCCTTTTTTACATCAAGACCGCGCCTGTCGCAGCCCGCAGCCGCGGAGACATTTTCGACCTCGATGAAAAAAAGCTAACAGCGATTCTGTTTGTCGTCAATTGACGACTTACGTCGAAGGGACAAGTTTCCGCTCGGTGTTTGCCTCCACCGAAAAAACAGGCCCCGATTTACTTGAATTGCGTGACCATGGCGTCGAAACCGCTGAGGAACGCGCGAACATGCATGTCGACAACCTGGGCCTGCGGCGTGATCAGGCTGGCGCGGTAGATGTGGCGACGAATGCCGTAGTGGGAGAGCGCCCCGTGGATTGTCCAGCCGATCTCATGGATCGCCTCGGGTTCCATGCCAAGCGTAATGCCGCGTTCGCGCGCCGTTTCGGTAACGATCGTCTCCGTCAGCTTGGTGATGATCGACGAGATATAGTTCGGCGCCATGTCGGCCTCGGCCAGCGAGGAATAGAGGAAAAGCCGCAGCCACTGCCGGCCGAGCACCGTATCGAGATAGTCATTGTAGAAATCGTTCAAGCGGTCATGCATCGGTCGGGAGCGGTCGCTCAGTTCCGCGAACCAGACTGCCTGGAAAGGCCCGAGAATCGCGGTATCATAGACCTCCCTCAGCAAATCTTCCTTTGTCGGGAAGAAGCGGTAGAGCAGCCTTTGCGAGATACCGCATTCGGCCGCGAGTGCCCGCGTCTGCGCCGTGAGACCGTATTCGGCAAACAGTTCGGTCGCCTTTTCCAGGATCTGCGCGCGGCGTTCGGCATAGGGCATGCGTTTTTCCTTCTTCTTGCCCCTGGCTGCGCTGATCTGTGCGGCGCCGGTCTGACTTCCCCGCAAATTGGTGGATTTGGCCTTCAAGTTATCCTCACTCCCGGCGCTGCACGCCTCTCGGTCCTGGACGACTCATATCATTGAACCGCTTCCAACTATCAATAGAGCGCATTATGTCGTCAATTGACGAATTAATGTGCGATGTGCATGCTGCAGGAATTGGAACCGGCGAGACCGGAAGCTGGACTGACGGTAGAGGAAGACCCAGATGATCTACGAGCAGCGAATTTACGAGATGAAGCCGGGCTCGACCGGCGCGTTTCTGAAGGTCTATGAAGAGGAAGGCCTCGCCATCATCACACAATACGCGAAGCTCGTCGGCTGCTGGACAAGCGAGAGCGGCGTCTTGAACTCGGTCGTCTTCCTCTGGGCCTATGAGGATTTCGGCCATCGCACCGCACAGCGTGCCAAGATGGGCGCCAATCCGGCGTGGCAGGCATTCGTGCCCAAGATTCTTCCCTTTCTGGTTCATCAGGAGAGCCGCTTCCTGCTGCCCGCGCCGTTTTCTCCCCAGGCGTGATTGCATGGCCTGCTGTGCGTGTACGTCAAAGGCGGTTGATCCGTCAGCAGCACGTCACGTGGCACCTTGACCGCCGCCAGAGGCCCGGCGCACCACGCCTTCAACTGTTCGGGTAGCACATCGGCCCCGTCGCGAAGCTTCACAGCCTCGAGGACGTCCTCGTTACTCACTTCCCCGGGCACGCCGACCGCGGACGCCAGTTCAACATCGGGGTGTGGCAGAGGAACGCGGTCGGCCTCCGCACCGCAGACATTCTCGCCGCGGAGGCGGATGATATCCTTCCTACGCGCCACGAAGTAGAACTTCCCCGCGTCGTCGCGCCTGTCGATCGCCCGTGCGGAACCAGCCGTCCGTGAACGCGGTCTGCTCCGGGTCGTCGAAATATTCGATCATCCGCACCGAGGTCTTTACCCAGAGTTCGCCCGTCTCCCCTTACCTTGCCCCTTTGTTTCAAATTGAAGCAAAACCGTGCCGCACTGCAAAAAAAAATTGACATTTTCCATGAAGACGGCAGCATAGATCCTGCTCTCTTTTAAATGCAGGTAAGTAAAATCCTGCACGATGACGGCGCCAAGGGGTCTGAAGCGCCGATCATTATGGTCTTGGGGGGAAAGTTTCGCATTTCATGGGGAACTTTCATGGACAATCACGACAAGCTCCGTCTAGCCACGATTGGAGCCGACAAAGAAACAGTAAGAAAAATACGCGACAATGTCGCTCTAAGCCGCGTTGCGATCGTTGTCGACGAAATCATGGAATTCGAGAAGCTTAACGACTTTTTGGTGCGCACACTGCCAAATATTGTCGTCGTCGGAATCCGCAACGATATTTCCGAATTCGATGGTCGCGTCGTCATACGCGGCCTCAAGGCGGTTCGCAGCCAGGCGGCTGTGCTCTACGTCGTCAAGGACGACCTGATCGACCAAGTCCCGGCCATGTACGATGCCGGCATCCACAACATCATCCTCGAATCCGACGTGGCGACGGAGTTATCTCGCGCCGCCACGATCATCGGTGGCGCCGGAAACTATATCAGCCGGCGGATCTTCACCCTAATCCGGGAGCCCAACATCCGCTCCTTCTACGCCGCTCTCAACGGCGCGCCGCTCTTGAGTCCGGGGGAGACGACAGGTGGTCAACTGAGCCTGAGGGAAGAGCTGGTGCTGAAACTCTTCGCCTTCGGCTTCAGCACCAAGGAAATCGCCGCAGAGCTAAAAATAAGCACAAAGACGGTAGAAACATACAAATCCCGTGCATCTGCAAAACTTTCACTCACTTCACGCGTGGCAATCGTAAAATATGGATGCAACAGAGGGTGGTTTTCCGTTCTGATAAACTGATCATTATTGAACAATATTAGATTTATGGTCTCGTTGTATTTTTCGAGGCAGGATACTCCCTGTTCTTAATTCAGAAAAACGTCCTATTTCGGAACTTTTTCTCTTTTTCCTGACTTGCAAGGGTTTTTCCCGGACATAAGCTGGGCCTAACGAAACGGGCTGCGAAAGAGAGCCGCATCCCAGATCGTCATCCAGGGGACTTCAGACGGGGAATCCAAATGGCAAACATCAGCATTTTCGGAATTGGTTATGTCGGCGTGGTGTCGGCAGCCTGTCTGGCCAATGACGGCCACACTGTGGTGGCGGTCGATGTCGACCCCACGAAAGTCGACAAGGTCAACGGCGGCGAAACACCCATCGTCGAGGCTGGTCTCGATACGCTCATCAAGAAGACCGTCGACCTGGGCCGGCTGAGCGCAACACTGGATGTTGCCGAAGCCATTCGCACGACCGACATGTCCTTCGTCTGCGTTGGCACTCCGAGCGATCCCGACGGTTCCATCGGGCTCGCCTATGTCAAGCAGGCCTGCATCCAGATCGGCAAGGAAATCGCCCTGAAGGACGGCTTCCATTCGGTCGTCATCCGCTCGACCATCGTGCCGGGCACCATGGAAGCGGTCTGCATTCCGCTTCTCGAGGAAGCCTCAGGGCGCATTGCCGGCGTGGACTTTGGCGTCGGCTATTATCCGGAATTCCTGCGCGAAAGCACCGCCATCGAGGATAATTACAATCCAGGCCTGATCGTCTTCGGCGCCCTCGACGAGCCGACACTCGACATGCTGAAGGCGATCAATCGCGATCTTCCCTGCGAGATCAACGTCGTCTCGCTTTCGACCGCCGAAATGATCAAGTACACCAGCAATTCTTGGCGCGCGACCAAGATTAGCTTTGCCAATGAAATCGGCAATATCGCCAAATCACTTGGCATTGACGGTCAGCAGGTCATGCGGGTGCTGTGTTCCGACGGCAAGGTGAACATGTCGCCGTATTTCATGAGGCCGGGCTTTGCCTTTGGTGGCTCCTGCCTTCCCAAGGACGTCAGAGCGTTACGCCATCTGGCAGGCGCCAAGTCGACCAGCACGCCGCTGCTCGACGCGGTCCTGCTGGCCAATGCCCGCCAGATCGAACGCGCCGAAGCCATGGTGGAGAATACCGGAGGCCGCTCCGTCGGCTTGGTCGGTGTCAGCTTCAAGGCCGGCACGGATGATCTGCGCGAAAGCCCGCTGGCCGATCTTGCCGCCCGTCTGATCGCTAAGGGATATGAACTCAAGATCTACGATCCGAGCGTCCGGGAAGCCTACAATCATCACATGACAGGCTCGGGTCGCGGCAACAATGCCATTCCGGATCTGAAGGACCGGCTGGTCGAGGGCATCGGCGAGTTGATCGACCAATCGGACGTGATCCTCCTTGGCAATCGTTATGAAGAGACGATCAATCCGCTTTCGGATGCGATGAGCGAGAAATCCTTCGTCGACCTCGCTCGGCTACGGGCCGGACTGCGGTCCAACGGCCACTATGAAGGCATCTGCTGGTAGGAGAGGGCCGATGCTAGGACATGCGCTCTATCTTTCGGCACTGGCACTTCTCGTCTTGATTCTGCCTCTCCAGCAATTGTCGGCCCATGCGGGTCTTGCCGCGACCGTCGGGCTGATCGGTGCCTGGCGCTATGGCTGGGGCCTCGTCAACTTCGTGCGCGCGCATGTCTTTATCCGCCTCGTTCATCCAGAAAGGCGGAAAGCCGCAGAGGCGCGCTATCGCCAGCAGACCATCCCCGCCCATGCCTTCTTCCTCGTGACGAGTTTCAAGATCGAACCGGAAATTTCGACCCGGGTCTATCGGTCGGTCTTCGCAGCCGCCAAGGCATCCCGCGGGGATGCCACCATCATTGCCTCCGTGGTCGAGGCCGCGGACGAGCGCCTGATCCGCCGGCTCTACGAACTGACGCCCGGGATGGCGGAAAAGACACGGCTGATCATCGATCGCATCCCCGGCACCGGCAAGCGCGATGCGCTGGCAACCTCGCTTCGCCTGATCGCCGGGCAATGTCCAGGCGAACGCGACATCGTGATCCTCGTTGATGGCGACAGCTGTCCGCCCATCGACATCGTCGAACGCACGGCCCCCTATTTCACCGAGCCGGGCGTCGGAGCGCTGACCACCGACGAGCGCTGTGAGGTCAGCCAGGGGCGTCTGTTCCGCCACTGGTTCAATCTTCGCTTCACCCAGCGCCAGATGATGATGTCGTCCATGGGGCTCTCGCGCCGGATCCTCACGCTGACGGGACGCATGTCGGTCTTCAGGGCAAACCTTGCCTGCAACGGCGATTTCATCCGCTGTGTCGAGCACGACAGCCTCGAACACTGGCGCCTGGGCCGGGTGACCTTTCTCACCGGAGACGACAAGTCCACCTGGTTCTGGTTGCTGCGCAACGGCTGGCTGATGCTCTATCTGCCCGATGTCGCCAGCCTTTCGATGGAGACCCAGCCGAAACCCGGTTTCGTCCCGTCCGCCGTGACGCTCATGGTTCGCTGGTTCGGCAATATGCTGCGCACCAATGGCCGTGCGCTCGCGCTCGGCCCCCGCCGGATCGGCGCCTTCACCTGGTGGTCGCTTCTCGACCAGCGGATCTCCATGTGGACCACGCTTCTCGGTCCCGCCACCGTCATGGCCGCGGCGGCATTGATCGACCCCGTCATCCTACCGGCCTATATCGCCTGGGTTCTGGCCACCCGATATGTCTATTGCCTGGCCATGGTCAGTTTTCTCCCCGCATTTCCCATAAGCTACCCGTTTCTCCTCTACTTCAGTCAGGTTGTCGGTGCGGCCGTCAAGACCTACGTGCTGTTCCGGCTCGACCGGCAAAAGTGGACCCGGCAATCCGGCACGCGGCACACAACGCGACCACCTCTCCCGACCCATCTCAAGAATCTCTCGTCATCCTATCTGCATGCCCTCGCCACCGCCTGGCTTCTGCTCGCGGCCTTCGCTCTGAGTTGAGCCCGTAAGAAAAGGAAGAACCATGTCTATGCACGACGAAATCGACCGGGATCGGGGGGACCTCTCGTCCAGCCAGGGCCGCCTTGTCTCGGACTTCCATGAGGGCAACGAACACCCCGCGATGAGCATCCCGTTCACAGCGGTCGTTGACGGGCGCTCCTATGAGGGGATCTCCATTTCCTTGGTCGAGGCCCGCGTCTCGGGTCTGGCCGCCTTCGGCCTTGCCCAGGGCGAGCGCATGGCAAGCTTTCGCTTTGATTTCGGCCAGTTCCTCTTCTCCCTTCCGGTCGCAGTCACCTTCGCCGCCGTCAACAACGATACGGGCGAGATCACCCTCGCCTTTTCCGAGCCGGCCGGTCCCCACATGCCGCAACTGCGCTACATCCTCAATGCATGGCTTGCCGGAGACGTGATCAATCTTCACGACATGCTTCAGGCCCGGGCTCGCCTGCCCAAGGCGTCTTCACGGTCCGAGCGCTATTCAAGGCCCGGAGTGGTGCACCGAGTGCTCGCCAGGACCACCGGCCTGTTGGCGACCACGGCGGCGACGGCCCTCTTCGTGTTCGCCGCCTCGGCACTGCTTTCCGACAGGTTGTTCCTGCATGAGTTGCAGGGTCCAGCCTTTGCTGTGTGGGACGGGCCTGTGCTGAGAGCGACCACCTCGGGCCAGTTGTCCTTCCTGGCAGAAGCCGCCGAAAAGGGGGAACCGCTCTACACGATCATCACCTCCACTGGCAGTGCGGTGACCGCTGTCATGCCGTGCAATTGCGAGGTGAAACAACAGCTGACCGGCAGTGCCGATACCGTGCTGATGGGCGAACCGATTGTCAGTCTTGCCGCGCCCTCCGCCGGGCTTGTCGTCGAGGCCCGCTTCTCCGCCGAGGATCTCAAGGCGTTGCGCGATGATGCGCGCCTGACGGTAACAACGGCAGACGGCGCATCGCAGGCCGCAACTTACCTAAGGATTCTGCCCCATGCCAACGACGCCGATCCGGCAACCGCGGTCACCGTGCTGATGAATTCAGAGCCCCCCTTGGCTGTCAGCAATGCAGGAAAGCCGATCACCGTGACGATCGACACCACACCTTCCTGGCTTTCCTTTCTCGCTGCTGCGCGCGCGTCCGTCATCGCCCATCTGTCCAACCTGTTCGGAGCCTTGGCCCATGACAACGACATCTAAGATCTATCCGCTCATCCTTTGCGGCGGCTCCGGTACGAGGCTTTGGCCCCTGTCACGCGAAGAACAGCCAAAGCAGTTCCAGCCGATCAACGGCGTCGGATCGCTGACATTTTTCCAAGAAACGATCCAGCGCCACCGCGGAGGCTTCTTTGCCAATCCGATCGTCTCCGTCGCCACTCGTCACCTGAAGGTCGCGGCTCGGCAACTCCACGAGGTCCAGTGCAAGGCGCACATCATCGCCGAACCCTTAGCCCGCAACACCGGCCCGGCCGTTCTCGCTGCAGCCCTGCATGTCGGCGGAGCGGACCCGGACGCCGTTCTGATCGTGCTGCCATCGGACCACGTTATCGATGGCGATCTCAACGCCCTTGTCCTGACCATGCACAAGGCCGCCCATGATGGATTCATCGTGACCTTCGGCATCCGGCCGACTTTCCCGGAAACCGGTTACGGCTACATCATGGATGGGGGAGCGTTCGATAACTATGCCGGCCTCCATCGTGTCGAACGTTTCGTCGAAAAGCCGGAACTGCCGATTGCCCGCTCCCTGTTCGAAACTGGCTTCGCCTATTGGGCATCGGGTATCAGCATGTTTCGCGCCGACAAGATCGTCGCCGAATACCGCAGGCATGATCCGCAGACCTACGAGGCCGTGCTCGCTGCGACCAACGCGGCCATGCCCCTCGACGATCACCACGGCATCGTCCTTTCGGCACCCCATTTCGCCAATGCCGTCAGCCTGCCAACGGAAAAGGCCGTATTCGAACGCACCGCCGATATAGCCCTTGCGCCGGCCAACATCGGCTGGGACGACGTCGGCGCCTGGAGCGCGCTACATGCGATTGGAGCCAAATGCAAAAGCGGCAATGTCACATCGGGCGATGTCATGCTGCATGACACCACCGAATCCCTGGTGCGTGGTGGTGATCGCCTGGTAGCGGTCGTCGGCATGAGCGACGTGATCATCGTTGATACCGACGATGCCCTTTTGGTCGTATCGAAAAAGCAGGCCCAGGATGTCAAGAAGATCGTCGAGAAACTCATTGCCTCGCGGCGATCCGAAGCGACCTCGCACCGGCGACAACAGACGGATTGGGGAAGCCTGAAGCCCATGCATTCGGGCACGGGCTTTTCCATGAACCTGATGACCATCGATCCCGGCAAACAGGCCCGGATAGTCGGCGGCAGGCACCGCAGCCACATCGTCACCGTGCTTGCGGGATCGGTTCACCTCAAATCCGGCGCGATGGGGATGCCCGTCCATGCCGGCAATGCCGAGATGTTCCTCAGCAGTGATTTCGCGCTGGTCAGCAACTATTCGGATCTGCCAGCGGAACTGATCGAGATTACCTGCGAGGTCGGGCTGCAATCGACCAACCCCTTGTCTGCGCAAATGACCGGATCCGTCGGGGTGCCAATTGCCGTCCCGCTCACCGTTGCACCGCTTGGCGGGCTTGTGCAGGCCATCGGAGCGGACGACTATGCCTAGAGCCGTCCTCATCCTGGCGCTCATCGCGATCTTTTTACCGACAGCCCCCGCCGGTGCGGGAGAGCCCGCCATATCGGGCCGTCTGGAGCCGACAGGCGTCTCGCAGCAAAGGGTCAGCAAATCGGCGATCGGCCTTCTCCTGCCGGTTCTGACCGCCACGGCCGGCAAAGGCTTCCTCGCCGAGATCTCGGCCTATGTGCCCATGACGAGGAAGGCGATTGTGGTGGAGAGCGGGACGCTGAGCCTCAAAGAGCTCCTAGCTCTCCAGCCGGAGACAGGACTGGTGAAGCTGCCGGACGGTTATCGGCTGCGCTCGCCGTTGATCATCTGGCACGGTGCCAGCCTGCGGATTGCAAAGGGCGAAACCCTCCTTCTGGATGGAAGCCAAGGCGCATTCATCGTCAATGCCGGAACGCTTGACATCAACGGCGCCTCGGTTAGCGGCCTGGCCAGCGGCGCATATCGCCCGTTCATCCTGACGGCGTCGGGCGCCAGCGCCCGGATGAGCAATAGCAGCTTTTCAAGCCTCGGCTTCGGCGAGGAGCCGGAAACCGCGGGCCTGGCCTTTATCGGCCGAGGCCTGCCTGTGGCCGGCGATGTGGTGGATGTGCACGCCAATCGCTTCTCCCACGTCAACGGATTGGTGCTGATCAAGGCAAGCCATGCAAGGATAGCGAGGAACAGCTTCGAAGACAGCGGCAGGACAGCGCTTGCGCTGATCGCATCGGCGGACATCCAGATTCGCGACAATATCGTAATCGGTTCGCTCGGCCATGGTCTCAAGCTTAGCCGGGGCAGTTCATCGCTCGAAATCACAGGCAATATTCTTGGTGACAATGCCGGACACGGTATTTTTGTCGATACCGGCACGGTCCTCGCCCGTATCGCTAACAACAGCGTCGATTCCAGCGGCAAATCCGGCATCGCCGTTCGTGGCAGCGCCTGCATCGAGATCCTCAGCAACCTGATAAAGACAAGCGGGGTAAGCGGGGTTGCCATCACAGACAGTTTCGCCGCGACGGTAGCGCGCAACACCCTGACCGGCAACCGGACGGGACTCTCCCTCCAGGGACAGCGTGGCGAAGCGGCCAGCCTGGTGTCGGAAAACCACTTCCGCCGCAATCAGGTCGGCATCCGCGCCGACGGCCGTGGTGATCTCAAGCTGAACGGCAATGATTTCTCCGAACAATGGCCAAGATTGTTCTCCGGCTCGATCGTCGACAAGACGGGGCGTTATCTCACGGCCGCTCAGGCAGGGCGCGGATCGCTCTTCACCTTCGCCTCCAATGCCGAAGCCGCAACGGTCGACCAGGCCCAATTTTCCGCTTTCGCCCTTTCATCCTGCTACAGCAAGGCTGGCGGCTGACATGGTATTCTCATCCGAAATCTTCCTATTCCTCTTCCTGCCGTCGTTTCTCGCGGCCTATTATCTGACGCCGACCCATTTGAGATCCTATACGATCGTCATCGGCTCCTACCTCTTTTACGCCTGGTGGCGGGTCGATTTCCTCGGCCTTCTGTTTGCCACGACGGTCTGGGTCTACGTCTTTGCGCGGCTGATCGAGCGTAATCTCGAGAGTCCCCGGGCCCGATGGCATCTCACGGTCGGCATCGGCGGCTGCCTGCTTGTCCTTGCCGTGTTCAAATACCTGAATTTCTTCGTTGACAGCATCGCCACGCTGCTGGGAACCACGCCGGAAGCACTCGGCTTCCACTGGCGGCTGATCCTGCCGATCGGCATCTCCTTCTATATCTTCCAGTCCGTGAGCTATCTGATCGACGTCTATCGGCGCGACACCCCGGCGACCTGCAGCTTTATCGATCTGGCCGCCTTCAAGGCACTGTTCCCACAGTTGATCGCCGGTCCGATCCTTCGGTTTCGCGATCTGGCCGATCAGTTTCGCTATCGTGAGCACAGCCTCGAGAAGTTCGCCGACGGTACGGCCCTGTTCGTAGTCGGCCTTGCCAAGAAAGTGCTGATCGCCGACTCCATCGCACCGCTGGCCAATGCCGTTTTTGCCGCCGACGCCCCGACCGCCGACGAAGCCTGGCTGGGCGCCATCGCCTATATGCTGCAGCTCTACTTCGATTTCTCCGGCTACAGCAACATGGCTTGCGGACTTGGTCTGATGATCGGGTTCCAGTTCGTCCGGAATTTTGACGCGCCATATATCAGCCGAAGCATCACGGAGTTCTGGCGCCGCTGGCACATCAGTCTTTCCACTTGGCTGCGCGATTATCTCTACATCCCGCTCGGCGGCAGCCGTCTCGGCGGGGTCCGTACCTATGTGAACTTGCTCATCGTCATGATGCTCGGCGGTTTATGGCACGGCGCGAACTGGACCTTTGTCGTGTGGGGCACCTGGCATGGCAGCCTGCTTGCCGTCGAACGCGCCACCGGCTGGGACAGGCGCGCCGCCTGTTACTGGTATGCACTCCCGCTCACCCTGCTGTTGGTTCTCATTGGATGGGTCGCCTTCCGCTCCGACGACATGTCGAGGGCCTTCGCCCTCTATGCCGGAATGCTCGGTTTCAACGGCTGGGGCATCTCGCCTGCCATGGCGATATCGTTCACACGGGAGGCTACAGCCACGATGGCAATCGCCGCCGTGCTGGTCTGCATTGAGCCCAGACTGCGTGATGGACTGCAAGGCGACGCGAGCTGGACCATCCCGTCCGATGGCAGCGTGGCCGCACGGCAGTCCCTTGTCACGCCACTGGCCATGCTTCTTCTCGCAACCGTGACGGTCCTCAAGCTTGCCGACGGCACCTACTCACCCTTTCTCTACTTCCAGTTCTAGGAGATCTTGGATGCAAAGGCTGGACGCATCGATGATTGCAAGACTCCTGCTGCCGGCAGGGCTGTTCGGATATGCCGTCGCTTCAAATGTGGGCCTGCCAGCCAGATGGCATTTCCTTGTGCCTCCGACAAAGGCGAACCTTTCCGCCCTGTTTCATGGCAGCCTGACGGCCAGGGTGGAGACACTCTATAGGAAGGGCCTTCCGCACAACCAGCTGGCAGCGCATCTGGTGGGGGCTGGTCGGTACCTCCTGTTCCACGAGGGGCGCCCAGGCGTTATCGCCGGCAAGGAGGGCTATCTCTTCACTGACGAGGAGTTTCGCCAGGGCTTTGACCGTCAGGCCGTGATCGATCGCGCCGTGATCGGCATCGAGGATGTCTCCCACAGGCTCGCCATGCGCGGGATCCGCCTGATCTTCGTGCCTCTCCCGGCCAAGACCGATATCTACAGCGACGAACTCCAAGCCGGCAGTAGCGCTGCCACTGTGGCTGGCCTTTACGACGACCTGCTGGACAGGCTTCGGCAAGTCGACATCGCGACGGTCGATTCGAGAGACGCCCTGCTCACGGCCCGCGCCGACAGTCAGGTGTACCTGAGGACAGACACCCACTGGACACCCGCAGGCGCTGCCGTCGTAGCCAAGGCGGTGGTCCAAGAGGCGCTCGGCGGCGGCGGCGAGGAATTCGAATTGGTGACCGCTCCCGCCCGCAAGGTCGAAGGTGATCTGGTGCGGTTCGTAACCGGCGGCGCCTTTGCAGACCTCATCGGGCTCGCCGACGAGGATGTCACGCCCTTCATCGCCGAACGGCGGGAAACCGCTCAAGCGGAGCTCGATATCTTCGGTGCCTCGAGCAGCATACCGGTCACGCTGGTAGGGACAAGCTATAGCGCCAACGAAGTATGGTCCTTTGCCGCGTTCCTTTCATTCTGGTCCGGGCTCGACGTCGCCAACGCATCCCTGATCGGCCAGGGCCCCGTCGTCCCCATGCGCGATTTCATCGCGTCGCTCGAGCAGTCGGATTCACTGCCGCAGACGGTGATCTGGGAGTTCCCGATCCGCTATCTGACGGATCCGGAACTCTGGAACGAAACCATCCCTCAAGGAAACAGGGAGAACGAGAATGGTTGAGCAGCGAAAAGCCCTACCCCCTGTGCGACTTCACCGGATCGCCGTTCTTGGTCTCGTCGCAAGCCTGTGCGCCTTTGAGACCGCGGCGGAACAGAAGATTTCCGCCGGCTTCGTGCGCGGAATAACCCGCACGGATCAGTTGCCGAGCGCTGACCTTCGCCTCATCCGCAAGCGGATGGTGTCACACCGGGCGGCAAGCTATCGCCAGCTTCAGCTGCTGGCGGATCGCGGCGACGGACTGGCGGCGATGATGGTCGCGAAACAGCTCTACGGCGAGCCGGGTCTGGCCGGTGATGCCATTCACTATTTCACCATTGCGGCATCAACGGGTCGTTCGGGCGCCGTCAAGCCACTGATCGCCCTGCTTGGCCGCATTGACGGCCAGACGACCAATCCCGTGCGGATAGATGCGGCCGAACGCACACTCGAACGTCACGCCGCCAAAGGCGACATTGCAGCGGCGGAAGGCCTTCTGAGGCTCTATGGACGCGGGCGCCCCTTTGTCGACAGCGACAGCAAGCTTGCGGCAATGCGTGCGAGCGCTGCCGATCAGGGCAATACAGATGCCGCGCTGCAGGAAGCCATGGCTCTTCTGTCCCTGGTCGATGGTAGGAGCATCCACCGCAAGAAAATCGAGACCTACCTGCAGATCGCAGCATCAGCCCAAGATCTGAAAACCCGAAGCGTTGCCGCCAGCCTTCTCAGCGGCCTGAACACCACCTCCACAGCAACGCCGGAGGGCACGCCATGATAAGGGAAGGAATACGAAGGCGTACACTGGGCCTTCTCTGTGTAACCTTGCTGATCGACGCCGGCGCCCTCATCGGCAACGCCGCGCGGGCCTCGGACTTCGGCTGTGCCGGCCTTGAGCAAAACGCCCTGGTCGCCTCCATCGAAGGCAGCGAAGGCTATTTTTTCCGCATCCTGTCCGATATCAGGATGCAGCATCAACTCTCCGATCACACGGCCGTCGAACTGGGCCGGCTCGCGCATGCCCTCGAGGCCGCCGGCACGACGCTTGTCTATGTTCCGATCCCACCTAAGAGTCTGGTGTTGCCCCAGTATCTACCCGATCGGGCAGCCGAGCTCGGCTTCGACTACGACATCGCGGTCGCAGCCCACCAGGAGCTCCTTAGAAAGCTGCGCCAGCAAGGTGTCGTAACGGTCGACATCCTGCCGGCCCTTCGCGACACAGGCACCGCCCACCCACCCTTCATCAAGGCCGACTTCCACTGGACCGCCTGGGGCGCCGCAGCCGCCGCCAGCGAGGTTGCCTCCGTCATTCGGCAATTGCCGGGATCCGACGCACTGAAGACGGCCTCGTTCGAGACCCACAGCAGCGGCCGACAGGCAATCATATCGACCATGCGGCGTCGGCTTCAGGCCTCGTGCCTGTCTTCGCTCCCGGCCGCCGAAATGGATGCTTTCGAAACGGTCGAGATTGTCAGGGACGATGCGTCCGGCCAGGACATATTTGGCGGTGCTGAGACAAGTGGAAAGGCAGTGCTGGTCGGGACGAGTTTTTCCGACCTCCCTTCGGCGAACTTCGCCGGTTTCCTGTCGCAAGAGCTCAGCTCGGCGGTTGAAAACTATGCCCTGTCAGGCGGCAACCAGTTCGGTTCGATCACCGCCTACATGACGTCGTCGGCATTCCTCGAAAGCCGACCCCGCTTTCTCATCTGGGAAAATCCCGTCTACAATAACCTTGGGAAATATGGTGACGCACCGCTAAAGGAACTGACCGCCGCGGCCGCAAGCAATTGCAACGCCGTGCCGATTACCCAGGGGCCTGAAATAGAAGGCAATGTGCTGAGCCTCTCCGTCGATCGAGGCGCACTTTCTAGCTCCGCCGTCATTTCCGCCTATGCCGGCAATCAGGCGAGCCGTCAGGCCCTGTTGCGACTGGCTATGGAAGATGGCGAATCCATCGAGACCCGGATCGTTCGACCGCTCAGGGCAAGTTCGAGCGGACGCTACTTCTTCGCCCTCGACGGCCGGATGAAGCCGATCAAAACGCTACAGATCGCCTTTGACGACCTGTCGCCGGGTCGCGCGGACGTCGTCATCTGCAGTGCTAGCCCCCAGGAGGAAAACTGAAATGACCAACCATTTTGGACGGGCTTGCCTCTTGTTGCTGTGTCTGTCCGTAGTCGGACAGGCTGAGGCACAGGACGCCGGACTCTACGGAAAGGTCATGGATCCCATGGCGTCTTTCGTTCGCGTGGTCAGCCTCGAGGCACCGGCAAGCGTCATCGGCGGAACGTCGGTCAATTCGCAGCAGGGCATTTCTCCCTATGTGAATGTCGAGCCGGGAAAAGTCGAGATATCTGCCGGAACCCGCAGCAGCCGGGTCGATGTCGAGCCCGGCAGTTTCTACACCCTCGCCGTCACTGCCTCTGGCGCTAGGGTCTTCAAGGATGACGTGAAGAATGACCCGGCGAAGGCCCAGGTCTACCTCTACAACCTCAGCGATCTGGACGGCGTCGATCTGTTCGTGCCGGCAGCCAAGGTTGCGGCCGTCGAAGCGGTCCCTTCCGGATCCAGCAAGGATGTCGCCTTGCGCGCACCGCTGTCGCTCGCCTTCGAGATCCGCAAGGACGGCAGGGCCCTTGCCCCGCCATTCACGATCGATCTGAAACGCCGCTCCGGTTACACGGTCATCCTGTCCGGCACCGCGGGAAAATACGGTCCAGTCGTCGTCGAGAACAACCTGTTGCAGCCTTAGGAGCCTTCCATGAACATTCGCGTTCCCCGTCAGCCAAAGTCTCCGGCTTCTATCCTCTCCGGGCTCCTGCTGTGCCTCCTGTCTTCAACAGGCCAGGCGGCCCAGTCACAGGTCCGGATCGAATTCATGCCGCCGCCAGTCGAGACGAACAATCTCTGTACGGAAAGGGCCTCTGACGAGGAAATCCTTGCGCGCTGGGCCGTCTGGAACGGCAAGGACCTGCCCCAGGCAAAGGCCTGGGTGATCTTGCGAGAAGCGCAGCGTCTGCGCGACCTTGATGCGAATGGCAATTTCGCCCTCGTAACCCGCATTATCGACAGAATGGCGGACGTCGGCCAGATTTTGAGTGCGGAGGCGACCGTCGAGAAGATCGAGCTCCATCTGCAGGCAGGCAAGACGCAGGAGCTCAAGGGGAGCAACCTGATCGGTCAATTGCTGGCCGACATTGACAGCTTGTCGCCCCGCCAGTTGAAGGTCGCCGCCGATCTCGTTTCTGCCGGACTGGTGAATGCCCGTGGGACTTCCGAGGGCCTGTCTCTCCTCGTTCGCTCGGCCTCGGGTGGCAATGCCGATGCCCTCCTGGAACTGGCCGGCAGGCGCCTTGCCGGCGAGCAGATATACGGCTGGGACGTCGATCCGTCGCTGACGATCACTATGGCGCTAGGCGCCATGGTCGGCAAACTGGATGAGCGCATCTGTGACCGCATGCACCGGATTGCGCGCGAATTCGAAAAGGGTGAGGTGGTTGTGGCTGACCGGCGGATCTCCGAAGCCTGGCTGCGCACCGCCGCCGACCTTGGCGACGCGAGCGCGGCCTGGAAGGTTGCCAAATACCATCTGGAAAGCACCGCCATAGACAAGGACAATGCGACCCTTGTGCGCTATCTGAAGCTTGCTGCCGATCGCGGTGTCGTGCCCGCCATGACCGAACTCGCGAAGTCCTATGAAGCCGGGGCCATCGTCGACAAGGATCCGGGTCTGGCGCTTTCCTATTTCGCTAAGGCTGCCGAGGCCGGCAGCCGCAGCAGTCTTACACACCTTGCCGATCTCTATCAGGCCGATATCGACAACCCGGTCTCGGCTGATCTCTATGAAAGGACCCTGCACGCCATAGCCGAGCTCGAGGAGCCGCCGGGCTGGGTGTTCAGCCGCCTTGGCTCCATGGTGCTAGCCAAAAAAGGTCGCTGGTTGGGAGAGGATGAGGCCAGAGGCTATTTCGAACGTGGCGCGAAGATCGGCGATGTCAGCGCGATCTCCAATCTCGCTCAATTCCACTTTCGCCACGCCGAAAGGACGGGCCGCTTCAGCGAGGGGATAAACCTCCTTCTTTCGCTGATCGAAATCCACGGCATTACGGGAACGACCCGGGACATTCGTAACGCCTTCCTCTGCCGTCGGCCGGGCGGCCCCGACATAGTGGAGGCTTCGAAATGGTCTGCGATGGTCGACGCCAGCGATGAGGCAAGCTGGCCGTTGTCGCGCATAGAAGACCTGCTTCGCCGACCCAACCCGGTCCAGATCGCCGCCCTTCAATCGGAAGCACTCTATGGTCGTGCGGATGCACTCGCGGCCTATTTCTACTTCCTCGAAAAGAGGAAGGTCGATGCAACGACTTTGCGGCAATGGTCCGACAGGGTAGCGGCGGAGCCTCGTGCTGCGCTTGCACACGCCAAAATGCTGCTTTCGCGTGCAACCGATGGCGAGACGCGTGCCCGGGCGCTCGAACTCTACTTGAAAGCTGCGAAGATCGGCTCAGTATCGACAAAGGTCTCGGCGGCCGAGGCGGTTATCGCCAACATGCCCGACAATCTGCCGCTTCGGGAACTGGCAATCGGCTATCTCGAGGGCGCGGCCAAAGAGGCAAACGGAAAGGCCCTGATGGCGCTTGCGCGTCTGCTGGGAACGCGCGAAACCTACGAGCGATATAGGGAAAACATTGTCGCCAACGGCGATGCCGAGGCCCTGATGTTTGCCGCCGAGCGCCAAGACGTCGACGAGCACAAGCGCGCTCTGCTCTCCCAGGCCGCCGCCATCACACGATGCTCATTCGACAATGCATTGGCATTCGCGAAGGCTTATCGCGGCTTGGATGACTCCGTATCCGACAATTGGATGACGATTGCCGAACAACTGGCAGAGGGACGCGGCTGGCGTTACCGGAAGCTGGCCGAGATGGCCCAGCAGGGGCAGACCATGCCACTCACCGCCGATGCACTGCGCTTGTACCAGGAGGCCGTGCGGCTGGGAGATGTGAAGGCCGAAATTCGACTGATGCAATACTTCGCGGATCCGTCCAAGCCTAGCCATTCGAGCACGAAGGCCGTGGAAGTTGCTGTTCTGGGGATAGAGAATGCCCCCCCCGATCAGCTTTCTGGACGCGTTGCGCGCATCAACAAGCTGGCTGAACCCCTCCGCTCGATGGTCATGAGTCGCATCGACTTGCACGGAATCTTCAGGAAGGCCGCCCGGCAGGGCGATCCCGCGGCCATGCGCGAATATGCCAAGCTGCAGCTTGCGGAAACCAGAGAGCCTTCGGCCCGGGGGGAGGCGCAGGCCTTGTTACTCGATGCCGCTAATGCCGGCGACGTCCCCGCCATGCTGATCCTGGCGCGCAATAATGCCTTCGGTATCGGTGGAGCAGCCTCACTTGATGAGGCCAAGGGCTGGCTTCGCAAAGCCTCCGGTCTTGGCAGCCGTGAAGCGACGGAAATGCTTGTCTCCATGCAAGAGGGCACCAACTAGGAGTGGCACCTTGAACAAAGGAATGAACGTCCTCGGGTTTTGCGCAGGATTGCTTCTTGCCTTAGCCGATCAAGCCGACGCATTTGGTGCTGAGGATTGCAAAATTACCATGGCGCCTGTTGTCGAAATAGATCTGCCGTCGCGCTACCGCGACGGGGATAAATCGCGCTCCGAAATCGATGAGGAGCTGGATGCCGCAGTCGATCAGGCCCTTGAGCCCATCGACGGCTTTGTCCGGGCTCTGGCTGAAGCGGCAAACCGGACGGGTAGGGAGAAGGGTGCGGAGAATGCGGCCAGCTGTATCTTCGACGGGCTCGCAGACTGGGCCTTCGCCAATGCCCTGCTAAAACCTGTCTCTCTCAATGGGCGGCTTGCTCTTTCCTCGCGCATTGCTGGAATGGCTGCCGCCTATAACAGGGCCCGCAAGGTTTCGGCTCCGGATTTCCGGTCCGAACGAGCGATCCTGGATTGGTTTGCCAGGCTTGCCGATGGCCAGATCGCGTTCTTCGACAATAATGCGCCTCCCATGGCGGCCACAAACAATCATCGCGCCTGGGCGGGTCTCGCCGCGACGCAGGTGGGAATTGCCACCGGCAGCACCTCCTTGATCGACTGGGGGGCAGAAACGAACCGGTTGATGATCTGTTCGGCCAATGATGACGGCAGCCTTCCCCAAGAGATGAAAAGACGCGACAAGGCCCTCCACTACCAGCTTCATGCCGTCGCACCGATCATCATGACCGCGAGCCTGCTGCAGCCATTGAAATCGGATAGTTTTGATTTGTGCAATGGCAAGCTGGACGCGATCGTCAGCTTCACCGTCACCGCGCTTGACCGCCCCGAAGTTGTTGCAGAACGTTCGGGGGCCACGCAGACGTTTGCGACGAAGAAGGAGAAATTGAGAGCATTCCAGATCGCCTGGCTGGAGCCCTACCTGGCCAACCGTTCCAACAAAGATGCGGAAGCCCTCGCTGCCGCCTATCGGCCCCTCTCCAACTCCTCGCTCGGCGGCAATTTGACCGCGATCTATCATCAAGCCACGCCCTGAAGGAAAGCGGGGCTGAATGTTACTTTCCGCTCCTCTTCAACAGTGAGGTTGAGAACATTGATCTCTGCCCCACCGCCTCGGTCTACCAAGCCCGCCGAGTTTGCATCTACGTTCTGCTTGGTGGTGGCACTCGAGCCCGGAGCCTCACCCCCCGCTGGATAAAAGTGGAGGTGGAGTGCACCCGTTTCACCGGACAGATCGGCTGGTTTGATTTTGCTCTGATGAACTGCCGTGGGTGCTCTCATCCCCGACAGCTGGAGCGAAATTGGGGCACAGGTCATCACCAACGCTGGATATGCTTCCGTCAAAACATGAACTGCTCATAGCCCTGAAGATCCCGTCCGTCATGACCTGGTCTTTTTTCGCAGCATTCGCCGGGGCTGACTATCGGGGACTTCGCGAGCGGGCCGCACAATATCTACAGCAGCCACGAGCCACCGGTGTTGCGGAATTGAATTTTCAGCGCGGTCAACCAGTTTGCCGACGACCGAGCGGTTGGTCTCCTCAATGGAATGTCGTTGGAGGCGTGCCGCAGATCAAGATTGCCTGAGGAAGCGCAACAGATCAGGCAGACCGCGCATAGGGCTGGGCAATCAGGGCACACACCATCAACTGGATCTGGTGGAACAGCATCAGGGGCAGAACGATGGCGCCGACGCTCTGTCCGGCGAAAATCGCGCCAGCCATCGGCACGCCACTGGCCAGGCTTTTCTTCGAGCCGCAAAAGGTGATCGTGATTTCGTCTTCCCTGGAAAAGCCGAGGAAACGGCTGCCGAACATGGTGACCGTGAGCACGGTTGCCAAGAGGACGACGTCGACAGCGACGACGATGCCGAGATCACGAAGCGACAGCGTCCGCCACAGGCCCTCGACGACGGCGGAGCTGAAGGCGAGATAAACGACCATCAGGATGGAACCACGGTCGACCGGAGACAAGAGCTTCTTGCGGGCACGGATCCAATCGCCGATCCATGGCTGGAGGATCTGTCCGAGAATGAAGGGCGCCAGCAGTTGCAACAGGATCTGCTCGAGCGCGGTCATCGAAAATCCGCCGCCGCCCGACGCCGAAAGCAGCAGACCGACCAGTAGCGGCGTCAGGAACATGCCAAGAATATTGGAGGCGGACGCGGCGCAGATGGCGGCCGGCACATTGCCGCCGGCCATCGAGGTAAAGGCGATCGACGACTGCACCGTCGAGGGCAATACGCAGAGAAACAGGATTCCGGTATAGAGCGCCGGCGGCAGCGATGCCGGCAGCAGCAGGCCGATGGCGAGCCCGAGCAGCGGAAAGATGACGAAGCTCACGAACAGGATCACTCCGTGCAGCCGCCAGTGCAAAAGGCCGGCGATCACCACATCGCGCGACAAGCGGGCACCATGCAGAAAGAACAGGAGAGCGATGGCCAGCTTCGTGGCGAGCGCCATCCGCACCTGCGCCTCGCCAGTGATCGGCAAGACCGAGGCCAGAAGCACTGCAGCGACAAGCAGCGTGGTGAATGTATCGGGGAGGAAACGACGCATCTTTTCTTTCCGCTGGACGGCATCGCCTTCACTCAATTATTGCGATACAAGATGCAATAGATAACACTCATCACAAAATGAGATAACAGATGCTCGACCTCGTACAATTGCGCAGTTTCCTTGCCGTCCAGCAGACCGGCAGCTTTACCCGCGCTGCGGAAAATCTTGGACTTGGGCAGTCCACGGTCAGCCAGCATATCCAGAGGCTGGAGGGCGCGCTCGGCCGCCGGCTGATCTTTCGCGACACCCACCGTGTCGGCTTGACGCCCGATGGCGAAGTTCTGGCGGGCCATGCCCGCGCGATGCTGTCGATCGACGCGCAAGTCTTCGGCCTTTTTGCCGAAAACAAGTTGCGCGGGCAATTGCGGCTAGGTGTTTCGGAAGACTTCGCAACCAGCCGTCTGACGGCGGTCCTCGAAGATTTCATCCGTGCCTACCCCTCTGTGGATCTGCAATTGACCGTCGCATTGAGCGGCGTGCTGTACCAGATGCAGGATTCCGGAGAAATCGATCTCGTATTCGCCAAGAGGCGTCTCGGCGATCAGCGCGGGCGCCTCGTCTATCGTGAGCCGCTGATCTGGCTGGCACGCGATCCGCAGCAATTGGCCGATCCATCGACCCCCGTGCCGTTGATTGCGTTCCCACCGCCGAGCATCACCCGCAACATTGCTCTGGAAGCGCTCAATGCAAACCGGATCCCCTGGCGCATTGTCTGTACATGCGGCAGTCTGAGCGGATTGACGGCCGCGGCGCGCGCCGGAATGGGCGTCCTTGTGCAGCCCCGCAGCATGGCGCCCGCCGGACTGAAGGAGATCCCCCCGGGCATCCTGCCGCCACTGGAGGATGTCGAATTCGTGCTGGTTCCGCGCAATGGAGCCGACCAGGCGCTCGTTACAGCACTTTCGAACGAGATCTTCTCCAAAGTCGGCGGCAATATCGAGCTCGCCTGACATCCCGGAAGTAAATTCCGCATCCCCGGGATCGTTGCACTACCCTATAAGTATCCTCCAAAAAGGGCACCAGTGCAGTCATTTTGAACAATCTCACATCGATTTGCCCGCTATTTGTGCACTTAAAAGATTGCACAAAAAGACATCTTGACGGGCGCTGAAAATCGGCATTGACTGAACCAATCGGAAATTGGTTCGGACCAATCATGCCAGTCACACCGCCCAAGGAAAACTCAAATTACGCCCTCGAGAAGCTGCGTGATCTTCTTCGGAATGGCGACTTCGGAGCGGACGGAAAGCTGCCGACTGAGCGTACACTTTCGGACAGACTGGGCCTCAGCCGTCGGGCGATCCGCCGGGCTCTCGAAGTGCTCGAGGCGGAGGGATCCATCTGGCGCAAGCAGGGATCCGGCACCTATGTAGGCCAGAAGCCGAGCGAGTGGAGCGATCATGTCGAGACCATCGTGGCGGGGACCAATTTCATGGAAATCATGGAGGTCCGCCTTCGCATAGAGCCGCAATTGGCCCAGCTTGCAGCGATGCGCGCCAAGCCAGACGATATCGCGCGGATGCGCGAACTCGCCCAGAAAATCCATGTCAGGGAAGATGCCGACGGCAAGGAATTGTGGGACGGCGCGCTGCACCGTCAGATCGCGCAGACCGCGGGAAACCTGCTGTTCCTGTCGATATTCGACATGATCAATCGTGTCCGCCAGGACGAAGCCTGGCAAACGATCCGCGAGCGCGCCCGCAGCAACGCCAATACTATGAGCATATCCAACGCCCAGCATGCCGCCATCATCAATGCCATTGCCGCCCGAGATCCCGCCAAGGCGGGCGAAGCGATGCGCCAGCATCTGTTGATGTTGCAAGAGCGTCTGATCCGGCAAACCTCGATGGATCATCTGGAGGATGATCCGATCGGCAATGTGTCGTGACATACCGAATACCGGCCGCGTGGCCGGTCTAACTTGAACGCCGGGGCAACAACCGGTGAGACCCTTAAGAACAAAGAACCAGACCAGAGGAGTCCTAGAATATGAAGATACTGTCCCGTCTTTCCACCCTGCTTTTGGCAAGCGCGCTGCTAGCAACGCCTGCCCTTTCTGCCGAGCTTCGCATAGGCCTCGCGGACGATGCCGACGTCCTTGACCCGGCTCAATCCCGCACGTTTGTCGGCCGCATCGTCTACACGGCGATGTGCGACAAACTCGTTGATGTCTCGCCGGACCTCAAAATCGTGCCGCAGCTTGCCACCGAGTGGAATTGGTCCGCCGACGGCAAGGAACTCACCATGAAGCTGCGCGAGGGGGTAAAGTTTCATGACGAGACGCCGCTCAACGCAGCCGCGGTCGTCGCCACCATCGAACGCAACATGACGCTTCCGGAATCGCGCCGCAAAAGCGAGCTGAGCTCGGTTGAGAAGATCGAAGCCACCGGCGACTACGAAGTCAAGTTCACCCTGAAGGCGCCGGACGTCACCTTGCTCGCGCAGCTTTCCGACCGCGCCGGCATGATCGTCTCGCCGACGGCAGCCAAGGAGCTGGGCGCCAATTTCGGCTCCAAGCCCGTCTGCGCCGGCCCGTTCAAATTCGTCGAGCGCGTGCAGCAGGACCGTATCGTCCTTGAGAAGTTCGCCGACTACTGGGACAAGGACAAGGTGTTCATCGACAAGGTCACCTATCTGCCGATCCCGGATTCCACGGTGCGTCTCGCCAACCTGCGCTCCGGCGAACTCGACATGATTGAGCGGTTGGCCGCAACCGATGCCGCTTCGGTCAAGAGCGACGCCACCCTCACCTATGCGGATGTCGTCGGCATCGGTTACATGGCCATGTACGTCAACGTCGCCAATGGTGCGCGCGCCGACAACCCGTTTGGCAAGGACAAGCGCCTGCGTCAGGCCTTCTCGCTCGCCATCGACCGCGAGGCGCTGAGCCAGGTGGTCTTCGAAGGAACGGCCATGGCCGGCAATCAGCCCTATCCGCCGACCAGCCCCTGGTTCAACAAGGATATCCCGGTTCCCACCCGCGATATTGCCAAGGCCAAGGAACTGATGAAGGCGGCAGGGCATGAAAAGCTCGATATCGAGCTACAGCATGCGAATAGCCCGGTCGTCACCCAGATGATGCAGGTCGTGCAATCGATGGTCGCTGAAGCTGGCTTCAATGTCTCACTGAAAGCGACGGAATTCGCTACCCTGCTTGCCGAACAGAGCGCCGGCAATTTTCAACTCAGCCGCTCGGATTGGTCGGGCCGCATCGATCCTGACGGCAACCTGCACCAGTTCGTCACCTGCGAGGGCGGCATCAACGACTCCAAGTACTGTAAAGCGGAAGTCGACAAGCTCCTCAACGAGGCACGCGCTTCGGCCGACGAAGCGGTCCGCAAGCAGAAATACGATGCCGCCGCCAAGATCCTCGATGACGATCTGCCGGTCATCTATCTCGGCCATCAGTCATGGATCTGGGCCATCAAGAAGGAAGTCACCGGCTTCGTACCCTCGCCCGACGGCATGATCCGCCTGCTCGGCGTCAAGAAGGGCTGATTTTGCCCGATCTTGCCTACGGGGCACCAATGCTCCGTAGGCAATCCCGCAATCCAGGACGGTGCGCCCATGCATATCTACATCGGAAAACGGCTGCTCGTAGCCATACCGACGCTGCTGATCGTCTCGATCTTCGTCTTCTCCCTGCAGAAGTTGCTGCCAGGCGATCCCATCCTCGCCATGGCCGGCGAAGAGCGCGATCCGCAGGTGATCGAATTCCTTCGGGAGAAATACCGCCTGAACGATCCGATCGTGTACCAATACGGCTATTGGATCGCGAATGTATTGCAGGGCGATTTCGGCATTTCGCTGCGCACCAACCAGCCGGTGCTGGAACTGATCGGCGAGAAGCTGCCGGTCACCATCCAGCTCGCGGTGATGTCAATGATCTTCGCCTTCATCATCGGCGTGCCGATCGGCATCCTGGCGGCCGTCAA
The DNA here is from genome assembly GCF_900492205.1 of Ciceribacter sp. T2.26MG-112.2. Lineage (GTDB taxonomy): Bacteria > Pseudomonadota > Alphaproteobacteria > Rhizobiales > Rhizobiaceae > Allorhizobium > Allorhizobium naphthalenivorans_A. The sequence continues at coordinate 37,648 of NZ_UEYQ01000026.1, forward strand.
GAAGAATACCGTCCCCGATTATATCGCCAATATCGTCGCGCTGTCGGGCCTTTCCATCCCGAATTTCTGGCTAGGCATCATGCTGATCTTGCTGGTCTCGGTCAGGCTAGGCTGGCTTCCGGCCTCCGGCTACGAATCGATCTTCGTCGACCCCGTGCGCTCGCTCGAGACCATGATCATGCCGTCTTTCGTACTGGGTAACGCGCTTGCCGCCACCTTGATGCGGCACACCCGCTCGGCCATGCTGGGTGTCATGAAGGCGGATTACATCCGCACGGCGCGCGCCAAGGGGCTGTCGGAACGGGTCGTCATCCTGAGCCATACCTTCCGCAACGCCCTGCTGCCGATCGTGACCCTGAGTGCGCTTCTGTTCGGCGAGCTTCTGGCCGGCGCGGTCCTCACCGAACAGATCTTCACCATTCCCGGATTCGGCAAGCTGATCGTCGATGCCGTGTTCAACCGCGATTACGCCGTCGTCCAGGGTGTCGTTCTGTGCACCGCCATCGGCTTCATCCTGATGAACCTCGTGGCCGACGTACTCTATGTCCTCCTCAATCCACGCATGAGGGCCAACCTATGACCGCGCTCGACCAAACCGCCGTTGCCGTTGCGGCACCGGCCAAGAGCAGCAATCGCGCATGGCGGAAACTCAAGGCCAACAAAAGCGCCCTTGTCGGCCTCGCCATCATCGCGTTCTTCACCTTCCTTGCGATCGCCGCCCCTCTTCTGCCGATCGTCGATCCGCTGGCGACCAGTTGGACGGCCATTCGCAAGGCGCCGTCCGCCGCCCATTGGATGGGCACCGACGATATCGGCCGCGATATCCTCTCTCGCATGATCTGGGGCGCGCAGGCCTCGCTCATGGCCGGCATCTTTTCGGTCGCCATCGCGATCGTCATCGGCGTTCCCTTCGGCTTGATCTCCGGCTATTTCGGCGGATGGGTCGATCAGGTGATATCGAGGATCACGGAGGCCTTTCTGGCCCTGCCGTTTCTGATCATGGCCATTGCCCTTGCCGCCTTTCTCGGTCCCAGCCTCACCAATGCGATGATCGCGATCGGCCTTTCCGCAATGCCGGTCTTCGTGCGGCTGACGCGCGGCCAGGTGCTTGCGGTCAAGACCGAAGACTATGTCGAAGGCGCACGCTCGATCGGCCTTGGCCACTTCGACATCATGACCCGATACATCCTGCCGAACATCATGGCGCCGATCATCGTGCAGGCGACCCTGACGGTCGCGACCGCCATCATTGCCGAGGCCAGCCTCTCGTTCCTCGGCCTTGGCCAACAGCCACCGGCCCCAAGCTGGGGTTCCATGCTCAATGTCGCGAAGAATTTCCTCGACCAGGCACCCTGGATGGCCATGTGGCCAGGGGCGGCAATCTTCCTGGTCGTGATCGGTTTCAACCTGCTCGGCGACGGTCTGCGCGATGCGCTCGACCCCCGGGAATCATAGAGAAATATCGAAGGAACAGTTGATGAGTGACTTTACCACCCGCCCGGAGATCCTCGGCACCTTCGGCGTCGTGACGTCCACCCACTGGATCGCGTCGGCCGTCGGCATGAGCATCCTGGAAAAGGGCGGCAACGCCTTCGACGCGGCTGTCGCTGCCGGTTTCGTGCTGCAGGTTCTCGAGCCGCATCTTGTCGGCCCCGGCGGCGACATGCCCGCCGTCATCTATTCCGCGAGAAAGGGCAAGGTCGAGGTCATCTGCGCACAAGGGACCGCACCCGCCGGCGCGACCATCGAGCACTACAGCGGCGAAGGCCTGTCGATCATACCCGGTGACGGACTATTGGCGACCGTCATCCCCGGCTCCTTCGACGGCTGGATGCTGATGCTGCGCGACTACGGCACCATGTCGGTGCGCGACGTGCTGGAACCTGCGATCCATTATGCCGAGCACGGCCACCCGGTACTGCCGCGCGTTTCGGCAACCATAAAGGGATTGGCGGGCTTCTTCGAAAAGGAGTGGCCGACATCTTACGAGACCTGGCTTCCGGGCGGTTCCGCTCCCGAGCCCCACGCACTCTTCCGCAATCCGGTCCTGGCCGCCACCTGGCAGCGCATTGTCACCGAGGCCGAAAGCGCCAAGGGGCGCGAAAACCAGATCGAGGCGGCCCGCAACGCATTCTACCGCGGCTTCGTGGCGGAGGCGATCGACACCTATCTGAAGACCGCCGAAGTCATGGATGCCAGCGGCAGCCGCCACAAGGGGGTGCTGACTGCCGGCGACATGGCCGGCTGGAGCGCAACGGTCGAAGAACCGCAGACCTATGACTATCATGGGTGGACCGTCGCCAAGACCGGTCCCTGGGGCCAGGGTCCTGTGCTGTTGCAGTCGCTGGCGCTCCTGAAGGGCATCGATATCGCCGCCATGGACCCCGGGGGTGCCGATTTTGTCCACACGGTCGTCGAAGCGATGAAGCTCGCTTATGCCGATCGCGAGGTCTACTACGGCGATCCGTCCTTCGCCACCGTCCCGATGGACCGGTTGTTGTCCGACAGCTACAACGACGAGCGGCGCAAGCTGATCTCTTCGCAGGCGTCGATGACGCTCTGCCCGGGCAAGCTGCCGGGTTACGAGACCCAATACGACCTCACCATGGAAATGCTGGCTGGCATGTCGGGCACCGGCGCGGTCTACGAGCCGACCATGTCGCACCTGACCGAAAAACGCGGCGACACCGTCCACATCGACGTCATCGACCGCGAAGGCAACATGGTGTCGGTGACGCCGTCCGGCGGCTGGCTGCAATCCTCCCCCATCGTTCCGGGTCTCGGCTTCTGCCTCAATTCTCGCGCCCAGATGTTCTGGCTGAAGCCCGAATTGCCGACCTCGCTGGCACCCGGCAAGCGCCCCCGCACGACGCTGACGCCTTCCCTGGCGCTCTACGAGGGCAAGCCGACGCTCGCATTCGGCACGCCGGGTGGCGACCAGCAGGATCAGTGGCAGCTTTCCTTCTTCCTGCGCTACGTCCACCACAAGCAGAACCTGCAGGCGGCAATCGACATGCCGTTGTTCCACACGTCGCATTTCCCGGGCTCCTTCTACCCGCGTACAAGCCAGCCCGGAAACCTGATGATCGAAAGCAATATCGGCAGTGACGTGATCTCCAGACTGGCCGCCATGGGTCACCAGATCACGCCAGCCGATCCGTGGACCGTCGGTCGACTGACAGCGGCCAGGAGAGATGCGGACGGCTTGATGCGCGCCGCAGCGACGCCGCGTCTCATGCAAGCCTATGCAATAGGGAGATAGTCATGACCTGGTCTATTGTCGCACGTGATCCGCAGACGGGCCATCTGGCCGTGGCGGTGGCAAGCCGTTTCTTCGCCGTCGGCGCCGCCGTTCCACATATTCGCGGCCGGGTGGGCGCCATTGCCACCCAGGCCTTCGTCAGTCCCCTTTACGGCACGGATGGCCTTGCTCTGCTGGCCCAGGGCCGTTCCCCCGAGGAAATCATTTCGTCGCTGACGGCCCGCGATGACGGGTGCCAACAGCGCCAGTTGCATCTGACTGACGCTACAGGACGCAATGCAGCCTTCACCGGTTCCAAATGCATCGACTGGGCCGGGCACATCGTCGACGACAATGTGTCCGTTGCCGGCAATATGCTGGCTGGTCCGCAGGTCATCGCCGAGACGCTCAGGGTTTACAAGGCGCTGGCGGATGCGCCTTTCGCCGAGCGATTGCTGGCGGCCATGGATGCCGGAGAAGCGGCCGGCGGTGACAAACGCGGCAAGCAGTCGGCGGCACTCGTGATCTACCGGGACCAGGATTATCCCTGGCTCGATATCCGTGCCGACGACCATCCGGACCCGTTGGTGGAACTCCGCCGGCTGTATGCTGTCGCGCAGGAGCGCTATCTCCATGTGGCGCAGACCATGCCGACCCGTGAGAACCCACACGGACTGACGGACCGCACGGAGATCGACCGCAAGATCGCAGAACTCGAGGCCGCGCGCATCGCCGAAGGACGCCCCTCGCCTTCGTTTGCAACGCCACTGAAGCCCGTGTGAACCACAGCCCCCGACATGCATGACCGGACCAGGAAAGCCATGAGCCCCATGACGACAGCCGCCGCCGCCCAAGCCGAGATGCCCGCCGTTCTCTCTGTCGAGGGGTTGACGACCTCATTCCTGGTCGACGGCCAATGGCGATCGGTGGTGCGCAACATCTCCTTCGACGTGAAGCCCGGCGAAACCGTTGCCATCGTCGGCGAATCCGGTTCCGGCAAGAGCGTGACATCGCTTTCCATCATGCGCCTGCTGGCCCGGGACACGAGTCGCGTCGAAGGCCGCATTATCCTCAACGGCAAGGACATCCTGTCCCTCAGCGAAAGCGAGATGCAGCAGGTTCGCGGCAATGACGCGGCCATGATCTTTCAAGAGCCAATGACGAGCCTCAATCCGATTTTCACGATCGGGCGACAGATTTCCGAGGTGTTGACGCGGCATAAGGGCATGTCGAAAACCGAGGCGCGTGCCGAAACCGTGCGGCTTCTGGAAAAGGTCCGCATTCCCAATGCCGCCAACCGGTTCGACGAATACCCGCATCAATTTTCAGGTGGCATGCGCCAGCGCGTGATGATCGCCATGGCGCTCGCCTCCAGACCCAAGTTGCTGATCGCCGATGAGCCGACCACCGCGCTCGACGTCACGACCCAGGGCCAGATTCTCGACCTCATCAAGGTGCTTCAGGAAGAGGAAGGCATGTCGGTCCTCTTCATCACCCATGACATGGGTGTCGTCGCGGAGATCGCCGATCGCACCATAGTGATGCTGCGTGGGGAAACGGTCGAGCAGGGGCCGACCGCCGATGTTTTCCATCGTGGCAAGCATCCCTACACGCGCGCCCTTCTGGCCGCCGTTCCGAAGCTGGGCTCGATGCACGGTCATGCCTGGCCACTGCGCTTTCCCATTGTCGATATCGGCACGGGCAAGGCGAGTGAGCCGACAGAGGTGGCCGATACCGTCGACACCCGCAAGACTCCGGTGCTGTCTGTCAAGAATCTCGTGACGCAGTTCCCGATCCGCAGTGGTCTATTCGGCCGCCAGACCGGCGCCGTGCATGCCGTTGAGGACATCTCGTTCGAGCTCTTCCAGGGCGAGACGCTTTCGATCGTCGGGGAATCGGGTTGCGGCAAATCGACGACCGGCCGTTCGATCACTCGGCTGGTCGAGCCGAAAAGCGGCGAAATCCATCTTGACGGCTACGATGTGCTTGCGCTGGATCAGCCAAGCCTGCGTGCCATGCGCCGCAGCGTGCAGATGATCTTCCAGGATCCGTTCTCAAGCCTCAACCCGCGCATGACGGTGGGAGCGGCCATCGCCGAGCCCTATCTGAAACACCGGCTCGGGAACAGGGAGGAGGCAACCGAGAAAGTTGCGGATCTCCTGCGCAAGGTCGGACTCAACCCGGATATGATGGGCCGCTATCCGCATGAATTCTCCGGTGGTCAGCGCCAACGCATCGCCATTGCCCGTGCGCTTTCGCTCAATCCAAAAGTGATCGTAGCCGACGAAAGCGTCTCGGCGCTGGATGTCTCCATCAAGGCGCAAGTCTGCAACCTCTTGATGGACCTGCAGGAGGAGTTCGATCTCGCTTTCCTGTTCATCAGCCATGACATGGCCGTGGTGGAGCGGATCAGCCACCGGGTCGCGGTCATGTATCTCGGCGAAATCGTCGAGATCGGTCCGCGTGCCGCGATCTTCGACAATCCGCAGCACGACTATACGAAGAAGCTGATGGCGGCCGTACCCGTGCCGGACCCCGCCCGGCGCGGTTTGAGGCGCAATGCGGCTGTCGATGAACTGAAAAGCCCCGTGCGTCCCATCGGCTACGAACCACCCCCGCGCGCATACCGCGAAGTCGCTGCGGGGCATTTCGTGCAGGTCTGAACGTCGGCGTGAGGACAGACATCGCCCTGATCCCTTTCGGGATATCTGCGACCGCCTTCCGGCCAATGGGCTAAGCCATCGAACGCCACAGCTATTCGGGAATGTTGAACGAGCGGCGGAAATAGGGGTTAGTGCATGGATCCTTTTCAAGGGTCCGCAGAAGTGCAGATAAGATCACCAACAATGCCTATGATCCGTGCCCGATGCCCCACGAACACAACGCCCGCCGCCGTCCAGATACAGGTGAAGTCTGCCGCCCATTTCTGCTTCGGTCGCTCGGCATGGAACCGACGGTTCAAGCACATTCGGTCCGATTACCGAACGCTCGCCCGCATCCTTCGGCAGGCGACACCGCCTGGGACGCGCCTTCAGGGCATTCTGGCGCATCAGCCGTTCAATGCGATGAAGCCCGCAGGATAGCCCTTCCGCCGTAAGCATCCGGCGTAGGCCGCGGATGGGTCTTCAGCATCCGGTCAGTGGGGTTTGGTTCGGCTTTTTGCGAAGCCAGCTTTCCCGAGCGTTCGGCGACGCGCCAGTTTCGCTATCCGCTCATTGAT
>NZ_UEYQ01000037.1 GCF_900492205.1 Ciceribacter sp. T2.26MG-112.2
ATTGCCGGGAGCGGGAAAGTCGATGCCCCTCTCCTTTGCGGCTGCCACGATTCCTTGGGCGATCGGATGTTCGGAATGGCTCTCGACGGAAGCGGCAAACCGCAGTTCCTCCTCTTCGCTCCCACCCGCGAGAAGAACGGTGTCGCTTACGCCGAACAGCCCCTCCGTCAGCGTCCCGGTCTTGTCGAAGACGACCGCATCCAGATTGCGCGCGCGCTCGAAGGCGGCGCGGTCGCGGATAAGCAGCCCGCTGCCAGCGCTCAGGGACGTGCTCACGGCCACGACCAGCGGCACTGCCAGGCCCAGCGCATGGGGACAGGCGATGACCATCACCGTGACCATGCGCTCGATGGCGAATTGCCAGCTCTCGCCTGCGAAGACCCAATAGGCGAGTGATCCGAAACCAACTGCAAGGGCGATGTAGGTGAGCCAGCCCGCTGCCCGGTTCGCCACGTCCTGGGTGCGGGACCGCGTCGCCTGCGCCTCCCTGACGAGGTTGATGACCTGTCCCAGGTACGTCTTGTCGCCCGTCGCCGTGACCTCGATCGTGACGACGTTCGCGCCGTTGATGGCGCCGCCGATCGCGCTGTCACCCGTTTCCTTCGACACCGGGCGCGATTCCCCTGTCAGCATCGCCTCGTTGAAAGAGGACCTGCCTTCCACGATAGCGCCGTCGACGGGGACCTTGGCGCCAGGGCGGATGAGGACCCGGTCCCCGGGAACGAGGTCGGAGATGGGGACCTCGGTGACAGCACCGGACGCGTCCAGCCGCGCCGCCGTGTCCGGCAGCAGGCGGACGAGCTCTTCGAGTGCGCGGGAAGCGCCCATAACCGAGCGCATCTCGAGCCAATGCCCGAGAAGCATGATGACGATCAGCGTCACCAGCTCCCAATAAAAGGACGTGCCCGGGAGACCGAAGGTGACGGCGGCGGAGTAGACGTATGCGACGGAGATCGCGAGCGCGATCAGCGTCATCATGCCGGGCTTGCCTGCGCGTAGCTCGGACGTGAAACCCGTCAGGAAAGGCCAGCCGCCATAGACGTACGCGACGGTCGAAAGGGCGAACAGCAGAAACTCGCTTCCGGGGAAATCCAGGCTGCCCTGGATGCCAAACCAGTGTTGGATCATCGGAGACAGCAGCAGGACCGGCGGGGTCAGGACGAGCGATATCCAGAACCTTCGCCGATAGTCGGCCACCATCTCGCCGTGATCGTGCCCTGAATGGCTGGAGTTTCCGGCGTCGCCGCGAGCGGACTTGCCGTGGCCTGCTGGATGCTGCTGCCCCGCTGATTCAGCGATGTGCTCTTTGTGATGAACGTGTGTCATGCAACGCCTCGGTGCCATCGGTGTCGCATCCAATGATTTCTTTGCGACAGCAGGCAGGGCCCGGCCAGATCTCGTCCGGCCCCGCTATTTCAATCCCTACCCCTTCCAGCGGGTGGAAGGTCAAGTCCTTTTTCTTCAAGAACGAACTCGGTCTCGACCACAACGAGAGCCGATCCTGGCACGGCTGGCATCGCCACGTTTCGCTCGTCATGCTCGCCTTCGCCATGATGGCCACCATCCGCCATGAGGCCAATGCCGCGCTCCCAAAACGACGCGCCGGACAGGATCGGGAACCCGCCGCTCATCCGCTGGTCGGTTCAGGAATCCGCCGCATCGCCACCCGCCTTGCACGACGGCATATCCACCCCGCCCATGTCATCGCATGGTCGCTGTGGCGACGCGCTCATCAGGCCGTAGCTCAGCGAGCTCATCTCAAATCAAAAATGCAAATGTAATGCTACGCTCCATACGCCTCCCCATACCGAATATGGCATGGCCAGTCCATGGATTTGATGTATGTCAAGGATAGTCGTCATGATCGGGAGCTAGCACGCCGGATTCCATCGTTCTTCTACGTCGCGCCGCCCGCGTGGCGCCCGTGCACAAGCTGCGCATCGTCGATGCGCTGCAAGCCCACGGCAATGTGGTGGCGATGACCGGCGACGGCGTCAATGACGCCCCAGCGTTGAAGGCAGCCGATATCGGCATCGCCATGGGGATCACCGGGACCGAAGTCACCAAGGAGGCGGCCAAGATGATCCTGGCCGACGACAATTTCGCCACCATTGTCGAAGCGGTGCGCGAAGGGCGCGCCATCTTCGACAATATCCGCAAGTTCCTCCGTTATTTGCTGTCTTCCAATATGGGGGAGGTTCTGACCGTGTTCCTTGGCGTCGTCGGGGCTGGCGTGATCGGGCTAGGTGGCGGCGGCGAGTTGGTGCTGCCGTTGCTAGCCACCCAGATCCTTTGGATCAATCTGGCCACCGATTCCGGTCCCGCGCTTGCGATGGGCATCGATCCGGAAACCGACGATGTGATGGCGCGTCCGCCGCGCAAGGCAAACGAGCGCGCCATCGACGGGCGCATGTGGCGCGGCGTGATCGCTATCGGTCTCGTAATGGCGCTGGCGACGCTTCTCACGATCGATCTCTACCTGCCCGGCGGGCTGGTCGAGGGCGCGCAGAGTCTCGATCAGGCCCGCACCGCCGGGTTCACCGTGCTGGTCCTTGCCCAATTGTTCAATTGCTTCAATGCGCGTTCCGAAACCACCAGCGCCTTCAGCCATTTGTTCATGAACCGGTGGCTGTGGGCAGCGATTGGCCTGTCATTCCTGCTCCAGGTTGCGGTCGTCAATTTCGCCCCGCTCAACGTGGCGTTCGGAACAGTCCCACTGCCGCTCGAACAGTGGCTGGTCTGCGTCGCTATGGGCAGCAACGTCCTTTGGTTCAGCGAGATCCGAAAGTGGACGCTGCGGCGGTGGAGCAGGTGAATCGAGATGAAATCTTCATGAACTGTGAGACACCAGGACACGGAACGCCCTGACGATCCGCTCCGACGCCAACCATCGGTCGCGTCGGTGGCGGCGAGCGGTCGTTCTTGGCGCCATGACGGGCTCCTGTCCACTACAATCCACCCGAGGCTGGAGCACCTGAGCGAGCGCGAACGTCAGGTTCTCTCAGGTATGGTTGCAGGACGGCCGAACAAGTCGATCGCATATGACCTCGAAATCAGCCCCAGGACGGTCGAGGTGCATCGCGCGAACGTGATGGCCAAGATGCAGGCGAAAAGCCTACCTGGTTCGGATGGGGCTGGCAGCGTGATTCAGGCCCGACCAGATCGCCTGAATGTTTAACCTGGCGCAAGGCGCGTACTCGCCGTTGGTGTTTGATACGAGCGACTAACGGGAAATGTCCCGTTTGAATTCTCGGCGCGGCGACGCGGTTTCGCTAACCGGTGCGCTGCATTTCTACCCATCGAAGTGGCGCACCGAATAGTTGAGCAAGCTCTGGCTCACTAGACAGGAGCATTCAATGACCCGCAATGAAGATCATGAAACATTAGGAAGGATTTGGGACGGCGACGGTGCCAAGCCGCACGATGCAGCCCTCCAGCGAGCGTTGGTCGAGGTACGGCAAGAAATAATGCGTTTTCTTGAAAATCGGCTCCGCGACCGGGACGAGGCGGAGGAAGTGCTTCAACGGTTCTCCTTACGCGCCCTGGAGCAGTCATTTCAGCTTCGCGACGTACGTACTGTGCGTGGCTGGTTGGGGAGGATTCTTGCGACGACTATCGTCGACCATCAGCGAGACCAGATAAGGCGTCGCAAGCGCGAAACAGAGGTCGATCCCCACAGTTTAGAGAACCACTCCGCCGAGTCCGACCTAGGGCTTGAGGCAACCATTTGCAATTGTTTGTACCGCTTATTGCCTACGATTAAGCCGGAATATGCGGACATCATTTGGCGCGCGGACATTCTCGGCGAGCCACGCGATCGGCTTGCCGCAAGCCTTGGAACCTCGCTGAACAACATCACCGTCCGGTTGCACCGAGGCCGTCGCGCGCTTCGCAAGCGCCTAGAGGAGATGTGCCGGACCTGTCCCATCCACGGTTTTCTCGATTGCTACTGCGAGAAGGCGGTGCAGATCGCCGCAGCACGTGCTGCCATTTTAAATTACGAGAAGTCACCAAGAGATGTATAGCGACCCGTTCTTTAGGATCGCCGAAAGCGTTGTCATACAGGAAAGAAACAGGTGATCTGTCGTCGCAGTGCATGGAGCAGTCTTTTACGGCTGGCTAGGTCGCTGGGTGGACGCATGATGGGTTCTCGCTTCACACTCATTCTCCTGCTGGTCGCTTTTCTCAACGCTCTCTGCTTTCCGCTCATCACGCTCGGCCTGACACACGTCTCGCATATGACTTTCGCGACACTCAGGGCTGTTTTGGCAGGCTTGGTTTTGGGCGTGGTCGCAATAATGCTTCGGCGGCCCATTCCAACTGATTTCCGATCGTGGATTGCTCTCGCGTTCATTGGCCTTGGAGCCACCACATCGGCCTATTTCGGGATGTTCCACGCTGCTGAATTTGTTTCGCCAGGGCTCGCGACTGTCATTGCCAACTGTCAGCCCCTGATCGCGGCCGCGCTAGCATTTGCATTCCTCTCGGAGCGGTTGCGACCCGCACAATACGTTGGATTGGCGATCGGGTTCCTCGGGATCGTCGTCGTTGCCTTGCCTCAGCTCGACATCAAGCAAGGCTTCGATGGCGTGATAGGACCGGCCTTCATCGTCTTGGCAGCCGCTGGCCTCGCCGTTAGCAATGTCCTGATGAAAGGTGTCAGAAACCGAATTGACCCTTTGGTCGCAATGTCGGCGCAGCTTCTCCTCGGAGCAATCCCTCTGGCAGTTATGGCGTTGGCGCTGGAACAGCCATTTAAGATACACCTTTCGTCCGACTTCGTGTTCTCATTGATCGTTCTGGCCCTTCCCGGAACAGCCTTGGCGTACTGGCTCTGGTTTTGGGTGCTCGATCGCGTTCCGCTCAGCCAGGCGAATGCATTCACCCTCCTGACGCCGGTCTTCGCCCTGCTGCTCGGTATCGGCTTTTTCGGCGAGCAGTTCGGGCCCTCGCTGGCATTCGGTCTGGTCTTGACGGCGATCGGCCTCGTGATCGTGGAGCGCTATGGCGGATCCTGATTGGTTCGAAGGGGGCGTTCAGGTGATCGTCACTCAAACCATGACATCGCGGTTTGCGCGTCAACCCCGGCTACCTCGATCAGTCGATCAGGATCGAGTATTCGGAGACGCCGATAGTGGAAATGCACGATTTTGTCTTTGCGCAACGTGCTTAGAACACGGTTCACGTGAACGAAGGTAAGGCCCGTGGCGTCCCCGATCTGTTCCTGTGTAAGAGGGATTGCCATCTCCTCAATATGGTTGCCGGGCCATTGGGCCCGATGCCGCGTGAACAGTTCAAGGAGAAGGTACGCGACGCGCGCTCGCGCAGTGCGACGCCCGATACTCGTCATATGGTCATAGGCTACACTAATGTCACGGGCCAGTCTGCTCGCGAGCCGCATGCTGACCTCGGGATCGTCCTTCAAAACGGTTGTTAGCATAGTGTTCGGGATGACAGAAACAACCACTTCCGTCAGGGCCTGCGCCCCGTAGCTGATTTTAGCCCCGTTTGAAGTCGGCACTCCCATGACCGCTCCTGGTAGCGCGAAATGGACAATCTGCCGCCTGCCATCTTCAAGCAGTGTGTAGATCGCTACCCAGCCGGACAGAAGGTTGAAGATCGACTTGCTTGTCTCGCCGAAGCGGAACAGGTCCCGCCCAACCGGCATCCTGCGATCTCCCGTTCGAAAACGCGGGAGAAGCCGGTAGGCATCCGTCGATGGCGGTAATCCTATCACCGGAGCCCAAGCCTCGCTGTCGGCTCCGTCTTTCGGGCACTTTGGACGCCTGCTCAAATCATCAAGCGGACCGCCCGAAGGGCGTGCAGCTTCCTGTGCCGTAAGTCCTTGAAACAATGGTCTACTCCGTCCACGTTGGAACTATCTCATCGGTCGCGGCAGTGCGACCCGGTTACCTCATTTTGTAAGGACGCTCGATGCCAGCTTTTATTACAGTCGCCGGGCGTAATCCCGCTCCGATGGCTGTTTCCGCAACCAGTTACTCGTGCTGATGAAATCCTCGCTCCGTCACAACGGCGCCGTGGTCGCGCTTAACCGCCGCAGCTTCTGCGGAACAGCATACAGAACAAGCACCCGCGCCTTCGTCAGAACACCGAGGAAAAACTAGATGCGATGGGATCGTGGGACCGGAGGATCTTGGCCAAGTATGATTGACCGGAGGCAATCGTCGCTAAGAGCGGGGATGGTCGAAGATTCACCTAGTCTCCAGGTGAACTCGGTTCGGTGCCCGGCTATGAGCACTTGGCATGGCGAACATACTACCATGCAGCATATCCGTTGGGATGCGCAGTCATTCGGGGGCAATGGCGCGGCGAATTCGGGACTTAGGGCCATGTGACGCTGGGAGATCGACTGAGCCGGCGCGAAACTTCCCTCATGCGCGAAGGCCAGCTTCCCCTGCATGAAGAAGGAAACCGTGCAAACAACCAGCAATGCCAGTAGCTTGAGCATGTTCACTTACCCGCCGCCTCCTGACTGTTTCGCCCAACTCCCGTATTTGCACGGCAGTATTCCATCCCGTCGCATGTCATGCAACGTCGCACCATCGCACATATTAATTATGACACTTTGACGGGGATCAAGAGATCGCGAGGCGGCTGGGGCTGAGCAACCAACATTGATCGCGAAGCAAATTGCCACCAATTGGCGGCAACGATGGTTGGGAGCGCACTTGATCGAGATTAAAGTGCGTCGCGTCCAGACTAATCATAATTATATGAAAAGTGGGAGAAATGAGCGGTGTTTCACGAGCCACGAATGGTATCGACAGCCTCGCCCGCGTTTGATCTAAAGCGTTCCGTAGCCCTGCTGGTCTCTCGCAGCCAAAGAAGGGCTGTGCTAAGTCCCTTCTTCGCCAAAAGCGATGGCTTGCTCGTCGTCGACCCAGCGTCACGTAAGCGGCGGTTCCGTTCAAACGCAGCCAGAACGAACGAGTCAACCTGCGACTTGATCCTTGCCAGCGGGTCAATTCGGTTGATCTGCGGATATGTCGGAGCATCCGAGCGCGACAAGCTCTGCGCGGCCGGGGTCGACGTCCGGATCGGTTCCTGTGCCCGAAAGGTTAGCGATCTTGTTACCTCTTTTGAGACTCTACCGCCAGCCTGACGGCGGTTAGAATGCGCGGCGGGGATTAGCTTCCACTTGAATGCATTCGGCTCTTTAAGCGAGATCAGGACCCCCGACAGTTACGGCGAGCGCCGGCTCGCGGTTGATGATGTGAAGGCTCGTTTCAATGTGTTGACAGGCTGATTGGCACTGTCATGTCGGCATCCTCTGTGGTCCCCGTCAACGCGGCAAGCTCCGCCTCGTCGAGGGTTTCCTTCTCCAGCAGTCTACGGGCCGTGCGCTCCAAAAGGTCTCGACGCTCCTTGAGCAAACGGATCGTTCGCTCGAACGCACCATCGATGATCGCGCGCACCTCCCCGTCGATTGCGTCGGCTGTCGCCTCGCCATAGTCGCGAGGCTGAGGATAGGCTGCCATCTGGTTTGGTGTCAGGAAGGAGCGCTGATCCTTCTCCAGGGCGACATGACCCAGCTTTTCCGACATCCCGTAGCGCATGATCATGGCGCGTGCGATGTCCGTGACCTTGGCAAGGTCGTCGGCCGCTCCCGTGGAAAGATGATCGAAGACGATCTTCTCGGCCGCCCGGCCGCCGAGCAGAACCGCCATCTTGTTCTCGAGTTCCTCTCTGGTCATCAGAAAGCGATCCTCGGTCGGGCGCTGGATGGTGTAGCCGAGCGCCCCGATCCCGCGCGGGATGATCGACACCTTATGCACGGTGTCCGAGCCGGGTAGCGCCATGGCGACAAGCGCGTGGCCCATCTCGTGATAGGCCACAACCTCGCGTTCTCTCGGGTTGAGAAGGCGGTTTCGCTTCTCCAACCCGGCGACGATGCGCTCGACGGCGTTGTTGAAATCATCCATCGTAACAGCATCAGCCCTACGGCGGGTAGCCAGCAGCGTAGCCTCGTTGACGAGGTTGGCCAGATCGGCGCCGGTGAAGCCCGGGGTCAGCGCCGCGACCTTTTCGGCATCGACATCCTCAGCAAGCCTCGCCTTGCGCATGTGGACGTGCAGGATCTGGATGCGGCCCTGCTTGTCCGGCCGGTCGACCAGAACCTGCCGGTCGAAGCGGCCGGCGCGCAGGAGGGCCGGGTCGAGGATTTCCGGCCGGTTGGTGGCCGCCAGCAGCACCACACCGACGGTGGGATCGAAGCCGTCCAACTCGACCAGAAGTTGGTTGAGCGTCTGTTCCTTCTCGTCGTGGCCGCCCATCATCGGGCCGGCGCCGCGCGCGCGGCCGAGCGCGTCCAACTCGTCGATGAAGATGATGGCAGGAGCCTTGGCGCGGGCCTGCTCGAAGAGATCGCGGACACGCGCGGCCCCTACGCCCACGAACATTTCCACGAATTCCGAACCCGAGATCGAGAAGAACGGCACTTGTGCCTCGCCGGCAACGGCCCTTGCGATCAGGGTCTTGCCAGTGCCGGGGGGGCCGACCAGCAGCACGCCCTTCGGCATGCGTCCGCCGAGCCGGCCGTATTCATCCGGGTTCTTCAGGAAGTTGACAATCTCCTGCAACTCGTCCTTGGCCTCGTCGACGCCGGCCACGTCGTCAAACGTCACCTTGATGTCTGTCTCAACATAGACCTTCGCCTTGCTCTTGCCGATCTGCATCAGGCCGCCGCCGACACCACCCCCCATCCGTCTCATGAGGAACACCCAGACGCCGATGAACAGCGCCATCGGAACGATCCATGAGAGCAGGTCACGCAGGAACGTACTCTCGATCTGCCCGGTGACGACTACGTCGTTCTGGCGGAGCTGCTCGGCGAAGTCGGGTTCGACACGCGTCGTAATGAAACGGGTCTGTCCACTCTCCAGTGCTTGCCGGAAGCTTCCCTGGACGTAGCGATCAGAAACCTGCACTTCGGCGATTCTACCCGCCTGAAGGTGGCTTTCGAACTCACTATAGGGAATCTCAGCGACCTGGCTCGCGATCGTAAACAAATATTGAAAAAGCATCAGGCCGGCGAACGCCGCGAACCAGTACCAGATGTTGAACTGTGTCTTGGTGTTCATCTCATTATCATTCTGACTAGGTAACGAAACCCACCGGCCCCGCGCTCCAACTACAGCGCCCATGGCCACTATTACGTTCCTGTGCTCTTCATTTTGACGAAATCTGTACGCGAACTAGGTAGCTGATGGCGCTGAGCCGAAGATTGATCTGGGTTAAAGTTTGCCGCCGCTTTGGCGCCAGTCACACCAAACGTCATCCCCGTCCGGCCGCGGCGGTCTCCGGCCACTCGCATCTACGCCGAGTGCCCGCGAGCTGCGGCGGACAGTTTCGCTCGCCAGGGCCCAAGCCCAAACAAAACTATAACAGAGATCAAGGTTTTTGCTTTCCAGTGCGCACATTGTTGTCTCCGCAATCGATGCAGGCCCGCTGCTCCGCGCTTGACCCCAACCGCTGCGTCGCCTGCGTCGAGACGAAATCTCTGTGCTGAAAGGCGGACAAGGACCATGCCACCCAAGATTAGACAGCCCAGCAACGACGACCAACCTCCGCGGCGCATTTCCGCCACGAATATCGCACTATGGGGGTTCCTGGCCATCGGCGCCTTCTACCTGATTGCCGAGCATCGGGCCCATCTGCTCGGGTGGCTGCCGTGGCTGATAATTCTCGCTTGTCCGCTCCTCCACATCTTCATGCACGGACGCCACGGCGGACACGACCATCGAGGCGGAAGCTCATCTTCGCCGAGTTCGAAGCGTCCTCCCCATCAACATTGAGAGTTTCAGGAGCAAAATTATGCATGAGGACATTCCTGCATATGGGCTTTGGTCCCTGGTGATTCTCAACTCTGCCGTTTTCATCTTCTTCGCGTTCAGCTTCTTCAAGCCGGCAACCGCTCGTGATTGGCGCTCATTTGGGGCATACAGCGCCTTCATCATTGCGCTTTTCACGGAAATGTATGGGTTCCCGCTCACAATCTATCTTCTGTCAGGCTGGTTGCAGACGCGCTATCCTCAGATCGACTGGCTTTCCCACGATGCCGGACACCTGCTGGAGACGGTCTTCGGCTGGCGGCTCAATCCGCATTTTGGCCCCTTTCATGTTCTGAGCTTCGTCTTCATTGGTGGTGGGTTCATGGTCATCGCCTCGGGATGGAAGGTCCTCTACGAGGCGCAGAAAAAGGGCGTGCTCGCCACAACTGGCGTCTACGCCTGGGTTCGCCATCCTCAGTATGGGGGTTTCGTACTCGTGATGTTCGGATTCCTGCTCCAGTGGCCCACTTTGCTAACCGCTGCTATGTTTCCGGTCCTTGTCGTCATGTATTGGAGGCTCGCCCGCCGTGAAGAACAGGAAGTGCTTGCACAATTCGGCGATGCCTATGCGCGATATATGAGAAACGTGCCAGGGTACTTTCCGCGGCTGGTAGCCAGACCAACTTGAGAGTTCACACGCGAGTGACGGACACGTCCAAGCGCGCCGGGTGGCCCGAAGGGGCTTCCTTCTGGTCGTAGAGGGTTTTCGCTCATTTTATTGATCCACGTTAAAGTCTGAAAATCGTGGATCACGTCAAACTTGCGCCGCTCTGTATCTCTCACGCACGACGGTAAATTACGTGGACGCTATTCTACTCAGAGCCCTTGATCGGCTGATCAAATCGGGCACGCTTCAGGTAAGGACTGCCCAGGGCAACACGGCGGTGTTTGGCAACGGCAATGGTCCGCCCATCGCTGTGAGCTTTGCTTCAAAGGTTTCGCAGCGCCAGATTCTCGCCGATCCCGAACTGAGGCTCGGCGAGCTCTACGTCAATGGGCAGTTGAAAATCGATCAAGGCACCGTTGCGGACCTTCTTCACCTTCTCCTCTCGCAGGGTGGTAGCCAACAGCCTTCTATCACCTCGCGCGCGTTGTACGGCGCACGCTTGGCGCTGCGTCGTATCAATCAGCATAATCCGCGCAGACGTTCGCGACTGAATGTGGCGCATCACTACGATCTCGACGGACGGCTTTACGACCTGTTTCTGGATGGCGACCGTCAATATAGCTGCGCCTACTTCGAGGATTCGGGCCAGTCGCTCGATGAAGCGCAGCTGGCAAAGAAAAGACATCTTGCCGCCAAGCTACTTATCGAGCCGAGCGCCCGCATCCTCGACATTGGCTGCGGATGGGGAGGTCTCGCGCTCTTCCTTGCCGAAACCTATCGAGCGGAGGTGACAGGAATTACGCTCTCCGAGGAGCAACACCAGTACGCCACGAAGAGAGCCGCGAAAGCGCCATACGGCGAACGCCTGAACTTTCAGCTTCGCGACTACCGCGAGATGGATGGGCAGTTCGACCGTATCGTTTCGGTTGGGATGAACCGCACCGGATTTGCCGGAGGCTCCAACTTCTGAGAAAGTGGAGCCGATATGAGCAAGACAACGAACAAGTTTTCACCTGAAGTCCGCAACCGCGCCATTCGTATGGTGCTGGATCACGAAACCGAGCACCCTTCACGGTGGGCTGCGGTTTCATCAATCGCTGCCAAGATCGGCTGCTCGCCTGCAACGCTGCATGAATGGGTCAAGAAGACTGAGGTCGACAGCGGTAAGAGAGCTGGACTACCGAGTGATGTGGCCGAGAAGATGAAGGCTCTTGAGCGGGAGAACCGCGAGCTTCGCCAAGCCAACGAGATTTTGCGCAAGGCGTCTGCATATTTCGCGATGGCGGAGCTCGACCGCCCATTGAAGCGATGATTTCCTTCATCGACGAATACCGAGCGGTGTTCGGGGTCGAGCCGATCTGCAGGCTGTTGCCGATTGCCCCGTCCACCTATTACGAGAACATTGCCAAGCGCCTGGACGTGGATCGGCTGTCGACCCGCGCCCGCAGCGACATTGCCTTGAAGATCGAGATACGTCGTGTGTTCGACGAGAACTTCCAAGTTTACGGCGTGCGCAAGGTCTGGCGGCAACTGCAGAGGGAAGGTTTCGATATCGCCCGTTGCACGGTTTCCAGGCTTATGAAGGCCATGGGTCTTCAAGGCATCATCCGTGGCAAGCCGATCAAAACGACGGTCCCGGATAAATCCGCGCCCAGTCCGCTCGACCGCGTAAACCGCCAGTTCAAGGCCCCCGCGCCGAACAGGCTCTGGGTGAGCGATTTTACGTATGTTTCCACCTGGCAGGGCTTCGTATACGTCGCCTTCGTCATCGATGCCTTCGCCCGGCGTATCGTCGGCTGGCGGGTCAGCCGGACGGCGCATGCAACTTTCGTTCTCGATGCTCTTGAACAGGCGCTTCATGATCGGCGTCCCCTTCACGGCGGCGGTCTTGTGCATCATTCGGACAGGGGTGTTCAATACGTGTCCATTCGCTATTCCGAGCGGTTGGCAGAGGCAGGTATTGAGCCATCTGTCGGAAGTGTCGGCGACAGCTACGACAATGCCCTCGCCGAAACGATCAATGGTCTCTACAAGGCCGAGGTCATCCATCGGCGTGGACCCTGGCGCACCGCTGAGGCGGTTGAATTCGCCACACTCGAATGGGTCGATTGGTTCAACAACCGTCGTCTTCTGGAGCCCATTGGAAATATTCCGCCAGCCGAAGCCGAGGAGCGATATTACGCCATGCTGGACGAACCAGCCATGGCCGCATAACTTAAACCAAACAGCCTCCGGCAGACCCGGTGCGGTTCAGTTCGTCGCGCGCTGGGCAGAGGCAGTTGATCTCTATGATGAGCGCTTCGCCCGACTTTGGGAGTTCTATCTTACCGTCTCGGAGATGGCGTTCCGCCATCAGGGCATGATGGTGTTTCAGATGCAGATCGCCAAGAGCATTACGAGCGTGCCCACGACGCGCGATTATATCGGTACCGAGGAAACCCGCCTTCGCACCGCCGATCACCGCTTCGCCACGGCGTCACAAGCGGGACAGGATCAGACTCCAGTCGACATTTGAAAATGTAGGCTCTCTTCCGGTCAGCGAGATCGGTCTAACACTTATGACTACTGCCGATGATCACTGGGAAAGGCGACTTGAATCGGTCTCTCCCGATTTGGAAGCGCGATGGAGAGCTTGATCTCGTAACGGTCGCGCCCGGAAAATTTGGCAAACCCGCCGTATGTGACCGTGCCTGCGATCGAAATGGGTTCCAACTCGATGCGCTCATGGCGAACATGGGCAAGCGATGAGATCGTTGCCATCATTTCACAACCTCGATCCTGTCCGCTCGTTTCGTTGTCGAAAGCGGGACCACGATGTGATGCTGGTGCTGCCGGAGGGCGCTCCGCCGTGCATCCGGCCTTCCTCATGGTCCGAGAGACGGCCGCGCACGGCTGGAATGATTCCAAGATAGACTGCTACTCCATCGGCCGTCTGATACCCGTCATCAGCCGATGCCAGCTCGCCGACACCAGTATCGCACAGAACACCTCCGGTATCGCGCGAGTCCCAACGAACCTGCACAGCTTTGTGCATTTACTTAGGGACGCGTCCTGTCCTCCGCGTAGCCGCGATCGGTCGCTCACCCGCCACACTGGTTTGGCCTGGCGAGCCCTCTATGTCTCATCCTCCTGCTCTTTGACTCGCGATTGTTCTTGGTAGCCGGCGCAGAGCTACTCGTTGCTACCCAAACAATGGCGCGCTGAGCATCGTCTCAGGCCGAGATTTAACCTGGATCAAGGATGACAGCGAGCCGGACAGTTTAGATGCCACACACGGGGAACCACCATTCGCATATCGGGCGGTTCAGCTTCGAGTGATGGGAAGACGCAAATGACCACTGCATCTGACACTGCGGAACCACGCAGGGTTCGGTTTCCGACTGCATTTACGATCCTGTTCGGGCTAATCGTTTTGGTCGCGGCGCTCACCTGGATCATTCCGGCCGGCCAATACGAGCGTGTCGCCAATCCGGCACTCGACCGCGAGGTGCCCGTCGCGGGAACATATACGGAAACGGAATCCAACCCGCAGGGCGTGGTGGAGGTCATCATGGCGCCGATAGCGGGGCTCTACGATCCCGCTACAAACCAGGGCAACGCCATTGACGTCGCGCTTTTCGTTCGCGTCAATTGGCGGGCGGCTTTCAGGTATCGGCAAGCTTGAAGATGCGCGCGCGATTCTTGAACGGCGCGCAGGCACGACATTTTCGCTCGAATAGGCCAACGTTCTCAATACGAAGAGTTGTTCAGGAAGTCGAAGATCCGAGGGGTAAGACGAGACAATGAGACTGATATTGTTCGGACCGCCGGGAGCAGGGAAGGGAACCCAGGCGCAGCGCCTAGTTGAACGCCACTCCATTCCTCAGCTTTCCACAGGCGATATGCTGCGCGCTGCTGTGGCCAACGGCACCGAAATCGGGCGCCGGGCCAAGGCGATCATGGATCGCGGCGAACTCGTACCCGACGATGTGGTCAACCAGATGGTATCCGACCGGATCGATCAAGAGGATTGCCGCAAGGGGTTCATTCTAGACGGCTTTCCCCGGACAGTCGCGCAGGCGGAATCCCTGACGGCGATGCTAGAGCAAAGGGGTGTCAAGCTTGACGCAGTGATCGAACTGAAGGTCGATCAGGCCTCGCTTATCGAGCGAATGGAAAAGCGCGTCGCCGATACGCTGGCCGCTGGCGGCACGGCTCGTAGCGACGACAATCGGGAAACCTTTGCCAGACGGCTCGACGAATACCGGCATAAAGCCGCGCCGCTGTTGAACTACTATCGCCGGAGAGGGGAACTCGTTACGATCGATGGTATGCAGGGCATGGACGTCGTTATGCGTGACATTGAGAACGTACTGACCACGTAGTTTCGGCTTAAGTGGAGTACGTTCTCCTGGCGCAGTCTCCCGCCCCGCGTCACAATCGGAGACTTTTACTCGCTGAAACATCGATCTATCGGGTTTTTCAGCGCGTCGACGTCTGGGGGCACCGAAGCATGCTGGCGGACGATGCGCTGGGCGCGGCAACGCCCTCAGATCGAGGAAAGCTGTGTTCGCGTCAATTGCCGGCCGGCTTTCTGATATCGGCAAACTTGAAGATGCGCGTGCCATTCTTGAACGTCGCGCAGGGACGACATTCTCACTCGAATGAAACAGAACGGATACTACAAATATGTATAAGCATATCCTCATCGCTACGGATGGTTCGGAACTTGCCCAAAAAGGCGTCGATCACGGGCTCTCGCTCGCAAAGAATCTCGACGCCAAAGTCGTGGTGGTCACGGTCACCGAGCCGTTTCCGATTTACGCGGGAGAAGGCTGGGCCCTTGGACCCGGCGACTTCGAGCGCTACGATGCAGACCAGATCAAGTTCGCGCAGGAATTGCTCGCTCCCCTCAAAGCGAGCGCCGACAGATTCGGCGTTACGTGCGAAACGCGCCACGTTCCTAACCGCCGCCCGGCGGAAGCGATCCTTGATACGGCGGCTGAGGAAGATTGCTCCCTGATCGTTATGGCGTCCCATGGCCGCCGGGGTCTCGAACGCCTCTTCCTGGGCAGCCAAACCCAGGAGGTGGTGAGCCGCTCATCGCTTCCTGTCCTCGTCGTAAGATAATTCGACAGCGATGAACACCGCTTCGAGCCTGACTTTCGATCCAATTGCTGGTCGCAGACGCCATGGTGACGCTGCGCGAATGCCATTCCTTAGAATGTCTAGAGCGGGATGATGTTGGGTTGAATCGGAAGTGGATTCCGCCAGGCTCAAGATTGTGATTCAAGATGCTGGCTGGATAGGAGGCCAGCATCTGATGCCGAAGGCCTATTCCCTTGATCTCCGCGAGCGTGCCGTGTCGCGCGTTCTTGCTGGCGAGCCTGTTCGTTCGGTCGCCTCTGTTTTTGCGGTAAGCGTTTCGAGCGTGGTGAAGTGGTCGCAGCGCTATCGAGCGACCGGGAGCGTTACTCCCGGCCGTTCTGGCGGTCGTCGCCGACCCGCATCGTGCCTGGCTCCTGGAGCGGATCGGCAGCGACGAGGGACGGTCACCGACATACCTTCCTCGATTCCGGAAAGGTCGATGTCGATGAAAGGCCAAGAGGCGAAGCCGGCTCCGACGACTGCCGTTGTGCCCGTCGCGACATAAAGGAAATCCCGACGATTGACTTGAACTTCACTTTGCATGGACACCTCCCAGCCGCAGCAGACTCGGTCGATCGGATCAAGATTTTCGCCAGAAGACGGCAAAATGAAGAGCCTGGCTCCGTCCCCGCTCCTCGCTTCAACAACCTGCAGCCCTTTATGAGATTGGCCGCAGATTGGGAAATCATCGACGCAGGGGTAAGCCGCTCTTCGCTCCCGGTCCTCGTCGTGAGATAGTTTCGACGGTGGATGCTGTTTAGATACCAAAAATCTGCGGTAGAGGACTTTAACCTGGATCAAGGATTCCAGGGCTCGAACCGATGATTTTGAGCCCTGGAATGATACGCCTGCCGAGAACTGCGACCACCCGAGGGGTAGCAGTTCTGCTGGCCCGATGCCGCGTAGCCACGACAAGGAAAAACCTGATGAGTTCACCACATTCCCACGATGGCCATCAGAACCATCAAGCGCACGCCACCGGGCATCGAAACGATGAAGCTCAGGGCGGTGTCGTCGCTGCCGCGGGCTCCAGCCATTCCGAGCATTCTGGTCACGGCGGACATGACCACGGCGCGATGGTTGCGGACTACCGGCGCCGCTTCTGGTTGGTTCTCGTGCTCACGCCGCCGGTGCTGCTGCTCTCGCCGATGATCCAACATTTGCTTGGCATCGCAGAAACTTTGGCGTTCCCAGGCGACCGCTACGTTCTCTTCGTGCTTTCGACAATTGCCTACGTCTATGGCGGCTGGCCATTCCTGACGGGCTTCACCTCCGAACTGCGGAAGTGGCAGCCTGGCATGATGACCCTGATCGCGCTAGCGATCTCGGCGGCCTATTTCTTTTCGGTGGCCGTCACCTTCGGGTTTCCGGGCGAGGAACTCTACTGGGAACTTGTGACGCTGATCGCCATCATGCTTCTCGGCCACTGGATCGAGATGCGTTCGGTTATGGGAGCATCGCGTGCGCTTGAGGAATTGGTGAGGCTTCTGCCGGATTCAGCGACGCTCATTAAGGCTGAGGGTTCCTTCGAAGAGGTGCCGATCTCAACCCTCCAGCCCGGTGATAAAGTCATCGTACGGCCCGGCGCAAAGGTTCCGGTGGATGGCGAGATTATTGAGGGTTCGTCCGGTTTCAACGAAGCCATGCTCACCGGCGAATCGCGGCCAGTGACCAAGGGCGTCGGCGCAACCGCCATCGGCGGCGCGATCAACGGAGCCAACGCCATCACCATCAAGGTAATGGCGACAGGCGACGCAACCTATCTGTCGCAGGTCATCGAATTGGTAAAGAAGGCGCAGGCAACGCGCTCGCGCACGCAGGACGTCGCCAACCGTGCGGCCGCCTGGCTGACCTACATCGCGCTCGTCGTCGGCTTCGGCACGCTGTTCGTCTGGTGGCTTCTCCTTGACGCCCCGTTAGAATTTGCGATCGAACGAATGGTGACGGTCATGGTTGTTGCCTGTCCGCACGCCCTTGGTCTCGCTGTCCCGCTGGTCGTCGCGGTCAGCACGTCGCTGTCGGCCGGCAACGGGCTGCTGATCCGCGACCGAGCAGCCTTTGAGCGGGCGCGCAATCTCAACGCCGTCGTGTTCGACAAGACCGGCACATTAACTGAGGGTCGTTTCGGTATCAGCGATATCGTCTTGCTTGCCGACGGCGACGAAAACGACGAGCTCAGCTTTGCCGCGGCCGCCGAGAGCCAGTCCGAGCATCCCATCGCCCACGGCATCGTAGCCGAGGCGATGGAACGAAGCCTGATCATTCCCAAGGCAACCGACGTCAGCAACATCACCGGCGAAGGCATCGTGGCCAAGGTGGACGGCCAGGATGTGCGTATCGTCAGCCCTGGGCACCTCGCACGGCAGGGCAACGCCATCGCCCATGACAGTCTCAAGCGACTGGAAGGACAGGGCAAGACTGTTGTCGTTCTCGTCCGCGACGGCGAGCCGCGGGCACTCTTTGCGCTGGCTGATATCGTCCGTCCGGAATCGAAGGAGGCGATCGCCGAACTCAAATCCCTCGGGATCAGCTCGATCATGCTCACCGGCGACGCCGAGGGCGTAGCAAAGGCTGTCTCCGAGGAACTCGGAATCACCGAATACTTCGCCGAAGTGCTGCCTGATCAGAAATCACAAAAGATCGAAGAATTGCAAGCGCGGGGGCTCTCCGTCGCCATGGTCGGCGACGGGGTGAATGACGCGCCTGCGCTCGTGGTGGCCGATCTCGGGATCGCCATCGGCGCGGGTACCGATGTGGCCGTCGAATCTGCCGACGTGGTTCTCGTACGCAGCGACCCGCGCGACGTTGGCGCTATCCTTGGGCTCTCGCGCGCCACCTACCGCAAGATGGTCCAGAACCTCGTCTGGGCGACCGGCTACAACACCATCGCCATCCCGATGGCGGCGGGCATTACTTTTGGAACTGGCCTCATAATGACCCCCGCGGTCGCTGCCGTCTTCATGTCGGCCAGCACCGTCATCGTCGCCATCAACGCCCAGCTTCTGCGCTCCTACAGGAGGCACAAATGACGCCGGTAGACAAACGACCGGGAACTCCCGCCATGCGACTAATCCTTCCACTGCCAGGTAACGAGATATTCGCGCGGCGTCTTGCCGACGAAGGAGGCTGGGAACTTGGCGCAATGGAGACGCGGCGTTTTCCTGACGGAGAGACTTACGTTCGCATCCTCTCGGAGGTGAAGGACAAGGCCGTCGATCTGGTATGCACGCTGGCACGGCCAGACGACGGCTTCCTGCGGCTGATCTTCGCGGCCGATGCAGCAAGAGATCTAGGAGCCCGTCAGGTCAACCTGGTCGCACCCTACCTCTCCTACATGCGGCAGGATCGCCGCTTCCAGCCGGGAGAGGCGGTGACCTCCAGGAGCTTCGCCAGGCTCGTCTCGTCGAGCTTTGACCGGCTGCTGACGGTAGATCCGCATCTCCATCGCTATCCGGCCTTGTCGCCTCTCTATACGATGCCGACCGACACGCTGCATGCTGCACCGCTACTTGCGGACTGGATCGCCGCGGAGGTCGACAAACCCTTGATCATCGGTCCTGACGAGGAAAGCGACCAATGGGTCTCTGCCATCGCGGCACGGATCGGTGCTCCACATGCCGTGCTGCGAAAGGTCCGCCATGGCGACCGCCACGTCGAAGTCAAGCTACCAGACCTTTCGAAGTGGCGAGGCCGGCAGCCGGTGCTCGCAGACGATATAGCGTCCTCCGGAAATACATTGATTGAGGCTGCCCGCCAACTTCCGCTTCAGGGTTTCGTTCGGCCTGTGGTCGCCGTGGTGCATGCGATATTCGCCGACGATTCATTCCAACGTCTCGCAGCTCTTTGTGACCGCATCGTCTCGACTGACTCCGTGCCCCACGAAAGCAATTCCGTCCGGCTCGCCTCTTTGGTCGGCAATGCAATTGCCTCTGCGCCCCACGATGAGGGCGATCTCATTCGCCACCGGCGTCCGCCGGAGGAGCTGGACGAAGTGAAACAGGTGGGGTTCGATTCCTTTCCCGCCAGCGATCCCCCATCCTAGGCGGGCGGCTTGAATTGACGACGAGAACGATTGACGGAAGGCGGCGACGGCATGAACGAATTGATAACAACAACATCAAAGACGTGCGTCGCCGACGCCATCGACGGTGCAGTCATCACCGCGCTCAATGAGGAAGCGGTCGCGGGTGCGGCGCTGGCCAACAAGGGCGGGATCAATCTGATCGTCAGCTACGAAGCCTTCGCCATGAAGATGCTTGGTGGTGTGCGGCAGGAGATCGTCTTTTCCCGGCGGCAGCGCGAGGCTGGCCAGGAGCCGCGCTGGATTTCAATGCCGCTGGTTGTCACTTCCCATACCTGGGAGAACGCGAAGAACGAGCAATCGCATCAGGACCCGACCATCAGCGAGGCGCTGCTGGGCGAGATGTCCGACACCTCGCGGGTGCTTTTCCCGGTCGATGCAAACAGTGCCATGGCTGCGCTGCGATCCGTCTACAATGGCCGCGGCCAAGTAGGATGTTTGATCGTCTCCAAGCGTGACATGCCACATCGTTTCGATGCTGAAGACGCAGACCGTTTCGTAACAGATGGTGCGGCCCATGTGCAGGGGGAGACGGAAGACGCCGAGCTGCAAATTGTGGCTATCGGCGCCTATCAGCTCGAGGAAGCGCTCAAGGCGGCCTATCGGCTCAGGACGCATGGTCACCATGTTCTCGTGACGGCGATGTCCGAGCCGGGCCGCTTCCGCATGCCCCGCGACCCGATCGAGGCGGCGTTCACGGCGAGTGACGAAAACCTCGCCGCCCTGTTTCCGGCGAACATGCCGCGCCTGATCGTCTCCCACACGAGACCCGAACCTATGCTCGGCCTGCTTCGGCGGCTGGATTCCGGCCCACGGACGACCGCCGCGCGCGGCTACATCAGCCGGGGCGGAACGCTTGATGTGTCGGGTATGCTGTTTGCCAATCGCTGCTCCTGGGCTCATCTCGTCGACGCTGCTGTTCTTCTCACCGGCTGGAGCAGGGACAACCTCCTCGCTCCCGCTGAGCAGGCTGCCGTAGACGGACGCGGACATCCCGGCGACATCGCTGCATTCAACATCTGAGGCCATTATGCTGACGCTAACATTTCTCGGCGGTGCGAGCACCGTCACCGGCTCAAAGCACCTCATCACCAACGGCGACAAGCGCATCCTGATCGATTGCGGCCTCTTCCAGGGGCTCAAGAACCTGCGCGAGTTGAACTGGACGCCGCTGTCAGTGCCCCCGTCCAGCATTGATGCCGTGGTACTCACCCATGCCCACCTCGACCATTCAGGCTATCTCCCGCGACTGGTGCGCGACGGATTCAAAGGTCGGATCTACGCCACTGCCGCGACACGCGACGTGGCGGAGTTGATCCTCAAGGATAGCGGCTTTCTGAACGAAAAGGATGCCGAATACGCCAATCGGAAGGGTTTCTCGAAGCACAAGCCGGCTTTGCCGCTTTACGGCGTGCGCGATGCGGAACGCGCCGTGGAAATGTTTGCCATTGTGCCTTTCGAAACCGCCTTTGAGCTTCCCGGCGGTGCACTCCTGACGTTCCGTTATGCGGGTCACATTCTTGGTGCGGCTAGCGCAGACATCGAATGGGCCGGCCGCCGCATTGCGTTTTCCGGCGACCTTGGGCGCTATGACGATCCAGTCCTGCCCGATCCGGCTCCCGCGGCCGACGCCGACTATATCGTCGTCGAATCTACCTACGGGAACCGCACCCACGATCCCGCAGACACGACCGAAGTACTTGGAGAGATTGTCGAGCGCACCGTAAAACGTGGCGGCACGGTTGTTATCCCTGCCTTCGCAGTTGGCCGTGCGCAGTCTCTCCTTTATCATCTGTGGAAGCTTCGAACAGCAGGCCGCCTGTCTGGCGTGCCGATCTATCTCGACAGCCCCATGGCGATCAATGCCACGGACCTCCTTCACGCGCACAGCGATGATCATCGCTTGACGCATGACGAATGCACGGCGATCTGCGAGATCGCCACCTATACCCGCGACGTCGAAGGCTCCAAGGCGATCACTACCAGCGTCTGGCCGAAGGTCGTGATCTCGGCCAGCGGCATGGCCACCGGCGGTCGCGTGCTTCATCATCTCAAATCCTTCGCGACCGATCCGAAAAACACGATCCTGTTCTCCGGCTATCAGGCTGCAGGAACGCGGGGCCGGGCGATGGTTCAGGGCGCGCGAGAGATAAAGATCCACGGTCAATGGATACCGGTCAACGCAGAGGTCGACGATCTGTCGGTGTTCTCGGCGCATGCCGATAGCAATGAGTTGATGCGCTGGCTCTCGGGCTTCCAGCGCGGGCCGTCCCGCGTCTTCATCGTCCACGGTGAGGACGAGGCATCGGACGCCCTGCGCGCCCGCATCGATCGCGAACTGGGCTGGAATGCGACTGTGCCACGTCAGGATCAGGTGTTCGACCTATGACCGCGCTCGTCTCTCATACGGGTCCCGAACAACCAACACTTCGTGTTCGGCGCCTTCGATTGCACACGCAACACCAGCCGGTCGTCGTTATGCGCACCGATTGTCATGTTTGTCGCTCGGAAGGGCTCTCGGCCCGCTCGCAGGTTCTCGTCTCGGGAGGCGGGCGGGAATTACAGGCAACGCTCTTCCAGGTGGAGGACGACGGGCAATTGGCCCTTGACGAGGTCGGGCTCTCCGAAACCGCCTGGGAGATGCTGAATCTTGACGAGGGCACCGAGGTACAGGTCACACATGCCCCCGCTGTCGTGTCGCTGGCAAGCGTACGCAGGCGCATCTACGGCAACCGGCTTGACTCGCGCGCCCTCACGGAGATTGTGCAGGACGTGGTCGCCGGCCGCTACACGGACGTGCAGCTTGCGGCGTTCCTGACCGCGAGTGCGGCTTTGCCGCTCGACGAGAACGAGACAGCTGACCTCACTGGTGCGATGATCGCGGTCGGCGACCGGTTGCAATGGGATGCCCCTGTTGTTGTCGACAAACATTGTGTCGGCGGTCTGCCTGGAAACCGCACCACCCCAATCGTCGTGGCGATTGTTGCTGCCAACGGGCTCGTCATGCCGAAAACGTCCTCCCGTGCCATAACCTCGCCCGCCGGTACTGCCGACACGATGGAGACCCTCGCTCCCGTCGATCTCGACATTGAAGCCTTGAAACGCGTAGTCGAAGCCGAAGGAGCTTGCATCGCCTGGGGCGGAGCGGTCCACCTCAGTCCGGCTGACGACATCTTCGTACGCGTGGAACGCGAACTTGACGTCGATACGGAAGGCCAGCTCATCGCCTCCGTCCTCTCCAAGAAAATCGCCGCAGGATCGACTCATGTCGTTATAGACATCCCGGTCGGCCCGACCGCCAAGATGCGTAGTGAGGAGGCCGCATCCCATCTCGCAACGCGGATCACAGCAGTTGCGGCTCGATTCGGCCTGACGGCGAAATGCCTTCAAACCGACGGGTTACAGCCGGTGGGTAGAGGCATCGGTCCCGCGCTTGAGGCGTTCGACGTACTAGCGGTCCTGCGAGATGCGCCCGACGCGCCGGACGATTTACGCAGGCGCGCCGCGATTTTGGCGGGCGTAGCGTTGGAGATCGGAGGCAAGGCCGAGAATGGAAAAGGGCTGGCGCTCGCGCTCGAAACGCTGGCTGACGGGCGTGCCTGGAAAAAGTTCGAGGCGATCTGCAAGGCCCAAGGTGGGATGCGAACGCCACCCAAAGCACTCCATGTCCATCCACTCGAGGCTCCCCATGCTGGGCGAATCGTTCATATCAACAATCGAAAGTTGTCTCGCCTCGCCAAGCTTGCTGGCGCGCCGGAAGCCAAGGCGGCCGGTATCCATATGGAGGTTCGCCTAGGTGACGAGGTCATCCATGGGCAACCGCTTCTCCACATCCACGCGGAAACGCGGGGCGAGTTGGCTTACGCACTCGACTATGCCGCTGGCGCCGAAGACATCATTGAGATCGAGGTGTGAGTTGGCCTTATCGTCGGTTCAATGCGGCCGGCCCAAATGTCTTGTCGATCAATGGTCCCCGGGCCGCCTGCGGCGTAAGCGCTGTTTGCCTCGCACCTTGACTGATGCCTGGTGAGGCATTTGCAAGACCGTCAATGCTCGACAAGTGACAATGTGCTTGGGCTTGGGCTTGGGCTTGGGCTTGAAGACAGTTTAGCTGT
>NZ_UEYQ01000033.1 GCF_900492205.1 Ciceribacter sp. T2.26MG-112.2
CGTGCTGCTGCTGAACGCGCCGACATGCCATTCCGTGACGCAGCCAGTACGCGGCTACGCAGATCATCGCTGAACGCTCGGGTCATATTGCCTCCGACCAAATCACCAGTCGGAGGGAAGGAATCAGAATTCGGTAGCCAAGGAAATCCTCAACGCGATTCCGCGTTCAATGGACGTGCTCTAGCGGTGTCGATTGATTCTCTCCCTCACAGCCCCCATTGATTCGTCTCCCCAACAGGCGTAAATATCCGGCTGTCCCGTGGTGATTTGGCCGGCCGGCTTGCAGCCACGTTAAAGAAGTCGCTAAAGGGGCCGAGGAAAGTCGTCATTTTCCCGAGCACCGGTCGCGATTTCTCGCCGCCGGTTTTATTTTGCGGTTTTTCCGCCGATGCTGGGAATGAGAAACGATGCCGATCAGGATACCCGATACGCTGCCCGCCTTCGAGACCCTCGTCCACGAGGGTGTGCGGGTGATGACCGAGACGATGGCTGTCCGACAGGATATCCGTCCCTTGCAGATCGGCCTGCTCAATCTCATGCCGAACAAGATCAAGACCGAGGTCCAGTTCGCCCGCCTGATCGGCGCCTCGCCGCTGCAGGTCGAGCTTACCCTCGTGCGCGTCGGCGGCCACAAGGCCAAGAACACCTCGGAAGAACACCTGCTCGCCTTTTACCAGACCTGGGAAGAGGTGAAGGACCGCAAGTTCGACGGCTTCATCATCACCGGCGCGCCGGTCGAGAACCTGGCCTATGAGGAGGTGACCTACTGGAACGAGATGCAGCAGATCTTCGACTGGACGGAGACAAACGTCCATTCGACGATGAATGTCTGCTGGGGCGCCATGGCCGCCATCTACCATTTCCACAAGGTGCCGAAGCACGCGCTCAAGGAAAAGGCCTTCGGCGTCTATCGCCATCGCAACCTGTCGCCGGCCTCCGTCTATCTCAACGGCTTTTCCGACGATTTCCAGGTCCCGGTGTCGCGCTGGACGGAAGTGCGCCGCAGAGACATCGAAAAGCATCCGGACCTCGAGATCCTGATGGAATCCGACGAGATGGGCGTCTGCCTCGTGCACGAGAAGCGCGGCAACCGGCTCTACATGTTCAACCATGTCGAATATGATTCGACCTCGCTCGGCGACGAGTATTTCCGCGACGTGAATTCCGGCGTGCCGATCAAGATGCCGCACGACTATTTCCCCCACAACGACCCGACGCTGACGCCGCTCAACCGCTGGCGCAGCCACGCCCATCTCCTGTTCGGCAACTGGATCAACGAGATCTACCAGACGACGCCGTACGACCTGCAGGAGATCGGCGTCGATCGCCGCTGACGACGCGGCGGCAAGGAGCAACGGACCCGATGTTCATCCCCTTTTTCCTCAAGCTCAAGGAAGCGAAGATCCCGGTCACGCTCAGGGAATTCCTCGCCCTTCTCGAAGGCATGGAAAAGGGGCTGGCCGATTTCGACACCGAGGCCTTCTACTTCCTCGCCCGAACCGCGCTGATCAAGGACGAGCGCCATATCGACCGCTTCGACCGGGTATTTTCCGAGATGTTCGGCGGGCTGGAAGCCATCTCCGGCGCCGAGGGCGTCGAGACCGTGCCGATCCCGGAGGAATGGCTGAAGAAGCTCGCCGAAAAGCACCTGTCGGAAGAGGACAAGAAACTGGTCGAGGCGCTCGGCGGCTTCGACAAGCTGATGGAAACGCTGCGCCAGCGGCTCGCCGAGCAGGAGGGACGCCACCAGGGCGGCTCGAAATGGATCGGCACGGCCGGCACCTCGCCCTTCGGCGCCTATGGCTACAATCCGGAAGGCGTGCGCATCGGCCAGCACGAAAGCCGCCATCGCCGTGCGGTAAAGGTCTGGGACAAGCGCGAGTTCCGCAATCTCGACGACACCGTCGAGCTCGGCACCCGCAACATCAAGGTCGCGCTTCGCCGCCTCCGCCGCTTCATCCGCGAGGGCGCGGCGGACGAATTCGACCTGTCCGGCACCATCCGCGCCACCGCCGAGCACGGCTATCTCGACGTCAAGACGCAGCCGGAGCGGCGCAATGCCGTCAAGCTTCTGATGTTCTTCGACATCGGCGGCTCGATGGACGACCATGTGCGAACCGTGGAGGAGCTGTTCTCCGCCGCCCGTTCCGAATTCCGCCACATGGACTATTTCTACTTCCACAACTGCCCCTATGAGCGTGTGTGGAAGGACAATCGCCGCCGCATGGCCGAGGTCATCGGCACCGACGAGATCATCCGCACCTTCGGCCCGGACTACCGGCTGATCTTCGTCGGCGACGCCTCGATGAGCCCCTACGAGATCCTCCAGCCGGGCGGTTCGGTCGAGCACTGGAACACGGAAGCCGGCGCCGTGTGGATCGACCGGCTGACCAGCCATTTCCGCCGCAGCCTGTGGATCAACCCTTTGCGGCAGGACTATTGGGGCTACACCCAGTCGGTCGGCATGATACGCCAGCTGATGGGAAACCGGATGTATCCGTTGACCCTCGGCGGTCTGGAAGAGGCGGCGCGCGAACTGTCGAAATAGACGGCCAAGGGCCGAAATCGAGGAAAAGGCATGACGGGCAGGGAAAACTTCGGCACCACTCTGGCGGGCGAAACGGTCGAACGGGTGACGCTTGTCGGCGGTGGCCTCACCGCACGGATCATCACCTTCGGCGCCGCCATCCAGGATCTCAGGCTCTCTGGCCATGACGTGCCGCTTGTGCTCGGCTTCGAGCGCTTCGAGGACTACGAGCAGCACTCGCCCTATTTCGGCGCCTCGCCCGGCCGCTGCGCCAACCGCATCGCCCATGGCCGCTTTACGATCGACGGCACCGACTACCAGCTGGAACTGAACGAACGCGGCACCACCCACCTGCACGGCGGCTCGACCGGCACCGGCCGGATGAACTGGGCAATCACCGATCTCGGCCACGACCACGTGACGATGGAAGTCACCGATCCCGACGGCCGCGCCGGCTATCCCGGCAATTGCACCATCCGCGCGATCTACACCCTGAAGGACGAGGGCGTGCTCTCGGTGATCTACGAGAGCGAAACCGACCGTCCGACGCCCGTCAACGTCTGCCAGCACGCCTATTTCAACCTCGACGGTCGCAGCGACATCCTCGGCCACGACCTGATGATCGCCGCCGATCACTATCTGCCCGTCGACCGCGACCTGATCCCGACCGGCGAATTGCGCCCGGTCGCCGGCACGCCTTTCGATTTCCGAGATATGGCCCCGATCGCCCGCAAACTCGACGGCGAACAGGCGCCCTACGACCACAATTTCTGTCTGGCCGCCGAACGCGGACCCAAGCAGTCGGTGGCCCTTGCCCGCAGCATCAATTCCGGCGTGACGATGGAAGTGCGCACCACCGAACCCGGCGTACAATTCTATGCCGGCTGCTATCTCGACGTCCCCGTCCCCGGCCTAGACGGCCGCACCTACGGCCCATATGCCGGCTTCTGCCTCGAAACCCAAATCTGGCCGGACGCGATCAACCACGCCGATTTCCCCAACGCCGTGCTTCGGCCGGGCGAAGTGCTGCGCCAGGAAACGGACTACGTGTTTTCGAAGAGCTGAGAAAGACGGCCTTCGGGCCGCGCCGAGGACAAAATGCAAAGCGACCGCCAAAGCGGTTTTTCATGTCTTTATTTTCTAGAAGAAGAAAACTGGAGCGGGTGAGGCGATTCGAACGCCCGACCCCAACCTTGGCAAGGTTGTGCTCTACCCCTGAGCTACACCCGCTCATAACCTCGATCCGGGGGTAGACAGTGGATCGGGGGCCGTCCGTTTGTTGCGGCGACGGGCGCTATATGGCCCAACAATTTTTCAAATGCAACAGGGAAATGACGAATTTTTCGAGAAAAGAACAGCACCCGCTCACCGGCATGGCCAAAGCCCCGGAAACGGGGCATTCCCCCCATTCTCGCCGATTGCCAAGGGCGATGGCCGCACGTATCACTCCCCGGTCCGGGGTTTGCCCCGTCTTTCCATAAGCCTGGACCTGCATGAGGGAGCGCCGATGAGCAACCAGCCCAAGACCGCCGAAGATCTCTACCATTTCCTCGACGAACTCGGCATCCGCCACGTGACGAAGCACCACGAACCGGTCTTCACGGTCGCCGAATCGGTGGCGCTTCGTGACGAGATCCCCGGCGGCCACACCAAGAACCTGTTCGTCAAGGACAAGAAGGACCGGTTCTTCCTGCTGACCGTCGAGGAGAACGCCGTGGTCGACCTGAAGACGGTGCACACGCTGATCGGCGCGGCGAGCAAGGTCTCCTTCGGCAAGCCGGAAAAGCTGATGGACTATCTCGGCGTCATCCCGGGCTCGGTCACGGTGTTCGGCGCGATCAACGACACCGGCCACAATGTCACTTTCGTTCTCGACAAGGACCTGATGCAGCATGACATCATCAACGGCCACCCGCTGTCGAACGATGCCACGACCTCGATCGGGCGAGACGACCTCCTACGCTTTCTGGAGGCCACCGGCCACACGCCGCTTGTCTTGAAAGTCACGGCCTGACATACGATCTTAAGCGGCAAACACGCCCCACGAGGGCCTGAAGATGCGGGAGACGACGATGAGCGACAACAGCAATCCCTATGGCGGCTACGGCGGCCAGATGACCGCCCAGGCGCATTTCGGTGGCACCCCGGCCGCCGCGCCCGCCGCCGCAGCCGGCCTCGTCAAGGACACCACGACCGCGGGCTTTGCCAAGGACGTGCTGGATGAATCCCGCAACCAGCCGGTCCTGGTCGATTTCTGGGCGCCCTGGTGCGGCCCGTGCAAGCAGCTCGCGCCGGTGATCGAGAAGGTGGTCACGGAGGAGAAAGGCCGCGTCAAGCTGGTCAAGCTCAACATCGACGACCATCCGTCCATTCCCGGCCAGCTCGGCATCCAGTCGATCCCCGCCGTCGTCGCCTTTGTCGACGGCCGGCCGGTCGACGGCTTCATGGGCGCCGTGCCCGAAAGCCAGATCCGCCAGTTCATCGACAAGGTCGCCGGTCCCGCCGGCGCCGACCAGGCGGCCGAGATCGAGGCCGTGCTGGAAGAAGCGGGTGCCCTTCTCGCAAGCGGCGACATCAATGGCGCCGCCCAGCTCTATGGCGCAGTGCTGCAGGCCGATCCGGAAAACGCCAAGGCCGCCGCCGGCATGGCCGAATGCATGCTCGCCGCCGGCCAGCATGACCGCGCCCGCGAACTCGTCACCGGCATGCCCGACGAACACAAGAAA
This sequence comes from Ciceribacter sp. T2.26MG-112.2, assembly GCF_900492205.1. GTDB lineage: Bacteria > Pseudomonadota > Alphaproteobacteria > Rhizobiales > Rhizobiaceae > Allorhizobium > Allorhizobium naphthalenivorans_A. The sequence continues at coordinate 5,254 of NZ_UEYQ01000033.1, forward strand.
GCGCCGGAAGTCCAGGCCGTCTCCAAGAAGATCGAGCAGATGGACGAAGCCCGCAAGCTTGGCGATCCGTCGGCGCTCGAACATGCCCTGGCCCTCAATCCGGACGACCACGAGGCGCGCCTCAAGCTCGCCAAGATCCTCAATGTGGCCGGCAAGCGCGAGGAGGCGGCCGAGCACCTGCTGCTGATCATGAAGCGCGACCGCAGCTTCGACGACGACGGCGCCCGCCGCCAGTTGCTGGAATTCTTCGAAGCCTGGGGACCGAAGGACCCGGCGACGATCATGGCGCGCCGCAAGCTGTCGTCGATCCTGTTTTCGTGACGCGAGAGCCTGCGCCCTTGAGTTTGCAGCGGCGCGAACCACATTAGGAGGACGTATCGCGGCCTGTCTCGGGCCGCGGGGGGAGTGAAATTCCATGCAAGTCGGAAATGCGCGATACCTGACCGAGAACGACCTGCCGGACGTCCTTCCGGTGTTTCCCATCGCCGGCGTGCTTCTCCTGCCCGGCGGCCAGCTCCCGCTGAATATCTTCGAGCCGCGCTATCTCGCCATGTTCGATGCGGCAATGGCCGGCAACCGGCTGATCGGCATGATCCAGCCGGCACTCAACGAGGGTCTGACCGGCGACATCCTGCCCGAGCGCCCGGCGCTCTGCCAGGTCGGCTGCATCGGCCGCATCACCTCGCTCACCGAGACCGGCGACGGCCGTTACATCACCTCGCTCGGCGGCATCTGTCGGTTCCGCCTGCTCGACGAAGTGAACGGCACCAAGCCCTATCGCAATTTCCGCATCGCCCCCTTCATCACCGATCTCAAGGCCGGCCCGGACGAAGAAGCGGGCGTCGACCGCACGGGCCTGCTGGCAGCCTTCCGCGCCTATCTCGACGCCAACAAGCTCGAGGCCGACTGGGAAAGCGTCGAGCGCGCCAGCAATATCACCCTGGTCAATTCCCTGTCGATGATGTCGCCTTTCGGCCCGGCGGAAAAGCAGGCCCTGCTCGAGGCGCCCGACCTCAAGACCCGCGCCGAAACCCTGATCGCCATCACCGAGATCGTGCTCGCCCGCACGTTCGGCGACGCCGACACACGCCTGCAATAGGATCACCGACAGCCATGGACGAGCGGATGAGCAAGGTCGACGTGAAGCTGCTCGAACTGCTGGTCTGCCCGCTGAGCCAGGGCCGGCTGACCTTCGACCGCGAGCGCAACGAACTCATCTCCGAACGCGCCCGCCTCGCCTACCCGATCCGGGACGGCATCCCCATCATGCTGGTATCGGAAGCGCGCAAGATCGAGGATTGAAACGTGTCGCGCGTCGCTCAGATCGCCTGGCCGGCGAGAAGCTTCGGCGCGCCGCCATTGGCCGTGCCGGCCGCCTCACGGATGAAATAGGATTTCAATCCCGGCAGCCGGTCGACAAGCCCGAGCCCGACATCACGGATGACCCTGAGAGGCGTGAAATCGTTGGAGAACATCCGGTTCAGCACATCGGTGGTCACACCCATGCGGAAGGTGTCGAAGCGGCGCCAGGTCTGGTAGCGCTCGAGCACGTTGAGGTCGCCGATATCGAGCCCCAGCCGGTCGGCATCGACAATGGTTTCGGCCAGAGCCGCCACATCCTTGAAGCCGAGATTGAGGCCCTGGCCGGAGATCGGGTGAATGCCGTGCGCGGCGTCGCCGGCCAGCGCGATGCGCGGCGCGACGAATTCGCGGGCAAGCGTCAACCCGAGCGGAAAGGCCCGCCGGTCGCCGCTTGCGCGAATCTGGCCCAGCTTATGACCGAAGCGACGCTCGAGTTCCTCTTCAAACACCAGATCGTCGGCGGCCACCAGCCGGTCGGCATCCGCCGTGCGTTCGGTCCACACCAGCGACGAGCGATTGCCCTTGAGCGGCAGGATGGCGAAGGGGCCGGACGGCAGGAAATGCTCTTCCGCCGCGCCCTCATGCGGCCGTTCGTGCTCGACCGTCGTGACGATGCCCGATTGGCCGTAGTCCCAGGTGACGGTCTTGATCCCGGCCATGTCGCGCAGCTTGGAGCGCACCCCGTCACAGGCCACGACCAGCCGCGCCGAAACGATCGAACCGTCAGACAGCGAAAGTTCCGCCGAAGGTCCGGTATTCTTGAAACCGACCGCACGCACGCCGTGACGGATGGCGATACCTGCCTTGTCGCAGGCCTCGCGCAGCGCCCCGACCATGGCGACATTCGGGATCATGTGGGCGAACGGACGCCCCTCTTCCACCGCACCGTCGAAGGTGAGGAATACCGGGCGCACCGGGTCGGATGTCTTGGAATCGGTGACGATCATCCTGGTGATCGGTTGGGCCTCCGGCGCGATGCGGTCCCATATGCCGAAAACCTCCAGCATCTTGGTCGCGGCAGCAATAATCGCCGAGGCGCGCGGGTCCTTTTGCCAGACACCTTCCGGCGCCGCCTCGATCACCTCGACGCTGAGATGCGGCGCCGCCTGCTTGACTGCGACGGCGGCCGAAAGGCCGACATAGCCACCGCCGACGATCAGCAAATCCAGCATGGCGAATTTCCTTTGCCCTTGTGCATGTCCTTGCTCCTATATAGATCAGCCTTGAACTAGTTCCTATAAGCGGGGCCGCGCTATTATGCCGAATTCGAGCGAAAATCCCACCGCCATGGACCAGCTGATCGAGACGCTGGATCTCGAAAAGCTGGAGGAAAACCTGTTCCGCGGCAAAAGCCCGCAGAACGGCTGGCAGCGCGTCTTCGGCGGCCAGGTCATCGCCCAGGCGCTGATGGCCGCCCAGCGCTGCGTCGACAACGACCGGCGCGTCCATTCGCTGCACGCCTATTTCGTTCGGCCCGGCGATCCCACCGTGCCGATCATCTTCGAGGTCGAGCGGACCCGCGACGGATCGAGCTTCACCACCCGGCGCGTCGTCGCCGTGCAGCATGGCAAGACCATCTTCGCCATGTCCTGCTCGTTCCAGATCGAGGAACCCGGCTACGATCACCAGATGGCCATGCCCAGCGTGGCCGACGCGGGACAACTGGTCGGCGAAAAGGAATTCCGCGAGCTCTTCCTCGCCCAGGCGCCGGAAGGGGTGAAACGCTATTGGGGACGCGAGCGGCCGATCGAGATCCGGCCGGTATCGCTCACCCACTACATCTCCAACGAGAAACTCGACCCGAACGCGCATATCTGGGTCCGCACCACCGGGCCCGTTCCCGACGACCACCACTATCACTCCGCGGTTCTCGCCTATCTGTCCGACATGACGCTGCTCGACACCTCGCTTTATCCGCACGGCACGTCGATCTTCGATCCGCAGATCCAGCCCGCCAGCCTCGACCACGCCATGTGGTTCCACCGTCCGTCGAAGCTCGACGACTGGCTGCTTTACACCCAGGACAGCCCGAGCGCGTCGGGCGCCCGCGGCATGACGCGCGGCAGCATTTATGGCCGCGACGGAACGCTCATTGCCTCGGTCGCCCAGGAAGGCCTGATCCGCAAAAGAGCAAACGCATAATTTTCTAGCAATCGCGATTTTTTGCTCATTTTTTGTGCGCACATCCGCCGATCAAATGCCCTTTTATTAGGGCGCGATTCTATCGTCTTTATATTTCAATAACTTATAGGCCAATTTCAAACTGGCACATACTTTGAATGTCATCTCCCAGTCACCCGGCGTTTTTCCTGCCGGGGGCAGGAGAGTCGGCTGGGGCCGAGGACAAGCAAAGGATGGGAACCAGATGAAGATTGTGATGGCCATCATCAAGCCGTTCAAGCTGGATGAGGTGCGCGAAGCCCTCACCGCTGTTGGCATTCAGGGCCTGACCGTGACCGAAGTGAAGGGTTACGGCCGCCAGAAGGGGCACACTGAAATCTACCGCGGCACGGAATACGCCGTGAGCTTTCTGCCGAAATTGAAGATCGAGATCGCCGTTGCCTCCGAACTCGCGGACAAGGCCGTCGAAGCGATCGCCGCTGCGGCCAAGACCGGCCAGATCGGCGACGGCAAGATCTTCGTTTACGCGATCGACCAGGCCGTGCGCATCCGCACCGGCGAAACCAATTCTGAAGCTTTGTAAGAACGGCTGTTAGGGGAGTTGTTTCTGATGTCATTTTCCAAGTTTTCTTCCGCTTTCGGGGCCCTGGGCGTGGCCACGGCCGGCGCGCTTGCGCCGGTCATCGCCTTTGCCCAGGAAGCGGCCCCGGCCGCTGCCGAAGCAGCCGCCGCCGCAGCCCCGGCCATGACCGTCGACAAGGGTGACACCACCTGGATGCTCATTTCGTCGATCCTGGTCCTGCTGATGATCGTTCCCGGTCTCGCCCTGTTCTACGGCGGCCTCGTCCGCACCAAGAACATGCTGTCGGTTCTCATGCAGGTGATGATGATCACCGCCGTCGCCATGCTCGTCTGGGTGACCTACGGCTACTCGCTCGCCTTCACCGACGGCGGCTCGCTCAACAGCTTCGTCGGCGGCTTTTCCAAGGTCTTCCTCGCCGGCGTCGACACCACGACCATGGCAGAGAGCTTCTCCAAGGGTGTGGCTATTCCGGAACTGGTCTTCGTCTGCTTCCAGATGACCTTCGCCGCCATCACCCCCGCCCTGATCGTCGGCGCCTTCGCCGAGCGCATCAAGTTCTCCGCCGTTATCCTCTTCACCATCCTGTGGCTCACCTTCGTCTACTTCCCGATGGCGCACATGGTGTGGTTCTGGGGCGGCCCGAGCGCCTATGACGGCCCGACCGGCCTGATCTTCGGCTTCGGCGCCATCGACTTCGCCGGCGGCACGGTCGTCCATATCAATGCGGGTATCGCAGGTCTGGTCGGCGCTCTCATGGTCGGCAAGCGTACCGGCTTCGGCAAGGACATGATGGCTCCGCACTCCATGACCCTCACCATGGTCGGCGCGGCACTGCTCTGGGTTGGCTGGTTCGGTTTCAATGCCGGTTCCAACCTGGAATCCAACGCCTATGCGGCACTTGCAATGATGAACACCTTCGTCGCGACCGCTGCTGCCATCGTCTCCTGGGCGATCGTAGAAACCCTGTCGCGTGGCAAGGCCTCCATGCTCGGTGCTGCGTCCGGCGCCGTTGCGGGCCTCGTCGTCGTCACCCCGGCCGCCGGCTTTGTCGGTCCGATGGGCGCCATCATCATGGGCCTCATCGTCTCCCCGGTCTGCTACTTCTTCGTCTCCACGGTGAAGAACAAGTTCGGCTATGACGACACGGCCGACGTCTTCGGCGTACACGGCATCGGCGGCATCATCGGTGCGATCCTCACCGGTGTGTTCGTCAATCCCGCTCTCGGCGGCGCCGGTATCGTCGACTACTCGACGGCCGACTTCGCAGCCGGCTATGCCGGTACCGCGACCCAGGTCTGGGCTCAGCTCAAGGGCGTGATCGTCACCGTTCTCTGGTCGGGCATCCTCTCGGCGATCCTCTACAAGGTCGTCGATCTGGTCGTCGGCCTGCGCGTTCCGGTCGAAGCCGAGCGCGAAGGTCTCGACCTCGCCTCGCACGGCGAAGCAGCCTACCACTCCTAAGCGCATTCGCCGCGCCGGTTCGCCGGCGCGGCTCCTCCACCCGTCGCGGCCGTCGAGAGACGCGCCGCCTCCGCCCGGACCTCACCGTCCGGGTTTTTTTATGCCATCCGCCGGGCGCCGCGCAAACGGGATGGTTAATGCTCGATTAACCCTCGCCCGTGTACTGTACCGCGGAGTCATGGCCGGGCACGTGCGCACGCATCCGGCCGACCTCTCGGGCCAGATGCAGTCACACGGATGGGCAGACAGATGAACAGAGGCAATTCCGCCGCGATCGAGGAACAGTCCAGCCGCTTCGCGCTCAGCGCCTTCGTGGTGCGGCAATTGCTGGCGCTCACCGGCTTCGCCTTGTTCCTCGGCCTGGTGATGGCCGTCGCCTCGCTCGCCAGCTGGAACGTCGCCGATCCGAGCCTGTCCTATGCCACCGCCAACGAGCCCACCAACATCCTCGGCTATGGCGGCGCCGTCTTTGCCGACATCATGCTGCAGTTCTTCGGCCTTTCCAGCCTGCTTGCCCTGCTTCCGGTGCTCGCCTGGTCACTGGCGCTGATCACCGGGCGTCCGCTGTCGCGCATTCCCGCGCGCCTCGGCGCCTGGGCAGTCGGCTCGATCGTCGCCTCCGCCGTGGTCGGCTGCTTCCCCCCGCCTGCCACCTGGCCGATCCCCAATGGCATCGGCGGCGTCTTCGGCGACATGATCCTGCGCTTTCCCGGCCTGTTCATCGGCGCCTATCCGACCGGCACGTTTTCCATGGTGCTGGGCGTCATTCTCGCCGTTCCGGCCGCCTGGCTGCTGCTGTTCGCCACCGGCCTGATCGGCCGCGAAAGCATCGACGAACCCGCAGCGCAAACCGTTGCGGCCAAGCGCCAGAAGGCGGCGCCGGCACCGGTCGACGACGAGGACGAAGACGACCGCGAAGGCCCCCTCGCCCTTGCGCTCGGCGTCATCGCCCACAACTGGTATACGATCCGCGCCCGCAGCCGCCGCCTTTTCGGCCTCAAGCCCAAGGAACGCACCTCGCGTTTCGAGCAGCCCTATGATTTCAACGAGGACGAGTTCGGCACGCTGAACGAGCCGGTGCGGCCGAAGGCGCCGACGCCGCTCGAGCGCCGCGAACCGTCGCTCGAACCCGCCCCGCTCGCCACCGGCCGCGTCGCCCCGCCGTCGCGCCATATCGTTTCGCCGCCGCCGATCAGCGGTGATCTGGACGACAACTTCGACGACGACGTGGACCTGGACATCGACGACCTGCCGCGCCCCGCCGGCATCCTGCCGGACGATGGCTGGACACCGAAACCGGCCGCACGCGCAGCCGCCGCCGGTCAGGACACGCCCCGCGTCGTCGCGCCGGCGCCACGGCCAAAGCCCGGCGCGCGTGTCGATCGCGATGCCCAGGGCTCGCTGCTGCGGCCCGACGGCTTCCAGCTGCCCTCCGTCCATCTGCTGGCAGAACCAAAGGCCGTGGCCCGCGACGCCACGCTGTCGGCCGACGCGCTCGAGCAGAACGCCCGCATGCTCGAAGGCGTGCTGGAGGATTTCGGCGTCAAGGGCGAGATCATCCAGGTCCGCCCCGGCCCGGTCGTCACCCTCTACGAACTGGAACCGGCACCCGGCATCAAGTCGTCGCGCGTCATCGGGCTTGCCGACGACATTGCCCGCTCGATGAGCGCGATCGCCGCCCGCGTCGCCGTCGTCCCCGGCCGCAACGCCATCGGCATCGAACTGCCGAACCAGCGGCGCGAGACCGTCTATCTGCGCGAACTGATCGGTAGCCAGGATTTCGACGGCAACAAGGCCAAGCTCGCCATGGCGCTCGGCAAGACCATCGGCGGCGAACCGGTGATTGCCGACCTCGCCAAGATGCCGCACCTGCTGGTCGCCGGCACCACCGGCTCGGGCAAGTCGGTCGCGATCAACACCATGATCCTGTCGCTCGTCTACCGGCTGCCGCCGGAAAAATGCCGCCTGATCATGATCGACCCGAAAATGCTCGAACTCTCCGTCTATGACGGAATCCCGCATCTCTTGTCGCCGGTCGTCACCGACCCGAAGAAGGCTGTCGTCGCACTGAAATGGACGGTGCGGGAAATGGAAGAGCGCTACAAGAAGATGTCGAAGATCGGCGTGCGCAACATCGACGGCTTCAACAGCCGCGTCGAGCAGGCGATCGCCAAGGGCGAGGTACTGACCCGCACCGTGCAGACCGGCTTCGACCGCCAGACCGGCGAGGCGATCTACGAGACGGAGGAGTTCGACCTCCAGCCGATCCCCTATATCGTCGTCATCATCGACGAAATGGCCGACCTGATGATGGTCGCCGGCAAGGACATCGAAGGCGCCGTGCAGCGGCTCGCACAGATGGCCCGCGCCGCCGGCATCCACGTCATCATGGCGACGCAACGCCCCTCGGTCGACGTCATCACCGGCACGATCAAGGCCAATTTCCCGACCCGTATCTCCTTCCAGGTCACCTCGAAGATCGACAGCCGCACCATTCTCGGCGAACAGGGCGCCGAACAGCTGCTCGGCATGGGCGACATGCTCTACATGGCCGGCGGCGGCCGCATCCAGCGCGTCCACGGCCCCTTCGTCTCCGACACGGAGGTCGAGGAGATCGTCGCCTACTTGAAAACCCAAGGCTCGCCCCAATATCTGGAAGCGATCACCGTCGACGAGGACGAAGACGAGGATGGCGGCGGACCGGCCGGCACCGCCAATCTCGGCGAATCGGACGATCCCTACGACCAGGCCGTGGCGATCGTGCTGCGGGACGGCAAGGCCTCCACCTCCTACGTCCAGCGCCGTCTCGGCATCGGCTACAACCGCGCCGCCTCGCTGATCGAACGGATGGAGAAGGAAGGCATCATCAGCGCGGCGAACCACGCCGGCAAGCGCGAGATCCTCGTGCCGACCGAAGCCGACATCATCGAGCGGTGAACCAAGCGGCCCGCCGGGCGTTGCCTGCCTGGCAGGCCCGTTGGCCGCACCGCGTTTCGCCCGCTCGGCCATGAAGACGCCGTCTTCTTCGGCGATGCAGGGCACCATATGAAGGAGTTCCGGATGACTGAACACACAATCGAACGCCTGGCGGGCCTTCCGGCATCGACGACGCGGCGCCAGTTCGTCGCAGGCACCATGGCGGGCTTTGCGCTCGCCGCCCTGCCGATGTCGGCGATGGCCGCCGCCGATCCTGCCGCGGCGCAGAGGATCGCCGATCATTTCTCCTCGGTGAAGACGATGATGGGCGAATTCGTCCAGTTCGGCCCGCGCGGCGAGCAGACCGGCGGCAAGTTCTTCATCCAGCGCCCCGGCAAGCTGCGCTTCAACTATGAGAAGCCCTCGCCGATGCGGGTCATTGCCGACGGCAAGAACGTCGTCATCGGCAACATGAAGCTCAAGACCTGGGATCTCTATCCGCTGTCGAAGACACCGCTCAGCCTGCTGCTGTCGGAGAAGATCGACCTCGGCCACCAGATGGTGCGCGACGTCAAGCAGGAGGCGGACCTCACCACCATCGTGCTCGGCGACAAGACCATTTTCGGCGATTCCACCATCACCCTGATGTTCGACCCGAAGACTTTCGACCTGCGCCAGTGGACGATCACCGATGTCCAGGCCAAGGATACGTCCGTGATGATCTTCAACGTCCAGAACGGCGTCCAGCTCGACCCGAGCGTTTTCGAGATCCCCTACGCCGACGTGCACGGCCAGAAGCGCTGATCAAGACCTCCCCTGTGGAGAAAGGGCGCCCCGCTTGCAGCAGTGGCGCCCTTTGGCTGTTCAGGCCTTGCGAAATTGCCTAAGCCTGCAGTCAAAGCGGGAGCAGACGGCATGGACCTTTCGATCACCACCTGGAACATCAACTCGGTCAGGCTCCGCCTGCCGCTGGTCGAGGATTTCCTGAAAGGCACGCGCCCGGACATCCTCTGCCTGCAGGAGATCAAGTGCCAGAACGACGAGTTCCCGGCCGATGCGCTGAAGGCGCTCGGCTACGACAACATCATCCTTCACGGCCAGAAGGGCTATCACGGCGTGGCGATCGCCTCGCGCTTTCCCTTAACCGAGGACCATCGACAGGACTATTGCGGCGTCGGCGATTCGCGCCACATCTCGGCGATCTTCGAATGGGGCGGCCGGCGCATCCGCATCCATAACTTCTACGTTCCGGCCGGCGGCGACGAGCCTGATCGCACGATCAACCCGAAATTCGGCCACAAGCTCGATTTCATCCGCGAGATGCGCGACCTGAAGGCCGGCGCCGAACCCGGCGTCTCGGCGATCCTGGTCGGCGACCTCAACATCGCGCCGCTCGAAAACGACGTCTGGTCGCACAAGCAGATGCTGAAGATCATCAGCCATACGCCGGTCGAGACCGAAGGCCTGCTTGATGTCATGCGCGAGGGCGGCTGGGTCGACCTGATGCGCCATCACGTGCCGGCCGACCAGAAGCTCTACACCTGGTGGAGCTACCGGGCCAAGGACTGGGCCGCCGCCGACCGCGGCCGGCGCCTCGACCATATCTGGTCTTCGCCCGACCTCACCGACCACCTGCGCACCATCGAAATCCTCAAGGAGGCACGCGGCTGGGAACGACCATCGGACCACGTGCCGGTCACCGCCCGCTTCTCGCTCTAGCCTAATTCCGGCAAGGGCACGCGTCAGTCGAAGCGGTGGGCCATCGCGGCCGCCCCGTCGATCAGGCTGGCGATCGCCGCCCGAATGCGCCCTTCGACCACGGCGGCCATCTCCGGATATTCCTCCAGCAGGCGGTGGAACAGCGCGCGGGTGATGCGGATCACGTCGGCGTCCTCGAGCGCGATCGCCGTGAACTTGCGCTCGACCATCGACACCAGCGCCAGCTCCGACAGCATGACGCCCGGCCCGGCCACGCCCTCGACCCTGGGTTTGCCGCCGCGTGCAAGCGATGAAAGCTCGAATGTGCCTCTCGCCACCACATAGGCGCACTCGGCTGGCGACTTTTCGCGAAACAGGGCCTGACCGGCCCCCACCGGCCGATGCTCGGCGCCAAAGGCGATCAGCCGCAGCTGGTCGGAGCTGAGCCCGGCAAACAGCGGCACCTTGGCCAGAAGCTCGATATCGTCGGCAAGCGCCATGGGGAACTCCGGGGATCAGGGAACGATCTTGTAGCCGCCGTTCTCGGTGACCAGGATCTCGGCATTGGAGGGATCGCGCTCGATCTTCTGGCGCAGGCGATAGACATGGGTCTCGAGCGTGTGGGTCGTCACCCCGGAATTATAACCCCAGACCTCTTCCAGAAGCACGTCGCGGGTCACCACCTTCTGCCCGGCGCGATAGAGATAGCGGATGATCGCCGCCTCCTTCTCCGTCAGGCGGATCTTCTTGCCATCCTCGGTGGTCAGGAGCTTCTGGCTCGGCTTGAACAGATAGGGCCCGACGCCGAAGGTCGCGTCCTCGCTCTGCTCGTGCTGGCGAAGCTGCGCCCGGATGCGGGCGAGCAGCACGGCGAAGCGGAACGGCTTGGTGACATAGTCGTTTGCGCCCGCTTCCAGCCCGAGGATCGTGTCGGAATCGGTGTCGTGGCCGGTCAGCATGATCACCGGGGCCTTGAAACCGCCCTTGCGCAACAGCTTGACCGCTTCGCGTCCGTCCATGTCGGGAAGCCCGACATCCATGATCAACAGATCCACTTGGCCGCTGCGCGCCGCCTGTATGCCCTTGGTCGCGGTCTCTGCCTCCGTGAGCGTGAATTCCTCGTGGAGCGACAGCTGCTCGACCAGCGTTTCGCGCAGGTCGTTGTCGTCATCCACCAGAAGAATGGTCCGCACAGTCATAAGATCTTCCCGTTTTCGTTCGCGCCGTCCGTCTTGGCGTGCCTGTTCGAAGTGCTATGAATACACCGATCTTCACAGGCAAAGCAAAATCTCGTGACCCGCTTACGAAAAACAACGGACAAATCCCACAGCAAGAGCGGACATATTGTCGTCCGAAGGGCGCCGGGCAAGGCAACGCAGGCGATCCTGCAGTACGGGCCGCTACGCCTGCGTGCTGCGCTCGGCCGTTCCGGGATCACCAGTTGCAAGCGCGAGGGCGACGGCGCAACGCCCCGTGCCACGATGCGGCTGATCTCCGCCTACCGGCGTGGCGACCGCATGGGCGCCCTTGCGACCGGCCTGACGATGCGGCGCATCCGGAACGACATGCTCTGGTGCGACGCCCCCGCCCACCCCGCCTACAACCGACCGGTCAGGGCGCCCTTTGCCGCCAGCCATGAAAAGCTCACCCGCGACGACCGGCTCTATGACATCTGCATCGTCATGGACTGGAACGTCACCGAGCGCCGGCGCGGCTGCGGCTCGGCGATCTTCTTCCACATCGCCCGAGAAGGCTACGCGCCGACCGAGGGCTGTGTCGCGCTCTCGCCTGCCGACATGCGCCGGCTGCTGCCATATCTTACCGACCGGACCCTGCTCACGGTCCTTTGAGCACCGGCTCAGCCAAGCGCACGCGGCGTGACGAAGCGTTCGAGCCGCCCCATGCCCCGGCCGACATCGCGCCACTGCGCCGCCGGAAAGTCGATGACCGCCAGCCCCGCAGTCGGATATTTCGCCGCCATGCTTTCCCGCGATGCCGCATCGCCGCCGCCGCAGAGCTCAAGCGCCAGATCCTGCATGCCCGGATTGTGAGCGAGGATCAGCACGGTTCTCGAGGCCGACTCGACCGCCTGCAGCACGTCGAGCATCTGCCCGCTGCTCGCGGCATAGAGTTCGGCGATATTGCGCGTCTCCGGCTGTGCGGGCAGTCGCTCGCCCACCAGTGCCCAGGTCTCCTGCGCACGCCGCGCCGTCGAAACGAGAGCGAGATCGGGGATCAGCTTCATCTCTGCCAGATAATCTCCCATCAGCTGCGCCGCCGCCCGGCCGCGCCCGTTGAGCGGGCGCTCCTCGTCGGCCACGCCCTCCGGCCAGGCCGACTTGGCGTGCCTGAGCAGAAGGAGCCGTAATCCGCCCATCTCAACCTTGTCCGGTCGTGTCTTTGCCATGCTGGCCGCCCCCCGCCGATGATTCACATGAAACGTGCTGCACCCGCCGGTCATCAAGCGGCACCGTGCTGACACTCTAAAGGCTGAAGCAGATCGTACCAAGAGCGACGATGACGCAGGTGGCCAAGCGACGGGGACTGTGCGAAGGGCGTGGGTCGGCCCTACGATCAAGCCTATCGGTGGCGTCGTCGCAACCAATGACGAGAGGCCGCCCGCATTGCTGCGGACGGCCCCGTTTTTTCATGCCACCGAGATGGAGGCAGAGCTTACTTCCACTCGCGGATGTCGACGAAGTGGCCGGCGACAGCAGCCGCCGCAGCCATGGCCGGGGACACCAGATGGGTGCGGCCCTTGTAGCCCTGGCGGCCCTCGAAGTTGCGGTTCGAGGTCGAGGCGCAGCGCTCGCCCGGCTTCAGCCGGTCGTCGTTCATGGCGAGGCACATCGAGCAGCCCGGCTCGCGCCATTCGAAGCCCGCGTCCTTGAAGATCTTGTCGAGGCCCTCGGCTTCCGCCTGTTCCTTGACCAGGCCCGAGCCCGGCACGACCATGGCGGACACGGTCGGCGCGACATGGCGGCCTTCGAGCACCTTGGCGGCGGCGCGCAGGTCCTCGATGCGGCCATTGGTGCAGGAACCGATGAACACGCGGTCGATGGCAATGTCGGTCATCTTCATGCCCGGCTTCAGGCCCATATAGTCGAGCGCCCGCCACTTGGAGACGCGCTTGTTCTCGTCGGCGATCTCGTCCGGGTTCGGAACGACGCCCTGGATCGACACGACGTCTTCCGGCGAGGAGCCCCAGGAGACGATCGGCGGCAGGTTGGCGGCGTCGAGCACGACGACCTTGTCGAAATGCGCGCCTTCATCCGTGTGCAGCGTCTTCCAGTAGGCGACCGCCTGGTCCCAGGCCTCGCCCTTCGGCGCGCGCGGCTTGTCCTTGATGTATTCGAAGGTCTTTTCGTCCGGGGCGATCAGGCCGGCGCGGGCGCCGCCCTCGATCGTCATGTTGCACACCGTCATGCGGCCTTCCATGGAGAGCGCCCGGATCGCCTCGCCGGCGAATTCGATGACGTGGCCGGTGCCGCCGGCGGTGCCGATCTCGCCGATGATGGCAAGGATGATGTCCTTGGCGGTGACGCCGTCCGGCAGCTTTCCGTCGACGCGCACCAGCATGTTCTTGGCCTTCGACTGGATCAGCGTCTGGGTGGCGAGCACGTGCTCGACTTCCGACGTGCCGATGCCATGCGCCAAGGCACCGAAGGCGCCGTGCGTCGAGGTGTGGCTGTCGCCGCAGACGATCGTCATGCCGGGCAGCGTAAAGCCCTGCTCGGGGCCGACGATGTGCACGATGCCCTGGCGCTTGTCGTTTTCGGAGTAATATTCCACGCCGAATTCGGCGGCGTTATGCGCCAGCGCCTCGACCTGGATGCGGCTTTCCTCGTTCTTGATGCCGGTATGGCGATCCGGCGTGGTCGGCACGTTGTGGTCGACGACGGCGAGCGTCTTCTGCGGCGCATGCACCGTACGATGCGCCATGCGCAGGCCCTCGAACGCCTGCGGGCTCGTCACTTCATGGACGAGGTGGCGGTCGATGTAGAGGAGACAGGTGCCGTCTTCCTGGCGGTCGACCAGGTGATCGTCGAAAATCTTGTCGTAGAGGGTCCGGGGTGCGCTCATGGCTGAAGATCCGTCTGAGTTTTGAAAAGGGAATGCGGGCAGGACGCCGCACGCGCGGCGCCGATGACGAACGCTTAGCCTACAAGGCTAATGAGCGCCCCGGAGACGCGCGCGAAAAAGCGTGCCGGCAGACGCTTGTGGTCCTGCAGCACGTAGATATCAGGCGCGAGACATCCGAATTTCGATCCCATGGCTGGGCTCTTAGCAGTTTTGCCCTCGCCCGGCAATGTTTTTGGCGGCTGCCGGCGATCGCCTCATGCCCGGCGCGTCTGACATGGACGGTCCGGCTCGAAGGACGAATGCGGCACGACGACGGGCCGACCGTTGCGGCAGGACAGGACCTCCGCCTCGATGCCGTAGACGCGGCGAAGCGCAGCCGGCGTGACGATCTCCTCGAAGGCGCCGATGCCCTCGAGCCGTCCGGCATGGAGGAGAAGAACACTGTCGCTGTGGCGGGCGGCAAGGTTGAGATCGTGAATGGCGATCAGCACCAGCGCCCCGGTGCGGGCAACATAGTCCGTGAGCAGATCGAACACCCGCATCTGATGGCGAATGTCGAGCGCGCTGGTCGCCTCGTCCAGCAGGAGCAGTTTCGGTTCGCGCAGCAGCCTCTGCGCAAGCAGCACGAGCTGCTGCTGCCCACCGGACAGGGACTGGATCGCCCGCCCCGCGAGATCGTCGATGCCGAAGCTCCGCAGCATGTCGACCGCCGATCGCACGAGCGCGTCGCCAACCCGAAAACCCAGCCGCTCATGGCGCCCTAGCAACACCACTTCGAGCACCGAAAGCTCCGCCCGCACCTGGCACTGCTGCGGCATGAAGCCGATCTCGCCGATGTCAACGCGTCGGCCGCCCCAGTCGATCACCCCGTCATGGGCGGCAAGGCCCGCAATGGCATTGAGGAATGTCGACTTGCCGGCGCCGTTCGGGCCGACCAGCCCGACGATCTGGCCGGGCTCGAGCGACGCGCTGATATCGTGAAGAATGCGGGTGCCGCCGCGCTGCACGCCGACATGGGCGAGGGTCAGCCGTTCCGTCATGCGACCCCCCTGCCGCCGCGTCGGGCGATCACCGCAAACAGCATGGGGACGCCGGCAACGGCGGTAATGATGCCGACCGGGATGACGGCGGCGGGCGAGATGAATTTGCCGAAGACGGAGGCGCCGACGAGGATGATCGCACCCATCACGGCCGACAGCGGCAGGGCGTAGCGGTGATCCTCACCGACCAGCGCGCGCGCCACATGCGGCGCGATCAATCCGACGAAGCCGATCGTGCCGACGAAGCAGACGGCCGCGGCCGTCAGCACGGCGACGATCAGGAAGGTCTCGCGGCGCACCCGCTCGACCGACAGGCCGAGGCTGCGGGCATTGGCGTCGCCGAGCCTGAGCGTCGTCAGCGCCCAGCAACTGCGAAGAACGAACGGAAGGCAAAGGATGAAGATCGCGCCCGTCACCGCAACGCTGGTCCAGCTTGCCTTGAGCAGGCTGCCGAACAGCCAGAAGACGATCTGCTGCAGCACTTCGGGCGAGGCGAGGAATTGCAGCAGCGACTGCAGCGACTGGAAGAAGAACAGCACGGCGATGCCGCCGAGAACGAGGATTTCCGGGCTTGCTCCGCGCAGGCGGGCAATGAAATAGACCAGCCCGCAGGCGGTGAGCGTCATGGCAAATGCCATGGCCGGGACGACGATGAAGGACGGCAGCGGGATCAGCGACCCGAACATGATGCCGAGCGCCGCGCCGAAGCCGGCGGCGGCGGAGAAGCCGAGCGTAAACGGGCTTGCCAGCGGATTGGCAAGGATGGTCTGCATCTGCAGGCCGGCAAGCCCGAGGCAGGCGCCCACCAGCATGCCCATGACCGTCTGCGGCATCCGCAATTGCCACAGGATTGTCGCGGCCATCCTATCGTCCCCGCTTGGTCCGGCCCACAGCCCATTCCAGACGTCCACGAGCGGCATCCCGGACGGACCGGTCGTCAGGTCGAGCAGCATCAGGCCGAGAAGGAGGGCCGTGGCCGCCAGCAAGGCCGCCACCCGGCGCGAGGATGCGCGACGATAGCCGTCGCGCAAGCCTTCCAGCTCGCTGGTGATCGCCGTCATTGGCCTGCCGCTACATATGGCAGCACGAACACACCCTCGGCCTTGATCGGCAGCCAGGTGTCATAATAGCGCTCGATATTCCGCGCCGGATGAACGTCCTTGAACGCCTCCGGATAGAGCTGCTTGGCGATGTATTGCGCATAGACATAGTCGGACAGCGTGCGTGCGCCGCCGTGGTAGATCGCATGCACTCCACCCTGCTGTACGGCCGGAAGCCCCGACCATCCGGGACGACCGAGATAGCCTGCCATGCGTTCGCGCGTCACCTTCGGATCGGCGCCAAATCCGACCTGCACGGATTGCGGCTTGTTCACCCATTCCGAACCGGCAAGGAAGATCAGGTCGGGCTTTTGCGCCAGCACATATTCGGGGCTGAGCGGTCCCCAATTGCCGATCTGGCCCTTGGCGATGTTGACGCCGCCGAGCTTGTCGATCAGCGCGCCCCACATGCTGTCGCCATAGGAATTGCCGACCTCGCCCGCACCCTTTTGCGCCAGTTCGACATAGACCTTTTTGGTCGTCGGGCCGGCCGCCTTGATGCGCGCGTCAATGTCGGCCATGGCGCTCCTGTAGTTGTCGGCGAGCTTGGCGGCGCGGTCCTCGGCGCCCATCACCTTGCCGAGCACTTCGGTGGAGAGCACATGCTTCTCGACCGTCTGGGCATTGTAGTCGAGCGTGACGACGGGAATGCCGGCAGCCTCGATCTGCTTTACCCCCTCGCCCAGCGCGTCGTAGGACCAGGCGGCGAGGATGACGAGATCGGGCTTGGCAGCAATCACCTTTTCGACCGAGAAGGTGCTGTCCTCGGTATTGCCGACATCCGGGATCGAGGAGAGCTTCGGCAGCGCCTTCTCATAGGCCGCGAACTGGTTCGGACGCCAGTCCTTCCAGGTCGACAGCGACAGGGCCACAACCTTGTCCAGCGCATCCGGGCCGACAACGGCGAGGAAATCCTCATAGTAGAAACCCAGCACCACGCGCTCGGCGGGCTTTTCCAGCGTCACCTCGCGACCCTTGACGTCGGTCACCTTGATTTCGGCGAGAGCCTGGCTTGCGGATGCAAGAAGCCCGGCGGCAATGGCAAACAGCACTCTTTTCATCAACGTCTTCTTTCTCGTCTGAAACAGCTTGTTGGTAAAACGACCCGAGACGGCACCGTCTTCACGCATTCGCCAGCGTGCCAGTTCCAGCGGCGATCGCGGCCATCGCCTCCGGCTTCAGCAGGGTGACGATTTCCGGATGACGGAAGTCGATCAGGCCGGCCTTCTTGAGCCGCGTGAAGCAGCGGCTCACCGTCTCCACGGTAAGGCCGAGCCAGTCGGCCAGGTCGCCGCGCGTCGGACGGAGGGTGAAGCAGATGGAGCCGCGCTTTCCGCTCTTTCCCGGGCGAGCGAACTGACCTGCCAGGTCGAGAATGGCATAGGCGACGCGTTCGGCGGCGCTCTTGCGACCGAGCAGGGTGGCGAGCGCCTGTCCGCGCAGCACCATTTCATGCAGGGCGTCCTGCAGGTCTGCCGGTTCGGCCTTGCCGACCGGCTCGAGCGTCACATAGCTCAGCGTCTCGGCCGAGCAGCGATTGTGCTCGCCGAGCCCGAGGCCGAGCAGGCGCCCCGGTCCGACCATGTCGATGATTTGTCGCCGCCCGTCGGGCAGGGTCTGGGACACGGCGACACAGCCCTCGATCACCCGATATTGCGGGCCCCGGGCAAATCCCTCCAGATAGACCGTGCTGCGGGGCGGCATTTGCAGGGTGGCTGCTGTCTGCCGCGGGATCGGTCTGGACGAAAGAAACTGTGGCGGCAGCGGGCAGCCATCCGCTGCCTTGGGAAGAACATGTAGCATGACTTTATCCGGCTTTCCGGCCGGATCCGCATACTCGATGCGTGTCTACCGGCCTCGATCAATGATTCCGGACGCAGACGAGCTTTCGCTCGCCGGGCCGGGCTCAGGCAAGGGCCGGACGGGGTGGCGCGCGGGGCGCCGCATTGGGAGGGAAAAGCTGGCGATGGAAGGCTTCGACGCGCGGCGGAAGCTGGACCTCGGAAGAAGCCGAAAGCCGCTTGCCGGTGATGTCGGCCGGCGTCGGCAGGAGGACCGAGGCGGAGATCACGCAGGCGTCGCATGGGGCGGCCGTGAATTGTCCCTTGCCGGCCTGTCCGTCGACGGGCAGGCAGAGTTCCGGCAGCGTGCCGTCGGGCAGGGTCATCGCCGCCACTTCCTCGGCGGAAAGCAGCGAAACCGCGAAGGCCGGGGTCCGATGGCCAAAGCCGACGGCAAGCAGCGCCACCACGCACAAGGCGCGGATCACGAACTGCCAATTCGACCTTCGACCCTGCATGGTTCTTCCCCAATCGTTTCAGAATTAGCAGTCTGCCGAAAATCACGCAAGCGGCGAGCCGATGCCACCATGTCGCAGCCCGCCCGACCTCATCAGGCGCCGGAAACGAAAAAGGCGACCCGAAGGCCGCCTTGTCCGTATCCCGCGATGGGGAAAATCTTATTCTGCAGCGCCTTCGGCAGGAGCAGCTTCGGCTGCGGCTGCAGCTTCTGCGGCGGCCTTGGCTTCAGCGGCTTCGGCTGCTGCCTTTTCGGCGGCCAGAGCCTGTGCTGCTGCGACCTTTTCAGCTTCCAGACGTGCCTTTTCCTCGGCAACGGCGGCGCGCTCGGCGTCGTTCAGCTTGCGGGCGCGGGTGCCGGTGTTCTCGACGATACGAGCCGACTTGCCGCGACGATCGCGCAGGTAGTAGAGCTTGGCGCGACGGACCTTGCCGCGGCGAACGATTTCGACGCCTTCGACCAGCGGCGAGTAGACCGGGAATACGCGCTCGACGCCTTCGCCGTAGGAGATCTTGCGAACGGTGAAGCTTTCGTTGATGCCGCCACCCGAACGGGCGATGCAGACGCCTTCATAGGCCTGCACGCGGGTACGGTTGCCTTCCGTCACGCGGACGTTGACGCGTACGGTGTCGCCGGCTTCGAACTTCGGCAGCGGGGCGCCGCGCTTGGCTTCGATCTTGGCAGCCTGTTCGGCTTCCAGTTGCTGAATGATGTTCATGTCTAACCTCTAGTTCTTCTGAAACAGCCAGAGCGCTCATTCATCCATCGGTCAAAGCCTCCGGATTTTGCCTTGTCAGGCGCGAGCGGATACGCATGCTCTTTGTTGTGGCAGACGGGCTTGGCCCATTTCCGACGCGGCCAATACACCAAAGTCTGGTGTTTGTCATCCCTTGGCGCGCATTTTTGTGCCGTTCCCGCCATTGCGGTCGAGGCCATGAACGAATAACCGTTCGTGACCACGGAGGAAAGCTACAAGATGTCGATCGCCACCATTGTCCTGCTGTTCGTTGCCGGCTTCCTCTCCGGCGTCGTCAATGCGATCGCCGGCGGCGGCACCTTTCTCACCTTCGGCGCCATGACGCTGGCCGGTCTGCCGCCGATCGCCGCCAACGCCACCTCGTCGATCACCCAGTTCCCCGGCTACATCACCTCGACGCTCGCCTATCGCCGCGAATTTGCCGGCCTGTGGAAGAGCGCCCTGGTCCTCGGGCTGGTCTCGGCGCTCGGCGCGCTCGGCGGCGCGCTGTTCCTGATCTCGCTGTCCAATCCGGCCTTCCGCGCCATGGTGCCCTGGCTTCTGATCGCCGCCACCGCCGTCTTTGCCGCCGGCCCGAAGCTTCGCCCGAAACACGCTGGTCAAAGTCACCCGGCCACTCCGCTCGGCCTGGCCCTGCAGGCCGTCACCTCGTTTTACGGCGGCTTCTTCGGCGCCGGCATGGGCATCATGATGCTTGCCTCGCTCGGACTTGCCAGCGGCGGCGACTATCACCGGCTCAACGCGCTCAAGAATTTCCTGTCGATCGTCATTGCCGCCGTCGCCATCATCGTCTTTTCCACCGCCGGCGCGGTCTCCTGGCTGCATGCGGCGGTCATGGTGCCGGCCGTGGGCTTGGGCGGCTATGCCGGCGTGGCGATCGCCCGCCGTGTTCCCCAGGCCCTGCTGCGCTGGCTGGTGGTCGCCGCCGGACTTGGCCTTGCCGTCTATTATTTCGTCACGGGGTGAGGAATGGCCGACGAAGCCGGCAAAACGATACGGTGAATCGCTTTTAATGACGAACGCCCTGAGCCCAAGCGAAGGGTAGGGCTGGGCAACCGCAGGCTCGACGCAGTAATTACTTCAGCAGGTCCGGCCGCCGCTCGGCGGTCAGCTTCACCGCCTCCTCATGGCGCCAGGCCTCGATCGCCGCATGATTGCCCGACGTCAGCACCGCCGGGATCTCGCGATCCTCGAACACCTGCGGTCGGGTATAGTGCGGATGCTCCAGCAGCCCGCCCTCGAAGCTTTCGTGCACGCCGGACAGCTGGTTGCCCATGACGCCGGGCAGGATGCGCACCACGGCATCGAGCAGGGTGAGCGCCGCCGGCTCGCCGCCGGAGAGAATATAGTCACCGATGGAAACCTCCTCGAGGTTCCGCGCCTCGATCACCCGCTGGTCGACGCCCTCGAAGCGGCCGCAGACGATGACGACGCCCTCGCCTTCGGCAAGCTCGCGCACGCGCTTTTGGGTGAGCGGCCGCCCCCGTGGGCTCATCAGCAGGCGCGGGCGCCCGTCATTGGCGATCGAATCGATGGCGCGAGCCAGCACATCGGGTCTGAGCACCATGCCGGCGCCTCCGCCCGACGGCGTGTCGTCGACGCTCCTGTGCTTGTCGAGGGCGAAATCGCGGATCTGCACCGCCTCCAGCGACCAGTCGCCGCGCTCCAGCGCCCGGCCGGCCAGTGCCTGGCCGAGATGGCCGGGAAACATGTCGGGATAGAGGGTAAGGATGCTTGCCTTGAACGCCATGGCGGCCGGGCTCACGAATTGTCCCGCGGCGGCTTTCCCTTGGCCCCGGTGCCATAGGGCTTGCCCTCGTCCTCGTCCTTGAGGCCGGCGGCGGTCGGGTCGATCAGGAGACGGCCGCCCTCGAGGTCGATCTCCAGCACGGCAGCCTCCGAGAACGGGATCAGCACCGGCCGCTTGCCAGGACCTTTCAGCTCCAAGAGGTCGCCCGCGCCGAAATCATAGACCCCGGTCACCGCCCCGTAATGCTGGCCTTCAGCGTCATAGACCTCCAGCCCCTCGAGGTCGGCATAGTAGAATTCGTCTTCCTCGAGATCCTCGTCGGGCAGCGCGTCGCGCTCGACGAAGAGTTCCAGCCCGTTCAGCGCCTCGGCCGCATTGCGGTCGTTGATGCCGCGAAAGCGCACGACGACGACATTCTTCGCCTCACGCATGTCGAGGATTTCGAACACCCGTCCGTCGGCGCTGCGCAGATGGCCGTATTCGCCGAGCGCCATCGGGTCGGCGGTGAAGGTCTTGACCCGGACTTCGCCGCGCAGACCCTGCGCCGCACCGACCACGGCCATCAGAACGGGATTTTCGAGTTTGGTCATCGCGTCAGTCTTTTCCGGTGGCAAGATGTGTCATCGCCCTTTTACGGCGAAGCGGGGCAAATGGAAACGGAAAACGGGCGGCGGGAAAACCCGCCGCCCGTCGAACATCAGGGATGTCGAGACTTATTCTGCGGCGGCTTCGGCAGCGGCGGCAGCGGCTTCGGCAGCCTTCATTTCCTTTTCCTTGGTGCGCTCGACAGCCTTCTTGCCCGGCTTTGCCTTTTCCGGGTTGCTGCGGGCTTCGCGGGTGGCGATGCCGGCTTCGGCGAGGAAGCGCAGGACGCGGTCGGTCGGCTGGGCGCCCTTGGCGAGCCATTCCTGGATGCGCTCGCCGTTCAGCTCGACGCGCTTTTCATTGTCCTTGGCCAGCATCGGATTCCACGAACCGACCTTTTCCAGGAAACGGCCGTCGCGCGGCGAACGGGCGTCGGCGATGACGATCTGGTAGTAGGGGCGCTTCTTGGAACCACCACGGGCGAGACGGATCTTGAGGGACATGGGTTTACTCCTTGGTTCTTGTTAGGGCCGCCTTCCGGCGGTCCGGGGTTCTTGTCAGGGCCGCCTTCCGGCGGTCCGGGTTCTTGTCAGAGCCGCCTTCCGGCGATCTGCATTCGGGTCGGGTCGCTTTTGGCGGTCCGGGTTGATCGAGATCGCCGTCAGGCGGTCTTTTCGCTTGCGCCGCCGTGCTCGGCGGCAATGGCTTCATGATGCCGGATGACTTCCCTGATGATGAAATTCAGGAAGGTCTCGGCGAAATCCGGGTCCAGATGCGCGTCCTGGGCCAGTTGGCGCAGGCGGGCGATCTGGTATTCCTCGCGCGCCGGGTCGGCCGGCGGCAGGTCGTACTTGGCCTTGAGAACGCCGACCGCCTTGGTGCAGCGGAAGCGTTCGGCCAGCATGTGGACCAGCGCCGCATCGATATTGTCGATCGACTGGCGATAGCCGGAAAGCTGCTCCTTGACGGACGGTTCTGTCACGGTCGCTCTCCTCACTTCTTCTTCGGCAGGCCGGGCAGGCCGCCGAGGCCCGGAAGCTTCGCGCCGCCGAGGCCGGGCAGACCCCCACCCATTCCGGGCAGGCCGCCCATGCCGCCGAGGCCCGGCGGCGGCTTGAGGCCGGCGGCTTCGGCCTGCTTGGCCAGCGCTTCGAGCTGCTTCGGGTCGAGGCTGGACAGGTCCGGCATGCCGCCCATTCCGCCCATGCCGCCGAGACCCATCTTGCCGGCCAGCCCGCCCATCATCTGCTTCATCATGCCGCCGCCCTTCTTGCCGCCCATGGCTTTCATCATGTCGGCCATCTGGCGATGCATCTTGAGCAGCTTGTTGATTTCGGCGGCGTCCGTCCCGGAGCCGGCCGCGATGCGCTTCTTGCGGGAATGCTTGAGAATGTCGGGATTGGTCCGCTCGGCCTTGGTCATCGACTGGATGATGGCGATCTGGCGGCCGAACAGCTTGTCGTTCAGGCCAGCGGCCGCCATCTTGTCCTTCATGCCGCCCATGCCGGGCATCAGGCCCATGATGCCGCCCATGCCGCCCATCTTTTGCATCTGGCGCAGCTGGTCGGCGAGGTCGTCGAGGTCGAACTTGCCCTTGGCCATCTTGGCGGCCATGGCGGCCGCCTTTTCGGCGTCGATGTTCTCCGCCGCCTTCTCGACGAGGCTGACGATGTCGCCCATGCCGAGGATGCGGTCGGCAATGCGCCGCGGATGGAACTCTTCGAGCTCCGACATCTTTTCGCCGACGCCGATGAGCTTGATCGGCTTGCCGGTGACGGCGCGCATCGAGAGCGCCGCACCGCCACGGCCGTCGCCGTCCATGCGGGTCAAGACGAGACCGGTGATGCCGACGCGTTCGTCGAAATTGCGGGCGAGGTTGACGGCGTCCTGGCCGGTCAGCGCATCGGCGACCAGCAGGATTTCATGCGGCTTGGCATTCTTCTTGATGTCGGCCATCTCGACCATCAAGGGCTCGTCGATATGCGTACGGCCGGCGGTGTCGAGGATGACCACGTCATGGCCACCGAGCTTGGCGGCCTGCACGGCGCGGCTGGCGATATCGGTCGGCGACTGGCCGGCGATGATCGGCAGCACGTCGATGCCGGTCTGGACCCCGAGCTGGCGCAGCTGTTCCTGGGCGGCCGGACGACGCGTGTCCAGCGAGGCCATCAGGACCTTCTTGCGCTCGCGATCGGTGAGCCGCTTGGCGATCTTGCCGGTGGTCGTGGTCTTGCCCGAGCCCTGCAGACCGACCATCATGATGACGACCGGGGCCGCGGCGTTCAGATCGACGCCGACGCCTTCCGAGCCCAGCATTTCGACCAGCTCGTCATGGACGATCTTGACGACCATCTGCCCGGGCTTGATCGATTTCAGCACCGCCGCGCCGACGGCCTTTTCGCGGACCCGGTCGGTGAAGTTGCGCACGACCTCGAGCGCCACGTCGGCTTCCAGAAGCGCACGGCGCACCTCGCGCAGCGCTGCGGAAACATCGGCTTCCGACAAGGCGCCACGGCCGGTCAGTCCATTCAGAATGGAACCAAGGCGGTCCTGGAGGTTATCAAACATCGGCTCTTCCTTATCGTTTCGGATCCCCGAAACGTCGGTCTTTCCCGCGCTGAAAACAAGACGCAAAGCCAAAATGCACCCGAGGGCGCATCGCGCTGTCGGGTGTTGACCTCCGGGATCTCTTTATACCTTGACGGGTCCCGGTCGGCGGCTCGGAGTGCTTGTCTCTTCGCAGATTGGGGGCGATTAACAGCAAAGGGCCGGAAAAGTCAAGGCTGGCAAGGAAAACAGCCGATTTGGCAGGCACCGGCCTTTGCAATCGCGCCCGGCGAACCCAGATTGACGGTTCCCGCAACAGCATTGGCCACCATGTCCGACAAACCCGCCAATCCCTATTATACCGGCCCGGTCTCCGACCATTTCGACGGCCAGCGCTTCTTCAACCCGCAAGGCGTCGAGCCCGGCGGCATGCGCGACCTCCTCAAATGGCGCACCAACGGAAAGCGCGCCCGCTGGCCGAAACGCGTGGCGCATGCCCCCGCAGCGACGCCGCCGCAAACGAGGGTCGACGGCGCCGACCTGCGCGTCACGATGATCGGCCATGCCACGCTGCTCATCCAGATCGCCGGCCTCAACATCCTGACCGATCCCGTATGGTCGCCACGCGCCAGCCCCTTTTCCTTTGCCGGCCCGAAGCGCGTGGCCTCCCCCGGCATCGCCTTCGAGGACCTGCCGCCGATCGACATCGTGCTCGTCACCCACAATCACTACGACCATCTCGACCTTGCAACGCTCGCCCGCCTCGACGAGGAGCACGGACCGCATATCGTCACGCCGCTCGGCAATGACACGATCATCCACCGCGCCCTGCCCGACGCAAAGATCTCCGACATGGACTGGGGCGACCACCTGCAATACTGGGACGGCCTGTCGATCCATGCCGAGCCCTGCCACCACTGGTCGGCGCGCGGCATCCGCGACCGCCGCATGGCGCTGTGGGCCGCCTTCGTGCTGTCCACGCCGGCCGGCAAGATCTATCACATCGGCGACACCGGCTTTCACGACGGCATCAACTACCGCGCCGCGGCGGAAAAGCACGGCGCCTTTCGCCTCGCCAACCTGCCGATCGGCGCCTACGAGCCGCGCTGGTTCATGAAGGGCCAACACCAGAACCCTGAGGAAGCCGTCGAAGGTTTCCGTCTCTGCAACGCCGCCCACGCCGTCGGCCACCATTTTGGCACCTTCCAGCTCACCGACGAGGCGATCGAGGCCCCGGTCGAGGACCTGTCAAAGGCCCTCTCCGCCGCCGCCATCCCCCCCACCCGCTTCCGCGCTTTACGCCCCGGCGAGGTCTTCGACGTGCCGGACATGTGAGCGGACCGCTTGGCCCCGCGGCCATCCACCCTTGGCACCGATCCGCCCTCGCCCTTCGAGGGTCGCTTACGCTCCCGCCTCAGGGTGAGGGCTACCGTTGTGCCCAGACACCCGAGGTGGGGCACAACGCGGACCATGCATTCCCCCTCATGCTGAGGTGCCCTCGCGAAGCGAGGGCCTCGAAGCATCCGGCGCCGATCCCGACTCCCCATGCCTCGAAACATTCGGCCACAGACGCCCAGTTCTACTCCCTGCCACGCGATGATGAAATCGGGCCTTCGGAGACCTGACCTCCGCTCCTGACCGGCCCACGACGCGACAGATCGGGAAGCGCCTCGTAGGCATAGGCGATCAGGGCCTCCTTCTTCTGCCGATTCCAGCCCTTGATCTGCCGCTCGCGCGCAATGGCATCGAGGATGCGATCATAGACCTTCATGAACACCAGTTCGACCGGCCGCCGGCGCGCCGTGTAGCCGTCGTAGACGCCCGCATTGTGTTCCCAAAGCCGGGCCTCGATCGATTGCTTGGTAAGGCCGGTATAGTAGGAGCCATCCCGGCATCGCAGAATGTAGACCGTGACTTCCATCGCTTCGATCTCCAGATCAAGATACCATTTTTGATTGCATTTTTGACAAAATCAACCATCCGATCGCCGCCGTTCACCCCTCATGCTGAGGCGCCCGAATCGCGAGGGCCCTCATGCTGAGGTGCCTGGCCGCAAGGCCAGGCCTCGAAGCATCCGGCGGCAGACTCCGACCCCACCACATCCATCCGCCCTCGCCCTTCGAGGGTCGCTGACGCTCCCACCTCAGGGTGAGGGCTTCCGTTGTGCGCCTTGGTGAGGGGTTCCGACGGCCGTCTTGCCCCAGAGCCGCCTACGTGCCCCCTCATGCTGAGGTGCCTGGCCGCAGGCCAGGCCTCGAAGCATCCGACCGCAAATACTGTCACCACCGCACCCCATCCGCCCCCGCCCTTCGAGGGTCGCTGACGCTCCCACCTCAGGGTGAGGGCTATCGTGGTGCGGCTCGGTGAGGCATTCCCAAGGCCAACTCGCGGCCAGAGTCGCCGGTGCCCCTCATGCTTAGGTGCCCTCGCAGGGCGAGGGCGCCGAAGCATCCCGCCCCACACACCACCCAGACGGGGAAG
>NZ_UEYQ01000024.1 GCF_900492205.1 Ciceribacter sp. T2.26MG-112.2
CCACCGCGATTGCCCGGCTCGAAACCGCCGCGACGCTCGTTGCGCGCCGCCTGGTTCGGCTGGAAGAAGGCATTCAGCCGGTCGCGGACATCCTGCTGGTAGTGCCGGCGGACGTTTTCGTCGGCGATCACGGCAACCACCTGCTTCATCCGCGCCTCAAGCTCGGCGCGCTTTTCCGGCGTGTCGAACTGCCCGCCGCCGGCCTCGCGCACCCACAGCATCTCCGCGAGCGGCCTGGCCTCGGACAGCACCTTGTCGAACGGCGCGCGTCCATCCTGCTTGACGAGATCATCCGGATCCTTGCCGTCCGGCAGCATGGCGAAGCGGACCGACCGGCCCGGCTTCAGATGCGGCAACGCCAGGTCGACGGCACGGAACGCCGCCCGCTGACCGGCACCGTCGCCGTCAAAGCAAAGCACCGGCACCGGCGTCATCTTCCACATCAGGTCGAGCTGGTTTTCGGTGAGCGCCGTGCCGAGCGGCGCAACGGCGTTCTCGATGCCGGCCTGGTGGAGCGCGATGACATCCATGTAGCCTTCGACCGCGATGATCGTATCGGCGCCGGCGGCGCCCTGGAGCGCGCGACGGGCGCGGGAGAAATTGAAGAGCACATTGCCCTTGTGAAAGAGCTCGGTCTCCGGCGAGTTCATGTATTTGGCCATGGCATCGGGCGCCATCGCCCGGCCGCCAAACGCGATCACCTTGTCGCGCGAGGACAGGATCGGGAACATGATACGGTCGCGGAAATAATCGTAGGAGACGGGAATGTCCGGCCCGTGCCGCACCAGGCCGCAGGCCTCGATCTGCTCCTTCGGCACACCCTTGCCGGCCAGATATTCCTTAAGCGCGTTGCGGCTCTCCGGCGCATAGCCGAGGCGGAAGGTTTCGATCGTCCGCCCCGAAAGCCCGCGTTCGCGCAGATAGGCCCGCGCCCTGGCGCCGCTCGCCGTCTGCAACTGATCCTGGAAGAACTGCGTCGCCATTTCCATGACGTCCTGCAGCGTGGTGCGTTCCTTCTCGCGCCGCTCGGCTTGCGGATCGGCCTTCGGCATGGCGATACCGGCCATGTCGGCGATCTGCTGCACCGCTTCGGGAAAGCTCAGCCCCTCGAGATCGGTGAGAAAGCGGAAATGGTCGCCGGAAACGCCGCAACCGAAACAGTGGTAGCGTCCCTTGCGGTCCTCGCAGTGAAAGCTCGGGCTTTTTTCGCCGTGGAACGGGCAGCAGGCCCAATAGTCCCCGCGCGACACATTGGTCTTCTTGCGATCCCAAGTCACACGTCGACCGACCACCGCGGAAATCGGCACGCGGTCGCGTATCTCGTCGAGAAAGTCGTTGGAAAAACGCATCATGTCCCTTGTGATTGATGGTCCGCTATAGGCCGCCTCCGAGGCAAAAGCCATCGCTCCAATCAACAGTGCCCAATATTCACAGCCGAACCGGTTCACGGCAAACAGAATGCCCCGGCTCGATACGCCGCCCGACCGAACGAATTGACAAAGATCAATGCGCCGTCGTCGTTGAAGATGCAGATTACTTTTGCGCGCGGATCAATGGTTGGTAAGCGATGCACATCAGCAAAAATATCGGAGGATCACCCATGAACAGATTCTGTCTTTTGTCCAGCGCGGCAATCGCACTGGTTGCCCAGCCCCTGGTGGCCGCTCCGCTGACGGATTCGGAACAGAATTCCCGCGCAGCATCCGCTTTTGTGCAGATCGCAAAGAACCAGAACCAGAACCAGAACAACAATCAAAGCGGCAACCAGAACAACAACCAGAATACCAATCAGAACACCAACCAGAACACCAACCAGAACCAGAACCAGAATTCCGATGACGGCACCGGGCCGGATACCGTCGTAACGGCAGCCACTTCGGCCGCAGCAGAAACGGCTGCCGCCCACGCCTGTTTCTATGAAGATGCGGGCTACAAGGGCGAAAAGTTCTGCACGACGGGCGGAACGCATGCAAAGACCATCGGCCAAGGCTGGGACAACCGGATCTCCTCGATCAAGATTGCAGGCGGTGTGACGGTAAAGATCTGCACGGATGGCAACTATGGCGGCTCGTGCATGGAGACAGCCGCAAGCATCGAGAAACTGGCCGGCGACTACGATGATGCCGTCTCTTCCTGGCAGGTAAAGTAAGCGGCACCGCCAATATGTTGGCCCAGCCGATCGGCAAGGACTAGCACTCCGATATCTAGGCCGCGACTCTTTTCGAAGGTCTGAAATACAGAAGGCAGCACGCGGGTGCTGCCTTTTGCTGTAATGCAGACCAATGCGGGGCCAGCCTACTTCAACAGATCCTTAACAACGCCAGAGGCCTTGGCGAAATCGATCTGACCGGGATAGCGCTCCTTCAGCGTGTTCATGCACTTGCCCATGTCGCGCAGCCCTTGCGCCCCGGTTTCGGTGATCACCGAAGCGCAAAGCTCGCGCACCTTCTCCTCCGGCAGTTGCTCCGGCATGAAGCTCTTGATGATGCAGATTTCCTGGCGCTCCTGCTCGGCAAGCTCGGGCCTGCCGTTATCGGCATAGATTTGCGCCGATTCGTCGCGCTGCTTGATCATCTTCATCAGGATCTGCATGATCTCGTCGTCGGTCACCGGATCCTTGCCGACACCGCGATTGGCGATGTCGCGATCCTTGATCGCGGTCTGGATCAGCCGCACGGTCGAGGTGCGGCGTACGTCCTTCGCCTTCAGCGATTCCTTCATAACGTCGGTAAGTCTGTCGCGCATCATCTCTTCAATCTCCATGGAACAGCCGGCCTGCGGGCTTCGCCAATTGTGGCTTTTCCTTGTCATTTCGGCCGGACTCATACCCAGCCCTGCCGCACTGCGCAAATCAATTAGACAACCCATTGAAATACATGGGGCTAAATTCCACGCTTTCCACAGCAACGAATTGACCTTGCGGATCGATCCGTCTATTTTCCGGCACCTGCACGAAAATTGAAATCAGGGGAAAAGCGCGCGCTTTGCTGCGCGACCTTGATCTGCGATCATAAATGGCGCGTGACCTCCGGTTCTTCAAGGGATCGGCGGCCTCGGCCGGACAAGGAACGAACATGACCTCGACAGCCCCCTGGACCACCCGCAAGCCGACCGCGCTTCTCGTTCTCGCCGACGGCACCGTCATTGAAGGCCACGGGATCGGCGCCACCGGCAAGGTCCAGGCCGAAGTCTGCTTCAACACGGCGCTGACCGGTTACGAGGAAATCCTGACCGACCCCTCCTATCTCGGCCAGATCGTAACCTTCACCTTCCCGCATATCGGCAATGTCGGCACCAATGACGAAGACATCGAGGACCTGACGCCGGCGGCACGCCACGGCGCGGTCGGCGTGATCTTCAAGGCCGACATCACCGACCCGTCGAACTACCGCGCGGTCAAGCATCTCGACGCCTGGCTGAAGGCCCGCGGCATCATCGGCCTTTGCGGCGTCGATACCCGGGCGCTCACCGCCTGGATCCGCGAGCACGGCGCGCCGAATGCGGTGATCGCCCATGACCCGAACGGCGTCTTCGACATCGACGCACTGAAGGCGGACGCCAAGGCGTGGAGCGGCCTCGTCGGCCTCGACCTCGCCAAGGTCGCCACATCCGGTCAGTCATCCACCTGGAACGAGAAGCCGTGGGTCTGGAACGAAGGCTTTTCGACGCTCGGACCGGCGGATGCCAAGTACCACATCGTTTGCGTCGATTTTGGCGTGAAGCGCAACATCCTGCGCCTGTTTGCCGGCCTCGACTGCAAGGTAACCGTCGTCCCGGCATCAACCAGCGCCGAAGACATCCTCGCCCTCAATCCGGACGGCATCTTCCTGTCGAACGGCCCGGGCGATCCGGCGGCAACCGGCGAATATGCCGTTCCGGTCATCCAGAACCTCATCAAGGCTGACAAGCCGCTGTTCGGCATCTGCCTCGGCCACCAGATGCTGGGCCTGGCGCTCGGCGGCAAGACCGAAAAGATGCACCAGGGCCACCACGGCGCCAATCATCCGGTGAAGGACTTCACCACCGGCAAGGTCGAGATCGTCTCGATGAACCACGGCTTCGCGGTGGATTCGAAGTCGCTGCCAGAAGGCGTTGAAGAGACTCACGTTTCGCTGTTCGACGGCTCCAACTGCGGCCTGCGGCTCGCCGGCAAGCCGGTCTTTTCGGTGCAGCACCATCCGGAGGCTTCGCCCGGTCCGCAGGACAGCCACTATCTCTTCCGCCGCTTCATCAACATGGTGCGCGAGACGAAGGGTGAGCCGGCACTCGCAGAGCGCTGATCCGACTCTCACATTAGAAATCGAAGATGCGGCCCGGTCAGACCCGGGCCGTTTTCATTTCAAAGCGCACCTTGTGGAAGAAGCGCAGGCAGAGCAGCAGCGCCGCACTCATCAGGCCGATCAGGAAGCCGAGCCAGATGCCGATGCCGCCGAGCCCGAGCGGAAAGGCCATGACCCAGGCGAGGAAGAAGCCGATCGGCCAATAGGAGACCAGCGCCATCACCATCGGGATGCGGGCATCCTTCAACCCGCGCAAGAGGCCGCTGGCAATTGCCTGCAATCCATCCACCAGCTGGAAAATGCCGGCGATCACGACGAGCGGCACGGCAAAGTCGAGCACGGCCGCGGCCTCCGGCGTGGTCGCGTTGATGAAGGCGCTGCTGAGCGTCCGCGGCATCAGGTAGAACAGCAGTCCGCCGGCAATGGCGATCGCGCTGGCGATCACCAACACGGCATAAGCGGCCCGCATCAGGTCCGGATAATCTCCCCGTCCATGAGCCACGCCGATCCTGACCGTTGCCGCCTGCGACAAGCCGAGCGGGATCATGAAGGCGATCGAGGCGAGCTGAAGCGCGATGCCGTGGGCTGCAAGCTCGATCGTACCGATCTTGCCCATCATCAGCGAGGCGGCGGTAAACAGGCTGACCTCCGCCAGAACCGTGATACTGATCGGCAGGCCGAGATGCACCACTTCCCACAGGGCATGCCAGTCCGGCCGCCAGAAACGGACAAACAGCTCGTAGCGGCGCGTCTGCTCGCGCGTCTCGATATAGGCGACCATGAACAGGAAACTCGCCCACTGCACGATCACCGCGACGATCGCGGCACCGATCATCCCGAGCCGAGGCAGGCCGAAATGGCCGAGCACCAGCGCATAGGCCAGCACCGCATTCATCAGAAGCACGGCCAGCGTGACGTAGAGGATGATCCCGGCCCGGCCGATCGCGCTGACCAGGGCCCGAAGCACGGCGAAGAGCAGGGCCGGCAAGAGGCCGAACTGCACGATCATCACATAGTCGGCAGCAAGCGCCGCGACTTCGGGTTTCTGTCCGAGCATCAGGAGGATCGGCTCGGCATTGAAGAACAGCGGCGCGGTCAAGAGGGTGTAGCCGATCGAAACCCACATACCCATGCGGATCGCCCGCCGGACGGAAACGACGTCGCCTCGGCCAAAGGCCTGCGCCACCATCGGCACCACGGCAATGGAGAAACCCGACCCGAAGATGAAGATCGTAAAGAAGAACTGGCCCGACAGGACCATGGCCGCCAGCGACTGCGCGCCGAGCTGTCCGACGATCACCACGTCCGTGGTGTGGATGCCGAGCTGTGCGAGCTGCGCGCCGATCAACGGGATGCCGAGCGCAAGCGTCGCGCGAATGTGCGAGGCCCAGCTTTTGGCCTGACTGCCTGGTCCAACGGGTGCAAAATGGCGAGACATGATACGATCCAAGACGAAAAAAGCCGCTTCCAGAGATTGCTGGCGAGCGGCGTGTAGACCCTGGATAGAAGAAAGCCGCCGCGGGAGCAAGCCGCAGCGGCTTAGTGCAGAAAATATCGTCGATCGATCACAAAGCCTTATGGAAGCTGAAAAGACGCCTCAGATCGAGCCGGAAAACGTGTCGCAGGACGAGACTTCGCCACTTTCAAAGCCGCGCTTGAACCATTTCGCCCGCTGCGCCGAGGTACCATGGTTGAAGCTGTCGGGCACGACATAGCCCTGGCTGCGCTTCTGCAGCGTGTCGTCGCCGATCTGGTGGGCGGCATTGAGCGCCTCTTCGAGGTCACCGGCCTCGAGCAGGCCCTTCTGTTCGGTATAGCTCGCCCAGATCCCGGCATAGCAATCGGCCTGCAATTCGACGCGCACCGACATCTGGTTTGCTTCGACTTCGCTCATCTGCTTGCGCAGCTGGTTGAACTTCGGAAGCACGCCCGTCAGGTTCTGCACGTGATGGCCGATCTCATGGGCAATGACATAGGCTTCGGCAAAGTCGCCTGACGCGCCGAACTGCTGCTGCAACTGCGTGAAGAATTCGGTGTCCAGGTAAACCTTGCGGTCGCCCGGGCAATAGAACGGCCCGGTCGCCGACGATGCAAAGCCGCAAGCGGAGCTGACCTGGCCGGAGAACAGCACGAGCGTCGGCTCGGCATAGGTCTGGCCTTCCGACTGGAAGATGCCGTTCCAGGTGTCCTCGGTCTCGGCAAGCACGGTGCGGACGAAGGCCGTCATCTCGTCGGCTGCGGGTGTGGTCGGGCGCTCGCCCGTCGACTGCTCATAACCGGACGGCGGCGCCGTGCCCTCGCCCAGCATCTGCAGCATGTCGATGCCCATCATCTTGAGCACGAAGTAGATGACCACCAGAAAAATGATCGTGCCAATGCTCAAACCGCCGCCTCGACGGCCGCTGCCCATCGGGATCTGGATGCCGGAGCGGCCGAACGGATTGCGACCCATTCCGCCGCGGCCGACGGACGTGCCGCGCCGATCCTCGATATTGTCCGACTGACGCCGACCCTTCCATTCCATGATGCGGTTCCTCTCCGTCACATATGCCTGCGGCTTGAAACACTTCATAAAGCAAAGCGTTCCGACCGGCCATGGAAATTAGAGGCGGCCTGACCGACCGACCCGCCCAGAGCTCAGGTCGCGGCGTAGTCATAGGCCCCGCCGCGTTCCAGCGCGCGCCGGTATGCCGGCCGGGCGCGGATCGCCGCGAGATAGCGGCGGATCGCCGGCGCAGTCTGCTCTTTCGCCCCATCGATGCGCGACATGGCGGCCTCGATCGGAAAGCTCATGGCGATGTCGGCCGCGGAAAAGGCAGCACCAGCGAAGTATCCGTCCCGGCCAAGTTCGCTTTCCCAGAAGGCAACGTGATCCTGGAGTTGAGGATCGAGGAACTTGGCGCCCACGCCCTTGGCGATCAGCGAAGCGATCGGTCGCAACAACAACGGCACCTGGCTCGGCAGCTTCGAGAAAATCAGCTTCATGACCAGCAGCGGCATGGCCGATCCCTCGGCATAGTGCAGGAAATAGCTGTAACGCAGCCGCTCGTCGGTTCCCGCTGGCGGGCGCAGCGCATCCCCGCCATAGGTTTCGATCAGGTATTCGATGATCGCGCCGCTTTCCGCGATCACCCTGCCGTCATCTTCGATCACCGGCGACTTGCCGAGCGGATGGACAGCCTTGAGGCTTTCCGGCGCCCGCATGTCGCCTCCACGTCGATAAACATTGATGTCGTAAGGAACGCCGAGTTCTTCGAGCAGCCAAAGGATGCGATGGGCGCGGGAATTTTCGAGATAGTGAACAATGATCATCGGCGGCTCCATGGGAAAGCCCGGCAATCACGCCGGGCGTAGTGCAACCACTACGCTTTCACCGTCCCGGTGGTTTCACGACCCGGGCGTTTCCCAAAGATCCACCGGCCTTATACCGGCGGGCGTCGATCCTTCCAGGGCCGCGCCCGCTCCAATTCGCCGGCGAGGTTGAACAGGGTCTCCTCGTCGGCAAAGCGTCCGACGAAGTGCATGCCGATCGGCAGCCCCTTGGGCGACCAGTTGAGCGGTACCGACATGGCCGGTTGGCCGGTGACGTTGAACACCGGGGTCCAGGGGATGAATTCGAAGGTCTGCGCGGCGAGCTGGTCGGCAATGCCGAGCTTCTTCAGCAGCGACCCGCCATGGATATGCCCCATGAAGCGGATCAGCTTCTTTTCGAACGGTTTCGGCTGGAGCGCGCCGATCTTGACCGGCAGGCTGGAGAGAACCGGCGTCATCAGCACGTCGTGGGTCTCGAAGAAGCCGAGCACCGATCGTGCCGAAAGCTTCAGGTAGCGCAGCGCCGCGGCCAGTTCTGCGGCGGAGAAAGCCTGGCCGAGCAGACCGAGGCCGAAGGACGACGCATCGAAATCCTGAGGCCGCACCCGGACACCGCTCAACTCGGCGATAAACTCGATGTCGGCCCGCAGTTCGGCGGCCAGAACCGTCAGGAAAGCGAGCGAGAACCGCTCGCGCTCGACCGGGGGTGCCGCCTCCACCACCTCGTGCCCCAGTTCTTCAAGCAGGCGGACCGTCTCGGCGAAGGCCGCGCGAACCTCCGGGGCGACCGCCTTGCCGAGCATCGGTTCGCAGGACACCGCGATCCGCAGCCGCTTCGGCGCGCGTCCAACTGCCTCGAGCCACGATCCGCGAAACTCCGGCAGCGGATGCGGATTGCCGATGTCGGACCCATGGGTGGCGTCGAGCATGGCGGCGGAATCGCGCACCGACCGGGTCAGCACATGCTCGCCGGCAAAGCCGGACCAGGCCTCGCCGATAAAGGGGCCGACAGGGGTTCTTCCGCGTGTCGGCTTCATCCCGAACAGGCCGCAAGCCGAGGCCGGGATGCGGATCGAGCCGCCGCCGTCGCCGCCGGAGGCGAGCGGCACCATGCCCGAAGCAACCGCCGCCGCCGAACCGCCGGACGAACCGCCCGGCGTTCGCGTCAGGTCCCAGGGATTGCGGGTCGGGCCAAAAGTCTCCGGCTCGGTATAGGGCGTCAGCCCGAATTCCGGCGTATTGGTCTTGCCGAGAATGATCAGGCCGGCCCGCTTCCAGCGCGTCACCAATTCGTTGTCGCCGGAGGCCGGGATCTTGGCCCAGAGCCGGTTGCCTTGCGAGGTCGGAATGCCGGCGACCTGCGACAGCAGGTCCTTCAGCAGGAAGGGCACGCCGGCAAACGGTCCGTCGCCGATAGGCCCCGCAGCAGCGCGCCGCGCCTCGTCGAACATCGGCCGGATCACGGCATTGAGCGTTGGGTTCAGCCTTTCAATCGCAGCGATTGCGGTTTCGACAAGCTCGGGCGCACTCACCTCGCCGCGCCGCACGAGTCCGGCCAGAGCAAGGCCGTCAAATTCCCTGTAGTCTTCGAGCACGTCTTCCCCTTCCCTCGGCATCCCCCGAGCGACAGTAGCATGGCGCCACCCCATGGCAATGCGGCCGTCCGCAACAACGCTCACACCTGAGATCCGGCTTTGCCGCGCCCCGGAAGATTCCTGTCGGAATCGTCAATTTCGGGGTTCCGCTTCGATCAACATTTCCCTATAAGCCGCTTCTAGCCTTCAAAGACCCTGTTTGCGCCCGGCCGGTGAAATCATCACCCTGGCCGGCTTTTCGCGCAGCCTGAAAAGCGGAATGTGACCATGCCCAAGCGCCAAGATATCAAGTCCATCCTCATCATCGGCGCGGGGCCGATCGTCATCGGCCAGGCTTGCGAATTCGACTATTCGGGCACGCAAGCCGTCAAGGCGTTGAAGGAGGAAGGCTACCGGGTCATCCTGGTCAATTCCAACCCCGCGACCATCATGACCGATCCGGGCCTGGCCGACGCAACTTACGTCGAACCGATCACTCCCGAAGTCGTCGCCAAGATCATCGCCAAGGAGCGTCCGGACGCGCTGCTGCCGACCATGGGCGGCCAGACGGCGCTCAACACCGCACTCTCCCTGAAACGCATGGGGGTGCTTGACCGCTACAATGTCGAGATGATCGGCGCCAAGCCGGCGGCCATCGACAAGGCCGAGGACCGCGCGCTGTTCCGCGAGGCCATGGCCAAGATCGGCCTCGAAACCCCGAAGTCGATGCTGGCCAATGCCACCGACATCAAGGACGCCGACCGCAAGACCCACGAGGCAGCCCGCAACGATCTCAAGGCCCGCCTGTCCGGCGCAGAACTCGACAAGGCGCTTGACGAGCTGGAAAACCAGTGGAACCTTGGAGAGAGCGACCGCAAGCAGCGCTACATGAGCCATGCCATGGCAATCGCCGCCCAGGCGCTCGACGTCGTCGGCCTTCCGGCGATCATCCGTCCGTCCTTCACCATGGGCGGCACCGGCGGCGGCATTGCATACAACCGCTCGGAATTCTTCGAGATCATCGGCTCGGGCCTCGACGCCTCGCCGACCACCGAGGTGCTGATCGAGGAATCGGTGCTCGGCTGGAAGGAATATGAAATGGAAGTCGTCCGCGACAAGGCGGACAACTGCATCATCATCTGCTCGATCGAGAACATCGATCCCATGGGCGTGCACACGGGCGACTCGATCACGGTTGCGCCGGCACTGACCTTGACCGACAAGGAATACCAGATGATGCGGAACGCCTCGATCGCGGTTCTGCGCGAGATCGGGGTGGAGACCGGCGGCTCGAACGTCCAGTTCGCCGTCAACCCGAAGGACGGCCGCCTCGTCGTCATCGAGATGAACCCGCGCGTGTCGCGCTCGTCGGCACTCGCATCGAAGGCCACCGGCTTCCCGATCGCCCGGGTCGCCGCCAAGCTTGCCGTCGGCTACACGCTGGACGAACTGGAAAACGACATCACCGGCGGCGCCACCCCGGCCTCGTTCGAGCCGTCGATCGATTATGTCGTCACCAAGATCCCGCGTTTCGCCTTTGAAAAGTTCCCCGGCGCCGAGCCGACGCTGACGACCGCGATGAAGTCGGTCGGCGAGGTCATGGCCATCGGCCGCACCTTCGCCGAGAGCCTGCAAAAGGCGCTGCGCGGCCTCGAAACCGGCCTGACCGGCCTCGACGAAATCGAGATCCCCGGCCTTGGGGAGAGCGACGACAAGAACGCCATCCGCGCCGCGATCGGCACGCCGACGCCCGATCGCCTGCGCATGGTCGCCCAGGCGCTGCGCCTCGGCATGTCGCCGGAAGAAGTGCACGAGGGCTGCAAGATCGACCCGTGGTTCATCGCCCAGCTGAAGGCGATCACCGACATGGAAGCGCGCATCCGCGAGCACGGCCTGCCGGAAGACGCCGAGAACCTGCGCATGCTGAAAGCCATGGGCTTCTCCGACGCCCGGCTTGCCAGCCTCACCGGCAAGCGCCCGAAGGAAGTGGCCGAAATCCGCAACGCGCTAAACGTGCGCCCGGTGTTCAAGCGCATCGATACCTGCGCCGCCGAATTCGCCTCGCCGACCGCCTACATGTATTCGACTTATGAAACGCCCTTCGTCGGCGAGCTTCGCTCGGAGGCTCAAGTCTCCGACCGGAAGAAAGTCGTGATCCTCGGCGGCGGTCCGAACCGTATCGGCCAGGGCATCGAGTTCGACTATTGCTGCTGCCATGCCGCCTTCGCACTGAAGGATGCCGGCTTTGAAGCGATCATGGTCAATTGCAACCCGGAAACCGTCTCGACCGACTACGATACCTCGGATCGCCTCTATTTCGAGCCTCTGACGGCGGAAGACGTAATCGAGATCATGCGTGCCGAGCAGGAAAAGGGCGAACTGGTCGGTGTCATCGTCCAGTTCGGCGGCCAGACCCCGCTGAAGCTCGCCGAGGCGCTGGAAAAGAACGGCATCCCGATCCTCGGCACGGCGCCCGACATGATCGATCTTGCCGAAGATCGCGACCGCTTCCAGAAGCTTCTGATGAAGCTCGACCTCAACCAGCCGAACAACGGCATCGCCTATTCGGTCGAGCAGGCCCGACTGGTCGCCTCCGAGATCGGCTTCCCGCTGGTCGTGCGCCCGTCCTACGTGCTCGGCGGCCGCGCCATGCAGATCATTCACGATGAGAGCATGCTGCAGAGCTACCTGCTCGACACAGTTCCCGGCCTTGTGCCGGAAGACATCAAGCAGCGCTATCCGAACGACAAGACCGGCCAGATCAATACCCTGCTCGGCAAGAACCCGCTGCTGTTCGACAGCTACCTGACCAACGCCATTGAAGTCGACGTCGATGCGCTGTGCGACGGCACCGACGTCTTCGTCTCCGGCATCATGGAGCATATCGAGGAAGCCGGCATCCATTCGGGCGACTCGGCCTGCTCGCTGCCGTCCCGCTCGCTGTCCAAGGAGACCCTCGACGAACTCGAGCGCCAGACCAAGGCCATGGCCAAGGCGCTCAACGTCGGCGGCCTGATGAACGTGCAGTATGCCATCAAGGACGGCACGATCTACGTTCTCGAAGTCAACCCACGCGCCTCGCGCACCGTGCCCTTCGTCGCCAAGACCATCGGCGCGCCGATCGCCAAGATCGCCGCCCGCATCATGACCGGCGAAAAGCTCGATGCGGCGATTGCCGCCTATGGCGCCAAGCCCGACCCGCGCAACCTCAAGCACATCGCCGTCAAGGAAGCCGTCTTCCCGTTTGCCCGCTTCCCCGGCGTCGACACGCTGCTCGGCCCGGAAATGCGCTCGACCGGCGAAGTCATCGGTCTCGACACTGATTTCGCGCTGGCCTTTGCCAAGAGCCAGCTCGGCGCCGGCGTCGAACTGCCGCGTGACGGAACGGTCTTCGTCTCGGTCCGCGACGAGGACAAGGTCCGCGTCCTGCCCGCCATCAAGCTCCTGACCGAAATCGGCTTCAAGGTAATGGCGACCGGCGGCACCCAGCGCTTCCTCGCCGAACAGGGCATCGAGGCGATCAAGATCAACAAGGTTCTGGAAGGCCGCCCGCATATCGAGGACGCCATCCGCAACCGGCAGGTCCAGCTGGTCATCAACACGACCGACTCGAACAAGGCGATCTCGGATTCCAAGTCGCTGCGCCGCGCCGCCCTGATGCAGAAGGTGCCCTACTACACCACCATGGCCGGCGCACTCGCCGCGGCGGAAGCCATCCAGGCCTTGAAGAAGGGCCAGCTCGAAGTTCGCCCGCTGCAGAGCTATTTCTGAGGGGAACGATGAACAAGCCGCTCCGTTTCACCGCCCATTCGCAGATGGTGATAGTGGAGCGGCAGCTCGATACGGCTTGGATCGAGCGGACCTTGCGTGATCCGGACTGGCGGGAAGCAGGCCCTTCCGGACCACCAACGGAAAGACGCTACCAGCGCATCCCGGAATGCGCCGGTCGGTTTTGCGGGCAATCGGCTAGAAAGACGAAGAAGAAGTCCGTATCATCACGGCGTTCCTCGATCGAAAAGCACCAAAATGATTGAGAAGACAGAAATCCTCAACGACCGCCTCTTCGGCGTTGACCCGGCAACCCTGTTCGACGCCTTTGCCGATCCGGCCAAGCTCACCGCTTGGTGGGGTCCGGACGGCTTCACCAACGAGATCCATGAGTTCGACCTCAAGCCCGGCGGCCGCTGGGTGATCCTGATGAGAACCGAGGAAGGGGCGGAATTCCTCAACCATTCCACCTTCCAGGAGGTCGTAGCGCCCGAGCGCATCGTCTTCCTGCACCACGACCCGATCCATGTCTTCACGCTGGAAATGGATTTCCAGCCGGAGAATGGCGGCACCCGGCTGTCCTGGCGCATGCTGATGGAGCCGAACGAGGAGAATATCCAGTTCAAGCAGTTCATCGCCTACGCCAACGAGCAGAACTTCGACAGGCTGGAGAGGGTCCTGGGGCTGTCCACGGCTTCAAGCGGCTGATCGTCTCCGCCGCCCTGCATGTGACGTCGCCGGCGATCATCGCGACCGGCCGTACATGTGCCGAAGCGTTCCGGCGTTCACGTCAACGACCGCAAGCTCGACCTAAAATTGCAGAGACGGCATGCCTGTGATAGCCTTCGTCGGTCACGATGACGGGGCAGACCATGGGCAAGAACATCGTTCTTCTGTTCGACGGAACCTCGAACGAGATCGCCGCCGACCGCACCAATATCCTGCGCCTATTCGGCACGCTCAGGCGCACCGACGAACAGATCGTCTACTATGATCCCGGCGTCGGTACCTTCGGCGCGGACAACGCCTGGTCGCACGGTTGGCGCAAGACGGTCGAGATCTGGGGCCTGGCCACCGGCTGGGGCATCGACGCCAACGTCAAGCAGGCCTATCGCTTCATCGTCGAGAACTACCAGGCCGCGCCGCGGGACAAGAAAGGCAAGAGGATCGGCGAGGACGACCGCCTCTATCTCTTCGGCTTCAGCCGGGGCGCCTACACGGCGCGGGTTCTCGCCGGATTCATTCACAGCCTCGGCCTGATCCGTCCGGAGCAACTCAACCTGATCGACTATGCCTACCGGACCTACAAGGGCATTTCCGACCACAAGGCGCCGCCCGTCGACAGTTCCGGAAGCGGCGATGACGAAGGACGATCAGCCTTTGCCGACATGCGCATCTACGAGCGCACGTTGAAAGGCCATCGTCCAGCGATCGAACTGCTCGGCCTGTTCGACACCGTCGCCTCGGTCATCGAATCCGGCAAGATCGGCCTGACGCTGAAGACCCATCCCTTCACCCACCGCAATCCAAGCGTCCGGGCCGTCCGTCATGCCGTGGCAATCGACGAGCGGCGCACCATGTTCCGGCCGGAGCCCTGGACGCCGGACCAGCCGTTCTGGGGCAGCCCTTTCCCGCCGAAGGACCGGCCGGCGGTGCCGCAGGACATAAAGGAAGTCTGGTTCACCGGCGTGCACGGTGATGTCGGCGGTGGGTCGCCGGAACAGGAAAGCGCCCTGATCAAGGTGCCGCTGGCCTGGATGATCGAGGAGACAAAGCCCATGGGGCTCGACTATTCGACCCGCACCGTCAACGAGATCGTTCTCGGCAAGAATGACAAGAAGACCTACGTCAAACCGGATGCGATGGCGCAGCCGCAGGATTCGATGAACCTCGCCTGGCGCGCAGTCGAAATGCTGCCGCGCCGTGTTCCCTCCTCCTCGTGGCGTCGCGGCGGCAAGGGCGGCGGAATCTATCTGCCGCTGTCCGATCCGCGATTCATCCCGCAGGATGCCCTCATCCACCAGTCGGTGGTCGACCGACTGAACGGAGCGCCCGCCGGCGGCCCCTATCGCCCCGTAAATCTTCCCAGCCGGTACAGGGTCGAAGCCTGGGGAGCAATTTTCAACGTGGCGCCGGAACCCTCGGCCGGGGGGCAGAATTAAATCTCTGGAAATTGCGACAACCAATCTGCTATAGTTTGCAGATCGTTGATTTGAACTGGTTCCGGGGCTTCGCTTCGGGACCTGTTTTCTTTTATGTCCAGCGCCATGCGGGCATGAAATGCGAAGGAAGATGACATGGTTGAAAAGGTACCGATGACTCAGAGCGGCTTTGTCAAGCTGAACGAGGAACTGCGTTGGCGCCAGCAGGAAGAACGGCCCCGCATCATCGAGGCGATCGCCGAAGCGCGCGCCCATGGCGACCTTTCCGAAAACGCCGAGTATCACGCCGCCAAGGAAGCCCAGAGCCATAACGAAGGCCGGATCGGCGAACTGGAGGACCTGATCGCCCGCGCCGAGGTCATCGACCTTTCGAAGATGTCCGGCTCCACGATCAAGTTCGGCGCGACCGTCAAGCTGGTCGACGAGGACACGGAAGAGGAAAAGACCTACCAGATCGTCGGCGACCAGGAAGCCGACGTCAAGCAGGGTCGCATCTCCATCTCCTCGCCCATCGC
The DNA here is from genome assembly GCF_900492205.1 of Ciceribacter sp. T2.26MG-112.2. Taxonomy (GTDB): domain Bacteria; phylum Pseudomonadota; class Alphaproteobacteria; order Rhizobiales; family Rhizobiaceae; genus Allorhizobium; species Allorhizobium naphthalenivorans_A. The sequence continues at coordinate 15,612 of NZ_UEYQ01000024.1, forward strand.
CCGCGCCCTCATCGGCAAGGAAGTCGGCGACAATATCGAGGTCGTCGCCCCCGGCGGCTCCAAGGCCTACGAAATCCTCGCGGTCAACTGGGGCTGATCTGGCCCGGAAGGCTCTGGCCCTTGCCTCCCCTTGACGACATCACGGTGATCGCGCCGCATTTCAAGCGGCGCCTTTCCGGCGTGACCTCGACCGTCGTTCAGCTCATTCCCGAGCAACGACGGCTCGGGCGCGGCATCGTCACGCTCGGCCCCGGCCTGCCGGCCGATTTGCCGAAAATGGCCTGGGCGCAATTGCCGGCGCTTTGGCGGCGACCGAAATCCGCGAAATACCGCGTCTGGCACGCCCGCCGCAACAACGAGATGCTGTTCGGCTGGCTGTTGCGCGACGCATTACGCATGCCGCTGAAGCTGCTGTTTACCTCGGCGGCGCAGCGGCATCATACCGGCTACACCCGCTGGCTGATTTCGAGGATGGATGCGGTGGTCGCCACCAGCGCCCGCTCCGGCTCCTTCCTCAAGGTGGCGCATAGCGTGATCCGTCACGGCATCGACATCGACCGTTTTCATCCGGGAGAAAGCGCCGATGACACCATCGCCGCGACCGGTCTGCCGGGCAGGTATCTGGTCGGCTGCTTCGGCCGCGTCCGCCACCAGAAGGGCACGGACCTCTTCGTCCGCGCCATGATCGAACTTCTGCCCCGCTATCCCGACTGGACCGCGGTGATCAGCGGCCGGATCACGGCCGAGAACCAGGGTTTCGCCGACCAGCTCAAGGCCGACATCGCCAAGGCCGAATTGTCGTCGCGCATCGTCTTTCTCGGCGAGGTGGACGATATCAGGCCTTGGTATCGCCGGCTGACCCTCTATGTCGCGCCGTCGCGCAATGAAGGCTTCGGCCTCACCCCGCTGGAAGCCATGGCGTCGGCCACGGCTTCCGTCGCCAGCGATGCCGGCGCGTATGCGGAGTTGATCGTCGAGGATATCACCGGCAAGGTCGTTCCAGCCGGCGACTATGCGCGCCTGCGCGATGCGATCGCGGGCTATCTCGCCAATGCGGCCGAGGCAATCGAAGCAGGAAGGCGCGGGCGCACCCATGTGGTGGAGAATTTTGCCTTGGTGCGGGAGGCGTCGGCTCTCGAGACGGTCTATAACCGGCTTCTCGACGACAAATGACGGACAGGGCCATGGGCGACAGGGATTTCATCGTTTGCCGCACCAGCCACATGCGCGGCTTCGTGTCGAGCTTTCAAGGCCGCGTCGCCGCCCTGCCGTCCGACCTGAGGAGCGCGGCGAAGGCGGTCCTGCGTCGGGATGGCGTTGCGGGTCTGCTGCGAACCGTTTCCGGCGACGGCGACCCGGTGATAGCCGAGCTGGCCGAGCGCAACCTCAAACGCCGGCAGATCCGCTTTCGCGCCGTCTTCTCCAACCCGCTGGTCGTCTTCTTCTATCGCCGGGCAACCCGCATCCAGTGCCGACTGATCGCCGCGGCCTTCGCAGGCTGGCTCGATGAGAACCCGAAGGCAATAATCGTCGTATTCAACGGTTATCTGATGCCGGATTCGATCCTCGCCGCCGTGGCGACACGGCGGAAACGCCAGATGGTATTCCTCGAGAAGGGCTTCTTTCCCGCCACGCTGCAATGCGATCCGCACGGCATCAACCATCAGAGCACCCTGCCGCGCGATGCCGACTACTATCGTGCCTTCGACCCCACCGAACTGGGCGAAAAGCCCGCCGCATTGGTCAAACGCCAGTCGAAATTGAAGGACGACGGCCCGGCCACCCTGCCCGACCGCTATGTCTTCGTTCCCTTTCAGGTGCCGAGCGACATGCAGATCCTGGCACTCTCGCCCTGGATCCGCGACATGCGCCACCTCTATGACGAGATTTTCCGGCTCGCCGAGGCCGAGGGACAGAGCCATTTCGTCATCAAGGAGCATCCGAGCTTCCCGCTGTCGATCCGCGCCGAAGTGAAGACCCATCCGCGCATCCATTTCGCCAACCACCATGATACCCAGGCGCTGATCGAAGGCGCCGATGCGGTGATCACGGTCAATTCCACGGTCGGCCTTGAATCGGTGCTGCTGGAGAAGAAGGTCATCACCCTCGGGCTTGCCCCCTATGACATCGAGGGATTGGTGCTGGAGGCCGGCAATGCCGCTGAACTCTCGGCAGCTTTTCGCGCGCTCGACACCTGGTCGCCGGACGCGGCGCTGCGCGAACGGGTCATCCGCTACATCCAGAACGTCTTCCTGCTACAGGGCGAACTGAAGAATCCCGATCCCCGCCTGCCGGACATGATCGCCGCCCGCCTTGCCGGCACCGATCGGCACGGTCAGGCCGTCGCGGCCTTTGCCGAGGCGAAGCGCGGATCGTAAGGAAAGCCCGCGCCGATCAGCGCGGAGACCGGCGAGAAATTCAGGAGCTCGATATTGTCCTCGGCGCAAACACGACGTGCGAGCGCGAAATGGGCAACGATGCGCCCCGCCGCCCCGGCGATCCCCGACCCTGCTGTATTGCCGGCGGTCTCGTAAAAGCGCGGCTCGCCGGCATTGGTGATGTCGATGCCGAACAGGCCGATGATCCTTGGCCGGCAATAGGCGGCGAACTGAACGGCCGAAACGGCAACCGAGCCGCCCTGGAAGACGCCCCGCGACGGATCGCGCGAGAAACCGGCACCCCGACCATCGACCACGGCAAATTCGAGTGCCCCGAGCTCCGCGTCCGAACGCCGCCGCAGCCGGTAGGGCTTGCGCAGATCGTCGATCAGCACCACGCGCTTGTCGGCGAGCCAGGTCCGGTCGTTCTCGCAAATCGCTCGAACCACGCCGACCGAGAAAAGGCAAAGGGTCCCGGCAGCGATCCTGTCCCGCATCAATGGAAAATGGCGCCAGACGAAGCGCTCGTCCTCGACGGCGATCGCCAGTGGCGCGGCGATCGCTTCGCCCATCAGGCTGATGGCGCCGTTGAGCAGGATGGCCTCCCCTGGTCCAACCTTTGAAAAGTCGACGCCGGAGATCGAGGGGCCCGAGCCGACGATATGGACGACCTCATGGGCGGCCGCGCGCAGCACCTCGACGTGAGAGAGACCGCCAACCGGCTGCCCCTTGTAGATAATGCGCCCCGTGTCCTGCGGACTCTGCGGCTGGTGCAAGACGAGACCCGGCAGCCAGTTCTGCGCATGCGCAAAGCCCTTGCCGAGGAAGATCGTCGCCGCGAGCTTGACGATGGATCGCTTGAGCGGGCGCTCCGATTTCAGTTTCAACACTATTCTCCCGCATCCCGCCCGACCGGAATGTCCCGGCCTTCGCGCCGCCATGGCGCTTGATTGTCCCTCGGCTCTCGGCCTAAATGCCTCACAATTCAAGCATGGCCCGGCAAAACCGGCCGTTTCGGCATACGCGAAAGATCGATCCCTTGCCACTCAAAGCCGTCATATTGAACGATACCCGTGGCGACAATCACTTCGGCTGCATGCGCGTCATGCGCGTCATTGAAGAAAGCCTCAGGTCAAGGGGCATCGATATTGCCGCCACCAGCCTGGTGCGGAACGACTGGACGCGGGACGCCGCCTTTCTTGAGGCGATGAGCCGGGCCGATCTCATTGTCATCAATGGCGAAGGCACGCTTCACCATGGCAGCAGGCAGGGATCGAAACTGCTCGATGTGGCTGACCATCCGGCGCGCGGCAAGACCCCGGTGGCGCTGATCAATGCCGTCTACCAGGACAATCCGTCCACATGGAACGCGCGCCTGTCCCGGATCGACCTGATCTCGACACGCGATTCGTGGAGCGCCGCCGAAGTCGAGAAGGCGATCAGCCGCAAGGCCTGCTTCGTGCCGGACCTGTCACTGGCCGAAGGAGCGGTAACGATGCATTCCACCCGCCCGCGCGACCGCCTGCTGATCGGCGATTCGGTAAATCGCGATATCGGCCGGCAATTGCTGGCCTTTGCCGACCGGCGCAGCGACGCGCGCTATCTGCCGATCCTGACCTCGATCAAGCCACCCAAGCCGCACTATCCGGCACCTTTGCGCGCGCTCCGTCAGGCCTATATCGATCTTCACGCTCGGGCCTTCGGCCTGCGGCATCGTCATGCCGAATTCAATCGTTCGGAAGCAGGATTTCTCGCAAGCCTCGAGACCGGCTATCTGCACCTGACCGGGCGTTTCCACGCTGTGTGTCTTTGCCTGGCAACCGGAACGCCCTTTCTTGCGCTGGAATCGAACTCCTGGAAAATCGCCGCCCTGCTCAACGATTTCGGTCTCGGCAGCGAGCGTATCGTCACCCTCGACGAGGCGAGACGGCGCATCGAGGCGCAGCAGCGCTTCGACTTCACGACGCAGGAACGCGAAATCATCGCGGCCGGCCTCATCGCCGCCCGAGAGGGCGCCCATGACCTCTTCGACCGTCTGCTGGCACTGGCACGGTCCCATCAGGCCGGAGCCGGAACGCGATGAACAATGCCTATGCCCGGATCATCGACATCCTCGCCCGAGCGCTCGGAGCATCCAGCCTGTCGCTTCACGGCGAGGGAATTGCGGCCCGGCAAATCGCCGACCTGCCGATCGCCTCCGCCCCGCCTGTGGCAGCACCGGGGGAGCCCCCCCTTCTCATATCCTTCAACGAACTGGAGAAGACCGACCCGGCCGCTCTCGACGTCCTGATCGCGAGCCGCAAGGCCGGCGCGACGCACCATATCTTCGTCGTCTCGACCATATTCTCGCTGTCGCTCGATGACGCCGGCGTCAACGTCAATCGCACGATTGAACGCCCGGAATGGTGGCGCAATCAGTTGGCCCGGCATTTCCCCGCGGTCACGCAACTGCCGGAAGTCGAGCCGCACGAGGTTATGTTTTTGAGTTGGACACCGGAACCGGCGGTCAGCCGACGGCTGGACAAGGCGTTGAAGCGGATGAAGCTAGCAAGCCGAATCCGCGCCCTGCCCGGCCGGTTGCTGCAGCCATTGAAGGTCAGGCGTGCCCGCTTCATGTCCGAGCGCCTGCTGACGCATCTGCTCGATGGCAAGTCGGTCGCGCTGGTCGGAAACGCGGTCAGCCTGCGCGACAAGGATCATGGTGCCGCAATCGACGCCAATGACATCGTCATCCGCTGCAATCGCGCGCCGATCATCACCACCCGCTCGCATGGAACGCGCACCGACTGGATCGCCACCAGCATCGACATTCCACAAGAGGTCGCACACATTCGCCAGGCCTCGGTCATCCTGTGGATGTCGCCGAAACTGAAGCGCCTGCCATCCTGGCTGTTTCGCTGGCCGCAGGTCTTCATGAACCCGAAGGAGGCCAACCAGCAGCTGGCCGGCCGGCTCGGCAGCCGTCCCTCGACCGGTGCCATGGTGATCGATCTTCTGGCGCGGTCCAACTGCCGCAGCGTCGAGCTCTACGGCTTCGACTTCTTCAACGGACTATCGCTTTCGGGCGTCCATACCCGCGAGACGACCCCGCACGACTTCGGCTCGGAAGAAGTCTGGGTCCGGCAACTGCTCGAAATGGACAGCCGTTTTTCGTTGCGGCTTTGACGATACGCCGAACCGCCGGCACGCGTCAGATCTCCACCAGCCCGGCCTTCTTCACCTGGCGGATCGTCAGCATGGTGCGCACGGTATGCACATGTTCATTCGCCGTCAGCACCTCGATGACGAAATCCTGGAACTTTGTCAGGTTTTCCGCCACGCAATGCAGCAGGAAATCGCTGTCGCCCGAGACCATCCACGCCTGGCGCACCATTGGCCAGCTGTCGGTGGCGGCGGCAAAGGCTTTCAGATTGCTCTCCGACTGGTGCTTGAGACCGATCATGCAGAAGGCGACCAGGTCGTATCCGAGCTTCGGCGCGTTGAGCATGGCGTGATAACCCTCGATGATGCCCGCCTCTTCGAGCTTGCGCACCCTTCTCAGGCACGGCGGCGCGGAAATGCCGACGCGCTCGGACAGTTCGACATTGGTCATGCGACCGTCGCTCTGCAATTCACGCAGGATTTTCAGATCAATAGCGTCCAGCTCGGCTCTCAACACGGATCGACCTTTCGTGGAATGGAGATCGATATCTAGCTGAATCGCGCCAATAGGCAAGAATCTGTCCGAGCCGAGCACAAAAATTGCCGCGCCCTCCAATGCCTTGTTGGTATTGCAAAGCTGACCTTGAATAAATGCATAGACCGATCATAAATGAACCTTCAAGGAAGCGGCACGCGAGCTTATATCGCCTTTCCCCTCGCCCGCTTTGAAAGGACTTGCCATGACTGCCCGCCACACCAAGGTGCTGATCATCGGTTCCGGCCCGGCCGGATACACCGCCGCGATCTATGCCGCTCGCGCCATGCTGAAACCGGTTCTGATCGCCGGGATGGAACAGGGTGGCCAGCTGATGATCACCACCGATGTCGAGAATTATCCAGGCTTCGCCGACCCGATCCAGGGCCCCTGGCTGATGGAGCAGATGCTCAACCAGGCGACCCATGTCGGGGCCGAAATCGTCAACGACCTGGTGACGGAAGTCGACCTGTCGCGCCGGCCCTTCACCGCCCGCACCGATTCGGGCACGGTATGGACCGCCGACACGCTGATCATTGCCACCGGCGCCAAGGCCAAGTGGCTCGGCATCGAGAGCGAACAGCATTTCCAGGGCTTCGGCGTCTCGGCTTGCGCCACCTGCGACGGCTTCTTCTATCGCAACAAGGACGTCATCGTCGTCGGCGGCGGCAATTCGGCGGTGGAGGAAGCACTTTACCTGTCGCATATCTGCAAATCGGTCACGGTCGTGCATCGCCGCGACTCGTTCCGTTCGGAGAAGATCCTGCAGGAGCGCCTGTTCGCCAAGGACAATATCCGCGTGATGTGGAACACCGAGGTCGCCGAAATCACCGGTACGCCGGCCAAGCCGCCCATGCCGCCATCGGTCTCGGGCGTCAGGCTGCGCGACACCCAGAACGGCGCGATCACCGACATGCCGATCGACGGTGTGTTCGTCGCCATCGGCCATGCACCGGCGGTAGAACTGTTCAAGGGCAAGCTCAAGCTGAAAGCCAACGGCTATCTGTGGACCGCGCCCGATTCGACCGCGACGGATGTCGAGGGCGTCTTTGCGGCCGGCGACGTGACCGACGACATCTATCGCCAGGCAATCACCGCCGCCGGCATGGGCTGCATGGCGGCGCTCGAGGCCGAACGCTTCCTGTCTGCCGCACCGGTCCGCGCCGAAGCCGCGGAATAAGCATCATGAGAGGGGGCGGCATGCCGTTGGATTGGGACAAGCTGCGTATTTTCCACGCAGCAGCGGAAGCGGGGTCGTTCACCCACGCAGCCGACAAACTGCATTTGTCCCAGTCGGCGATCAGCCGCCAGGTCAGCGCGCTCGAGCAGGACATCGGCGTCAAGCTGTTTCACCGGCATGCGCGCGGCCTGATCCTCACCGAACAGGGCGAACTGCTCTATCGCACCGCCCATGACGTGCTGCTGAAGCTCGAAACGGTCAAGATGCAACTGACCGAGACGACGGAAAAGCCGAGCGGCAAACTCCGCGTGACGACGACCGTCGGCCTTGGCCAGGGATGGCTCACCGACAAGATCCAGGAGTTTCTCCAGCTCTATCCGGAAATGTCGATCCAGTTGATCCTCGACAACGAGGAACTGGACGTCAACATGCGCCATGCCGACTGCGCCATCCGCCTTCGCCAGCCGCAGCAGTCCGACCTCATCCAGCGCAAGCTGTTCACCGTGCACATGCACGTCTATGCGGCCCCCTCCTATATCAACCGCTACGGCGAACCCCAATCGATCGAGGATCTCGACAACCACCGGATCATCACCTTCGGGGAGCCCGCGCCGGGCTATCTGCTCGACGTCAACTGGCTGGAAGTGGCCGGCCGCACCTCGGACAATCCCCGCCAGCCGCATCTGCAGATCAACAGCCTGACCTCGATCAAGCGCGCCGCGCTGCTGGGGATCGGCATCGCCATGCTCCCCGACTACATCGTCGGTCGCGACCCCGGTCTGCTGCAGTTGGTCACCAGCGCGGATGTGCCGTCGTTCGACACCTATTTCTGCTATCCCGACGAGATGAAGAACGCCGCCAAGCTCAAGGCCTTCCGCGATTTCATCGTGGCCAAGGCCCGCAACTGGAACTTCTGAACGCGCTCGGCAGACCAAAAGGTTAAGGCCTGCGGCAAATGCATGCCTGACATGCATAAAAAAGCATTGTTCACTGCACAAAAAACCACCATATCGCACTCAGCTGATGCACATGGTGGCTTTTTCCTCCCAGTTCCACCGCAGCAGCTGTTCCCCTCTGGAGGTTTTTGACCTTCACACTTCAAAGGGCCCTGGAGCGATCCGGTGGCCCTCTTTTTTTGTCATGAAACGAAGTGCCTGCCGCCGCTTCTGTGGCCGGGCGAAATTTCACGGGAAAACTTGTACCAATATTGGACACTTTTTCATGATCTTTCGCTCACGCGTCCGTTGACGCATCGATTTCCTACCATATGTGCAATGGCATACGCGCACACGGATCACTGCTGATGAACTTGGACGAAACACTCAAAGCGCTTGCACACCCTGCAAGAATTGAAATGCTGAAGTGGCTTAAGGAGCCTGAACGCCATTTTGCCGCCCAGCCCCAGCCTCTGACACTCGGCGTCAGCGCCGGCCAGTTCGAGCGCTGCGGCTTGTCGCAGTCGACTGTCTCGGCACATCTCGCCACGCTGCAGCGGGCCGGCCTGATCTCATCCACCCGGGTCGGCCAGTGGGTTCTTTACCGCCGTAACGAAGATGTCATCGGCGCGTTCTTCGATGCCTTGAATGAGGCTCTGTAACGCCCCAGATGCTTAAGGCCGGCGATCTCCTCCCAATCCGCCGGCCAATCTGGAGATATTCATGACCAGTCTTTTTGATCCGATTAAAATCGGACACCTCACCCTTGCCAACCGCATTGCCATGGCGCCATTGACGCGCAACCGTTCGCCAGGCGCCGTTCCCAACGATCTCAACGTCACCTATTACGAACAGCGCGCCTCGGCCGGCCTGTTGATTTCCGAAGGCACGCCGATCAGCCATCAGGGCCAGGGCTATGCCCAGGTGCCCGGCCTCTATCTTCCGGAATCGATCGATGGCTGGAAGCGCGTCACCTCCGCGGTTCACGCCGCCGGCGGCCATATCGCAGCCCAGCTCTGGCATGTCGGCCGGGTATCGCACACCTCGTTGCAGCCCGAGGGCGGCCAGCCGGTCGCCCCCTCCGCCATCCGCGCGAAGTCCAAGACCTACATCATCAACGAGGACGGCACCGGCGGCTTCGCCGACACCTCCGAGCCCCGGGCCCTCGGCCTCGACGAGATCCCCGGCATCCTTGACGATTACCGCCGCGCAGCCCGCGCCGCGATCGATGCCGGTTTCGACGCCGTCGAGATCCACGCCGCCAACGGCTACCTGATCGACCAGTTCCTGCGCTCGAGTTCCAACGCCCGGACCGACGCCTATGGCGGATCGATCGAGAACCGCGCCCGCTTCGCGATCGAGGTGGTAGAGACCATCGCCAACGAAATCGGCGCCGAGCGCACCGGCATCCGTATCTCCCCGGTCACGCCGGCCAACGACGTGTCCGATCCGGATCCTCAGTCCCTCTTCAACCATCTCGTCGAAAGGCTTGCGGCCTTCGATCTTGCCTTCATCCACGTGATCGAGGGCGCGACAGGCGGCGCGCGCGACAATCTGCCCCTCGATTGGGCGGGCCTGAAGGCCGCCTATCATGCCAAGGGCGGCAAGGCTGCCTGGATGGTCAACAACAGCTATACGCGGGACATGGCGATCGAGGCGGTGGCTTCCGGCCGCGCAGACATGGTGTCCTTCGGCAGGCCGTTCATCGCCAATCCCGACCTGGTGGAGCGGTTCCGACAGAATGCACCCCTGAACGAGCCGGATCGCGCCACCTTCTACGGCGGCGGCGCCGAGGGCTACACGAACTATCCCAAGCTGGCCTGACATCACCGCCCGCACATATTGAGACATGCGGGAGCCCTGCTGACGACGTCAGCAGGGCTCCCGCCTTTGGCGGCCGCAATCCCGACGGGCCCGAAGCGGATTGACGGAGCGCGTACGGCCGCGTGCCGGAGCATTGACGCAGAGCCTTTAGGCCCGCGGTGCAGACAGAAGCACAAGGTGCTTGCGATCCTGCCGCTCACCGCACGGCGTCTCGAGGCATCCCAGCCCATCGAGCGTGAGGCGAACGGCCTCGTCGATCGGGGTGTGCGGTTCGGCGCCGAGGAAGGACACCAGTCGGGCATTGCTCATCCTCAGCGGCTCGCGCCACAGATAGCGCATCTCCCACAGCTCGCGGAACAGCGGCACGAAGGGCGAAGCGAGACGCGCCAACCGCCACGGAAACGCCTTGAGCTTCAGGTTTGGCTCGCCGACCGCCCGCCGGATCGCCTCCGCCATCTGCCGGCCATCCTGGTCATAGAACCCATCCATATGGAAGCGGGCGAAAGGCGGCAGGCGGTCCGACTGTTCGATCAGTTGCACCATGGTCTCGGCTACATCCGGCAGATAGGCCCATTGGTGCCCCACGCCGCTTGCTCCTGGATTGACGATGGCGCCGACTGGCCTGCCGGGCTTGACCAGTCCTTGCGCGAACCAGTTATTGCCGGCACCCGGACCGAAGAAATCTCCCGCCCTGACGATCAGCACAGGAACGCCGTCTGAGGCGGCGGCTTCCAGGCGCCGCTCCAGCTCGACGCGGATCTTGCCTTTCGGCGTCACAGGGTTCTGCGCGCTGTCCTCGACCAGCACCGGGAAGGCATCCGGGCCAAAATTATACAGAGTGCCCGGCATGACGATCCTGGCACCCGACGCCTTGGCCGCGGCGATGGTGTTGTCGATCATCGGCAGGACCAGTTCGCCCCAGTTGCGATAGCCGGGCGGGTTGACCCCGTGGACGATCAGCTGGACGCCCTGCGCCGCCGTGATCACGTCGGAACGGTTCATGGCATCGCCCTGCGCCCAGCTGTATTGCGGCACCTTGGCCTGCATCTCGTCCGCGCGTCGATGCAATGCGCGCACCTCATATCCGCGCTGGTTCAGCTTGGCCGCCATCGCGCCACCGATTCCGCCACTGGCGCCGAGAACCAGTGCGATGGGCCGCATCGCCGTGTCGTCCTTGCGTATCATGAAAATGTCTCCTTGGTTTTCGATGTGGAGATCATCGTCCAGTCGTGAGATATACGAAATTGCCGAATTTTCTTTTCCTGCTATACATATTTCTATGAATACCGAGCCGAACTGGGACTACTACCGCACATTTCTCGCCGTCCTTCGCGAGGGTTCGCTCTCGGCTGCGGCCCGCAGTCTCGGCCTCACGCAACCGACCGTCGGCCGGCATGTCGATGCGCTGGAGCAGGCGAGCGGCGAGCCGCTCTTCCTGCGCACGCCCAAGGGCCTCCTGCCGACGGAGATCGCCCTGCAGATGCGGCCACATGCCGAGGTGATGGCGGCCACCGCCGCCGCCCTCGATCGCGCCGCCTCAGTCAGTGCCAACGGCGTCTCCGGCACGGTGCGCATCAGCGCCAGTGAAGTGATCGGCATCGAGGTCTTGCCGCCCATTCTGGCAAAGCTGCAGGAGGCGCATCCCGGGCTGACGATCGAGCTCTCTCTGTCCGATGTGGTGGAGGACTTGCTGAACCAGGCGGCTGATATTGCCATCCGCATGATCGAGCCGGCGCAGGATGCGTTGATCTCGCAGCGCATTGGCCGCATCCCGCTCGGCTTCTACGCCCACCGCAACTATCTCGAAAGGCATGGGATTCCCAAGACCCTCGGGGATCTCGCCAACCATCGCCTAGTCGGCTTCGATCGCCAACTCGCCTATGTGCGCGCGATTCTAGAAACCAGGCCCGATCTCGCGGATGTCCGTTTTGCCTTCCGCAGTGACAACAACCTTGCCCAGTTCGCCGCCATACGTGCCGGCGGCGGCATTGGCATCTGCCAGGACGGACTGGCCAGACGCCATCCGGACCTCGTCGCGGTTCTGCCCGGAGCGCTGGCCCTTTTCCTCGATACCTATGTCGTGATGCACGAAAACATGAAAACCGCGCCGCGCTGCCGCGTCGCCTTCGATGCACTGGTGGCCGGACTTCGCGACTACATATCGCGATGAGGAGCAATTGATGACCGAACTCACACGCGCGGAGCGCGACGCCTCTCAAGGAACCGGCAGCGGCCCGACCGGCGGCTTTGCGCCGCTGGTACCGGAACTCGACGTCACCAGCATCAAGGCGAGCCTCGCCTTCTGGTGCGGCGGCCTCGGCTTTCGCGTTGCCTACGAGCGGCGGCAGGCGAAATTCGCCTATCTCGAACGCCAGGGTGCGCAGGTCATGCTGTGTGAAATCAACGGTAACTGGCAGACTGCACCGCTTGAACGCCCGTTCGGGCGCGGCATCAACTTGCAGATCGCGACCGACGATCTTGAATCAATACTTGAAGCTCTTCGCAAACTGGATTGGCCGCTCTTCGAGGGGCCGAGCGAAAGCTGGTATCGCATTGGCGAGACCGAGGAGGCCGGATCGCGGGAATTCCTCGTTCAGGACCCTGACGGCTATCTGGTCCGCTTCGCCCAGTCGATCGGTACCCGAAGCGTCCGCTAGGCCGGACGCTCGCCGGACTGGTAGCGGTCGACGATCTCGACCTCCGGCCGGTCGCCTCCATCGCTATACTCGTAGTGCCACTTGCCCTTCTCGTCCTGATAGCTGATCTTGACGGGCTCGTCGCCGACCTGCTGCTCCTGCATGACGATACGTGCTGCCTCCAGGGCCTCGTCATGGCTGGCAAAGCTTTCGGAGAAAACATCGCCGAGCTTGTAGGCCCATCCCCCGTCATGGGGAACGATCTCGTAGGCAACCTTGGTCATTATGTCCTCCTTTCTTGTTCTTTGAACCAGTATCGCATCAAGCGCACCAATCCGCAAACCCGAAGCGGGGCGGAACAGTTCCAACCACTCGCACGTTCCGGGATTTCTTTCGGGCGAAATCATCAGGGGGCTCCGGGCGGACCATGCTCAGACAGGAAAAAATCCTTCTCTTTCCAATCCTTATGGCCGTTATCGGATTCAGTTTGGAGCACGAGATCCTTGCCATGGGCACGGCCGTCTCACTCGCCGCCGCCGCTGTCCTGATTGCCGCCATCGTCGCGGCATCGTTGCGCGTCGCCCATCATGCGGAGGTGCTCGCGGTCAAGGTGGGCGATCCTTACGGCACCATGATCCTGACGCTGTCGGCGGTGGCGGTCGAAGTGCTGATCCTCGCCATCATGATGAACAACGAGGGTTCGCCGACGCTGGTGCGCGATACGATCTATTCGGCCGTGATGCTCGACATCAACGGCATCCTCGGCCTCGCCGCCCTGATCGGCGGCCTGAAGCACGGCGAGCAGCCCTACAACGACGACAGCGGCAAGACCTATGGCGTGATGATCCTGACCGCCATGGGCATCTCGATGATCGTCCCGGAATTCGTGCCGCGCGACAAATGGCAGTTCTATTCGTTCTTCACCATCTTCGCCATGGTGGCGCTTTATGGCCTGTTCCTGCGCATGCAGGTCGGCACGCACAGCTACTTCTTCAGCTACAGCTATCCGCGCGGCAAGAACCGCGACGCGGAAGAACATGATCCGGCCGACGCTGACGAACCGACCGCCCGTTCGATCGCCATCATCCTGTTCGGCGTCGTTTTGATCGGCGTGCTCGCTGAACTGATGTCGGCCTTCATGAATACCGGCCTTAAGGAAATCGGCGCGCCGATCGCGCTGACCGCCATCCTCGTCGCCGGCATTTCCGCCGGACCGGAAATCCTGACGGCCCTCAGGGCAGCGCTCGCCGACCGCATGCAGGCAACCGTCAACATCGCCATGGGCGCCTCGCTATCGACCGTCATTCTGACCGTGCCGGTGATGGAGGCGATGGCGCTTTATACCGGCCAGCCGTTCATCATGGCGATGACGCCGGTCCAGACGGTGATGGTTGCCATCACGCTGATCGCCGCGGCGATCAACCTCAACGACGGCGAGACCAATGCGATCGAGGGCATGACCCATTTCATCCTCTTCGCCACCTTCATCATGCTGTCCTTCCTCGGCCTCTGACGACTTCGCCTGTCTCGCAAGGGCGGAACTTTTCCAGCCCTTGCCCCTTTTCCCGGACATGGTCCCCGGCGTGATGAAGGGCTCGCCCCATTGTCACCAAGATGGCGGACCAGAAACTTCCCGCGGGTCGCGGGGGGCAAACTCGGGAGCCGAACCTTGAAGAGACTCGACGTTATCGACGGCATGCGCGGCTATTTTCTGGTCTTCATGCTGATCAACCACCTGGTCTTCACGGGCGGCCTCTGGCTCGTCCAGATCAACCACCGCAACCTCGCCTTCGTCGAGGACGCCCAGGGCTTCGTCTTCCTGTCCGGCCTGCTCACCGGCATGGTCTATGCCCGCAAGATGATGAAGGACGGCTATACCGCCGCCCGAGACCGGATCTGGTCGCGCGTCTTCGAACTCTATCGTTACGCCATGGGCATCGTGCTGGTCATTCTCGCCCTGCAGTTCCTCCTGCCGGGTGCGGCGGAGATCTGGACCAACTGGCTCGGCGCAACACGCATCGACGATCCCCTGCGCCTGGCAGCCATTGCGACATTTCTGTTCCAACCGACCTTCATGGACATCCTGCCGCAATACATCATCTACATGTTCTTCGCCCCCGCCATCATCTGGCTGTGCATGCAGGGCCGTTGGAAGACGGTGGCGATCATCTCCGTCCTCGCCTGGATGGCAGCACAACTCGGGCTGCAGCGCGCCTTGACCTATCCGCTCAGCGACTGGCTGGCCGGTGGTCCTGAATCGGATGAGGAAGGCATTCGCGCGTCGTTCAACCTGCTCGGCTGGCAGATCGTCTTCTTCGCCGGCCTGATCGCCGGAACGCTGACCTCGATGAAGAAGGTCGAGTGGACCCGCGTCTTCGATCCGCGCAAGGATTTCATCGCCAAGGCGGCGCTGGCCATCTCCGTCTTCTTCCTGCCGCTGCGCATCTTGACCGCGCACGGGATGATGCCGGGCATCGTGCTGGAAAAATTCGGCCTGATGGAAGTGCGTGCCGACTTCGGCCCGGTTTACCTGCTGAACTTCGCCGCGGTCGCATACGGCCTCGCCTGGCTGCTGATCGCCGGCCCGCGCCATGAGAATGCGACGATCCGCAAGATCGCCGCAGGCCTCACCAGCCTGTTCTCGCTCAGCTTCCTGCAACTGCTCGGCCGACATTCGTTGCAGATCTATGTCTGGCACGTGCTGATCGTCTACGGCGTCTTCTACATCGACGGTCGCTTTGGCGCCTTCTCCGACGCGACCAAGACCGTCATCACCTTCGGCTCCCTGGCGCTGCTCAGCCTGCCCGCCCTGTGGCGCGAGCGCAACCGGACGACCGCTGCTGCGGCCCCTGTGCCGGCCAAGCCGCTGCCCACCATGAAGCCGGCGACCTGACCACCGCTACGAAAACGACCAACGAGAAAGGGCGGGACCGCGAGGTCCCGCCCTTTCTAATTTCATCGGCTCGTCCTGGTTACTTGCAGGCGGCGCAGAAGCGCTGGATGCGCTTGCAGGCTTCTTCCAGCTGCTCTTCCGACGTCGCATAGGAAATGCGGAAGTTCGGGCCGAGGCCGAAGGCCGAACCGTGGACGACGGCCACGCCTTCCGATTCCAGCAGTTCGCTGACGAAGTCCTCATCCGTTTCCATGACCTTGCCCGACGGCGCGGTCTTGCCCATCAGCCCGGCGCAGGACGGGTAGACATAGAAGGCGCCTTCCGGCGTCGGGCATTTGATGCCGGTCGCCTGGTTCAGCATCGAAACCACCAGATCGCGGCGACCTTCGAAGATCTTCTTGTTGGCCGGGATGAAGTCCTGCGGACCGTTGAGCGCCTCGACGGCGGCCCACTGGGCGATCGAGCAGGCGCCGGACGTCTGCTGGCCCTGGATCATGTCCATGGCCTTGATCAGTTCGATCGGGCCGGCTGCGTAGCCGATGCGCCAGCCGGTCATGGCATAGGCCTTCGACACGCCGTTCATCGTCAGCGTGCGATCATAGAGCTTCGGCTCGACCTCGACCGGGGTGACGAACTTGAAATCGCCATAGGTCAGGTGCTCGTACATGTCGTCGGTGAGGATCCAGACATGCGGATGCTTGACCAGCACATCGGTCAGCGCCTTGAGCTCGTCATGGCTGTAGGCCGCACCCGACGGGTTGGACGGCGAGTTGAAGATGAACCACTTGGTCTTCGGCGTGATGACGCTTTCGAGTTCGGCGGCCGTCAGCTTGAAATTGTTCTCCTGCTTGGTCGAGACGAACACCGGCGTGCCGCCACACAGCGCCACCATTTCGGGGTAGGATACCCAGTACGGCGCCGGAACGATGACTTCATCACCCGGGTTCAGGGTCGCCATGAAGGCGTTGAAAAGAATCTGCTTTCCGCCGGTGCCGACGATCGTCTGCTCGGGCTTGTAGTCGAGGCCGTTCTCGCGCTTGAACTTCTCCGCGATCGCCTTGCGCAGTTCCGGAATGCCGGAAACCGGCGTGTACTTGGTTTCGCCGCGGTTGATCGCGTCGATCGCCGCCTTCTTGATATTGTCGGGCGTATCGAAGTCCGGCTCGCCGGCGCCGAGGCCGATCACGTCGCGGCCCTTGGCCTTCAGCTCGCGGGCTTTCTGCGAGACTGCGATGGTTGCGGAGGGCTTTACACGGGAAAGGGCGTCGGCGATGAATGCCATGGTGTTTGTCCTGAAGCTGTTGATCGGGGAACCTCGATCGGCCAAGGCTCCAGGTTCAAGTTCTATGGCGAAATCGCTGCGGCGTTTCAAGCGGAAAGCGTTTTTCCGCCGGCAATCGACAAAGTTTTCATTTTTAAGTCTTTCTTAATCCGCAGGTAAGTCTTCGGCGATAGACTTGCGTGCAGGATCGATCCGAAACAATCATGGCGCGAAGCCGATGACCTCGAACAGCATCTATGCCCAGCTAGTCAAGTCCGGAGACGCATGGTCGACGGCCTATGGTCCCTTCGTGCTGCGCTCCGCGCTCCAGCCGATCTTCAAGAGGGTGGCGGACGACCTCTTCGATATCCATTCGTTCCAGGGCCTGGTGCGAGCCGAGCGCAACGGCGAGGCCTATCCACCCTCGCAGTTCTTCCCGCTGGTCGATCCGCAGGACCTCCCTTCCGTCGACAGCCTCTTGCGCAGCATCCATATTCTCAATGCCGGGCTTTTGCGGCGCGAGCGCTCGAACGTCCTGGTCAGCTTCCAGCCGCTGCTTTTCACCGGGGCCGTGGAACTGCGCCACGAACTCGACCGGATGCGCCTCATAGCCCATGAGGCCGCGCTGTCGCCCGACCGCATCGTCTGCGACATCTCCGCCAGCGCCGGCAACGGCAAGATGAGCGCCCGCGCCGTCGATCAGATTCGCCAGGCGGGGCTGCGCGTCTCCATGTCGAATTACGAGGCCAGCGAACACGACATCCAGGACGTCCTGGCGCTTCGCCCCGACTTCGTTCGCTTCGATGGCGACTGGGTGCGCGACTATCTGCACAACTCGGCGGGCTTCGCCCTGCTGCGGGTCATCGTTAGGCAGTTGCAGGAAGAAGGGATAGAGCCGATCTTCGAGCGGCTCGAGGAGAGCTGGCAGGTGGATCTCTGCCTCGAGCTCGGCGTGACGCTGTTGCAGGGCTATGCCCTCGCCCGGCCGGAACTCGCGCCCACCGCATTCAACCAGGAATTTCCCGAAATACTGCTGCCACCGGCCCTACCGGCCTCCGTCGCGCCGGCACCGGTGCATGATCGGGAGCGCACCAGCTTGGCCTTGGCGCCGTCGCGCAGTGAAGTCCTTCAACGTCCGACCCCCGTATTCGGCAAGCGGCGCTAGCGGGCGCCTGTCGAAACGGCATGGTGCCCACGGTAGGGGCAGCCTCGGGGCCTGCCTTGATATTGCCACAATAAATGCCGGGTGAAGCCGCATTTCCGTCCCCGTGAAGCCCATAAACAGGTCTTTTCTCCTCGAATTGACGATTGATTGCGAGGGAAGACCCATGTTTCTGGACGACGATATTGCCAAAGCGCGTCCCTGGTTCGATCGGATCATCCAAGGTGGCCGCCTTGCGCTTTTTGCCATGCTGGCCGCCACGGTCCTGCTGATCGGCATCGCTGCCGATGCACAGGCGGAAACCACCGCCGCACCGGCGGCGCAGACGCTTGCCACCATTGACCCGATGACGACCGCCTCCACGCCAGTCGTCGCGCCCCTGCTGACCACCAGCGCCCTCCGGTTTCCGCTGCTGCAGACCGAAACGCTCGCCGACCGCTATATCCTGCTCGGCCTGATGATGCTCTGCTTCGCCGCCATGACCGCCGGCAGCCTGGCGCTGTGGCGCAGCAGCCTGAAGGAATTGCTGCGCGTCCAGGCCAAGCGCCATGACGCCTGAGCGCCCCTCGCTCTGGCGCCGCCTCGGCCCGGCCGAGCGCGCTTTCGCCCTTGTGATCGTGGCTGCGGCCATCGGCGGCTTCCTCCTGATCGCCGATGGCCTGTACCTGAAGGCGAAGGCAGACCAGGTCCCTTCCCTCCAGACGCACCAGGGGCAGGTCTCGACGAACGGCGCGCCCCGGACCGATTAGCAACGGCACGTTCCCCTTCTCACGTTCTTGTCAGCAGCACTTGCCAAAGCGCCGGCACTCTCCAGATAGGTCGATGATGACAGGAGGACCCGACATGCCGAAGTGCCAAGCAGCAGCAAACCCCGTGCGCGCGATTCCGTCCACCGCCCTCCTCGGCCTCGCCTTGGCAGTGGCGGCGGTGCCAGCCCTCGCCGCTGATCGCATTGCCACGCAGAAGGTCGAGATCGAGGTCACCGAGATCGTCGGCGGCCTCCAGCATCCGTGGTCGGTGGAAGCCCTGCCCGACGGCGCCTATCTCGTCACCGAGCGGCCCGGTCGTCTGCGCGTGGTGCGCGACGGCACGGCATCGGCCCCGGTCGAGGGATTGCCCAAGCTGTTCGTCGGCGGCCAGGGTGGCCTGCTCGACATTGCCTTGTCGCCCGATTTCGCCACAAGCCGAAAACTCTATTTCACCGCATCCGTGCCGGGAGAGGGTGGACAGGGCACCGCACTCTTTGCTGCCAGGCTGTCAAACGACGAGACCAAACTGGAAGCGGTCGAACGATTGTTCGCCATGAACCGCTTCACCGGCACCGGCCAGCACTTCGGCTCACGCATCGCCATCGGCGCGGACGGCACCCTGTTCTTCGGCATCGGCGACCGCGGCGAGATGGACCGGGCCCAGGACCCGCAGGACCATGCCGGTTCGATCCTGCACCTCAATCCGGACGGCACGCCAGCCGCCGGCAATCCTTTCGCCGGCGGCAGCAAGGGCCAGCCGGAGATCTTCTCGACCGGACACCGCAATCCGCAGGGCATCGTCATCGATCCGGCTGATGGTACCCTCTTTACCGTCGAGCACGGCGCGCGCGGCGGTGATGAGATCAACATGCCCAAGGCCGGGAGCAATTACGGTTGGCCGATGATCTCCTATGGCAAGCACTATTCCGGCGCCGACATCGGCATCGGCAGCTCCGCCGAGGGTTATGAACAGCCCGTCCATTACTGGGACCCGTCGATCGCGCCGGGCGCCATCGATGTCTATCGCGGCGCCATGTTCCCGGAATGGGATGGCGACTTCCTCGTCGCCGCCCTCAAGTATGAACTTCTGGCGCGTATCGAGCGTGACGAGAGCGGCGCGATCACGGGAGAGGAGCGACTGCTGGAGGGCGCCTACGGCCGCCTGCGCGACGTGAAGGTCGCTCCGGACGGCGCGATCCTTCTGGTGACCGACGAGGTGGATGGCCAACTCCTGCGCATCAGCCGCGCCGCGGCGCCGTGATTTTCATCCGACCAGCCGCTCAAACGGCGGCGAACGGCTCGACCACCCGCGGATCCGCAATGCCGAACCAAAGCGTCACGGGATAAACCCGGCGCGTCGATCGACCTTGTCGAGACCGGACGCAGCTGATACCCGTCTTTCTCCCTCGCCTCACCTTCTCCCGTTCCGCTGCAATCCGGTATCCGATGTCTCGCATTCAAGCCAATCTCCTCTTGCTGCTCGCGGCGGCCATCTGGGGCGGCGGCTTCGTCGCCCAGTCGGAAGCGATGGAATGGCTGGGGCCGAACTGGTTCAATGCGCTGCGTTTCGCGCTGGCCACTTTGGCCGTTCTGCCTTTCGCCCTCACCGAGAACAAGCGCGCCACCCGCCCGCTGAGCCGCCGGGAACTGGGATGGTTCCTGCTGGTCGGCCTCTCCCTGCTGGCCGCGCAGACCCTGCAGCAGATCGGCATCCAGTCGACCAGCGTGACCAATGCCAGCTTCCTGACCGGCCTCTACGTCGTTCTCGTTCCGGTGATCGCGGTCGCCTTTCTTCGCCGCCGCCCGCACTGGATCATCTGGCCGGCGGCGCTGCTGACCGTGATCGGCATCCTCCTGCTGAACGGCGGATCGCTGTCTTCCCTGGGTGACGGCGATGTCCTCGTCATTCTCTGCGCGGTGTTCCTGGCGGCGCAGATCACGCTGACCCCGATCGCGGTCGGCATCAGCCAAAGGCCCCTGGCGCTCGCCACGGTACAATTCGCCGTCTGCGCCGCCGGTGCCGGCCTTGCCGCTGCGGCTCTCGAGCCGATCAGCATGGACGCCGTCGCCTCGGCCCTGCCGGAGATCCTCTATGGCGGCCTGCTCTCCTCCGGCGTCGCCTTCGTCCTGCAGATCATCGGGCAGCGCTACACGACCGCGCCGCAAGCTGCGATCTTCCTGTCCTCGGAGGCCCTGTTCGGCGCCTTGTTCGGGGCGGTCCTGCTGGCCGAAACCCTTCCCGCGATCGGCTATCTCGGTTGCGGCCTGATCTTCTCGGCCATGCTGCTCGTCGAAGTCGTGCCGGAACTGACCCGGCGGCGCGTGTCTGCCGCACCCTGACGCTTATTTCACCGATAGCGAAAATGCGCCAAACTTTTCCATTTTGGGGAAGGTTTTGACGCAAAAATTGCATTTGAACCGGTGCCAGATATACTTGTGGGGCGAAACATTCCCCCTACGGCACGAATGGCCGCTTCACCTCAATCGCGAGGCTCCCCGGGAGCAAGGTGTTGGAAAACTTTCGCTTGCCAATTTTTAATAAACCAAGCAATCTTCGCGCGTTCGGGCAATTTTGCGAGCACGGGAAGACCTAATAATACATGCGCGCCGGATACGCGAAGAGTTCCGGGCAGGTTAGCTTCTATAATTGCGAGTATACTCGCTTTTACGGTGGCGACCTGCGGTAACAGGGGCCCCTTTCCTCAACCATCGAGAAATGCCTGTCGAGCACCCGTATACGGGTAACATTGCAATGCTGCCCCGCCGACACAGGGCAGAGAGAAAAGGACCTGACGCATGGCCGAGACTGGCATCGTAAAATTCTTCAATACCGACAAGGGCTTTGGCTTCATCAAGCCTGACAATGGCGGCGCAGACATCTTCGTGCATATTTCCGCCGTCCAGGCCTCCGGACTACAGGGGCTTTCTGAAAACCAGAAGGTTAGCTACGACACGGAACCGGATCGTCGCGGCAAGGGCCCGAAGGCCGTCAACCTGCAGATCGACGGCTGATACTCCGGAATTCGCTTCGACATTCGCATTGCGGCCCGGCAGGTTTGCCGGGTTTTTTCGTTCAGGCTGCGTTCAGCCTGTGGCCCATATCCTGCCGTCATTGATCGTTAAACAACGATCGACCCCATTGCAGGCCACAGGAAGGCAAAGCCATGAAGAAGATCGCGAAATTCTCCCTGCTGGCGGCGGTGATCGCCGTCGCACCGCTCGCAGCATCGTCGCAGGCCATGGCAGGCGACCGTTATCGACGCCACCACGATCAGGACATGCTCGCCGCCGGTGCGATCGGCCTGGCCGCTGGCCTGGTCACCGGCTCGGTCATCGCCAGCCAGCCGCGCACCGTCTATGTCGAACCTGAACCGATCTATGTCGAGCCGGCCCCGCGCCGCATCTATGTCGAGCCGGAACCCGTCTATGTCGACGATTACCCGCCGGCACCGCAGCCGGTCTACCGCGCAGCCGTGGAGCCCTGGTCGCCGGAATGGTACGACTATTGCGCAGCCCGCTATCGCAGCTTCAACGCCCGCTCCGGCACCTATGTCGGCTATGACGGCCGCTCGCACTTCTGCACCGCCGGCTGATACGGCCCGCTTGCCGAACGGATGGAAATGCGCCGCATCGCCGGCGCATTTTTCGTTTGGGTATCAGTCCAGAACTTCAGATTCCGCGCAGGAACGGATTGGTCCGGCGCTCCTCGCCGATCCGGCCGCCCGGCCCGTGGCCGCAGATGAAGCCGACATCGTCGCCGAGCGGCAGAACCTTGTCGCGAATCGAGTCGAGCAGCGTCTGGTGGTCGCCTCCCGGAAGATCCGTGCGGCCGATCGAGCCGGAAAACAAGACGTCACCGAGATGAGCGAAGTTCTGCGCCCGATTATAGAAGATGACGTGTCCCGGCGCATGTCCCGGGCAGTGGAACACTTCGAACTCGTGCTCGCCGAACGAAACCTTGTCGCCCTCTTCCAGCCACCGATCGGGCACGGTGTTGCGCACCTTCATCGGCACGTTGAACATGACCGCCTGCTGCTCGAGTTTCTGCAGCAAGGGCAGATCATCCTTGTGCGGGCCGACGATCTGGATGCCCAGCGCCTCCTTCAGTTCCTGCGCCCCGCCGGCATGGTCGATATGGCCATGGGTCAGCCATATCTCCTTGAGCGTGATGCCATTTTCCTTCAGCGTTTGCAGGATCACATCGACGTCGCCGCCCGGATCGACGATCACGCCTTCATGCGAATCGTTGTCGAACAGAATCGTGCAGTTCTGCTGGAAAGGGGTGACCGGAATGATCCCGGCCTGCATCTGTCCCATGGGTCGGTTCCTTGTTTTCGCGCCGGTTGCGCTTAACACGTCCCCGTCGAAACGCCAATGCGAGCCACCAGGTCGAGAAGCTGGGCGATCCCGGTAATTTCGTTGGAGTTTTTCCGCGTCTGCGCTTAGTTTTGCGGCAAAACACGCGCCGGCTGACGGCCATGCGCGCGTATCGAGAATGAGCGTCTCCTGATCACCGCAGCGTCATGCCGCAGCGACAGGGAGACCGCCAGCACAAGGGAATTCAACGTGGCTCGACAGTCTGCGGGCAAGGCTGCCAGGAAGGAACTGCCGGGAATGCCGGTCGTCGATGACAAGACCATCGATTTCGAAACGATCGAGCTTTTGTTCTTCGCCTATCGAGACTTCGTTTCCGATCCCGACGCGATCCTCGCCAAGATCGGCTACGGCCGCGCCCACCACCGCGTCGTCTACTTCGTCAGCCGCCGGCCGGGCATGACGGTCGCCGATCTCCTCGCCATCCTGCAGATCACCAAGCAGAGCCTCGCGCGCGTGCTGAAGGAACTGATCGATTCCGGCTATATCCGCCAGATGGCCGGCCCCGCCGACCGCCGCCAACGCCGGCTCTATCCAACCCTGGCCGGCCGCGAACTGGCACTGGCACTGTCCGAGCCGCAGTCGCGGCGGATCGCCGGCGCCATGGAGGGCTTTACGCCGGAAATGCGCGACGGGGTGCGCACCTTCCTTGAAAGAATGAGCCGCTCGGACGGCACGACGCCAACGGATATGGCCGGAGTGGACTGACATGGCGCGCAAGATCCTTATTGCCGATGATGCCCCTCACCTCCTCGTCGTCGACGACGACACCCGCATCCGTGACCTTTTGCAGCGCTATCTCACCGAACAGGGCTTTCGCGTCACCGTCGCCGCCGATGCGAGCGAAGCCCGCCGCAAGCTGGAAGGACTGCATTTCGACCTGCTCGTGCTCGACGTGATGATGCCGGGCGAATCCGGCCTGTCGCTCACCCGCAGCATCGCGGCCGACAAGCAGATCCCCGTGATCCTGCTGACGGCGCGTTCGGAAGCGGAATCGCGCATTGCCGGCCTGGAGGCCGGCGCCGACGACTATCTCGCCAAACCGTTCGACCCACGCGAACTGGTGTTGCGCATCAACAATATCCTCAAGCGCAGTCCCAATGCCGACCAGCCGAAGATCGAGCAGGTCATGTTCGGGCCGTACAGTTTCTCCATCCTGCGCAAGGAACTGAAGCGCGGGCCGGAAGTGATCAAGCTCACCGATCGCGAGCAGGACATCATGCTTCTGTTCGCCTCCCGCGCCGGCGACACCATTCCCCGCCAGGAACTGATCGGGAATGACACCGACGTGGGCGAGCGGACGATCGACGTGCAGATCAACCGCCTGCGCCGCAAGATCGAGGACGATCCGGCCAATCCGGTCTGGCTGCAGACCGTGCGCGGCATCGGCTACCGGCTGAGCATGGACTAGCGCCACAGGCGCACCAACGGAAAAGTAGGCGAGATGACGCTGTTCGACAGCATCCGCAGGGACAATGATCGCAACCCCGGCGGGCTCAAGGGCCTGTCGCGCTGGCTCAGGCACCAGTTGCCGACCGGGCTTTTCGCGCGCTCGCTGCTGATCATCATCCTGCCCATGCTGATCCTGCAGACGGTTCTGGCCGCCGTCTTCATGGAGCGCCACTGGCAGATGGTGACGGAGCGCATGTCGAGCGCCGTCACCCGCGACATCGCCGCCATCATCGCCCTGATCGAGGCCTATCCGGCCGAGGCGGATTTCAAGAACGTCGTGCGCATCGCCCGCGACAAGCTGAACATGACGGTGTCGATGGAAGCGGGCGGGCAACTGCCGGCAACCCGGCCGAAGCCGTTCTTTTCGATCCTCGACCAGATCCTCTCCGACCAGATCGAAAACCAGATCGCCCGGCCCTTCTGGATCGATACGGTCGGCGATTCCCGCCTGGTCGAGATCCGCATCGCGCTCGAACAGGGCGTGCTTCGCATCTTCGCCCGCCGCAACTCGGCCTATGCCTCCAACACCCATATCTTCCTCCTGTGGATGGTCGGCACGTCGCTGGTGCTGATCGTCATCTCGACGCTCTTCCTGCGCGGCCAGATCCGGCCCATCCTGTCGCTCGCCAAGGCGGCGGAGAGCTTCGGCAAGGGCCAAAGGCCACCGGAGAATTTCAGCCCCCGAGGCGCCGACGAGGTGCGTCGCGCCGGTCTCGCCTTCATCCTGATGCGCGAGCGCATCGAACGGCAGATGGAACAGCGCACCGCAATGCTGACCGGCGTCAGCCACGACCTGCGCACCATCCTCACCCGCTTCAAGCTGCAATTGGCGCTCGCCGGCGACAATCCCGACCTCCAGGGCCTCAACCAGGACGTCGAGGACATGCAGACCATGCTCGAGGGCTACATGGCCTTTGCCCGCGGCGAGGCTGAGGAAGACGTCGGCAAGCTGCGGCTCGGAGAGCTGTTCGACAAGCTCAAGGCGGATTTCGAACTGCATGGCAAGACGCTCTCCTACCGCATCGAAGGCGACGAGGAGGTCGCGGTGCGGCCGACAGCCTTTACCCGGCTGGTCACCAACCTTGCCTCCAACAGCCGCCGCTATGCCAACCGCGTCGAGATCGAGGCGAAGCATAGCGCGAAATGGCTGACGATCGTGATCGACGACGACGGTCCCGGCATTCCGGCCGATTATCGCGACGACGTGTTCAAGCCGTTCTTCCGGCTGGACGAGGCGCGCAATCTCGATGCCTCCGGCACCGGGCTGGGCCTGGCGATCGCCCGCGACATCGCCCGCAGCCATGGCGGCAACGTGACGCTGAGCGACAGCCCGCTCGGCGGCTTGCGCGCGACGATCCGTGTCCCGGCCTGACAGACAGTCGAGGAGAACCACCCATGTCGACCACCGACTGGAACACCATGACCTGGCTCAACCCGCCCGCAAGCACGGATGTGGGGCCCGACGGGCTGCATGTCATCACCGGCAACGAGACCGACTTCTGGCAGAAAACCTATTACGGCTTCCACCACGATAACGGTCACTTCCTCCACCTGCCCCGGAAGGGCGACTTCACCATCGGCACGCGTTTCACCGGCCGCTATGAGACGCTCTATGATCAGGCAGGTCTGATGGTCCGCCACGACGAGCGCCACTGGCTGAAATGCGGCATCGAATTCACCGACGACCATTGCCATCTGAGCACGGTGGTCACCGTCGACGGCCGCTCCGACTGGTCGGCCTTTGCGCTTGCGGATTTCTCCGGTGCGCTCGAGCTTCGCCTGAGCCGGCTCGGGGATGCCATGTTCGTGCAATACCGCGTGCAGCCCGAAGGGCTCTGGCGGATGGCGCGGCTGGCCTATTTCCCGCCCGGTCTGGAAAGTCTGGAAGTCGGTGTGATGACCTGCTCGCCGCAACGCGCCGGCTTCGAAGTGATATTCCACCATTTCCGGGTGAGCGACCCGGTGAGCCGCGACATCCACTGACGCCGCGGACGCCTTACATCATCTTCATGCCGTTCGGTACCGGTTGCTCGACCGCGGCAAGCACGATCGCGCCGTTCTCGTCGGCAAAGCCGAGCGTCAACACTTCGGAACGGAAGGGGCCGATCTGACGCGGCGGGAAATTGACCACGCCGAGCACCTGCCGGCCGATCAGGCTCTCCGGCGTATAGTGCACGGTGATCTGTGCCGACGACTTCTTGATGCCGATCTCGGGGCCGAAGTCGATCCTGATCTTGAAGGCCGGCTTGCGCGCCTCCGGAAAAGGCTCCGCCTCGACGATCGTGCCGACACGGATGTCCACCTTCTCGAAATCGGCATAGCCGATCTCGGGCTGAACCTTAGGCGCCTCGCTCATCCGGCCAGTTCCCCGGCCCGCTTGCGCGCCGCCTCGATCGCCTTGTCGAACAAAGGCTGCATGCCGTCCTCGGCCATCAGAACGGATAGGGCCGCAGCCGTCGTTCCGCCCGGCGACGTCACGTTCTGCCGCAGTTTTTCGGCGGCGTCGGGGGACTGGTGAAGCAGTTCACCAGCCCCCGCGACCGTTTCCCGTGCGAGACGCATGGCCAGGTCCGCCTGCAGGCCGGCTTTGCGGCCCGCCTCAGCCATGCACTCGACGAGATAAAATACATAGGCCGGCCCACTGCCCGACACGGCCGTCACCGCATCGATCTGCTCTTCGCTGTCCAGCCATTCGACCGGGCCGGAAACCTTGAGCAGGCGGTGAACCATGTCGCGCTGCCCGGCGCTGACGGCATTGTTGGCGAAGGCGCCGGTGACGCCGCGACCGATCATTGCCGGGGTATTCGGCATGGCGCGCACCATGGCGGCGGCGCCGAGATGCTCCTCCATGAAGGCAAGCGTCTTGCCGGCGGCGACCGAAACCACGACGGTCTGCGGTCCGACGAGCGACTTCAGGCCCGGAAGCACCGCTTCCATCACCTGCGGCTTGAGCGCGAGGAAAAGGATATCGGCTTTGAGCCCGTGCGGCGCCTGGCTGGTATAGCGCGCACCGGCATCGGCGATCTGCTTCAGCATGACTTCCGACGGACCGGGATCGATCACGGTGACGGACGAACCCGGGACGCCGCTTTTCAGCCAGCCGGACAGCATGGCGCCGCCCATATTGCCGGCACCGACCAGCACCACCTGCCCCATCGTCGAATAGCTCATGCTCAGGCTTCCCCGGCCGTTTCGAAAAGAACCGCATCCATGGCGCTCTTGGCGTCCATGCCCGACCAGACCACGAACTGGAACGCCTGGAAATAGGCCTCGCAGGCATCGACCGCACTCGACAGAAGAACTTCAACCTGCCGATTGGTCGGCTCGGCGCCACCGGCGAGCAGCAGCGACTGGCGGAAGATCACCACATCTTCATGCCGCCACAGGTCGAAATGCCCCATAAGGACCTGGCCGTTGACATGCGAGAGCAGCCTGATCACCTCGTTGACGCGGGCATCCGGGATCTTCAGGTCGAAGGCGACCGCCAGATGCAGCGCCTCGAACTCCTCCATCCAGGAGAACGACACCTGATAGTCGGCCCACCGGCCCGCGACGGTCATGGCAAGCTCGTCCTCGCCCGAGCGCTCGAACGACCAATCATTGTTGGAGGCGACGAACTCGATCATGTCGACCGGGTTGGACTGTCGTTCGAAGTCAAATTCCATGAGGCTCATGCGGCACCTTCTTGACCGGAGTGAATGCGATATTCGAGTGAAAACACCGAAGGACACAAACGACTGAACCGGAAACAACACTGGGAATGATTCCGACTGGACCACAGGATAAAACACCCACCCTGTCCGAAACTTGCGAAGGTCCGTCTCGAATCATCATTTAAAATCAGTGTATAATGGCAAAGACCAAGTACCAGCCCCCGGCCGGCCTTTTGCTTGACGGGTCTGTGGACAGCACTTGCGTCACAACCTGCGCAGTCACCGATAAACGACTCTGCCCATTGGCTTTTTTCGTGCCGCGAGCATGTGGATAAATAACCTGTATGAACCATTCGCCGGCCGGAGAGCACCGCCGGGCGCAAAACGACGAAGGCCCGCCACGGATCATCGTGGCAGGCCTTGAAAATACGGCAGCTTTCGTGCCTTGAGGGAAGCACAGGAGGGGCATTCGCCCCCGTACGGCGCTACTTGCCTTCCGCGGCCAGCTTCGCCTCGAGCGCCTCGATGCGCTTCAACAGAACGTCGTTCTCGTCGCGCGCCTTGATCGCCATCTCGCGAACGGCCTCGAATTCTTCACGCTTGACGACATCCATGCTGTTCAGCCAGCGCTCGGCCTGCGCATGAAAGGCGGTTTCCATTTCCTTGCGCACGCCCTGGGCGGCGCCCGCGGCATCGGTCATAAGCTTGGCGAAATCGTCCATAATACGGTTCGGGCCCGTCGACATGGCTGTGGCTCCTCTTGCGTTCGATCCCCGGACGGTGTCCTCGGTAACAACAGTTGAGGTAGGCATTCAGCCGTGCCGTTGCAAGCGAATTTCGCGCTCGCCCCCGCGTGCGAAGGCCGCATGCGCGATTCCATCTTGACCGTGCCAGATCGGAACGCCATTTTCCGGCAACATTGGAGAAAGAGCACCCTTGTCCTCAGCCGCCGAACTTCTGTCCATTCTCACCTTTCCGGCGATCGATCCCGTGGCCTTCTCTCTCGGTCCGCTGGCGATCCATTGGTACGGCCTTGCCTATGTCGCCGGCATCATGCTGGGATGGCTGGTGGCGCGCGGCATGCTGCGCAATGCGAAACTCTGGCCGAACGACACTCCGCCCTGCACGGCGTCTCACCTCGACGACTTCCTCGTCTGGGTGTCTCTCGGCATCGTCCTCGGCGGACGCATCGGCTACATCCTGTTCTACGACTTCGCCGCGATCCTCGCCGACCCGATCCGCGCGATCCAGATCTGGAATGGCGGCATGTCCTTCCACGGCGGCTTCCTCGGCGCGACGCTGGCCATGGTCTTCTTCGCAAGGCGCCACGCCATCCCCCTGTGGAGCCTGTTCGACATCGTCGCGAGCGTCGCCCCGCTCGGCATCCTGTTCGGGCGCATCGCAAACTTCATCAACGGCGAACTCTGGGGACGGCCCTCCGACGTGCCCTGGGCCATGGCCTTTCCAACGGGTGGCCCGTTCCCGCGCCATCCGAGCCAGCTCTATGAAGCCCTGCTCGAGGGACTGCTGATCTTCGTCGTGCTCCAGCTCGTCGGGCGCCTGCTGGGCGGCTTCCGTTCGCCAGGTCTGATCACCGGCCTGTTCGTCATTCTCTATGCCTTGTCGCGTGTCACCGTCGAGTTCTTCCGCGAGCCGGATCCGCAACTCGGTTATCTTTTCGGCGGCTGGCTGACCATGGGCATGCTCTTGTCCCTGCCCATGCTCGCGGTCGGCGTGTGGGCGCTGCTGAGGGCGCGCCGTGCCGCCGGCCCGCGGTCGTGAAGCGAGAATGAGGCGCCCTCGATGACAACTGCCCTTGCCGAGAAAATTAAGTCGCTGATCCTGGCCGGCGGTCCGATGAGCGTCACCGACTATTTCGCACTCTGCCTGGCCGACCCGCAGCACGGCTATTACAAGACCCGCAATCCCTTCGGCCGGGCCGGCGACTTCGTCACCGCGCCTGAGATCAGCCAGTTGTTCGGCGAGATGGTCGGCATCTTCCTCGTCGTCGCCTGGCAGCGCCATGGCGAACCGCTCGATGCCCGGATCGTCGAGATCGGCCCCGGACGCGGCACGATGATGGCCGACATGCTGCGGGTGATCGTAAGGCTCGCGCCGCGCCTCTACGAGACGGCCAGCATCCACCTCGTCGAGACGAGCCCGGCCCTGCAGGAGGTGCAGCGCCAGACGCTGTCCGCCCATGGAGACCGGATCGCCTGGCATTCGAGCTTCGACGAGGTTCCGGAAGGCTTCACCCTGATCGCCGCCAACGAATTGTTCGATGCCATTCCGATCCGCCAGTTCGTCAAGACGCCGACCGGTTTTCGCGAACGCATGGTCGGCCTCGACGCCGACGGCGAACTCTGCTTTGCAGCCGGTGTCGCCACCCTCGACCCGGCCCTCTTGCCGCCCCGGCAGATCGCGCCACACGATGGCGAGATCTTCGAAATCGCCCCCGCCCGCCAGGCGGTCATGACGACACTGTGCGAGCGGCTGCTGAAATGCCATGGCACCGCCCTGATCATCGACTACGGACACATGGTCAGCGGCTTTGGCGACACGCTCCAGGCCGTTCTCGCTCACGAATATGATCCCCCGCTGGCCCATCCCGGCATGGCGGATCTCACCAGTCATGTCGACTTCGAAAATCTCGCCCGCACGGCGCTGGCGGCAGGCGTTCACGTCAACGGCTGCATGTATCAGGGCGACTTCCTGATCGGGCTCGGCATCGAGGACCGTGCGGCCTCGCTCGGGCGCGGAAAGGACGAAAAGACGCAGGGCGAAATCGTCAAGGCGGTCGAGCGTCTGGCGGGTGCCGGCGAGGGCCGCATGGGCGAGCTTTTCAAGGTCATGGCGATTTCCAGCCCGGCCGTAGCCCTGCCGCCTTTCAAGGGAGCCAATTGACAGCGGCGGCGGCGATAAGCCAACATCCCGCCGACTGAAACTGCGGCAAGATCCTTGTTTCCCTAATGTTTTCAGGGGTGACGCGGTCGAATCGATCGCCCGCCCGCCGCTTCGGAGGCTGCTCATGCAGGACCACCACCTACCCGAACCGCTCACCAGCCCGCTTCTCGCCGATGCCGAGGACAAGGGTATCCGCCACGGCTTCTTCAGCCGCAGGGGCGGCGTTTCTGAAGGCATCTATCGGGGCCTGAACGTCGGCATCGGCTCGAATGACGAACGGGAAAAGGTCCATGAGAACCGCCGCCGCGTCAGCGGCTGGTTCGGCCTTTCGCCGGAACGGCTGGCGACCGTGCATCAGGTCCACTCGCCCGACGTCGTCGTGGTCGATCGCACCTATGACGGCAACCGCCCGACGGCCGATGCCCTCGTCACGGCCTCCCCCGGCGTCATCCTGGGCGTGCTCTCCGCCGATTGCGGTCCCGTGCTGTTTGCCGACGCCGAGGCCGGCATCATCGGCGCCGCCCATGCAGGCTGGAAGGGCGCGCTCGGCGGCGTGTTGGAAAACACCATTCTCGCCATGCAATCGCTCGGCGCCCGCCGCGAGGCGATCACCGCCTGCCTGGGCCCGTCGATCAGCGGCGCCAATTACGAGGTCGGACCGGAATTCGTCGACCGCTTCATCACCGAGAACCCGGATTTCGCCCGCTTCTTCAGCCCCTCGACCAGGCCCGGCCATGCCATGTTCGACCTGCAGGGCCTGACGGTGAAGCGGCTGATCGATGCCGGAGTGCGGGCCGAGAGCCTTGGCATCTGCACCTATGCCGACCCCGACGCTTTCTATTCCTATCGCCGCACCACCCATGCCGGTGAGCCTGACTACGGACGACAGATTTCCGCGATCGCCATAAGGGAGGACTGACATGGCCCTGCATTTCGACGCGAACGAATACGCCGCAAGGCTGGAGCGGCTGACCGCACGCATGGCCGAGCAGAAGCTCGACGCCATCCTGCTCTTCGCCCAGGAAAGCATGTACTGGCTGACCGGCTACGACACCTTCGGCTATTGCTTCTTCCAGACGCTGATCGTCAAGGCCGATGGGTCGATGACGCTGCTGACCCGTTCGGCCGACCTGCGGCAGGCCAAGCGGACGTCCAATATCGAAAACATCGTCATATGGGTCGACCGGGTGAATGCCGATCCGACCATGGACCTGCGCAATCTGCTGAGCGAGATGGACCTGCTCGGCGCCCGGATCGGCATCGAATACGACACCCATGGCATGACTGGCCGGGTCGCGCGGCTCCTCGACAACCAGCTGACCAATTTCTGCGAGATCGTCGAGGCATCCTATGTCGTCAGCGAACTGCGACTGATCAAGAGCCCGGCGGAGATCGCCCATGTCGAGCGGGCAGCCGCCCTTGCCGACGACGCGCTCGACGCGGCCCTCCCCCTCATCAGGGCGGGCGGGGACGAGGCCGCCATCCTCGCCGCCATGCAAGGCGCGATCCTGGCCGGCGGCGGCGACTATCCGGCCAACGAATTCATCATCGGCTCGGGCCCGGATGCGCTTCTGTGCCGCTACAAGTCGGGCCGCCGCACCCTGTCGGACAAGGACCAGCTGACACTGGAATGGGCGGGCGTCAGCGCGCACTATCACGCCGCCATGATGCGCACCATCGTGATCGGCGAGCCGAGCGCACGCCAGCGCGAGCTCTATGCGGCCTGCCACGAAACGATCAAGGCGATCGAGACGGTGCTGCGACCTGGCTTTACCTTCGGCGACGTCTTCGAGACCCATGCCCGCATCATGGACGAGCGCGGTCTCGCCCGCCATCGGCTGAATGCCTGCGGCTACTCGCTCGGCGCCCGCTTCTCGCCGTCCTGGATGGAGCATCAGATGTTCCATACCGGCAACAGCCAGCCGATCCTGCCCGACATGACGCTCTTCGTGCACATGATCATCATGGACAGCGAACGGGACACGGCAATGACGCTCGGCCACACCTATCTCACCACCGCGGAGGCTGCACGTCCGCTTTCGCGACATCCCCTGCAGCTGATCCAGAGCTAGAGCTAGAGCTAAAGCTAAAGCTGGAGCCTGACGCCCCCGCTGCGCGGCCTCGCAATCGCCCTCTAAGGAATTGATAGGATTTTAAGGTTATCCTCATCAAATCCGACGGAGGTGCACGAGGACGCCAGCGACCATGAAACTCTCCCGAACGGCCACGGCCGGCCTGATCGCGGCAGCCGCGCTCACCGCCTGCAACACGCCCGACGCCCTGGTGCCGCCGATGGAAATTGGCGATGGTGGCCAGCCTGTAAGCGAGAGCGACATGGCCCTGGCCCAGGGCCAACAGTCCAGTTATGGGCAGACATCCTACGGCCAGAGCGCAACGGTCGCCGAACAGGGCTACGCAACGCAACCCCAGAATTCGCTCGAGGCCCAGGCTGCGGCGTTGGCTGCCGGCCAGGGTAATCCGTCCGCATCCCCGCCGCTCTACGGCGACCAGCCGAACGACGCGGACTATCCGGCAGCGCCGAGCCCCGGCGGACAGACGCGCGGCGCGCCGCCGTCCCAGTTGCAGGCGCCGGTTGAGAGCGCGCAACCCGTCCAGGTGACCCAGCCGGTTCAGCCGTCGCAACCGGCGGTGCAGGCCCAGCCGGAAGTCGCCGCCCTTACCCCGGCCGGCGCTGCCGGCACCATCCGCTTCCTGCCAATCATCGGCGCACCCGTGCAATCCGTCACCCCCCTGTCGCGCCAACTCGGCGCGGAGGCGCGCGGCAAGGGCCTGACGATCAAGGGCGCAAGCGACCCGGCGAGCGAGCACATCCTCAAGGGCTATTTCTCCGCCTTCGGCGACAGCGGCACCGTGACCGTCGTCTATGTCTGGGACGTGCTGGACAGCGGCGGCAACCGCCTCCATCGCATCCAGGGCGAGGAAAAGGTGCCCTCCGCCGCGACCGATCCATGGGCCGGCGTGCCTGCCTCGCTGATGCAGCAGATCGGAACGAAGACGATCGCCGAATACACGTCATGGCGGCAGGCGCGCGGCGGCTGAACGGCACCGCTTAGAATCTTTTCACGAAAAAGGCGGGCATTTCCGGCAAACCACTTGCATTCGGGGGGAAGGGCGCTAAAAAGCGCCCATCTCAGCATGACAACAGGCGGACCAACATGAAGGTTTTCGCAGGTAATTCGAACCGGCAGCTCGCCGAGGCAATCTGCAATTATCTCAACGTACCACTCGGAAAAGCCAGCGTCAGGCGGTTCGCAGACCAGGAAATCTTCGTCGAAATCCAGGAAAATGTACGTGGCGAGGACGTTTTCGTCGTCCAGTCCACCTCCTTTCCCACCAATGATCACCTGATGGAACTGCTCATCATGATCGATGCCTTCCGCCGCTCCTCGGCGAAGCGCATCACGGCGGTTCTCCCCTATTTCGGCTATGCCCGCCAGGATCGCAAACCCGGCCCGCGCACGCCGATCTCGGCCAAGCTCGTGGCCAACCTGATCACCGAGGCCGGCGCCGACCGCGTGCTGACGCTCGACTTGCATGCCGGCCAGATCCAGGGCTTCTTCGACATCCCCACCGACAATCTCTATGCCGTGCCGCTTCTCGCCCGCGACGTGAAGGAACGCTACGACACCAAGAACGTGATGGTCGTTTCGCCTGACGTCGGTGGCGTGGTGCGCGCCCGTTCGCTCGCCAAGCGCATCGACTGTCAGTTGGCGATCGTCGACAAGCGCCGCGAACGCGCTGGCGAATCCGAGGTGATGAATGTCATCGGCGACGTGTCCGGCAAGGATTGCATCCTGATCGATGACATCGTCGACAGCGGGGGCACGCTGTGCAATGCCGCCGAAGCCCTGCTGAAGCACGGTGCGACCAGCGTCACCGCCTATATCACCCATGGCGTGCTGTCGGGCGGCGCAGTCACGCGCGTCACCTCGTCGAAGCTGCGCGAACTGGTGATCACCGACTCGATCCAGCCGACCACGGCCGTGCAATCGGCGCACAATATCCGCGTCCTGACCACGGCCAATCTACTCGGCGAGGCGATCAACCGGACCAGCGCCGAAGAATCGGTTTCCAGCCTCTTTGACTGACGGGGGTCGGCGCGTTTGACGCGCCCACTCCAAGATCAACTACCGCCGGTTTAACCTGACCGTAATCAATTGTCGTGAAACTTTCCGCGGGCTGTTTGCCCCTGGGAGGTTATTCATGTCACCAAGCCATTTGGGCGTCGCCAAGCCGGGCGCCCTGTCATCCGTCAAAGCCAAGTTTGCCGGGCTCGTCGTCGGCGCCACGCTGGTATCCTGTTTTGCTGTCGGCATTCTCAGCTACCAGGTCGGCAAGAGCGGCCTGATCGAGGCGAGCAAGCTCAGGCTCGAATCGGTCGCCAAGACCCAGTCGAAGGACCTCAACGCCTATATCAGGCGCGTCGAGCAATCGCTCTCCGACCTCGCCCAGAATACCGCGATCGGCGAAGCGACCGACATGATGGTCAACATCATTCCGCTTGAGGCCAAGGATATCAAGCAGGTCTTCCAGCCGAGCGGCTCGTCGGTCGACGAACGCGCCGCCATGGACGGCACCAAGCTCAAGCTGCTCTATGGTGTGCGCCATGCCGGCTTCCACGGCACGGTTGCCAGCGCCTGGAAGAACACCAATGCCAGCGACGTGATCATCGTCGATAACGCCGGGACGCTGGTCTACACCGTCACCAAGGGCAAGGAATTCCTGACGAACGTCGCCGATCCGGAAAACGCCGCGATCAAGGAGATCTTCGATCGGGCCAATGCCGGAAAGCTGGATGAGACGCACGTCTCCGGCTTTGCCGATTACCCCCAGGGCGACGACGGCGCCTCGGCCCTGATTGCAAAGCCGCTGGCGATCTCCGTATGGGGCGAGACGGTGAAGAAGGGCGTGGTGATCATCCGCGTTTCCGCAGCCAAGCTTTCCGCCATGATCACGCCTGACGGGCTCGGCACCACGATCGACGACGCCTTCGTCCTCAACGCCGACGGGACTGTCCGCGGCGGCACGTTCAGCGGCGGCAAGGATGCCGTGATCGCCCCCGAACTTGCCAAGGCCGCGGCAAGCGGCGAGACGGGCTCGACCTTCGCCGTCTCGGGTGACCATTCGGCCTTCTATTCCTATCTGCCGGTCGCGCTGTTCGGCCAGAACCATCTGCTCGTCGTCGGCCAGGACGAAGCCAAGGTGCTCGCTTCCGCCAAGGAGCTTGCCTGGTGGGCACTCCTGACCACCGTTGCGGTTCTCGTCTGCATGGGCGGCGTCGGCATCCTCGTCTCGTCGAGCCTGACCCGCCCGCTTACCGATCTGGCCACGCTGATGAACCGGCTGAACCAGGGTGACAAGGCAATCGACATCACCGCGACGGGCCGCGCCGACGAGATCGGCGTGATGGCGCGGGCGCTGGAATCCTTCCGCCAGAACGCGCTCGAAAAGGAGCGCATGGAAGCCGAAACGGTCGAGCGCAGCGCGCAGATCGACGACGAGCGCCGCCAGCGCGAAGCGGAAAAGGCCCGCAGCGCCCAGGAACTGGAGGATGCCGTGTCGGCTCTTGCCACGGGCCTGCAGAACCTGTCGAGCGGTCGCCTCAATCTGCGCATCGAACGTCCATTCGTCTCCTCGCTCGATCATCTGCGCATCGACTTCAACAATTCGGTCGAGCGGCTGGAGGACACGATCCGCACCATCACCGAAAGCGCCGACACGATCCGGGCAGGTTCCTCCGACCTGAAGGGCGCCTCGGAAAACCTCGCCCATCGCACCGAGCGCCAGGCGGCCTCTCTGGAAGAGGCGGCCGCGGCCCTCGGCGAAATGACCGGTTCGGTCAATGACGCCCTTCGGCGTTGCGAGACCGCGGTCAAGGTCACGGCCGACACGCTCTCGGATGCCAAGACCTCGTCGACCGTGGTCAACGAGGCGATCGTCGCCATGGAGCGGATCCAAAGCTCCTCTGCCAAGATCCGCCAAATCATCGACGTGATCGACCAGATCGCCTTCCAGACCAACCTTTTGGCACTCAATGCCGGTGTCGAGGCGGCACGCGCCGGTGAAGCCGGCAAGGGCTTTGCCGTCGTTGCCCAGGAAGTGCGGGAGCTTGCGCAGAAGTCTTCGGGTGCGGCCCGCGACATCAGCCAGTTGATCAACACCTCGACCACAGACGTCGCCGATGGCGTGGCGCTGGTGCTGAAGACCGGAGAGAGCCTGCACAAGATCGAGGGCAATATCGAGACGATCAACACCCATATCGGCTCGATCGCCAGCGCGTCGCGCGAACAGTCGCAGCGGCTGGGCGAAATCAACGCCTCGGTCAACGACCTCGACCAGGTGACGCAGCAGAACGCAGCCATGGTCGAGGAAACCACGGCCGCTGCCTTTGCGCTTGCAAGCGAGGCCGACGGTCTGACGGACCAGGTCAGCAGCTTCTCCATCGGCAACCGGCCCGCGGCCGCCGCACGACGCGCCGCCTGACCCCATCCGATCGCCCCAACAAAGTCCCGCGGAGCCTGTGCTTC
Source organism: Ciceribacter sp. T2.26MG-112.2 (assembly GCF_900492205.1). Taxonomy (GTDB): domain Bacteria; phylum Pseudomonadota; class Alphaproteobacteria; order Rhizobiales; family Rhizobiaceae; genus Allorhizobium; species Allorhizobium naphthalenivorans_A. Next base: position 53,237 of record NZ_UEYQ01000024.1, read on the forward strand.
GCGGGACTTTTCGTTTCGAGCTACTCGGCCGGCCGCGCCTCATCGATCGGCAAGGCACAGGCCCCACCGCCGGCAAAAAGCCGCGAGCGCGTGAGAAAGCGCCGCTCGCGCCCATTGTCGAGCGAGAACATGCCCCCTCGCCCCGGAACCACGTCGATGATCAGCTGCGTATGCTTCCACACCTCATACTGTGAGCCGCTGATATAGACCGGTACGCCGCCGATCTCACCGAGCTTCACATCGGTCTCGCCGACCCGGTATTCGGCGACCGGATAGCACATCGGCGACGAGCCGTCGCAGCAGCCGCCGGACTGGTGGAACAGGATGTCGGGATGATCCTCGCGAATTTCGGCAAGGAAGGCGAGCGCGGCGTCGGTGGCAATGACGCGGGGCTCGGTGCCTGCAGTGTCGGTCATGGCTGGCTCCTTGCAAGGATGGTGCAACGGGCGAAACCTCGTCTTTCGGGGATGCCTGTTGCCCATGAACGAAAACCCCTCCCCACCCTCCCCACAAGGGGGAGGGCTTAACCCAGCCGTGCCGTCTG
>NZ_UEYQ01000028.1 GCF_900492205.1 Ciceribacter sp. T2.26MG-112.2
GTAACCGGTGTTCTACCCCCACATTGTCTGCAGGCTTCTGATTTGTGATCGACATTCCATGGATGAGCGACAAGGAGTTTCTCCATGGAGTCTACGTTGGAGGTTTTCACAACGGCGCGGAGCAGGCGTGAGACGCATCGCCAGTGGCCTGATGAGGTCAAGGCGCGGATCGTGTCGGAGAGTTTGCGCCCGGGCGCGACAGTAAATGAAGTAGCGGGACGCTACGGGCTGAAGGCCAACCACCTGTCATCGTGGAGAACCCTTGCGCGGCAGGGCAAGCTGGTGTTGCCAGAGCCGGAAGACGCAGTCGAGTTTGCGGCCATCGTTGTTGATGCTCCAGCGCCGGAGCCGCAGACCGTCAAGGTCGCTTCCCGCGCCGAGATTGTCGTGGGTCCAGTTACGATCCGTCTTGAGGAAGGCGCGTCGGCGTCCCGGATCGCGGCTATCGCCCGCGCCTTGGCGGCAGCGACATGATCTTTCCGTCGAACCGCGTACGGATCATGGTGGCGACCAAACCTGTCGACTTCCGCAAGGGTCATGACGGCTTGGCGGCCTTGGTAAAAAACGAGTTGCATAAGGACCCGTTTACGGGAACGGTCTTTGTCTTCCGGTCGCGCAAGGCGGACCGGTTGAAGCTGATCTACTGGGATGGCTCCGGAATCGTCATGGCCTACAAACGGCTTGAAGAGCACACATTCACTTGGCCTGGCATCAAGGATGGCTTGATGACACTCACACATGCTCAGTTCGAAGCCCTATTTGCGGGCCTCGACTGGCGGCGGGTTCATGCCGTCCAGACGAGAGCGCCGGTGGCCGTCGAATAGCTGCGGCACGATGACTCAGCACCGCAAATTCCGAGGGCAAATCGGCTGCGGATTTGGTAGCTTCCGACCATGCTTGATGCCGCCGACCTTCCCGACGATATTGCCGCCCTGAAGGCGATGCTGATCGCGGCGCGGCTAAGCGAGGCGGCCAAGGACGTCGCGATAGCCAGCAAGGACGAACATATCGCTCGCAAGGATGAGCGGATCGAACGACTTGAGAAGCTGGTCGCAGCGTTCAAACAGGCAGCCTTCGGACGCAAATCCGAGAAGAGCGATCCTGACCAATTCGACCTGGCGCTGGAAGACCTGGAGACGGCCATGGCTGTCATCCATGCCGAGGATGAGGCGGACGCTCCTGCGGCAAATAGGATTGCCAAGCCACGTGCGATCAATCGCGGCTCGCTTCCGAAGCATCTTCCCCGTGTGGAGGAGGTGATCGAGCCGGAAAGCCTGATCTGCGCCTGCGGCGCTTGCCTGCATTGCATTGGCGAGGATGTCTCCGAACGGCTGGACGTGATCCCAGCACAGTTCCGCGTGATCGTCACTCGTCGCCCCAAATATGCGTGCCGCGCCTGCACCGACGGCGTCGTCCAGGCCCCAGCTCCAGCACGGCTGATCCAGGCAGGACTGCCGACGGAAGCGACTGTCGCCCATGTACTGGTTTCCAAATACGCCGATCATCTACCGCTTTATCGTCAGGCCCAGATCATGAGCCGCCACGGCGTTTATCTCGACCGTTCTACGCTGGCTGACTGGGTTGGTCGGGCAGCATTCGAATTGCGTCCCGTCTTCGATGCACTGATTGCCGACCTGAAGCGCTCGACCAAGCTGTTCATGGACGAGACCCGTGCGCCGGTTCTCGATCCCGGCTCGCGCAAAACCAAGACCGGATACTTCTGGGCGCTAGCACGAGATGATCGCCCATGGGGTGGCGGCGCTCCGCCGGGTGTCGCCTTTACCTATGCGCCCGGTCGAGGAGGAGTGCATGCTGAACGGATATTGCAGGGCTTCTCGGGCATTCTGCAGGTCGATGGGTATGCCGGATACAACAGGCTGATCGCGCCGGAACGCGTTGGTCCGGACATTCAGCTTGCCTATTGCTGGGCGCATGCCCGTCGCAAGCTGGTGGAGATCACTCGCAACGGCTCAGCGCCCATTGCCGAGGAAGGCGTCAAGCGGATCGGCGAGCTGTATCGCATCGAAGCCGAACTTCGGGGCCTTGGTCCAGAGGCTCGCCTTGCAGGTCGGTTAGAGCGGTCAGCGCCAATGGTCGTCGACATGCATACTTGGCTCGTCCATAACCGCGCACGCGTGGCAACGAAGTCGCCGCTCGGCGAGGCTTTGGCCTACATCGCCAAATACTGGGACGGCCTGAAGCTCTTCCTGACCGACGGGCGCATTGAGATCGACAATAACAGCGTCGAGCGGACCATCCGGCCGATTGCCCTTAATCGGAAGAACGCACTCTTTGCGGGACATGACGCTGGGGCAGAGAACTGGGCGACACTCGCCTCGTTGATTGAGACCTGCAAGCTCAATGCCGTCGATCCGCAGGGCTACCTGACCACGACGCTCACCGCCATCGTAAACGGCCACAAGCAGAGCCGGATCGGGGAACTCCTGCCTTGGAACCACAAAAACAGCACGGCGGTAAACACTGCCGCTCACTGAAAGCGGACGGACAATCTTAATTTTCCCCTTCACCTGTCACTAACCGGCCGATGTCATATTGCTCAGGCTTCGGAGGGCAATGCATGTTGCGAACGGTCGTGAACGTTATCATCGAGATGATGTATTTGTTCGCCTACAACAGTGTCGCTGGCCCGCGTGCTTTTCTACTGTGGGTCGGCCTCGCAGGGATTATCGGATCATTGCTATCTGCAGCGCTGGCTACGGTGCCTGTTTACACGGTTATTCTCGTGGTTCTGGCGGACCACTGTTTTGCGTCCATGGATTATCCTACGACGGCTCCTCCGCAAGCCTCCAAGAAGCTCATATGAGATCGGCTCGGCTCTCGTATCGCCCAGAGACAGCTAAACTGTCTTCAAGCCCAAGCCCAAGCCCAAGCCCAAGCACATTGTCACTTGTCGAGCATTGACGGTCTTGCAAATGCCTCACCAGGCATCAGTCAAGGTGCGAGGCAAACAGCGCTTACGTTTGTCCCTACGTGGCGATGCGTCCAGGTGTTCAAGAAGGGTACCTGCTGGGGGAATACCCTGAGATTGATGCGATGGAAACTAAGAGCTTAATTCCGTACGAGGAAACGGACTTCAGCCTCAGACTAATCTCCAAGATCAAGTTCAGACCACGGGATTTCTGGCTCCGGAGCGGCATCTCAGAAAACGCCCATGAGCATCTCTATCCGGTAGAAGACGAGGGGTTCGGTCGAATGATTGATGAGTTGAAAGACCAACTCGGCCATCGGTAAGATCTCTGTCAAGAGTGCAATTGGTTATGAGTGGTTGTGCCCGCAAATACACACCGCAGAAGATCGAGTAGGGCAATATGGACGTTTCTGAAGCTGTGGACCGGCTTTTCTCCGGCGTCGTCCCGGAAAGGATTGATGAACTAAGCGCACTATGGGGCGCGCAGCAGGACCGGGTTCGGTTGCTCGACACTCCCCGTTTCCTTCTTCAGCAGAGGTGGGGAACAATCCAAGTCAGCGAACTTGCTCTGCGACAACTATGGCTTGCTGGATATGCTGCGTGGAGGGCGATCGAAGCCTACAACATACCACTTGCAGTCTTCCCTTTGGCGGATTTCGCTCCAGATCAATGGAGCCAATCACCTGCCCAGGCCGAGAAGGAGGCCGCCTTCGAGCGCTTGTTCGACAAGATCATCGAGATCGGAGATCACGGCGTCGAAGGATTCGATTGGCCAGAAGATGTGCCTTACCCTCGCGAGGGTCTGGAGATTTCGGATCCGGAGAAGAAGGGAACATTCGATCTCGTATGCATGGCGGGCGCTTACGTTTTTGCGCACGAAATTCGCCACGGCCTTTTCGAGCATGCTGGGGATACCCCTGCCGATGAGATGGGCGAAGAGCGTGCCTGCGATGAATGGGCGCTTTCTTTGATGCTTGACCAAGTCGCATCATATGCCGTCGCCAGCGGCTGGGCACCCGAGCTTGTCCGAAGCAAACGGCTCATGGGAATCATCATTGCGCAGCTCACGATTACCACGCTCACACCACGCGAGAATTGGGATAATTCAGCAGATCACCCGCCAGTCAGTGAACGAATGCATACGGTGCTTTCTGCAGCAACTGAGCCCAGTCCAGATTGGTTTTGGATAACGGTAACTTCTATGCTGTTGGCATTCGCTCGACGGGCAGGGGTGAAGATCGACTACATACCGTCGGTGAAGAGCTTCCGCGACTTCGCATTTCACATTTGTGATCAACTGAAATCCAGCTAGGTAACGACCGCAGGCATCGCAGCAACGGAGCGTGGGGGACGATGTAGCTCATTTGAACGCGCCCGGGTTGGTGCTGTCTACTCAGGTCGCTGGCAGCTTAAAAAACGTGGGATCCCAACCAGGAGCCGCGCTGGAAGCCGCACATCAGGTTCCAGGCCTCCTCGTCGCTGAACCCCATCTGGACGATCTCCGCCATGTACTGATCCGCCCGCGCCCGAAGTTCTCCCGGTTCTACGGCTGCGTCCGGCAGCGACGGCTCGTCACTGATTGGCGATCAGGTCGTGGTAGTTCCGGTATCCGAACATTCGTGCGCACAGCTAGAGGCACTGCGCCTGCTTCGCTTCCCCTCCGGTTTGCGTCCGCGGGCTCGAGGCCGTTCGGCTTCACCACTTCGCTCTCGGCCCAACGTCGGGTTCGCGGATCTGTCAGACGAATCCGCAGTCATCCATCCACTCACGTCCTCCCTAAGATAGAAGGTCGAACCCACTTCCGCATTCGTGATGGCCTGTGCGACCCCAGCCTCCCGCAACCTCGTCTTGAGCTTCATGATCTGGACACCGGAATGGTTGGCCAGCCAGTACAGCGAGATGTATCTCTTCTTGAAGGCCTGGATCTCTTCCGGAGCGATGACGGTGCGGAGCCGGGACGGAGCGCGTCCAGTCACTTCCCTCGCCTTGATGTGGCCTGTGCGGATCAGCGCCATCAGGACCAGCTCGCTAACTCCGATCGACCTTGAAGCCGCCCTCGAGCTTATACCGCCGTGATCCGAGAGCTTGATCTTCTTGCGGACCTCGCGCAGGTCCAGGCGCAGGGAGGCCAGACCCCGTGCTCCGGGATCGACGGCTACGCGCTCGAGCGCGCCTTCGAGGAGAAGACGGTAGACGGTCTCCAGGCTGCACAGCGAGCGTTTCGCAATCTTGGGAATCCGGAGCATCGATCCCGATCCGTCGAAGGGGATGGTGGCCTTTCCGAGGCAGGTCGAGACGAAGCCCTCGACCGTCTCCCGGTCGAACACGGGCAGTGTCTGGGTTTCCGGGGTCCATGGAATGAACGGTTTCAGGTACCCCGACGACAGGATCGCGTCGAACTCGTGACGCGGAATGTTCAGTAGGCTGGCCGTCTCGCTTGCGCCCGTTGCCGTGATGATCCTGGCGATGAAGGCCTCCATGACCTCAGCGTCGACTAGAATGCTGTTCGGGCTGCGGTCGAAGTCCGCCTTCGCGATGAGCCTCCTGGCAAGAAGGAGCTTCTTGAGCCGGATGAAATGCAGGCCCGAAGCCACCATTGCCGAATTCACGGAGTGCCAGCGCCTGCGATCGATCGGCCCGAACATCTTCGCGCCCGGACCAAGCGGGGTATGGTCGATCGCGGTGTCCTTCATGATCCTCCGGATTTCGTCGTAGTTCGGGTCGGACGTCCCATGGGCAAGCAGCTCGTAGAGCCTTCCATACAGCCTGGCTCCACCGAGTTCGCCGCCTGCGGAAAGCGCCTGTTCGTGATGTGATACCAGGAACGCGACAAAGGAGTGCTGCCCGGCGGCAAGCACCTCGAAACCGATCTCGGCCGCCTCCACGGCCTGACGGACGTCGAGCGACTCGAACCAGAAATCGCGGCCGTGAAGGATCATGCCGCCGATGACCTCCGGAAGACGCAGCGCCACCTGCAGGGGAAGGGAGTCCAGCCATGTCTCAGGCGGGCGCCGAACGCAGATCCGGTTGGTCAGGTACTCCTCGTAACGGCTCCGAGGCGCATATCCCTCGAAGGAGATGGGATCCGACGCACCGACTTCGCGGACCATGGCGACGAAATCGTTCATGATGGCGGTACGGGCACGGACCCTTCCTTCCGTCAGGAAGACACGGTGTCGCTGACAGGTTCGGACACTGCTCAGTATCCAGGCCATGCGGCCGTAGATCCGCGTCTCGACGGCCCCGTACCTATCCGCCCGGTCCTCGTCGAGGCAATGGGGACAGTAGCGCACCCGGGTGCGGATGAACTCGAACTTCGAAAGACTATCGCGGCCCAGCCAGATCCTCCCGTCGTCCTTCACGAGCGCGCGGGAACGGAGATGCTCCGGATCGTGCCCGGTGAGGTAGGCGAACTCGGTAATTGCCTGCTCGTCGCCATCGATGATGCCCTGAAAGCGAAAGCCCATGTGGAGACAGAAGGATTTCGCGGTCTGGATGCCGTGCGCCGCCGCGGTACGGGAGCAGAAGCTAGCCAGCGTTTCGTCATCATGAAAGGGGACCGTGGTTGCGAGTCTGGTCATGCGCGGCGCTCTCCCGCCCGGATGCGCTTGGGCTTCGGTGCGGACGGAGTGTCCTCGTCGCTGTGGTCGACGATCTTGGCAGCCCCCGCTTCGAGTGCCTGCCATTCGGAGGCCGTGAAGATGTTGCTGGTCGGCGAGCAACCCGACATCTCCCCATAGGCCGCCGCGAAACTTTCGGCTGTAACCGTGGCGTCCCCCTTGAGCAGTGTGTTCTCGACCGCAAGACGAATAAGCTTGACGATGGAACCGAAGCAGCCGCCGCAGGCATGGATCACGCGTTCGGCGAAGTCGCCGCCGAGAAAGTCACCGAGCCTGAGCTCGGCATGGCGCGTCACGACCAACTCGATGTAGCTGACGACGTGAGCCGTGTGCTGTGCCGTCAGCGAGCCAAGCCGCATCATGGTCGAGCGCGTCTCGATCTGCTTGTCGCCTTCACGCAGGCGTTCGAGCGGCGACACCCCGCAGAGGATAAGGCGGATCGGCCAGTCGGGCATCTGAACCAGGTGTTTGAAGGTGTCGCGCACCTTCTGGATCTCGTAGTCGCTGGTGTTGTTCTTGACCGCATGCTGAGCCTCATCGATTACGATGAAGAGGACCTTACGGCGTTTGAGCTGTTCACGGAAAAGCGGCCAGATGCGGCTCTCCGTCAGGTTGGCCTTGACAGGGTAGCCCAGCTTCTCAAGTCCGTCGTAAGCGATGTTGCGCAGCGTGCACGGGGACGGGCCGTCCATCAAAAGCACCGTCATGGCATCGACACCGTCGGAATCGACGTAGGTATCGAAAGCGGGGTCTGTCGCCAGTACATGTTCGATAAGGCTCGATTTTCCGGAATGGGAGTCACCGATGACGAACAGGATCCGGTGCTGCTTCTCGTCACCGGAATAATGGGCAACAAGGCTGCGCTTCATGCGGTCGATGCGCTTCTTCAAGGCATCGTCACGGAAGGTGGGGATGTGGTGGGCACTGATCGTGGCCATCCGGTCTGCGATGTCGAGCTGGCTGTCCGGCATCGACTGACGCACGCGCGAGATGGCTTCGATGGCGCTGGCAGGCAGATTCTTCAGGGGCATCGTGGTTCCTCTGCGATTTTACGAATGAATGGAGGTGAGCCCGGTGCCGACCGCGTGAGCCGCGGCACCGGGCGTAGGATCAGTTCGGCATGCCGAACTCGTCGTCCGGCGGGGTGACGGGCTTCGCCTTCAACACCGCCTTGCGCGTCACCTTGACGGCCTTGGCTTCGGGTGCCGCGGCATTCTGCGGCGGAACGGGAAGAGGCGTGAGGACCTTCGCGAGGGCAGGGGTCATCTCCGCCTTCTCCCTGAGCGTGGAGGTCATGCCGAACAGGCGGCACAGCTCCGGTCGGAAGGCGATCTGGTTCCGGATCGCCTGCACGTGCTCGGTGCTGACACCGACGATGCGGATGAAGCGGTCCATCTTCGCCTCGAGCTGCTCGAACGTCTCGCCGCTCAGGACCGGCGTTCCGAGTTCGAGCTCGGCGCGCGCCACGTCAGCCTGCTCGGCCGCCCACTCGATCGCGTCGTCCACCGCGGACTGCGTGAACTCCAAATACTGGCGGTCGCTGACGCGCAGACGCTCCTTGGCCGCCTTCCACTGCCAGATGGAGACGTTCCTGAGACCTTTCATGACCGCAGGCACGCGGTACATCGCGTCGCCGTGGATCACCGAGATCTCTTCGAGGCTGTAGCGGTCGATCTTGACGTCGACCCACTGGTCCTTGTCGTCGCGGCGCATCGCCTGGATCTGCGGCGACTGGAACTGGATGTCGTCGAAGGTGATGCCGTGCTTCGTGATCTTGCGCTGGAGCGGGATCCCGTAGATGTTGCGGCGCAGCCATCCGGTCGGAGCCGGGGGGACGGGATGCTTGCGGGTCATCTCCAGCCATGCCTGGCGCGGGGTCATGCCGCCAAGTCCCGCATGCGGCGTGTTGTGGTACACGTCCACGATGAGGCGGATGAAGATGTTGACGAGCAGGTCCTTCCGGACGGAGGCCTCCTCCTCCGGTTTGCCGTCGCCCTTCTCGACGACGTTGCTGAAGGTCTGGCCGCTGAATTCCTGCAGGCCGAGGGACGCGATCGTGCGGAAGAAGCGCTCGATGGTGCCGCGCAAGTAGGGTTCTCCCGAGGGCGGGTAGATGGAGCGGCATCCCGAATCCAGAAGCGCGCCCTTGATGCCCTCCGAGACGAACCACGTCGCCGAGTCGAGGCCCATCGAACGGAAGGTGCCGCTCATCTCCCAGGGGCAGCGGCAGCCCGCGGCCTCCGCAAGGAAGGTCTTGTCGCGGGTGGTCATGTCCAGGGTGGCGTACGCCGTCTCGATGCTGGGTGCGCCATCGGTGATGCGCAGACCGAAAATGCACTTGGTCGCGACGTCGATCACACCCGAGAAGGTGAGGCGGACATTCTCGAATGCCTTGCGCTCCTTCGGGGTGAGTTCAGCCCAGACCGAGGATTCAGCCAGCAAGGCGTGGATGTCCATCGTCCATTCGTCGCCTTCGCCGCGCTGCAGCGGCACACCGCGGTCAACCCCGCGCATCGCCGCCTGGAAATACATGCGCGCCTTGCGCTGCCCCTCGCGTCCGGCCATCTTGTAGAAGTCCGGAAGCTCGTTGATCTTCTTGCGCAGCCACGTCTCGGAGATCGCACGCAGACGGTCCTGCGGACGGCGGCCGCGGTTCAGGCGGTTGAACGTCGCCACCATGCGGCGGTGCAGGTGCTTGATGGAGGGCTTGGTCGTGCTCGCGTACTTCAGGACGAAGCGCGCATGCAGGTTGCGTTCCTCGGCAGTGTACTTGGTGCTGCGGTCGCCCTTGTGGCCGTCGATGAGGCCACTGATGTCGCAGTCGGCTGCGAAATAGCGGCGGAGCCAGCCGCGGAGCGTGCTGGCGGACGGTGCCTTGAGCTCGAACTTCCCGGCGTTGGTGTACTGGAGCTTGCGCTCGTTCGCCTTCTCCGACAGCTTGGCCTTCTTCATGAACTCGCGTTTGACCGCGTCCATGATCGGCTCCATGGTCGCGTCGGAGCCGGGACCCTTGCCGCGGCCGACGGCCTTGACCTGGAGGTAGAGCTCCACCCAGGTCAGACGGTTCATCGCCTTGGCGAGCTTCTTCTCGTCCATCATGGACATATGCTCGAGCGCGATCGTGCCGCGGCGCTCGGCCATGCGCGCGGAGTGATAGCCCTGGTGCACGATCATGCGGTCGTCACTGAGCAGCTCATGGATGCGCTCGTCCAGAAAAGTCACCGCGCGGTGGCTTCCGGCCATCTCGATGAACACCTTGCCACCGGGGACGTCGCAGTCCCAGATGTATTCCACGTCGTCGATGAGCACCTTGTCGAGCTCGGTGATGCGGGCGACGGACTTGATGACTGCTGCGGATACGGGCTTCGGCACTGTCTGACTCCTTGTCTGTCAGTTGACGGTGATGCGAACGAAAGGCGCGTCTTCGAAGAGCTGCCCGGGGTCGAGGTGCTCGACCACGCCGTCGAAGATCAGGCACAGGAGTGCCGACCAGGCGCAGCCGGGTTCGTCGAAGGATTCCGCCACGTCGAACATCGACACCGGACCTTCCGTCCCCTGCATGAATGCGAGGACGGCCCGGCAGTCGCGGTCGTTGCGGGCGGCGTTGGCGAAGGCAACGGCCTCCGCGTTCTCGACCAGCTCAGGAGTGACCTCGCGTTCGGTCACGACGACGAAGTCGTCCGCGAAGTCGCAGCACTGCACGCGCATCAGGTCGACATCCTCCAGGATGTTCGTGCGCTCAAGCTGCGACGAGTGCTTGATCACGAAACCGAGCTTGGTTCCGCTGGCGAATGTCGCGCGCAGGTCGATGGTGTGCTTCGTCTTCACCTCTGCCCCCGGCCGCCAGAATTTCACCGCGGCGGGCTGGTCCTCGATGTTGACGACGCTGCGGTCCGCGCGCAGGAGGGTGGCAAACTTCAGTTCGATGCCGCTTTCGAAGCCGAGGGCGCGGTTCAGCCGGACGTCGTAGTCGTGGCCGCGAAGCGAACCGCGGGTGCGCGGCGCAGGCTGGCGCGTCCCGGTGGAGCGGAACGGCCGCACCCAGGCGACATCGGTGCGGTCGCCTGCCTCCTCGAAGGTGAGCGCGGTCGCATGGTCGAGAACGCCATCGGTCACGGTGACGAGACGGCCCGAAAGGGGGCGGTCCGGGCGCAGCATCGCGGCCGAGAGAGGGGTGGCCATCTTCGTGACATCAAAGCCGCGGCGAAGGTCCTTGATGTGGGTGAGAACGCGGACGGACTTCATGGTGGTCTCCGTTTTCGGGCAAGGGGATCCCGTCCGCCGTCTCCTCAGGGGACGGCGGCACAGGTGGCATCGGGTGGGCGGCCTAGTGGATGCTGGAGGGGTCCATCAGGAAGGTGCCGTAGTCGGTATCCCATTCCTCGAAGCCGCAAGCCTTCGAATGGAAACACGAGATCGCATCGGTGATCTCGGCGCGAACCTCGTAGTCGACCTCGTCGATCCCGTCGAAAAGGTTCACAGCGCCGTCGAGGACGCGCTTCGGCATGCGCACGGGGAGGAAATTGCCCGGGAACATGTCTTCGATCTCCTCCGGCTCGGGCGCAACCTCGCCGAGATAGTCCAGGCGGGCGGCCTCCTCCGTGCGGCGGACGAGGTAGTCCTCGATGTGCTGGAGGAGGTCGCGGTCGAGGGCGGGAAGGCGGTTGGTCTTGGTCATGAGAACACTCCTTGGTGCGTGTGGGTGGATGCGGTTTGGATGGGAGGGAGCGGACCGACCGGACACGAGGACACGGGTTCCCGGTCCCGCGCGAGCAGGTCGAGGCACCGTATTCATGTTCAGCCGGATGGCGGGGCCTTCGTCAGCTCCCTGCTATCGGCGGTGTCGCCGGGCCCGGATCCGAGCCTTGATCGAACGGCGGCTCCGTTGCAGGGGCATGCGCAGGCATGGAGGCGCGCAGGACGTGAAGCCCGGGCATCGCGCGCAGGAAGGTGTCGCAGGCCGACCTGGGGGCGATGGTAGATCTTGCCTTTTCCATGTCCTGCTCCTTCTCGGGCGGCACCATGCCGCAGTCATCATCTAAGACATGTGCGTCCATATTTCAATGAATAAAATCAATAAGTTAGCGATGTTAATTAGTAATTAATGATTAATTTTCAATTACTCATGAAGGTACAATCGCAGATAGTTAGGTGTTTCTATAGTATAGAAAGTAAAGAAGCCGACAGCATGCCAATTACAGAGGTCTAGGAGTGCCTCAAGACGTCGACAAAATAGTTATTCTCTTTGGTCCGGCTGCATTATATGGAGGTAGCCATCGATGTTCCATGACCCACGGGTTGGATGGGGCCAAAGCGATGAGTGTGCTCCTCGCGTTCCGCAATGAAGGCAGCGAGGAACTTGGCGATGCAGCCATCCGACCTGCTGACCTTCACCCGGTGTCGTACACGTCGAACTCTGCCGCTAGGAACTCGCTGCCCATGCGGGCGCGCAGGATCACCCGAGGCGGAAGCTCGAAGATCTTCGCCTCCTGCAGCCGCAGGATGGCGTTCCGCTCGGTGTGGTAGTCGTAGAGGATCTCGAGGATGCCGATCTCGACCTTCCTGGCGACCTCCCTCCATTCAAGCGGCTCGAATTCCACTGGCCTGTCTTCCTCCACGTACCGGAGGACCACGCCGTTTTCGAACTCGGTGGAATAGTCCCACAGGCGGCCGAGGTAGCGGCATCGGTCGTTCGGGCCGATCCCGTACCGCGTGAACCCTTCGTCCTTGGTCAGGAAGCTAGTTTGCATGGCGGGCCTCCTCCACGATCCGGAGCCAGGAGAGTTTCGAGAGCGGAGTGGAAACTGCTTCCGGATGATCGTGGATGACGAGCCCGACGTCGATCAGCGTCCAGACTGCATTCCATGTGACGGAGAAGGCAGTGTCGGGCATGTTCAGCATGACGTCGAAACATTTGGGCACGGCCGCCAAGTTTGCGGAGGGCTTCAATCGCAAGCGCATTGTTCTTCTCGTTCTTCAGGTTGCGTGCGCGGAGAATTTCCCTGGCTCGGTAAACGGCGGGGTTTCGAAATCTCCTTTTCCGTCAGCAGGATGAGGCGATGGCCATGCTTCCTCAGCTCTTGGTTACGAATGAGTTCAAGATCTGTCTCGAGATCGCCGACCCCGTCCGAGTGCCGGACTGCATACAGGGACCGGCATCCGTTGCTGAAGCACGCCAGCAGATCGATCATGTGCCGCTTCGGCAGCCGGTTGCGACGGAACTTGATCCATCCGTATTGTGCCTGGATGCGTACGCCGGGATCGCTGGCCATCAGGATCTCCATGGCGTTGGCCTCGAGCAAGCTCTCCAGACGGTGATAGGTGTCGGTCGCCTCGTTGACCATCGTGACGTGGTTGGTCGCGATGCTGTTACGTTCCTCCACAGGGATCGTGCCGGGAGTGTTGCGGAGAGCGACGTTACGGTCAGCGTGACTAGCAGACGGCTGGCTGCGCCAGAAGATCTCGCTGTGGGATCTTTATCGTAGTATTTCAAAGCCTCCTTCGCGAACGCCGATCTCGTGCACCCACGCATTGTCGGGAGCTGCGTAGACAGTCTCGCGCTTGTAAGGCTGGGCCAGCAGGTCGATGCCCTGACGGCGCTCGTGGATGGTCTGAACGATGAACTCCGGACCCATGGTGGTCTCCCTTGATCTCATATCTGAGCAGACCCGATGGTCCGCGTTGGTGCCCGGAGCCGCGGGCGGCTCCGGTAATGTTGGGACGGCTCTCAGTGGCGTGCCGAGGAGGGGAATGCGAAGGTCCCGAGCTCGCTGATCCACTCCTCCACCTCATCGGAATCGATGAAGGCGGTGATGTCTTCGTCAGCGAATGCTCCGACGGACGGCAGCGGAAGGAGCCACTTCAGCTCCGGCTCGTCACTGAATTCCTCATCGAGAACACGGTCGAAGCTATCGAAGTCCATCACGTGGGCGCTGACCTGCGCCTTGTGACGGAAGCCGTTCTCGCGGCACAGTTCGACGAACTCGTCGTAGGACGGGTTGTCCAGCAGCGGCTCACCCTGAAGGTGGCGCTCCTGGTTCTCCGCGTCGATCCCGTCCAGGTACGCGAGGTAGTTGCTGGACAGGTCGACGAGCGGGAGACGGGGCAGCGGGTGGTAGGTGGTCATGGCAGACGCCTTTCTCTGGCAGTTTGGGACCGGCGCGCAGGTGCGTGCCTTAAAATCAGGTTCGAGAGGGAAAGGATTAGTGTGAAGCGCGCACGATCGCTGTGATCGGCCGGAACGTATTCCGGACGGAGCGAGCTGGCGGCAACGTCGTCATGACGTCTGCGGGAGTTGAGGTGGGAGGTGGTGGTCGAAGTCATTGCTGGTGTCCCCTGGTTCGCTTCAAGTTCGCGAGGGGGACGGCCGTTGCCCGGATCAGGCAGCGGCCAGTTCAAGGCGATGCCCTAGATCAAGGAGAGGCGGCCGTCCCGCCTGTTTATCGCTATAGTCGCTATTGCCATGACTTCTTTCCTATAAGGTCTGCCCCCGTCGTGGGGATAAGCCGGGCGGCGTTCGTATTACAACCCGCCATCGGTGTCGATCGCTTTGAGCGCCAATTCCGCTTCAAGAGCCAGTTTTGTCGACACGTCCTAAACTGCTGATTTCATTGCAATTCATGTCTGTCGCAAATCGACAGACGGTGGTTTTCCAACGGGTCATTGTCACTTGCGACCTGGTCCAGAAAACTCCTCCTAAACGGGAGCTCGACATGGAAAAGCAGGATATCATCGACTGGGGGTTGGCACGCGGATTCCATCCGGCAGGCCTGCATGCTTATGAGGCTCCTTATGAAGACATGCGGGCGAGGATCGTGTTTGGTCACAAGTACTTCACGAGCTACCTCATGCGTGGTGAGGAGGCCGAAATCCTGGTGAGGACGCGTCCGGAGATGATCGAGGTCGACTCCAATGGCATGATCCAGGGCGCGGGACTCGAGAGTAGGTTTGTGAGCCGCATGCATCGCGGTGGCGAGGTTCCCTCCTGGTTTCCTCTCCGGCATGCTGCGGACGCCCTTCGAGAACTTTCGGGTGTAAGTAGCGGGAACGGCCGCGGACTCGTGTGGCCGGACATCAGCGAGTGGGCGATCGCCAACGGATTTCACTACGTCCACAAGTGCCTTCTGCAATGCCCGGTCGGAGGGGCCGTGATCTCGCTTAAACTGCTTCCACGCACGCTCGCGGCACACATTTCCGATGCGGAAGGCGATCGGTTTCTCGGAGCAGCAAATTACGAAGACCTGTTCATCGATGAGGATGGGGTCCTCAGAGGTGTGGGTCTGCGCGACGGCTTCATCGAGAAGGCAGTCGATGGCGACACTCCGCCGCCCTGGTTCAGCGATGATTTGGTCCAGTACTTGCAGGGGCTGGCCTGCAGGGGTGTCAGTATGTAGCGACGACATTAGCTTCCTCCCTCAGGATGCGGGGCAGGGTCCGTTCCGGCGGCATTGTGTCCTCCGGCTCGAACGGCGGCAGAAAGACGTAGTGGTCAGGTTCCACATACCAGCGGGCCTCTAGCGGGTGATACACTCCGGGCAATTCGAACCAGTGATGGATCCTGACATAATCCCTCGGGTTGGCCGTGATGATCGGAGCGTGGTGAACGATGGAGAGTGAGGCGATCATCAAGTCGTGTCCGAGCCTGCTGTTCCGACTGCTTCGATCCGCAGTCCACATGTGCCGCAGGCTGGGTATCGAAGTCATCCGTGCGTAGATCTCGGCCACTTCGGGCCCCATCGAGGGAACGACGAAATCTTCGGCCATGATCTGCAATATCCAGCGCCTGATGGCCGCCGCCCGCTCCGGATTTCGTTCTCCTAGCAGATAGGCGCCGCGCATCAGCTCTGTGATGACCGGAAAGCCGATCCCTAGCCGCCCGATCCCCGCCTCCAGCAGCCAGGGCCGCAGGCCGGGAGGAGAGTGCTGGCTCCCCGATAGACTTACGATATCCGTATCAAGAAGAAGGATCTGTTCTGGCATGTCGCATTCCTATTCCTGATCAAGCTGCGGGTGCGGATCGGATCGGCCCCATCTCAGGCACGTCTGCGCGTTCCTCCGGCGGAGGTCCGTCAGGCAATGGAGCACGTGGCGCAGGACGCAGGTCATCGACCGCACCCGGGTTGTGTTTGATGCTGCGAAGGGCTCAAGACCCAATGTGGCTGATGATGCCGAGGGCCACCTGCAATTGTCTTCCGCCCCAGGAGGCCGCGTGTGATGGCGATTGTCCCAGGTGGATCCGATCAAGTCAGAGTGGCCAGAGATCCGATAGACAATCAGCTCTCATGTTGGGGATCATAGCCGGCGTCACGGAATTTCGACAAGAGAGGTCGCTGAAGAATCTATAGCTGTTATAGTTATAGGATTGACTCTGCTCGGCTTTAATTTCTCGGGCGAGCGAGTCGAGTCGCCTCGAATGCGCATTCCGCCTCAACGAAGTGCTGGATTTGTTTTGCGATGTAACTAGTTATGCCACTCAGGTGCCTCCGCCGTGGATGGCGGGCGAAGGGTCTGCCTCATCCCTGGCGAGTACTGCGACAACTCCGTCGTACCCATCGCCGTCACCGGCCTCTCGCTTCGAAAGGCGCTCCAGTTCGGTTTCGAGCTTGCGCAGCCGCGTGATCTTCGTCCGGATGGCGGATAGCTGCTCGTCAATGATGCGGTCGGCATCAGTGGCGGACATCGCGGGGCGCTGACCAAGCTGGAGCATGTCCCGGATTGCATCGATGGACAGGCCCAAGTCTCGCGACCGAGTGATGAACGATAGGCGGATCCGGTCTTCCTCGCGGTAGCGTCGCTGATTGCCATCGGAGCGCTCGGGAGGCGAGAGCAGTCCCACACGCTCGTAGTGTCGGATCGTGGAAATGTTGGCTCCTGTCGCCCTGGCAAGCTCACCGATCGTAAGCACTGAATCCTCCGGAGGTCCGCGAGTGCAAGCCTAGCACAGTTTCCGGGCTTGGCGAATGTTAGTGCAACGTAGGCAGTAAGGACTCCTCCAACTCGAAGGATTCGATGCCTCGCGCGAGTACTAATATCCGCCTGCGTTGAAATCGCGTCGCCGGAAATCTTTGCGAGATCGCGTTGACAGGCCAAAGTTTGTTCTTTATATGTTCCGATATGAGCAACATCTGCACCCACACGATACGAATAGGCTGACGGATATGCGGGACCGATCCCGCGGTCCACCTATTTTGTTCCTGGTTGGAGACATGGTCATGACGACCTCCCGTGCTCGTGCCGCAAATGAACCTAGCGACTTTCGCAAGATCTATCGTCCTTTTCCTCCGTACCCCACTTTGAAATGCGTCGGGCAGCCACTGTTCCGGAACCAGTATGCGCGCGACTATGCGTGCATTCTGGACCTTGATCCCGAAGTGATCTCCTGGAAGTGCATGCCTGCTGCCATCGTGAACGACAGCAACGCCGCGCGGCCGCGCTGGTGGCATGTGGACTTCGCGGTCGAAACCTCGACCGAAGCCTTGCTAGTGGATATCTGGCAGACAACGACAGGCGGGCCAACCTGGCTGCCCAGGGTGGCCGAGCGGATGGGCTACCGGCTCCAGAACCTGTCGCTGCACGAGATCGATCCCATCCTCTTGCAGAACGCCAAGGATCTCATGCGGTACGTGGGCTCCGAGGTTCCGCTGGGGGACAGGGTGCGCGTGCTCGCCGCCCTCGACGAGATCGGTTCTCTCACATTTGCCGAGAGCCTGTCGGTCATCCGCGAGAGCATGCCGATGCATTCGATCGTGGCACTGATTATTTCCGGCATTCTGGAAGTCGACCTATCGCTAGCTCTCCTCGGACCGGACAGCGTCGTCCGCCGCGCGTCGAAGTGAGGATGTCGCTATGTCCAGAACAGCCGTCCAGCGTCCAGCGACGCTCGAGACCCTCACCTATGCCCACGCTATCAAGGTCGCTCTCAGAAGGTGCGGCCTCCTCCTCAAGGCACCTGACCGGGACCGGGCGGCGGCGCTCGTGTTGCCTCCGGACTCGGTGTTCGAGAGCTACGAGGTAGCTCTCGGCAAGCTCCTGAAGCAGTTCGAACCCCTAAAGCAGTATTCGGTCGCGAGGATCGTGATCGACAAGCGGGAGCGGACCTACGCCGCAGAGGCGGTGCTTGAGGTTTCGAGAGGAGAAGGTGTCATTGTCCTCGTAGAACACGGCGCAGTCATCCCTCAGGAGATCCTGCTGGCCGTCGACCGTGTCGTCGATGTTGGCCCCGTCAAGCCACGGCACCTGGTCGCGGCCGCGAAGGAGGCGTGGGGCATGGACATCACTCCGGACGATGCCCGGACGCTGTGCTCTCATCCTGCCAGGCATCTGTTCCTGGCCATGCGAAGGGGTCGGCCCGTCGACGCCGTTCTCAGGAAGCTCTACGAGGCCGCTGCTCCCGTCACCGGTGCATGGGAGCCACGGATCGAAGAGCTCGAAGGATACGGCCTCGCGAAGGACTGGGCGCTCGACGTCATCCAGGACCTCACCGCGTGGAAGGAAGGCAACCTCCGCTGGAGGGATGTCGATGGAGGGCTTCTGCTATCGGGGCCGCCGGGGACCGGCAAGACACTGTTCGCGAGCGCGCTGGCGCGGTCGTGTGGGGCGACCTTCATGCCCACCTCAAGTGCGAAATGGCAATCTCGGGGGCACCTTGGAGACATGCTTGGTGCCATGCGGGCGACTTTCAAGGCTGCGATCGATCAGGCCCCCACCGTGCTCTTCATTGATGAAATCGATGCCATTGGGAACCGCAAGAGGTTTCGAGGCGACAACGCTGATTATTCGGTGCAGGTCGTGAATGCCTTACTCGAGTTGCTTGACGGCGCCGATGGCCGTGAAGGCGTGGTGGTCGTCGCTGCTAGCAACTTTCCCGAAAATGTCGATCCCGCGCTTCGAAGACCTGGCCGCCTCGACCGCCATGTCGAGATCCAGCTCCCGGACAGGGCGGCGCGGGAGCAGATGCTCTCGCTTCACCTCGAAGACGAAATCCCCCGGGAAGATCTCAAGGAGATCGCAGTCGCGCTCGGAGGCTATACGGGCGCACACATCGAGCAGCTCGTCCGAGACGCGAGACGGATCGCAAGGCGCGCGGGCAGGGAGGTCGATGCCATCGACCTGATCAATCTCGTACCGCCAATGTTGCCACTTCGGGGCGGGGAACGGCATTCAGTCTGCCTTCATGAGGCCGGGCATGCGGTCGTTGGCCTCGCTCTCGAGATCGGCGTCATCGAGATGATTGTCGTCGCGCAGGAGACCGGACATGGGGACGACTCGTCCGGACACGTGAAGTGGATCAAGCCGCGGGTTCACAACCGCAGCAGGAACTCCTACCTCGATGAAATTTGCATGCTGCTGGCCGGGATGGCGGCAGAGCGGGTCTATCTCGGTACCGAGTTTGACGGTTCCGGCGGGCCTGTCGGGTCCGATATCCAGCGGGCCGTTGATCTCGCCACGCTCATGTTCGCGAACCTCGGCCTCGAGGCGTTGCAGTACCACGATGTCACGACCGCGGCTGACCTAGACGAGCTGCGACGTTCTGATCTGGCACTCCGGCAGCGTGTCGAGCGCCTGCTGGAACAGCAACTCGCGCGTGCCAAGAAAATCATCCGGGAACGGGATGCAGTGATGAACACGCTCGTCGCCTTTATGATGGAGCGAGAGGTGGTCTTGGGACGGGAAGTACAGCAGCTCTTCCGGGACAATCCCGCCAAGGCGTCGGCGGCGTGATCAGGAGTTCCCGCATTCGCAGTGGACGAGGATGCTGTAGCGGCACTCGTCCACCCTCCATATGTTCATGACCTGCTCTTCAACCATTTCCTACGAGGTCGAGGTCAGACCAACGGATCTCGCCTCAAGGTAGAGGATTGTAACTGGTCGCGATTGGAAAGTGATCGGATCCATGAAGCCCACACGCTCGCACCGCTTTCGCAGTCGCACCATTCGGCTCGGGCTCAGGGCACGTCAGTTGCGGAGCGTGGAAAGCAGAGGCCCTCCCGGCTTCTACGGCGATGTGGTCGATGGCCGCGTCCGCGAATACTTTCTCCTCATAGGTTCTTCCGAGGCCTTCGGTGAGGACGGAGAAACGGGTCCTGCCAACCAGGGGTTTCGAGAGGATCGCGAACGTGTCATCGAAACCGTCACCTGTGCAGGCCGACGCCTTGAAGGGAGCCTGCTTGCATTCGAATGGCTGGAGATCGCAGTCTGCGAAGTCTGATCCGACCTTTCCGGGTTCGTAGCTCGTGTTGTAGTCGCCCGCTATGATTACGGTACGCCCTTCCGCGACAGCCTCGTCGGCCACTTTTTTCACCGCGGCCACTACCCGTTCGCGCTCGGAAGCATTCCGTTTGTCGGCGGCGACCTGCTTAGGGAAGCCATTACGGATTGCATCCTCGAGCGCAGGGGGAACTGCGATCTGCATTCCGGACAACGCGCTCCGCGCGCTCGTCGCTGAAGAGCAAGCGTTGTTGTTGTTGCTCTTGAGGTGCACCGGAAGGATGGTCAGACCATTGGATAGATCGACACGCAGAGTGCCACGATCGAAGCCGCCTGTCGGTTCGACGTTCGAAATTCCGGATGAGGTCAGTAGTTTTTCCTGAACAGCCACCGTGCCGGATGTCCCGAAGACATCGTGCTTGTTGCCGTCCGGAGTGACGTCATACTCGGTGACGGAGACGATCGGGATCTTCGAGATCACTGCGACTTCCAGTCCCTGGAAGACATCGGTCTTGGCGATGGCGAAATCCGACACGGCGACGTAGTGCTCGGGCCATCCGAGATTTTGGGCGGCTATCTCAGCGCCGCGTCTGCCGATTACCTCGACCATCACGATCACGTCCGGCTTGAGCTCGCTGTCGAGGCTGGCGAAGTCGCCCTTCCTCTCTAGCATAGGCTCTTCGAGGCCAGGCCCTATATTCCACGAAACGATCGTCACCGGATCGGCCGATGCCGATGCCGCCATGAGAACGAATGCTGATACCGCTGCGCAAGTCTTCATGGTTCCCTCCATCCCGAATGGAGCACTAATTATCAAAAGTTGTGGCGACCGTCATGTGAAGGTTCTGTATGCGCCAGGTTGGCAGGCTGGCGCGTGCAGTTAACACCCGGTGCGCCAGATTTCCTTCGATCCCCTCGTGCATTTTGGGACCCAAATTGCCTTCCGCTTCGCGCCGTCATTCCGGCCGTTGACAATGACTGAAATATATCCCCAAAGCAGCCGCTCGGCCCATGGCTGAATGTCCTGCTCAGAGCGGGTCGTTTCTGATCTGCTTTTTGGGGACTGCATGATGTAGGCTGACGTTTAGTCGGCCGGTGCACTCAGAGCTATGCGCATCTTGCTGCCGATCCATGAAACGGACAGTAGCCTAAGGAGCGCAGGGATCGTTTCGATTTTTCCCGACTCAGCGTAGCTTGGAGAACAAGACATCACGTGGGAAACAATGGAATTGTCTAATCTGCAGTCTGCTCCGAATAAGAAGCTCGCCTTGTTCCTCGACGGAACATGGAATGCAGTCGGCACGAATACAAATGTTTGGCGTCTCCGCTCCCTTTGCGCAGACAAGGACGCCGAAGGGCGTCAGCAGCTTCGCTATTATGACACTGGCGTCAACGGTGTAATTGGCGGCGGCTTGGGCAAAGGCCTGACGGAGAATGTGCAGGAGGCCTACAACTGGCTCGTCGAGAATTACGAGGATGGCGATCAAATCTTTATCTTCGGGTTCAGTCGCGGAGCCCATACGGCAAGGAGCCTCGCTGGCTTCATTTCCATTTGTGGACTTCTTAAGCCGGGCGGAGCACTAGGTGTTGACCAGCTATATGAGCGTTACCGTAACGACGACGATCGCACGATTTACAAACTTCCAACCTTCGATTCTCAAAGCATGACGCTCGAGGAGCGCTGGATACTGAAGTATTCGCGACCGGTAGCGATTGAAATGGTAGGAGTCTGGGATACGGTTGGTGCACTTGGTATTCCGGCTTTCAGTTTCGCCGGGATCAGCACGTCAACGCTCAAGTTTCATCATACCGGTCTCCGTAAACCCGTCAGGCACGGGTTTCATGCACTCGCAATTGATGAACACCGAGCAAAATTTGCGCCAACACCCTGGACAATCCGAACGAAGACCGGCGCCTCAACGACAGCTCCAATGAGGCCAATTGAGAGCGTCGAACAGCGCTGGTTCGTAGGTGCTCATGCAAACGTTGGCGGCGGTTGCTTCAACGATACCCTGGCGCAGATACCGCTGCGTTGGATGATGGAGAAGGCGGCAAATCTGGGACTAGCTTTTCGCAACGAACTTGAACTGGATGGAGATGAACATCGGGGCGCTATCTCGGACTCGTACGTAGAGTTCCTCAGGGGCGCGTATTCCTGGGTGAGCAAGAGAGACTACCGACCGATTGCACCAGAACCATTTTCCGGAGCCACTGGAACTCATGCGAGGGTCAATGAGACAATCGATGCTTCAGTTTTCGCAAGATGGCGGGATGATAGCAACTACCGCCCACCGAATCTTTTAGACTGGGGCAATCGCAAAGGCGTCAATCCTGCGGATATTTTAGATTCGGTGAGGGCAGACTCACCCGACATCGCTGCGCAGTGATGAAAGGACTCTGCAATTTCTCAACCTTTCACCCTGAAGAGGTGGCAGCTTCGCGCCATTAGCAGACGTGCAGCGCCTAACAGGGCTGACGAGGCATAGCCGCAACATCATACGGGCATTGTCCTAGACCGGGAGATAGCCGGATGCGGTATTTCCGTCGACATGCTCACTGGCAATCCGATGCCGCTAGAGCGGCCCGCGACGACTGCAATCTTTGGCGTAGGTCGGTGCGACCCCGCCGACAAGATTGACACCGCCCAAACTGGAACATAAAGAGAACATAAATTCCGCACACGGATTCGGCGGCGTGGTTGTCTTGTGTCCTGCTCGCTGAATTCGTGGCGCGTGATGTCGTCGCAGGAAGAACCAAATAATGGCATCCGACGTTGATAGTGTAGCGGTCAGACCGTACGCTCAATTCTCGAAGAACCAGTGCAAAACCGACGGTTGATCTTCTCTGCCTTGCCCGAATCGCGTTAGCGTCGCGAAAGCAAGCATTTCAGGGGAGCAGAAATGCTAAATATGGATTTGGATCATGAGGCAGGCGCGACATCAGCGCCATCCAAAACAGTGGTGAAGCGGTCGGGATACGTCCCGCCTCAGCACGTGACTTCGATTCCGCTTGGCGAACTCATGGAATACGCTGGCCGTCCAATGCTGAAAGAGCAGGAGGGCCTGTTCAAGAAGCCAGAAGAGCGCGATCCCATGATCTTCTGCTCCGGCGATCTCGGCCTCCTCAAGCTCAAGTCGATCTCCGTCATCGGCGCACGGTCTGCTTCGACTGAGGCGTTGATGCGCGCGTCGCGCGTTGCGAGGGAGCTGGCAAACGCGGGCGTCGTCGTGACCAGCGGTCTTGCCAAGGGTATCGATACGGCCGCCCACACCGCCGCGATAAAGGCTGGCGGCCGCACGGTGTCGGTCATAGGCACGCCCTTGGAGAGCGTGTATCCGGCCGAGAACGCCGCGTTGCAACGCGAGATCTATGAGAGCCATCTTCTGATCTCTCATCTCCATCCGGGTCAGCGGACGTTCCAATCCGACTTCCCCAAGCGGAATCGCCTCATGGCGGCGCTCTCCGACGGCAGCGTAATCGTCGAGGCATCAGACACCTCCGGAACGCTCCATCAGGCATCCGAATGCATTCGGCTCGGCCGCTGGCTGTTCATCATGAAGTCCGTGATGGACAACAAGGACCTGTCGTGGCCTGAGCGGTTTCGACGTGAGCCGAAAACCGTGGTCCTTAGGAGCGTCAACGACATCCTCGACCGGATCGCATGAATGCGCGTCCATTTCATCAGTGCCTACTACTCAGAGCGGGCCAATAAGCACATCAAAAAACGTCCCCCTGAGTATTGGGAATCGTACATGTTCGTCTGGGCCGTCAAGTTCGGCACCTACAAGAACAAGTTCCTGATCCAGATGAAGAACAGGACGGTGAAGGTCACCGCCGCCAACATCGGCGTCGCACGGGAGATGTTCGGCCTCTTCATAGCCTACTGTCTCAACAAAGATGACAGTGAGGTCGAGGACGACGTCCTACTCATCCCGGTGCCGTCGAAGGACGCGCTCAAGAACGCAGCCACCTACAGATCGTTGGAAATGCTCGAAGAGGCCATGGTCGGCCGGGACTTCGAGGATCGCGTCACCGACGGCGTGCGATGGACGAAGAAATTGGCCAAATCCCATGAAGGTGGGCATCACAACAGGGAATACTGGAAACCGCATCTCGAGGTGATCGCCGACGTCGACGGCAAGGACGTCGTTCTCATCGATGACGTCCTGTCAACCGGAGGAACCCTGTTGGCGATGATGGAGGTGCTCGAGGAGGCAGGAGCAAATGTGCTGTTCGCCGTCGTCTGCGGCAAGACGGTGTACGACTGCCAACTCAAGCCATACGGCCGCCAAGAGATCGAACTGGTGAACGAAATTCACGAATATGAAGGCGAGTGAGTAAGGATATGCTCGAACTACTCGCAAAGCCGGAATACATAGCCATCATCGCGGCACTCATCGGTGCCTGTGCGGCCCTGTTCGGCCAGGTGATCGCGGGGACTATCGGGATCGTGAAAGACGTCTACCTCGACCGCCGGAAGTCGAAGCG
Source organism: Ciceribacter sp. T2.26MG-112.2 (assembly GCF_900492205.1). GTDB lineage: Bacteria > Pseudomonadota > Alphaproteobacteria > Rhizobiales > Rhizobiaceae > Allorhizobium > Allorhizobium naphthalenivorans_A. The sequence goes on from NZ_UEYQ01000028.1 coordinate 24,244, forward strand.
CAGCGCTCGCTATCTGACTCTCCAGCTTGTGCTGATCTTGGATGACTTCTCAGGCCTCTGTTACGGCGCGGCCATGAACAACATCCCGGAGTTCAACCCGCAAGACGACAGCGAGTTCAGGTTTCGAACCGAGACGCCAGACCTCAAGTTTCCGGAGGGCGCGAACTGGGAGCTCCTTGATCCCAAGCTCACGGATGATGTCCTGTGGCTCGAGAACACGCTGCGCAATGTCCACTCCGCTCATGGATCGCTCGACGTCACTCCACCAGACTTCGACAACTTTTTCGAGCACCGGGCACAGGACTATTCCAAGATCGGCCTGACAACGTTGGACATCATCGACAAGCTGTGCCGCCGATACAAAATCAAGCGCCCGGAACGCCTACGGTACTACAGGCCACGAGAAGGGTTCGAGAAGAAGCTTGAACACATGAACGGCTACTTCGAAGCGATAGAAGAGCAGCGGCAGCTTCAGGCAGAAGCCTATGCACTTGAAGACGAACGTCGAGAGGCGGCAAAGCGCGAGAGGGCCGCGCTGCAGAAGCAGGAGTTGATCAAGGTCTTTACCGGCGCTACGACGAAGGCGCAGGAGGTCGCAGAGTAGATCGAAGGGAAGTTTTTGGAAATGACCTGGCAGCGTTGGAAGGCTTTCGTCGCAGGCGCGTTGACCGCATTCGTCGTCGTCGAACTTATCTGGTTCCTGACCAGCGCCGCCCACGCCGGCGACATGACCGTTGATCTCGGCGAGAAGAACCCGGGTGTTCACATGCTATATGATCATCAGCTCGTGAAGGTCGAACCAGCGTTCGAGGACTACTCGTTCATGTTGTTCGACATCTGCGACGCCATGGGGCTCAAGGGCGACGACTGCATGAACTACCCCATGAATGGCGAGATCGGCGGCAACGCGATCGCGACCATCTTGGACAGCAACAAAATCATCGTCTACGACCGCCGTCTCAGCCCCATCGTCGGCTCTGACGGGGCCGAGGTCATTGTCGCCCACGAGGTCGGGCACATCTATTGCGGCCACATCGGGACGCCCACCGATCCCAAGCAGGAGCTAGAAGCCGACAGGTTCGCTGGGGCCGCCATGCGCCTGATGAAGCGGCCGCTGGAGGCGACGTTGGCCACGCTGCCGATCTTGAGCGAGCGGCCGGGGCGGACGCATCCGGGGAGAGCGGAACGTATTGCCGCCTTGATGGAAGGCTGGGAGCATCCGGAGACGGGCAAGAGCTGTCGGAAATGATCGACAGTGTCGGTTACTATGGAGATCACACGCCAGCGGCGTCGGGCCATTGAAACTGACGGCACGAATCGTTGCGGGTTGAACGCGGCGCTGCTGGGCACGCGTTCCACCTCCAACTGGAAGCGCGCGATGGCATGAAGATGGTCATGCCAATTCCACAGCGCCTCCACGCTCCGCCTCGGCCCGGTGCGGACCAAGTGCGGACACAATCGATGGAGCCTCAACAAGCTGCCGAGTTTTCTCGCTAGGCCACAGCGCGGCCTCCCAATCCCACTGCACCCCTTTGATCGCGGAGTACAGCGACATGCCAACCGCCTGTGCCAATCTCGGTGGCACAGCATTGCCGATCTGTCGGGCCGTCGAAACCTTGCCGCCGACGAAATGCCAGTCGTCATCGAAGTCCTGGAGCTTCGCTTTCATGCGCAGCGTCAACGACGGCATGAAGCCGGGCTTTGATGCCTCTTCGGCCGTTGGTGCGTTCTCCGGGGATCCGGTGGTGTCGTAACCCATCGCCTTCTGAACAGACTGCTCGTTCCGGCGCCGTTTGCCGCTGCCCGTGACGACGGTCGATGCCTGAGCTCCGTAGGCGACGACTTCGCCATGGCGGTCGACAACAGGCTGCTCTCTCCGCTGCCGCGCCCATTCGTGGGCGCCTTCCCATCCATTTTCCGCCATCAGATCCACGAGCGCGTCGCCGACATTGAGGCGGCGGGCGAGAAACCCGGGAGGCATACGGAAGGCATCCGCGATGTCATGGCGCAGGCCGATGATGAGCACGCGTCGCCGCACTTGGGCAATTCCAAAGTCTGCCGACTGGATGCGGTGGATCTCGGTCTTGTAGCCAGCCTTCCGGAACCCTCTCAGGATATCGGCGACGTGGTCGCTATGCTTTCCGTGAAGGAACCCCTCGACGTTTTCAAATACGAACGCCTTGGGCTTGATTTCGGCCACGATGCGGACGGCATTCGGGAAGAGATCGCGGGGATCGTCCTTTCCAAGGCCATGTCCCTCGATCGAGTAGGGCTGGCATGGGACGCCTCCTGCGACCAGGTCGATTTCGAGCGCCCGATAGGGAGTAAAGTCGATGGTCTTGATGTCGTCCTTGATCACGGTCCAGTCGGGCCTGTTGGCTCGCAATGTTGCGGCCGCATCGGGATCGAACTCGAACACGCCGACGTGCTCGAAACCAGCTCTCTCGAGCCCGATGGACATGCCACCAGCTCCGGCGCACAGCTCCACCACGGTGAGACGTTCCAGTGGATGCGACAGCTTCTCCGTGGGACTGTGTCCGAAGGCCTGCCGATCATACGGGCGGCCCGACAGAGACAGAAGCGACACCAGCCATGGGTGGTGATCGCCTTCCGCCCATTCCTCGACGTCGGTAGCCAGCCCCAAGGTACCTTCGTCAAGGTGGACGAGGGCGTAGTATGCCTTCGAAAGCTCCCGCTCCGGGGACTTCGGCTTCAGGTTGCCCGGCGAGCGGTGATCGGCACCGAAGAGATCCTCGAACTCCGACCGCAGGGTCCCGGCCGTTGTGCGGATGTCAGGATCCAGAAGTTCGGATGCGTGCTTGACGGAGAGGATGTCCCGGACGAATTCATACAGGCGCTCCTGGAAGTCCATGGCGGCCATCGCGCCCTGGCGACGAGCAGCGGCAGCCGCCAGCCTGCCGTTCCGCGCTGCCATCACCTCTTGAGGCGTGAGCTTCGCCTCCTTCAGGCGCTTGCGGATCGCAATGATGTCCTGCGTGGAGATCCGCGCGCCAATATCCATTCGCTCCAGGATCTCGGTGCGGGTATCGGTCTCGGCCGAGACTAGAGCCTTCACGACGGGGAAGGAAGCGCGCGCCTTTTTGAGGGTCTCCTCGCAGCCCTTCAAGGTGGCCGCGAACCTCACGTAGGTCGACAGTTCCGCGGAGGCCACGTTGCACGAGACCCTCAGGAATTCACGTGCTTCGCGCTCCGTGACGATGGCGGTCAGCTTCTCGACCTCGGCCGCCATCTTCAGGATACGGTCGGACATCTGGGCCTGGAGTTCGAGGATCCGTCTTTTCGCCGCCGCCAGCGCTTCCGCCTTGGAATTCATACCGTCCCCGTCTGTCCCGAAATCAGTCACAGGACCGATACCGGCACTCGCGTTAAGGGCCCGGGAAAAGATTCGTTCAAATGCGATCGATCAACGATTTCATGATGATGCACTGTTGTCCTAACCGGAATGAAATACGATGTCCGTGATATCCGTTCGCGGGACAACACGATTGGATGTCATGAGCTATTCGTCGGCGACTCTCGAAGGTGTCGTGGTTACTCGCATACCGGGCCGACGCTGCGCGTCCACCCGATGGAATTCCTGAGGTCGGAGCTGTCGAAGAAGCGAATAGTGACATGCGCCCACCCGATGGCTGAAAGGGACGGGCGGTGGCTCTCGCGGAAGATAACGAGGACATGTTTCAGTGTCCGCGGCGAACCGTTTTTCGCTGGGCCGGGCTCTGGCGTGTTTCAGACGAGTGGGGACCCGTTTACTCAGGTGTGATGACAGGTGCCAATGAGGCCGTCTCTACTGTTCATGATCGCATGCTGGTCCTTTTCCGTCGGCGCGAATACGAACTTTGGCTGCATGGAGACTTCGAGATGGAGCGGACGACGGATCTATGGGTCAAGAAGAAGGCTGCCGCAGCGGACCTGCAAGCGCTGTCCATATGATCTTCATCGACTGCAGGGATGCCATTCGGTTCGGCTGCAATCAACGCCACGGAGGCCCTTCGACACAGGAGCGGTTGCCACAGTTGGTGAACCAATATTGGGTTCAATCGGACCAAAAACTGGTACACCCTGTGATATCGTTCATTTCGCTCCCGACTCAGGTGTACTCAAAATAAACGCGGAAGTTGCCAGTTAGGCTCTGGACCACCGTGCCTCGACTATGCATCAGTTCCCCTAAGGGAAGAGGTGCAAGATGTCTGACACTGTCGTCAATTCCAGTAACACGTCCGAGGAGTCGATTTTTCAGAGCAATCTGTCGGTCGAGGTAAAAATCGAGCGTGCCCGGACAGAACTACTCGATCTTTCTGCGAGAAACCGACTTCTAAACGTTCCCCGGTTCTCAAAAAGTGCCAAAACCATCGACATCGTCGATGAACAGTCTGCCGAGATCTTCAGGATCCTGGTAACTGAGGGAAAGGCGATGACGTTTCTGGCAGGGGCGAAGGGGCGGGAGTCTAAGGACGGCGATGCCGGGGAAGAGCTGATTGAGCTCCCTCTGCCCGATGACGATGATCGGGACGATACGGGGAGGCTGGTGCGACACAGCGACACAAAGTTCCAGACGCGAATGACGCCGAACGCGCTTCAGAAACGTCTCCTTGACCTCTATTTTGACGCCCGAACCTTAGAGGAGGAGCAGGGTGTAAACATTCTCTACCTTGGCCTTGGCACGCTGAAATGGATTGACCCCAACAATGCCGAGAACGTCCGTTACGCGCCACTTATCCTTGTGCCGGTGGTGCTGGAGCGTGGCAGTGCGGCAGAGCGTTTCAAGCTGCGGGCGAGGTCCGAGGATTTCGCATCCAATTTGTCACTCGAAGCCTTCCTGGACCGCATCCATAAGATTCGCATGCCAGATTTTGAAGCGTCAGATGACTTCTCCTTCGAGCGCTATGCCGAACAGGTTGCCACTGCTGTCTCGATCAAGCCCGATTGGTCGGTACAGCCAAATGATATCATCCTTGGCTTCTTTTCTTTCGCGAAGTTCCTGATGTATCGCGACCTGGATCCGAACCTCTGGCCCAGGGATGCCAAATTTACGGACCGGCCGCTCATCACCTCGCTCGTATCCGACGGCTTCACCCGCGCTGAGGATCTCCTGCCGGACGATGCCAGCATCGACGAGCACATCTCTCCGAGGGAGATGACTCATATCGTCGATGCCGACAGCTCCCAGACCATCGCGATCCATGAAGCCAGGCGAGGGCGGAACCTCGTCATACAGGGTCCGCCGGGCACCGGAAAATCGCAGACGATCGCCAACATCATCGCTTCGGCTGTGGCGGATGGAAAGACGGTCCTGTTCGTTGCCGAAAAGATGGCTGCGCTCGAAGTGGTGAAGCGGCGTCTCGATCAGGCAGGAGTAGGCGACGCATGCCTTGAATTGCATTCGAACAAAGCCAACAAAAGGGCGATCCTTGCAGAACTGCAGCATGTCTGGGAACTGGGAGCGCCGAAGGGTGAAGCCGGCGATGCCCTGGACCGCCGACTTGTCGAGGCGCGGGACAGCTTGAACGCCCATCCGGCTCGGCTTCACCAAGTGTACCGCCCATACCAACTGTCCCCGTATCAGGTCATGGGTCATCTGTCGCGCCTGAGGCGCTTGGGAATGCCTCCGTCGGATATCGAGCTTGCGGATTCCATCTCGTGGACTCCCGAGTTCCGGGAACGCATTGTCGCCATCCTTTCGGAACTTGCCCAGCGGATCGAGGACATCGGTCTGCCCTCGCAGCACGCCTGGCATGGTGTGGGCGTGACAGGTATCACTCCGCTCGATCTGGAGAGGTTGACGAAGAGATTGTCGGATGCGTCGTCGGACCTTTCGAAGCTGACTGCTTCCATGGGGGACGTGACCGATGTGCTCCATCGTGAGCCGGCGGCCTCGATTTCAGGATTCAAGGACGACCTCGCGCTCGCAGAGCGTGTCGCGAGTTGCCCGGTAGGTCAGTCGGCGGAAGCGTTGGCCAATCCTGTCTGGAAAACGTCGCTCCAAGACATCGCCAGCGTGATCCGCGACGGTTCGGAGTTCCAGCGCCTTTCCGAGCAGGTTAGGGCGCAGATGCTTGACGATGCGTGGCGGACGGATCCGCAGCCTCTTCTGACATCGTTCTGCAGGCTGCCGAAGTCATTCCCGCAGACCGGATTTGCCACACTCGCGCAGTTGGACAGCCTGCTGCCGAGATTCCTGAACGCTGCCGCCACACTGAAGACGATGTTGGGTGTGAATGCATCGGCAACGCTGGGATCCATTGGCCGATTGGTCACGATCGGCGAGCGCGTTGCGGATGCCCCCGATGCAAGCCCTGATGCCTTCGTCGCTGCCATATGGGAGCGGGGCCTCGATCAGGCCGGCGATCTCGCCGAGGCGGTCGCCACCTATCGGCAGGTGAGGACGGATATTTCCGGCAAGATCGCCGATCAGGCGTGGGATATCGATCTGGTCCCGGCCCGGACCGCCGTCGCGATGCATGGGCACAAGTTCCTGAAGTTCCTCAACGGGGACTGGCGGAAGGCGAAGGCTCTTCTGAAGACCGTCATGTCCGAGACGCCGCCGGCCGAAACGGTGCAGTTGCTGGACCTTCTTCAAAAGGGCAAGGAGGCCAGATCTGTCATCAAGGACGGCGACAGTCTCGGACGCGCGGCATTCGGCGCAGACTGGCGCGGCGAACGATCCGACCCGAAGCCACTTGAGAGTCTGGTGCTCTGGATGAGGAGTCTCCGAGGCGTAGGCGCTGAAGCGAGGATGATAGCAAGCAGGCTGACCGACAAGTCCTCCGTAGCCGCGCGCGGCCAGCAGGTTCGCACGCTGCTCGAAGAGACGCGGAGGCAGTTGCTTTCGCTCTGGAGCGATCTGGGCGACCGGACGGCAGCATTGTTTCCCAATGCCATCGGGCCGGATGAGATTGTACTGACGCAGGCGGCCGCGGTCATCAAGGAGATCGCGGGCGCTGACCGCGCATTCTCGCCTCTTGTGCGCACTCTGCCGGATGATGCCGGAGGCCGGATTGCTGCCCTCGAGCGGCTTGCGGCCGCGCAGGTTCGCAGAAGCTCCATTGATGCGTCGGCGGATCTCGGCGGAGCGGCATTCGGGGGGCTTTGGAAGGATTCATTGTCCGAGTGGCAGGAGCTGTCCGTCATTTGTGACTGGATATCGCGGAATGGCGACATCAGGCTTCTTGCTACTCGTGTCGCCGATCGTGTGGGGGTGGCCGAGAAGGCGCGGCAGGCTGCAGCTCAAGGAGATGCCTTCGCGACCACCATGTCGGAAATCCTTCAGTTCCTGAAGGCGGACCTGGATGTGCTCTTTGGAACAGGCGATGTGGCCGGCGCGCAATTGTCCCAGATCGGCGCCAAGCTGCTCCGTTGGATCGAGAACGAGGAGCAGCTTTCGAAGTTTGCTGCCTACAATGCCCGTGCAGGCGATGCCGCGAACATGGGTGTCGGTGCCGTTGTCGAGCGTCTCGAGGACGGCCGCATTTCCACGTCCGATATCATTCCCCATTTCGAAATGGCATTCTACGAAAAGATCCTGCGTCATCAGCATGCCCAGGATCCTGAACTCGCCCGTTTCGATGGCGAGGTGCATGGCAGACTGGTCGGTGAGTTCGCATCGCTCGACCGCAGCCGCATGAGCCTGTCTCGCCTGGAAGTCGTGCGGGCGCATCATCGAAAAATCCCCTCAATCAGTGGTATCGGACCTGTCGGCATCCTGCGCGCGGAGATGGCGCGCCGTCGCGGGCACATGCCGATCCGGCAACTCATGCAGCGGGCGTCACCCGCGATCCAGGCATTGAAACCAGTATTCATGATGAGCCCACTGTCGATCGCACAGTTCCTTCCGCCGGGCGTTCTCGAATTCGATCTCCTTGTCATGGACGAAGCAAGTCAGATTCAGCCTGTCGATGCGCTCGGCGCTGTCGCCCGTGCTAAGCAGGTTATCGTCGTTGGCGACGAACGCCAGCTACCCCCGACGAAGTTCTTTTCGAAAATGACCTCGGGTGGATCCGAGGACGATGATGATCAGGAAGGTGCTCAAGTCTCGGACATCGAGAGCATCCTCGGCCTCTTCTCTGCCCGCGGTCTGCCGGAGCGCATGCTGCGCTGGCACTACCGCAGCCGCCACCAGTCGCTCATTGCGGTCTCGAATTCGCAATTCTACGACAACAAGCTGTTCATCGTGCCGAGCCCATACACGCAGGAAGCCGGGATGGGGCTGCGTTTCCATCATGTGCCGGGCGGAGTGTTCGAGGATGGCGTGAACAAGGTGGAGGCCAAGGTCGTCGCCGAGGCGATCATCCGCCACGCCGTGCATTCGCCGCATCTTTCGCTCGGCGTTGCGGCGTTCTCGATCAAGCAGCGGCGCGAAATCCAGGACCAACTGGAACTGCTGCGCCGTCTCAATCCCCAGACCGAGGAATTCTTCCACTCTCATCCCCACGAACCGTTCTTCGTGAAGAACCTCGAAAACGTCCAGGGCGACGAGCGCGACGTGATCCTGATCTCCGTTGCATATGCAAAGAATGCCCAGGGTTACATGGGCATGCGCTTTGGACCCTTGGGGGCCGAAGGCGGCGAGCGGCGCCTCAATGTCCTGATCAGCCGCGCCAAGCGACGCTGCGAAGTATACGCTTCCATCACCGACGAGGACATCGATCTCGAACGCGGCAAGGGGAAGGGGGTGTTTGCCTTCAAGCTCTTCCTTCACTACGCGCGGACAGGGCGGCTTTCGATGTCACAGCGCTCTGACCGGGCGATGGACAGCGTGTTCGAGGAACAGGTGATGGCGGCCCTCCAGGAGAGGGGATACCAGGTTCATCCACAGGTCGGCATTGCCGGGTTCTTCATCGATCTCGCCGTCGCGGACGAGGCGGTCCCCGGCCGCTACCTTATCGGGATCGAATGCGACGGCGCATCCTATCATGACTCCCGCTCGGCGCGTGACCGTGACCGACTGAGACAAGCGGTGCTTGAGGATCATGGCTGGACGATCCACCGCATATGGAGTTCGGATTGGTTCCAGAGGCCCAAGGCCGAACTCGACCGCCTGATTGCCGCCATCGAACAGGCTAAGACGAATGCTTTGTCTGGAGCAGATCACACGCATGCATCATCTCGGGCGGTTCCGGTGGAAGTCGTGACAATCGAACGCGCCACCGTGACGGAGATCGGTTTGCAACCGGTATCGACGGATGGAGGTGGCTCGAACCTCTACGAGGAGGCTTCGCTGAAGCCAAATATCGAGGGCGAGCTTCATGACGTTCCTACAGGGACGCTGGTCAAGTTGATCAAGGAGACGGTCGAGGTTGAAGGCCCCGTGCATAGGGACGAGGTGGTGACCCGGATCCGGACTGCCTGGGGTCTCCAACGGGCGGGAAGCCGGATCGATGCACATGTCGGCAACGCCATCCGTGTCGCCGTGAACTCGGGGGAGATTCTTCGCTCAGGAGATTTCCTCCTCTGGCCAGGCGCCATAGTTCGCATGCGCGACCGCAGCATGGTCGCCTCGTCCGGACTGCGCAGGAGCGACATGATCCCGCCGATGGAGATCGACGAGGGGCTCACCTCGATCATCGAGACGAGCTTCGGCGCAACCGCGGACGAAGCCGTCAATGCCATCGCCAGGGGGCTGGGATTCCGCGCAACCAGCAGTCAGTTGAGAGATTTCATCGTGTCCCGGATCGAGCTGCTGACAGCGCAAGGGACCCTGCAGGTTCGTGATGGAATGCTCACCTTGGGATCGGCGACTGCATCCGCATGATGGTTTTCTCCGGAGCGACTAAACGCTTTCGGGCTTGCCGTGGTCCCTGGAGCGTCGTCGTAGTCGTCGCCATTCTATTGCATGCAACGAACCTTCAGGCCGCTAATACTCCCTGCAGTGGGAGAAAGGGCGGCATAGCAGGTTGCCGTGGCGATACGTTCATCTGTAACGACGGCTCGGTGAGCGCGAGCAAGAAATCATGCACCGCCACGATGGGCAGTGCCATGGGGCTGATGGGCGGCGCATCGCATTCGAGGGCCCCGGCAGCAGATGAGGAGTGCCTGTGTCGTTCAGGGGCATTCTGAACAGGGCCTCGTGGCGGGCGGTTCTGCTACACCGACAGTGGTGCAAAGAGCTACCTTCGCAAATGACCTCATTGAATTCCTTCGCCCAGAGAGTTTAGGTTGCCTTGTATTGAGGGGCTGACGATGAAGATGTTTGCGCGGATTGTTGTGGCCGGAATCCTTGCGGTTGCCGTGGTGATGGATGCCTCCGCCGAGGAACCGAGATCCTCCGGAACAGGATTCGCCATCACCGCGGACGGCTGGCTCATGACGAACGCCCATGTCGTAGATGGCTGCGACCGCGTGGAGGTGAAGGGCAGGGGTGTTGCGACCGATCCGAGGATTGACGCGACCAACGATCTCGCCTTGATCAAAGTGAACGCAGACACACCGATGGTTCCTCTTACCTTCAGGCGCGCACCTATCCGCCTCGGCGAGGACATCGTCGCTATCGGCTATCCCCTTGCGGACCTGCTGGCGGATTCCGTGAAGATCACGACCGGAAATGTAAACGCGCTCGCCGGCCTCCGGAACGACACGCGCTACATCCAGATTTCGACGCCGATCCAGCCGGGAAACTCCGGTGGCCCCGTCGTGGATCGAGACGGTTTCCTGCTGGGGATCACGAGCGCCACCTTCTCGAAGCAGGCTGCCGATCAGATCGGGATCACGGCACAGAACGTCAACTTCGCCATTCGAGGGTCCGTGGCCGATCTCTTCATGCAGTCGCAGAACCTCGCGAGCCAGTCCGGAGACCGGCAGGACGGACAGTCCACGCTTTCAACCGCCGATCTCGCGGACAAGGTCACGCCGTCCGTTCATCAAGTTCTGTGCTACGGGAAACCCGAAGTCGAGGCCTCGCCGCAGGGGAGGGAGACGGTGACTTCGCTTCCCCGATCCTCGGTTTCGACGGTCCTGCTGGATGCCCGCGGTTACGATGCCATTGGCTTCGATTATGCCACGCTGAAGGATGTAACCTTTCAGGGCTGTCGGGCGGCCTGCGAGAGCGACGGCCAGTGCAAGGCGGTGACCTATAACGCGAAGCATCGGTTCTGCTTCCTGAAGAATGATGTCGTCGTGCTGATCCGGAACGCTGACGCAATCGTAGCCTACTCGGCGTCGAAGGCGGCGGACGTGATCATGTCCGACTTCACGAGCTATTCGGGAATGGATCTTCCCGGCGGCGACTACAAGCGGATCAGGCAGACCAATTATCTGGAGTGCTTTGTCGCTTGCGTCGGCGACAATGCCTGCCGTGCCTTCGCCTATGTCTCCAAGAAGAAGGAGTGCTGGTTGAAGAACGCGCTCGGCCGGCCGAGGGCGACGAAGGGTGTGGACTTGGGAGTGAAGTGATGGAGATCACTGACGATAACATCGACTTCTGAGGTTTGTCGACATAGGGGCGCCGGCTGATCGTCTTTTGGCCGGACGTTCATCGGCTATCGTGCGCAACAGCGATCAGAAACATCAATAAGAGGGAGCCAGTCGTTACTGTCGCCGTAGCCGTGACGGATCTGATTGGGCTGCGAAAGCATGGCGACGTCGTGAAACTTCAAGTGTGATCTCAAACCCGGTTGCAATCGACGGAACACGTGGCAAGACTTCTCCAGAACGGGGGAGTCGGCATTGAAAATCAAGAGTTCGCAGGGATCAGGCAAGTGGATGGGGGTCCTCGATCCTGTAGACGATGCGCCCGATCCGGCATCGACCGACATCCGCCGAGTCCTTTCGTCTGCGGTCCGTGCCCAGAACCTTGTCATACTTACGGGTCTGGGCACGTCGCTCTCCGTCATGAAGGATGGCAAGCGGGCGGCCCCGACCATGGGAGATCTGCTCGCCAAAATTAGGGGCAGATTCGAAGCCGATGACATGATTGAGGAACTCGAGGGTGGGCCGCGATGGACAAAATTTGTGTCGTCGGCGAACGTGCCCGAGGATACGACTGATCTCGAGTACCTCATGTCCCGTGCCACGATGGCAGCGGAGTTCCTACCGGAGGACAATGCTAATACTATTCGGAAACTGCTCACGATCGCCGAGGGCATCATCCGGGATGAAGTCGATTTCATGGAAGATGCCGTGGGCGTTCCTATCCACGAGGCCTTCCTACGCAGGGTGGCGAGGCGTTCGTCTAGACGTGCGAGGACGAAGCTCTTTACAACCAACTATGATCTCTGCTTCGAGGCCGCCGCCAAACGGTCTGGCTTCATCGTCGTCGATGGTTTCGCTTTTGGAAGTGACGCTCATTTCGACTCTGCCCAGTTCTCCTACGATGTCGTGCGCCGCTCAGCGGGGGAAGAGAAGTCCGATTTCATCGAGAACCTCTTCCATCTCTACAAGATCCACGGTTCGATCGATTGGGAATTGAGTCCTCGCACGGGGCAGATTGCCAAAAAACCAGGGACACGGAAGCCACTCCTGATCTACCCACGGTCAACCAAATACGAACTCGCGTTCAGCCAGCCGTACATTGAGATGATGGGGACTCTCCAAGCGTCGCTTCGCACTCCGAACACCACCCTTGTGGTCATTGGATTCGGTTTTAACGACAAGCATATTTCCGAACCGATATTAGGTGCCATCAAGGCGAACTTGTCTCTCAACTTGGTGGTAATCAATCCGGACATCGAAAAGGCAAGCGAAAACGATGGCAACAGTTACTTGAACGCGATCGGCACGTTGATCGAAAATGGCGACGCCAGACTCGCTCTGATCGCGGGCACTTTCGAGGGTGTCGTGCCGCTGGTGCCGGACGTGATTGCCGAGACCGAACTTGAGAGGCATACGGAGCGGATGCGCAGCTTGGGGCAGAAGCATGGCTGAATTGCCCCCTAGCTATCCTTTCGAGCGATCGCGCTATCTAGGTTCGGTTTCGCGCGTGAGCCCGCTCGGAGTGCGGGTCAACTTTCCGTTCGCCACCGAGGTCACGCCATCGCAATATGCAGGGCACCGCGTTGCGAGAGGGCAGGTGGGGGAGTTTGTCGTTATTGAATCCTATGGTTGTGCGATCCTTGGTCGCATAACTGAAATTCAACTCCCAGACCGCGATCGTCTGTCGGTCGAGCCGGAGCGCAATGAAGGCGACGAAATTCCGAATCCAATCGGCATGATCAAGCTCCTGGGGTCGGTAGATCTCAATTCCAACCGATCAAGTCGAGGGATTGGAGAAGTTCCGAGGGTAGGGGATTACGTATATCTTGCCCATCCGGACTTCGTCCGACACGCGATCGTTTCAACGAATGGCAGCAAGGGCGGGCTAATAGAGCTCGGACATCTGAGCGGAGCGCCGGAAACGCGTGTCTCCCTGCCCCCCTCTTCGATCTTCGGGCGCCACTGCGCGGTACTCGGAACGACCGGGGGCGGCAAGAGCTGGTCGACAGCACGTCTGGTCGAGCAGGTGGCGGAGAGAGGTGGGAAGATAGTCCTTCTCGACCCTACGGGTGAGTACCATACCCTCCGAGGCCCAGTCAGACACGTCCATCTTGGCGGCACCCGTGACGGAGTCGCTGACAAGCGGCACTTTGTATCATTCCCCTACTTTCACCTGACGGAGATGGATCTCTTCGCGTTCTTGCAGCCCAGTCCTGGCGTTCAGGTTCCCAAGCTCCGCGACGCCATCCAGAGCCTCAAGCTGATACAGCTCGACCCGACGCTCGTGGATGCAGACACGACAGTTCTCATCAAGGCGGGCAAAGCGAAAAAGCCGATCAATCATGCGATCGTGGTGAACGATGAGGCGCTGCATGCGCCTTCGGCATTCTTCGAGTTCAAGGATCTTGTCGAGCAGGTCCTGGAGGAGTGCGTCTATCCGACAGATCCCAATGGGCAGAAACACCACTGGGGCGCGAGGCACCCGAACTCCTACGACAGTTGCATCACTCTCTGCATGCGGATCACCACTTTCCAGAAATCGCAGCCGATGGCTCCTATATTCGCGCCGCCCGAATACATGACCGATCTTACGAAGGTGATCGGGGAATTTGTCGCTGACCCGGACTTGCGCGTACTGAGGGTTTCCATGCGGTACTTGGCTTTCGAGCAGCACACGCGCGAACTGGTGGTGAACGCGATCGGACGGTATCTTCTGGGGCGCGCGCGCCAAGGGGATTTCCAGAAAACGCCACTTGTTGTAGCCATCGACGAAGCCCATCAGTTCCTCAACAAGAGCATCGGCGATGACAACAACAAGGTCCTGCTCGATGCATTTGGATTGATCGCCAAGGAGGGCAGGAAGTATGGCCTGACATGCCTCCTGGCCACACAGCGGCCTCGCGATATCCCGGAAGATGTGCTGTCGCAGATCGGAATGTTTGTCGTGCATCGTCTGATCAACGAGCGAGACCAATTGGTGGTCATCAACGCAAGTGGCGTCCTTGACCTTTCAACTGCGGCCTTCCTGCCAAATCTACGAGACGGTGAGGCATTGATCGTCGGGGCGGATTCGATCATGCCGATGCCGATCATATTGAACGCCCCCGTTCACAAGCCTCGCCTTGAGGAAAACGTTGAGGCGACCTGGATGACAACGTAGCTCAAATTTCGCCATCACGCTGGCTCGGACATCTGACCCGGAATAGAAGGATTAACTAGGAAGCATGGCCGCAGTCCAACCCAGCGCAGAACTGTTCGCGACAAAAGGCCTTCTTCCGGAGAACCTTCCGCCTGTCTTCACTACACGAAATCTCTGGGCTCATCTCGCCCCAATAGGTGGCGCCTATGGCGTAGTCGCGAAGGTAGTAGGCGAAGCGGCGACCTACAACGCAAGCAAGCGAGGAGGACAGCGCCGGATTTTTGGGGTTCCACACCCCGCGTTTATCCGTGATGCCGGCTTGTTTTACGAGAAGCATTGGCCGTCGCTGCTCCCGCAGGTCGAAGCATCGTCCGGCTCCGTATCGAAGCCAATATTCCAAATCGCTGGCAACCGGCACGTCCGGATTACACCGCATTCGGAGTTGCCGCGTATCAGGCTGCGAGCCTTCTCGAGGTTCAAGTACTGCTTGATAACAGATGTTGCGCGCTTCTTCCCGTCGATCTACACGCATAGCTTTCCCTGGGCCATCAACGGAAAACGCGAGGCTAAAACGGATTCAAGCCCGCAATCCTCCGCGGTTTTCGGAAACCGATTGGACTTCATCCTCCGGAATTCCCAGTCGCGGCAGACGGTCGGTATCGCGGTGGGCCCCGACACTTCCAAGGTTGCATCGGAACTTTTGATGGCAGCGGTGGACAGAGCCTTCGTCCGGAGGTCAGGAAGGGCTCGACCAACATATGTCCGACATGTCGATGACTACTGGATAGCGGGCAACACATACGAAGAATGCGAGAAGCACCTGCAGAATCTCCGGGCATCCCTTCGCGAATTCGAACTGGACATCAACGAAGGCAAGACGAAGATAGTTTCGATGCGGGAGGTGTTCGCCGATGACTGGCCCTTCGAATTCGACAAGGAAATCATAGCGTCTCTCGAACCTGGCTCCAATCCGAACGAAGCTCTGGGAGTGCTTACCAGCATGATCGAGCGGGCGACTACCACCAATGACGACGGTCTCATACGTCACGCCATCCGAGTGATTGACGAGCGCAGGTTATGGTCGCGCGATTGGGATCTCCTTCAACACTTTCTTGCGCAGTGCGCTGTCCAGTTTCCACACACGACCGATTACGTGGCTCGCGTGGTTGCCTGGAGACACCGCATTTATCCGAAACAGGTTGACGTCGGTTTGTGGAATGAGGTTGCGACACTTACCGTCACTCAAAACGCCTCCCTGGGTCGCGACTCGGAGGCGATATGGGCACTTTGGCTCATCAAGGAACTTGGCGCGAAAGTGCCGAGGACGACCTCGGATCTTATGCTATCGAACAGCGGATCGCTTGTTCTTGCGTGGCTGGCTCATATGCACGCCAAGCGAATGACAACCGACCGTCGCCTTTGGTCGAAGCTTCGCGAGGTTGTCGCAGACAACCCCTTGGCTGGCAGCGCATGGCCGCTTTCCCTCGAGTTAATTCATCTTGAGAAAGGGGATGCGGCCTGGATTGATGGGAGCCTACCTCTCGCGATGCGCATACTGCATGAACAAAAGGCCAGTATTATCGAATGGAGCGCTCGGCCGCGCGTTTTCGACGAGCCTGACGATGATGATGACATGCCGGATTTTGCCATAGAGGACTACGGTGCTGACTATGGAGGTAGTGAGGCTGACGAAGACGAGGAAGATTTGCCTGAGCGTCCTGATTTCGATGACCTCTTCTAAATTGGATGCGGATTGCCAGGAAGGTTGGCGAATTTCGTTGTTTCCGCAGGAGCAGGGGGTCTCGATGACGCTGACGTTACCTTCGACTGACGCGCGAGGTTACGAAATGAAGGCGTTCGAGGACATATTGGACGCCGTTGTATGTGCTTGGGTAGGGGCGTGTGTTTTTGATAGGAATGCGGAAGCTTACGGTGATGAGGAGTCGGAGATCTGGGTTCCGACGTCCGGCGATGGCAACGATCAGGCGATGGCTGCTCAGGTATGAATGTGCATCTCGAGCTTGACTGGTGGCCAGTCGGACAGGGCCTGTTTTCATCCGGGCGGCTCAAGTACGACGATCACGTCGTGAGTTGGGTGTTTGACTGCGGCACGGCCTCATCCGATCGCCATCTGCTGGGTTCGCTGCTTCATTTCGGTCAGGAGCACACGGCTTCGGGGGCGGGAGCGATAGACTTCGCAGTTCTGTCCCACTTCGATCGGGATCACGTAAGCGGGTTCGAGAGGTTCGTTTCCCGGCATCCCATCCGCATGGTTCTGCTGCCGTACATACCTCTCTGGCAGAGGCTTGTGATTGCAGCACAGGAAGGCGTCGCGACCGATGACCCACTCTTCCGCTTCTTCGTGAATCCCGCTGGCTATCTGCTCGCGATCCCCGGTCAGGAGATAGGGCAGGTGATATTCGTGCCTGCTTCCGGGCGCGAGGACGAAGGGGAGGGCGATCCGGACCTGCCGTTCACCCCAGTTCCTGACGACGATCGCCCGCGCGAACTCAAGGTCAATTATGGCGCGCCGCCCGACAGCGAGAGACCGGCTTCTGCCGCCAAGACCTTCGATGATCCCCGCGTCCGCTATCTGGCCAAAGGCGGGAGGCTGGTTCTGCCGTTCTGGGAATTCGTCCCCTACAACGACGCCGATCTCAGGGGGCGTGCGGATGCCGCGTTCCTCTCCGCAGCCGAACCCTGGATACGAAGGCTGGTGAACCCAAGCCGGGGGTCGCCTGCAGTTGCCCTGAAGAAACTGCGGTCTCTCTACGACAGGACATTCGGGAAGACTTCCTTCAGGCGCAACCAGATCTCCCTGTTCCTGTACTCGGGCCCGCTCGACCATTCATTGCGTGCCGACGCGTATGGGTGGGATCCTCGGATCGAGCCTGGCGTGTGGGAGCGCTTTGCTCAGCTCAGTCCAGGCGATGGTCTGCTCGACACTCCCGATCGCCTGAACGCGATGATCAAATTCTACGGCTCGTCGACGAGAATGACGAAGATGGGAATCCTGCAGGTGATGCATCATGGCGCCAAAAGCAGTTGGCACGCAGGTGTTGCGGAGAGGCTCTGCCCGGTGGCTAGCATCATCTGCTCGGAGCCGACCGACAACCGATACCGGCATCCCCATGCCGAGGTTCTGAGAGACTTCTGGTCCCATGGCGCTATCCAGGTAGACAGCGTTGGAAGGCTGCGGATGGATTTTGATATTTACATCTCCGGCACGTAGGCACGCGCGCTGTCGATGCTTCCCGCTTGGCATCGGTCACGTCCCACCGTCTTCATGTGGGTAACCGCTTAATAATCTGGACTTCACAGGATTCACGGATAGTCTCGCAGTCACGAATTCTTGGAGCTTTCAGAATGGACGTGCCGGTCTCGGATGTGTTGCAGAGTCTTCGCGAACGGGCGCCATGGCCGGTAGGTCGCCGGATATTCGCGGACATCGGAATCGCGCGTGGGAAGGGATGGAACAACACCCTTAAAAAGGTCAGCGAGAACCCCAAGACGAGCGAGGAAAAGATCGACGAACTGATCGACGCCCTCAAGTCTCATCAGCTCTGCGGTGAGAAGCTCGTCAGCTTCTAAAAGTTGGATCCAGCGGACCTCGCGGCCATCCGGAAAAAGCTCGCTTCGATCGAGCCGTTGGAGACGGTGTTCTCAGAACGCTATCCAGCCACGCTATCGGAGGCGAAGCTCAAGGCCGCTCCCGCGGGTCTCGTGCTCACCTCGGTCGAGGAGAACGAAGACGGCGTCGGTCTGGTTTTCTCCTCGGCGAGAGTGACCACCATCCGTGAGCACATCGACGTGGCTGCCCTATCCGACGCAGGCGATGCTACATTTGATGACTACGAGGAGATCATCGGCGTCAAGACGATCCGCTTTCATGCCTTCGACGTCATATGGATACCCACGAACGGAGACACGCTGGATGTCCGGATCGACTTCCCGGAGGGCACGCTTTCGGATATTGCCGTTGCCGCGAGAAAAATGGCCCTCACGCAGTTCACCAAACTGACCGGCGTCGCGATGCCGGAGCCGATCAACGTGTTTCCATTGATCGACAAGATGTACAACGACAGCACCGAGGGAACGGTCGTTGAACTCGGCTTCGGGACGACGACGGCATCGCTGAAGCACGAGAAGATGAGGAGGCGGAAGCTGGACCTTCGGAACGAAACCTACCACAAAGGCGGGAAGGCGGCACTAGACACGCCGATCGAACCCTTCAAGCTCAGCATCCTTTGGCACCGGGTCATCGGAAAGAAATTGAACTCAGAGCCGGAGCTGAGTGTAAACAGCAGTTCGAGGGCAGCCGGCTCGACCAACCCGGTACTTGATCGCGTTGTAATTCGTAAATGCATGGGGCATGAGGACTACGACTACGTCAGATCCAGGATCGCGCATCACCTCGGCAGCTAGTCATCGGAGCATGACGTGAAGCTTGATGAAATCAGGGAGGAATACCGGACGCGCTGGGGCGAGTTCCCAGTCGGATTGGTATGCCTCGACATCATCGACTTCGTCGCATCGAAGCCGGTGGATCAGCTTCGATTTCTGACTTTCACCACGCTTTCCGAGGCGGCAGGGCGGAAGACCATCGACATGGAAGTCCTGGCGGCCGTCAATCTGCTCACGTCTTCGAGGCTCGCAATCCTTGAGTCCCACGCTATGCTCGTCGATGACGACGACACGGAGCACGAGCTGTCTGTGGAGGAGTTCGCCGAGGCCAGAAAGTCCGGGACGCTGATCCACCCGGAAACCGGAGAGTGTTGATTTCCACTGAGAGCTGACCCGGCGTTTCCACCGAGAATTGACCCGCCTTTAGGTATCGTTCGTGTTGTTGGTCGGGGTCAAGTTCCTGCGTTTCTCCTTCGTTGTTTTGGGCTGATGGGCCGAACTGTTCTTGAA
>NZ_UEYQ01000029.1 GCF_900492205.1 Ciceribacter sp. T2.26MG-112.2
ACGTTTCTCTTTCTTCTCATCTTCAATTGTCAAAAAACAGACGATACTAAACCGTCACGAAAACTTCCCGCCAAACCATCAAGCCCGGCAACCCATCAGCATCTCAGCCAATTTCCAGAAGATTTCTTTTGAACCAGAGTGCCGCTCGCCTCGTCGGCGCCGCCCTCTCGTTCGGTGAAGCGGCTTATACGGCCACTCCCTTTTCCCGTCAACAGTACTCTTACAAAAATCTCACAAAATATGACAGGCCATTGATAAACATGGGGAAATACAGTTTCACGCGGTACCGATGCCGAAATCCGCTCGTCCCTGCCCGGTTTTCCCCGCCTGCCGACCACCCCGCCCGCAGCTTCTTGATCCCCGGCCGCGGGAATTCCACAATTGCTCTCTAACAGCATGTCGAAGACTGTCGCGCGCATTCCTTATAGGCCCGATCCGGCCAGGTTTGCCGGCCAGGTTTGACGGACCGGGCCAAAACATGCTGATTATGGCGCCGGCCAGCCTGGTCGGCCAGTATGGAGGACCGCGCGCGCGGTCTGCGCGCGACACGAAGGGAACGATAGCCAACCGATGATGACGGATCGAAGCATGGTACGATCGCTTGGAACCGAGCCGCCGATCCTGGCGGATGGCTACCGCGCGCCCGACCGGCGGGAGATTTCGCTGCGCTGGCTGTCCGGCACCTTTCTGACCGGCATCACCTCCTGCATCCTGATGGGCGTTGCCCTGTTTGCCGCCCTCGACGGTCGCCAGCAATTGGCGATCCCGGCCGAGGCCTATGCGGCGACCGGCGACCCCGCCGCCGACCCGGACCTCAAGAGCGTGTCGCGCGGCGGTCGGCTGCTCGGTCCGAAGATCGCCGCCCGCCCGGTCGACAAGGCGATCCTCGAGGTCTCGACCGTCACCCATGACGGCGAGCGCGAGGTGGTGCGGCGCCAGCCCTTCGCCCATGTCAAGATGAAGCTGGCGATGAACTACAAGACCCAGGAGAATTATCCCGCCTTCGATCCGCTGGCGATCTTCGCCGCCGACGAGAAGGTCGCGCCGGGCGCGGTGCGCACCGGCACGATCTACGGCTCGGACGTCGAATCCGAGGTGAGCCTGAAGACGACGGCCTTCCCTGTCTCCGGCAGCACCACGCCCTTTGCCGGCGGCATGTCGTTCGACGAGGTCGAGGAGAATGTCCGCACCAATGGCTCGGTGCTCACCGACGGCTCGACCCAGGTCGCCGCGCTCTATTACATCGACCCGCAGCGCTTCGACAGCGATGCCGGCGTCGACATCGCCGCGGGCCTTGCCGCCCGCGTCGTCGAGCAGAACATGAGCGTCGCCGAACCGGAGATCCTGACGCCCGAGACGCCGGAATATGCCGACGACGTCCTGCCGGTTCGCAGTCCGCAGCCGATCGAGGCAGTGCTGATGGCCGCCGGCTACCCGAAATCCAAGGCCGGCGACATCGCCCGCGCGCTCGAGCCGCATGCCGGTGGGAGCGAGCTTGCCGAAGGCGACGTGCTGCGCATCGGCATCATCCAGCGCGGCGAGGAGGCCCGGGTGGTGCGCATCAGCCTTTATCGCCACCGGGGCCATGTGGTGACGCTGGCGGTCAATGATGCCGGTCGGCTGGTCGGCGGCGAAGAGCCGCCGCCGCTCGATGCCGTGGCCGGCGCCTTCGACGAGAACGCCCCGCAAATGCCCAGTTCCGCCCGCGACCTGCCGCGCGTCTATGACGGCATCTATCGCGCCGCGCTCTCCTACGGCATGAACCGCGACATGACGGCGCTGGTGGTCAAGCTGCTTGCCGCCAATGTCGACTTCCAGGCGCAGTTGAAGCCGACCGATACGCTCGAGGCCTTCTTCTCGGTCGAGGACGAGAACGGCGAGGCGACCGACGAGAGCGAACTTCTCTATGTCCGCGCGCGCTTCGGCGACACGGTCACGACCTTCTACCGCTTCCAGAATCCGGATGACGGCTCGGTCGACTATTTCGACGAGAACGGCAAGTCTATCCGCCAGTTCCTGCTGCGCAATCCCGTGCCGAACGGCGTCTTCAAGTCGGGCTTCGGCATGCGCCGCCATCCGATCCTCGGCTATTCTCGCATGCATACCGGTACCGATTGGGCCGCACCCCGCGGCACGCCGATCATCGCCTCGGGCAATGGCACGGTGGAAAAGGCCGGCTGGGACAGTGGCGGCTACGGCAACCAGACGCTGGTCCGCCATGCCAACGGCTACGTCACCTCCTACAACCACCAGAGCGCCATCGCCAAGGGCGTGAAGCCGGGCGCGACGGTCCGCCAGGGCCAGGTGATCGGCTATGTCGGCAATACCGGGCTGTCGACCGGACCGCATTTGCATTACGAGCTGATCGTCAACGGCACCAAGGTAGACCCCTTGCGCGTCCGCCTGCCCGGCGGCAAGTCGCTCGAGGGCGAGACGCTCGCCAAGTTCGAGGCCGAACGCCAGCGCATCGACGCCCTGCTGACCTCCGGCGGCAAGCCGCCGGAAATGGCGAGCAACTGACACCGGTTGAGGAGGCGCGCGAGCAGCGTCACACTGGTTCAGTCCGCCAGCTTATCAAGAAGGCTCTCCGTCATGACGGCAAAAAGGTGGACCCCGAAGGGACCGCCTTTCATCATTGCGTGAACGTGGGTCGTTTGATCAGGCCGCTTCGCTGACCGTCTTTGCCGTCTCAAACAGCAGCCGGTCGGTGCCGGCGCTGACGGTGACGGTCGAGCCGTCGGCGATCGTGCCGGACAGGATCTGCTCGGCCATCGGGTCCTGGACGAACTTCTGGATCACCCGCTTGAGCGGACGCGCACCATAGACCGGGTCGTAGCCCTTGTCGGCCAGCCATTCGCGCGCATCCGGCTGAAGGTCGATGACGATCTTGCGCTCGGCGAGCAACGCCACCAGCCGCTTCATCTGGATATCGACGATCGCCCCCATCTCGGTGCGACGCAGCCGGTGGAACAGGATGATCTCGTCGACGCGGTTGAGGAATTCCGGCCTGAACGAGGCCTTCACCACCTCCATCACCTCGCCGCGCACCGCCTCGCTGTCCTGGTCGTCGCGAAGACCGGTCAGGTATTCGGCACCGAGGTTAGAGGTCATGATGATCATCGTGTTCTTGAAGTCCACCGTGCGGCCCTGGCCATCGGTCAGGCGTCCGTCGTCGAGCACTTGCAACAGCACGTTGAACACGTCCGGATGGGCCTTCTCGATCTCGTCGAACAGCACGACCTGGTAGGGCTTGCGCCTTACCGCCTCGGTGAGCGCCCCGCCTTCCTCATAGCCGACATAGCCGGGAGGCGCGCCGATGAGGCGGGCGACCGAGTGCTTCTCCATGAATTCCGACATGTCGATGCGCACCATCGCCGCCTCGTCGTCGAACAGGAAGCGGGCGAGCGACTTGGTCAGCTCCGTCTTGCCGACCCCGGTGGGGCCGAGGAAGATGAACGAGCCGATCGGCCGGTTCGGATCCTGCAGGCCGGCACGCGCACGACGCACCGCCCGCGACACCGCCTGCACCGCATCGCCCTGGCCGACCACCGATTTCGCCAGTTCGTCTTCCATCCGCAGCAGCTTGTCGCGTTCGCCCTCCAGCATCTTGTCGACCGGAATGCCGGTCCAGCGGGAGACGACATGGGCGATGTTGTCGGGGGTCACGACCTCCTGCACCATGGAATCACGGGCATTGCCGTCCTGGGCTTCCGCCTCGATCAGCTGCTTCTCGAGCTTCGGGATCTCGCCATAGGCAAGCTCGCCGGCGCGCTGGAACTCGCCCTTGCGCTGGGCGATCGCCAGTTCGTTGCGGGCTTCGTCGAGCTGCCTCTTCAGGTCGGCGGCAAGACCGAGCTTCTGCTTTTCCGCCTGCCAGCGGGCGGTCAGCGCGTCGGCCTCCTCCTCGAGCGAGACCAGCTCGGCCTCGAGCCGCTTCAGCCGGTCGGCCGAGGCGACGTCGGTTTCCTTCTTCAGCGCCTCGCGCTCGATCTTCAGCTGCATGATGCGGCGGTCGAGCTCATCGAGCTCCTCGGGCTTGGAATCCACCTGCATCCTCAGCCGCGAGGCGGCCTCGTCCATCAGGTCGATGGCCTTGTCGGGCAGGAAGCGGTCGGTGATGTAGCGGTTCGACAGCGTCGCGGCCGCCACCAGCGCCGAATCGGAGATCCGCACCTTGTGGTGCTGCTCGTATTTCTCCTTGAGGCCGCGCAGGATCGAGATCGTGTCCTCGACATTCGGCTCGTTGACCATGACCGGCTGGAACCGGCGGGCGAGCGCCGCGTCCTTCTCGACATGCTTGCGGTACTCGTCGAGCGTGGTCGCGCCGACGCAGTGCAGTTCGCCGCGGGCGAGCGCCGGCTTCAAAAGGTTGGAGGCATCCATCGCGCCGTCGGCCTTGCCGGCGCCGACCAGCGTGTGCATCTCGTCGATGAACAGGATGATCTCGCCGCTTTCCGACTGCACTTCGCTCAGAACCGCCTTCAGCCGCTCCTCGAACTCGCCGCGATATTTCGCGCCGGCGATCAGCGAGCCCATGTCGAGCGCCATAAGCTTCTTGTCTTTCAGGCTTTCCGGCACGTCGCCGTTGACGATGCGGAGCGCCAGGCCTTCGGCGATCGCCGTCTTGCCGACGCCCGGCTCGCCGATCAGCACCGGATTGTTCTTGGTGCGGCGCGAAAGAACCTGGATGGTGCGGCGGATTTCGTCGTCACGGCCGATCACCGGGTCGAGCCTGCCCTCGCGGGCTTCCGCCGTCAGGTCCCGGGCATATTTCTTCAGGGCGTCGAAGCCGGCTTCGGCATTGGCGCCGTCGGCCGTGCGGCCCTTGCGCACCTCGTTGATCACCTGGTTCAGCGCCTGCGCGGTCACGCCGGCCTTCTTCAGCGTCTGAGACGTCGAGGCGGAGGTCTCGATCGCCAGCGCCAGCAGCAGCCGCTCGACCGTGACGAAGCTGTCGCCAGCCTTCTTGGCGGCGTCTTCGGCCGTGGTGAACACCTTGGCCAGCGGCTGCGACAGATAGACCTGACCGCCGCCGCCCGAAACCTTGGGCAGCTTGGCAAGCGCCGCGTCATTGGCGATGCGGGCTTCCTTAGCGTCACCGCCGGCGCGGGCAATCAGCGACGACGCCATGCCCTGGTCGTCGTCGAGCAGCACTTTCAGCACATGCTCGGGGGTGAATTGCTGGTGGCCCTCGGACAGCGCCTGGGTCTGGGCCGATTGCAGGAAGCCGCGGACGCGCTCGGAATATTTTTCGATGTTCATATCTGCCTGTCTCCGGTAGCCGCCCTGCCCGTTCGGCACAGCGCGGCGGTTGAGATGGAACCCCCTGAAAAGGCGGGCCCTGTGGGACTTCCTCGTCCCTTCAACCGAGATATGGGGAAGGATTTTCGGCGTTTAAAGAGCGGTTTAGGGCAAAAGTTCGGTGATTGACGAAGCGCAATTCCAGCGCGCACGACCCAGAGCCTTTCCTGGGCGGGGCAAACGGCCTGGCGGTCGACAGCGTCGATATCTGCCCCAAAAAGCGAAAACCCCTCCTTCCGAAAGGAAGAAGGGGTTTCGATCCGATCATCGCCTTGTCCGATCACTCGGAAGGAGCAAGCGCCGGTTCCGGCGCATCGGCCGGAGTGGCTGCATCGCCGCCTTCCGAACCCTCTTCACCAGAGGCCCGGCGCGGCTGGCGGCGCGGACGGCTGGCGGCGTTGCGGCGGCGCGGCTGGCGCTCGCTCGAACCCTCGACAGCGCTTTCCGCGGCGGCGGCGACAGCCTCGGCCGGCATCTCGTCCAGCACCGGCTGCGGCCCGGTCCCGGCGATTTCCGGCTGTTCGCGGCGCGGTTGGCGCGGCTGCGTCTGGGGTCGCTGCGGCTGCTGCTGCGGTTGCGGCTGGGGTCGCGGTTGCGGCCGCTGCTGTTGCTGCGGCTGGGCGGCCTGCGAACCGATCGTCGGCTCGTCCATGCCGTCCATGTCGTCGCCATCGCGGTCGTTGTATTCGCTGCGGTCGTCCCGCTCGTCGCGATCGTCCCGTTCGTCACGGTCGTCGCGCTGGAAGCGCTCCTGCATCTGCGCCTGGGCGGCGGCTATGATGCGGTTGTAATGCTCGGCGTGCTGCAGATAGTTTTCCGCCATGACCCGGTCGCCGGCGCTCTGTGCGTCGCGGGCGAGCGTCGCGTATTTCTCGGCGATGTGCTGGGCGGTGCCACGGATCTTCACGTCAGGACCGGAACTGTCATACGTCCGGGTCAGCGGGTTGGCACCCTTGCGGTTGAAATTGCCGCCACCGCTACCGCTGCCACCACCGCCGCCGCCGTTACGTCCGCGGCCGCGCTTGTTCTGCTGTCCTGGCCTCATCGATAATTCACCTGAATTTTTCTGTTGTGCTGATAAATGGCAACGCTGTTGGTTCTGGTTCGGACCGGACCAAGGCTTTGCGTGCCGCGGGCATACTGCGCCATCGCTCTCGTGCCGCTGGTGATAGTCAAGTTTACTGAGTTACGCATCGGGATTTGCTCGTCCCGTGAAGCCCGGTCACGAGATGAAAACGTGGCAAACCCAGACCCGAACGAATCTCGTTCATTCCCTGCTGCCCGTTGCGTGCCCGCAAACTATTACGCTTCATCTGGAAAACCAAGCCTTTTCTTTCAAAAGCCCAATTATCCTTAGCATACGCAGCAAGTCGCCGTCCGGCTTCACCGTGTAAACAGCAGGACCCGATCATTGCCACCATGGTCGCGGTGCCATTCGATCAGGGAAAATCCGTTCTGTTCAAAGAGTTGCACGACATCTTCCCGCTGGTCGTAGCCGATCTCGACACCGACGATGCCATCGGCAAGCAGATGCTGCGATGCATTTTCGGCGATCGCCCGATAGGCTTCCAGGCCGTCCCGACCGCCGTCCAGCGCCTTGCGGGGGTCGTAATCCTTGACCTCCGGCTCCAGCGACTCGACCACGTCCGTGGGTATATAGGGCGGATTTGACACGATGATGTCGAAGCTCTCGTCGATCGCCTCGAACCATGCGCTCTCACGCGTCTCGAACCGCTCGGCCACGCCGTTGAGATGGGCATTGGCCGCGGCGATTTGAAGGGCACCCGGCGAAATATCGCTGCCGAGCGCGCGCGCCTGCGGGCATTCCTTCAGCAGGGCGAGCGCGATCGCCCCGGTGCCGGTGCCCATGTCGAGGATGCTGACGACGGCCTTCTGCGCCGCCATGCGCTTCAGGTGGGCCAGAACGGCATCGACGAGCACCTCGGTGTCGGGCCGCGGTTCCAGCGTGTCCGGCGACAGCCTGAGGTCGATCCCGTGGAATTCGCGGTGGCCGAGAATGCGGTGGACCGGCTCATGCCTCAGTCGTCGTGCCACCGCGTCTGCGATCACCGAGCGTTCGCGCTCCGTCACCGGCCGGTCGCCCTGCGTGAAGATCTCCGTCGTCGAAAGCCCGAGCAGGCCGGCCAGAAGGATGCGCGTCTCGATCGCCGCATCGGCAAAGCCGGCATCGGTAAGCACCGCCCGCGTCTCGGCGAAGACCGCGCCGAGCCGAGCCGCGCCGCTCATGTCGGCTCGCCCAGTTGCGCCAGCTGCCCGGCCTGGTAGTCGGCAATCAGCGCATCGACCATTTCGTCGATGTCGCCCTCCATCATCCGGTCGAGCTTGTAGAGCGTCAGGTTGATGCGGTGGTCGGTAACGCGCCCTTGCGGAAAGTTGTAGGTGCGGATGCGCTCGGAGCGGTCGCCCGAGCCCACCTGGCTCTTGCGATCGGCCGAGCGCTCGTTGTCGGTGCGCTGCCGCTCCATGTCGTAGAGCCTGGAGCGCAGCACCTGCATCGCCTTGGCGCGGTTCTGGTGCTGCGACTTTTCCGAGGAGGTGACGACGAGACCGGTCGGCAGATGGGTGATGCGCACCGCCGAATCGGTCGTGTTGACGTGCTGCCCGCCGGCGCCCGAGGAGCGCATCGTGTCGATGCGGATGTCTTCCGGGCGGATCTCGATGTCGATCTCCTCGGCCTCCGGCAGCACGGCGACGGTGGCCGCAGACGTGTGGATGCGCCCGCTCGCTTCCGTTTCCGGCACGCGCTGCACGCGGTGCACGCCGGATTCGAATTTAAGCTTGGAGAACACGCCGCGTCCGGTGATCGTCGCGATGATTTCCTTGAAGCCGCCCGCTTCCCCTTCGCTGGCCGACAGCACCTCCACCTTCCACCCCTTGGTGGAGGCGAAGCGCTCATACATGCGAAACAGGTCCCCGGCGAACAGCGCGGCTTCCGACCCGCCGGTGCCGGCGCGGATTTCCAGGATCGCGCTCTTCTCGTCGGCGGCATCTTTGGGCAGGAGCAGGATCTGCATGTCCTTTTCCAGACCCTCGATGCGCGCCTCGACGTCGGGCATTTCCATCTCGGCGAGGTCGCGCATCTCGCGGTCGGTCGTCTTGTCGGCAAGCAGGGCTTTTAACCCCGCCAGCTCGGCGATCGCCGTCTCGTATTCGCGGATCTTCTTCACCACCGGCTGAAGCTCGGAATATTCCGAGGCGAGCTTGACGTAAACGTCGGCCGCAGGCCCCGCCGACATGCGCGCCTCTATCTCGCCGAACCGGCGTTCGAGTTCGCGCATTTTCTCGACAGGAAGCTTCGCCACCCTTTACTCCACGTTATATTCGGTCAGAGGGGAATATTGTTGTCTTCGGCAAAGCCGACAAGGATGTCCCTGAGCGGCAGATGCGAATGATGATCGTCGAGCGCCGTGTTGAGCTCCCGGCTCAGTTGGTCGACGTCAAGCCCGAGCAGCATGGCCTTGACCGGGCCGATCGCCGTCGGCGCCATCGAGATCGAGCGGAAGCCGATGCCGAGCAGCGCCATCGCCGAAAGCGGCTTGCCCGCCATCTCGCCGCAGAGCGTCACCGGCGTTTCGTGCCGGTTGGCGGCGCGCACGATATCGCGCAGGATCCTGAGGAACGGCCGGCCCAGCACGTCGAAGCGGTCGGAGACGCGGGCATTGCCACGGTCGACCGCCATCGAGAACTGGAACAGGTCGTTGGAGCCGACCGAGACGAAGTCGACCTCCTGCATCAGCTCGTCGAGCTGCCACATCAGCGCCGGCACTTCGAGCATGGCGCCGAACTGCAGCTTCTTCGGCAGCGGATGACCGAACTTGGAGAGGTGCTGCACCTCCTTCTGCATCAGCTCGCGCACGGCCCGGATTTCGCCGACCTCGGTTACCATCGGCAACATCATTTTCAGCTCGCCGCCGGCGGCCGCCTTCAGCAGCGCCCGCAGTTGGGTGCGCAGCAGGCCCGGCCGGTCGAGCGACAGGCGGATCGCCCGCCAGCCGAGCGCCGGGTTTTCCTCTTCATGGCCGCGGAAATAGGAGACCACCTTGTCGCCGCCGATATCCAGCGTGCGGAAAGTGACGGGCCGTCCGCCCGACTGGCGCAGCACGCTGCGATAGAAGCTCTCCTGCTCCTCGCCCTTCGGCATGGTCGAGGAAATCATGAACTGCAATTCGGTGCGGAACAGGCCGATGCCTTCTGCCCCCGATTCGGCAAGCTGCGGCAGGTCGACCAGCAGGCCGGCATTCATCTGCAGCGTGATCCGCTTGCCGTCCTTGGTGAGCGGCTCGACGTCGCGCAGCGCGCGGAACTGCTCCTGGCGGCGGGCGCGCAGCTTGACCTTCTCCTCATAGGCCTTCTGCAGGTCGGCCACGGGCCGCACATGCACCTTGCCGTCGTCTCCGTCGATGATCACCGGGTCGCCGTTTTCGGCCAGCGCCACCGCGCCCGTCGCCTGGCCGACCACGGCAATGCCCATGGCGCGCGCCACGATCACCACGTGGCTGGTCACGGCGCCTTCTTCCAGCACCAGGCCACGCAGGTTGGCGCGCGGATAGTCCAGAAGCTCGGCCGCCCCCATGGCGCGGGCAAAGACGATCGCATCGGCCGGAAAGCTCTCGGTCTGGCTGTGCGGCGAAAAACCGGTCAGCTGGCGCAACAGCCGGTTGGCGAGATCGTCGAAATCGTGCATCCGCTCGCGCAGATAGGGGTCGGTGAGGCGCATCATCCGCGCCTTGGTGTCGCTCTGCACCTTCTCGACCGCGGCTTCCGCCGTAAGTCCGTTGTGGATCGCCTCTTCCATGCGCCGGACCCAGCCCTGGTCATGGGCGAACATGCGATAGGTCTCGAGCACGTCGCGGTGCTCGCCTTCCATCGACACTTCCCGCCTGGACAGCATGTCGTCGATCGAGATCCTGAGCGAACCGAGCGCGTCGGCGAGCCGTCGGATTTCCGTCTCGGTGTCTTCGTTGAGCAGGTTGGTGACGACGATGCGCGGCTCGTGCAGCACGACATAGCCGAGCCCGATGCCTTCGTTATAGCCGTCGCCATCGATCGTCACCGGACGCGTCAGGTCCAGTTCCAGGCCCGGGCGGGTGATCTTCTTCAGTTCGCCGGTCGCGATCATCTCGGCCAGAACCATGGCGGTGGTTTCGAGCGCTTCAAGCTCGTCTTCCCGGTAGTTGCGTTGCGCCTTGTTCTGCACGACGAGAACGCCCAAACTGCGGCCGGCGCGCAGGATCGGCACGCCAAGGAAGGAATGATAGATCTCCTCGCCGGTTTCCGGCAGGTATCGGAAGGCCGGATGCGCCTGAGCGTCGGAGAGGTTGAGTGGCTGGGCGGACGCCGCGATCGTGCCGACCAGGCCCTGGCCCATCTTCAGCTGGGCGAGGTGGACAGCATCCTTGTTGAGGCCTTCGGTCGCGTAGAGCTCAAGCACCCCGTCGGCGCGCAGCACATAGGCCGAACACACTTCCGCGACCATGTTGCTCGCGATCTGGCGAACGATCTGGTCAAGGCGCTCCTGTGGCTCGAGCGGTTCCGCCATCAACTCGCGCAACCGCTTGAGAAGGACGCGCGGACCCGCGGAAAGGTCTCTCATCGCGTGGCTGCTCCCGAATGTGTCATTGGTCGGGCGGAACCGCCGCCCGCGACGCCAGGCGGCGGGAGGCGGACCCGCTCTACGGAATCAATTCTTATCGAGGCCGTAGCAGGAATGCAAAGTGCGAACGGCGAGTTCGGCATAGGGGCCGTCGATCAGGATCGAAATCTTGATTTCCGAGGTGGTGATCGCCTTGATGTTGATGCCCTTTTCGGCCAGCGCCTTGAAGGCCGTGGCGGCAACGCCGGCATGGCTGCGCATGCCGATGCCGATGACCGAGACCTTCACCAGGCCCTTTTCGCTCTGCACCACGTCATAGCCGATCGTGCCCTTGTTGTCGCCGAGCACGGAAAGCGCCTTGTCGACATCGCCCGAAGGCACGGTGAACGTCATGTCGGTGCGGGTACCGTCTTCCGAGATATTCTGGACGATCATGTCGACATTGATGTGCGCCTCGGCCAGCGGCCCGAAGATCGCGGCGGAAACACCCGGCCGGTCGGCAAGCCGACGCAGCGAGATCTGCGCTTCATCCTTGGCATAGGCAATACCGGTGACTACTTCCTGTTCCACGATCTCTTCCTCATCGCAAATCAACGTACCGGGCGGATTCAAAAGGTCGCCCATGCCCGGTGCATCGGGATCCTCGAAGCTCGAGCGCACGAAGGTGCGCACCTTGTGGACCATGGCAAGCTCCACCGAGCGCACCTGCAGCACCTTGGCGCCGAGCGAGGCCATTTCCAGCATTTCTTCAAACGCGATCTTCTTCAACCGCCGCGCCTTCGGCTCGATGCGCGGGTCGGTCGTGTAGACCCCGTCGACGTCGGTATAGATATCGCAGCGGTCGGCCTTGATGCCGGCGGCGATTGCCACCGCCGAAGTGTCCGAGCCACCACGTCCCAGCGTCGCGATGCGGTTGTCCGGGCCGATGCCCTGGAAGCCAGCCACGACAGCCACCTGCCCCTCGCCCATGCGGCGGATGATGTCGGTGCCGTCGATCTCCTGGATGCGGGCCGCGCCATGCGCATTGTCGGTCTTGATCGGGATCTGCCAGCCCTGCCAAGACCGGGCATTGATGCCCATCGACTGCAGCGCGATGGCGAGAAGGCCCGACGTCACCTGTTCGCCCGAAGCGACCACGGCATCATATTCGCGCGCATCGTAAAACGGCGAATCCGCACCGGCGACCTTCGGCATGGTCTGCACCCAGTCGACCAGTTCATTGGTCTTGCCGGACATTGCCGACACGACCACCGCCACCTCGTGGCCGGCATCGACCTCGCGTTTGACATGCCGGGCGACATTGTAGATGCGTTCGAGATTGGCGACGGAGGTTCCGCCGAATTTCATCACGATGCGAGCCATGCCTTCGATACCGCCGCGCTGATGGACGCACGCCGGCGCCCCTTGGAAGAAACGCCCGCGAACAGGTCGATGGGCGAAGTTGCGGTCTCATATCGAAAAGAACCGGGGAGTTCAATGGCCCTGGCCTACTGACCATCCCTTTGCGCGCGGTGCAAAGGCCATGAAAGCGAAACGGCGATCTTATGATCGCCGTTCCATCTTGATTGGTCGTGTGTCGCTCAAGGCAACAGGCAGGGCTCGCCAGGCGGGCACATGGCCTTCCTCGGGCTGGGGACGGTTTTGTCGTCGCGGCGGCTGTCGGGCTCGCGCTTCGGCGGACGGCGCACCTCGGGGTCACGCTTCGGCGGACGACGAACGTCGGGATCGCGGGTCGGCGGACGACGAACGTCAGGGTCACGCGTCGGAGGACGACGAACGTCGGGGTCCCTCGTCGGCGGGCGGCGCCAATCGGGATCGCGCGTCGGCGGGCGGCGCCAATCATCATCATCGCGGGTCGGCGGGCGACGCCAATCCGGATCACGCACCGGCGGACGGCGCCAGTCGTCGTCGTCGCGACGCGGGCGGGGCCGGTACTCGCCGTCCCTCCAACGGTCGCGGTCGCGGTAGAAATCGCGATCGCGGTAATGGCGATCCCAATAGTTGCCGATCGAGAACGTGATCGTCGGAATGCCCAGCGGGCGATAATATTGCGGGTCGACATAGACGCGGCGCTGCGAATAGGTCGTCTGCAGATAGCTGCCCGACACCCAGCCGCGATAGCCGGCATAGGCGACATCGCACCAATTGGCCGACTGCATGCAGCCCTGGATGTCGACCCGGCTTCCGGCGGGGATGACCAGCACCGGCGGGTATTGCGTGCTCGGCCCGGAGCGCATGTTGACATTAGCCGTGGAATAGGCCGGCGCCGCCGCGGCGAGCGCGGGAAGCGCAGCGGCAAACACCGCGCCAAGGACGAATTTCCTGAGATAATTCATAGGGGTGTCTCCTCGGGTATTCCCTTATGCGCTTCTTCTACAAGCTTGCGAATGAACCACTCATGAACGCCCGGTTCATCCATTTGTTCCAGCCCCGCATTTTTTCGGCGCCCCGTTGTCCCCGTGCTTCGCCGCCATGCGATACTCTTGCCCGTCCCGCCGCGGATACACCGGATAGCGTTGCCGGCGAGGCGGGAACGGTGCTGCGAAGGGTCCTTCTGAAACGCGGGAGGATGTCGCAGGCTGCCCTAAGTCGGTCCCCCTCCCTGAAAAGGGACGTGCCTGTGCGGCACCCAAGGCGTCGGTTTCCGGGGCTGTAGAGGGACAAGGAACTGGGTGGCAAAAATCATCGAAACGGGGCGCCCTGCGTGTCACTGTTTTAAGTTTGCCCGGCATGCCGGGCGCCCCGGCCAATGGCCGGAAGAATGAGAGACCCGCAAGCCACGGGGTTTTCGCCCGCGTGAACGATCAACCGTGCCCGGGAAAGGACGCGAGAGCCATGGCAAAGACCGACCATCCCGAACTCGAGCGCGCCCGCGAGGAGCGCCACGAGGCCCGCTGGCGGATCGTCGGCACGCTCGACCTGCGCTATCGCTGCGACAGGCTCAACCGCCCCTTGTGCCGAAATCGGTCTTGTCGTCGCAACCGCCTCTGCAGCGGCCCGATGCTCGCCACGCCACGCCAGGGTCCGGCGATCGCCAGGGAGCGCGACCTCGGCCTGAGCGGCACCGCCGTCGCCTGCCTTCCGCTCTGCATCGTGAATGCGGAAGCGGAAATCTTCGACCATTTCGTCGAAACGACACTGCCACAGATCGACGCCATGCTGAGCGAGGACGATCCGCTCACCGTGGAATACTGTTTCAAGAAGCCGAACCGGCGGCAACGCCGCCTTGACGCACGCCTCGCCCGCGACCACCCGGACCCTTGACTTTGCCGCCCGATCGGCCGACTTGAAAAGCAATATCCGTGCAGAGAGGATCCGATAATGAGCGCTGAAGCACGCACCACGATCGATCAGGTTGAAGTCGACCGTTTTTCCGCCATGGCGGCGGAGTGGTGGGATCCGACCGGCAAGTTTAAGCCGCTGCACAAGATCAATCCCGTCCGCCTCGCCTATATCCGCGATCATGTCTCAGCCCATTTCGGCCGCGATCCCAAGGCCCATCGTCCGCTGGAGGGTCTGCGCATTCTCGACATCGGCTGCGGCGGCGGCCTGCTTTCCGAACCGGTCGCCAAGATGGGCGCCCAAGTGCTCGGCGCCGATGCCTCCGAGCGCAATATCGGCATTGCCAGCACCCATGCGGCTCAGACCGGCGTCGAGGTCGATTATCGCGCCGTGACGGCGGAAGCGCTCGCCGAGGCCGGCGAGACCTTCGACGTGGTCCTCAACATGGAAGTCGTCGAGCACGTCGCGGACGTCGAATTCTTCATCACCACCTGCGCTTCGATGGTCCGCCCCGGCGGCCTGATGCTGGTCTCGACCATCAACCGCACCTTGAAGGCCGCCGCCCTTGCCATCGTCGGCGCAGAATACGTGCTCGGCTGGCTGCCGCGCGGCACCCACCAATATGAGAAACTGGTACGTCCGGAAGAGCTCCAGGCACCGCTTGCAAAGAGCGGCATGGACGTCGTCGAGATGAAGGGCGTTTTCTTCAATCCGCTGCAGAACCAGTGGAACCTGTCCGCCGACATCGATGTCAACTACATGATGCTGGCCCGCCGGCCGGCAGCCGCTGCATGACGTCGCCCAAGGACGTCATCTCCTTCTGGCTCGAGGCTGGACCGTCAAAGTGGTTCGCCAAGGACGACGGTTTCGACGCGGCGATTCGCGACGGTTTTCTCGACACCCATTTCGCCGCAGCCCGCGGCGACCTCGCCGACTGGCAGCAGGCGGCCGAAGGCACGCTTGCCCTCCTCATCCTGCTCGACCAGTTCCCCCGCAATCTCTTCCGCGGCAGCGGCCACGCCTTCGCAACCGACGGCCTGGCGCGGCTGATCGCCCGCAACGCGCTGGAGCAGGGCTTTGACCGCGCGGTCGATCCCAAGCTCCGCCCCTTCCTCTATCTCCCCTTCGAGCATTCCGAAGACCCCGCCGACCAGGCGCTCAGCATGGAGCTCTTCAGCGCCCATCGCGACGAGACCGGCGATGCGGAAAGCCTGCGCTGGGCGGTCGAGCACCGCGACATCATCGCCAAATTCGGCCGCTTCCCCCACCGCAACGCCGCGCTCGGACGCGCGACGACGCCCGCGGAACAGGCCTATCTGGACGCCGGCGGTTTCAAGGGGTGAGATGGGGTCGGTGGCAGCGACGTGGTCAAGCCGGCAAGCCGAGAACGATCTGCATCAGGTCCGTCTGCCCTTCGGCATTTTCGGCGGAAATCGCCTTCACCCGTGCCCGGTCGATGAGATAAGGCCGGCCTTCTGGATCATAGGGCTGCTTGAAGGTGAACGCCGCGGGCGACGGACCGTAGTCCGCCAAATGCTCGAAAAGCCTTACCGCCTCTGCCCATTCCGGTTGCCGTCCGGCCTGTACCCAAAACAGGACAAGCGGCGGCCATTGCTGCGGCACGTTCCAGCGCCGCGCATGCTTCAGCGCGTCGGCATGGACACCCGAATAGGAAAAGGCCATCAGGCACTCGATGTCGCGCCAGAGCGACAGGGACGAAGGACCGGAATCGCGTCCGCTGCCCTCAAGATACCGAGGAAAGATCTGAACGCCCCAGGTCTCGGGACCGGGCTCGCCGTCATAACCGGAACGCCCAACGTATCCGACAGCCCGGACGGCCGCTTCGAAGTTCAGCGGTTCGCGCAGGGCAAAGCCGTTGACCGCCGGATCGCCATATGGCGCAACGTGCACACCAAAATTATAGATCGCCAGGTGATGTTCGCCGACGCTCAATTCACGTCGTCCGGCAGCACCGGCAGCGGCGCGATCTCGATGCCCTCGTCAACCAGCGCCTTCACCTCGGCGATCGACGCCTCGCCGATGATGCCGCGCGCTTCGGCCTCGCCGTAATGGATCTTGCGGGCCTCCTCGGGAAACCGATCGCCGACATCCTCGCTATTGGCCCGGATCGAGGCGACCGCCTCTTTCAGCGTTGCCATCGCCGCCTTCTGCACCTCGGTCACCGCCAGCGCATGCACCGCTTCCTTCTGCCGTGCGGTCGAGACCGAAGGGGCCATCAGCACCTTCGAGACTTCGAGCGAACCGCAGGCGGGACAGCTGAGGAAGCCGCTCGCCTTCTGGCGGTCGAAGTCGCCGCTCTCCGAGAACCAGCCCTCGAAGTCGTGTCCCTTGTCGCAGATGAGCGAATAGCGGATCAAACGGTGACGCCCCCTTTCGCGAGTTCCGGCTGCATGCTGAGCTCGAAGTCGCGCGCGTTCTTCAGATTGGGGATCTTGGCGCGCGCAGCACCCACTGCCGCAATGTCGATGTCAGCCAGCACGATCGCCTCGCCCGTGCCGCCGGCTGCGGCCAGCACCTTGCCCCAGGGATCGACGATCATCGAGTGGCCGAAGGTTTCGCGGCCATCCTCGTGCACGCCGGCCTGGGCCGCGGAAATGACGAAGGCACCGTTCTCGATCGCCCGGGCGCGCAGCAGTACTTCCCAATGCGCCTCGCCGGTCTGGCGGGTAAAGGCGGCGGGCGTCGTCAGGATCTGGGCGCCTCCCAGCGCCTCGGCGCGGAACAGCTGCGGGAAGCGCACGTCGTAGCAGATGCCGAAGCCGAGCTTGGCGAACGGCAGATCGGCGACCATCGCCTTGTCGCCCGGCCGGTAGACGGCGCTCTCGCGCCAGCTCTCGCCATTGTCGAGATCGACGTCGAACATGTGGATCTTGTCGTAAGCGCAGATCTTGTGGCCGTCGGGTCCGAACAGGAAGGCCCGGTTGGCGATCTTGCCGTCCGGCAGCAGGATCGCGGTCGATCCGACATGCAGATGGATGGAAAGTTCGCGCGCCAGATCCCCGGCGGTCTTGACGATGGTATCATGCTCTTCGTCGCGCAGGATGGCCATCAGGCCCGGGCGGTCCTTCTGCACGGCACCGGTCATTTCCGGCGTCTGGACATAGATCGCGCCATGGCCGGCAGCTTCGCGCACGAGGCGCGCCATGGAAGCGGCGTTCTTTTCCGGGTCGACGCCCGAGCACATCTGGATGGCAGCAGCCTTGAAGGTCATGGTTTACTTTTCCTTAAGCCGCCAGAAGGGCGTCGAGCTTGCCGGCCCGGTCCAGCGCGTGAAGGTCGTCGCAGCCGCCGACATGACGGTCGCCGATGAAGATCTGCGGGAAGGTCGTGCCGCCGTTCGACTTGGCGATCATCTCCTGGCGCAAATCCGGATTGCCGGTCGCGTCGTGTTCGGTGAAGGAAACGCCCTTGGAGGCAAGAAGCGCCTTGGCGCGCGAGCAGTAGCCGCAGCCCTGGCGGGTATAGATGGTCACGGATGCCATATGTGTCTCCGGTCGGGTGAAACCGGCAAGTGCCGGAAAGATTGTGGTTCCTGTCCGTCATATAGGACCGGAGAAAGCCCTTGCAAAGGTCAAAACGGTAACCTCCACGGCGCCAGCCCGCTTCAGCGCGCGGGTGGCGGCGCTGACCGTCGCCCCGGTGGTGAACACGTCGTCGATCAGCACGATGCGTCGGCCGAACACGTCCGGCAGACAGCTTTCCGGCACGGCAAAGGCACCGCGCACGTTGAGCGCCCGCGCATTGGCGGTCAGCCCCACCTGCTGGGCGGTCCGCTTGCGGCGATGAAGCGCGCGCGGGCTGAACGGCTTGCCCGAAAGGCGCGCCACATGCCGGGCGAGCTCGGCCGACTGGTTGAACTTGCGCGAAAAGAGCCGCGACCGGTGCAAAGGCACGGCGATCACGGCGTCGCAGGCATTGAGCGCCTCGCCACCCGCCCGCACCATCCATCCTGCCATCATCGGCGCGAGATCGGTGCGGTCGCGGTATTTCAGGTCATGCACCAGATCGCGGGCAATGCCCTCGTGCAGCGCCACGCTGCGCAGCCGGTCGAACACCGGCGGATGGGCGATCGCCTCGGCCGACAGCATGCCGGGGCCGGGATCATGACTGAACGGCGTGCCGAGCACTTCGCAGAACGGCCGCTCGATGAAGCGCATGGACGACCAGCAGCGCGGGCAGAGCCCCCCGTGCCGGCCGGTGCGGCAATGGCAGTGGGCGCAGCTCGGCGGAAAGACGATGTCGCGCAGCAAGGCCGCGATGCCGATCGGCACGGCGACACTGACGGACACGGCTTTTTGCACTATTTGACCCGGCATGCGGTTGACTTTAGGCGCTTGCCGGCGCCTTTGCCAGACCGAGTTTTTGACTGGAGCGGACAGGATGGAACGGATTTTCGATCAGGACCTGGTGACGGCGAACCGGCTGCGCGCCCGTCGCCGGCTGGACACCGGCACCGACTTCCTCCTGGAGATCGCGGCCCGCGAGCTGTCCGAGCGGCTCTCCTTGGTCGAGCGCCGTTTCGAGCATGCGATCGAGCTGCACGGTGGTACCGGTGCCACGGGCCGATTGGCGCTGCAGACCGGCAAGATCGACAGGCTCGACCGGGTCGAGACCCATCAGGATTTCTCCGTCGACGGCGAACCATTGACCGAAGCGCCCTTCGAGGCCGTGCCGCTCGAGCCGCAATCGGTCAACCTCGTGCTCTCGCCGCTGGCACTGCACCTGACCAATGACACGCCGGGCGTGCTGGTGCAGATCCGCCGTGCCCTGAAGCCCGACGGCCTGTTCCTGGCCGCGATCCCCGGGGCCGGCACGCTCGGCGAGCTGCGCGACGTGCTGCTCACCACTGAGATCGAGCTCTATGGCGGCGCCAGTCCCCGCGTCATTCCCTTCCCCGACATCCGCGATGTCGGTGGCCTGATGCAGCGCGCCGGTTTCACCCTGCCGGTGATCGACGAAGAGAGCTTCACAGTCCGCTACGACAACCTGTTCGCTCTGATGCGCGACCTGAAAGCCATGGGCATGGCCAACCCGCTCCTGGGGCGCAGCCGCAAGCCGGTCGGCCGCGCCTTCTTCCTGAACGCCGCCGAACGCTATGCCGAGCGCTATGCGGACCCGGACGGACGCATCCGAGCCACCTTCTCGATCATCTTCGTCTCAGGCTGGGCGCCGCATGAAAGCCAGCAAAAGCCGTTGAAGCCCGGTTCGGCCAAGATGCGGCTGGCCGATGCGCTCGATCCGACAAGGGGGCCTTTGCCCACGACGAAGGGGGATACCTGAAACGTCCAAAACCGGCCCATTCTGGCCCGTCGCGCATGGCGCAAATTCGGGCAGCGACGCGACGCAGGGCGGAAAGATGCGCTTGTTTTCAGGTGCCGCTGATGACCGTGCTGATCCTCTGGAACATCGCGGCCAGTGAATCGGAGAAGGCGCCGAACCCGACAATGAGCGCCAGGCCGATGATCGCGGCGATCAGGCCGTATTCGATGGCGGTGGCCGCCCGGCGGTCGGCGATGAACTTCAAAACGAGATGCATGCTCTCTCCTGATGGCATGTCGACGCCGCTCGCGGCGCCCCCGGTCGGCCGGGCCTTTCGCTCAGCAGCCGTCGCCGACGATGCAGACGGATCCCGGCGTTTCCTGAAGCACGCTGCGGCGGATGGTATAGCGCTTGTTCCCGTCCGATCGGCCGATCGAGCCGGTGCTCATCATGTCGACCTGGTCCGGCTGATAGGCCAGGCTGCGCTTGTCGGTCCGGTCGGAAAGCATGGGGGTGACGACGAGCGACAGCGCAATCGCCGCCATGCCGAACAGGAGCGCGATGTTGAGTACGCCGGTCCTGCCGGACAGATGCGAAGACCGTTCTCTCGACCGAACGGTCTTCCAGAAATCCTCGTTTGCCATGTTCCGCTCCACACACACGCTTCGAACGCATGAACAACAAAACCGAGGTTTGCCCCAGGCCCGTAAACTTTGCGTTAAGAACGTCTGCAAATTTTGGAAAGAGCTAAAGAAGATCCTGGAGGAAGGGGATCAGCGGCTCGTCGGCCGGCGGCATGGGATAATCGCGCAGCGCCTTGGAGCGCACCCATTTCACCGCCTGCCCCTCGCGCCCATGGGCAATGCCCTCGTAGCGACGGCAGATGTAGAGCGGCATCAGAAGGTGGAAGGTCTCGTAGGTATGGCTGGCAAAGGTCAGCGGCGCCAGGCACGGCACCTTGGTGACGATCCCGAGTTCTTCCTCCAGTTCGCGAACCAGCGTCTCTTCCGGTGTTTCCCCGGCCTCGACCTTGCCGCCGGGGAACTCCCAGAGACCGGCGAGCGACTTGCCCTCGGGGCGCTGCGCCAGGAGAATACGGTTGTCGGCATCGACCAGCGCGCAGGCCGCGACGAGAAGAATGGGCTTGCCGCCATTGCTCATGCGGAAGACTCCTTGCGCCAGTAGGCGTAGCGATAGGCCTCGGTGAAGCCCAGCTTCGAATAGAGCGCCAGTGCCGGCGCATTGTCCGCCACGACCTGCAACCAGGCAGTTCTCGCCCCGCGCATCCGCGCCCAGCGCAGCGCCGCCGTGACGATCTCGAGCCCGAGGCCGCGCTGGCGCCGGTCGGCCTTGACCGCAAGCGACATGATCCCGGCGAGGTCGTTGTCCTGCACGCAAAGCGCCACTGCCACAGGCCCCGCCGCCTTGTCCTCGATGACGAACAGCCCGGACGGCGGCTTGATCGAACTCACCACCTCGGCCAGCGCCGGCTTCAGTGCCGGGTCGCTGCCATGCACCAGGAGATCGGCATCGACATAGCGGCCGACGTCATGGCTCGGCAGATGATCGAGGGTGCCTTCGGGCAGATCGATCCTGGTCAGGTCGAGCGTCAGGGTCACCACCTCTTCGAACCGCTCCCAACCGTCGGCCTGCATGAGGTCGATCAGCGGCTTCGGCGTCAACGGCGTCTCGCGCACCAGGATCGGCCGGCCATGGGCCTCGAACTTGCGCGCCGCCTTCTCCAGCCGGATGGCGATGTCGCGGCTGTCGGACGGATCGAGCGCGACGACGCAATTCAGCCGCTTCGACGGGTGACCGCCGGAAAGCCGGACCTGCCAGCTGCCGTCATACTGTACGGATGTCGCCGGCCAGGCCCGAAATCCCACGGCTTCGAGGCGCCGGACGAGCGGCAGGTTCTGATCGGTGTCGGCTGAGGGCATCGCGGCGATCAACTCCGATAATCGCCGTTGATCGCCACATATTCCTTGGTGAGATCGCAGGTCCAGACCGTCGCCTTGCCGTTTCCAAGCCCGATGTCGACACGGACCGGAATGTCCTCGCGCTGCATCACGGCGGTCGTTGCTTCTTCGGAATAGGCGGGGTCGCGCTCGCCGTTGACGGCGACGCGGATGTCACCGAACCAGATCGCCAGCCGGTCGCGGTCGGCCATTTCGCCGGACTTGCCGACCGCCATGACGATGCGGCCCCAATTGGCGTCTTCGCCGGCAACGGCCGTCTTGACCAGCGGCGAATTGGCGATCGACAGCGCGATCTTCTTGGCGGCGAGATCGCTCTCGGCGCCGGTCACGGTGATCTCGACCATCTTGCAGGCACCCTCGCCGTCGCGGACCACCTGCAGCGCCAGGTCCTTGAGCAGATCGTTGAGCGCCAGCCGGAAACCCGAGAGCGCCGGATCGTCGGCCGTCTCGATCGTCGCCTGGCCGTCGGCGCCGGCAGCACCGGTGGCAAACAACAGAAGCGTGTCGGAGGTCGAGGTGTCGCTGTCGACGGTGATGGAATTGAAGGTCGGCTCGACGCCGGCCGAAAGCAGGCCCTGCAGCGCCGGGGCGGCAATGTCGGCGTCGGTGACGACGAACGAGAGCATGGTGGCCATGTCGGGCGCGATCATGCCCGCACCCTTGGCGATGCCGTTGATCGTCACCGTTACGCCACCGATCTCGGCGGTGCGCGTCGCCACCTTCGGATAGGTGTCGGTGGTCATGATCGCCTTTGCCGCTTCCAGCCAGAAGTCCCCCGTAGCCCCCTTGGCCATATCTCCGAGCACGCCGGAGAACTTGGTGGCGTCGAGCGGCTCTCCGATCACGCCGGTGGAAGCCAGATAGATTTCGTTCTCGCCGCAGCCGAGCGCCGCAGCGGCCGACTTCGCCGTAAGCTCGGTTGCCGCCTTGCCCTTGAGGCCGGTAAAGGCATTGGCATTGCCGGAATTGACGACCACGCCGCGCGCCACGCCATTGGCAAGGTTCGAGCGGCAGAAATCGACCGGCGCAGACGGGCACTTCGACCTGGTGAAGACGCCGGCGACGGCGGCCGGACGGTCGAAAGCCATCAGCAGCACGTCGGTGCGGTTCTTGTACTTGATACCGGCGGCGGCCGTCGCCATGCGCAGACCGCGGATGGGCGGCATGTCCGGATAGGACTTCGGGGCCAGGGGGGAAACGGTTGCGCTCATCTTCGCTGCCTGCAATGAAGCGGGCCCGCCCAAATGCGGGCCCGTGTTTCGATCAAACTCGCCGATTACTGTTGCGGCTTGTTGACGTCCTCGTAGCCCTTGCGCAGCGCCTCGTCGAGGATCTCGACGGTCTGCTCGGCCTTGGCCTTCTCGATGATCTCGAGATACTTGTCGCGCATCACCAGCTGGCGGACCTGCTGGGCGACCGTTTCATAGGCCGGCGGAGCGGCATCGCGCTTGTCCTCGAGCTTGATGACGTGGAAGCCGAACTGGGTCTTGACCGGGGTCTTGGTGTAGGTGCCCTTCTCCATGGCGAAGGCTGCTTCCTCGAATTCCGGAACCATGCGACCCTTGGTGAAGTAGCCGAGATCGCCGCCTTCCGACTTGTTCGGGTCGGTCGACTTTTCCTTGGCGAGTTCGATGAAGTCCTTGCCGGCATCGAGATCGGCGATGATCGCCTTGGCCTCTTCCTCGGTCTTCACCAGGATATGCCGGGCGCTGACCTCTTCCTGCTTCGGCAGGGCGGCGATTTCCTTCTCGTAGCGTGCCTTGACATCGTCTTCGGTGACGGCATCGACGACATGCTTCTTGAAGTAGATGTTGTGCAGTTCGCGGTCGGCGATGAAAGCCATGCGCTTCTTGAATTCGGCATCGTCCTTCAGGCCTTCGCCATCGGCATTGCCGGCGAGCAGCTTGACGTCGATCGCGCCGGACAGCGCGGCGACCTTCTTCTGCTCGTCCGGCAGCTGGGCAAGCTGCGGATCGAGATTGGCGATCGCCAGGTCGAGGTCCGACTGGGTGATTTCCAGCTTGCCGACCTTGGCGACGACGGCATCGGCGTCCTGGGCAAGAACCTGGCCCTGCAGCCCGAT
The DNA here is from genome assembly GCF_900492205.1 of Ciceribacter sp. T2.26MG-112.2. GTDB lineage: Bacteria > Pseudomonadota > Alphaproteobacteria > Rhizobiales > Rhizobiaceae > Allorhizobium > Allorhizobium naphthalenivorans_A. Next base: position 23,540 of record NZ_UEYQ01000029.1, read on the forward strand.
AAACGCAACGCAGGCGGCAAGCGCGATTTTATGAAGACGAAGCATAAGAAACCTTTCGGAAGGTGAACCGTTTCAAGACCGTTCAAATCGGGCGAAAAATTGTCAAACGCACGCCAGGCCGGGCTTTTCCGGCCGCCCTGTGGCGTTGACATCATTCGACCCCCCTCTTATCTGTCACGCAATCGCGCGTCCAGAGCCGTTTCCCGCTGCTCTGCGTCCAATCGCCGAAATTCTGCGGCAGGCAGGGACGCGCAAAGAATATGACGAAGGTCAGAAAGGACCATCGAATGGTCAGTCTTGGTGGGCTCGCCCGCAAACTCTTCGGTTCGGCCAATGAGCGCCGCATTCGCTCCTATCAGCCGAAGGTCGCCGCCATCAACGCGCTCGAAGAGAGCATGAAGGCGCTGTCCGACGAGGCACTCGCCGGCAAGACGCAAGAGTTTCGCAAGATGCTGGCCGAAGGCAAGTCGATCGACGACCTGCTGGTGCCGGCCTTTGCCGTTGCCCGCGAAGCATCCCGGCGTGCGCTCGGCATGCGGCCGTTCGACGTGCAGCTGGTCGGCGCGATGATCCTCAACGACAACGCCATCGCCGAGATGAAGACGGGCGAAGGCAAGACGCTGGTGGCGACGCTCGCGGTCTACCTCAACGCGCTTGCCGGCAAGGGCGTGCATGTCGTGACCGTCAACGACTATCTCGCCAAGCGCGACTCGATGACGATGGGCAAGCTCTACAGCTTCCTCGGCCTCACCACCGGCGTCATCGTCCACGGCATCACCGACGACGAGCGTCGCGCGGCCTATGCCTGCGACATCACCTATGCGACCAACAACGAACTCGGCTTCGACTATCTGCGCGACAACATGAAGTACGAGCGCGGCCAGATGGTCCAGCGCGGCCACCACTACGCGATCGTCGACGAAGTGGACTCGATCCTGGTCGACGAAGCCCGCACACCGCTGATCATTTCCGGCCCGCTCGACGACCGCTCCGATCTCTACACCACGATCGATGCTTTCATCCCGCTTCTGTCGGAGGAAGACTACGAGATCGACGAGAAGCAGCGCTCGGCCAATTTCTCCGAAGTCGGCACGGAAAAGCTCGAGAACCTGCTGCGCGAAGCGAACCTCTTGAAGGGCGCCTCGCTCTACGACGTCGAGAACGTCGCGATCGTTCACCACATCAACAATGCGCTGAAGGCCCACAAGCTGTTCTCGCGCGACAAGGACTACATCGTCCGCAACAACGAAATCGTCATCATCGATGAATTCACCGGCCGCATGATGCCGGGACGGCGCTATTCCGAGGGCCAGCACCAGGCGCTCGAAGCCAAGGAAAAGGTGCAGATCCAGCCGGAGAACCAGACGCTCGCCTCGATCACCTTCCAGAACTATTTCCGCATGTACGGCAAGCTCGCGGGCATGACCGGCACGGCCTCGACCGAGGCGGAGGAATTCCAGAACATCTATGGGCTGGAAGTGTTCGAAGTGCCGACCAACCTGCCGATCCAGCGTATCGACGAGGATGACGAGGTCTACCGGACCTTCGACGAGAAGTTCAAGGCGATCATCGACGAGATCAAGGCCGCCAGCGAGCGCAACCAGCCGGTTCTGGTCGGCACCACCTCGATCGAGAAGTCCGAGCTCCTGGCCGGCATGTTGAGCGCCAGCGGCTTCAAGGACTTCAAGGTCCTGAACGCCCGCTACCACGAACAGGAAGCCTATATCGTCAGCCAAGCCGGCGTGCCCGGCGCCGTCACCATCGCCACCAACATGGCGGGCCGCGGCACCGACATCCAGCTCGGCGGCAATCTCGACATGCGTCTCGAGCGTGAGCTCGAGGGCATGGAGCCGGGCGCCGAACGCGACGCCAAGACCGCAGCGATCAAGGCCGAGGTGGCCGAACTGAAGGCCAAGGCGCTCGAAGCCGGCGGCCTTTACGTGATCGCCACCGAGCGCCACGAGAGCCGACGCATCGACAACCAGCTGCGCGGCCGCTCCGGCCGTCAGGGCGACCCCGGCCGCTCGAAATTCTACCTGTCGCTGCAGGACGACCTGATGCGCATCTTCGGCTCGGACCGCATGGATTCGATGCTGCAGAAGCTCGGCCTCAAGGAAGGCGAAGCCATCGTCCATCCCTGGATCAACAAGGCGCTGGAACGGGCTCAGAAGAAGGTCGAGGCGCGCAACTTCGACACCCGCAAGAATCTCCTGAAGTATGACGACGTGCTGAACGACCAGCGCAAGGTGATCTTCGAGCAGCGCATCGAGCTGATGGACGCGACCGACGTGTCCGGCACGATCGAGGACATGCGCCACGAAGTCATCGAGAGCATGGTGCGCACGCATATCCCCGAGCGCGCCTATGTCGAGCAGTGGGACGTTTCCGGCCTCAAGCAGCAGGTTGCCGTCACCCTCAATCTCGACCTGCCGATCGAGGCCTGGGCCGCCGAGGAGGGCATTGCCGAGGACGACATGGTGGCGCGCATCACCGAAGCCGCCGACAAGGCGATGGCCGACAAGGCCGAGCGGTTCGGCCCGGAGATCATGTCCTATGTCGAGCGCTCCGTCGTGCTCCAGACGATCGACAACCTGTGGCGCGAGCACATCGTCAACCTCGACCACCTGCGCTCGGTCGTCGGCTTCCGCGGCTATGCGCAGCGCGACCCGCTGCAGGAATACAAGGCCGAAGCCTTCGAGCTGTTCCAGGCGCTGCTCGCCAACCTGCGCGACGCCGTCACCACCCAGATGATGCGCGTCGAACTGGTTCGGGAAGCCCCGCCGGCCCCGACCGTGCCGGAAATGGAAGGCCATCACGTCGATGCCACCACCGGCGAGGACGATTTTGGCGAGGGTTCGGCCGTCGCTGCCCTTCCCTTCGTCGCACCGGAAAACCGCGATCCGAACGATCCCTCGAGCTGGGGTCGGGTCGGCCGCAACGACGCCTGCCCCTGCGGCTCCGGCAAGAAATACAAGCACTGCCACGGCGCCTATGAAAACGCCTGACGGCGGGCACGATCGGTGAATGGAGTGCGAAAAGGCGGCCGAAAGGTCGCCTTTTCGCTGTCCGCGGATGCGAGGAACGAACCGTTTCTTAACCGTGATCTGACAAGTTCGGCGCTGTTATTGCGTCACCAGCGGACCTTGTTGTCGATCATGGCGGTCATCCACACAGCGGAGAAATTGCTGCCATCCGGCCTCCACCCGGCATTGCACAAGCTCGCCTCGGCGCTGTCGCGCAAGGACGAGACGGCGCGCGCCCAGCGCATGGCGTTGATCGCCTTTGCCATCCGCGTCGTCTCGGCCGCCATCGCCTTCGGCTCGCAGATCATCCAGGCCCGCCTGATGGGCGAGTTCGAATACGGCATCTTCGTCTTCGTCTGGGTTCTGGTCGTTCTGTTCGGCAACCTCTCCTGCCTCGGCTTCCACACCGCCGTCATCCGCTTCCTGCCGCAATATGACGCCCGCGACGAGCGCGACGAGATCCGCGGGTTGACGATGACGGCCAGGGTCTTCTCGATCAGCTCGGCCAGCGCGCTCGCCCTCATCGGCTTTGCCGTGCTGCACGTCTTCGGCGAGGCGATCGAGGCCTATTACATGATCCCGCTGTTCCTCGGCCTCCTGGCACTGCCGATGATCGCGCTCGGCGACGTGCTGGACGGCACGGCGCGGGCCAACAGCTGGCCGGTGGCGGCACTTTCGCCGACCTATATCGTCCGCCCGCTGCTGATCCTCGGCTTCATGCTGGCGGCCGTCGCCCTTGGCGCGCCGCAGACGGCGACGACGGCGATGCAGGCGGCGCTTGCCGCGACCTATGTGACGAGCCTCGGCCAGTTTCTCACGATCGACCGCAGGCTGCAGGAGCGCTATGTCGCCGGGCCGCGCAAGATCGATTTCCTCGCCTGGTTCAAGGTGGCGATCCCGATCTTCCTGATCGACGGCTTCGGCTTCCTCCTGACCAATTCCGACGTCGTCGTGGTCGGGCTCTATCTCGAGCCGGACCAGGTGGCGATCTATTTCGCCGCCGCCAAGACCATGGCGCTGGTGCAGTTCGTCTTCTTCGCCGTCAAGGCGGCGGCCGCGCCCCGCTTTTCCGCGATGATGGCGGCCGACGATCTCCGCCCGCTCGCCGTCTTCGCCGGCACCACGGTGCGCTGGAGTTTCTGGCCGTCCTTGGCTGTCGGCACCTGCGTACTCCTGACCGGCAATCTGCTGCTGTCGCTGTTCGGAGACGCGTTCACCGCCGGCTACTGGCTGATGGCGATCCTGTTTGCCGGCAGCCTGTCGAAGGCGATGGTCGGCCCCGGGGAAGTGCTGCTCACCATGGCCGGCAAGCAGCAGCTCTGCGTTTCGGTCTATGTTGTGGCGCTGGCAAGCAATATCGGCCTCAACATCACGCTGATCCCGCTTTACGGACTGACCGGCGCGGCAATCGCCACCGCGACGGCCATGCTGGTCGAGGCGATCCTGCTGCATCTGGCCGTGCGTTCCTCGCTCGGTATCGTGCTCTTCGCCTTTGCCGACCCGCTGGCGATCCTGAACAAGACGAGGACGTCCTGATCATGGTGGAACCACCGATCTACAGCGAGAGCATGAACAGCAATGCCAACCGGCTGGTTGGAAAGCTGGCGGGCGAGACGGACGGTCGCCCCGCCGCCGACATGCGTCTCGACGTCGGCCGGCCCGGCCGGCAGCTCAGCCTTTATCCCGGCCGCGTCGGCTACGACCTGCAGGAGGAACTCGACTTCCTCACCTATCGGGTGATGGAGGCCAATGTCTTCTTCGCCCCGCGCTTCCTCGCACCCGCCATGCCGCGGCTCGAGGAAAGGCTAATCCGCCTCGCCGTCATCCGCGACGAAGACGCACGCCGCAGCCGCGTGCGACTGATGATGCCGTTCTCCGTCGAGAAGCCCGGCTTTTCCGTCGGCCCGTCGATCCTGCGCGTCTGGTCCAATCCGTTCGGCCCGCTCGGCACGCCGCTGGTCGACGCCGAAGGTGCGGCGGAGACGATCGACAACATGCTCGAGGCCCTTGCCCGACCGGAGGCCCGGTTGCCGGGTGTGCTGGTCCTGCCGGACCTGCGCCTCAACGGCCGATTTGCCCAGTTGCTGAAAGCGGTGGCGATCGGCCGCGACCTGCCGCTGACCGTCACCAACACCTTCGACCGCCCCATGCTGCAAAGCGAGGAGGACGGCGACGCCTATCTCAAGTCGACGATCGCCAAGAACCACCTGCGCGACATGCGCCGGCAGTTCCGCCTGCTGGGAGAACAGGGGCGCGTCAGCTACAGCGTTGCCCGCCAGCCAGACGACATCCGCCTGCGCATGGAAGAGTTCCTGGCGCTCGAGGCGAGCGGCTGGAAGGGGCGAAAGCGCTCCGCCATGGTCATGGACCGTTTCCGCGCCGCCTTTGCCCGCGAGGCGATCACCAACCTTGCCGAAGTCGATGCCGTGCGCATCCACACGCTCGACCTCGACGGCCGGGCGATCGCCTCGATGGTGGTGTTCATCATGGCCGGCGAGGCCTATACGTGGAAGACCGCCTATGACGAGCGCTATGCCCGCTTCTCGCCCGGCAAGCTTCTGCTCGCCGACCTCACCGACTGGCATCTCGACGACGCCAATATCGAACGCACCGACAGCTGCGCCGTGCCGGACCATCCGATCATGAGCCGCTTCTGGAAGGAGCGCGAGGAGATGGGAACGCTGCTGATCGGCCTGAAGCCCAATGCCGACCGCGACATGCGCCAGGCTGCGACCCAGCTGCACCTGTACCGCAACACCCGCAACCTCGCCCGCATCCTGCGCGACAAGATCCTGTCGCGCCGCTTCAACGACTGAACGCCCCGCCCGAGCCTATTCTGCGGCGATGGCCGGTTCCCGGTCGCGCAAGAGCCGGCGGATGACCTTGCCGCTGGTCGTCAGCGGCATTTCGTCGATGAACTCCACCTCGCGCGGATACTCATGCATGGAGAGCCGCTGCTTGACCCAGTCGCCGATCTCGGCGGCCAGCTGCGGGCTCGGCGCATAGCCGGCGGCCAGCACGACGAAGGCCTTGACGATCTCGGTGCGCAGCGGATCGGGCTTGCCGATGGCGGCCGCCAGCCGGACCGCCGGATGGCCGGCCAGACAGTCCTCGATCTCGGCCGGACCGATGCGATAGCCTGAAGAGGTGATGACGTCGTCGTCGCGGCCGAAGAATTCGACATAGCCGTCTGCATCCATCCGGCCGAGATCGCCCGTCTTCATCCAGTCGCCGACGAATTTTCGCGCGGTCGCCGCCTCGTCGTTCCAGTAGCCGAGAAACATCACCGGATCGGGCCTTTTGATCGCCACCTGGCCGGTGACGCCCGCGGGCACTTCACGGCCCGCCTCGTCGATGATCGCCACCCGATGGCCAGGCACGGCGCGGCCGATGGCGCCGGCCCTGGTCACGCCGAGATTTGCGGCCGACCCGAGGACGAAATTGCACTCGGTCTGGCCGTAGAACTCGTTCGGCACGATGCCAAGCGTCGCCTTGACCCATTCATAGGTCTCGCGGCCGAGCGATTCGCCGGCCGAGCCGATGCTGCGCAGCACGAGATCGTATTTCTCCAGCGGCTTTTCGACGGACTTCAGCAGGCGCAGGGCGGTTGGCGGGATGAAGGCGTTTCGCACCTTCATCTCGGCCATGATGCGAAAGGCCGTGTCGGGATCGAACTTCTGCGCCGGCGAGGAGACGACCGGCACGCCGAGCATCAGCGCCGGAAGCAGCGCATTGAGCAGTCCGCCGGCCCAGGCCCAGTCCGACGGGGTCCAGACCTTGTCGCCCCGTTGGGGGAGGAAATCATGCACCATCTGAAAACCGGGAATATGGCCCGGCAAAACGCGATGGCCATGCAGCGCGCCTTTCGGCGGACCGGTGGTGCCCGAGGTGAAGATCATCAGGGCCGGAGTATCCGGCCCGGTATCGGCAACCGCAAAGGCGGACGGATGGGCGGCGACGAGATCGCCAAAGGAATGGGCGCCGGCGCGGGGGGCGCCGGTCGTGACTATATGCTCGAGGACCGGCAGGCGCGGCCGGATCTCGTCCAGACGCGCAAGGCCGAAATCATTGGTGACGATCGCCTTCGCGCCGGCCGCGTGCAACCGGTATTCCAGCGCCTCCACCCCGAACAGCAGCGCCAGCGGCAGGGCGATGGCGCCCATCTTGTAAATCGCCACATGGGCGATCACCGTCTCGAACGATTGAGGCAACAGCAGCGCCACGCGATCGCCGCGGGCGACGCCGAGCGCGGTCAGCGCATGGGCGAAGGCCGAGGATTGGGCCGAGAGCTGGCCATAAGTCATCGACGGGTGGTGGCCGTCGGCCGAGAAATGTTCGAGGCAGACCCGATCGGGGTGATGCCGCGCCCAGTCGTCGCTGACCGCCCGGCCAATGTTGAAATTTACGGGGATGTCCCAGGCAAAGTCGCGACACAAACGCTCATAGGAGCTGCTTTCGGGCAGAAACATGCGGTTTTTTCCGTATTGACCTGCCATTTTGCTAGCATCCATTTCGCAACTGCACAATGGAAGGGCGAATGCGGTCAGGCCCCGCTCCAGCGGTCTTGCATTTCTGGACAGCGCTGAAAGCGACGTGCTAGCCTATTGAATAAAGCTTCACGTCCCGAACCGAGTGTGAGCCGGCTTGGCCATGCTACGGAAAGGAACGGAATTCCCTTCCTGATCGCAGAGACCCATTCGATGAAAACACCCGGCAAGAACCCGCGTCCCGCCCAGCCCCTGCGGCAAATTACCGTCGATGCCGGGCTACTGCCGAAGGCGCCGAATGCAAAGCGTGGCCAGGCCGCGGCCGATCGCCCGGCGACGGCCACGGTCAACATCGTCGCCCCTGTACACCCGGCAGTCTCCGCCGCCCGCATGCAGATGAAGCAACAGGCGATGACATCTGCGCTGAGGAAGGTTGGCGCCGCCGTCGACAGCGGCGAGATGCCGGCCGCCGAAGCCAAGCGGCTCGTGCTTGGACGCGTCGTCAGGGGACTCGGATCGGTCGAGGCCGCGGAGAAATGGTATCGCAGCCACCACATCGCCGAACTGGGCGGCAGAACACCGGCCCAACTGGTGCGCGCCGGCGAATTGAAGGCGCTGCTCGGTCATCTCAACTCGGCGAAGGAGGGGGCAAAGACCTGAGGCACCCCGCCAATCGCACATTGACCGGGATCGGCGCGGCTGTCACGCCGCGTCGAGCCGGCCCTTGATATAGCGATATTCTTGCGTGACGCCGCCGAAGCCATAGGCTGCGGCCGAAACCTCATGCACCAGCACATAGCTTTCCGAATGCACATTGCCGACCAGCGAACCGAGCTCGGAAAAGACGGCGGCCATATAGTCGGCAAGTTCACTCTTGGTGTTGGTGCCGTCGACCACCTTGATATCGAGCCAGAAACTGTGGGCGCCTTGCGCGGCTAGCGACTGCCCACCCGCGAACCAGTGGTCCGGGTCGATGTGGGAAATTGCGACCGCCGTCACCGTCGGATCCTTGCGCAGATGTCGGCGGGTAAGCTCGGTGATTCTTCCCGCGATCCGCGCCGAGCGCTCGGCATCGGGTGACGTGGTAACGGCTATGTTGATGATCGGCATGGTTCATGTCCTCTCTTGTCGTGGCGAAGGCCAGCGGTCTGGCAAGCTCAGGAATGACAGAACTGAACAATCAGAAAAATCGAATTGTCATGAAGCTATATTTCGACAATATCGAAGCATGGAAACGATCGACCCGGAATTGCTTCGCACCTTTCTCGCCTTCGTCGACACCGGCTCGCTGACGCGTGCCGCCGAGATCGTCGGCCGTTCCGCCATCGGCGGTCACCGCACAGATGCAGCGCCTCGAAGTGGTGGTGGGAGACACACTTCTCGAACAGGCCGGTAGAGGCCGGACATTGACGCCGACAGGCGAGGCGCTGGTCGGTCATGCGCGGCGAATTCTCGCCGCCCACCGCGAAGCCCTGCTCAGCCTCAAGGGCGCCCGCGCCGATGGCCGGATCGCACTGGGCTGCACGCAGGATTTCGCCGAACGCGGGTTGCCGGACATCTTAAGATTGTTTTCCGACACCCACCCTCGACTGCGCCTCGATTTGAGGATCGGGCGATCAGCGGAGCTGGCAAGCGCCTTCGCGCGCGGCGAACTCGACCTGGCCCTTGCCATGCGCAACGGGACATCGATCGACGAGCGCATGGTGCTTCGCGAAACCATGCTGTGGCTCGGCTCGGCCCATTGCCTGCAACGTGCCGGCGGCGAAGTGCCGCTTGCCCTGCTCGACGCGCCTTGCAGCTTTCGCCATGCCGCGATCGCCGCCCTGGATGGCGCGGGCCGCCGCTACCGCATTGCGGCCTCCAGTGCCAGCCTGTCAGGACTTGCCACCGCACTGAAGGCGGGGATCGCCGTGACCGCACGAACCGCGCGCATGACGACCGACGGCATCACCCGTCTCGACAGTGCCTTTGCTCTACCAGAACTACCCGACGCGGAATTCTCACTCCGACTGCGCCCGGACGCAACGACGCCGGCGCGTAACCTTGCCGACCTGCTTACGGACATGCTGCCGCAATCCGCTCCGGGGCAGTGCTGAGCGGATCTGACAAGCGCATCGCAGTCAAAACGACGGGCAGGCGTGGCCGCGGCCGGAAAAAGTGGAATGGTGCCCCATGCCGGAATCGAACCAGCACTCCTTTCGGAACTCGATTTTGAGTCGAGCGCGTCTACCAGTTCCGCCAATGGGGCACAGAAGCGTCTTGTTTCGGTTAGACAGCGCCGGACTATACGAAGCGCGCCGAGGCGGTCAACCGCCTTTTTCGCCGAAGCACGTTCACATGATTGTTTTCGATCGGAATGGTGCGTTGCAGCGCCGGGCATTTACAGCGGCCTGCCGCTTGACTAAAACCGCTCGGCCCGAGGAACAGGAAAATAACCATGCTGCGCCGCCTCTATGATTGGACCATGTCGCTGGCGGCAACGCGCCATGCCGAAAAAGCGCTGTTCGGCGTTTCCTTCGTCGAGAGTTCGTTCTTTCCCATTCCGCCGGATGTTCTGCTGATCCCGATGGTGATCGCCAAGCCGACGCATTGGATCAGATTGGCACTGATCTGCACCATCGCCTCGGTGCTCGGCGCCTTCCTCGGCTACGCGATCGGCATGTTCCTCTACGAACTGATCGGCAAGCCGATCCTTGCGCTTTACGGTGCCGAGAACTCCTTCAACCAGATCGCCGAATGGTACAATACCTGGGGCGGCTGGGGTGTGCTCTTTGCCGCCATAACCCCCTTCCCCTACAAGGTCCTGACGATCTTCTCGGGCGCCACGGGGCTCAACTTCTTCGTTTTCACCGTGGTCAGCATCATCGGCCGCGCCGCGCGCTTCTTCTTCGTCGCATGGCTGCTGGGGCGTTACGGCGAGCCGATCCGCATCTTCATCGAAAAATATCTCGGCCTTCTTTTCACCCTCTTCATGGTGCTGCTTCTCGGCGGCTTCTACCTGGTGAAATTCGCCTTCTGACGGGATCGTACAATGAGCCTCTCCGCCTCCCTCGCAAGATCCGACACCGCAATCGCCGCAGTCCTGACGCTTGGCATGGCCGTCGTCGTCGGCTCGGCGCTCGGCTTCGAGCATATCGGCGGCTACATTCCCTGCGCGCTCTGCCTCTTGCAGCGAAATCCGTACTACATCGGCGTGGGCGTGGGCGTGCTCGCCATCCTGTCGTCGATCTTCAAGCTGCCGCCCGCCGTCACGCGCGGCCTGTTCGCCGTGATCGCCGTGCTGATGATCGTCAGCATCGGGCTTGGCACCTATCATGCCGGCGTCGAGTGGAAATTCTGGGAAGGCCCCGCAAGTTGCACGATCGGGGCGACCGGCGGGGAAGCCCCGGTCAACGTGCTCGAAGCGCTGAATTCGACCAAGGCGCCGTCCTGCACCGAAGCGACGCTGCGCGTGCTGGGGCTGTCCTTTGCCGGCTGGAATGTGCTGACGAGTGCCGTTCTGGCCGCGATCGCCCTTTGGGCGACGTTCCGCAAGCGCGGCTGAGAACCGCCTAAGGCTGCAGTTCGGAATCCCAGTAGAGATAGTCGACCCAGCTTTCATGCAGATGGTTGGGCGGGAACGACCGGCCATTGTTGTGCAGATCCTGCACGGTCGGGCGATAGGGCTTCTGGTGCGGGAACATCTGTGCCTGACGCGGCAGCTTGCTGCCCTTGCGCAGGTTGCACGGCGAGCAGGCGGCCACCACGTTTTCCCAGGTGGTCTCGCCGCCATGGGCGCGCGGGATGACGTGGTCGAAGGTCAGGTCCTCGTCGGAGCCGCAATACTGGCACTCGAACTTGTCGCGCAGGAAGACGTTGAAGCGGGTGAACGCCGGATTGCGGGTCGGCTGGACATAGGTCTTCAGGCTGACGACGCTCGGCAGCCGCATGGAAAAGCTCGGCGAGCAGACGGAATGGTCGTATTCGGCGATGATGTTCACACGGTCAAGGAAGACCGCCTTGATCGCGTCCTGCCAGGACCACAGCGACAAGGGATAATAACTCAGCGGCCTGTAGTCGGCATTCAACACGAGCGCCGGCAAGGACTGGGGTGAGACTGCAATCGTCAAGGCATTCTCCTGATCGATTCGGCACCTGTGTTTTTATATTAGGTCCGTTGTGACAGCCTTGTGAAGCCCCCTTCCTGATGGGTGTCGTTGTGCCGCGCTATTCGGCCGCCGGCGCGGCCTCCCGGCCCGTTCGCGCCGCATAGTGCGCCCAGAACAGCCGCGCGGCGACCGACCGCCAGGGCCGCCACGCCTCGGCGATTGCACTGACCTGTCGGATGTCGGGCCGCGCATCGTGGCCGAAAGCATCGCCGACGGCAGCCCGCAGCGCCACGTCGCCGGCCGGAAAGATGTCGGGATGGCCGCCGCAGAACATCAGGTAGACCTCGGCGGTCCACAACCCGATCCCCTTGAACACCGTGAGCCTTCCGATCGCCTCGGCCGCATCGAGCGCAGCGATCGCCGACAGGTCGAGGGATCCGGAGGCGACGGCGCGGGCGGCAAGCTCGAGGGTGGACGCCTTGGCGCGCGACAGGCCGAGGCCGGCGACGGTTTCAGCATCGAGCGCGAGATAGGCTCCGGCCGCGGGCAGACCGCCTGTTGCCGCCACGATCCGCCCCCAGATCGCCTCGGCGCTGGCGCGCGAGACCATCTGCGAGACGATGATGTGGGCAAGCCCGGCGAAACCGGGTTCGGCAAGACGCAGCGGCAGCGGCGCCAGGCGTCGGGCGAGCGGCTCGAGGCGCGGATCGATCGCGACGAGCTCGGTGAGGCCCAACGCCACATCCGCCGGGCTGGCAATGATCATTTCGCTTTCACCCCGCTCTTTTCCCCGAACCGCATTTCGTGCGAGATGGAAGCATGATCCCGTCCCACCGTCAAAGACCGGCCCTGCGCTTCGCGCCGAGCCCCAACGGCCTGCTGCATCTCGGCCACGCGCTGTCGGCGCTCTTGAATGCCGACAGGGCCGAAGCCCTCGGCGGCCGTTTGCTGCTGCGCATGGAAGACATAGACGTGACCCGCTGCACACCCGAATTCGAACAGGCGATCTTGGAAGACCTTGCCTGGCTCGGGCTCGACTGGGAGCAACCGGTGCGCCGCCAGTCGGAGCATTTCGACGACTACCGCGCGGCGCTCGACAGGCTGATTGCCCGCGGTCTCGCATATCCGGCCTTCATGACCCGTGGCGAGGTGAAGGCGCACGTCGCGGCAAGCGAAGCACAGGGCCGTTCCTGGCCACGCGATCCAGACGGCGCGTCGCACTATCCGCCTTTCGAGCGCGGCCTTTCCGACGGCGAGCGAAAGGCGCGCATCGCCGCCGGCGACCGCCACGCATGGCGGCTCGACATGGGACGGGCGATCGAAGCATGCGGCGAGCCACTGTCCTGGACGGAAACGGGCGACGGGGAAACCGGGGAGATCGCCGCCGATCCGGCGGCCTGGGGCGACGTCGTGCTGTGGCGCTCCGACGCGCCGTCGAGCTATCACCTGTCGGTCACCGTGGACGATGCCCGGCAAGGGATCACGCACGTCGTTCGCGGCCTCGATCTCTTTCATGCGACTTCGGTGCATCGGCTCTTGCAGAGGCTGCTCGATCTGCCGGCCCCGGTCTATCATCACCACCGGCTGATCCTTGGGGCCGACGGGCGCAAGCTGTCGAAAAGCGAGGGCGACACCGGGCTGCGGGAACTGCGCCGGCAGGGCCTGACCTCAGCCGACATCCGCCGGCTGGTCGGGCTGTGACTTGGGCACGTCGACCGCCCGGACCTTCTGGCCGAACACCTCGAATTTCAGAAGCGCCGCGTTGAACTCGGCGCCGATGATGAAGATCGCGCCGACCATGTAGAGGAAGACCAGCACCACCATGATCGAGGCGAGACCGGCATAGGTCGCGGCATAATTGGCAAAGCTCGCGAGATAATAGGCGAAGATCAGCGCGCCGACGAGCCAGAGGATCAGGGTCAAGAGCACGCCGGGAATGACGTCGCGGACGCGCCGATGGCCGGCCGGCAGGCCGAGATGGAAGACCATCAGGCCGAGGACCAGCACGGCGAGCGTGCCGTAGATCCGCCAGTTGGAGACGGTGGCGAGGAAATCCTCGAGCAGGGGAAACCATTTTTCGGCAAAGGCGAGCGCCACCGGGACCGCAACGAGAAGGGCGCTGATGGCGGCGAGCGCGATGACCGCGCCGATGACATAACCGAGGCTGACGAGGCGCGTGATGTACCAGGGGCGGGTCTCGGGTACGCGATAGGCGCGATTGAGCGACGCCCTGAGCGCCTCCACCCCATTGGAGGCGAAATAGGCGGCCGCCAGCACCGAGATCGTCAACAGGCCGCCGCGCGGGATGGTGAGCACCTCGACCACCTGATCCGACAGCGGCTTGGCGATCGCCTCCGGCCAGGTGTCGAAGATCAGATGCACGGCCGTGTCGGCAAAGCTGTCGGCACCGAGCAGGCCCGCCAGCGCCGTGCCGAAGATCAGGAAGGGAAAGACGGCCAGCAGCGCCGACAAGGCCACATGGCTCGCCATGGCCCAGCCGTCGTCTTCGCTGAAATGATTGAGGGCGTCGAAGCTGACCTTGTAGAGCATGCGCAGGAACGCCGGCATCAGATCTCCTTGCTTTCGCTGGCCGCTGGCTCGACGGACCGATTGTCACCCGCGAACGAATATGGGAAACCCGCACGGTTTGTACAGGGAACAATCAATGACGGACAGAGCGACCATCATCGTCACCGGCTGCTCGAGCGGGATTGGCGCCCATTGCGCAAGGGCGCTCGCCGCCGACGGGTGGCGCGTGTTCGCAACCGTCCGCAGGCCGGAAGATCTTCAGCCTCTCGAGGCCGACGGCATCGAGGCCCTGCTGATGGACTATACCGACGCGGCGAGCATTGCCGCGCTGGTCGAAGAGGTGACGAGACGGGCCGGCGGGCGGATCGACGCGCTGTTCAACAACGGCGCCTATGGCCAGCCGGGCGCGATCGAGGATCTGTCGACCGACGTTCTCCGACAACAGTTCGAGGCCAATTTCTTTGGTTGGCACGAGCTGACCAGGCGGGTGATCCCGCTGATGCGGGCCCGCGGCCAGGGCCGGATCGTCCAGTGCTCCTCCATCCTCGGGCTCCTGCCCTACCGCTATCGCGGCGCCTATACCGCCTCGAAATATGCGCTTGAAGGCCTCACCGTCACGCTCAGGATGGAACTCGAAGGTTCAGGCATCCTCGTCAGCCTGATCGAGCCGGGGCCGATCGAAAGCCGCTTCACCGCCAATGCGCTGAAGATGATCGAGGAAAATGTCGACCTCGACAATTCCGCCCATGCGGGGGAATACAAACGTCAGTTGGCGCGCCTCGACGGGACAGGGCCGGTCAACCGCTACAAGCTCGGTCCGGACGCCGTCTACAAAGTGCTGAAACACGCCTTGACCGCCACCCGCCCCCGCACACATTATCCCGTTACCGTTCCAGCCCGGCGGGGCATTTTGCTGAAACGCCTGCTGCCGGCCGATCTCTTCTACCGGCTGATGCGGATGCTGGACTGACAAACCTTTGAGAAAGCTCGCATAAAAACGATGTCCACCTTCACCACCGTGCTCACCCTGATCGTCATGGGGCTCGTCGTCCTGGTTCTCATCCGGGGCCTTTTCAACATGATGAAGGGCGGCAGCGGCAACACCTCCAACAAGCTGATGCGTATGCGCGTGATCCTCCAGGCCGTGGCGGTCGCGCTGATCATGCTGACGCTGTGGCTGACCGGCGGCGGCCGCTAGGAAAGGAACGACAAGATGGTCAGGCTCAACAAGATCTATACCCGCACCGGCGACGACGGCACCACTGCGCTGGTCACCGGCCCGCGCCGGCTGAAGCACGATCTGCGCGTCGACGCCTATGGCACGATCGACGAGACCAATTCGACGATCGGGGTCGCCCGGCTGCACACCGGCGGAATGCCCGAACTGGACGGCATGCTGATGCGCATCCAGAACGACCTGTTCGACCTCGGGGCCGATCTGGCGGCGCCCGAAACCGGCGAGACGCTGTCCTACGAGCCGCTGCGGGTGATCGAGGCGCAGGTCACGCGCATCGAGGGCGAGATCGACCAGCTGAACGCCAATCTCGATCCGCTCAAGTCCTTCATCCTGCCGGGCGGATCGCCGGCCGCCGCCCATCTGCATCTGGCCCGCACGGTGGCGCGGCGCGCCGAGCGCATCATGGTCGAACTGTCGCGCTTCGAAGGCGAGACGATCGACGAACCGGCGCTGAAATACATCAACCGTCTGTCCGACTTCCTGTTCGTTGCCGCCCGCTTCGCCAATGACGGCGGCAAGGCCGACATTCTCTGGGTTCCGGGCAAGAACCGATAGACGGCCGACAGGCCAAGGGGGTCGTCAAGTGTTCATTCCGCTGCACGACCGCAACGCCCTCAAGCACATCCGGCGGCAATACGTCACCTTCGGCCTGATCCTCGCCAATGTCCTGATCTTCGCCTTCACCGTCCTTCTGACGCCGGAAGCGGTGGCGGAGGCGAGCGTCTTCGGCTTCGGCTTCATCCCGGCCGTGGTGTTCGACAGCGCCGTGCTCGATCCTTCGCTGGTGATCGTGCCGCCCGACGCGACCTTTCTCACCTATTCTTTCCTGCATGTGGACCTGATGCATCTCGGCTCCAACATGCTGTTCCTCTGGGTGTTCGGCGACAATGTCGAGGATGCGCTGGGGCATTTTCGCTTCCTGATCTTCTATCTCGCCTGCGCCGCGGCCGGCGCCCTGTTCCACGCCCTCGTCGCGCCGCTGTCGCAAGCGCCGCTGATCGGCGCCTCAGGTGCCGTCTCCGGCGTGGTCGCGGCCTATCTCATGCTCCATCCGAAGGTGCGGATCTGGGTCCTCGTGCTGTTCCGCTTTCCCCTGCCGCTGCCCGCCTTCGTGCCACTGGCCTTCTGGATCGGCCAGCAGTTCTTCATGTTGCTGGCCGACGGCGAAACCAATGTCTCCTGGGGCGCCCATGTCGGCGGCATCCTGGCAGGCGCAATTCTCGTGCTGTTCATGCGCCGTCGCGGGGTGCCGCTGTTCGACCGTACCATCGTCACGCCGGCTGCCGTCCGGCATCGCCTCGAGCCCGCTCCGCGGGTGGTCCTGCCGGCCCCGGTTGAGGCGAAGCGCCCCGTTCACTGGGGCCGTTGAGCAAAATCGCGACGAGAAATGTTGACGCGCACGTAAACGTCAATTATTCCTTCGGCAAAATCAGAACGCCCTTCGCAGGAGCGTTGTGTTTGGGGAAAAAATGCGTATCGATGTCGCCATTCGAACATCGGCGGACCGCGCTTGAGCGCATTTTCCGGCGGGAGCAGTGAAGGAAGGAACCCATGAAGATACTCGTGACCGTTAAGCGGGTTGTGGACTACAACGTCAAGATCCGCGTCAAGACGGACGGGACCGGCGTGGAGCTGGCCAACGTCAAGATGTCGATGAACCCGTTCGATGAAATCGCC
>NZ_UEYQ01000030.1 GCF_900492205.1 Ciceribacter sp. T2.26MG-112.2
GAGCCGGGCTTGTGCTTCGCCCGTGTCGATCCAGAAAACGGTGGCTGCGGCTGCGTTGATGACACGGAGCCGAACCCGGCCGCCGCGTTCGACCTGAACGACATCGGGATCGGACAGGGTTCGGTCATTGGCGAGATAGGCATCCCAGTCGTAGTCGTTGAGATCCATCGCCATGTTACCCATATCCATGGCCATCGAGCCCATTCCCCCGGCCTCGCCCTGGTTCATTCCAGGCATGCCGCCATGGTTCATGCCTTGCATCGCGCGTGACATGCCGGCAGCGCCATGTCCATCAGCGCTTGCGCTGGTGATCTCTTCCAGCACTTCTTCCGGTGTCTTGAACGCGAAGTCGTGCAGGAACAGGACGACTTCCTGCCGATCGGCGGATAGGTCTTCTGCCCTCCGGACGATCAGCGGCGCGGCGAGCAATCGCATTTCCTGGATCGGCACATGGCTGTGCATCCAGTGCGTTCCGGGCTGGGGCGCGAAATCGAAGCTGCGCGTTTCACTGGGCTGAAGAAGCGGCTGCGGCATATCCGGGACGCCGTCCTGAGCGTTCGGGGGAATCTGGCCGTGCCAATGAATGATCGTGGACTCGGCGAGATCGTTGGTCAGATCCACCCGAAATCGCTCGCCCGGATCGAGGAGCAGCCCCTGCCCGTTGGGACCAGCAAGTCCGAAAACGGTGGCCGGTCGATTGTCTATATCGAGCGTGCGGCTGGTGGCGGCCAGGCGGATCGCAGCCGCGTCCTGGCCGTAGGCCCTGATGGGGAAATGGGATGCAGCAAGCATGGCTGCGCTGGCGGCGAGGAAGCCGCGTCGTGAAAAGGTCGTCATATTCGTCACCTCGGGACGATCTGTCCCGCCTGAAAGGTCCAAATGGATCGCAGCGGGATCAGCCCCGCCGCAGGCTCAGAGGAGGCGCGATATAGGAGGGCGATCATTCCGGCCGGGAGCTGCCGCAACGAAGACGGCATCCGGCGGGAAGGGATATTTTTGCCGCGAGCTGATTTGCTTTGCCGAAGTACGCACAACCGGAAGCCAGGCCGATATTCCGGCGCAGGCGAAGGCGCACAATCCGGCATCTGCTTTGCAGGATTTCCCTTCGCTGCAAGCGGCCATCGAAGAAGAGGCTTGCTCCATGTGCTACGTCAGCGCGGCGCGTTCCAACATCCCGGACATGCGGGTCTCGTGTGCTTGAACGGCAAAAGAAGCAGCGGCAAGCGAGATGGTTGTAACAATGATAAGCAACGCGCGAAGCATGGGCAAAGAATAGAGCCTCGCCGACCCTTTGTCCATTGATGAAGCCTGCATGCCGGCCGTCCTGCTCCTAGGTTTGAGGCTTAGGTCGTGCGGGGCGGCGAAGCGCCGCCCCGACGTTGCATCACTGCGCCTGATAGGTGACGCCGTTCGGTCCCTTGCCGACAGCATATGTCTTGACCACGGACTGGCTGCCGACGTCGATCTGGGAAACGGTCCCGGCCACGATGTTGGTGACGAAGACAAAGGCTCCGTCGGCAACGACCGTCACGCCGTGAGCGCCCTTGTCCGTCTGGATGGTCTTCACGACATTCCCGCCTACGACATCGATAACCGAGACCGTCTCATCCGGCTCCGTTTCGGTTCCCTGGTTCGCGACGTAAACCAGCCGGCCATCAGGCGTGGCGTAAACCTGGATGGGCGAACGGCCGACATTGATGCGTGCGATCACCTCGCGCGACTGCGTGTCGATAACGGCGACCTTGTTTTCATCGCGCAGCGAGACATAGACCCGCTTTCCGTCAGGTGTGAAGCCGACCTGGACGGGCGCAACGCCTACCTTGATCCTGGCAACTTCCGAAAGCGCCGTTGTGTCGATAACCGAAACAGTACCGTCCTGGACATTCGCGACATAGATGGCGCTTCCATCCGGGCTCATCCGCAGGCCGTGGGGGTAGTCGCCGGTGCCGACCGTGGCGACGACCTCGCCCTTGGCAAGATCAACGACCGACAAGCTGTCGTCTTCGGAATTCGAGACGTAGGCGCGATTGCCTTGCGCGTCTGCGATCACATGCGCAGGATGCCCACCCACGGGGATCGACGCCTTCACGCCGGAGGAAATATCGGCCGCGTCGAGGACGATCAATTGGCCTGCGACAGCGGCATCACCATGTCCGTCGCCGCCATGGCCAGCCCCATTGGACGCATGAGCGTCTTCAGCTTTGCCGGCGACCGGCAGGCCCACCGCCAGCACCAAATCTTTTCCCGATACGAACTGCACGTTGTGGGGCGTGATCGGGACCGGAACGATGTCGATCTTTTCCGTGGTAAGGTCGATGCGGCTAACGGTGTTGCCAAATTCATCGGCCGTATAGACGAAGCCGGTTGCAGCAGGCTCCGCTCGGACGGTGGCGGCGAACGGAATAGCAAGCACCAGGGCCGATGCCGTCGCGAAGGCCAGCATGGCCGCACGTCTGCGAATCGCGGTTGCTGTCAGGACTGCCGCGGTGATGGAAATCGAACGGGTCGAGTGGGTCTTTAACATGGTATTCAGCTCCTCGGCTCGCAGCCTTGCGGGCTGCTCGAGCACATCTTGAGGTGAGTTTGAAAAGTGGCCCGGCGTGCGGATACCGAAGACTTCCTCGCGTGCCGCTGCCTACCGATTTCGGCAAGGTCCGTGCATGGCCCTTTCTGGCTCGCCGGCAGCCGACGATTGGAGGCTATGTCACGTC
The DNA here is from genome assembly GCF_900492205.1 of Ciceribacter sp. T2.26MG-112.2. Classification (GTDB taxonomy): domain Bacteria; phylum Pseudomonadota; class Alphaproteobacteria; order Rhizobiales; family Rhizobiaceae; genus Allorhizobium; species Allorhizobium naphthalenivorans_A. The sequence continues at coordinate 2,712 of NZ_UEYQ01000030.1, forward strand.
GGCGTCACGCAGAACGGCTCGTCTCCTCGGCCGTATCGTTGGGCGGCCTGGGACGCGCACGGTCGGAAGACTAAGGCATTGTGCCAGTCCTCGGGTCGGCTGGAGCACACGGACAGAACAGGCCGAAGGTGCTCAGATGACCAAGATGGATCGCGGAGGTCGCTTCTGACGACGCAACTCCGCGGATGAGGGCACGGGCGATGCAGCCGGCGAGACTGTCTCGCCGTTCAACGTGCGCCAGCTCCAGGCCGTGTTCAGCGGAGCGCAGAGGAAGCACCCGAGGCTCGACAGGCAGTGACCGCTGTCGCACGGGTGCTCGGCGCCGCGTTGGGTATCGTTGTCGCAGGGCATGCGCACGAGGAGGTCGGCACAATCCCCAGCTTGAGTCATGAGCGCCGGGATGCCCTCCCTTGAAGCAGCACGCGCTTGATGCCCGCCATCTGTGAGAAACGCCGTAAGCCCGAACGCGATGGCGAGGAAAAGGATAAACCCGCGCCGCAAGGCGGTCGCCCAATTATGCGACCTTCTGAACGCCTTGACCATTGTCACGCCGGCGGCCACCACGGCTCATCCTTCGGTTTGCTTGAATGTAGAAACTGGGGGCAAATCTAGCGCAGATCCAGAATGATCACTTTGCGCTGCATCAAACACGTAGGGATCAATGCTTGCGAGGCCGCTCACCGAAACGACCTGCGCGCCAATCTCCGCAAATGAGTGTGCTGCTCGCGCGGAGAAGCGCGCTCGACTAGATAGAATTTACCCGTGGGCTGACTGTCCGGCGCGCTATTTCGTGTTCCTGATCATTCGCCGCAGCACGTCGTCGCGACGCCAGAAGTGATGCCACAGAGCAGCGAGGGCGTGAGTGGTCGCAACGACCAGAAGCATCCAGCTCAGCAGGCTGTGCAGGGAAGCGATGCGGAACGTCACGTACATAGCGATCGTGCCTGTGATCGGCAGTGCGAGCAATAGGCCGTAGAGCACCGCATGAGTGACCCCTGCGATCATGCGCTCAAGCACCGACATGCCCTGGATCGGAGGTGGTCGGCCATATGTGAAGCGCAGAATAAGTTGACTGAGCGCCAGCGCCATAATCAGCCATCCGCTCCAGGCGTGAACCTGATGCAGGAAAAGGTCGAAGGGTTTAGGTTTCAAGAAAAGGTGCGCCATGTGCGTGCGTTGGATCGCCCAGGCCGTGGGGACCTGGATGATACACAGGATAAGGACCATCCAGTGCATCAAGCGCTGGTAGATCGAGAATGCGCCGGCCGAACGGTGCCGGCGTATCCAAATGGACAGCCGCCACGTCAACTTTCGACCTCGAAAAGGTCGCCTGCATGCGCGGCATAGTCCAGTGCGTAGCCAAGTTCACCAGCCGTCTCGGCGTGAACGTGCAAAAGCGGCTGGCCGCTGGCGATCTCGTCGCCGAGGCGGACGGCCATTTGGACGCCTGCCGCCTTCGACTCCGGCGCTCCGGCGAGCTTGGCGAGTCGGGCGATTTTGCGATTGTTGATATGGACGACGCGGCCGGCGCGCGACGCGATCAACGGATGAACCTGTGCGGCCTTCGGTGGCTCACGAAGTCCGCCTTGCGCCTCGCAGATCGCCATGAACTTCGACCAGGCACGACCGTCGACCAAGGTCGCCAACGCAAGCGCTTCACCTTTCCCCTTTGCGGCCTTTCCACCGATCTCAAGCGCGGCGCCCGCCAACAGGATCGCGCGGCGTCGCAGATCGTCCGGCGCATCCGGCGCGTTTTGAAGAACCGCCAGGACGTCGAAGGCTTCTAGACCTGGGCCGATGCCGCGCCCGACGGGTTGCGAACCGTCGGTCTGGACGCAGGTCAGGGCCAGATCGAAACGGGCAGCGACGGCGCTGAGGCGACTGGCGAGCTGATCGGCGGCCGCTTCGCTGCGCACCTTGGCGGTTGCCCCAACCGGGATGTCGATAACCACATGCGTCGAGCCAGCGGCGATTTTTTTTGAAAGGACGGAAGCGACAAGCTGTCCCTCGGTATCCACGTCGAGTTCGCGTTCGATCCGGACGAAAATGTCGTCGGCGGGGCTGAGATGCACCGCCCCGCCCCAGGCGATGCATCCGCCTTCTGCTTCCACGACGCGTCGAAGGGTTTCGATGCTGAGGTCGACAGGGGCAAGCGTTTCCATTGTGTCGGCGGTGCCGGCTGGCGAGGTAATCGCGCGCGAAGACGTCTTCGGCATGACAAGGCCATTGGCGGCCACGATCGCGACGACGATCGGCGTGGTTCGATTGCCCGGCAACCCGCCGACACAGTGCTTGTCCACAACGATCGGAGCATTCCAGCTCATCCGGTCGCCGACATCGACCATGGCGCGCGTGAGGTCAACAGTCTCGCTCTCGTCGAGAGGAAGCGCGGCACTGGCGGTCAGAAAGGCGGCGAGATGGACCTCGGTATAGCGGCCTGCGACCACGTCGCTCACGATTTCGGCAAAGGCGTGCGCGTCGAGGCGATTGCCATATATGCGACGGCGCACGCTCGTCAGAGACTCCACGGCCGGAGGATGGGTCACCGTCACATTGTCATTCTCGCTAACGCCGAGGATCTGCCAGGCTGTTTCAGAAAGACCGACTTCATCCTGAGCGAGCAATGCATCTCCTTCGACCTGAAAGAGCGTTGCCTGTACCTGTCTCGCGCCGATCGAGACGAGGACCTGGGTGCGCGCGGACAGACCCTCCGAGCGGCAGACATGGCAATCGGTGCGCATCACCACCACGGCCTGGTGCTGAGTGTGCAGCCGCAGGCGCCGCACGCGTAGCGTCGGCTGAGAAGGAACCTCGGGTTCGACGTTGTTGATCGTCATAGGTCGAAAGCCTGATTCTGGCGTGAGACGACTGCGTTCCATCCAAGCTCGCGGTCGATCCGCACGCGCAGCGCTTCGGAGGCATCGTCTTCACCATGCACGATGAACACGCGGGACGGCGGCCGACGGAAGCCGGACAGCCAGCGCATCAGCTCGTTTGCGTCGGCATGCGCCGACAGCATGGACAGGTCCGCGACCTCTGCCCGAACCGGGATCCACTGGCCATGGATTTTGATCTCGCGGGAGCCCTGCATCATAGCGCGGCCCCGCGTTCCGGCTGCCTGAAAACCCGAGAAGAGAATGGTGTTGCGGCTGTCGGGGGCAAACGCCTTGAGATGGTGCAGGACCCGTCCACCGGTGGCCATGCCGCTCGCCGAAATAACGATCTTCGGGTAGGCGCTTGCGGTGATCGCCTTGGAACCCTCAACGTCGCGCGTGTAGGTGGCGATCGAGCAAATCGCATTGCATTCCTGCGGGCTCAGCCGGTGATCGGAACGATGCGCATGCAGCAAATCCGTTGCGTCGATCGCCATGGGGCTGTCGAGATAGATGGGAATCTTTCCGAGACGGCCATTCATTCTCAGCTTCCAGAGATGGTAGAGAAGTGATTGGGCTCGCCCAACCGCGAAGGCGGGGATCACAACGGTTCCGCCCCTGGCGGTCGTGCGCTCAATGACGCTTCCCAAAGCCTCTGTGGGATCGACCTGATCGTGGATGCGATTTCCGTAGGTCGACTCGATTACGACGTAGTCGGCGTTTTCGACAGCCGTGGGGTCGGGAAGAACGGGGTCATCGTAGCGGCCGAGATCGCCCGAGAAAGCGACTCGACGCCCTGCCCATTCGATTTCCGCGATAGCCGCGCCCAAGATATGCCCGGCATGGCGGAAGGTCAGTGTCGCATTGCCTGGAAGGTGAATGGGCTTGTCGAAAGGTTCGGGCGAGAAGAATTCGAGGGAGTGCTCGGCGTCGCGGATGCCGTAGAGCGCAAGCGCAGGCTTGTGCTTCGAAAAGCCCTTTCGATTGGCGTATTCGGCATCCTTTTCCTGGAGGTGGCCGCTGTCCTTCAGGATCAGCTCGGCAACGTCGCGCGTCGCCTCGGTAGAGTAGATTCGGCCGCGGAAGCCATCTCGAACGAGCTTGGGCAAATAGCCGGAATGGTCGAGGTGGGCATGCGTCAGGACGACGGCGTCGATGCTCGATGGCGTAACCGGAAGTGCTGCCCAGTTGAGTTCGCGCAGGTTCTTCAGGCCCTGGAACAGGCCGCAATCGATCAGGATGCGCTTGTCGCCATTGGTGAGGAGATGTTTCGAGCCGGTGACGGTTCCCGCACCGCCAAGCGAAGTTAGTGTGAGCATGTTGCCCTCAATCTTGTGCTTTGGACAGATCGGCAGGAGCGCCACATCCATCGATTGCGTTGCGTTCGGCCAGGGTGAGCAGTTCATCGCGCGACCAGTCCGAGAGCCGTGCGGATGCGTCGACAAGGTGCGCCCATGAGCAGCGGTTGGCGAAAAGCATGCCGGAAACATCCAGCGTGCCGCCACGACTGATATATCCATGCGCCGCGGTCCGTTTCGGGCCGCCGTCTAGCCGTCGAAGCAGGCCGACCATCGGTTCTGGGCGGGTGTGAGTGACGATAAGGCGGGGCAGATCGGGTGGGAAAAGGCTTGCAAGCTGGTCATCGCGCGCTGTGAATTCGGCCTCGAGCGGATCGCGCGGCGCCCGAAAGCGTCCAGGCTCCGAAATCGCCGTGACGACGACCCGTCGACCATGCGCTTTCAGCCGGTGGGCGGCCTTGAGAGCTTCTTCGAGTTGATAGGCGCCGATCGTGACGAGCTGGAGTGCCGCTCCATCCGGGTCGCCGTCGATATGAGCCGCACCTATGTTGACGAAGCGCTCGGCCGCCTCGGCGTCGAGACGGTGAGGCATGTCGCGCTTGGACACGATAAGGCAAGCTACTTGGCCGCGCCCGCGATAGACCGACCGCAGCGCCGCGGCAGCGCTGTTCGCATCGACGGGAAACAGCACGCGGGACGTATCCGACATCTCGCCCAACAGGGCCTCGCCAATCGTCGGATCCTGGTGTGACTGTTCGTTCTTTGCGTTCTCCCAGGTGTGCGATGTGACGACGAGCGGCACGGAGATCCAGCCCGGCGTTTTGCCCGCTTCCCGTTGGTGGCGGGAGAAGATGATCTCCTGGCGCAGGCCGCCTAGCATCTTCATCGCGAAGGCTTCGTAACTGACGATCAGATTGATGCCGCCCTTGTTGGCGAGCGCCGCACCGGCCACGGCTTCCTCATTCAGGGCCGTGATAACCGCGCCGTCGACGGCATCGGCAACGCCAGGCTCCGACTGGTTTACGCGGTGGCGAAGCCTGTCGAGCGTTGCGCCCATATGGTTCGAGCGGAGTTCATCGGGATTGCCGACCCGCGGACGAAGGCCGGGATTGGCATCGACGACCCGGACAAACCAGCGATCTATTGCATGCATGGCGCAGTAGGAGGGGTAACCTTCCTGGGACCAGTCAGGTTCGGGCAGGTGCGGCGCTGCGGGATTACGGGATGCCAGAGGATGCTTGCTTTCGGGAACGCGGCCCTGCCTCTCATGAATGGCAATCTCGGACACGGCGTCATCAATGTCGCCCGGCGGCACGAATAGAGCCCTTGCAGCGTCGTTGAAGGCTTGACGCGCCGCTTCGTCTCGCGACGGGTTGCCCGTCAGAGGAAGATTGTGCGCGGCATTTGTGCCCGCTCCGGGGAAGCCGAATCCTTTGACAGTCTCGGCGATGACATAGGGAATGGGTGCGGGATAGCGGCGGCTGGGATCGGTCGCGAAGCGCGTGAGCTGCTCTTCCGCTGAGAGGATGGCCCAAGCGAAGGCGGCGGGGTCCCGGCCATCGATCCTCATCGGCGCGAATCCGTTGAGGCTGAGATGATCGGCAAACCAATCTGCCCCGCCTTGCTGCGCGATCTGGACGCGTTCCTCGATACGGCGGCCGTTCATGATCATCACTGGAACAACGAAGCCGGAATCCTCCGAGCGCCACCAGCGCGGCGTCCAGTCCGATCCGCGCTGTTCCTCAAACGCGCCATCGCTGAGAAAGGCGACGAGGCTTTCGCCTGTCAGTGGCGCATGGACGTACTGCACTTCCGAGAACCCGAGATAGCCGCCCTCCGAGATCGCACCGGCGGTGGTTGGGCCGGCGTGGCTGCCGATCGGCACGCCCGGCCGGCCGCTCGCGTCGATAGCGTAGGAGTAGAAATCGGCTGCGAGTTGAGACAGCCCTTTCTCGCTGCGATCATAGCGCCCGAGCTGAGCTTGCGAAACGTCGCCTGTCAGCGCGTTGACTGCATCGATCGCCGCCACGCAATGCCCCTGACCCATAAGCCACGATCGGGTTGTTGCCGAAATCGCGTTGGCAACCAGATAGCCGACGAAAGCCGGGGCCATGTTGAGCGAACCGCCGGTATGGCCCTCCGGAACGGTTTTGAAGGCGTCGGCTGGCAGAGGAGCGCCGGACAAATCGACACGCCTCGCATAGGTCATGTGGACGATGGTCCACATGGCAGCCGAGGTCAGGCGGTCGGCCGCTGCGAGCAGTCGGTAGAGCCGATCAGGTTCGATCCGTCCCGACATGGCCAGCGTTTGAATGCGCTCGATGGTTTCGTCGCTATGTCGGATCTGGCCATAGCCGTCGCGCCATGCCTTGAAGAGTTCGGGAGTCGCTGCGGCCATGCTTTCGGGATCCTTTTTTGACTGCTTGTTGAGTGCGATCTATCGACAGCGCTACCGATGTCCCCCCAACCATGGCGGTGGATCGCTGGCGGGGAATGAGTCGATGCCCGCGCGCTCCACTGCATCGAGCGGCTCCGGAGGACGGCGGTGGCGGATCTGATCCGACCCTGCCGCCGTGTCCGTCCGGAGATGCGCGGCAATAAGCGGCGCAAGCTCAATACGGTTGCTGGCGTGGACAACGGAGTCGGTCGAAACGATGCGACCGCAGAGCGGGGCAAGCTGTTGATACGAATCGCCCGCGAAGATGCCATGCACGACAGCGACGTCAGGCGGAGCCAGACCTTGCAGTCGCAACTTCCTCGCCGCTTCGATAAGAGTATGGCCTGATGAGGCGATGTCATCCACGAGTACAGGCTGACGATCGTGCCAGGCGGAGAGATCGGGAAGTTCGATTTCGACGTCGCGATCGCCGTGTCGGACTTTCCTCAGGACCGCATGTGGCGCATCGATGCGCTTCGCGATGGCCGAGACCCACTGCTCGCTTTCCTCATCAGGGCCGATAAGCAGTGAGGCCTTGACCTCCGACCCTATCCAGTCGGCAAGGAGCGGGGCCGCATGAAGCGTCGCTGTCGGAATGGAATAGATCGCCGAAAGTGTTGGATGGCGATGCAAGTGCGGGTCGACGGTAATCAGGCGATCGAAGGTTGCCGATACGAGTCTTGCGAATGTGCGGGACGTGACCGCCTCGCCCGGTCGAAAGCGCCGATCTTGCCGCATATAGGCGAGGTACGGGGCGATCAGCGTTACCTCTCTGGCGCCCAGTGATCGTACGGCGTCGGCGGCGAAGACCAGCCGCAGAAAGCCTTCATCGGGGTGAGACAGGGTGCTGACCAAAATGACCGCTTTGTCGGTCACGTCGCACAGGATGCGGAGATAGCTTTCGCCGTCGGGGAAATTCCGGGTTTCGAGGTTGCCGAGCGGCCAACCGCCCTCGCTGGCGAGGCGCTGGGCAAAGGCGTCGTTTCCCGGAAGGGGAAGGATCACATGGCTCGAAGCGTGGTTCGTCGTATCCATGTGGGTCATCCGTTCCTGCGGTAGCGGCGCAGGAACTGCGCGTTGATGGCGACGATGATGGTGCTGGCCGACATGAAGACCGCAGCTACGGCCGGCGTCATCAGGAAGCCGGTCCCGAAGGTGATGCCGGCGGCCATGGGGATCGCCACGGTATTGTAGGCAGTCGCCCAGATCAGATTCTGGACCATCTTACGGTAGGTCGCGCGCGAGAGACCGAGAATGGCCGCCACATCGCGCGGATCGCTTTTGACGAGGACCACATCGGCGGATTCCACGGCGACATCCGTACCAGCGCCGATGGCGACGCCGAGATCGGCCTGGACAAGAGCTGGCGCATCGTTGACGCCATCGCCCACCATCGCCACCGAAAGGCCACGCGATTGCAATTCCTTGATCTTGTCCGACTTCTGATCGGGAAGCACCTCGGCGAAATATTCGGAGATGCCGAGTTCCCTGGATACCGATTCCGCAACGCCCTTCGCATCGCCCGTCAGCATCACCGACTTTATGCCAAGGCGATTCAGTTCGGCGATGGCTTCTCTCGATTCGCTACGCACGATGTCGGCAAGCGCGAAGAGCGCGCGCGGCGCGCCATCGCGGACAAGTACAACCACCGTCTTGCCGTCTGCTTCCAGCTCCTTGAGCTTCGGATGATCGATCGGGCTGCCTTGCCGAGCGAGATGGCCGGGGCTGACGATCCGAAGCTCCTCGCCGTCAACCTTGGCGGTGATGCCTTCGCCGGTGATATTGCTGACCTCGGTGGCCTTGGGGATCGCGATGCCGCGCTTCTTGGCTTCAGCGACGATGCCATGTGCAATTGGGTGTTCCGACTGACTCTCCGCTGCGGCGGCGAACGCCAATTCCTGGCTTTCGTCGCCAGCGGACAGAAGGACAATATCGCTGACGCCGAAACGTCCTTCCGTCAGCGTCCCTGTCTTGTCGAAGACCGTTGCATCAAGATTGCGCGCGCGCTCGAAAGCGGCCCGGTCGCGGATCAACAGACCGTTGCTCGCGCTCAGCGATGTGCTGACGGCCACCACCAGGGGCACGGCGAGGCCGAGTGCATGCGGGCAGGCCACGACCATGACCGTCACCATGCGCTCCAGAGCGAACTCCAGGGGCGATCCGAGAACGATCCACCAGACGAAAAGCGTCCCGAAGCCGACGACGAGGGCGATATAGGTGAGCCAGGCGGCTGCCCGGTTGGCGAGGTCCTGGGTCTTGGAACGGGTCGCCTGCGCCTTCTTTACGAGGTCGATGACCTGAGACAGATAGGTCGCGTCCCCCGTCGCCGTCACCTTGATCGTCACGGCATTGGCGCCGTTGATCGCCCCGCCGATGGCTGGCGCGCCGACGGTCTTGGAAACAGGCCGCGATTCGCCTGTCAGCATCGCCTCGTTGAAGGCGGACGATCCCTCGATGATCTCGCCATCGACCGGCACCTTCGCGCCCGGCCGGACGATGACGCGGTCGCCGGGCTGGAGGGCGGAGATCGCTACTTCATGCGTCGAGCCGTCCGCATCGATCCGCGTCGCGCTGTCTGGAAGCAGGCGCACCAGTTCCTCCAGCGCGCGGGAAGCCCCCATGACGGAACGCATCTCCACCCAGTGGCCGAGCAGCATGATGGCGATGAGCGTCACCAATTCCCAATAGAAGGCTTCGCCGGGGAACCCGAAGGTGACCGCCGCCGAGAAGAAATAGGCGGCCGAGATCGCGAGCGCGATCAGCGTCATCATGCCGGGCTGGCCCTTGCGCAGCTCCGAGGTGAAGCCGGTCAGGAACGGCCAGCCGCCATAGACGTAGGCGATGGTCGAGAGGACGAAGAGCACGAGACCGTCGCCCGGAAACGACAATAGCTCGGTCAGGCCGAGCCAATGGCGGATCATCGGAGACAGAAGCAGGACGGGCGGCGTGAGAATGAGCGAAACCCAGAAGCGGCGGCGAAAGTCGGCGACCATCTCCGCATGATCGTGTCCGCCGTGCCCGGTATGTTCGGCATGGGTTGAGCCGGCTGCCGAGACGATGCTTGCGGCCGCGTGGTCGTGGTGCGGACCGTTGGCAGCCGTCCGATGATGTGCGTGGTGGTTGCCGTGTTGGCTATGCGATGAGCTCATTCGATGTTGTCCTTCACTGGCCATTGGCGATAACTCGGAATGCAGGCCATTCTTGTTCCGTGACACTGGCCAGTTCTCGGCAGGGCAGAATCTTCGGTGCAAAGGTCTTCGGTCCGACGTTCCGAATCTTTGATCCAGATTAAGTTCTTGCGGCTCGGCTGAGGCGATGGGGCCGCGCCGCCGACCGTTCTTCCCGCTTGTTCGGAAACAGGGCGCTGTGGCGAAACGCCTCTCACCCCGATGATTCAGGAGTGTCTGCCGGGTAACCTGCTTCTTCGAGAACGGCGACAAGGGCTGCCCTGTCGGCGCTCGTCTCGATCAGGACCTTGCGTTTGTCAGGATCAGTCTCGATCCGGGCCATCCCGTCGACGCTCAAAAGCGCCTTGGTCACTGATTTTGCGCAGCCGCCGCATGTCATGTTCGGGACCTGGAAGCGAAGCATAGGGACCTCCTCTGTTGTTCGCGTCCAAGGAGATTGGGGCTTCCAACGATGGTAAGGTCAACCCTTAATAAATCTTCTTGACCCTGCCATCGTTGGAAACCGCAAGCTGGATGAAGAACTGTCAAATCGAAAGGAGACGACAGATGAAGCATTCCAGCACAAACAGCGTCATCATCTATACGACACCCACTTGCCCGGACTGCCGGGCGCTCAAGACCTGGCTCAAAGAACAAGACATCACGTTCCAGGAGCGCGATCTGACCGATCCATCAGTGATGGAGGAAGCGAAAGCGCGAACCGGGGTGCGGGTCGCACCGATAACCATCGTCGGGTCGCAGATCTTCTACGGGACGTTTGCGAGCCAGAAGCCCGGACTCATGGCCGCCCTCGACTTGTCGACGCCCGCATGAGTGATATGGTCATGAACAGCAAACGAGTGGACCTGCCGCAGGCTGGAGCCAGCATCGAAGTCGCGCTAGGCCAGACGATACTCGAGGCCGCGCTTGCAAGCGGCATCGCCTATCCGCACGGCTGCCGATCCGGACGCTGCGGGTCATGTAAATCCCGCCTCAACTCCGGCGAGGTCGACCTTCGGGAGCATTCGCGTTTCGCGCTCTCCGTCGAGGAGAAAGCTGAGGGGCTGATACTCGCCTGCCGGGCAATCCCCAAAACCGACGCCACCGTTACATGGCTGGGTGGTGCGGACGAGCTGGCCGACCATCCACGTCGACGCCTCCAGTGTAGCGTTGTTGGCATTGAGGATGTCACCCACGATATCAAAATTGTCCGGGTTCGCCCGAAAGACGGTCGGCCTGCCTCCTTTACGGCCGGCCAGTTCGCGCGCGTGACATTTCCGGCCACGCCGACACGAGATTATTCGATGGCGAACCCGCCGGGCGCCGACGAGCTGGAATTTCACATTCGTCGCGTGCCGGATGGCGTGGCCTCTAACCTCATTCATTCAGTGCTCGATCTCGGGGACCCGGTCATGGTCGAGGGGCCTTTCGGCTCGTCCTTTCTGCGCGAGAAGCATGCCGGCCCAATTCTCTGTGTGGCGGGCGGATCGGGCCTCGCCCCGATCAAGTCGATCGTTGAAACCGCGCTGGCACGGGGGATGAGACAACCCATTCACGTCTATTTCGGGGTGCGGACGGAAAACGATCTGTATCTCGTCGACCACTTTGAGGGTCTCGCGTCCATCCACGGAAATCTGGCATTTACCCCTGTTCTGTCCGACCAGGCGTCGGGCACGGCTTTGCGAACCGGTTATGTCGATGCTGTGGTCGCAAAGGATCTGCCAGATCTCGACGGCTGGAAGGCATATATCGCCGGGCCGCCACCGATGGTGGAGGCCGTCATGGTGGTTGCCACCAACCGGAGGCTCCGCGTCGAGGATATGCACGCCGACGTATTCTTCACGCCCGATGAGCCGCTCGCAAGCGCTGCGGCAGGGTGAAGAACGACCGGCGTTCGGGATCGCTACAGACGATTTCCGGCGGACCGGCGGCTTGTGCGCATGAGATCGAGCGGAAGACGCCCGCCTTCAGGCGGTAACCAATGCCGGACCATCGGCCCTTGCTCCAGTATTCACCTGTCGGTCGGGATTGGTCACCGCGATAACGCGCATCCGGCTGTCGCATGGCGGACCGGCCTATGTGGTCCGCCTTCGATCATCTGATCGCGAAGAGTTTTGATCGAGCCACGCCTTCGCGATCTCCACATCCACTCCCGCGACCTCGATCAACTTATCCGGATTGAGGATTCGAAGACGCCGGTATTGAAATTGAACGATTCCCTCCTTCCGCAGGGAACTGAGGACACGGTTGACATGAACGAATGTCAGGCCCGTCGCATCGCCGATCTGTTCTTGAGTTAGGGGAAGCGCCATCTCTTCGATGCGGTTGCCGGGCCATTGCGCCCGATATCGCGTGAACAGCTCCAGCAGGAGATGGGCGACGCGCTCTCGTGCCGAGCGACGCCCGATACTCGTCAGGTGATCGAAGGCAAGATCGCGTTCGCGCGCTACAGATTGCGCGAGTCTCAAGCCGATTTCCGGGTCTTCCCGCAGGCGCGATTTCAGAACGGACATCGGAACGACGGAAACGACTACGTCCGTCAGGGCCTGCGCGCCGACGTTTGAGGGCATGTGACCGGACGAGAGCACCCCCAGCACTGCGCCTGGCAATGCGAAATGCACGATCTGTCGCCGGCCATCGGGAAGCAAGGAATATACCGCTATCCAACCGTCAAGAAGGTTGAACAAAGAACCGGTAGTGGACCCAATACCGAGGATTTCGTTGCCTGCGTCGAATTTTCGGTCGCCGGTCCTGAACCCCCGAATGAGGCGGTTTGCATCGATCGGAGGAGACACGGCGCCAAGCGAAGCAGACGTATGGGTGCCGTGACTTGAGAGCGTCAAAGCCTTCGATGATTGAGGAACAATGGCATTTTCGGCGTTTGAAGCGCCGTCTGCTGGGGGGTTGTTTGGCAGCAAGCTGCTCCAAGCGCCGTTGATCATGGCCAAATTGGCGCTTTGAAATGATCGGGCGGGCTCGGGGGAGAAAAAAGAGCGATCCAAGTTCATGTTGCACCTCCGGGGCGCGGAGCCCGTCTCGGTGGCTATCCGAACAGGCAATCAATCCTGACGTGAGGACCTGTGCGCCGACGCAGCTTTGCGCCGGGGATCAGGTGGGCGCGAACACGACAAATCTCCAGGAACCAGAGTGTTGATCCAATCTGGCGACAGGGTTTTAGCCGCGGAACGCCGCCTAGAGGATTTGATTTCGGGGTACGGGAGGGTCGCGGCCAAGAATGAACGACCGCAGGCAGGTTTGCCTTGGCGCAAATGATTTGGTGGTCCAGGAACCGATGATGGTGAGTCCGCCTTGGTAAGTGCATAGCGGTGCAAAGCACGGAGCGCAGATGGCTTTGCAGCAACTGGCGTCGGTCGGGCAGTCTTCCTGGGCCGCTGCAGAGGCCCTGAACTCGGCGTTCGCAAGCCGGATTTCGGTGCCGGACGGCGTGAAATCACCGTTATGCGCCATGGCTGGCCCGGCCTGGATCGCCAGAACGAGCATGCAGACCATCAGTGCTGCCAAATACCTGAGCATTCCTCGATTCCGCAATCGAACGGCTCGCCCTTTCAACATAGAGCGAATACCCCGATCCGGAACACATACTATATGTACAGCCACCTCAAATTGATTCAGATCAAGGTCCAGGGCGGAGGTTCGCGGCAGGGTGTCAATTCGTGTCGGGAACGCGACCAATCCGCCGGGACGAGGGTCGATGTGCTTGATCGAGGTTAAAGTGCGGCGCGCAAGGTGATGATTTCGTCACATCCAGAAACTTGTTCCAGCGGGTCACGCATGTCATCGATGGCGCTGTTGCGGGCAGATCGGAAGACCTGGGTTGCGGTTCTCGTCGCTCGCACTCGACGACGGACGATGCTGAGCCCATTCTTCGCAAAATGCGACGGAATCCTGCTGGTCGATCCGGTCACTCGCTGCCGCGACTATATGCCGAATGCCGACCGCACCAGTGAGGCGACATGCGCGATGATCGCGATCAGCAGCGCAACTAGACTCGTGTGCGGCTTCATCGCAGACGCGGACCGCGATCGGCTCGTGCTATGCGGAGTAGATGTGAGGATCGGTTCCTGCTCGTGTCCGGTCGACGATCTGGTTTGCGGATTCGAGGCGCTGCCACATGCCTAGTCCATGGGCCACAAGGGATCTGCCAAGCTCTCCTCAATAGCGCGCCGAATTGTGTCGACGGGGAGCGGCGTGTCCGTTCCCGATCAAAGCAGTGATGGCGTAGCTCCTCTGGCCACCGAAGCCCTCCACATTGATGTGCGAGAAGTCGAACCGGATCCGTCCAGGTTGGCCTTTTGGCGAACCGCGCAGGGTAGCCTCGTCGTTCCCGACACCTTAATCGAGATTAAAGACTCCCCCAGACGGCCATTGCTATCTCAACAGCAGTTGCCTCGCGGTCGGCTTACAGGCGGTGTCGCGGCACACATGCACCTGCCGAGGCCACGCGCGATACTGGAGGAGCAATATGGACCAGAACTCTGATAGGCAAACGGGCGGTAACGCTCAACGATCCAAGCTTACAGCGAGCAGCGTCGCCTTCTATGGCTTTCTCGCAATCGCCGCCTTTTACCTCATCACGGAGCATCGTGCTCACACTCTGGGCTGGTTGCCTTGGCTTCTCATTCTGGCTTGTCCGGTACTCCATATCTTCATGCATCGGAAGCATGGCGCACATGGACATAATCATCACGAAAGGCGTGCCGACCAAGATAGCCGCTGACCTCCAATGAATCAGCTTCAGATAGCGAGAGCGCAGCATGACCAACGGCACTTCGAATCGCGACATGCCAGATCCGAAACCCTTTACTCGCTGCGCGACTCGTCGTTGCACGGATACGAGCGAACGAGGGGCGACGGTGATCGACGCGGGTATCAGACAGCTTGGACCCGAACAGTGGCGCGAGCCGTTGGATTTGGCATCTCCTGAATTAAACGGCCTCGCGCCTCGTAGGAGGCTGCTGACATGGCTAGGCGACCACCTGCAATAGAGCTGCGTCACCTTAACACCTTTGTGGTCGTGGCCGAGCATGGCAGCTTCCGCAAAGCTGGGGCGGCCATCGGGCTATCGCAATCAGCGGTCAGTCGATGTATTGCTGACCTTGAGGTTCAATTCGGCGCCTCGCTGTTTCACCGGCACACCTGGGGGATCTCGCTGACCCATGCAGGGCAACGGTTCCTTGGACGGGCAAGACAAATTCTCAGAAACGTTGACGACGGAGCCGAAGATATTGCTGCCATAGGGCGTTCTGAAAGCGGCTTCGTGAGGATCGGAATATTCTCATCGATTGCCTCGGGGTTTCTCGCAGAACTATTGCGTGCATATCATCGCGCGCATCCGAGGGTTCAGGTTGAACTCATCGATGGCAATCCTTCAGAGCATGTGGCGGCGATTCGCCAGTTTTCTCTTGACGTCGCCTTCCTTACCGGCACCCGCCTCTGGTCTGATTGCGACACCTCGTACTTTTGGTCTGAGCGCGTCTTTGCGGTTCTACCGGAGGATCACTCGTTAGCCGCGCGCGACGAGGTAGATTGGACCGACCTCGTTGATGAAACTTTCATCGTGAATGACGTGGCGCCCGGCCGAGAAATTCATGACTACCTGGTTCAGCGCTTGGCTGGTCTGGGGCAGCACCCCGAGATTACCGTCCATTTTGTCGGACGAGAGAACCTGCTCCCACTCGTGGCTCTGGGCCGCGGATTGACGGTCGTTAGCGAGGCGATGACTGCGGCTCAGTTCCCCGGCGTGTGCTATCGGGCAATTCTCGGGGAAATCTTGCCATTTAGCGGCGTATGGTCTCCACGTAATGACAACCCGGCCTTCCGAAGGTTGCTTAGCATGGCGCGTTCTATGGCAACGTCGTGGTCTCCGGGCTCGACAGGGTCAAACGCGGAATAGCGCGCCCTCTCCCGAGCCTGTGTAAGATGCAGGGATTGGTCGGGCGGCTCAAGAAGCCGCCCGACAGGCGTTACTTGCCACGATCGGCGAGCCATTTCTTCATCATCGCGATCTCGCCTTCCTGGGCTTTGATCACGTCTTCTGCGAGCTTGCGGACCTCAGGGTCGCGACCGTACTCGAGAACGACCTTTGCCATGTCGATAGCGCCCTGATGATGGGGAATCATGCCGCGCATGAAGTCAACATCGGCATCGCCTGAATAGTCCATCAGCATGTTCTTCTGCATGCTTTCCATGACGGCCATGTAAGCCTTGGTCGAGAGTTCGTCCGCGGCGGACATGTCCATGCCCTGCATGTTCATGCCGGGCATATTGTGTCCCTGCATAGCGCCATTGTTATCCATCTGGGTTTGAGCAAGTGCCAGGCCCACGCTGATGGCGATTGCGCCACCTATGAAAATCGGGGTTAGCCTGTTCATCGTTTCATCCTCATCAGGTCGCGGCCGCAGGATAGCCGGCTTCTTCCAGAACGCGTTCGATATCGGCGATGGTCGCCGCCGTCTCGACCTTGACCGTGCGAGCGGCGGGGTCCGGCTTGACCGTAGCGTTCGGGTCGACGGACTGGATCGCCTTTGTCACCGACTTGGCGCAGCCGCCGCAGGTCATGTTTTCGATCTTGAGCAGCATGAGAAATCTCCTTTGTTCGGCTCTCATGCTGAACAAGATGGGCCTTCCAACGATGGTAAGGTCAAGGGTCACATGCAAGGATTTATTCTATTGACCTTCCTATCGTTGGAAGCCTGATCCTCCTCCAGAATTTGATTCTTCGAATAAGAAAGGAAGAGGCGATGAATGCCCCCGTCCGCACCAATGAGATGTCTGAAGCTATATCGCTGCCGATAGAGGGCATGACCTGCGCGTCGTGCGTTGGCCGAGTCGAACGAGCCCTGAAGGCTGTTCCCGGTGTCGAGGCCGCATCGGTCAATCTGGCTACGGAACGCGCGAATGTCACCACCAGATCATATGTTGACAAGGCAATTCTGATCGAGGCGATCGAGAAGGTCGGCTATTCGGTGCCGTCCCAGGCCGCAGGGCCGACCGGCCTCGTAGAGCTGTCGATCCAAGGCATGACATGCGCGTCGTGTGTCGGGCGGGTCGAGCGCGCCTTGAAGGCTGTTTCAGGGGTTACCGAGGCAGTGGTCAATCTGGCCACGGAACGGGCCACGGTGCGCGGCGGCGCCAACACGGCTGAGTTGATCGCCGCCATCGCAGATGCTGGCTACGAAGCCGAGGTAGTGCGCGCAAATGCCGGCCCTGACCACGAGGATGCAAATGCCGAGCAAGCGGAGAGAAAGGAAGCGGAGCGGCGCGAACTGGCCCGTGATTTCACGATGGCTGCGGTGCTTACAGCTCCAGTCTTTCTCATGGAAATGGGATCCCATGTCATCCCAGGCGGTCATGCATTGATCGAATCGACAATCGGCATGCAGTGGAGCTGGTACATCCAGTTCGTGCTGACGACCCTCGTGCTCTTCGTTCCGGGCATTCGCTTCTATGACAAGGGAATTCCAGCCCTCTGGCGGATGGCGCCCGACATGAATTCACTGGTGGCGGTCGGTTCGCTTGCTGCCTACGGCTACTCCTTGGTTGCAACCTTCGCACCGGGCTTCCTCCCGCCTGGAACGATCAACGTTTATTTCGAAGCTGCGGCAGTCATAGTCACTCTCATCCTGCTTGGCCGCTTGCTGGAAGCCCGTGCCAAAGGGCGCACGTCCGAGGCGATCAAGCGGCTGGTCGGCCTTCAGGCAAAGACTGCGCGGGTTCGCAGGGATGGCAAGACGGTCGACTTGCCGATCGGTTCGGTGACTTCCGACGACATCGTTGAGGTTCGCCCCGGCGAACGCATTCCCGTCGATGGTGAAGTGGTCGAAGGTGATAGCTATGTCGATGAGTCGATGATTACCGGAGAACCTGTTCCGGTCTCGAAGGCGATCGGTAGCGTGGTCGTGGGCGGCACTGTCAACCAGAAGGGCGCCTTCGCTTTCCGGGCGACGGCGGTCGGCGGGGATACGGTTCTGTCGCAGATCATCCGTATGGTGGAGGAGGCACAGGGTTCCAAACTTCCCATCCAGGCGCTGGTCGACAAGGTAACCATGTGGTTTGTGCCAGCGGTCTTTGTGGTAGCGGCGTTCACTTTTGCTTCCTGGCTGTATTTCGGGCCGTCGCCCGCCCTCACCTTCGCGCTGGTCAACGCTGTCGCCGTCCTGATCATCGCCTGCCCCTGCGCCATGGGTCTGGCTACGCCGACGTCCATCATGGTCGGCACAGGCCGCGGTGCGGAGCTGGGGGTCCTCTTTCGCAAAGGCGAGGCGCTCCAGTTGCTGAAAGACGCCAGTGTGGTCGCCGTGGACAAGACGGGTACGCTAACCGAAGGAAAGCCGGCCTTGACCGATCTGGAACTTGCCGCAGGCTTCGACCGACCCGAGGTTCTGGGTACGGTGGCTGCTGTCGAGGCGAAATCGGAACATCCAATCGCGCGGGCGATCGTGGATGCGGCCGCTGCGGAAGGCGTTCGGATGCCGGCGGTGTCTGACTTTGAATCGGTAACAGGCTTCGGTGTGAAAGCTTTGGTCGAGGGTCGGCGCGTCGAAATCGGCGCTGATCGATACATGGTCGAGCTCGGTCATGACGTTGCGCAGTTTAGCGAGACGGCCGAACGTCTCGGTAACGAGGGTAAGTCGCCGCTCTATGCTGCGATAGAGGGAAAGATCGCGGCGATCATCGCAGTGGCCGACCCGATCAAGGAGACCACGCCCGCCGCAATCAAGGCGTTGCACGGTCTTGGCCTGAAGGTTGCGATGATCACCGGGGACAACATGCGCACCGCCAAGGCCATCGCCGCTCAACTCGGGATCGATGACGTGGCGGCGGAGGTGTTGCCGGACGGCAAGGTTGATGCGGTTCGCCGTCTCAAGGAACAATATGGCAAGGTGGCCTTCGTCGGCGACGGAATCAACGACGCCCCGGCCTTGGCGGAGGCGGATGTAGGTCTCGCCATTGGGACGGGCACGGACATAGCAATCGAAGCCGCCGACGTCGTACTGATGTCAGGCAGCCTGCAAGGCGTGCCCAACGCGATAGCGTTGTCGAAGGCGACAATCGGCAACATTCGACAGAACCTATTCTGGGCATTCGCTTACAATACGGCGCTCATCCCTGTGGCGGCGGGCGCGCTTTTCCCCGGATTCGGTATCCTTCTCTCGCCCGTGTTCGCGGCGGGCGCGATGGCCTTGTCGAGTGTGTTCGTGCTGGGCAATGCCCTGCGGCTTCGTCGCTTTCGGGCTGCTCATTAATAAAGGGTGACGCCGCCTGCCAAGGACGGTGTCCACTACGAAGGGAAATCGCTCATGAACATTGGACAAGCATCCAGAGCATCCGGCGTTTCGGCCAAGATGATCCGCTACTACGAGCAGACCGGCTTGATACCACGGGCAGATCGTACAGGGTCCGGCTATCGGGACTACTCAGATACAGACGTGCATATGCTGCGTTTCATCCGTCGCGCACGCGACCTTGGCTTCTCCGTCGCTGAGATCAACGGACTTCTGGAACTGTGGCGGGACGAGTCGCGCCAGAGTGCGGAGGTCAAGCGGTTGGCCGAGGGTCATATCGCGGAACTTGAGAGAAAGATCCAAGCCTTGCAGGAAATGGCACAAACACTGAAGATGTTGGTTAACGCCTGCCGTGGCGACCATCGCCCTCACTGTCCAATTCTTATGCGCCTGGAGACCGATGAGGAGGACGAGGATGTGTCGATTAGACCGCGCAAAGGCGCAGTCGCTGGCATTTCCGAATGAGTGCCGCTTTTGGGCGGCACTCGCTTGCGGGTTAATAGAACCGTTGCCTGACGCCGAGGGCGGTGTTGGTCCGTGCAATGGAAAACTCGGCATTCTGTGTCAGGCCAGACAATGCGCGAATGGCGTCGATCGTATCAGGAATAACGATCGCTTGATTGTCCACCATGTAGGCGTAGAAGAGCTCATCCCGCTCGGTGCGCAGCATGTCCTCCCATAGCGCGACTTCATATAGGTTGCCGAACGGCCTATGGAGGTCAGCCATCAGTTCCTTGATCGTGTTGATAGCGGTGAGGCCGTCGGCCGTTCGTACCAGAGCTATCCGGGACGACGCGCGGAATGCGTCAAGGACTTCCTCCTTCTCCGCATTTCGCGTGAGCTGCACCGACCAGTAGTGCAGATGTGCAATTGTCTCCGGCACCTTCACGGCCATGGTCACGACATCCAGATCCGGGTCGACTTTCTGGGCATCTGGACCCTGATGGCTAGGTATCTCGGGCTCGGGAACGAGCGTATTCATTATGCCGCCAAGGTGGCTTTCCCAAGGGTCCGTTGCCCGTCTCAGCAAGGTGCCGCGAGCGCGCTTCAGCAGACCTGCCTGCTTCAGAGCGGTCAGCGTTCGGACGATAGACGTGGTGTTGCACGACACGACGCGGGTCGCATCACGTCCGACCGCACTGGCGAAGGAGCTTTCGGCGACAAAGGAATGGCCTGTGACCGAATGCTTTTCGCCGCCATGGACAATGAACTTGATGCGGCGAGATTTGTAACGCTCGACGTTTGCTGCGGCGACGTGCTTCGGAGTGCAATCGACAACGATGTCGGCTTTGTCAAGGAGATGATCGAGCGTGCCAGAAACCTCAAACCCCGCGTCCTTCAGGCTGAGAACAGCTTCTTCCGAGGCACCGTACAGGGTGACGTCCTTTTGGCTGAGGGTTCGCAAACGCCAGTCGCCGACGACATCGCACACACCTGCGAGCTCCATGTCCTCTTGTCGAAGCACCGCGTCCACGACACGTTTGCCAATAACGCCGAAACCGTTCACCGCGACGCGAACAGAAGTTCTATGTGTCATTTTGCTCTACCTTTTTCGTGATCTAGCGCCGTCGCGTCCTTCAGCAATGGCGGAAGGTGGATAGGTCAGGCCGGCAATTAGGGGCGTGCTTTATCGGCCGGCGGGCCAAGAAAGCGAGGGATGAAGCCGGGGACATCCCGCATGTACCGCTCATATTCGCCGCCATGCTCCGCAATTGCCTGCCGCTCCTCAAAACGAGCGAGGCGCCAGTACATGACGACCAGGAAAGGAAACATTCCCAGGGTCAGCAGTGTGGGCCATTGCAGGAGAAAGCCGAACAGGACGAGCACGAAGCCGGCGTACTGCGGATGACGAATCCAAGCATATGGCCCGCTCGTGGCAAGTATCCGAGTGCGCTGAGCTTCATACAGCACCTTCCAGGCGGCCGAGATGAGAACGAATCCCCCGCCGATGAAGACAAAGCTCGCTATGTGGAACGGTCCGAAATGTGGATTGGAGCGCCAGCCAAAAAGTTCTTCCAGAAGATGCCCGGCATCGTGCGAGAACCAATCGATGCCGGGATAGCGCGACTGCAGCCAGCCCGAGACGAGAAATATCGTCAAGGGAAACCCGTACATCTCGGCGAATAGCGCGACGATGAAGGCGCTAAAGGCCCCGAACGATCGCCAATCGCGGGTTGTCGAGGGTTTGAAGAATGAAAATGCGAAGAAAATGAAGACCGCTGAGTTGAGAATTACCAATGACCAAAGGCCGTATGCAGGAACCTCGCTATCCATGGTGCAGTCTCCGGGGGTGATGCGTATAGATGTGGCGTCCAGGCGATTTGCTGTTGATCCCAGCATGCGCTGCCGAGCACCGTGAATCTTTGATGTGGATTAAGTTCTGGCTCGGCCCCAAAGCTCCCGTCCGTGATCTCGTATGCGTGGGCACGCGCTGCTGGTGGTCAAGAGTTCGAGACAGAAGTTGCACGCCCTTCGGAACCGACCAGCGTTTCGAGAGTTCAGTACCCATACCATGTAGGGGTATTGGCATGTGCGACAAAGACAGGAGCAGTATTCTGGGTGGCGTCGCCTTAACCGCCTGTTTTAGCCGACTTGATATTCGGATTGTCATGACCGAATTCCCTGCCGCCCACTTCAGACGCCACCGCTTTCCTGCCGAGATCATCACCCATGCGGTCTGGCTGTATTTCCGATTTCCGCTCAGTTTACGCGACGTCGAAGATCTGTTGGCCGAGCGCGGCATCAACGTCTCATTCCAGACCGTCTCGGAATGGGCGGCGAAATTTGGCTTGAAGTTCGCCAATCAGCTCCGACGCCGCTCACGAGGCCAGTTTGCCGACAAGTGGCAGCTCGATGAGATGGTGGTGACGATCAAGGGAAAGAAATACTGGCTGTGGCGCGCCGTCGATGCCAACGGCTACGTTCTCGACGCCCTCTTGCAAAGCCGAAGGAACAAGGCAGCAGCCTTGCGTCTGATGCGCAAACTGCTCAAGGGTCAAGGTATCGCCCCGCGCGTGATGCTGACCGACAAGCTGCGTTCCTATTCGGCTGCGAAGGCGGATTTGATGCCGAAGGTCGAACATCGCTCGCACAAGGGATTGAACAACCAGGCTGAAAATTCCCATCTTGCTGTGCGACGACGAGAGCGGCGCATGATGCGCTTCAAGTCCGCGCGGCAATGTCAGCGTTTCGTCTCCACTCACGGCCAGATCGCCAATCTCTTCCTTCTTCACCGCAAAGACTTGACCGCCGCAGACCATCGCCAGCTTCGCACTCACGCCATCTCGACCTGGCGGGAAATCGCTTTGTCGATTGATGCGTGAAGTTCAGGTAGAAGAGACTACCGCATCCCAAACTCGGTTAAGGCGACGCCACCCTTCGTCGAGATAGAAATCGGAGACGTGGCACTCGGCGACATCGTGCGCATCCGTCCCGGCGAGAAAGTCCCGGTCGACGGCCGCCTCGTCGATGGCGGTTCTTACGTGGACGAGTCCATGATCACGGGCGAACCCGTTGCGGTAAAGAAATCCGCTGGCGACGATGTCGTTGGCGGCACGATCAACAAAACGGGGTCCTTCACGTTCGAGGCGACGAAGATCGGTGCGGACACGCTTCTTGCCCAGATCGTCAAGATGGTCGAGGCGGCGCAGGGCTCGAAGCTGCCGATCCAGGCGCTTGTCGATCGGGTCACGGGATGGTTCGTTCCTGCTGTCATTGCAGCCGCTGCCCTCACTTTCCTGGCTTGGCTGCTGTTTGGCCCCTCGCCGGCGCTCACCTTTGCTCTGATCAACGCCGTCGCCGTACTGATCATCGCCTGCCCTTGCGCTATGGGCCTTGCCACCCCGACGTCCATCATGGTCGGCACTGGGCGCGCAGCCGAACTCGGTATCCTCTTTCGCAAGGGCGAAGCGCTCCAGACACTGCGCGATGTCGATGTCGTCGCATTGGACAAGACCGGCACATTGACGAAGGGCAAACCGGAATTGACAGACTTCGTGGTCAGCGACGGCTTCGACCGCGCCGAAACGCTGCGGCTAGTGGCAGGCCTGGAGACGCAGTCCGAACACCCGATCGCCGAAGCCATCGTCGCAGCGGCGAAGGCCGACGGCCTTTCACTTTCCGACGTCTCTGATTTCGAGGCTGCCCCCGGCTACGGGGTGAGCGGCCGGATCGACGGCCGGACAGTGCTGGTCGGTGCCGACCGATCCATGACGAAAAGCGGCATCGACGTCTCGGCGTTCTCGGCGCAGGCGGCCGCCTTGGGCGATGCGGGCAAGTCACCGCTCTATGCCGCTATCGACGGCAGACTGGCCGCGATTATCGCAGTGGCCGACCCCATAAAGGACACGACGCCGCAAGCCATCAAGACCCTTCATGCGCTCGGTCTCAAGGTCGCGATGATCACGGGGGACAACAGGCGCACCGCCCAGGCCATCGCCCGCCAGCTCGACATCGACGAAGTCGTCGCCGAAGTCCTGCCGGACGGCAAGGTCGAAGCGGTCCGCAAGCTGCGGAGCGGCGGGCGCAAGGTGGCTTTCATCGGCGACGGCATCAACGATGCGCCGGCCCTTTCGGAAGCCGACATTGGCCTCGCGGTCGGGACCGGAACCGACATCGCTATAGAAAGTGCCGACGTCGTTCTGATGTCGGGTGATCTGAATGGCGTGCCGCGTGCGATTGCCATCAGCAAGGCGACAATCCGCAACATCCGGCAGAACCTGTTCTGGGCCTTCGCCTACAACGTCAGCCTCGTGCCTGTTGCGGCCGGCGTCCTCTACCCGGTTAACGGCACGCTGCTGTCGCCGATCCTCGCCGCAGGCGCGATGGGCCTGTCCAGCGTGTTCGTGCTGGCCAACGCGCTGCGCCTGCGACGCTTCAAAACCGTTTGATGGAAGGAAACCACGATGAACATCGGTGAAGCATCCAAGGCTTCGGGCGTCTCGACCAAGATGATCCGCTATTACGAACAGATCAAGTTGATCACGCCCGCACACCGTACGGAGTCCAGCTACCGCACATACGGCGACAGCGATGTCCATACGCTGCAGTTCATTCGCCGTGCTCGTGACCTCGGGTTTTCGGTCGAACAGATGAAGACGCTGCTGGCCCTGTGGCGGGACCGTTCGCGGGCAAGCTCCGACGTCAAGGCGATCGCGCTTGAACACATCGCGGAACTCGAGCGCAAGGCTGCGGCGATTGCCGCTATGACGAAGACGTTGAAGCATCTCGCCAGCCATTGCCACGGCGATGATCGGCCGGACTGCCCGATCATCGAAGGTTTCGCCGACACCCTGGAGAACATCGGGCCTGGTATGCCATCCAAGTTTGGCCTCGCCAACGTTGTCTAAAATGAATTTGATCAGTCCGTCTTGACCCGAAACGTCGCGTGGCACGACGTGCAAGTCTGAAGCATCATGTGAAAAGCGTGTTCTGCGGGCATCGACGCTGCATCCCTCTCTGCGTCTACCTTTCTTGCGAGCGGTCCGCCTCCCATGGCATCTCCCGTTTGCATCCGCGTTTCTGGTCCAAGTGTGTCGGGATTTCGGTCAGCTGCGACAGACAGCGCGGACGCGTAGGTGCCAAGCTCTTTTGCCAGCTTGTCGAACTGTTGGCGGTCGGTTTCAATGCTTGGGCTGGCTTTTGAGCCAGGCGTGGCACCGGAACCGTGGAACAGCGCCGACAGGCTAAGTCCCGAGTGAGCCAGAATGGTCTCGGCGGCCGCTTTGAAAGCTCTCGCGTCATAGGGCGACAAGTCCTTGAACATGGCGTCGATGGACTTGGCGGCGTTTGCCATCGCCTTCATACCGTCCTGTCTTTGGACAACCTTGCCGGGCGCGGCGTTTTGAGCGGTAGCCAAGGAGATCACCGTGCCGAAAATGGCTAGCGGAAGCACAAAAGTTGCCAGTTTCGTCACGCTCGCCTTCAATGCCATGCTACACTCCATTTTCTCGGAGGGTGTTCCTCCAGCTTTTGACTATCTCTTCAGACTCAAGCCCAACCTTTTGGGCATGAAAATGTCCTTGGGCTTCATCAGAATCAACGCAACACTTGCAACAGCACGGTAATATGCTTGGGTACGACGATAGGGACCGAACGCGATCATGATCGCCGTAAGCCAAACCATCCGACGATACGCGAGAAAATTGCTGGCCGCTTTGGTCGCAATTATGGTCCTCGTCGCGCCGATGGCCGAGGCTGCTCCCGAAATATGCGATAACGACTTACCTCAAGCGGTACATGTTGGAATATCCATGGGTGATGTAGCTGGGCAAAATGATCGCCACCATGTAGAGCAGAAGAACTGCTGCAAAAGCCTATGCAGCCTGTGCAACGTCATTCTGCCGCCTTCGAACCCTGGTGTTTTTCATGTAGGTACTGGCCCTCAGAGATCCCTCCATCCTCAGCAGTTAATCACAGGTCTCAGCTACCGACCTGTTCTCGGCCCTCCCTGATCCATTCTCTGAACACTTCCGCTCAACGGCGGTATGATCCTTCGGTTGCCTGCCATAGCTGCACGGCGACCATTCCGGTGGCGATTGTCGAGGCCGCCGTGCTGCGTTTCCTTTCGAAGTCCTGGAGACGAACCAACAGGGAGCTATCTAATGGACGAGCAAAAAAGCCATGAAAGTCACCACAATCATCATCAAGGGCACGGTGCTCAGGCCACGCTCGTGGCCCAAAAGAGTTCAGTGACGGATCAGACGGAGGGCGTAATTTACACATGCCCTATGCATCCGCAGGTAAAGCAAATTGGCCCCGGGAACTGCCCTATCTGTGGGATGACTCTTGAACCGGAAGCAGTCACAACGGATACCGGGCCAAGCGCCGAATATCTCGACATGAAACGCCGTTTCTGGATCGGGCTCGTTCTGTCCGTGCCCGTCCTCATGCTGGAGATGGGTGGACACCTCACCAATCTTCACATGGTGCTTGGTGCCCAGACCTCGAATTGGATTCAGCTTGTTCTGGCTACACCTGTCGTCCTATGGGCAGGCTTTCCATTCTTCGAGCGAGCATGGAAGTCCCTCGTCACTATGCGCCTGAACATGTTCACATTGATAGCAATGGGGACCGGGGTCGCGTGGACTTACAGCGTTGTTGCAACCCTTGCACCTGGTCTGTTTCCCGCCACTTTCCGCTCCGCAGACGGTTCAGTCGCCATCTATTTCGAAGCTGCAGCCGTCATCACGGTGCTGGTGTTGCTGGGACAGGTTCTGGAGTTGCAAGCCCGTGAACAGACCGGTGGAGCCATCCGCGCACTTCTTGACCTTGCCCCCAAGACGGCACGCCGCGTCCGCGACGGTGTCGACGAGGACATCGACCTGGAAATGGTTGTCGTCGGGGATCGGCTTCGGGTTCGCCCCGGTGAAAAGGTCCCGGTCGATGGCAGCCTTATCGAAGGACGCAGTTCGGTTGATGAATCGATGATCACCGGTGAATCGATGCCCGTCACCAAAGAGGTCGGTGCAAAGCTGATAGGCGGGACGATGAACCAGACCGGTGGCTTCGTCATGGAGGCAGGAAAAGTCGGCCGCGATACCATGCTGGCGCAGATCGTCCGCATGGTTGCGGACGCCCAGCGCTCGCGAGCGCCCATCCAGCGCCTGGCCGACGAAGTTTCCGGTTGGTTTGTCCCCGTGGTGATCGGGATTGCCATCGTCGCATTCGCCGCATGGATGATATGGGGTCCAGAACCGCGCTTTGCTCACGGCCTTGTAGCCGCAGTCGCGGTGCTTATCATCGCATGCCCCTGCGCATTGGGCCTTGCGACCCCAATGTCGATCATGGTTGGCGTCGGCCGGGGTGCGGGCCTTGGTGTCCTGATCAAGAATGCCGAAGCCCTGGAGCGTTTCGAGAAAGTCGACACCCTGGTCGTTGACAAGACCGGAACCCTGACCGAGGGCAAACCAAAGGTGACCTCGATGGCCGCGATAAACGGGTTGACGGAAATCGAACTGCTGCGCCTGGCGGCAACACTGGAACGGGCGAGCGAGCATCCTCTGGCAACTGCCATTGTCAACGCAGCGACGGAACGGCAGCTGGTTTTCGGCGTCGCGGAAGATTTCGACAGTCCGGTCGGCAAAGGGGTCACGGGCAGTGTCGATGGACGAAAGCTCATTATAGGCAGCCACCGCATCATGGAGGAAGCTCATATCGATGTCTCCTCTCTCACCAGCCAGGCGGAGACGCTGAGGGGAGAAGGCGCAACCGTCATCTTCGTCGCGGTAGACGGCGACGTGGCGGGCCTTTTGGCGATTGCCGACCCGATCAAGACGACGACACCGGACGCCGTCCAAGCGTTGCTCAAGGCAGGGGTCCGCGTCGTCATGCTGACGGGCGACAACAAGACGACGGCCGACGCGGTCGCCCGCAGGCTCGGTATCACCGAGGTCGAGGCCGAAATCCTGCCGGAAGATAAAAGCAAGATCGTCAAGCGTTTGCGGGAAGAAGGCCGGGTGGTCGCAATGGCCGGGGATGGCGTGAACGACGCCCCTGCCCTGGCTGCGGCGGATGTCGGAATTGCCATGGGGACAGGCACGGATGTCGCGATCGAGAGTGCAGGCGTAACACTGCTGAAGGGCGACCTTCAGGGGATCGTGCGGGCTCGAGAACTCAGCCACGCGACAATGAGCAATATCCGCCAGAACCTGTTCTTCGCCTTCATATACAATGCGGCTGGAGTACCCATAGCCGCCGGGGTGCTCTACCCCTCGTTCGGACTTTTGCTGTCCCCGATCATAGCGGCCGCCGCTATGGCGCTTTCGTCGGTAAGCGTGATTGGCAATGCCCTGAGATTGAGGAGCGTGCGGATATGAAATGGGATCGAAAATGGATGCTGCTTGCGGCGTCGCTCGGGGTTATCTTCGCCTTTTTCCTTCTGCGCGAGCACTGGGCGCATCCATTGGGTCTTGCGCCCTACATTCTCCTGTTCGCTTGCCCTCTCCTGCACCTGTTCCATGGCCACGGTGGTCATGGCCATGGTGGTCACGGCGAGGACCTCGTGGGCAAGGATGAAACACGTTGATCCACGCACAGGCTGATGTTGAGGTAACCACGTCGGCTGAACGACAGTTTGAATGATTGTTGGGGGAGAAAACGGATGAAAGTGCTCTCCCCCATTTCTTTCAAGCCGCCATTATAAATTCGTGGAGAGGGTACGCCGTCTTGCGGTCGGTGACGGCTTCGATACAGGCGTCGCCGTCGGACCGCTGATCGACGGGTATGCCTTGGACAAGATCGAATCCCACATCGCCGACGCGGTGGCGAAAGGCGGCACAGTTCGATGCGGCGGCGGTCGCATCGGCAAGGAAGGCACGTTTTTCCAGCCGACGGTTCTCACGGATGTCTCCCGCGAGATGACGGTGGCGCAAGAGGAGACATTCGGGCCTTTGGCCCCGATCATCCGCTTCGAGGATGCGGACGGAATCGTGCATGAGGCAAACGACACGATCTACGGGCTTGCCGCCTATTTCTTTGCGTCGAACCTGAAGCGCGTGTGGCGTGTGGCGGAGGCCTTGGAATATGGAATGGTCGGTATCAACACAGGCCGCATGTCCTCGGAAGCTGCGCCTTTCGGCGGCGTGAAGCAGTCCGGCATCGGACGGGAGGGATCCCGCCACGGGATCGAGGAGTATCTCGAAATGAAGTATCTGTGTATGGGCGGCATCTGAAACGCACTCTGGCGGGATAACAACCAGCAATTCCCCGTAAGATATCTCCTAACGTAGTGCGGAAGGAAGCAAAAGAGCGCAATCGGCGCTTCCGGACCATGACGCGTCTAGGCGGATTGCCGGATTCCTTTATGTCTATCCGCCTCTCTACAAGAGACAGTCGAAGCGCTCATTGCGAAGTTGGCTGACGCGAGAGCCTCCCTATCCCGAGGGCGGCGTTGGTACGCGCCATCGATGCCCGGCTGTCGGGCTCCGTTCCTGCCAAGGCTCGGATTGCGTCGATGGTCTCGGGGATGACGATCGCCTGGTTGTCCACCATGTAGGCGTAGTAGAGTTCATTCCCGTCTACCTTCAGCATGTCCTCCCAGATCGCGACCTCGTACAGGTCTCCGTGCGGCCGGCCGATATCGAGCATCCATTCCTTGACGGCGTTCAACGCCGCCAGGCCTCGGTCGATGCGCACCATCGCGATGCGGGAAGATGCCCGGAACGCGTCCAGCACCTCCTCCTTGACGGCGGCCCTGGTCAGTTCGACGTTCCAGTAATGAAGGTGAGACAGCGTCTGCGGCACTTTTACCGCCATCGTCACGACGTCCAGTTCCGGGTCCACCGTCTGCGCGTCCGGCCCCTGGTGGCTCGGAATCTCGGCTTCAGGCACCAGCGTGTTCATGATGCCGCCAAGATGGCTCTCCCACGGGTCTGTTGCGCGCCTCAGCAACGTTCCTCGCGCCTTGTGCAGCAACCCCACCCTCTTCAAGGCGGAAAGCGTCCGGACGATGGAGGTCGTGTTGCACGAGACGACACGTGTCGCTTCCCGTCCGAGGGCGCTTTCATAGGAGCATTCGGCAACGAAGGAGTGTCCGGTCGCGTCGTGCTTCTCGCCTCCCTGGAGAATGAACTTCCTCGCCATCTTCCTGTAGGTTTCGATATTCGCCGCGGCCACCTTCTTCGGGGTGCAGTCCACCACGACGTCGGCATTGGCCAGAAGCTCGTCCAGGTTCCCCGCGACCTCGACGCCACTCGCCGTCATTTCGGCCGAAGCATCAGGCCGCCCAGCGTATATCCGGAAGCCCTTCCCGCCCGCGACCTGCATGCGCCAGTCCGCGGTTATGTCGGCCACGCCCGCGAGTTCCATGTCGTCCTGCAGGATGACGGCTTCCGCGACCCGCTTGCCGATCACGCCGTAGCCATTCACTGCCACCCTCGTCTTTCCGGTAGTCATTTTCTTTCTCCATCGATCTGGCTGGTCGTCAGCAGGTTTACGGTCACGGCACCCCTTCATCGCGTCTCGAGCAGATGAAGGACCTCGCGCGCGACCGCCACTTCTTCATCGGTGGGGATCACAAGGACCCGTACTTTCGAAGTCGCCGCGCTGACCAAAATTCCGTCCTGCAGGTTGAGGTCCGGGTCTATCTGCACCCCGAGCCAGCCGGCCGCCTTGCCGATCATGTCCCGGATGGCTGGCGAATTCTCTCCGATGCCTGCCGTGAAGACCAGCATGTCCAGTCCGCCCAAAGCTGCGGCGAGAGAGCCGATCTCGCGTCCGGCGCGGTAGACGAAAAGATCGATCGCCGCCCGCGCCTCGGGGCTGTCGGATTCGAGCAGCCGCTGCATGTCGCCCGTGATCCCGGAGATGCCCAGAAGGCCTGACTGATGGTAGAGTAGCCTGGCAACTTCCTCCGCCCGCATGCCTCGTTCCTGCAGGAGGTACAGGACCACGCCCGGGTCGAGCGCACCGCATCGCGTGCTCATCACCAGGCCGTCGAGGGGCGAGAAGCCCATCGTCGTGGCCACGCTCTTTCCATCGAGCATCGCGCAGAGGCTGGCGCCGCTTCCGAGGTGGGCGACGATCACCCTGCCTCCCGCAGGAGGGCCGTACGACTTCCGGAGTTCGGAGGAGATGTAAGCAAAAGACACCCCGTGGAAGCCGTAGGACTGAATGCCCGTTTCAGACAGCCCGCGGGGAAGAGCGTAGGCTTTGGCGACAGCAGGCCGCGCTGCATGGAACGCGGTATCGAAGCACCCGACCTGCGCCGCGCCGGGGAACAGCCTCTTTGCCCGGTCTGCGATTTCCAGGTTCTGCGGCTGGTGGATCGGAGCCAGCGGAACCAGCCGACGCAGCTCCTCGACAACGTCATCGTCGAGGAATGCAGGAGACCTGAACGTCCGCCCTCCGTGGACGATCCGATGGCCTACTGCTTCCAGCCGGGAGACACCGACCATGGAGCGGATTTCGTCGGCGACGATCTCCACAGCCGTTCCGATGTTCAGCGGTCCGGCGGAAAGGTCGCGTTGCCGTGCAGGCTCCCCGGCCCTGGAAACCCGGAGGCGGGGATTGGAATGGATGGATGCAACGCTGCCTTTCAGGACGAGGGGCAGGCTCGCTCGCCTTTCGTAGAGGGCGAACTTCAGGCTGGACGAGCCAGCGTTCAGGGCGAGGATCACTGGCGCCAATCCTAAAACCTCCCGTGGGCCTCTAGTCGCCCGTCCATTGCCAGTCGCGGACCTCAGGCATGTCCTGGCCGTGGGCCCTGATGTAGTCGTGATGCTGGAGGAGCCTCTCCTGCATCATCTGCCTCAGGCTCTCGCCGCTCGCACGGGCGGCGGGCGTCCTCTCCACCACGCTCTGTACCAAGTGATAGCGGTCCAGCCCGTTAAGCACCGTCATGTCGAAGGGCGTGGTCGTCGTGCCTTCCTCGTTGAAGCCCCGGACGTGGAAGTTGGCGTGGTTGGTCCTGCGATACGTCAGCCTGTGTATCGTCCAGGGATAGCCATGATAGGCGAAGATCACGGGCTTGTCCGTCGTGAACAGCGCATCGAACTCGCGGTCGGTGAGGCCGTGGGGGTGAACCTCGCGCGGCTGCAAGGTCATCAGGTCGACCACGTTGACGACCCGTACGTTTAGGTCGGGCATGTGCTCCCTCAGGATCTGGACGGCGGCGAGCGCCTCCACCGTGGGCACATCCCCGGCGCAAGCCATCACCACGTCGGGGTCACCGGAGCCCTTGCCCGAAGCCCAGTCCCAGATGCCGATGCCAGCATCGCAATGGGCCCTTGCCTGGTCGAGGGACAACCACTGCCACGAAGGCGCCTTGCCCGCCACGATGATGTTGATGCGGTCCCAGGTCCTCAGCACATGGTCGGTGACGCAGAGCAGCGTATTCGCATCCGGAGGGAGGTAGACGCGCACGATGTCCGCCTTCTTGTTCAGGGCGACGTCGACGAACCCCGGATCCTGGTGGCTGAAGCCGTTGTGGTCCTGCTGCCAGACATGGCTCGTCAGCAGGTAGTTGAGGGAGGAGATTGGCCGCCGCCAAGGGATGTCCCGGCTCGCGTCCAGCCATTTTGCATGCTGGTTGAACATGGAGTCGACGATGTGGATGAAGGCCTCGTAGCAGGAAAACAGCCCGTGGCGCCCGGTCAGCAGGTAGCCCTCCAGCCATCCCTGGCAAGTATGCTCGGAAAGGATTTCCAGTACCCGGCCTTCGGGGCCAAGATCGGTATCTTCCGGTAGGATCTGTTCCATCCAGGCGCGCCCCGTCACCTTGAAGACGTCCTGGAGCCTATTGGAGGCTGTCTCGTCGGGGCCGACGATGCGGAAGTTGCGCTGGGCTTCATTCGCCCTCATCACTTCGCGCAGGAAGCCCCCCATCGCCCTCGTGGCCTCTGCCTTCCCCTCGCCGGGCCGGCTGACCTCGACGGCATGCGGAGCCAGTCCTGGCATGTCCAGAGTCTTGCGGAGCGTCCCACCGTTCGCATGGGGATTGGCGCTCATGCGCCGGGTCCCCGCTGGCGTGGCGGAGAGGACCTCCGGGGCCGGGCTGCCGTCCTCTCCGAACAGCTCCTCGGGGCGATAGCTCCGAAGCCAATCCTCAAGCATCCTGAGGTGCTCCGCGTTCTCGGCGAGGCCCGAAAGCGGCACTTGATGGGAACGCCAGAAACCCTCGGTCTTGAGGCCGTCGACCTCCTTCGGCCCGGTCCAGCCCTTAGGGCTCCGCAGCACGATCATCGGCCAGCGGGGGCGTTCTTTCCTTCCATTTCCTGCACGGGCATCTTCCTGGATCTCGCGGATGTTCCTGAAAGCCTCGTCCAGCACCGAAGCCATCCGCTCGTGCATTTCGGACGGATCGTCCCCTTCCACGAAGAGCGGTTCGTGGCCGTAGCCCACCAGGAGCGAGCGCAGTTCCTCCGGCGGGATACGGGCCAGCACGGTCGGACTGGCGATCTTGTACCCGTTGAGGTGAAGGATAGGGAGAACGGCGCCGTCATGCGCGGGGTTCAGGAACTTGTTCGAGTGCCAGGCGGCCGCGAGCGGCCCCGTCTCGGCTTCGCCGTCTCCGATCACGCAGGCGACGACCAGGTCCGGATTGTCGAAGGCAGCCCCATAGGCATGGGAAAGCGCATAGCCAAGCTCCCCGCCTTCGTTGATGGAACCCGGCACTTCTGGCGCGGCGTGACTTGGAATTCCGCCCGGGAACGAGAATTGGCGGAACAGCTTCTGCAGGCCTGCCTCGTCCAGAGAGACATCAGGGTTGAGTTCGCTGTAGGTGCCTTCGAGATAGGTGTTGGCGACCATTGCGGGGCCGCCGTGACCCGGCCCGCAGACGTAGATCACGTTCGCGTCCCGGAGCCTGATCACCCTGTTGAGGTGGGCGTAAATGAAATTCAGTCCCGGCGATGTCCCCCAGTGCCCGAGGAGCCGCGGCTTCACGTGCTCCAGCTTGAGCGGCTCGCGCAGGAGCGGGTTGTCGAGCAGGTAGATCTGCCCGACGGTGAGATAGTTCGAGGCACGCCAGTAGGCGTCCATGCCATGAAGCTCTTCTTGGGAGAGCGCCGTTGCGGCGGGAACCTTTGGCTGGGGGGGCATGCCAGTACTCCTTCTCAATAATTGTCTCGGTATCTGATCGTTCAGCTTGAGTTACGAACACGATAGGGTTCCGCCTGGCCGGGGTCCTCAATTGCACGGTGAACATTGCTGCAGCATTACAGCTAGCTGAGGTTCTGGCACCATCATCGGCGCGGCGCCCGAGATCGACTGTCAAGGACAATCCCTCCCGTGGACGCAACCGGTGAGATCCGCCGTTGCGGTCGTGAACACGGGGGCGAAGCCGCCGCCTGGCGTTCGTGCGTTCGTTGTCTGCCCTTGGTACAGACGTGCGGTGACGAACTGCACTTGGCCCGCGTAGACGTAGTTGCGGACGTCGAACTTCAAGGCCCGCGCCGGACCAGGTTCGCCGACCAGCCGCTCGCCGGGAGACACAAGTTCCTGTGCGACGTAGTCCCCGGCAAGGATCTCGCTCCAGACGCGCCTCGTCAGCTTGTCGCCGCGGTAGGCTGCCCTGCTTCCAAATCCGGAGGCGGGCTTGAAGAACAATTTTCGGCGCCGCGCCCAGAGAGACTCTGCATTGTCCGCGTCGACGAGTTCGGTTTTCGGAACACCTGTCGCCAGCGTACCTGAAATCTCGTCGGGCACCCCGAGTGCGAGCAGCCCGGGGCGATCGCTGAGCACCGCCAGATTTCGTTTGTTGGCATACAAGGCATGCGCGAAGGGGTGCGGCGTCAGCACCACCGCACGTTCGAGATAGGCTTCGCGAAGAACTTGATGAGCTGGCTCTTGCAGCGTGAAATCGGTGAGCCGATTGTACACAAGATCTATAAGACCCTGATCATGCCAGAGGCTGCCGTCGCGCAACTGCAATGCCGAGGGATCCGCTATGACTGCATCGATCCCGTGATGCTCGAAGAGGCGCTTGAACAACAGAAACTCAGGGTAGAGATACTGCTCCTCCGGACGCTCGTCGACGATGGCAATGCGATGCAAAGGCTGTTGCCCACGTTCGAGACGCCATTCGGCGAGGAACATGTCGAAGAAGGCCTCTTCCAGGGCATCGAGCGTGTCCGCCCCCGGCACCATGGACTTGACTGCCTCACAGCATGCCCGTTGGGCGCGCGCCAGCGAAAGGTTGAGGAGGGCGCCGCCTGCATTGGTATTGATCTCGATGAGCTTGGGCTCGTCGGATGCCAGGTGGAAGTCGAAGCTCATGAACACGCCCAGCGCCCGGGGTTCGAACCGAGCTATGTC
>NZ_UEYQ01000031.1 GCF_900492205.1 Ciceribacter sp. T2.26MG-112.2
AAAGCGGGGGGTGGGGGGGATCCGGGCGACGAGTTCGACGTCATTGGTCAGCACAAACGTCCAACACATCACCCCACCCCGGAGCTTCGCTCCGACCCTCCCCCTCGAGGGGAGGGTGAGGCCGCGACGCCTCCCCTCGCCACTCTCCCCCCTTGAGGGGGAGATGTCCGCCCTTCGACAGGCTCAGGGGACAGAGGGGGGTAAAGCGCCCACAGCCGAAACCCTCTTCTCCCCGGCGGGGAGAAGTGCCGAGCGTAGCGAGGCGATGAGGGGGCCAAGTGCGCCAAGCCCAATGAGCTTCGCTCCCCCTCATCCGGCACTACGCGCCACCTTCTCCCCGCTGGGGAGAAGAGGACCGTCAAGCCTCCACAAGTCCGTCCAGCTCCGGCAGAAGAACCACGCTCTCCTGCTCGTTGGGATCTGTCCGGGCGATCAGCGCCGTGCAGGGCGCGTTGGAGAGGTTCGCCGGCAGATGCGGCACGCCGGCCGGGATGTACATCAGTTCGCCGGCATGCAGGATCACGTGGTTTTCCAGCCGGTCGCCGTACCAGGTATGCGCCTGGCCCGACAGGCAGTAGATCGCCGTCTCGTGGTTCTCGTGCAGATGGGCCTTGGCCCTCGCGCCCGGCGGCATGGTCAGAAGATGCATGCAGATGCCCTTCGAGCCGACGGTCTCGGCCGAAATGCCGGCGAAATAGCTCAGGCCCTGCTTGCCGTCATACGTGCTTTCGGGCCGAACGATCCGGCAGGTGGGTTTGAATGACGTATCCATGCTGGCACTCCTCCGTGAGCTCAGAAATTCCCGCAAAGTCCGATAGGCCGGCCCGTGCCCGCCATGTATTGATAGTGTGCAAGAGGCTTGGCGCCTTTGCAAGAAAGCCCATAGGTTCTGATCGATGACCGCTCCCTTTTCCGTCGTGTCCGCCAAGGACCTCTGTCTCACCTTCCAGACGGGAGACGGGCCGGTCCATGCGCTGTCCAATGTCGATCTCGAGGTGAAGAAGGGTGACTTCGTCTCCTTCATCGGCCCCTCCGGCTGCGGCAAGACCACCTTCCTGCGCGTCATCGCCGATCTGGAAAGACACACATCGGGCACGATCACCGTCAACGGCATGACGCCGGAAAACGCCCGCAAGGACCGCTCCTACGGCTATGTTTTCCAGGCGGCGGCGCTCTATCCCTGGCGCACCATCGAGAAGA
The DNA here is from genome assembly GCF_900492205.1 of Ciceribacter sp. T2.26MG-112.2. Lineage (GTDB taxonomy): Bacteria > Pseudomonadota > Alphaproteobacteria > Rhizobiales > Rhizobiaceae > Allorhizobium > Allorhizobium naphthalenivorans_A. Next base: position 1,201 of record NZ_UEYQ01000031.1, read on the forward strand.
ACATCGCCCTGCCGCTCGAAATCATGGGCTTTTCGAAGGAGGAGCAGAAGAAGCGGATCGAGCAGACGCTCGACCTCGTCAACCTCACCGGCTTCGGCAAGAAATTCCCCTGGCAGCTGTCGGGCGGCATGCAGCAGCGCGCCTCGATCGCCCGCGCGCTGGCCTTCGACGCCGACCTGCTGTTGATGGACGAGCCTTTCGGCGCACTCGACGAAATCGTCCGCGACCATTTGAATTCCGAACTGCTGAAGCTCTGGGCCCGCACCGACAAGACCATCTGCTTCGTCACCCATTCGATCCCGGAAGCGGTCTATCTCTCTACCAAGATCGTCGTCATGAGCCCCCGCCCCGGCCGCGTGACCGACATCATCGAATCCACCCTGCCCAGGGAACGGCCGCTGGAGATACGCGAAACACCGGAGTTTCTGGCGATCGCCCATCGCGTCCGCGAGGGTTTGAAGGCGGGGCACTCTTATGAGGAATAGTGTTTCGTTGAATGGAAAGACCCCTCCCCAATCCCGGCTAGAAAAAACCCCTCCCCAACCCCTCCCCACAAGGGGGAGGGGCTTCATCGCCCGCCTCCCGCGCTTCGATCGGGGCAAGGCGCTGCCGCGGGTATTCTCCCCCCTTGTGGGGGAGATGGCCGGCAGGCCAGAGGGGGTTGGCAATCCGGAACGACCTTTCTCGATGGAGTGTCCTATGCCGCATTCCAATATCGACCCGAAGACCCGAAAGCGCGCCAGAACGCTCCGAAGCGAATTGACCAAGGCCGAGCGAGAGATGTGGGATCTCTTGCGAGATTTGAGACCCCGTGGCGCTCGTTTCCGCCGGGAAACACCCATTGGGCCGTACATCGCCGACTTTGCCTGGCTGTCCGCCCGCGTGATCGTGGAGGTCGATGGCGACAGTCATGAGACGGACCACGGCCGCGCCCATGATGGGCGCAGAGACGATTTCCTCCGCAAGCAAGGCTTCATGGTTCTTCGATTCGACAATGATCAGGCCATCGACAACCCCGACTATGTCGCCATCAGTCACGAACAGAGCTTGGAGGCCTTTCTGACTTCGCAAGGGGACCAGGCATGACCGCCCCCTCCCTCCTCCGCGACCGCGTCTTGCCGATCCTCACCGTGATCTTCGCCATTCTCGTCGTCTGGCATCTCTTCGTGGTCTATCTCAACGCGCCCTTCGTGCGCGACCAGGCGGCGCGGGCGAACGAGACGATCACCTTTGGGCAGGTGGTCGAGCGGACCTTTGCCCAGGAGCGCCCGGTGCTGCCCGCCCCGCACCAGATCTTCGCCGAACTCTGGGACACCACGGTCAACAAGGCGGTGACCTCCAAGCGAAGCCTCGTCTACCACGCCTGGATTACCCTTTCGACGACCCTGCTCGGCTTCGTCATCGGCACCGTGCTCGGCATCCTGCTGGCCGTCGGCATCGTCCACAACCGGGCCATGGACCGTTCCTTGATGCCCTGGGTGATCGCCAGCCAGACCATTCCGATCCTCGCCATCGCGCCGATGGTCATCGTCGTTTTGAACTCGGTCGGCATATCGGGCATCCTGCCCAAGGCACTGATCTCGACCTACCTGTCCTTCTTCCCGATCGTCGTCGGCATGGTGAAGGGCTTGAGAAGCCCCGACACCATCCTTCTCGACCTGATGCACACCTATCATGCGAGCCCGGGCCAAACCTTCTGGAAGCTGCGCTGGCCGGCCTCGATGCCCTATCTCTTCACCTCGCTGAAGGTGGCCATCGCCATCTCGCTGCTAGGCGCCATCGTCGCCGAACTACCGACCGGGGCGGTCGCGGGTCTTGGTGCCCGGCTGCTGTCCGGCTCCTATTACGGCCAGACCATCCAGATCTGGGCGGCGCTGTTCATGGCCGCCGGCCTTGCCGCCGTCCTCGTTACGCTGGTGGGCATCGCCCATTCCCGTGTACTCGCTCGCATGGGGGCCAAGCCATGAACGGCTATCTCGTCTTCGCCCTCGTTTTCTGGCTCGCCGCCTGGGGCCTCAACGAATGGCTGGTGCGCCGGACTTTCAAGGACCGCACGGTGCGCCGCATCGTCAACACCGCCGTGCCGCTGATCTTCGGCATAACCCTGCTGGTCATCTGGGAATGCCTGGTGCATGGCTTCGACATTCCCTCCATCCTCTTGCCCGCGCCGTCGATGATCTGGGCCCGCCTGACCAGTTCGGTGCCCACCCTCTGGGCCGACTTCCAGCAGACCTTCCTCAAATCGGTCCTGACCGGCTATGCGCTCGGCTGCGGCTTGGGCTTTGCCGTGGCGATCCTCGTCGACCGCTCTCCCTTCCTGCAGAAGGGCCTGCTGCCGATCGGCAATTTCGTCTCGGCGCTGCCGATGGTCGGCGTCGCGCCGATCATGGTCATGTGGTTCGGCTTCGACTGGCAGTCCAAGGTCGCCGTCGTCGTCATCATGACCTTCTTCCCGATGCTGGTGAACACCGTGCAGGGTCTGTCGGCAGCGAGCCACATGGAACGCGACCTGATGCGCACCTATGCGGCCTCCTGGTGGCAGACGCTGGTGAAGCTGCGCCTGCCGGCGGCATGGCCGTTCATCTTCAACGCGCTCAAGATCAATTCCACGCTGGCTCTGATCGGCGCCATCGTGGCAGAGTTCTTCGGCACCCCGATCGTCGGCATGGGGTTCCGGATTTCCACGGAAGTGGGGCGCAGCAATGTCGATATGGTCTGGGCCGAGATCGCGGTTGCCGCGCTCGCCGGCTCGATCTTCTACGGATTGGTGGCACTTGCAGAACGCTGGGTCACCTTCTGGCATCCGTCTGTCCGTGGTGGACAGGCGTAAACAAGAAAGAGGGAACAGAAAATGACATTGAAACTCGCATCCCTGCTATTGGCAGGCGCCGTCTCGCTGACGGCCATGCAGGCGGCCGCGGCCGAAAAGGTGACGCTGCAGCTGAAATGGGTCACCCAGGCCCAGTTCGCCGGCTACTACGTCGCCAAGGACAAGGGCTTCTACGAGGAAGAAGGCCTCGACGTCGAAATCAAGCCGGGCGGACCGGACATCGCTCCCCCGCAGGTTCTCGTCGGCGGCGGCGCCGACGTGATCGTCGACTGGATGCCGTCTGCGCTGGCCACCCGCGAGAAGGGCGTGCCGCTCGTCAACATCGCCCAGCCGTTCAAGGCATCGGGCATGATGCTGACCTGCCTCAAGGAAACCGGCATCACCAAGCCGGAAGACTTCAAGGGCAAGACGCTCGGCGTCTGGTTCTTCGGCAATGAATATCCGTTCCTGTCGTGGATGAGCACGCTCGGCATCAAGACCGATGGTGGCGCCGATGGCGTGACGGTGCTGAAGCAGGGCTTCAACGTCGACCCGCTGCTGCAGAAGCAGGCGGCCTGCATCTCGACCATGACCTACAATGAGTACTGGCAGGTCATCGACGCCGGCATCAAGGAAGACGAACTGGTGACCTTCCAGTACGAGAAGGAAGGCGTGGCCACCCTGGAAGACGGTCTCTATGTGCTGGAGGACAAGCTCAAGGACCCGGCCTTCAAGGAAAAGATGGTCAAGTTCGTCCGCGCCTCGATGAAGGGCTGGAAGTGGGCCGAGGAAAACCCGGATGACGCAGCCGAAATCGTCCTTGAAAACGACGCCTCGGGCGCCCAGACCGAAACCCACCAGAAGCGCATGATGGGCGAGGTCGCCAAGCTGACCGCCGGCTCCAACGGCGCGCTCGACGAAGCCGACTACAAGCGCACGGTCGCCACCCTGCTCGGCGGCGGTTCCGACCCGGTCATCACCAAGGAGCCGGAAGGCGCCTTCACGCTCGACATCACCAATGAAGCGCTGAAGTAAAAACGCAGCCGCATCCCAGACGATGGCGCCCGGAACCCGTTCCGGGCGCCTTTTGCATCTGTGAGACGTTGCGCACCGGCAACGAACCGGAACAATCGCAGTTCCGCGCGAGCATTGTTTTGTCCACTCGGGCAATCAGGATCCAAACACACCGTAATTTTCGCCGGAGACTTGCAACGCGCGGCCGCGATACCAACTAAAGTTTCATCGCCATGGCGGGTAGAATTGTCGCGCCGCCGCAAAAAAGCTATACCGCATGCCTGAGCGAGCGCTGGTCTGAAGCGTCGCGATCTACGTAAATACATTGGTTGTCGAAAAATCCGTCCAAACCCTCGGAAGGGACACATGGTTCGCATTACGAACGTCACTGCCGGACTGCTTGTTCTGTCTGTCGCGCTTTCTCCGTTTGCCGCAGCTGCCGAGGATGCGCCCGCGAACCCGCCGAAGCAGTCGCTGCCTTCCATCGTCGTCACCGAAGCCACCAGCCGCACCCTGATCGACCGCATCGTGGCCACGGGGACCATCAAGGCGGTGGAGGAAATCTACGTGCAGCCGCAGGTCGAGGGCCTGTCGATCCGCTCCCTCGAAGTCGATGTCGGAGACCGCGTTGCTGCCGACGCGGTGGTAGCGCGGCTGAACGACGACACCCTGCTTCTGCAGAAGAGCCAGCTCGTGGCGACCAAGGCCAAGGCCGAAGCTTCGCTCGCCCAGTATCAGGTGCAGCTTGCCGACGCGAAATCCGGCGCGGCCGAAGCCGAGCGCCAGTACAAGCGCGCCGTGACGCTTGGCAAATCGGGCACACTCTCCACGGCCTCGATCGAGCAGGCCGAAACCGCGGCCACCAGCGCCAATGCCAAGGTGGACAGCACGGTGCAGGCGATCGCCATTGCCGAGGCCGACATCAAGGTGGTCGAGAGCCAGCTGGCCGACATCGACCTGAAGCTCGCCCGCACCGACGTAAAATCCCCAGTCGCGGGTCTGATCGCGGCGCGCAATGCCAAGGTCGGGGCAATTGCCAGCGGCGCCGGGCAGCCGATGTTCACCGTCATCCGCGACGGCGAGATCGAACTCGTGGCCGACATATCGGAAACGGACATTCTCAGGATGCGTGTCGGCCAGAAGGCGGAAGTCAAGGTCGCCGGCGGTGCGGCGACGCTCGACGGGTCCGTCCGGCTGATCTCGCCGGTGATCGACCCGCAGACGCGCCTCGGCGCGGTCCACATCGCCATCGACGACGACCAGGGCGCGCGCGCCGGCATGTATGCAAGCGCCGAGATCATCATCTCCGAAGCCCAGGGCGTCGCCCTGCCGCTGTCGGCGGTCACCACCGACAAGCGCGGCACGACGACCCGCCTGGTCACCGACAACGTGGTCAAGCAGGTCAAGATCGAGACGGGCATCCAGGATGGCGCCTTCATCGAAATCAAGGACGGGCTGAGCCAGGGCGATGTCGTGGTCGCCAAGGCAGGCGCCTTCGTCCGCGATGGCGACCGGATCAATCCGGTCCTTGACGAAACCTCGGCAGAGTCGAACTGAGCAGGAGCGCTCCCGTGAACTTTTCCGCCTGGTCCATTCGCAATCCGATCGCACCGATCCTCGGCTTCTTCCTGTTGATGGTCGTCGGCCTGCAGTCCTTCTTCGCCCTACCGATCACCCGCTTTCCGAACATCGACGTACCCTTGGTCGCGATCACGGTTCAGCAGAGCGGCTCCTCCCCGGCCGAACTCGAGATGCAGGTGACGAAGGAGATCGAGGACGCTGTCGCCAGCATCACCGGCGTCGATGAACTGACCTCGACGGTCACCGACGGGCAGTCGCAGACGGTCGTCATGTTCCGCATGGAAATCCCGACGGAACAGGCCGTTCAGGACGTCAAGGACGCCATCGACGGCATCCGCGGCGATTTGCCGGCATCCGTCGAGGAGCCGATCGTCGCCAAGGTCGATGTCGAGGGTCAGGCGATCCAGACCTTTGCCGTCTCCTCGCCCAACATGTCGCTGGAGGAACTCTCCTGGTTCGTCGACGACACCGTCAAGCGCGCGCTGCAGGGCCAGCCCGGCATCGGCCGCATCGACCGCTACGGCGGCGCCGACCGGGAAATCCGCGTCGAGCTCGACCCCGACCGGTTGAACGCCTTCGGCATTACTGCCGCCGACGTCAACGGGCAGTTGCGCGGTACGAACATCGATCTCGGTTCGGGACGCGGCCAGGTGGCCGGTGCAGAACAGGCGATCCGCACACTCGGCGATGCGCGCAATGTTGCAGACCTCGCCAATACGACGATTGCGCTCTCGGGTGGCCGTTTCGTCAAGCTGTCCGACCTCGGCACCATCCAGGACACCTATGAGGAACAGAAGTCGTTCTCCCGCTATAACGGCGAACCGGTCGTCACCTTCGCCGTTTTCCGGGCCAAGGGCGCCAGCGAGGTCTCGGTGGCCGAGACCGTCGAGAAGAGTCTCGGCGAAGTGCGGGCCGAGAACCCGAACGTCGGCATCGAACTGATAAACGACTCCGTCTACTTCACCTACGGCAATTACGAAGCCGCCATGCACACGCTGCTGGAAGGCGCGATCCTTGCCGTCATCGTCGTCTTCCTGTTCCTGCGCAACTGGCGCGCCACGCTGATTTCCGCCGTAGCGCTACCCCTGTCCGCGATCCCGACCTTCTGGATCATGGACATGATGGGCTTTTCGCTCAACCTCGTCAGCTTCCTGGCGCTGACGCTGGCAACCGGTATCCTGGTCGACGATGCGATCGTCGAGATCGAGAACATTGCCCGCCATATCAAGCTGGGCAAGACGCCCTATAGGGCTGCCATCGAGGCGGCCGACGAAATCGGCCTCGCCGTCATCGCCACGACCTTCACCATCATCGCCGTCTTCGTGCCGGTGTCGTTCATGCCGGGCATTCCCGGCCAGTACTTCATCCAGTTCGGCCTGACTGTCGCCTTCTCGGTATTCTTCTCGCTGATGGTGGCGCGTCTCATCACGCCGCTGATGGCGGCCTACCTGATGCGCGCCGAAGACGCGATGGACGACCATCACGACAATGACAGCACCTTCATGAAGGGCTACACGCGGCTGGTGCGCACCACCACGACGCATTGGTATGCCCGCTATGCCACGCTGATCGGCGCCTTTGCCTTTCTCGTCGTGTCGATGATGCTGCTGGCGCAGGTCCCCGGCAGCTTCCTGCCGCCGGAAGACGCCGGTCGCGTCACCCTTTCGGTGGAATTGCCGCCGAATGCGACGCTTGCCGAGACCGAGCGCAAGACCGACGAGATCTATGCAGCGGTCAAGGATCTCGACGGCGTGGAGAGCACGTTTATTCTCGGCGGCGCCTCGCCGAAGGGCGACATGGAACTGCGCCGCGCCAGCGTCACGCTGAACCTGATCAGGATCGAGCATTCGCTGCTGAAGACCATCGTCAACAAGGGCATTGGTGGCCTTCCGCTGATCGGCGACTATCTGCCGAAGCTTCCGATCGAAGGCCGCACCCGTCCGCAATGGGACATTGAGCGCGAGGTCTTCGAAAAGCTGAGGCCGATCGCCGATATCCGTGTGCTGAAGCTCAACGACCGCGGCGAACGCGACCTCGCCTTCAACTTCCTGTCGAAGAACGAGGAAGAACTGAACGATGCCGTGGGCCTGCTGGAAGCCAAGCTCCGCACCGTGCCGTCGCTCGGCAATGTCAGCGCGGAAGGCGCCCTGCCCCGTCCTGAATTGCAGATCCGTCCGCGCAAGGACGAGGCCGCCCGTCTCGGCATCACGCCGAGCCAGATCGCCGAAACCGTCCGCGTCGCCACCATCGGCGATATCGACGCCGCGCTTTCCAAGATCTCCCTCGACAACCGCCTGATCCCGATCCGGGTCCAGGCCGCGCTCGACCTCCGGACCGACCTCGCCGCCATCCGGGCGCTCAAGATCCAGACGGCCACCGGCGCCACCGTGCCGCTCGCCAGCGTCGCCGACATCGACTACTCGGAAGGCGTGTCGTCGATCAAGCGCAACAACCGCAACCGCGTCGTCACCATCGGCGCCGACCTGCCGCAGGGCGTTGCGCTCGACACCGCGTCGGCGGCCTTCCGTCAGGCCGTCGAGGAGGCCGATATTCCGGCAAGCGTGCGCCTCGCCGAAAGTGGAGACACCAAGGTGCAGAACGAAATGCAGGAGAGCTTCCTCAACGCCATGCTGCTCGGCCTGCTGCTCGTGCTCACGGTGCTGATCCTGCTGTTCAAGGACGTGATCCAGCCCTTCACCATCCTCTTGTCGCTGCCGCTCGCCATCGGCGGCGTGGCCGCGGCCCTGATCATCACCGGCAATGCGCTCTCCATGCCCGTGCTGATCGGCATTCTGATGCTGATGGGCATCGTCACCAAGAACGCCATCCTGCTGGTCGACTTCGCCATCGAGATGCGCCATCAGGGCGTCGCCCGGATCGAGGCCATGGTAGAAGCGGGCCGCAAGCGCGCCCGTCCGATCATCATGACCTCGATCGCCATGTCGGCGGGCATGCTGCCCTCGGCGCTCGGCGTCGGTGAAGGCGGCTCGTTCCGTGCACCGATGGCGATCGCCGTCATCGGCGGCATCATCGTCTCGACGGTCATGAGCCTGCTCGTCGTGCCGGCCTTCTTCCTCATCATGGACGACCTGTCGCGCCTGCTCGCCTGGCTGTTCAGCCGGATGGTCGGCAAGAAGGAAGAGGAACCGGAGGCCCTCTCCCCCGAGGCGCTCACCGAGCGGACGGAGAAGAACGCCGCAACGCTCTCGACCATGGAGGCGCGCCTCGCTGCCGTGGAAAGGCGCCTGCCGGAGCCGCAACGCAAGGGTGGCGAGGGCGCAAAGCTGATCTCGCTGCCGCCGCTTGCCGCAGAATGATCGCAGACGCACAAGGAGAGCCGGGCACACGTCCGGCTTTCCATGTATAATTCCGGCAATTTTCCAGCAAAATCGCAGTATCCGACAAGGCGATTGATCGAAATCAATTCGCCCGTTCTCGCCCTTGCCTATCGTCAGCCTGCTGAGAACCAAGTGAGTGAGGATGGATTCTTGGCCAGGGAGCGACACGGGACTGGACGAGCCAGCCTCGACCTTTCCGGCCACGGAGCATCGGCGTTGCGTGACGGATCGAGCGCCCAAAGGCAGCCCGCAGCCCTTCTCGGGGCGGGCGATGCCACCCGCTCGCCAGCCCCTCGCCTCGCCGTTCTCACTGCATACTGGCCAACGCGCTCCACCAGGAACGCAAACTGGAGCCGAGAACCGTGAACAAGATTTTGAAATTGAACACACGCGACAAGACCACTCTGCTCAGGACGCCTTTCATGGCCTCTCTCGGTGCGAGCGCGCAGGCGCGCATGCTCGAGATCGCGACGGTCATGAGTTATGAATCGCGCGATATCCTGTTCCGCGAGGGCGAGGCGGCGGAGAGCTTCTATTGCGTCTTGAACGGCTATGTCCGGCTGTTCCGGCTCAACAAGGACGGCCGGGAAGCGGATATCCGCATCTGCGGCCCCGGCGATACCTTTGCCGAATGCCTTCTGGCAATGGGCGACCACTATCTCTACAACACCCAGGCTGCGGAAACCATCACGGTCGCGCGCTTCGAACTGCACAAGGTGCGGGCCCTGGCCGAGCAGGAAAAGGACGTGGCCAAGGCCATCATCCAATGCCTGTCGAGCCACCTGCGCAACACGATGGACTGCATCGCCAATGACCGGTTGCAGACCGCGCCGCAGCGCGTCGCCCACTACCTGCTCGACAACTGCCCGCAGGAGGGAAGTTCCGCCTCGATCCGCCTGCCCTTCCAGAAGAGCCTGCTGGCCGGAAAACTGGGCCTTGCCCCGGAAGCCCTGTCGCGCGCCTTTTCCTCGCTCCGCCGCGCTGGCGTGACCGTCCGCGGACGGATCATCCAGATTTCGGACATCAGTGCTCTGAAGCAGATCTGAGCGCCATTCTCCCAAGCATCGAGGTGAACGGGCGGGCCCTCAAAGCCCGCCCGTTTCCTTGAGAAAGCGAACGATCTCGTCGACCCCCTCACCGCGCTTCATGTCGGTGAAGACGAACGGCCGGGCGGCGCGCATGCGCCCCGCATCGCCCTCCATCACGGTCAGGTCGACGCCGACATGGGGCGCCAGATCCTTCTTGTTGATCACCAGAAGGTCCGAGCGGGTGATGCCCGGCCCGCCCTTGCGCGGGATCTCCTCGCCCTGGCAGACCGAAATCACATAGATCGTCACGTCGGCGAGATCGGGCGAGAAGGTCGCGGCGAGATTGTCGCCGCCGGATTCGATGAACACCAGGTCGAGATCCGGAATGCGGGCGTTGAGATCGGCAATGGCCCTCAGATTGATCGAGGCATCCTCGCGGATCGCCGTATGCGGGCAGCCGCCGGTCTCCACCCCGACGACGCGGTCCGATGACAATGCCTGCATGCGGATCAGCGCATCGGCATCCTCGCGCGTGTAGATGTCGTTGGTGACGACCGCGACGGAATAGTCGTCGCGCATCGCCTTGCACAGCTTCTCCGTGAGCGCCGTCTTGCCCGAACCAACCGGCCCGCCGATGCCGACGCGCAAGGGACCATTCTCAGATTTCATGCTGCCGTTCCTGTCTCTCTCATGCTGTGTTGCGAGCGCCCCTCATGACTGGAAGAGCCGTGAATACTGAACCTCGTGCCGCATCGACAGCATGTCGGCAATCACTGTCGCCGAACCGAGGTCGTCGAGCCCGAGAGCGCAGACCTCTTCGGCCTGGCCGAGAATGGCCGGCTCGAGGCGAGCTACTATCGCGACCCCTTGTGTCTGGCCGATGATGCCGAGCCGGATCGCCGCCGAGACGAGTTGGCCGCACTGGGCTTGCAGGAAGGCCACCAGCGTCTCGCCGAGGGACACGCCATTGGCCGCAGCGATAGCGCCGACGGCGACGCCATAGGCCGTGTTGGCACCAAGCAAGGCCAGGACCGGCTGCGGCCAGGCGGAGGCGGCTGCCAGAAACGCGTCTCCCTGCCGCACCGCCTCCTGATGGCGCTCGGCGGAGCCCGCCAGAGCAGCCGCAAGCGATGCGACCTCGGACAGACGGCCCGGCTGGTCGAAGGCGCGGTGGGCCTCGGCCAGCAGGATCGCGTCATTGCGCAGAGAACCGGCAACGAGCACGGTTTCCAGCCAAGCTGCAAGTTCGCCCGCGCCGGAGACATGCCCCTCGACGACTGCCGCCTCCAGCCCGCCGGAATAGGCAAAGCCGCCGACCGGAAAGGCCGGCGACAACCAGGTCATCAGCCGGATCAGGCTTTGCGGATTGCTGGCACCGGCCAGGCGTTCAGGCATGGTCGTGATTGTGGTTGGAATGCCCGCCATGGGAATGATAGGCCCCGCGCATCGGCTGGAAGCGTTCCGTTACCTCGGTCACGTCAGCGCCCAGACCGGTCAGCATGTCACGGATCACATGATCGCGGAGAATGAGGATGCGCTCCTCCTCGATCTGCGCCGGCAGGTGGCGATTGCCCAGATGCCAGGCGAGTTCGACAAGGTGCAGCCGGTCTCGGGGCGTAATCTCGAAGAGTTTCTCCTGGGCCGCCCTGACCTCGATGGCATTGCCGTCATCCAGCAGCAGCAGGTCGCCATGGGCAAGGAGCACCGGCTGCTTGAGGTCGAGCATGACCATGTCGCCATCCTCGAGGTGCAACAGCTTGCGCCGCAGATGCCGCTCGTCATGGGCAAGGGTGACGGAGCCGGCGATCGTCTCTTCGGACGTCCCGGCAGGGAGATAGGTGGTAACGCGACGCATGGTTTTCCCGAACTGGTTATTTTTCAACCATGCAAAAACAAGAGGCAAACAGCAAGCTGAAGTTTCAGCCTGCCACCGGGACCGGCTCGCCGATGAACGGGTTCATGCCGGCGGCACTCGCCTCGGCGGCAGGCTTGTCGCACCTGTCGCAATTGCCTTCCTCGGTCTCGTGCACCACGCGATTGCGCCCTCCGGCCTTGGCCCGGTAAAGGGCGCAATCGGCTGCGGAATAGACGCTTTCGGGGCGAAGATCCGAGGCGAATTCGGCGATGCCGGCCGAAATTGTCGTGTGGATGGCCGCGCCGTCACAGCGGATCACTCGCGCTTCGACGAGGTTGCGGGCCCGCTCCACCAGGCCGATACGCTGCGCGAGACCGCCGCCCCGGATGATCACGCCGAATTCCTCGCCGCCCAGCCGCGCGATCAGGTGTTCGTCTTCGAATACTTCCCGCAGGATGCCGGCCACCGACCTGATCACCTCGTCGCCGGCGCAATGGCCATGGCCGTCATTGACCGCCTTGAAGCGATCGATATCGAGGATCGCCAGCGACGCTCCCGGACCGGTTTCCGCCAGGGCAGCATTGAAGGCGCGCCGATTGAGGAGCCCCGACAGCATGTCCGTCCGGCTGAGGCGTTCGAATTCCGCGCGCGACACCGACAGTTCCCGAATCACATGGCCGGTTAGCAGCGCCAGCGCTCCGGACACGGCACCGCCGAACAGCCAGGAGCCGGCGACGGACAACTTGACCGCATCCGCCAACGACAAGGGCATGAGCCCGAGCGCATAGCCAAGCGGCAGGACGGCAAGATTGAACAGAAAAGCGAGCAGCACTGCCCGAAAGGTCATCTTGAGGGCAAAATTGTAGACCGCGCCCCGGCTGTCGAAATTGCCGAGATCGACCTGAAGCGACATCCATCGTCTAAGCATATCCACCGCGCCGCCCCCTGTTCTTGCAGCACTGATCGATTAGGCTCGTTCCCTTGGCCAATTGCTAATCAAAATACTAAAATGCCGATGAAAGCCAAAATAGTTTGGGAATGCCTCTTGGCCAATATTGATAACCTTTGATTGCAGATATTACAACATTCGACCAACCGTAAACCGACCTCGGGAAGGGCCGGAAGCCCCGAAATTCCGCCCTATTTTGGTCGATGAACTACCTAGCACTATGATTTGCATGTAAATTTCCAGATGCCGCCGCCGGAAAAACATAAAATCCTGAGTATTAACACGGTCGTGGACAACCCACGCTCGACAACCCTGCCGCGTTAACGAAAACAGGCCCGGGCGAGCCCGGGCCTGATCGATGGAAATTCCGGGAGGAAATGCCTCAGGCGGCGATCTTGGCTTTCAGCTTTTCCATGATGTTTTGCGGCGAGGACACGCCATAAGGGTCGCTGTCGCAATTGTCCGAATAGCCTTCTTCCTCGAACCACTGCTCGACGAGGCCATCATTGATGATGGCGGCATAGCGCCAGGAGCGCATGCCGAAGCCGAGATTGTCCTTGTGTACGAGCATGCCCATCTTGCGGGTGAATTCGCCCGAGCCGTCCGGGATCAGCTTGACATTGTTGAGGTTCTGCGACTTGCCCCAGGCATTCATGACGAAGGCGTCGTTGACCGAGATGCAGTAGATTTCGTCGATGCCTTCGGCCTTGAACTCTGGATACATCTTTTCGAAGTCCGGCAGCTGGTAGGTCGAGCAGGTCGGCGTGAAGGCGCCCGGCAGCGAGAACAGGATGACCCGCTTGCCCTTGAAATAATCGGCCGACGTCATGTCCTGCCAGCGAAACGGATTGGGGCCGCCCACCGATTCGTCGCGAACGCGGGTACGGAAGGTGACATCGGGAACTTTCTTACCGATCAACATGGCAATCTCCTTAGAAATCAAAAAAGATCCGGCCGGCCCGCGCAATCGGGGCGATCGGCCCTGAGAATTAGAACTAACCTAAAATCGGTTGCAACGCAGCATGAAACCGCCGCAACGAGCCTGCGCATAGCAGAATTGCACAGGGCGCATAGCTATGCGTCCTTGCACCTACCATCCCACCGCTCCATCGACGTGCCTCGCAAACGGGTGGAGCGGCAGAAGCTCAGAACAGGAAGTAGCGCTGCGCCATCGGCAGCACGGTCGCCGGTTCGCAGGTCAAAAGCTCGCCGTCGGCGCGCACTTCGTAGGTTTCCGGGTCGACTTCCACATGCGGGGTGAGATCGTTGAGGATCATCGACTTCTTGGAAATGCCGCCGCGGGTGTTCTTCACCGCCACCAGCTGCTTGGCTACCCCGAGCTTGCCGGCGAGACCGGCATCGAGCGAGGCCTGGGAAACGAAGGTGACTGAAGAGTTGGTCCGCGCCTTGCCATAGGCGCCGAACATCGGTCGGTAGTGCACAGGCTGCGGCGTCGGGATCGAGGCGTTCGGATCGCCCATCGGGGCTGCCGCAATCGAGCCGCCCAGGATCACCATGCTCGGCTTCACGCCGAAGAAGGCGGGATCCCAGATGACCAGGTCGGCGCGCTTGCCGATCTCGACCGAGCCGATCTCGTGCGAAAGTCCCTGGGCGATCGCCGGATTGATCGTGTACTTGGCGATGTAGCGGCGGACGCGAAAATTGTCGTTGTCGCCGGTCTCCTGCGCCAGCCGCCCGCGCTGCCGCTTCATCTTGTCGGCCGTCTGCCAGGTGCGGATCGCCACTTCGCCGACCCGGCCCATGGCCTGGCTGTCCGACGAGATGATCGAGAAGGCGCCGATGTCGTGCAGGATGTCCTCCGCCGCGATCGTTTCCTTGCGGATGCGGCTCTCGGCAAAGGCGATGTCTTCCGGGATCGACGACGACAGGTGATGGCAGACCATCAGCATGTCGAGGTGCTCGGCGATCGTATTGACCGTATAGGGCCGCGTCGGATTGGTCGATGACGGGATGACGTTCATCTGGCCGCAGATCTTGATGATATCAGGTGCATGGCCGCCGCCCGCACCTTCGGTGTGGAAGGCGTGGATGGTGCGGCCGCGGATCGCGCCGATCGAATCCTCGACGAAACCGCTCTCGTTCAGCGTATCGGTGTGGATCATCACCTGCACGTCATACTGATCGGCAACCGTCAGGCAGCAATCGATGGCGGCCGGCGTGGTGCCCCAATCCTCGTGCAGCTTCAGCGACGACGCGCCGCCGAGGATCATTTCCTCCAGCGCGCCGGGCAGCGAGGCGTTGCCCTTGCCGGCAAAGGCGAGGTTCATCGGGAAGGCGTCGGCCGCCTCGATCATCCGGGCGAGATGCCAGGGACCGGGCGTGCAGGTCGTGGCGAGCGTGCCATGGGCCGGGCCCGTGCCGCCGCCGAGCATGGTGGTCAGCCCCGACATCAGCGCTTCCTCGATCTGCTGCGGGCAGATGAAGTGGATGTGGCTGTCCATGCCGCCGGCGGTGACGATCTTACCTTCGCCGGCAATCACTTCCGTCCCCGGCCCGACGATGATGGTGACGCCCGGCTGGGTGTCCGGGTTGCCGGCCTTGCCGATCGCAACGATGCGGCCGTCCTTCAGCCCGATATCGGCCTTGACGATGCCCCAGTGGTCGACGATCAGCGCATTGGTGATGACGGTGTCGACCGCCCCGTGGGCGCGCGTCACCTGGCTCTGGCCCATGCCGTCGCGGATGACCTTGCCGCCGCCGAACTTCACCTCGTCGCCATAGGTGGTGAAATCCTTCTCGACCTCGATGAACAGTTCGGTGTCGGCGAGCCGCACCTTGTCGCCGGTGGTCGGACCGAACATCGAGGCATAGGCCTTGCGGGACATCTTGTAGGGCATGACGATCAGACTCCTTGGGAGGGGGAGGACGCAGTGTCTGGATTGAGCCGCACCAGCTTGCCGGAGGCAACATGGGCCTCGATCAGCTGGCGCTCGGCGGTAAACGGATGGCCGTCCCAGCCCTGGTGGCTGAAGCCGGCCAGAAAGATCTGGTCTCGGTCATGGCCGGGATCGGCCAGCACGTCGGCGAGGACCTGCGCCACGACGATCATGCCGCTGCTCGGCACCACGTAAGGTCCCGGCTCATAGGCCAGAAGCGCCTGGTCGACCGCCTCGTGGACCTCGCGCGACAAGACGCGGTGCCGCTTGTCGCAGGCTTCGGCGGCTGCGGCGAAGCCGGCCGTGTAGTCGTCGCAGAAGTCGTCGAGTTCCGGATGGCTGACCAGCAGGGTCTGCCGCATCTGGCCGAACTTTTCCGGATCGC
Source organism: Ciceribacter sp. T2.26MG-112.2 (assembly GCF_900492205.1). Lineage (GTDB taxonomy): Bacteria > Pseudomonadota > Alphaproteobacteria > Rhizobiales > Rhizobiaceae > Allorhizobium > Allorhizobium naphthalenivorans_A. The sequence goes on from NZ_UEYQ01000031.1 coordinate 17,057, forward strand.
GCACCGACCAGATCTCCGAGCAGGCGCTGACCGGCGGGCTGTCCAGCCAGGCACCGGACAGCATGGCGCGGGCCGGCCGGCCGGTATTGCACACCGCCACGACGTCGGTGCGGCTGCCGGCGGCCCCGAAATTGCGGCACTCGTTGAAACGGATGACCCGGTCGGCGGCGTCGATCCTGGCCGCTGACCCTTCCGGTACATCTCCGTTTCCGACGATCATGATGCGCTGTCCCATCTCTCTCCGATCGTCAGTTGCCGAAGCCTTCGACGAGCGCCTTGAGCTCCGCCGTCCGCTTGCGCGTCAGCTCGGCAAGGCACAGCTCGACGATGGCCGGCTCGAGGGTGCCGCCGCGCACGGAGAAACCCTCGACCTCGCACTGGCCGTCACGATACTGGATCCAGGCGCGCTGTGCCTTGAGCAGGGCATCGACCGCCCCGCGCTGGTGGGCGTCCAGATTGGCATCCCATTCGGCGACGGCCTTCTTGGTCTCCGCCCACTGCGCGTTCAGCTTCTTGTCTTCCGCCGCATGCTCCTGCACGGCGCAGAGCGTCATGTCCGACTGGGTGACTGCATCTTCGCACTTGATGATCGGCTCGTCCTCCGCGGAGACGGGCGCGGACACTAGGCAAAGCGCCAGTGCGGCCAGCGCGCTTCGGCTCCATGCGGTAGATGTCATCGACGTCAGCAAACCACGGGCTCCCTTCACAGCGATGCTCCGTCGAAGGCCTGCGACGGCAGCGCACGCGCATCGACGCCGTCGAGGCAGTTGACGTTGACCGCGACCATTTCCTTGCCGTCCGGCGTCGTGCCGAGCGAAAAGCTCTGGATGCCACATGTCTTGCAGAAGAGATGATGGATGGCGTGCTTGTTGAACAGGTATTCGCCGAGATTGTCCTCGCCGGCATTCAGCTTGAACGCCTGCTTCGACGTGAAGGCGAGCACTGCCCCCAGGCGACGGCAACGCGAGCAGTTGCAGACGACCGTATGGCCAAGATCGACATCGATGTCGAAATCGACCGCGCCGCACTGGCAGCTGCCGTGATAGTGCGCGATGGCCATCAGAGCCTCCCCATGATCTTCTGTCGGAAACCATAGACCTCGCGCTTGCCGGCGAGCGGGATCAGCGTGACCTGACGCGTCTGGCCGGGTTCGAAACGCACGGCGGTTCCGGCCGGAATGTCGAGCCGCATGCCCCGCGCCGTGTCGCGATCGAAGGAAAGCCCGGCATTGGTCTCGAAGAAATGATAATGGCTGCCGACCTGAACAGGGCGGTCGCCGGTGTTCGACACCTCGATCGTCACGGTCGGCTGACCGGCATTGAGTTCGATCTCGCCGTCTGCGGCGATGATTTCACCGGGGATCATGGACAGTCCCTCCCTTGATCAGGCGGCCTTGACGGGCTTGCAGCCCTCGGCCTTGAAGACGCGTATGGTCGACGCTGGATTGTTTACGAGTTTCGCGGCCGGCCGGATCGGTCGTCGCACCAGTTCCCCGCCGCAGTTCGGGCAGACGCCGCCGAGCACGGTCGCCGCGCAGTCGCTGCAGAAGGTGCATTCGAAGCTGCAGATCAGCGCCTCGCCGCTTTCCGGCGGCAGGTCGCGGTTGCAGCATTCGCAGTTCGGTCGGAGTTCGAGCGCCATCGCCGCGTCCCCTCAACGGATCGGTTCGTGGACGGTCACCAGCTTGGTGCCGTCGGGAAAGGTCGCTTCCACCTGCACGTCATGGATCATCTCGGCGATCCCCTCCATGACCTGGTCGCGGGTAATCACATGGGCACCTGCCTCCATCAGCTCGGCGACCGGACGTCCGTCGCGTGCGCCCTCGACGACGAAATCGCTGATCAGGGCGATGGCTTCCGGGTAGTTGAGCTTGACGCCCCGCTCCAGCCGGCGCCGCGCCACGATGGCCGCCATGGCGATCAGCAGTTTGTCTTTTTCCCTCGGGCTCAGGTTCATGACCGCTCCACGTTTTTGATCACTGTCATAGATTCCAGACTTTCGGCACTGACGCCCCGCCGCGCAAGACGGAAATCACCGGGATCAGGCTTTTTCTCAAAGTGTACCCATCTTCGGCCGCAAGCCGGGCGACCAGTTTCCCTTTCCACTGGCTGGCGCCACCGGGGCTGTCGCCGAGCGAGGCGCGGACCTTCGGCAGAAGCGCCTCGCACAGCGGTCCGGTGTAGAGCACGGTGGCAAAGGCGACCTTGCCGGCAAGCACGGCCGCCGAAGCCGTGAGGTCGGCGATGTTTCCCTCCATGCGCAGGTCCTCGGCATGGATCAGCCGGCCGCCGCGGCGGATGCGCCAGCGGTCGCGCAAACTGCCGCGCGCCATGGCCTCGCCCATCGCCTTGCGGCCGAGGAGGATCGCCTCGACGGCGACGAATTCGGCGCTCTCGTCCAGATCGACCTCAAGCCGGCGCGACAGTGCCGCATTGTCGAACAGAATGGATTCCTGCGGCAGCCAGTGAACCGTGGCGCCGGCCGCAGCCTCGATGCGGGTGACGACCTCGGCTGTGCCGGCGGATGCCTTGTAGACCTTTTCGCAGGCCTGGGTCGTGGCGGTCAAAAACGTATCGGGGCCGGCGGAGAACGACCAGTCCAGCCGGTCCCCGCCGGTCAGCCCGCCGGCGGTGTTGATGATCACCGCCTCCATTTCGGCGGTGAATGTCTCGGGTAGCCGGATCTTGGCTGCCCCTTCCTGGTAGAGCTCGGCGAGGCGCGTGCGCCCGCCGAGCGGCTTGGTCACAAGCCTTCCGACGCCCCGGGCGCGCTGAGGTCTGATTGCACTGGCTGTCTGCACGCTGTTCCCTGCCCGCCTACTTTGTTCGTGGCGGTTGTTGTCGTGTCGGTGCAGGTTGCCTTGGCGCTCGACGCGGCCATCAGCTCCCCTCCCGCACTGCGAAAGAAGTCCCACATTCTGCCGGTCGCATCAACCTCCCGGATCGCGTCTTCCCCGGTCGAGGCAAGGCGGAAGCGGATATTTCTTCCCGGCCAGTCGTGGGTGGCATCGGCGATCACATAGGACATCACGCTGGCCCCGGCCCGGCAGCCGGGATAGGTCGTGACGGTCACGGCCTCGCCCTTGTCGGTGAGTGCGCGATCATCGCAACCGTTGAGCTCGGCCCAGCGCTTGACCGCGACCTCGCCGCCATATTGCCAATAGGGCTTGCCGCCGCCGGCAAATGGATTGACGTGATCCTTGAGGCCGGAAAAGGCGATGATCGAAACGGGCCGAGAAGGCTGGCAGCTGGTCTTGCGCGGCCGCCACACGCCATCCTCCTGCTCCGGATAGCCGGCGCGCAGACCCATGACGAAACCGGCGGCGGCGAAATCGCCGTGCCCGTCGCAGACATATTGCGACAGCATGCGCCCGCCGCCGGAATAGCCGGAGGCATAGATGCGGGCCGGATCGACACAGAAGGTTTCCTTCGCCGTCTCAACCGCGTCGCGAATGAAGTCGCCCTCGTCGAGGCCATTGCCGCGGCTAACGCCGGGCAGCGGATTGACCCCCGGCACGTTCCACGCATGGGTGCCCGGCACGCTGCCGTCGAGGCTGCCCTGGAGCGCCATGACGATGAAGCCTTCGCGCTCGGCCACCTCGTCCCAGTGGCTGCGGTTCATCTGCCCGTCCGGATGGCTGTTGGAGCCGTGAAAGTCGAAGACCAGCGGCAACTTGCGCTTTCCGTCATAGGCGGAAGGGATGAAATAGACCGCCGACCGTTCGATCCCGTCGGACTGGATGGACAGATCGTGCCGGCCGGCCGGCAAGGCTTCGCCGCAGCCCGAGGCCGATGCGCCTTCCGCAAGACCAAGAAAGGAAAAGATCGCCGTCGCGAGCAGGCCAACGGTTTTGCCGCCCCGCAGACGGTTCGGAACCGTGCTGGTTGTCATGGCTATGCCTTCTGTTAGCAGATGCGTGTCCATACCACGCTGATCCCCAGCATCAACCATATTTCACTAATAATTCATCAACCCTGCTTTGCAGGATCATACAGTCAGGTGGCGGCGCGCCTCGGCCGTGTCCAGCGTTTCGGCCGCGCCCTCGTGAACGATTTCGCCACGATCCATGATGTAGACATGGTCGGCAAGCTCGCGGCAGAAATCGAGATATTGCTCGACCAGCAGGATCGCCATGCCGGTGGAATCGCGCAGATATTGGATCGCCCGGCCGATATCCTTGATGATCGAAGGCTGGATGCCCTCGGTCGGCTCGTCGAGCACCAGGATCTTCGGCCGCGTCACCATGGCCCGGCCGATGGCGAGCTGCTGCTGCTGCCCGCCCGACAGGTCGCCGCCGCGACGCGACAGCATGGTGTTGAGCACGGGAAAGAGGCTGAAGATCTCGTCCGGAATGACGCGTTCCTTGCGCGGCAGCGGCGCATAGCCAGTCTCGAGGTTTTCCTTGACGGTGAGCAGCGGGAAGATTTCCCGCCCCTGCGGCACATAGCCGATGCCGGCCCGCGCCCGGTTGAACGGGGCCATGCCGTTGAGCGTCACGCCGTCAAAGGCGATCGTACCCGCCGAGACGCCATGCTGGCCGGTGACGGCGCGCAGGAGCGACGACTTGCCGACGCCGTTTCGCCCCAGCACGCAGGTGATCTTGCCCATCTCCGCCTTGATGGAGACGCCCCTGAGCGCCTGGGCGGCGCCGTAGTGGAGGTTGATGTTGTCGACTGTCAGCATGGGTTTATCCCCGAATGAACAAGCAAAAAGACCCCCTCTGGCCTGCCGGCCATCTCCCCCACAAGGGGGGGAGAGACCGGGCCGATAGCGTGTGCCCCAACACCCGAGACCGGCGGCGGAGACAGCCCCTCCCCCTTGTGGGGAGGGGTTGGGGAGGGGAAAGCACGCCTGAGCATCCTCACCGCCCCAGATAATTCTCGATCACCTTCGGATCGGCCGAGACGAAATCGATCGACCCCTCCGCCAGAACCGAGCCTTCGGCAAGGCACGTCACCTTGACGCCGAGATCGCGGATGAAGCCCATGTCGTGTTCGACGACGACGACCGAACGGGTCCTGGCGATTTCCTTCAAGAGGATCGCCGTCTCCGCCGTCTCGGCATCGGTCATGCCGGCCACCGGCTCGTCGACCAGCAGAAGTTTCGGCTCCTGCGCGAGCAGCATGCCGATCTCCAGCCACTGTTTCTGGCCATGGGAAAGATTGGCGGCGAGATCCTGGGCGCGGGCGGTCAGCCGCACTGTTTCGAGGATTTCTTCGATGCGCAGCCTGTCCTCCGCCGTCAGCCGGTAGAACAGCGTGCCGAACACGCCGCGATCGCGGTTGAGCGCCAGTTCGAGATTGTCCCACACGGTATGGCTCTCGAATACGGTCGGCTTCTGGAACTTGCGGCCGATGCCGAGCTGGGCGATCTCGGCCTCGTCCTTCTTGGTCAGGTCGACCTCGCCGTTGAAGAACACCTCGCCGCTATCGGGCCGGGTCTTGCCGGTGATGATGTCCATCATCGTCGTCTTGCCGGCGCCGTTCGGTCCGATGATGGCGCGCAGTTCGCCCGGCTCGACGACGAAGGACAGCGAATTCAGCGCCTTGAATCCGTCAAAGGAGACGGACACGCCGTCGAGATAAAGAATGCTCGTCGGTTTCCTGTCGCTCATGGCCTTCACTCCGCCGCCTGACCGACCGGCAGCGCCGCGTCGGATGCCTTGTCATTGTTGGCGGCATCGTCCGCCGCCTTGCGCTCCCGGCGCACGGCCAGCCGCTGCTGGATCGTGCCGACGACGCCCTTGGGCAGGAGCAGCGTCACGCCGATGAACAGGCCGCCCAGCGCAAACAGCCAGAGTTCGGGAAAGGCGCCGGTGAAATAGCTCTTGCCGGCATTGACCATCAGCGCGCCGATGATCGGACCGATCAGCGTGCCGCGCCCGCCAACGGCGGTCCACACCACCACTTCGATCGAGTTGGCCGGCGCGAATTCGCCCGGATTGATGATGCCGACCTGCGGCACGAACAGCGCGCCGGCAATGCCCGCCATCATCGCCGAGACGACGAAGGTGAAGAGCTTGATGTTCTCGACCCGGTAGCCAAGGAAGCGCACGCGGCTTTCCGCATCGCGCACGCCGACCAAAACCTTGCCGAACTTGGAGCGCACGATCGCCGAGGAAATCACCAGGCAGAGCGACAGCATGATCGCCGAGAGCGCGAACAGCACCGCGCGGGTCCCGTCGGCCTGGACGTTGAAGCCGAGGATTTCCTTGAAGTCGGTGAGCCCATTATTGCCGCCAAAGCCCATGTCGTTGCGGAAGAAGGCGAGCAGCAGAGCATAGGTCATCGCCTGGGTGATGATCGAGAGATAGACGCCGTTCACTCGGCTGCGGAAGGCGAACCAGCCGAAGACGAAAGCGAGCAGGCCGGGCACGACCAGCACCATGATCATGGCGAACCAGAACATGTCCATGCCGTGCCAGAACCACGGCAGTTCCTTCCAGTTGAGGAACACCATGAAGTCCGGCAGGATCGGATTGCCGTAGACGCCGCGGCTGCCGATCTGGCGCATCAGGTACATGCCCATGGCATAGCCACCGAGCGCGAAGAAAGCGCCGTGGCCGAGCGAGAGAATGCCGCAATAGCCCCAGACCAGGTCCAGCGCCAGCGCCAGCAGCGCATAGCAGAGATACTTGCCCATCAGCGACACGGCATAGGTCGGGATGTGGAAGAAGCTGTCCGGCGAGGTCAGCAGGTTGAGCGCCGGGACGAGCAGTGCCACGCCGAGGAGAATAGCGACGGCGACGACGATCTTGCCTTCGAGTGCCCTGAAGATGAAGCCCGTGATCATGCTTCCACCGCCCTTCCCTTGAGCGCGAAGAGCCCGCGCGGCCGTTTCTGGATGAAGAGAATGATCAGCACCAGCACGAGGATCTTGCCCAGCACCGCGCCGACCGAGGGTTCGAGGAATTTGTTGAGCACGCCGAGCGACAGCGCGCCGACAAAGGTGCCCCAGAGATTGCCGACCCCGCCGAACACCACGACCATGAACGAGTCGATGATGTAGGCCTGGCCGAGGTTCGGCGAGACATTGTCGATCTGCGAAAGCGCCACCCCGGCGATCCCGGCGATCCCGGAACCGAGCGCGAAGGTGAAGGCATCGACCCAGGGGGTGCGGATGCCCATCGACGAGGCCATGCGGCGGTTCTGCGTGACGGCGCGCATCTGCAGGCCGAAGGCCGAGCGCTTCATCAGCGTCAGAAGGGCAAAGAAGATGGTGAGCGAAAAGAGCACGATCCACATGCGGTTCCAGGTGATCGTCAGCCCGCCCAGCGCAAACGAGCCTGACATCCACGAGGGGTTGCCGACCTCCTGGTTGGTCGGGCCGAAGATGGTGCGGATCGCCTGCTGCAGGATCAGCGAAATGCCCCAGGTGGCCAGCAGGGTTTCGAGCGGCCGGCCGTAGAGGAAGCGAATGACGCCGCGCTCGATCACGAGGCCGATGACGGCGGTGACGAGGAAGGCGACCGGCAGGGCGATGGCCAGCGACCAGTCGAACAGGTCCGGATAGGAGGTGCGGATCACCTGCTGGACCATGAAGGTGGAATAGGCGCCGATCATCACCATCTCGCCATGCGCCATGTTGATGATGCCCATGACGCCGAAGGTGATTGCAAGACCGATGGCCGCGAGCAGCAGCACCGAACCGAGCGAAATGCCGTACCAGACGTTCTGCGCGGCGTCCCACAGCGCCAGATCGCCCTCGATGCCGGCGATCGCCTTGTCGAGATCGGGTTTCAGGCTCTCGTCGATCGAGGAGGACACGGTCATCAGGATGCCGATCGCCTCACGCCCGCCGAGAGATGCGACCATGTCGATCGCGGCGCGCTTTTCCTCGACGGACCGGTCGGAGGCCAGCAGCGACACGGCGCGCGCCTCTTCCATGCGGGCCTTGACCTCGCTATCTGTTTCCTTGGCGAGCGCCGCCTCGACGAGATCGAGATTTTCCGCGCTCGGCGATTGCAGCACCTGCTGCGCCGCCTGCAGGCGCACCGCCTTGTCGAGGCTCATGAGCGTCAACCCGCCCAGCGCCGAGCGGATGGCGCGGCGCAGAGTATTGTTGACCTTGATCTTGGTGAAACCCGCCTTCGGCGCCTCGCCGGCCGTCTCGCCGGTCAGCGGATCGATGGCGGCAAGATTGGCGCCGACCGCCTTGGTGATGACGACGGCACCGTCCGACTTGCGGACATAGAGATCGCCCTCGGCAAAGGCCTCGAGCGCGGGAACGACGCGCGCATCGCCGGTCGCGGCGATCTGCGTCAGCAGCTCCTCGGCCTGCTTGAAACTGGCCTTGGCCAGCGCGTCGATCAGGTCCTTCGGATCGCTCTGCGCCAGGGAGGGCGCGGCGAAGCCCATCGTCAGCAGGATAAAAATGAACTGTAGCAAGAATCGCATCGTCATCACGCAGCCCCTCGTTCGTGCGCGTTGCCGTTCGACCCCCTCACCTGCGATTTCTAACACTTAGCTACGCTAAGGTGTTGAAATCGCTTCCTCTCCCACAGGGGGAGAGGTGGAAGCGGCAAACTCGGCACCCCGCCTCTCCCCTTGTGGGAGAGGATACAAAATCGCGATCTTAGCGTTAGCTAAGTCGCAGATTTTGTTGGTGAGGGGGAATGTTCCCCCTCATCCGGTCCTTCGGACCACCTTCTCCCCGAAGGGAGAAGGGGATTATCAGCTACCCTTGCCGCCGCACTTGCCGGTGGCGACGTTGAAGTTGCCGCATTCCATCGGCTTGCGCCAATCGGAGATCAGGTCCTTGCTATCCGGCAGATAATCCGACCATTCGTCGCCGACGACAGCAGGCGTTTGCTGGACGATTTCGAACTGGCCGTCGGCCTGGATTTCGCCGATCAGCACCGGCTTGGTGATGTGGTGGTTCGGCATGACGGTCGAGGTGCCGCCCGAGAGGTTCGGGACGGATACGCCGATGATGCTGTCCAGAACGGCGTCGGTGTCGGTGGTGCCGGCGGCTTCGACCGCGGCGACCCAGGCGTTGAAGCCGATATAGGCGGCTTCCATCGGGTCGTTGGTCACGCGCTTGTCGTTCTTGGTGAAGCCGTGCCAGGTCTTGATGAACTCGGCATTGACGTCGGCATCGACGGACTGGAAGTAGTTCCACGCGGCGAGATGCCCGACCAGCGGCGTGGTGTCGAGACCGGCGAGTTCTTCTTCACCGACCGAGAAGGCGACGACCGGGATGTCTTCGGCCTTGATGCCCTGGTTGCCGAGTTCCTTGTAGAAGGGAACGTTGGCGTCGCCGTTGATCGTCGAGACGACGGCGGTCTTCTTGCCGGCCGAGCCGAACTTCTTGATGTCGGAGACGATGGTCTGCCAGTCGGAATGACCAAACGGCGTGTAGTTGATCATGATGTCCTCTTCGGCAACGCCCTTGGACATCAGATAGGCCTTGAGGATCTTGTTGGTCGTCTGCGGATAGACGTAGTCGGTGCCGGCGAGAACCCAGCGCTCGACGCCTTCCTCGGCGGCCAGGTAGTCGACGGCCGGGATCGCCTGCTGGTTCGGAGCCGCACCCGTGTAGAAGATGTTGCGCGAGGATTCCTCACCCTCGTACTGCACGGGATAGAACAGGATCGAATTCAGTTCCTCGAACACCGGCAGAACCGACTTGCGCGACGACGAAGTCCAGCAGCCGAACACGGCGGCGACCTTGTCCTGGGAAATCAGCTGGCGGGCCTTTTCTGCAAACAGCGGCCAGTCGGAGGCCGGGTCGACGACGACGGCCTCGAGCTTCTTGCCGAGAACGCCGCCCTTCTTGTTCTGCTCCTCGACGAGCATCAGCATGGCGTCCTTCAGCGTCGTCTCGGAGATTGCCATGGTGCCGGACAGCGAGTGCAGAACGCCGATCTTGATCGTTTCTTCCTGGGCCAGCGCGCCGCTGACGGCGGTGGTCGAGAGCATGGCGCCAAGCAGCGCGGCGCCGAGTTTCATCTTCAATGCCATTGTCGTGAACCCCTCTTCTTGTTTGCAACCGGTCGGTTAATGAAATTTAACCGTTGCTGAAGAGGACTATCCGACGCTGCACCGCAAAACGTTATACGTCATATGACGTAGACCAGGGGGAAAAGGCGACCTCGGCGGCAGCAACCGCTAGCTGTCGACATGTTGACCTTGCCACGTCCAGCGGCCATATGAGACCCGAAAATTAACAAAGGCCAATTGTTCGTATGTCCATGTCCGCCCGCCGGCAGTTTCTCCGCGAACGAACCGGCCCCATCCATCAACGGCTCGACGAATGCGTCGGCACATTCTCCGATATTCCAGCCTACCTGCGCTATATCAGAGGCATGCTTGGCTTCCGCCGCCCGATCGAAGCCGAGCTGGCCGCCACGCGCCTGCCCGCACAGTTCGGCAACTTCACGCCGAACTATCTCGCCGATGCGCTGGAACGCGACCTTGCCGCGCTCGGTGCCAGCCCGGCCGCTACGGCGCGGAGCGAAGCTAAGCCGATGTCGAAACTGTGCGCTGATCGGTTGCTTGGGACTCTCTACGTTCTGGAGGGCTCGACGCTCGGCGCAAGGTTGCTCGTCCGGCGTGCAGCCGCGCTCGGGCTTCATGCGGGCAACGGCGCCGAGCACCTGCAAAAACAATCGTCCGACCTCGGGAACTGGAACGCCTTTGCCGCGTTACTGGACTCGGCAAGGGAAGTGGACGACGAGACTATGGCCCAAGCGGCCCTGGCCACCTTCGCCCATGCACTAGATGCTTTCGAGAAAGCCTGAATGTCGTCCTCCCAGCCCGTCAACCTGACCAACTGCGATCGCGAGCCGATTCATGTCCCAGGCAGCATCCAGCCGCATGGCGCGCTGCTTGCTTGCGATTCTTCGGCCGGCGTGATCATTCGCCACTCGACCAATGCCGGCGCAATGCTCGATTTCGAGGGGCCGCTCAACGGCACCAATCTGACGGTCGCGCTCGGCGGCATGGCGACGCATGCCATTCGCAACGCGCTCGCCGCCGCACCCGACGCATCCCGCCCGGCACTGCTGCCGCAACTGGAGATCGGCAATGGCCGCGTCTTCGACGTGACCGTCCACCGCCATGCCGGCCATGCCATTCTCGAATTCGAGCATCCCGACGCGGATGTCCTGCCCTTGCAGCTTGCCCGCGAACTGATCGGCCGCATTCGCACCACCGACAATACCGACCAGTTGCTGCGCAAGACCACCATCCTCCTGCGCGCCGTGCTCGGTTATGACCGGGTGATGATCTATCGCCTGGAGCATGACGGCGCCGGAAAGGTCGAGGCGGAGGCCAAGCGCGGCGATCTCGAGAGCTTTCTCGGCCAGTATTTTCCGGCAAGCGACATTCCGCAGCAGGCCCGCGCCCTCTACCTGAAGAACCCGATCCGCATCATTTCGGATTCTCAAGGCCATCGCACGCCGATCGAACCGGCCGTCGACGCCTCGGGCGAGCCGCTTGACCTATCTTATGCGCACCTGCGCAGCGTCTCGCCGATCCATCTCGAATATCTGCGCAACATGGGCGTCGGCGCCTCCATGTCGATCTCGATCATCATCGACGGGGCGCTCTGGGGACTGATCGCCTGCCACCACTATTCGCCGAAGGCACTGAGCATGCCGCAGCGCGTCGCCGCCGAAATGTTCAGCGATTTCTTCTCCATGCATCTGCTCGGCCTCTTGCAGCAGCACAAACTGGAAAATGTCGCCACCGCACGACGTGCGCTGGACAGGTTCTTCCAGCGTGCCTCCGAAAAGACCGAGGTCTTCGAGCTGATGTGCGATGCGCTGCCGGATTTTCGCGAGGCCCTGCCTTGCGACGGCATCGGCTTGTTCCTGCAAGGGGAGTGGTGCGCGATCGGCGACACGCCACCCGCGACGGCCATCGAGGACCTCGCGAATTATATCTCAGGCGTCGGTGAAAAGAGGGTCTGGGCGACCCATCGCCTTTCCCAGGTCTACCCTCCCGCCGAAGACTTCCACCGCGAGGTCTCCGGCGTCCTGGCCGTTCCCCTGTCCCATATTTCCACCGATTGCCTGCTGTTCTTCCGCAAGGAGCGGCTGGAGACGCTCAACTGGGCCGGCAATCCGGACAAGTCCTATGAAAGCGGCCCGCTTGGCGATCGCCTGACCCCGCGCAAGAGCTTCGCGATCTGGAAGGAAACCGTGGAGCGCCAGTCGGAACCGTGGAGCGACGCCGATCGCGAGATCGCCGCCGCCGTCCACTCCGCCACCGTCGAGGTCGTGCTGCGCCACAGCGAGCTGATGCAGGAGGAGCGTCTCAAGGCCGAGGTTCGCCAGCGCCTCCTCAACGAGGAACTGAACCACCGGGTGAAGAACATCCTGGCGGTCATCAAGTCGCTGGTGGCGACGCCGGCAAAGGATGGCGCGACGCTCAAGGAGTACATCACCTCGCTCAAGGGCCGCATCCAGGCTTTGTCCCATGCCCATGACCAGGTCATCCGCGGCAGCGGCGGAGGCGAGATCAAGGGCCTTCTCGAGGCCGAACTCTCCCCCTATCGCTCCGCCAGCGGCACGATCCACCTCGATGGCCCGCGCGTGCAGCTCGACGGTCGGGCCTATGCGGTGGCCGCCCTCGTTGTCCATGAACTCTGTACCAATGCCGCCAAGTACGGTTCGCTGTCCACTCAGGGCGGCAAGCTCGACGTCACATGGCAGGCAAGGCCGAACGGCGATCTTGAGGTCAGCTGGCAGGAAAGCGGCGGGCCGCCGGTCGAGGTTCCCAGCACCCGCGGTTTCGGTACCGCCCTCATCGATCGCAGCATCCCCTTCGATCTTGGCGGCAAGAGCACGGTCACGTTCGACCCCGCCGGCCTCAGGGCCAGTCTGGTCTTTCCTGGTCGCTTCCTGCATGTGCAGGCGGACAGGGAAGCGCAAGCTGAGGCCATGGAACAGTCCCACCCATCAACCAGCCTGAAAGGAACGGAGAACATGTCGCTGTTGCTCGTCGAGGACCAGGTCCTCATCGCAATGGATGCGGAAGCCATGCTGGCCGAACTGAATGTCGGCAACGTCGTCACGGCCAATTCCAGCGGCATGGCTCTCGACCAGTTGAAGACCTTCAATCCGGACTTCGCCCTCCTCGACATCAATCTCGGCATCGGCACCTCCGTCCCGGTCGCCGAGGAACTGACGCGACGCGGCGTCCCCTTCGTCTTTGCCACGGGCTACGACGATCGCACCGCGCTTCCGGTCGAATTGCTGAGCGTGCCGGTCGTGCGCAAGCCCTATGACACGGAACAACTGCGCAAGGCGCTCGGCGCCTATCTGGAGAAGGCTGGGGGCGAAGCGCGCTAAACCGACCCCGCGCTTGCTTTTCCGCCCGATCCCGTGAAGATTGCCTAATTATCAATCCTCTCACCGAAGGGGCTACTAATTAGGCATGGCCGCACGCCAACGTATCATCCCGGTCCGACGCGAATACAATCGCTGGGTCGCCGACCAGACCCTCGAAGACTATGCGCTGCGCTTCACCGCCAAGAGCGCGCGGCAATTCTCCTCGAGCCGGATTTCGCAGACGGCCATCGGGGCGATCTCCTTTCTGGCGCTCGAGGCCATCGGCGGGACGATCACACTGTCCTACGGCACCACCAACGCCTTCTTCGCCATCATCGCCGCCGCAGTCCTGATGCTGCTCGTCGGCCAGCCGATCAGCCGCTATGCGATCCGCCACGGCGTCGACATCGACCTTCTGACCCGCGGTGCCGGTTTCGGCTATATCGGCTCGACGGTAACCTCGCTGATCTATGCGAGCTTCACCTTCATGCTGTTTGCCATCGAAGCCTCGATCATGACCGGCGCACTCAAGCTCGCCTTCGGCATTCCGCTGTGGATCGGCTACATCATCTCGGCGCTGGTGGTGATCCCGCTGGTCACCTACGGGGTGCGGCTGATCTCGAAATTCCAGTTGTGGACCCAGCCCTTCTGGATCGTGCTCAACATCCTGCCCTTCGTCTTCATCGCGTTTCTCGACTGGGAGAAGATCGATCTCTGGCGCTCCTTCGCCGGCATCGGCCATTCCAATGCCCAGACAGGGTCCGCCGCGCCCTTCGACCTCATAGAATTCGGCGCGGCCTCCGCCGTCATTCTCGCCCTGATGCCGCAGATCGGCGAACAGGTCGACTTCCTGCGCTTCCTGCCGCCCGAGGGCGGGCGAAAGCTGCACCACCGCATCGCCGTCTTCCTCGCCGGCTCCGGCTGGGTCGTGCTCGGCGTGCCCAAACTGCTTGCCGGCTCCTTTCTCGCGGTGCTGACGCTGTCGACCGGCGCGCCGGCGAGCGAAGCGGCCGATCCAGCCCATATGTATCTCGTCGCCTTCGGCTACATGATCCCGAACGGGACGGCGGCCATGCTGCTGATGGCTTGCTTCGTGGTGATCTCGCAGTTGAAGATCAACGTGATGAACGCCTATGCCGGATCGCTCGCCTGGTCGAACTTCTTCTCGCGCCTCACCCACAGCCATCCCGGCCGCGTCGTCTGGCTGGTGTTCAACGTGGCGATCGCGCTTCTGCTGATGGAACTCGGCATCTACCGGCTGCTGGAGGAAACGCTCGGGATCTTCTCGATCATCGCCATGGCCTGGCTGTGCGCCATCTCCGCCGACCTCTTCGTCAACAAGCCGCTGGGGCTTGCCCCGCCCGGCATCGAATTCAAGCGCGCCCACCTCTACGACATCAACCCGGTCGGCTGCGGCACTCTGCTCTTGTCGGCGGGCATCGCCCTTGCCGCCCATTTCGGCCTGTTCGGTCCGCTCGCCGCCTCGCTATCGACCTTCGTTACGTTGATCGCCTTCGTGATTTCGCCACTGATCGCCTGGGCGACCGGCGGGAAGTTCTATCTCGCCCGCAAGCCGCGCCAGAGCTGGAAGAACCTTACCTCGATCACCTGCTCGATCTGCGAACACCCGTTCGAGCCTGAGGACATGGCCTGGTGCCCGGCCTATGCCGCACCGATCTGTTCGCTGTGCTGCTCGCTCGACAGCCGTTGCCACGACATGTGCAAGCCACAGGCCAAGCTCCACGCGCAGGCGGCATCCGTCGCCGCCCGCTTCCTGCCCCAGCCGGCGCTTGCCTGGCTGTCCACCCGGCTTGGCCGCTATGCCCTGACGGCGCTCGTTGCCGTATCGCTGATCGGGGCGATCCTCGCCCTCATTGCCCACCAGGTATCGACCGCCTCGCCGGAGACCGCCGATGTCGTCAACCGCACCGTGCTGATCGTCTTTTTCGTCTCGGCGGTAATCTCCGGGGTCGCCAGCTGGTTCTACGTGCTCGCCCATGACAGCCGTGTGGTGGCGGAAGAGGAATCCTCGCGGCAGAACACGCTGCTGCTCAAGGAAATCGCCGCCCACCGCAAGACGGATGCGGCGCTGCAGACCGCCAAGGAGACGGCGGAGGCCGCCAACAGGGCCAAGAGCCGCTATGTCGTCGGCCTGTCCCATGAACTGCGCACCCCGCTCAACGCCGTTCTCGGCTATGCCCAGATCCTCGAGCGCGACGAGACGATCCCGCCCGCCCGACAATCGGCGATCAAGGTCATCCGCCGCTCGGCCGACCATCTCTCCGGGCTGATCGACGGGCTGCTCGACATTTCCAAGATCGAGGCGGGGCGGCTTCAGGTCTTCTCCAACGAGCTGAACATCCAGGATTTCCTCGATCAGTTGGTCGATATGTTCGCCCCCCTCGCCGCCGCCAAGGGCCTGACCTTCGAGCACGAGCGGTCGCGCGCCGTGCCGCTCTATGTCCGCACGGATGAAAAGCGCCTGCGGCAGATCCTTGTCAATCTGCTGTCCAACGCCATCAAGTTCACTGACCGGGGCACCGTGCGCTTCGAGGTCGGCTATCGCAGCCAGGTGGCGACCTTCACGATTTCCGATACCGGGCGCGGCATATCCGAGCGCGACCTGACGCGAATCTACGAACCCTTCCAGCGTGGCGAGGCCGACAATATCCGCCCCATGCCGGGGCTCGGCCTGGGCCTCACCATCACCAAGCTTCTGACCAATACGCTGGGCGGCGAAATCGCCGTCGACAGCGAGAAGGACAAGGGCTCGAGCTTCAAAGTCCGGCTGATGCTCTCGGCCATCGACCGCCCCAGCACGGCCCCCGCCCCCGAGCGCAAGATCGTCTCCTATACCGGCCCGCGCCGTACGATCGTCGTCGTCGACGACAACGAGGATCACCGCGACCTGATGCGCGAGGTACTGGCACCCCTCGACTTCGTCGTGCTGACGGCGGCCGGCGGACCGGAATGCCTGACGCTGATCGAGGGTGTCAGGCCCGACCTCTTCCTCATCGACATCCAGATGCCCGGCATGAACGGCTGGCAACTGGTCGAGAGGCTGCGCGATGCGCGCCAGACGGCGCCGATCCTCATGCTGTCGGCCAATATCGGCGACGCGCCGGGCCCCGGTGGCGAGGGCCACGACGATACGATCGCCAAGCCGGTCGACGTGCGCCGCCTGCGCGACAAGCTCGCCCGATATCTCGGCCTCGACTGGATCTATGCCGACGAGCAGCCGGGTACGGCGGCGGCGGCCGGGCCTTCAACCGCAGCCGAGCAGCCGGCCGGCTCGCCGGGTCAGGCGCACATTGCCGAACTCACCCGCCTGAGCGAGATCGGCTATGTGCGCGGCATCGAGGCCAAGCTTGCGGACCTGTCGAAAATCAAGGAGAACAGCGCCTTCGTCGACGCCTCGCGCGGTTTCGTCCAGGCCTTCGACCTGGCCGGCTTCGCCGCCTTCCTGAAGGATGTCGATGCTCGGGAGGTGAAGAACCATGACTGAGGCGAACCGCCCGCGCGATATCGTGCTCCTGGTCGACGACAGTCCGGAGGCGCTCGGCTTCCTCACCGACGCGCTGGAGCAATCCGGCTTCTCGGTGCTGATCGCCACCTCCGGCCAGGCGGCGCTGTCGATCGTCGACAAGATCAGCCCGGACCTCATCCTGCTCGACGCGGTGATGCCGGGCATGGACGGCTTCGAGACCTGCCGCCGGCTCAAGGCCGATCCGGTCGTCGCCCAGGTGCCGGTGATCTTCATGACCGGCCTGACCGAAACCGAACACGTGGTCCATGCGCTCGATAGCGGTGGCGTCGATTACCTGACCAAGCCGATCAACATCGACGAACTGCGCGCCCGGATCCGTGTCCACCTGTCGAATGCCCGCTCGGCCCAGAGCGCCCGCGTGGCGCTCGATGCCGCGGGACGGCATCTGCTGGCGGTGCGCGCCGACGGCACGATCCACTGGTCGACGCCGCAGGCCACCCGGCTGGCCGACAGCGCCACCGGCAGCGTCGGCGGGCTGGATCTGGTGGCCGGCGCCATTGCCGGCTGGATGGCGCGGCGCGACGCGCTCGCCCACGGCGCAGAAACCGCCTTCTGCTTCACCCATCAGGGCGGCACCGAATTGCAGCTCGGCTTCCTCGGCGGGCTCGGCCCGGACGAATACCTGTTCCGCCTGACGGTCTCCAATCGGCGGCATGAGGACGAGATCCTGCGCGGCCAGTTCGGCCTGACCCAGCGCGAGGCCGAGGTGCTGCTGTGGATCGCCAAGGGCAAGGCAAACCGCGACATCGCCGATATTCTGGGCCTGTCGGCCCGCACCGTGAACAAGCATCTGGAACAGATCTACGTGAAGCTCGGCGTGGAAAACCGCGCCTCGGCAGCCGTCAAGGCGGCGCATGTGCTGCATGTGGACTGAGCACGGACATTTTTGATCGCAAGCGACAGGAAGCCCCCTCTGGCCTGCCGGCCATCTCCCCCACAAGGGGGGGGAGAAGACTCGCGGCAGCGCCTTGCTCACACAAAGCGAAGGCAAGCGAGTGTTACAGCGTTTTCCTCGCAGGGCGATGGGGTGGGGCACTTGAGCCCCTCCCCCTTGTGGGGAGGGGTTGGGG
>NZ_UEYQ01000034.1 GCF_900492205.1 Ciceribacter sp. T2.26MG-112.2
CTAGAGCACGTCCGTTTTACTCGGGATCATATCCGCACGATTTGAAGTAGTTGGCGCATTCTTGTGGTTCGAACAGCGTGACGATCTGGCCGATGGTATTCCATAAGCCCTCGACCGTTCGCTCGGCTTTGGCGCGCAAGACGGCCTTGAGCTTAGCGAAGGCCTTCTCGATGGGGTTGAAGTCTGGACTGTATGGAGGAAGGTAGAGCAGCCGGCACCCTGCACCTTCGATTGCGAGACGCACACCCTCCGCTTTATGTGCCGGCAGATTGTCCATGATGACGATATCGCCGGGCACCAAGGTTGGAACGAGAACCTGTTGCACATAGGCCTGGAACGCGACGCCGTTCATCGCACCGTCGAGGACCATGGGCGCGGTCATGCCAGATAGCCTGAGCGCGCCGGTAAACGTCGTTGTCTTCCAATGGCCGTGAGGGACCGGTGAACGGCATCGATCTCCGCAAGGGGCTCGTCCGCGAAGCCGGGACATCTTCGTGCTCAGGCCGGTTTCATCAATGAAGACGAGGCGGGCTGGATCGAGATCGAGCTGGCCGTCGAACCAGTCCTGGCGACGCTTCAGCAGGTCAGGACGGTCCTGCTCCAGTGCATGTGCGGTCTTTTTTGAAAGTCCAGCCGCGTTTTCGCAGCCAGACGTCAAGCGCACTGCGGCCGATCGATACGGCTCTCTCCACATGCAATCGCAGAACCATCTCGTTGAGTGTGATGTCCTTCGCCTCTTCGATCATGCCGATGATGAAGTCCTCGTGAGCATCCAGGCGCGAGCCGCCGCGTCGCCCCTGTTTCGCCGGGGTCAACCGACCCTGCCGCGCACTCGCAATCCAGGCGATGGCTGTCGAAATTCCAATCCCAAATCGTGCTGCTGCTGAACGCGCCGACATGCCATTCCGTGACGCAGCCAGTACGCGGCTACGCAGATCATCGCTGAACGCTCGGGTCATATTGCCTCCGACCAAATCACCAGTCGGAGGGAAGGAATCAGAATTCGGTAGCCAAGGAAATCCTCAACGCGATTCCGCGTTCAATGGACGTGCTCTAGGCCGTGGTCGCGGATAGATGCTCGTGTACGGCCAGCCAGCGCCCGTCGGGCTGGCGGGCAAAGACGATCGTCTCGCGTTCGTTGCTGGTCAGGGCCTCGCCGCCGACGGTAAGGTCGGTTTCCACCGCGTGGGTGAAGACGGCCAGGTCGCCGAAGAGCTGAACCTTGCGGTTCGTCGAGCGGCAGCCGCGCACCTGGAAACCGTCGCGATTCTCCCACAGCGCCCATTCCGCCTCGTATTCGGTGCGGTTTTCCAGCGTCCTGTCGAGATTGTGGAAGATGAAGGTCGCGGCCGGCGAGAAGGCGTCGAAATAGGCGCTGGTGTCGTGGCGGCCAAAGGCCGCGACAAGGGCGTCGGCAGCGGCGAGAACGGCGGTCGTGGTATCGGTCACGTCTGTCGTTTCTGAAGGGTTCGGGGGATTGCTCAGACGGGTTTGACGCTGCTGATCAGCGCGGCGATCGGGCGGTGCTGCTCGGCGACGCGGGCTTTCAGTTCCTCGAGCGGCATTCCGTCGATCTTGCAGAACTCGATGAACATCATGTTGAGGTTGTTGAACAGGACTTCGCCCAGCGCGCGGGTATCGACGCCGGCAATGACCACGCCGCGGCGCTGAAGCGTGTCGATGAGCTGGACGACCTGGGCGCAGAGGCGCTGGTCGAGCTCGGTATAGCGTTTCGACAGCGGCGTTTCGGGCTGCTGGATCGAGAATGCCATCGCGGTGCGCCACATCTCCTTGCTGAGATAGACGAGCGAGTGATCGTAATACTGATTGATCAGCGCGCTAAGCGCCTCGTTCACGTTGAGCGGCGGGTTGGCGACGATCAGTTCGCCGGCCTCCAGCACTTCGGTCACTTCCATCGAGACGGTGGCGACGAGCATGTCGCCCTTGTTCTGATAGTAGTTGTAGAGCGTGCCGACCGAGACTTCCGCCATCTCGGCAATGTCCTCGATGCGCGCGCTGTCATAGCCCTGTTCACGGAACAGGATGGTGGCCGCCTCGAGAATGCGGCGGTTCCTGTCGGCCTTCTGTCGGGCGCGCAATCCGGTCATGGCTAGCTCCGTGAATCTCCTCAAAAGGGAACGGTGGAGAATACCAACAAACGCGTCCGACGTTATCTGCCGCCGGAGGCCATCGTGCTGGATATCGCAGATCAGGAGATCCGCTCCTTATGCGACCGGCTCAACGACACGCCGCGCAAATGCCTGGGGTTTCGGACACCGAAGGAGATGTTCAGCCAGCATCTATTGGCTCTTGAACGGCAATGCGTGTAGATTTCTAGCCAGCGTTGCATTCAATCTGGAACCAGCATACATGGTGAGGCGATTTAGTCATGAAGACGAGGATGCTTTCGCCCTTTGAAAAGACCTGCCTTCGATGGGTTTCCCTAGGCAGGACCCTAGCAGAGATTGCCTTGCTTGAGGGCAAAAGCGTTGGCGAAATCGAGCATTGCCTGAAGCGCGCGCTTGTCTCGCTCGACGTGACGTCGATTTGGGAGGCGTTAGATAAGACGGGCCTCTCGCGGTCCGGTTGATCTGAATAGACGGCCATCTGGCCGCTCGCGTTGTGTTGAGATCGTAAGGTGCGGAAGCGTTCTCCGTGACTTCGCTGGGACAACGGAGCGATGGTTGCGGGCCCTGGTGACGACCAGGAACTGGCGCAAATGAGCCGTGTGGCAGCTGAGACTCAAACGGAAGCCTGCCAATCCCGCTCTCTTTTGATGGCGTCCTGACCCGGATCCGGATCTTCCACGATCAACCCGCGTATGTGGAACGGCCCGCGGTGCAAGGTGCTCTTCAGTCGATTTCACCACATGGGAACGGTGCGGTCATATGTCCGGCCTACTTGTGCGGTCATGACCGCTGGCCTCGATGAAGTCCGCGAAACGGGTGGCTGGATCAAGGGGGCGCGCTTTGTGCGCGTCACGGGTTTCGGCCTGTCCTGCTTCGGGATTTCGTCCCGTGGTTCATCGTCTGTTATGCACCCTACCTGCCGGCGGTTGCCGGGCAGCTCGTCTCGGCGGTCCTGCGCTTATACGGCGGCAGATCCTACCTCAATTCCTATTGGGTCTCGATAAACTCCACCTCTGGTCAACAATGCCCAGATCATCCGGGCGATCTTATTGGCCAGCGCCACCGCTACGACCTTGAACGGACGCCGCGTAAGCATGTTCTTCAGCCACGGCCAAACTCGGTCGCGATACTGCACATGACGTAGCACCGATGCCGCCCCCGTCGTCAGTAATGATCGTAGTACCGGATTGCCCATCTTCGATATTCGCCCCAACCGTTCTTTGCCACCGCTGGAATGCGCTTTCGGAGTTAGCCCGATCCAGGCCGCAAAGTGGCGAGCAGATTTGAAGCCGGCGGGATCAGGAACGAAAGCCTTTACGGCCAAGGCGATAATTGCGCCAACGCCAGGGATGGTCGCGAGGCGCCGCATCTCATCATCCTGCTTGGCTTGGATGACGATCTCACGTTCGAGTTTGTCGATCTGTGTGGCGAGCATCTCGATCTGATTGATAATTTCGGTCAGGGCAAAGCGCGCAGCCGGAGGCAGTCGAGTATCCTCTTCATCCCGGATGATAGGCGCCAGTGCTTTCACGTTGGCGATTCCGGTCGGAGCGATGATACCCAACTCTCCCATATGGGCGCGCAACGCGTTGATCGCTTGGGTTCGCTGACGCACGAGCAGCGCCCGCGTTCTGAGGACCATCACCGCTGCCTGCTGCTCTGCAGTCTTGACCGGCACGAACCGCATCGTCTTTCGCGTCACCGCTTCAGCAATTGCCTCCGCATCAGCGGCGTCGGTCTTGCCGCGCTTGACGAACGGCTTGACGTATTGGGGCGGCAGCAATCTGACGTCGTGCCCGAAGGCCGAGATCTCCCGCGCCCAGTGGTGCGCACTCGAACATGCCTCCATACCCACCAGGCACGGTGGCAGTCTTTCGAAGAAGCGCAGCACTTCAGCACGGCGTAGCTTTCGGTTGAACAGCGGCGTCCCGTCGACGTCCGCGCCAAAAGCTTGGAAAACGTGCTTCGCCAAGTCCAGTCCAATAGTGGTAACATCTTTCACGGAACGGTCCCTCCTTGTGGCGTTTGCGATAACGACCACGTTAGCACTTTGATGCTGTCGGAGCGGGCCGTTCCACCTCATCAAGGGGTCCGCTAGCAAGCTGCGGCCGCCTCCGCTTCGCGTTGCGGTGATCGCGCCCGGACTCCGTGCCTTTTGAGGAGCCATCGAGCGGGAATTGGCCCGCTCCCGAAGGAGCCTCTCACATGTCGCACGATCTCTCTCTCGCCCAGTCCCACGCCTTCCAGCTCTCGCGTGACCTGATGGTCCCGGTCACCCTCTTCGAGGTCGACGGCGAATACGGCGTCCTTCCGTCCGACGAGATCGACGCCGACGACGACCTGGCGGTCGTGCATGAATACATGCCCTGGCCGGCCCGTTGAGCCGGCTTTGCCCCCTTGGCGTGCCGCTTGCGAGCGGCAGGCCGCAAGGGAAGCTGCGCCGCGGCCAAGCTCTGGATTGCATGATCCGACAATTGCATGCCCGCGCCCTTGCGGTCTTTGCTCTTCGCGGCCTGCCGAAAGGCGTCCGTGAACGGACGGGCAGGCAAGGATTAAGGAGGCCGATCGCCGGGCGATCGGAAAGTAAAATGAAGAGAAGAGAGATAGAAGCGCTTCGCGAGCAGGTCAGTTGTGCGGCGGTGCTTGAGCATGCCGGGTTCGCAATAGATGCGAAAGAAAGCACGCGGCGGGCGGTCAAGTTCCGGCGCGGCGGTGAGATCATCATCGTCACTTACGAAGGACGCGGATGGTTCGATCCTCTGTCTGAAGCGAAAGGCGATGTGTTCCGGCTCGTCGAACATCTCGATCGTGTCGGATTTCTCGAAGGCGCCGAGCGGGTCGCAGATCTCGTCGGGTTTCAGATCACGGAGCCGGAGTGGCAGCCCGCAAGGGTTGGCGAAAGATGCGACCTCTCTCTTCCCGATCGTTGGCAGGCTCGCCGCCGTCCCTGGCACGGTTCCGCGACATGGCGATACCTCAATAATGAGCGGAGCCTCCCGGCTTCCTTGCTCAAGACGGCGATCAAAGCGGACCTGCTGCGGGAAGGCCCGCAAGGCAGCATGTGGGCGGCGCACCGAGACCATGCCGGGGTTTTGACCGGCTGGGAGGCGCGCGGTCCGCAATATCGGGGTTTTGCCTCCGGAGGAACGAAAGTTCTTTTCCGTCTCGGTTCCGATGGCGCAATGCGCCTGGCTGTCACAGAAGCCGCGATCGACGCCATGAGCCTCGCGGCGATCGAAGGTTTGCGGGAGGGCACGCTTTATCTCAGCACTGGCGGCGGATGGTCGCCAACCACGGAGGCGGCGATGCGGGAGTTGGCTGCAAGGCCTGGAGTCCAGATGGTTGCAGCGACCGATGCCAATCCCCAGGGCGACATGTTTGCCGAGCGACTTCGGGAGCTCGCCGACGATTCAGGGTGCGACTGGACGCGGCTTCGGCCGGCCGAGGAGGATTGGAACGATGTCCTGAAGATCAGGGAGGAGGAAAAGAGGGAAGGAAAGAAGGAGAAGGCGTGCCGCATGCGCGCCGCCAACGTCAAGGGAGGCTTCGCCCGGCTTAAGCCGGCCCTTGACCCTGGCAGCTGCGATGCCGGCGGCCCGGAAGTGGTCATGAAGGACTGAAGAGGAAGGCAAGGTCGAGAGGATCGTGCCGCGCTTCGGTCCGAAACCTCCGAAGGAGCCGCAGATGAACCCCTCTCCCGCAATCCGAAAAGTCTTCCAGGGCGTCGCAAACCGACCGCAGATGTTCCGCATGTTCGATCGTCATGCCCAGCGCCCAAACCGTTGGGACAACGACGCAACGCCGCTATATGCCGGCGAGTGGTTCGAGATCGGCGAGGCCGAGCACGACTATATGTTCGAAATCCTGCCGCCGCTCTGGATCCGCGGTTCGATGTTCGCGATGCGCGAGTTCCTCACCGGCTCGGTCACGTCAGTGTTCTTTGCGCTACGGATCGACGAGGCGATCCGCTATTTCCACGGCTATTGCGACCTTTCCGATCAAGCCTCCGTCGAGGCCATGCGCATTGCGATTATCGACCGCGAGAGCCGCCCGGTCCGATCCATGACGCGCGAGGAACGGCTCGAACATATCTGGAGCAGCACGGCGGACGACTATCGCGGCTATGCCGGCGAGCGCTGGCCAGAGGCCTCGCGCCGTAAGCGCACGGTGATGCTCTACGGCGGGAAAGGCGGCAGGTTTCTGAAGCTGCTGGACGATCTCAGCGACGACGAGATCGCCGCCAAGCTGCCGGTGCAGCTGCGTCACCTCCCCTCGCCGATCGCGGCTTGAGAGGTGGAACCATGCTCACCTTTCCGCTTGCATCCGTGCGCGAGGTGATCGCGCGCGGCCGCGCCGATGCACAAGCCAATGGCGGCTTTCGCAACCCCTATTATGGATTGAGGCCCGGCAAGGACGAACAGCCGGGTCTTTGGCTGGTCGGAGATCATGGGGTCTATCTTCTATCGAACGGCAAGCTTGCCGGCGGCCAGAAACCCTTCGTCGTCCATGCCGAGGAATGCAATCCGGGCACCAACGACGACTGGTTCGAGGTCAAGCAGCGGACGTTCGGTGGCGACGACGGTGTCGATTTCCTCGACGCCGGCCAATTGGAGGCGATGATGGCGGCGAGCCCCAATGCCACGCATCTCCGCATCGTTTTCGCGGGCGACACCATGCAACTGATTTTGATCGGGCGCGACTAGCGCTCGGCCGACGATAGCCGCGCCGCCCATGCAGGCGGCGGCGCCTTCCACCCCTTCGCGTTCCTCGACTGCCCTTGCGGCGGCTCGATGACGCGCGCTCACAAGGAGCTTTCGATGAGCAACGACCCCTTCACCCTCGATATATCAGGCAACAGTGCATTATCATCCGGACTTGGTCTTGGCATCACCGCGTTCGGCGGTTTTGCCGCCAATGACGATGAGCCCGACCCGACCCCGTCCTCCCCTACGCCTGCTCGGGCTCTGCCGGCGGCCAATCGGCCGGTCCCGCGAAAGCAGGGTCAGCGCACCAACTTCTATCTCGACGACGGCGATCGCGAGCTCGCCGCGACCTGGAAGGAACGGGCGCGTATCAACGTTGCGGCGATCCTCACCGCCCATGAATTTGAGAAGCTGGATCTGCCGGCGACCCCAGCCGCGCAAGCGAGGCTGATCCGCTTCACCGGCTTCGGCGCCGGCGAGCTGGCAAACGGCATGTTCCGGCGGCCGGGGGAGATCGACTTTCGCGCGGGCTGGGACGATCTTGGCACATCGCTGGAATCGGCCGTCAGCGAGGGCGAATACGCGTCGCTTGCCCGCTGCACGCAGTATGCCCATTTCACGCCCGAATTTGTAATTCGGGCTATCTGGGCGGGCTTGCAGCGCCTCGGCTGGCGCGGCGGCCGCGTGCTGGAGCCGGGGATCGGCACCGGCCTGTTCCCGGCGCTTATGCCGAAAGAATACCGCGAGGTGAGCTACGTCACCGGTATCGAGCTCGATCCCGTCACTTCGCGCATCGTCAAACTGCTGCAGCCGAAGGCGCGCATCATCAACGGTGACTTCGCACGCACAGATTTCAACGCGATCTACGATCTTGCCATCGGCAATCCACCCTTTTCCGATCGGACGGTGCGCTCCGACCGGCACTATCGTTCGCTCGGTCTCCGGCTGCACGATTACTTCTTCGCCCGGTCGATCGATCTCCTGAAACCCGGCGGTCTGGCCGCCTTCGTCACCAGCGCTGGCACATTGGACAAGGTGGATAGCACCGCACGCGAGCACATCGTCACGTCCGCCGACCTGGTCGCCGCGATCCGGCTGCCCGAAGGCAGCTTCCGCCGCGACGCCGGCACTGATGTCGTGGCCGACATCCTGTTCTTCCGCAAGCGCAAGGCCGGTGAACCGCAAGGTGACCTTTCCTGGCTCGACCTGGAGGAGGTCCGGCCAGCGATGGAGGACGAGGGGGCAATCCGCGTGAACCGATGGTTCGCTCAGCATCCGGAGTTCGTGCTCGGTAATCATGCCCTCACCTCTGGTCCCTTCGGGGAGAGCTATACGTGCCGGCCACGTGCCGGCGAGGCGCCCGACGCGGCGCTGATGGCAGCGATCGCTCTTCTTCCGGAAGACCTCTACGACGGCGAGCCGACCGCCATCGACATCGATCTGGAGGACGAGCTTGGTGAGATCGTCGATCTCCGCCCCGACAATGCCAAGGTGCGCGAAGGCAGCTATTTCGTCGATGTCAGGCATGGCCTCATGCAGGTCGTCGACGGCGCGCCGGTTGTGGTGCAGACACGCAAGGCCCGCAGCGGTGAGGGAATTTCGGAAAAGCACGTCCGGATCATCACGAAACTGATCCCGATCCGCGATGCCGTGCGCGAGGTCCTGAAAGCCCAGGAACTGGACCGGCCGTGGCGCGACTGCCAAGTGCGGCTGCGGATCGCCTGGTCGAGTTTCGTCCGCGAGTTCGGGCCGATCAACCACACGACCGTCTCGGTAACCGAGGATTCCGAAACCGGCGAGGTGCGCGAAACTCATCGCCAGCCGAATCTTCAGCCCTTCCGTGACGATCCAGATTGCTGGCTGGTCGCCTCCATCGAAGACTATGACCTCGAAACCGACACGGCAAAGCCTGGTCCCATCTTCTCGGAACGGGTTATCGCGCCCCCTTCCCCGCCGATCATCACCTCCGCAGCCGATGCCTTGGCCGTCGTGTTGAATGAACGCGGGCGTATCGACCTCGATCATATCGCCGAGCTTCTGCATTGCGACACGGATGCTGTTCTCGACGCGCTTGGTGACACGGTCTTCCGCGATCCGGCCGACGGCTCCTGGCAGACGTCGGACGCCTACCTCTCAGGCGCCGTGCGCACGAAGCTCGGTGTCGCGGAAGCTGCTGCCGCGCTCGATGCAGCCTACGAGCGCAACGTCCCTGCGCTTCAGGCAGTACAACCCGCCGATCTCCGCCCGTCTGACATCACCGCTCGACTTGGCGCACCCTGGATCCCGGCAGCCGATATCGTCGACTTCGTGGCCGAGAC
Organism: Ciceribacter sp. T2.26MG-112.2; assembly: GCF_900492205.1. Classification (GTDB taxonomy): domain Bacteria; phylum Pseudomonadota; class Alphaproteobacteria; order Rhizobiales; family Rhizobiaceae; genus Allorhizobium; species Allorhizobium naphthalenivorans_A. The sequence goes on from NZ_UEYQ01000034.1 coordinate 9,151, forward strand.
GATGGGCGCCGAGATCAAGATCCACCACATGCCCGAACTCGGCTCGTGGACGGTGGAAGCCCGGCAGCTCGGTTGGACGGCCGCCGGCACATCGGAATGGGGAACCGACCGTCGGCATGCCGGCGAACTGCTCGCCGATGCGCTGAACAGTCGCGTGCCGCAGATCTTCGACGTCTTCAAAGATGCCGACGGGGAGCGGCGGGTGCTGAACGTCGTGGACACGGAAGCCGCCCGCGAAAAGCTGCAGAAAATCAAGACGGCCTTCCAGAACTGGGTCTGGACCGACCCGGATCGCACCGACCGGCTGGCGCGGGTTTACAACGACCGCTTCAACAATATTGCGCCGCGAAAGTTCGACGGCTCCCATCTGAAACTTCCCGGCGCCTCAGGCGCCTTTGTTCTTTATGGGCATCAGAAACGCGGCATCTGGCGCATCATCTCGTCGGGCTCTACCTACCTTGCGCATGCCGTCGGCGCCGGCAAGACGATGACCATGGCGGCGGCGATCATGGAGCAGCGGCGGCTCGGTCTGATCGCCAAAGCGATGCTGGTCGTGCCGGGCCATTGCCTGGCGCAAGCCGCGCGCGAGTTCCTCGCCCTCTATCCGAACGCCCGCATCCTCGTCGCCGACGAAACCAATTTCACCAAGGACAAACGGGCGCGCTTCCTCTCCCGTGCCGCTACCGCAACCTGGGACGCGATCATCATCACCCACTCGGCATTCCGGTTCATCGCTGTGCCATCGGCATTCGAGAGCCAGATGATCCAGGACGAGCTGGAGCTCTACGAGGAACTGCTGACCGAAGTCGACAGCGAGGACCGTGTGTCCCGTAAGCGGCTCGAACGGTTGAAAGAGGGTCTGAAGGAGCGACTAGAGGCGCTCTCCACCCTCAAGGATGATCTTCTAACGATTTCCGAAATCGGCGTCGATCAGATCGTCGTCGACGAGGCGCAGGAATTCCGCAAGCTGTCCTTCGCGACCAACATGTCGACGCTGAAGGGCATCGACCCGAACGGTTCGCAGCGCGCCTGGGATCTCTTTGTCAAATCCCGTTTCATCGAGACCAAAAATCCGGGCCGCGCCCTGGTGCTGGCCTCTGGTACGCCGATCACCAACACGCTCGGCGAGATGTTTTCGGTGCAGCGCCTGCTCGGGTCCGACGCGTTGCGCGAGCGCGGGCTGCATGAGTTCGACGCCTGGGCCTCGACCTTCGGCGACACCACGACGGAACTCGAAATCCAGCCTTCCGGTAAATACAAGCCGGTTAGCCGCTTTGCGAGCTTCGTGAACGTGCCGGAGTTGATCGCGATGTTCCGGTCCTTCGCCGACGTGGTGATGCCGGACGATCTCCGCGAATATGTGAAGGTGCCCCATCTCTCAACCGGCCGGCGGCAGATCCTGACGGCCAAGCCGACGCAGGCCTTCAAGAACTATCAGACCATCCTCGACGCCCGCATCAAGGCCATCGAGATGCGTGAGGGGCCGGCACAGCCCGGCGACGACATCCTGCTCTCCGTCATCACCGACGGGCGCCATGCGGCCATCGATCTCCGCCTGGTCGACGCTGACAATGACAACGAACCGGACAACAAGCTCAACCTGCTCGTCCAGAATGCCTTTCGCATCTGGCAGGAGACCGCACAAAGCACCTATCTCCGTCCGGACCGCAAAGCGTTCGATCTGCCCGGTGCCGCGCAGATGATCTTTTCCGATCTCGGCACCATCAATGTCGAGAAGAGCCGCGGCTTTTCGGCTTACCGCTGGATCAGGGACGAGCTGATCCGGATGGGCGTTCCCGCTTCGGAAATCGCCTTCATGCAGGACCACAAGAAGACCGAGACCAAGCAGCGGCTGTTCGGCGACGTGCGCTCCGGCAAGGTCCGCTTTCTGGTCGGCTCATCGGAGACGATGGGAACGGGCGTGAATGCGCAGCTTCGCCTCAAGGCGTTGCACCATCTCGATGTCCCATGGTTGCCGTCACAGATTGAACAGCGTGAGGGCCGGATTGTGCGCCAGGGCAATCAGCACGATGAAGTCGATATCTTCGCCTATGCCACGCAAGGCTCTCTCGATGCCTCGATGTGGCAAAACAACGAACGCAAGGCCCGTTTCATCGCGGCAGCACTCTCCGGCGACACCTCGATCAGGCGGCTGGAAGATCTCGGCGAGGGGGCGGCCAATCAGTTTGCCATGGCCAAGGCCATTGCCTCCGGCGACGAGCGGTTGATGCGGAAGGCGGGTCTCGAGGCGGACATTGCCCGTCTTGAACGGCTACGCGCCGCCCATGACGACGATCAATATGCTGTTCGCCGGCAGATCCGTGACGGCGAACGCGATATCGAACTCTCGGAGCGGCGGATCGCGGAGATCGGCAAGGATATCGAGCGCCTCGTTCCGACTGCGGCCGACGCCTTCGCCATGAGCGTCGTCGGCGAGCCTTTCGACGAGCGGAAGGCCGCCGGTCGCGCCCTGATGAAGGAAATCCTCACGCTTGTTCAGCTCCAGCAGGAGGGGGAAGTCGCGCTCGCTGCCCTCGGCGGCTTCGATCTCGTGTTCGAGGGCGAACGCTTCGGCAAGGGTGACGGTTATCGCTACACAACGCTCCTCCAGCGCACCGGTGGGACCCAAGAGATCGATCTGGCCGTGACCGTGACGCCGCTTGGCGCCATATCCCGCCTCGAGCACGCGCTTGATGATTTTGACGGCGAGCGGGAACGCTATCGCCATCGGCTGCAGGACGCACATAAGCGCCTCGCCTCCTATCAATCGCGCGAGGGCGCTGCGTTCGCCTTTGCGGAGGAACTGGCCGAGAAGCGCCGGCAACTGCGGGAGGTCGATGAGGCGCTCGCTGCCGAGACACGCAATGACAGCGAGCCGGGGGGCGCGCAGGCGGCATAACGGCTGCCGTCGAACGAGAAGTACATGACGGGTGGGTGCAGCGCAGCATACGCATAGCTGCATTGCACAATAAATGTCTTCCATCTGGTCAAAAAACGCTCATACTGCATACAGCTGATGCATTGGCGGTCTCCTCCCAGTTCCGCCGCTTCAGCTGTTCCCCTCTGGAGGTTTATTGACCTTCACACTTCATGGGCCGCGGTTTCCGCTGGCCCATTTTTTTTGCCCAATGGCATCCAGCGGTGACGCGCTGGTTTCCTTTCGCGGGGCGAGAAAGAGGAAAAAAGGAAGGGAAGGAACCCGGTCGCAGATCGGTCCGCCGGTCGCCGCTTGCGCTCAACCGCCGTCTCCGCATCCCGGCCACTCGTCCTTCGCAGGGCTATCGGCCCCGCTCGTCCTTCGCGGCAGCGATGCTCGACCGCAGTTGCCCCCGGCCGCCCGCTCCGCGGTCCGGAAGGTGTCTTCAGGAAAGAATGAAGACAGGAAGGACCGGCAGAGGCCGGGTCCAAAATCCCCGGAAAAGGAGCATCCCATGTATCTCATGAAGGTCGATCCGCGTGCGCTGAAGGATAACCCCGACAACACGCGCCAGTCCAAATCGACGCCGCAGGCGGACGCCCTGCTGCTGGCGACGATCAGGGCCGTCGGCATCATCCAGCCGCCCGTTGTCTTTCCAGAGCGTGACGGCGGCAATGGATTTATCATCGAGGCGGGGCATCGCCGTCGACGCCAAGCGGTTGCTGCGGGCATCGAGGAGATCGAGGTCCTGGTGGTCGAGGCAGCCAACGACAATGGCGCCATGCGGTCCATGGTCGAGAACATCGCCCGCGAGCCGTTGAACCCCGTCGATCAATGGAGGGGGATCGAACGTCTCGTCGCGCTCGACTGGACCGAGGAAGCCATCGCGGTCGCCCTGACCCTGCCGGTGCGTCAAATCCGCAAGCTCCGGCTCCTCGCCAACGTCCTGCCGGCTATGCTGGATCATATGGCGAAGGGCGATATGCCGTCGGAACCGCAGTTGCGCACCATCGCAGCCGCCGCGCTCGATGAGCAGAAGGAAGTGTGGAAGGCGCACAAGCCGAAGAAGGGCGACACGGCATCGTGGTGGTCGGTCGCCAACGCGCTTTCGAAGAAGCGGATGTACGCCAAGGATGCGAGCTTCGGCGAAGATCTGCGGGAAGCCTATGGCATCGAGTGGGTCGAAGATCTCTTCGCCCCCGCCGACGAGGACAGCCGCTACACCACCAATGTCGAGGCCTTCCTCGGTGCGCAGCAGGAGTGGATGACCAACAATCTGCCGAAGAAGGGCGCGATCGTCGAGGTCAACAACTATGGCCAGCCGGACCTGCCCAAGAAGGCCGAACGTGTCTATGGCAAGCCCGGCAAGGGCGACAGCACCGCCATGTATCTCGATCGCGAGGGCAAGGTTCAGTCGGTCCACTACCGGATGCCGGAAGCCCGGAAGCCGAATGGTCAGGCCGGTGCGGACGGTTCGAATGTTGCCGATGATGAGGCAATCTCGGCCTCGAAGGCGCGACCCGACGTCACGCAGAAGGGCCAGGACATGATCGGCGATTTCCGCACCGATGCGCTTCACGAGGCGCTCGGCCGCGCGCCGATCGAGGACGACATGCTGATGACCCTGCTCGTGCTTGCCTTCTCCGGCCAAAATGTTCGTGTCGACTCCGGCGCCAACGACAATGTGTTCGGGACGAAGCGCATGCAACGCCACGCCGCCCGGCTCTTCTCTGAAGATGGTCGCCTATCGTTCGACATGGAAACGGTGCGCGTCGCTGCCCGGTCTATCCTGATCGAGGTCCTGTCGTGTAGGCGTAATATCTCGAACAGCGGCGTGGTCTCGCGCATCGCCGGCGAGGCGATCGGCGCCGACGGTTTCCTGCCGAACATGGGCACGGAAGACTTTCTCGTGTGCCTGTCACGACAGGCGCTCGAGGCGGCGGCAAAGGAGGCGAATGTGCTTCCCCGTGCCCGGGTACGCGAAACACGCGCGGCGCTCGTCGACCACTTCAAGGACGTCCAGTTCGTGCATCCGGCCGCCCTCTTCTCGCCCGATGCGAAGGACGTCGCCGACCTGATCAAGCAGGCCGACCATCTCGACGATGATCGTGATGACGACCCTGCCGTGAGCTCGAATGCAGCTGGGGATGCTTCGGAGGCTGCGGTTTCTGATCCGGATGCCGAGCAGTTCGAAGAGCCGGCAGACGGATCCGAGAACGCAGACGCGGACGAAACCGCCTACGGCATCGCGGCGGAATAGCCGCGTTTCCTCATCCATCTCCACCGATCCGCCGCCGGCCATCGCCGGCGGCGCTTTCGTTTTCACCATCCGCAAAACCTGAAGGAGAAGCGCATGTCTGCGTTCTTGATCTATGATCTCGCCCCGATCGGCTCCATCGTCGCCTGGTCGGACGGCACGCCGCGCCCGCCGGAACGCCACAAGAAAAAGCTGGCAGCCTGGGAAACCCGCAACAGCAAGGGTCGGCTGATCCGCAAGCAGGGAAAGCGTGGCGCCGGCAATGTCAGCCTGTCGCCGGATTTTACCCTTCACGAGGGCGACTTTGGCGCGGGCGGAGTAATTGCCATCCGCATCCACCGGACGTTCTCGCTCGACACCGAGCTATTGTTCAAGGTCATCGAGCGGCCCGTGCTGGGAGCCGTCCGTGTCTTCGACCGCGCCGGTGCAAACGCAGAGCTCGTCCATCTGGCGACCAATCGGCAGGCAGCCGAGGAATGGCTGACCCGGCATGGCTATCCCAATGCCGTGCTCGAGGAGGTGACTGCTGACGAAGTTGCCGCCGATCATGTCGAAGGGAGGGCCGCGGCATGATCACGCCTGTCTCCCAATCCGCCCAACCCTCCTCCTCCGATAGTTCAGGGGTGGAGTTCGGCCGAAGCACCGACGGCATGCCTGTGGCGCGCGTCGGCGATCTCGTTTTCGCCATGGTGCCGGCGCGTGACGGCCAGAGTTTCCTCGCCAGCGCCTGGCGCATTACGCGGCCCCTCTCCGACCTCAAGCGCGATGACTTCTATTCGCACCACGGCACGGTCGAGAATGAAGCCGCCTTTCGAGAGCGTATGGTTGAGCAGGCGGAACATTGCCATGAGCTTCGGGCGCTCGCTCGCCAGTCCGTCCGCATGAATTGCAGCACGCCGTGGGGCGCTTCCCAGGGGGCCACCATCTATGCGGACGGGATTGTCTCCCACACCACGGCCGGACATGGCGGCTTCAAGCTGTCCGCCGCCCGCAACGTCGCGGTCCACCACCCGATGCTGCGGGCGGATGGCGGCTGGTACGAAGAAGACGCCGCCTGGGCGATCGTGGCGCTGACCTTTCCGGATTTGTTTACGCGCTATGAGCGGAAGTGCGCTGACAAGACGGTTCGCGATACCTGGCCCGACGCTTGGGAAGCGATCCATGGTCGTTCGCTCCTGCCTGGTGAATCCCACGAGAAGGACCGCAAAGCATTCGCGCAGGTGCATGCCGGAGACTGGATCGTTATCTCAGCACTCCGTTCCGATCATCATCCCGGCTTGACCGAGGTGATTGCGACCATGGGCGGTAAGCGTGACGGACGGGCGGAAGAACGCCGCTTTCTGATCCCGAGCGACGACTACGCCGTCGGCCGGTTTGGTTTCGTCATCGACGGAACGAAGTATGCTGCCTATGACGGTCCCTCCAGCTTCGCCGGCTGGCGTGGGAGGGCAGCGTGATGTCCGGCTGCGCAAAACAAACCGCACAGCTCACCCGCATAGAAGCGGCGCGGCGCCAGACGCAGCATCAGCTGGATCTGATCGACCGCCAGATCACGCGGCGGATGACCACGCTCATTCCGCTGCTCGGCCGGCATCACGCCGGCTACCGTTACGGCAAGGCGCCGTCATCTGGCGCTTTCCTTGAACGCTACCGGGCGAACCTGGCGGCGCTGACCGCCGAGCGTCAACCGGAGGTCGATGCGCTCACGCGCAAGCTTGCCCGGCAGGACGCCGCTATCGCAGCCATGCGGGCGCACCGTCGGCTTCCAGTGCATCCGGTAAGATGTGCGAGTGCCGTTTCAAGAGAAGGTGGACGTCCATGAGCACGATTGGTGAACTCGAGCGGCGAGCCGGTATCGGCTCCTCGTCTCAAGAGCGGACAGCGTTCTGGATCCGGTTCCATCATCTCGAGGGGGCTGAATGCCTGAAGGCCGGTGTGGCAGAGCTCAACAGGCTTATTGCCGAAAAGGCGGCAACGCCCGTCGTGGCAAGCAAGATCGCCACAACGCGGCCCAAGCGGGAGAGACTTCCGCCCTTGACCGAAGAGGAGGAGCAGGCGCTTCAGGCCTATGCCGCCAAGCACGGTCGACGGTGGAAGAGCGTCCTCAACCATGTCTGGATGGGCGGTGCACCATACGACGACGGGGGTGCGTTGCGTCGCCTGCGCAATTCGCGCGGTCCGTCGTGGCTCCAATCCTATCGCTTGCCGAAGCGACCCCCTGACGAAAGCGCGGGTTCGGAGCGCCAGCCGGGCGTGTCGGAAATCTGATCCACCGGTCAGTCCGTATGGCTCCCGCGTCCAGTCCAGCCCCTGCAATTTCTCAATGCCGCGACCGCCTCTCTGGCGGTTGCGTGTGAGCTGGATCCGCGCAGTGGTACTCCACGAGCGGCTGCCTGCTTCGGGCGGGGTCCGAGTGCTGCGGCTCGCTGAGGGCTTCCTGTTCTATGACTTCCACTGCCGGACCAGTCCTTGCCGCCCCCCTTCGGTTTGTTGCGGTCTGAACCGGCGGCCGTTCGTTTCAAGGCCGCTATCGCGCCGCGGGGCGGCCGGACCGCGCCGTCCTCGCCAAAGCAGGGCTGCGCACCGCGCCAGGTCAGTTTGACCTGCTTGCGCGCATCCCGGCTTCGCTCGTCCTGGCAGGCCCGGACCCTGAAACGCCCGTCTTCCGCCGGCTCCTTTTGACCGCACCGAAGGGCAGACCGGCAAGGGCCGGAACCGCTTCGGAGGATAGCTCGAAAGGAAGAGCCCATGGCCAAGTCCGCAACCCAGTCCCGCCAGCCCGCCCGTGTCGTGCAGCTTCGAAAGGGCGCCACACTCGAAATGGTCCGGCTCACCTGCCCGGATGCCGCGCAGGCGATGGCGATCGCCGAGAGTTTCGGCACGGCCGTGATCGACGGCAACGGGATCCGCGACCTGCATGAACGCCTGATCATAGAGACGGCCGACAGCCTCTCCGAAGGCCTTGGCGAACGGGCGATGCAGATCCACCTCCAGCGCATCGTCGGCGCGTATGTCGGCTCCGCCCATGGCGCGGGACAGTTCTACTCCCGCGCCGTCAGCGAGGCCCGTGACGCGACCGCCAAGGCGTCCAATGACGCACGCGACGAGGATCTCGACGGTCCGGTCGGTTACGACAGTGCGGCACAGCGCAAGCGCGAATTCGCGGCCGATATGGGCGTCCAGGCCCACTCGCTCCGCATGGCCGCCGAAGGCGCCGTCGCCGCCTACGAGCAGATCGTCGGCGAGGTCTGGAAGCCCTTCGATCGTCCGGTCGAAACCCCTGGCGTATCGCTCGACCGCAAGGCGGCGGCAGCACAAATGGCTGCCTTCGACTGACCGTAACGGGCGGGGCTTCGGCCCCGCCTCTTCTTCTTCTCCGATCGACAGCTGGCCCTCCTGAGCCAGCCTTTCGCATGTCGAAGGCAGGGGAAGGGGAGGGCAATCGGCTTGCCCGCCATCACGGACCCGTCCGGCTTGGGTCTTGCCGGGGTCGGGATTTCGGCCGCAAGGGCTTCGCCCTCCTCCACTGACGTTTCGGCGCGTTCCGCGTGCGCCATCCCCTCACCCCGGCCTTCGGACCGCCGTGACAGGCCGCGATCGGCGCGGTCTTAAAAATGGAGGTATGGAAAAATGAGCAGAAAACCGGAAACACAACGTGTGGACATCTATAGCCGGATCACCGACCGGATCGTCGAGGACCTGGCCCGTGGCGTCAAACCGTGGATGAAGCCGTGGCACGACGGCAACCTTCAGGGTCGGATCACCCGCCCGCTCCGGCACAACGGACAGCCCTACTCCGGCATGAATGTGCTGCTGCTATGGTCGGAAGGCATGGCGCGCGGGTTCTCGTCGCCGATGTGGATGACGTTCAAGCAATCGCTCGAACTCGGCGCGGCTGTCCGCAAGGCGAGACCGGGTCGACCGTCGTCTTCGCCAGCCGCTTTACCAAGACCGAAGCCGATGGCAGCGGCGGTGAGGTCGATCGCGAAATCCCCTTCTTGAAGGCGTACACGGTCTTCAATGTTGAACAAATCGATGGTCTGCCCGATCATTACCATCATCGCCCGGCACCTGTTGCCGATCCTGTCCAACGGATAGAAAAGGCCGACCGCTTCTTCCGCAACACGGGTGCAGTTATCCGCCACGGCGGCACACAGGCATATTATTCGCCGGTTACCGATCACATCCAGATGCCGCCATTCGAGAGCTTTCGGGACGCGGAGTCATACGTTGCCACGGTCTGCCATGAAAGTTGCCACTGGACTGCGCATCCGGATCGTGTCGGCCGTGACCTCAGCCGTTATGCCAAGGACAAAACGGAGCGCGCCCGTGAGGAATTGATTGCCGAGCTCGGCAGCTGCTTCCTATGCGCCGACCTCGGCATCGTGCCGGAGCTCGAACCACGGCCCGATCACGCGGCCTACCTGGCCTCGTGGTTGACTGTGCTCTCTGAAGACAAGCGAGCGATCTTTCAGGCGGCCGCTCATGCGCAGCGGGCAGTCAACTTCCTGCACGATCTGCAGCCTGATGCAGCCGATGAGAAAGTCGCGGCCTAGAAATCAGAGTCGGTCGTTGTCGCCGCCAACGGCCGAGACCTCTGTCGGCTCTCTATCCGTCGGCGTTCCCTGTTCTGGTGTCAGGTCCAGCTTGCCCCAGATCGAGGTTCTGCGGTCGGTCGATTTGAGCTTTCGGGATTGCTTGATTTCGACGGTAAACGGCTTTGTCTGTTGACGCATATATCCTCCAGGCGACGAATCGCGCGCACACGATACCGGGTTGATTGTTGGAGGCAACACCCAAGCCGGCCGGTCCGTCGTCACCAAATTCGCGGCCTGGACATTGGGATAAAGCAGCGGTTCGACCACAGCAATGTTCCGCATGGGCGAGGCGTGGCATGTTGCCATCACCGCGTTCCTCTTGATCATCGGCATAGGCCACGTCCTCCGCGGGCTCGATGAGGCATGTCTGATCGGAGAGCGGCTTCGCCTCGATCGTCTTCCCGCAACGGCCATCGAAACTTTCTTCCCCTGCCGGCTACGCCGCCATTCCTCGCGCGGCAACAAAGTTTCTCCCGGCCGCCCTCCATTTCATTCCGGCCCTTCTGGTGCGGTCCGATCGTCCCCGATCCTTGCGACAGCCATCGAGGCCGCGAAGGGCGCGGCCCGAAACCAACGAAAGGAACATGACAATGGCAACCATCGGCACCTTCACCTCCACCGAAACCGGCTTCAACGGCTCGATCCGCACGCTCGCCCTCAACGTCAAGGCCCGCATCGCCCGCATCGAAAACCCCTCCGACAAGGGCCCGCACTACCGCATCTACGCCGGCAACGTCGAGCTCGGTGCGGCCTGGCAGAAGCGCTCCGAGCAGGACCGCGACTACCTCTCGGTCAAGCTGGACGACCCGAGCTTCCCCGCTCCGATCTACGCAACCCTCACCGAAGTCGAAGGCGAGGACGGCTACCAGCTGATCTGGTCCCGCCCCAACCGGGACTAACCCGGGCGAGGCCCCGCCGCGAGGCGGGGCCAATCGGCCGAATTGAGAAACCGGGAGCGGGCATCGAGCCCGCTTCCGGTTTTCCTGGTGCCATACGGGACCGGAAATGTCTGCTCAGATCGCTTGAGTGTGCCGTGCCGGCATGGCGGCCTCAAGGACGGGTGGTCAACCCCCAATTTTGCCTCCGCTCCGGTTCCCTGCGCTCCAACAAAATCGGCTCCCCCACCCGCCGCCGGCGGTCGCGTTCGCGATCCCTGACCCCGCCATCCCGTCCCGTCCCGCGTCGTCGTCTTTCACGAACTCAAGGAGATGAGACGATGACGATCGAACAGCACATCGAGGAACTGCGCGCCGAGCTGAGGAACGCATGGGAAGCGGCCGAGCGGCGTCAGATCGAGACGGAGCTACAACTGGCCGAGGCTGATCTGGCCGTCATGCTTGCCGAACAGGAGGGCGCCGTCGAAGCCGAGCCGCCCTTCTGAGGCGGTTCTTTTCTGCTGCAAGGTGAGCCGGTCCGCCGGATCGACCGGCCTCCCGGCTGACAGGGAATTCACCCCTCAACGCTCCCCTCCGGCTCCCGCCGGATACGGTCGCGTCCCCTGCGGGTCCGCGGGTCTCTTCTCTCTCTGACGTCCTATTTTACTCCAGCAAATCCGGGGTCAAGGACGGCGCGGTCTCCCCCAATTTTTCCGCCGCTACGTCGCACTGCGCTCTGGAATAATCGGCTCCCCCGCTTGCGAGCCGCTACGCGTTCCTTGACCCCTCTTTGCAACAGAGTGGCCGATCTCCGTCATCAACGAAGGAGATCCCATTATGACGACCGATCAGAACCTCATGCTCTACACCAAGCTTGCCGGCTTCCGGCTCGTCGTCCTCGCAAACCGGTTCGGCTGCGACAGCGAATTCTCGCGAGACCTTTATGACCGCCTGGTTGAAGGGCTGGAGGCAGCAATTGGCCGCGTGCGGGTCATCATGGCGTTGGAGCGGAACGTTCTCGCCGGAGACGACGAGTTCGCCGCATATCAGCTGGAAGGGGAGACCGAGATATTCGGGCGCTTTACCATCAGCTTGCTGGACGATCTCGAAATCGATTTCGACACGCACGAATACCGTATCAACGGCGGCGATTGGGCGATTGCTTTGACGGCGGACTATACCGGCGTCGATATCGACTATCCTGAGTTGGTGCCGCTCACCGACGACGAACTCGGCTCAATTGCGCCGATCATCAAGGATCTCACGTCGGAAACCGGGATCGCGGTAAACGCGTCGCGTATCATTTTCACCCGGTGCGGAGGATCATGATCCTGCAGTGCAGCCTTGCGTGAGATGCCGAGAAACCCGTCGTGATCGCAGCGACCTTCCGCGCGCTCCTTTCGACCTGCTGTCATCTCTCATCGGGGGATGGTGCGTCCCGTGCGTCACGACGCAACCTGCCGTCACCAGAATTTTCCCCGCAGCACGGCTGCTCCTCGCCGATCAAAATTCAGTCGGCGCCAGGTCCTCCACATCCGTTTCGGCCCTCTGGGTGCGTCCCTCCTTTCCGGTCCGCCGACTATCCCTGCGATGACCGCAATTCGAAAGGAGAAACAACATGCAACAGCTCGCTCAATTCCTCGCCGCCACCGGCCGCCGGCTCCGCACTCTCAGCAAGGTGCTCAGCCACTTCTTCCGCAAGGGTAAGCTCGGCCTGAAGCTCGCGATCAAGATCCCGTTCTTCGTCGAGATCGAAGTGTCCTTCGAAACCGACTGGAACCGGCGCCGATGAGGTGCTTTCGAGGCCCGCTTCGGCGGGCCTTTGCTATGTTGCCACCGAGGTGCGTGGACGATACCCGCGTTTTCGCTTCTGACGCAGCAGGTCGAGGAACAATCGAACCGCTTCTTCTTCCCGCCCGAAATGATGGACCATCATCTGCCCTTTGCTTCCGATGCGGCCCCATTTGCGCAGGAGACAGACGTCCCCGAACAGGTTGGGTTCGATCGACATGGCATAGTAGCGGGCCATGTTCTTCGAGGTGTCCGAGCGTTCGACATAGAGATGATAAGGCTGTGAGATCATGAGACCAGAATCTCTGAACTCGGGAATCCCGTCCAACGACACTTATGAATCGGTCGGCATGGATCGATTCATGTCTGTGATGACGTGCGAAGGATACCGATTGGCTTGGGCGAGGCGCCTTCGCGCACGGCTCTATTCGCTCACGCTCCCCGAACCCGCGGGCGGTTTCGGCCATCCGGTGACGATCCTCTCGCTGCCTTTCAGCCGCACCATCCGTGTCTCGCACCGTCCCAGCGTCTGGCGAGGCCCTCGTCGACGAGAGCGTCTCCGAGCGAGCGCCCTGCCCGCGTCACCGTGCGAAGCTTGCGGCCATACTTGTCTTCGTCGCGCAGGCCGGTCGAAAGCGAGAACGTGCCGGCATTCAGAAGCGCGAGCAGGCTTGCTTTCGCTGCCTCGCCTTTGATCCTTTCAGCCTCACATCGCGGCGGGCTGAGTTCCGGCGTGTCGATATCCGCGATGCGGATTTTCTCGCCCTGGAACCAGAACGTATCGCCGTCGACGACGCAGTTCACGTGGCGACCGGCGCCGCAGAATGAAAACGCGGCTGACGATGAATCCGCGGTCGGTGTCCTGGCCGCAGCCAGGAGCCCGGAAAGCTTGCCGGCGCCGCCAAAGGCAAGCCATCCTACAACAGCAATCACAACGGCGCAGACCATCGCGATCAGTGATGCGCGCAGGCTGTTCTGTCCCGATCGGGGTGACCTGCCTTGCCAGCGATATCGATCATTCCTGCTGCCGGGCTTCCGCTGCTTTTTGAACGGAACCACATTCGATTTCGTCACCCTCGGGTCTCTCCTGTTTGCCTCAACCTATCTCGGCTTCGGTTTCATCTGCGTTTACGGGCAAGGGACTTCAGACGGTGTGCGAGGGTCGGGGCGCAGTCGGTCCCGCCTCGCCTTCAGGCCACTATGTTGAGGCTCCTGCGGCTGCGCTGTTTCCCGCTCCTCGCACGACGAGAATTCCCGAAATCCCGCCCTGTCGGTCGTCGCTATGCTGATTTCTCCGATACTCTTCATTGTTCTCGATCAGCCTTGCTCGTTTCACTGCGCGCCGGCTCGATCAGACGAGCTTCGGGCGTGTTACCCAGCTTGTTGTGAAACCTGTTTGTTCCGACGCAGGCTTTCATATCCTCGCGTCGAAACCAGATCGCGCGACCGCATCGAAGCGGCGCGTTCCCGGCCGTGAATACGATCTGCTCATCGGCACGCATGCGCAGCACCTCATGCGGCTGGATCAACGGCCGGGCGGCCAGTTGCTTCGATCGCGTCCGCGACGATCCCTTCATCTGCGAACTGCGGCTGACCTGGTCGATCTCGACCGTCGTCATGCCGCAGCGGCGTGAGATGTAGTCGGCGGTTTCGGGATCGTTGATTGCTGCGAAACTGATCCAGCTCGCACTCTCGAACCATTTGCTTGCGGCATCGCGCCCGCCATAGGTTTCGCGCATCTGTCCGATCGACTGGTAGATCATGACAAGGGTGATGCCATACTTTCGGCCGGCGTCTCTCGCAGTTTCCAGGATCCGCATGTAGCCAAGGCGCGCTACCTCGTCGAGGAGGAAGAGCGCTCTGCCCTTCATCGACCCATCGCGATTGTAAATTCCGTTGAGAAACGAGCCGATGATGACGCGGGCCAGGCCCGCATGCGTCTCCAAGGTCTTGAGATCGATGTTGATAAAGACGTCGGTGTTTCCCTCGGCAAGATCCCCCGTCGAGAACGTCTTTCCGGAAACCAGCGCGGCATAGTTCGGATACGACAGCCAATGGGTTTCCTTGATCGCATTGGCGTAAACGCCGGAGAAGGTTTCGGGCGTCATGTTCACGAAGGCCGCGACGTTCTCCTTTACGAAATCCGAGTCCGAATTGTCGTAGATTTCCTGCAGGCGTTGGCGCAACTGCGGTTCAGGTTCGGAAAGATTGGCGCGGACCTGGCGAAGCGTCTGGTTCTCCTTCTCAGTATGTCCGGAAAGGCAAACGTCGGCGATCATCGCCGTCAACAACTGCAAGGCCGAGGCCCGGAAGAAGTCGTCGCGCACACCGCGCGTACCGCCGCTATCGCTCATGATCCATGAGGTAACGGATGCGATATCCTCTTCCTTGGTGCCGCCGAATTGCCCGATCCAATCCAGCGCATTGAATCCGGTTTCCGGCTTCTTCGGATCGAGGACGAACAGGTCTCGGTCCGCGCTGGTGCGATGGGCCGACACCATTGGGGCAACCTCATTCGACGGGTCGAGGACGATCAGCGAGGCGCCCCATTTGAGCGCCGTCGGGATCGTCACCGATGTCGTCTTGAAACCGCCGGAACCAGCGAACACGATGCCATGCGACGAACCGAACGAACCGTCGAAGCATAAGAGCGGTGACTTACCACCGGCACCCCATGTGTCGGGATCATCGGCGCGAAACGCGCGCGTCCCTACGCTGTCCTTGTCGACGCGATATCGCTCGCCGACGACGATACCGCCGCCCTCCGCAAACAGGCCCGTCGCCTCCTGCATTTTCATCCAGTCGGCCTCTCCATGCAGCGCCCGCTTGCCGCGTATGCGTTTGGGCTCGGCACTGGCGAAGGCCGCGTTGCCGACGAGCGCAACGCGGAGGGCGAAGCAGGCAGAAAGCGCTGCAGCTGCCGCTCCGATCAGCGTCGCCGGATCGAGATAGGAGAGGAGCGACTTGCCGACCGGAACCTGGTTCGCGAATGCCGACAGCCTGATCGCCTCGCGAACGATGGCGACAATGATCGTCGCTAGCCCTCCGGCGGCGACGCCCCATCCTGCCGTCTTGATCCTGATCGCGCCGGCGCTCGCGAACAGCAACACGATGCCGATGACCGCCGCGGCGACATAAGGCAGGGCAATGCCGGCGCGGCCGAGCGTCTGTCGAGCAGCCTCCGTCTTTCCGAAGCCGGACAGCCAGTGTTCGATCCCGGTCAATCCGATCACGACCAGGATCATCAGCACGACAGGCGCCATGAAAAGAATGATCCTATTCATCGCTGTTGCCAAAGGCCCCCGCGCCGATCGCCAGCAGCCGCGGCCGTTCGGTCTCATCTGCTTTGAGGCGCTGGCTCAAATCGATGAGCGCGCCCAGCAGCAGCGCCCGTTTCTCGTATCGAAGGCCCGCTTTGACGATCAGACCGCCGAGCTCGATCTTTTCCCGCGTGTCCTTCTTGCGGGCGTCGGATGTGGTCGTGCGCGCCATCCGCTCAAGCCTCAGCAGTCCCGCCCGCAGCCGCGCCAGTCGCGTTCTGCGTGGACGGTGCCCTGCTTTCGCCTGCGCCTGCTCCCCTCTTTCCTCCGGTCGTACGAACCTCGCCTCCGCGAAACCGTTTCGCCAGGTCCTCGAAGGCCGCCTGCAGCTCTGCCTCGTCGACCTCGATCTCGCCAAGTCCGGCCTTGAGGGCGATCCGGCCGATGCGCTCGGCCTCACGGGTCTCGGCGATCTTTAGCTGCTCCTGGAGTTTGGCGATTTCGTCGCGGATCTTGGAGGATGGCCTTTTCATTCCGTACGTCTCCTTTGGGTTGGAAAGCTTGTCTTTCGAACCCAGTTTCCCGGAGGAGCGTGCGGAACGCACTACTGTGAATCCTACAATCGCCAAAGCGCCAGCTTTGGTGAATGATCCCGGCCGTTCCGAAGGAGCGGATCCGAAGGGCGCAATTATACGTCGCTGACGCGACGTTCTGCTTTTTGCCCCTGGCGGGGCCTTCCGCTTCCGACGAACCTGTTGATTTCGTTCGCAACCGGGAAAGAATTGCTGTGGCCGTCCCCCATTTCTCCGTCAGCGTTGTCGCCCGCGGCTCCGGCCGCAGCGCCGTGCTGTCGGCGGCCTACCGGCACTGCGCCAAGATGGAGTTCGAGCGCGAGGCCCGCACAATCGACTACACCCGCAAGCAGGGCTTGCTTCATGAGGAGTTCGTCATCCCCGCCGATGCGCCGGAATGGCTGCGTTCGATGATCGCGGACCGTTCGGTGGCCGGCGCCTCCGAGGCTTTCTGGAACAGGGTCGAAGATTTCGAGAAACGCTCCGATGCACAACTCGCCAAGGACGTCACGATCGCACTGCCGATCGAACTGACGGCAGAGCAGAATGTCGCGCTCGTGCGGGACTTCGTCGAACGGCACATCACGTCGAAGGGCATGGTGGCGGACTGGGTCTATCATGACGCACCCGGCAATCCGCATGTCCATCTCATGACCACGCTGCGCCCGCTGACGGAGGACGGTTTCGGCGCCAAGAAGGTGGCGGTAACAGGACCGGACGGCAATCCGATCCGCAACGATGCCGGCAAGATCGTCTATGAGCTCTGGGCCGGAAGCATCTACGACTTCAATGCGTTTCGTGACGGATGGTTTGCCTGCCAGAACCGGCATCTGGCGCTTGCCGGCCTCGACCTTCGCGTCGATGGGCGGTCCTTCGAAAAGCA
The DNA here is from genome assembly GCF_900492205.1 of Ciceribacter sp. T2.26MG-112.2. Lineage (GTDB taxonomy): Bacteria > Pseudomonadota > Alphaproteobacteria > Rhizobiales > Rhizobiaceae > Allorhizobium > Allorhizobium naphthalenivorans_A. The sequence goes on from NZ_UEYQ01000034.1 coordinate 26,304, forward strand.
AGGAATCGATCTCGAGCCGACCATCCACCTTGGTGTCGGCACCAAAGCGATCGAACGGAAATCCGATGGGGCCTCGACGCCATTGGAGCTTGAGCGCATCGAACTGCAGGACGCGCGGAGAGCCGAGAACGCGAAACGCATCGACCGGAATCCGAAACTCGTTATCGACCTGATCACGCGTGAGAAAAGTGTCTTCGACGAGCGTGACGTCGCCAAGATTCTCCACCGCTACATCGATGATCCAGCCCTGTTCCAAAGCCTCATGGTCCGGATCATCCTGCACCCTGACACGTATCGCCTTGAGCGCGAGCAGTTCGACCTTGCCACCGGTTCCAGGCTGCCGGCCAAATACACGACGCGCGAAATGATCCGGCTCGAAGCAGAGATGGCCAATCGCGCCATCTGGCTGTCGCAGCGCTCGTCACATCGTGTGCGGGACGCGGTTCTGGCGGCGACATTCGAGCGCCATGAGCGTCTTTCGGATGAGCAGAAAATTGCGATCGAGCGCGTGGCGGGAGCCGAGCGGATCGCCGCCGTGATCGGCCGCGCCGGCGCCGGCAAGACGACGATGATGAAGGCGGCGCGTGAGGCCTGGGAAGCGTCAGGCTACCGCGTTGTCGGTGGCGCACTTGCCGGCAAGGCAGCCGAGGGCCTGGAGAAGGAAGCGGGGATCGTCTCTCGCACGTTGGCGTCGTGGGAACTGCGCTGGAACGAGGGGCGCAACCAACTCGACAGCAAGACGGTCTTTGTACTGGACGAGGCGGGCATGGTGTCGTCGCGGCAGATGGCGCTGTTCGTCGAAGCGGTAACGAAGGCTGGCGCAAAACTCGTTCTCATCGGCGATCCCGAACAGCTCCAACCGATCGAAGCCGGCGCTGCCTTTCGTGCGATTGCCGATCGTATCGGCTATGCGGAACTCGAAACCATCTATCGCCAGCGCCAGCAATGGATGCGCGACGCCTCGCTCGATCTGGCGCGCGGTAATGTCGGCAAGGCGGTCGATGCCTATCGCGCCAATGGCAAGGTGATCGGATGGGATCTGAAGGCTGAGGCCGTCGACAATCTCATCGCCGCCTGGGACCGCGATTACGATCCGACGAAGACGTCGTTGATCCTTGCCCATTTGCGCAGGGACGTGCGCATGCTGAACCAGATGGCGCGCATCAAGCTGATTGAACGCGGGGTTCTCGATGAAGGAACCATGTTCAAGACGGCGGACGGCGATCGCAATTTCGCGGTCGGCGACCAGATCGTCTTCCTCAAGAACGAGGGTTCGCTCGGCGTCAAGAACGGCATGCTGGGCAAGGTCGTCGAGACCGGGCAAGGCCGCATTGTCGCGCAGATCGGCGATGGCGAACACGCGCGCCAGGTTCTGGTCGAACAACGCTTCTATAACAACCTCGACCATGGCTATGCCACGACGATCCATAAAGCCCAAGGCGCTACCGTCGACCGGGTCAAGGTACTGGCCTCGCTCTCGCTTGATCGGCATCTCACCTATGTCGCCATGACGCGTCATCGTGAAGACCTGACGGTCTACTACGGCCGCAGATCCTTCGCGAAGAACGGCGGACTGGTCCCGATCCTGTCACGGAGGAATGCGAATGAAACGACGCTCGATTATGAGAAGTCCGCCTTCTACAGCCAGGCACTTCGCTTTGCAGAAGCGCGCGGTCTGCACATTGTCAGCGTGGCGCGCACGCTCCTTCGTGACCGGCTGGAATGGACCGTCAGACAGAAGGAAAAGCTCGCCAATCTTGGTGTCCGCCTAGCCACCATTGCCGGCAAGCTCGGTCTCGTCCGTGGCGCCACCCAATCTCCAGCGCAAAACACTACTAAGGAGGCAAAGCCCATGGTCTCGGGCGTCACGACTTTCGCCAAATCGTTCGAGCAAGCGGTCGAGGACAAGGTCGCAGCCGATCCCGGATTGAAGAAGCAGTGGGAGGAAGTCTCGACCCGCTTTCATCTCGTTTACGCGCAGCCGGAAAGTGCGTTCAAAGCTGTCAACGTCGATGCCATGCTGAAGGACGAGACTGCCGCGAAATCCACGCTGGCGACGATCGGATCGAACCCTGAACACTTCGGCGCGCTGAAGGGCAAGACCGGGATGTTCGCAAGCCGCGCCGAGAAGCAGGAGCGGGAGAAGGCTGAGACCAATGCGCCGGCGCTCGCGCGTAACCTCGATCGCTATCTGCGCCAGCGGGCGGAAGCGGAACGCAAATATGAGGTCGAGGAACGCGCCGTCCGTCTGAAGGTGTCGATCGATATTCCGGCGCTTTCGGCAAACGCGAAACAAACACTCGAAAGGGTTCGCGATGCGATCGACCGGAACGACCTGCCGGCCGGACTGGAATTTGCGCTCGCCGACAAGATGGTGAAGGCGGAGCTCGAAGGTTTCGCCAAGGCTGTAGCGGAGCGGTTCGGCGAACGGACCTTCCTGCCTCTGGCGGCCAAGGACTCCAACGGACAGACATTTAACACCGTCACCGCGGGGATGACGGCCGGACAGAAGGCCGAGGTGCAGTCTGCATGGAATTCGATGCGGACGGTGCAGCAGCTGGCCGCGCATGAGCGCACGACCGAGGCGTTGAAACAGGCAGAAACCCTGCGCCAGACAAAGAGCCAGGGTCTCTCCCTGAAATGACGGCGCAAGTGTGTGCACGTGAGATGGGGCGTGCTCAACGATCGAATGCCGTCGTGCTCTTGCTGGTCGCGGCATCGATGGTCGGCTGCAGTGTTGCTGCGGCCATCATCGGCGGCTACCGCATCAACCTGACACCGAGCGAGCCGCTCGGCCTCTGGCGTATCGTTGCACTCGATCGTCCGGCATTGGCAGGCGATCTTGTCTTCATTTGCCCTCCGCAAACGCCCATCATGCGAGAGGCGCGAGAACGTGGCTATCTCCGCTTCGGAACCTGCCCGAGCGGGGTCGCGCCACTCATCAAGACGGTTGTCGCGGTTGCCGGGCAGCATTTCGAGATCGGCGCCGGCGTGACGATCGATGGACGCCCGGTCCCGTTTTCCGATCTGGTTGAACGAGACGGAAAGGGTCGGCCAATGGCGCCGTATTCCGGCGGCATCGTGCCGGAGAAAAGCGTCTTTCTCTATTCACCGTTCCGGGGTTCCTATGACTCCCGCTATTTCGGCCCCCTGCCCGCCTCCGGAATCCTCGGCCTGGCACAACCGGTGCTCACCTATGCGCCGTGAGCAGCTCCAGCCAACCGCATTGATTGCCGTTTCAATCGTCGCCGGGACGGTGGGATGGAGTGGCCAGGTGCTGCTTCTGCCGGTCGCGTTCGCGTTTCCGGTTCTCTGGGCGCTTTCTCGAACGAGGCGGACGGTCGCGGTCGTCTCGACCGGCTATTTCCTCGCCGCGTCACGCGGTCTGCCACAGGGAGTTGCCAACTTCTATTCGTCGGACCTCTTGCCTGGATTATTGCTCTGGCTCTGTGCGTCCACAGGCTTCGTCATCGTGCATACTGTCCTCTGGACGAAGCGGACGGGTGCTCGTCCGTGTCGCTATCTTCTGGCAGCGGTCCTGATGGCCATTCCGCCATTCGGCATCACTGGCTGGGCGCATCCGATCACCGCCGCGGGCGTACTGTTTCCAGGGTGGGGATGGTGGGGGCTGGTTGCCGCGACAGCCGGCGTCATGGGCCTCGTAACCCGCATGTGGCCAGCTGTCGCGATTGTCCTGGCAGGCTTTTGGATCTGGGCCGCCGCAACCTGGGACGAACCGAAACTACCGGAATCCTGGCAGGGGGTCGACCTCGAAATGGGCAAATCGCTGGGGCGCGACCCGAGCATGCAGCGCCACCTCGATCTGATTGCCACGGTGAAGGATCGAGCATCGGGCGGACCCTTCACCATTGTTCTTCCCGAGAGCGCGCTGGGCTTCTGGACGCCGACCGTGGAGCGGCTCTGGGTAAAAGCACTGCAGGAGAGTGACGTCACCGTCATTGCTGGCGCCGCCGTCATTGATCCGGGCGGATACGACAATGTTCTGCTCGTCCTCTCCGGTGACGGTGCTCGCGTTATTTATCGCGAGCGGATGCCGGTCCCAGGTTCGATGTGGCAGCCTTGGCGCTCCTTGCTTGGGGCAAGTGGCGGCGCGCGGGCGCGCTTCTTCGCGAACCCGGTTGTGACCGCCGCCGCCGCTCGGGTCGCACCGCAGATCTGCTACGAGCAACTGATCGTCTGGCCTGTCCTGCAGTCCATGCTGCAGGAGCCGGACTTCATCGTCGCCGTCGGCAACGGCTGGTGGACCAAAGGGACTTCCATTGTCGCCATCCAACGCGCCAGCACTCAAGCCTGGGCGCGCCTGTTCGCCAAACCCCTCGTTCTTTCCTTCAACACCTGATGCCAAGGAGCCTGCTATGCTCGACGCTGCGCTGATCCAACAATGCGCCGACCCCTCATTGAAGCCCGCGATCGTCGAGCAGTTCGTGACCGCGGCGGGCGCGAATGATCCACTGGCCGTCACCGTCAAATCAGGTGGCCGATTGATCCTCTTTCCGAAGGCCACAACGCAGGATGAGGCGATGGCGATTGTCCGGCAGTATGTCGGCCAGGCCGTGGTGCGTGTCGGCCTGACGCAGTTTCCGGCGGGCGTCGGCGTGAAGGACGCGGCCGATCTGAAGCCCGATCTGGTCGACGCCTGCCAAAACCTTCGAAGGGGAACGGCGATGTTCGCAAAGGTTTTGCGGATCGTTGCCAAGTGGTACGGCAACCCCAGGAGCGATGAGGTTTTCCCGCAAATCTTCGACGATGCGGTCTACGCCTGGAAGACCGGAGAGTTTGAGGGCGTGAGTGTGTTCCAGGCGGACGATCCCGGAAAAAGCATCACGATCGACAACGTGTTGCCGGCAGACCAGGACAAGGCCAGCGTGGACATACCGCCTGCGGACACAAACACTGAAAGCGTCGAGAAAGGCGAGAGCGTTGGATCGGCAGAAATGCGGATCGACCTCTCGAGGATTGGAGGACAATGATCTCTTGGGAAGGCCGCTATGCCTCCGGAAGCGAATAGCGCGTGAGAACGGCGTCTTCGCCATCGAGGGTCACTTCGATGACTTCGTTGACCATATCCTGCGCTCCTGCCAAATCCTGCAGTATGAGGGCAAACAATTCTCGTTGCTGCGCGGGAAGCACCTGCGGGACAATGATCACTAGAGCACGTCCATTGAACGCGGAATCGCGTTGAGGATTTCCTTGGCTACCGAATTCTGATTCCTTCCCTCCGACTGGTGATTTGGTCGGAGGCAATATGACCCGAGCGTTCAGCGATGATCTGCG
>NZ_UEYQ01000053.1 GCF_900492205.1 Ciceribacter sp. T2.26MG-112.2
TTTGAGAGGAGGGGGGGGGCGGGCCTCCTCTCAACAAGCGGCCTGATGTGCCGTCCCCCGATACGTTTCTGCCTCCCAGACACCTGCGAAAGCGCCCGCGTTGGCTCGATGCCAAGGCGGGCGCTGAGGTGCGATCTTGCAGTAAACTCAGCCGCGCTGAATAGCCTCCTCAAAGTGGGTCGGTGGCAGATCGAAGGCCTTTAGCACTGTATCGAGTGCCTTTTGCACGTCATCCCAATCAACATGCTCCGGATCGTTCAGGTAGGCGTTGATTAGCTGGCAGCAGCTTTCGGCGGCAAGGGTCGGATCAGGTACGGAATCAAGCATGGCTTGTCCTCTGGAATAGGGTAGCCGGTCACGCTGGAGGACGTGACCGGCGGAAAGCAGCGGCGGGATTATTCCGCTGCCATCGGGAACGAGTGTTCGTTCTTGTCCTCTGAGGTTTCAGCCTCACCCTCTGCGTCGGGGTCAGACGCGATCCGAACGTGAGGCGGAAGCCAACCGCTGTCCTTGATGGACTTGGCGGCATACTCCGCAGCCTCGCCCTTCTTCATGTTGCCGACACCAGCGGCGAAATCCTCGCCGCGCACCTCGGCAACAACGGCTTGAATGGTCGGCCTGTTGACGTGGCTGAAATAGCTTTCCGCCGTAGTCTCAAACCAGTCATGCATGTCCACGTTCAATGCGCGGCCCATCTGGTCGGCATGGGCCAGCGCTTGGCTGCGACTGCTGAACTTCTTCTCAACCGCATTGACGGAATGGGCGGCGGCATAGGCCAGAAGCTGCAACAAGTCGCTTTGCGATTGATCCATCAGCCATTCCCAAAGGTCAGCAGGATCGCCGGGAAGCCGATGCCCATAGTTTTCCTCAAGGCTTCCCCACGCCTCAAGGGCCTTGTTCTCGGCGGGACGCTTCATCGAAGCGTCCAGCACTTCATGGGTGACAGAGATTTCAAGCGCGCTCTGGTGGCCGGGAATCCCCCATGCCGTACGGTACTGCACCTTGAGCAACATCGCGTGGACGACCGCCACAAGCGCAATGTCGGGATTGTTCGCCAGCTCGACACGAAGTGCCGCCGTCTTCTGAGCGGTCAGGTCTTCAATCAATGCGGCTGAATGGGTCAGCCCCGTAGATTTCGAAGCGCCGTCAGCCTCCTCGGTCGCCCCGCCTTGCTTCCCTTCCGTGGCCTCGGCCTTCTTCTTGTCTTCGTCGCGGACAAGGCCTCTCAGCACCGACAACTTGCCCCAATGGTCGATTGTGACGATTGCCCCTGCCATTGCGAGGTCTTCGCTGCGATAGGCTTCTTCGCGCTTCTGCAGGACGGCGATTTCCTGCTCGACGGCGGACAAGGCGGCCTCTGCACCTTCATCCTCCTGATCCGCATCGATCTGCGCCGCCAGTTCGTCATAACGCTCAGTCAGTGCGTCAAGCTTGGCTTGATCCTCGTCGCTGAGGTCCACGCGCTGCGGGTAAACCCGGGCCATCTGATAGATGTTATCCGGCTGCTGAGCGCACCACTCGACCCATTTCCAGCCTTCGGCCTTCACAGCTTCCGCCTCGACCTCTAACTTCTCGGCAACCAGCTTTTCAAGCAAGCCGCTATCGCTTGCAAAGCCTCCTCCCTGCTCGGCAAACAGGTCGCGGCGCACTGGACCGCCAGCCGCCTCATAAACCTCTAACCCGCCGATCAGCGCGAGCCGCTTGTCGCTTGCGGGGACTTCATCCACGGCGAGACGGCGCTTGATTGTGTTGGCGCTGCGATCCCATGAGGGGAGGGCATTCCACACCTCTTCCTGTCGAGCGTGATCGTCGGTGATGGTGAAGGCGGCAAGCTGCTCAAAGGTCATATCCTCTGCGCGGAACGCTGCGAACAAGACAGGGGAAACCTTCGCCAGCGCAAGACGGCGGTTGACGATGATTTCGGTTGTCCCGAACCGGGAGGCGATGTCCTTGATTGACTTGCCCTCATCGAACAACGCTCTGAACGCCTCGAACTGGTCGGCGGGGTGCATCGCCTCCCGCATCACGTTCTCGGTCAGGCTTAATTCCGTGGCGTCACCCGCCTCCCGGACAATGACATTCACAGCGTAGTCAGCCGTGATCTCGCCCCGTTCGGCCAGAAGATTGAGGGCTGCAAGGCGGCGACCGCCAGCGCTTACGAGGTATCTTCCCTTGGATGCCTTGCGCACCACAAGGTTTTGGATGACGCCATTGGCGAGGATCGAGGCCGACAGGCTCTCGATGCTCACCTTGGTGTAAGTCTTGCGGACGTTCTTCGGGTCTGCGTCCAGCTTGTTCAATGCTATCGCGATGATGTTGCTCATGGTCTCTTGCTCCAGTTTTTCCCGTTTCCCTTGGGAGCAAGCCCCGCTAGTGGGCGAAGCCTCTGCCTTCGTATTCGAAGGATGTGCCCCCACATCCGGCGGAACGAAGGGGGAGGGCGCAGCCCGCTCCCGTTAGGACGCGGATCGGGTCATGGGGCGGGAGGAAGGAAAAACGGAAGGTTTGCCGGCTTGACGGCGAAAGCCGTTTTTCCTGACGAGCGACAGCGCCTGCGCGCTTGCCCATTGGCGCGATCGGCGACCTATCGTAAGAGCGGTACAGGGTAGGATCGATGGGCGGCCGATCCCGGCCGCTCCTTGCGGATGCGAACCGGCAACGCCGGTTCTCCGTCTTCACCAGGTTATAAAACGATGGATCTGCCCGCTGCGCTCCGAGTGATGAGCGCTCCGCTCCTCGGGCAGCTCTCCATTTCAACTTGATTCAACGTGTCGATAGCGGCGGTTAGCCGCTCGGCTCGGATCGATCGGCGCCAGTCCGAGATCCGAGAAGGACAATGAAGAACATCGGAGCTTTCAGCATAGCGCCGCCCCTCCTTCAGGGGCGGGAAAGCGGGAATTCTCGACACGGTTTTGACGGAAGAAGGGAAGCCGCAGGAGGCTTAGCATAGCGCCGCGAAGCGGAAGCCGGAACCGACTTCCCCCGGCGAAACCGTTCCTTGCTTCTACAGCCTGGCCGTTGCGTTCATGATGTAGTGGGCGATCTGAAACAGCTGCTCAACAGTCGCAGCCAGGTCAGCAGAGGCTTGCTGGATCTCTGGCGGTTGGGACGGATCGCCGGCGAGATCGCCAGCCTTGGCGATGATATCCTCGCAAGGGTCTGCGATACTGTGAATGAGCTTCAGCAGCTCCTGGGCGGTTGCCTGATCCACCAGTGCCTGTCCTACGTCGTTTCCGAGCACCGAAACCCTATGAAGCAAGTGGACGGAGGTCCAGAGGCTTCCTGAGCGGGTTGTTAAGCTGTCTCTACTGAAATGGCGGAACTGTAAAAGGATCGCGAAAACCGCCGAAAGCTGAAGTCGGTTAAGGCTGGGGGCAAAATGAGCCTGTAAGCCTTCGCTCCGCTGCCCCATCAAATCCATGTGAAGCTTAATGCCGGAAAGCCTTGGTTTGCACAGCCTTGTTACCGTCCCAAACAGGCTTTAGTTCATTTGGGACAGCTCGCATCTGGCCGCCTCGCGCCAATAGGAGAGATGGGCTGCTTCGAGGGTGCAGGCTGAAATGGGGCCGCGAGCAGAGCGTCTTATCCCGGAAGCCGTGATGGCATAGCTGCCATTGTAGGGCGCGACCTACCTGACCGCTTCCGACCCACGTCAGCCCTTCATGGCTCGAATCCGACCCCCTGTAAGCTGGCTCTCATTGGTCTGGCGCATTTCGGTCAACTCATGATGCGCCCATTTCGACCAGATGGGCTTAGAGCTGACTGATGATCATGCCGATTTGACCGCATGCTAAGAGGCCCCGGCCGAGGGGCCCCGAGCGATTCTCGCCGACTGGTGGAAGCGATCGAAGTGCGGCGCGCACGTCTGCTGCCATCTGTGCAAGTTGCCACCTGATCTCATCCGCGGCAACCTCGGATCGATGCGGCGCCGCTAGGCTTGCGGCGTTGACCGCGTAAGCAGCAGCACCAAGCGCATGCGCACCCATGTGGCAGACGGCCGAGGCTTGACCGGCGGCACGAGCTGCGGCTGCTGCCGCTGGTGATTTGGTATCACCGGCGGAGCTACCTCCGCCGAACCGTTGACGTATTCCCGATGCAGTGTCCAACTCGCCGCGAGCGAAGGCCCGCGCACGCGCAATTGCAGCACGCGGGCGCGAATCGCGGGGACTTTCCGTCTCGAACACCCACAAAACCCGCTCAGCACACATAGCAGCCCACCCCGCAACCAAACGGCGGTCAAATTCACTAAGCGTCTGCACCGAATTTGCCATGTTCTGCCTCCCTAGGACTTCGACAAGAGAATGAGGTGGGCGGCTTCATGTTTCAAGTCGCCGAGAGCGGACAGTCGCAAAGCCACCCCATGTTGGACATTCAGCCCAAAAAAGCCGAGCTGCAGCTTTTGGAAATTTTGCCAGCCCCGTGAACCCCCGGAATGACGGCGCGAAGCTGCCCTTATCCCTTGGGCCCGTGATGACCGCAATGGGCCGATATGATTGAAAACTCTTCGCGCGAGGTTTGGGCCGGAGGTCGCTGAAATGGATTTGCGTGAATACGCGGGTTTTCTGTGTGCTGAGACAAGGCTATTCTCCGAAATCGTCGGCGACAAAATTCATTCCGACTGCTTCTGAATTGTGTCACTCGCATCAACCATTTCTGGAGTTTTCAACAATATCGGCCGAAGGCTGACTTCGCTCGTTCCAGTTTCATTTCGCCCTCAGCCTGAACCGACCCCAACCTCTTCAGACGGAAGATAAGGCTCCGCTGCTAAAGGGATGGCTGAGACCCCGCCCCCTGAACAGCCGCGCCTCCCGATCGATCTTAGGCCGGATCGCGTCAAACCCTGCCTAACCGGCAAGATTGGGCGGAGGCATGTGCCTGCGTAGAGCAGCGATGAGCAGGTCGGGATCCCGATTGGCGGCAGCCGCCAGCATGAGGTTGTCCGCAACCCCTGTGATGGCGGAGAGGATTTCCGTCTCCTCCCACCCTCGGCGCAAGGCATCCTCTACCAGATCCTGCAAAACAGTCTCCACCGCCATCTGACATGCGATGTGCCGGCTTTCGTCCTTTTCGGGTGGCGCTTTTGGAAAGTCTGTCATCTACCAGCAAATATGCCTCCTGCGGGCGCGTGCAAGGCCGCGAGTTCGGGATCACGACGGATAGGCCGCACCCTGCAGGGCAGGGTGCGGCAGTACCTCACTGAGGCTTGTTGTCGTTTCCGGCCTTGCTGTTGAGCTCGACTTGATAGCTGAACTCGACCTTGGCGATGAGCGGAAGCATCACGGCGATGGAGAACCGAAGTTGGCCCTTGTGGGACAGCTTCGCGATTTGCCGGTTGATGAACTGGCGAAGGCGACGGCCGGTTTTCTGGCAGAAGGTTACGAGCGTTTTCATCAGAGGTTCCTCCTTAGTGGTTGTGCGTAATCGCGAAGCTCGAATACGGCTGGAACCGCCGAGTGCATCGCGCAGCGATCGCAACGGAGCGAAGCGGAGAGGAGAACCCTTTAGGGTTGCACGCCAAGGCGGGGCCCGACGTATCGTGCGCAGCATTAGATTACGTACGGCCACTAAGGAGCGGCCTGAAAACGCGGCCTTCGTAGCCCCGGCCGTCGCCTTTGCCTTCAACCAGCAAATCGTGATCCGGCCGCCAGGTCGGATCTCCATCGCCGTGATGCTGTAGCGGTGGTTGAGCTCGCGTCGATGCTCCTAGCC
>NZ_UEYQ01000039.1 GCF_900492205.1 Ciceribacter sp. T2.26MG-112.2
CTAGGTCCAGGCCGACGATGCTAACTTCCTTCATGGATGCTCTCTCCTCTAAGTGACGTTCTGGCGAACATCACTCTGGCACATTGCGATGCCGTCGGGAGGGGGCATCCACTCCATCAGCTCTCAGAGGAAATCAACAGAGGTGCGGCCGCCGTCGAAACGGTGAGCGCTGCCGCCAATCCGGGCGTCTCGACCTTCGTCAACGATGCGCTCTCGACCTCCGACCGTCCGGAACTGACCTCGGCCAAGATCATCATCTCCGGCGGCCGTGCACTCGGCTCGTCGGAGAAGTTCAACGAGGTCATTCTGCCGGTGGCCGACAAGCTCGGCGCCGCCGTCGGCGCTTCGCGCGCTGCCGTCGACGCCGGCTACGCGCCGAACGACTGGCAGGTCGGCCAGACCGGCAAGGTGGTTGCCCCGCAGCTCTACATCGCGGCCGGCATTTCCGGCGCCATCCAGCATCTCGCCGGCATGAAGGACAGCAAGGTCATCGTCGCGATCAACAAGGACGAAGAGGCACCGATCTTCCAGGTCGCCGATTACGGCCTGGTCGCCGACCTGTTCGAAGCCCTGCCGGAGCTCGAAAAGGCGCTGTAAGGCGCGCGCCTTTCGCAACTGCGAAAGGAGCCGAGGCGAAGGGGAGGTCCACCTGCAGACGTTGCCTGGCGGGCTTTCGTGGTTGAACGGGAGCTGGCGACACGCCGGGGCTAAAATGCCAGCGCGTCGCCGCTTGAGTTGTTGGGACCAACCAACAGATGAACGTCCTGCGGCTTCCAATGGGCCACCACCTCGTCACCAAAACGGAAAGGATGGTCGAAGAAATCGGACTCCGGAAGGAAGGCGATGAATTCCTCATGTTGCGTGGTCGCCAGTTCCACTTTGACGAATGTGCCTTGATATTCGACATTCACGACCTTGCCGGAAAGGGCGTTGGCGGCCGGCTCATTGCCCGGTTCCAGTCGTATCTTGTCCCGTCGTACGGCAAAGCGGATGTCCTGGCCGGGGTTGACCGCGGCACTTGCGGCCAAATCATAATGTCCGCCCTCGCTGTCTTGCGCTGTTATGATTTCGCCCGAAAAGATCACTCGGGCGGAAACCACATTCTGGCCGCCCATGAAGCGCGCGACGTAAGGCGAATGCGGACGCTGATAGATTTCGCGCGGATGACCGGACTGCTCGATCACTCCGTGATCCATGACGATCACCTTGTCTGCCAGCGCGATCGCCTCGGGTTGCGTATGCGTTACATGAATAAAGGTGATGCCGAGTTCATTCTGCAGTCGCTTGAGTTCGACGCGCATCCGCAGACGCAGGAATTCGTCCAGCGCGGAAAGGGGTTCGTCCAGCAAGAGGACCTGTGGATTGGTAATCAGGGCGCGGGCGAGTGCCACGCGCTGCTGCTGTCCGCCTGAGAGTTCTGCAGGCAGCCGGTCCGCCAGATGGCTCAACTGTACACGCGCCAGCATATCGCGTGCCTGTTCGATCCGTTCGCTCCTGGCGACACCGTGAATCTTGAGTGGAAAGGCCACATTGTCGCTCAGATCGAGATGGGGAAAAAGACCGTAGTTTTGAAACATCATCGCCGTACCGCGTTCCCCGGTGCGCACGCGCGTCACATCCTTGCCGCCGATCATGATACGGCCGGAACTTGGCCTTTCATGTCCGGCGATCATGCGCAGCAGGGTAGACTTGCCGCATCCCGAAGGCCCGATCATGCAACAATAGCTGCCGCCCTCGATAACCTGGTCCACGGATTGCACCGCCGTCACAGGCCCAAATTTTCGAGTGACCTTTTCGAGAAGGATTTCGCCGGGTCTGTTCATGGGTTGCCTTTCATTATCTGTGTTTTCGCCCGGAGATCGCCATGCCGGCAAAGGCCAGCGCTATCACGATCAGGCTCAGGGCCGTGGTCAAAGTGCCAATCGCATAGAGCGCCGGCGTGGTGACATTGGTGGTCAGTGAGGCGATCTGGATCGGCAGGGTATTCCTCGTCCCGACGGTCAACAGCGATCGCGGGAATTCGTCGTAGGACAGCGTCAGGCCGAAAAGCGCGACGGCAATCAGCCCCGGAAAGAGGATCGGAAGCGTCACCAGGGTCAGCACTTGCCACGGCCCTGCACCGGCATCACGGGCGGCCTCCTCCCAAGAGCTGTTGAAGCGGTTCAGCACGGCGAACATGATCAACAAACCGAACGGCAGCGTCCACGTCAGGTGCGCACCGAGGCCGGAGATCAACCAATGCGACCGCAGGCCCAGGGTCTGAAACAGCGTTCCGATCCCCAGACCCGTCAAGACGCCCGGCATGACCAGCGAGACAATCGCCAGATAGAACAGAGCGCCCGATCCGCAAAACCGCCGGCGAAAACCGAGACCGGCGAAGAAGGTCACCGTGACCGTGATCGCCATGGCCAACAGTCCAAGCACGACCGAGCGCTTGAAGGCGCCGCCCAGATCGCCGTAGCGCGAGCTTTCGAACAGGTCGGCAAACCAATGCAATGAAACACCGCGCAGCGGAAAGGTCATCCCTCCGGTCACACCCTGAAACGACAGGATGAAGATCGCGATCATCGGTCCGTAGAGAAAGAGAATGAACAGGACGAAGAACGCCGTCAGGAGCACGAAAGTCAGCTTGTTTGTCGGCATGCCGTTCTCCTATTTCGCCAGTTCGGCCCGGACATCGACGATGCGCAATATGGCCGCCACCATGGCAAGGACGACGACGATCAACAGCATCGCCATTGCCGCAGCCTGCGGGTAGTACATCTGGTCGATGTTGTTCTTCATCGCCGAAACGACCGTGCTGGCCTGTCCACCGCTCATGACTCGCACGACGAAGAAATCGCCCATGACCAGCGTGACGACAAAAATCGAGCCGAGCGCCACACCGGTACGGGACAAAGGAATGATCACGTTGGTGAAGATCTGCAGCGACGTGGCACCGGCATCCAGCGCGGCCTCGATCACGTTGCGATCGATTTTCGCCATGGCGTTGAAGATCGGCACGATCATGAAGAGCGTGAACAGGTTCACATAGGTGAGGATCACCGCAAAATCGGAAAAAAGAAGGACCTCGAGCGGCGTTTCGATCAAGCCCAACTGCATCAGCACAGAGTTGAAGATGCCCTCGCGGCCCAGAAACGGGATCCACGAGATCATCCGGATCACCGTCGATGTCCAGAACGGGATTGTGCAGAGCAGGAACAGGCAGATCTGAAGCTTGAGATTGCGGACATGGAACACGAGATAAAACGACACCGTGAAGCCGATCACCAGCGTGATCGCCCAGGTGATCGCGGCATAGCGCAATGTGTTTGTGAAAATGCGCCAGGTCAGCGACGAGGAGAACACCGCGACGAAGTTGGCCAGGGTGAATTCCGAGCGGTATTCCAGTCCGTCAAACGTCCACAGACTGAGCAGCAGGACCATCAACAGCGGCAGACCGGTGAAGACGATCAGGATGACGGCGAACGGCAGCACGGAAAGCTGCGACCGGCGTGTGGGGGTCATCGGAGGCCTCGCATCGCGCGAAAGAGGGGCCTCGCGCAAGGACGCGAGGATCAGTTGGGGGCTAAGAGGCGACGAAGTCATTCCAACGCTGAACAAGATATTCTCCTTCGTCCATCGTCGTGTTCCAGCAGCGAATTCCGCCGATCCGCTGTTCAAAGTTGCCGCCGTCCCGACTGCGACCGGCCTGCTCCATCACCGTGCCGAAGGGGTCCCTGATTTCGGCGGCGGCGGGCTTGCCGCCATACCAGTAGTCCCACTCCTGCGGCGAAAGGGCGGTCCTTGTCGTTTCCGGAACCGAGGAGTAGTAGCCCTGCCGGGCCACGAACGCGCCGTAAGGGCCGGTCAGCATCCAGTTCAGATATTCATAGGCCGCCTCCCGACGGATGCCGTCGAGATGGCTCATCAGTCCCAGCCCGTTGCCCCATCCGCGATAACCTTCCTTCAAGCCCTTGTAGACGCAGTCAACGCCACGTCCACGCACCGCGGTGACTGCGGGAGACCACATCGACTGAATGACGGCCTCCCCGGAGGTCATGAAGTTCACCGACTCGTCGAAGCTGGACCAGAATGCGCGGAAGTGGCCGTCCTGCTTCAGTTGGATTAGGATGGCAATCGTCTGATCGATCTCTTCGCGGGACATGTTGCCCTTGTCGACGTACTTGAGATCCCCGCGCGCCTCGATCGCCATGGCCGCATCCATGATTCCGACCTGCGGCACGTTGATCAGCGCGACCTTGCCCCTGAATTCGGGGTTCAGCAGTTCCGCCCAACTGTCGATCTCGCGGCCGATCAGATCAGGCCGGATGCCCAGTGTATCGGCGTTGTAGATGGTCGGCATCATCGTGGCAAAGTCGGTCGGCGCCGCAGCGAACGCGGTATCGCCGGGGGCGGCGACATACTGGACTTCAAAGGGCATCGTGCCCTGGCTGGGCATGTCCGAGCCGTCAAAATTCTTGCCCTCGCGGAAAAGCGGAATGATCTTGTTCCAATTGCTGATCTTTGAGGTTTCGACCGGTTGCAGTTTCTGGCTGCGCCAGATGCGCCGCAGCGCCCAAAACTCCAAGTCCGCGATGTCGATGGTGTCTGGCTGGCCGACGACACGGGCCATGATGGCATCGGTCCAGGCGTTCTGCATCTCGACCTTGAAACCCAGATCGGCGCTGGCCTGCGCGGCAATGTCGGGGAATATCGAGTAGGACGGACCCACGTGGGTCAATGACACGTCCTTGATCGTCTGCGCCCAGATCGTCGGGGCGCCAAGCAGCGAGCCGGCTCCTGCGGCTCCTGCCGCGGCAAGCGACTTCAACACGGTACGCCTGCTCAGCGCATTGATAGCTTTCTCTTCCGTCATGTCACACCCCTCTGTCGGCGGAAACGGGATTCCCCGGCACCGGCCCTGGCATATCTGCTCTGTTGTTTGCTTGATGACGTCGAGGTCTTCAGCCCTGCCGCCATGAAACCTAGGTTAGGGGGAATTGCTGCGGTGCGGGCGTGCAAATTTCGCCATAATCGATGCGCGATCGTCATGAATTGTGTCGCAGTTCGTTCCAAGGTTTCGACAGGGTCGAGAAGCCCTTCGCGGACCGTTCATGCTGCGAAGCGCCAGCATGCCGGCAGCCTTGCTTGGGGGCGAATTCATCGGTGCGGGGTGCAGTGGAAGGCTGACCTAGACGGTCGAGGGAGAGTTGTCTTGCCGCTCGAGGTCGCAGACATGTGAACCGGAGGCGCGAAACGCGCTCCAGGGTCGACAATCGAACGTGAAGTCAGGTCCGTGCTTGCGTCTGGAACTGTCGGGCCAGCTTCGTAAAGTTTCGCAGCGCGATGCTCTGGTTGGCACGATTCCAGCACAAGAGAGTTTGAATTCTGGTGGTGCAGTCGCTGATCGGTTTGAACATTACCCGTTGAGGCTGAAAGCGCATCAATCCCTCCACATAGATGGATACCCCGAGCCCCCTGGAGACCAGGCCGAGAATTCCCAATGTGTTGGATGGTTCGTACGCGACCTTCACGTTGAGGCCGGCATTGCTGAAAACATCGTCGATCAACAGGCGGAAGGAGTCCCATTGATCGAGGCTCCCGAGAATAAGCTTGCATTCAGCGAGATCGGCAAGGGTCACCGATGGTCGCGTGGAAAGCCAATGATCCATCGGTATGACTGCAACCAGTTGTTCGCTTGCCACTTCGAGCTTGTCGTATTGCGGGTTCTCGAATGGGCCGAGCATGTAACCCACATCGATCTCGCCGCGTGACAACGCGATCTTCTGGGCGTGGGTCCGCTGGTAGGCGAGCTCCATCGCAACCTCTGGATAAAGATCAGAAAAGGCATGAACCGCGTGGGGCATGACCTCTGTCGCGGCGAAGGACATGTAGCCCAGCTTCAATCGCCCAGTCTTGCCGTCCGCGGCTCTCTTGGCCACTTCGCCGGCTCGGAAAAGCGCATTCATTGCCGGCCGCACTTCTTCGTAATAGGCCCGGCCAGCTTCTGTAAGCATCACCTCCCGGGTTGTGCGGAATATCAGCTGATAGCCCAGCACATCCTCAAGGTGCTGCATGCGGCGGGACAGCGCGGACTGGTCGAGAAACAGCCGCTCTGCTGCCCGACGGAAACTCAATTCCTCCGCGATCGCCATAAAAGCTTCCAGGTCTCGCGAACTCGGCTTGTTCATTCAGGGCCCCAAGATCGACGCGATTGTCGCTTCGCTGCAGACAAAAAACTCGCCGATCCAGCCAATGCAAATTCGGCATCAACAATGGCGATCACGGCAATGGAACATAGGTGTAAGATGTTTTTTTATGCAGTGCAATGAAGAGGGCAAATAATGAGCAATTTTGAGATCGTCGTCCGGGATCGCTGCGTATCTGCCGCCGCTTGCGTCGGTCGGAACTCTCCCTGAAAGGCCCGCCGCGAAGGCGTGGAGGCCAATGTTACGACAATTTTGAATGCGTCAGAAATCGATCACAACTGGTTCAAGGAAACTTCAAATGGCCCGAATTGGCGTCGACGTCGGTGGGACAAACACAGATCTGGTCTTGGAATGCCGCAGAGGGGTGTTCTTTCACAAGGTTCCGAGCACGCCGGCCGATCAATCCATCGGCGTCATCGAAGGCGTGAAGCAGATCTGCCGTATCGCCGAGATTTCAGACGACGAGATCCAGCTCATCGCGCATGGGACAACCGTCGCAACCAATATCACGATCGAGAACAACGGTGCGGAGATGGGGTTCCTCACCACGCGCGGTTTCCGTGACATCCTTCACATCGGACGTCACAAACGCCCGCTGAATTTCTCGCTGCATTTCGAAGTTCCCTGGCAGGCGCGGCCGCTCGTTCGCAGACGCAACCGCATTGCGGTCACGGAGCGGATACTCCCTCCGGACGGCCGCATCGAAGTCGGTCTGGACGAGGACGAAGTGCGGGCGGCCTGCGCGCTCTTTCGCAAGCGAAACATCCGCTCGGTGGCCATTGGCTTCATGTTTTCCTTTCTCAACGCTGCACATGAGCGGCGGGCCAAGGAAATCGTAATCGAGGAGATTCCGGACGCCTATGTCTCGTTGTCGAGCGAAGTCGCCAATGTTGTGCGCGAGTACGAGCGTTTCTCGACGACGGCCATGAATGGCTATGTCGGACCCAAGACGTCCGGCTATCTCCGCAACCTTGAAGCCAAGGTTCGCGAGGCAGGCTTCCCGGCGAAGGTGCGGGTCATCCAATCCAATGGCGGGATCTCCACCGTGGAGGGCTGCTCGCGCAGGCCGATCAGCGTTCTGATGAGTGGACCGGCCGGGGGTGTCATCGGCGGCATCGCCGAAGCCGAGCTTGCCGGTACGCCCAACATCTTGACCATAGACATCGGCGGTACCTCGGCCGACATTTCCACCATTCCCAACGGTCGTTTCCGCATCATGAACCCACGCGACACCTTCGTGGGCGGACATGCGGTGATGACGCCGATGATCGATCTGATCACCATCGGCGCAGGCGGCGGGTCGATCGCCTATGTCGATGAGGCTGGCGGTTTCAATGTCGGACCGCGTTCGGCCGGCGCTGTTCCGGGCCCGGCCTGCTACGACCGCGGGGGGACGGAGCCCACCGTCACCGATGCGCAGGTCGTACTTGGCCGCATGGATGCAGACAGGTTCCTCGGCGGCGACCTGCCGCTCAAGCCCGAGCTGTCGCACAAGGCGATCAAGCAGAAGATCGCCGATCCCTTGGGTATCTCGGTGACCGAGGCAGCGCTCGGGATCATCCGTGTGGTGAATTCGAACATGGCATTGGCCATCCGTTCGAACTCTATCGCCCGCGGCCTCGATCCGCGCGATTTCTCGCTGATGCCGTTCGGCGGTGCGGGGCCTTTTCACGGAGTTGCGCTTGCCGAGGCGGTATCCGCCAAGGACGTGCTCGTTCCCGTCGCCCCCGGCATTACAGCGGCCATGGGTCTGCTTTCGACAGACATCCAGTACGAACACGTGCGATCGGTGATCACGCCTCTGGCGACCCTGACGGATGCCGGCGCGCGGCGCGTTAATGCGGTCATCGAAAGCCTGATGGCCGAGGCGAGGCGGGATCTCGATGGCGACGGGATCGAGGAAGATCGGCACCAATATGAGGTGGTCGCCGAGTGCCGCTATCACGGGCAGGGTTTCGAGCTTCGCGCAGCGCTCCCCGAAGGCAGGCTGTCGGTGGACAACTGCAAGCGCCTGATCGACGATTTTCATGAGCAGCACCGTCGGGACTACGGTTACACGTTCGACGACTCGCTGGTCGAACTCTACAATGTACGCGTCATCGCTCGTGCCCTGGTGCCGCATATTGCCTTGCCGGAATTGGCCGCCGGTGACCAGTCGCAGCTCGCAGACGCCCAGCTCTACAGCCGCGAGACGATCTTCGACGACGGGGTCGCTCATCCCACGCCGCGTTACGACCGAAGCAAGCTCGGCCATGGCGTGACGCTCTCGGGGCCGGCCATCCTGCTCCAGCACAATTCCACGACACTCTTGCCACCCGGCTACATGGCCGAAGTGCTGCTTCATGGCGGCCTGCGCATCAATCGGCACTGACAGCTAGGAGCCTGACATGTTGAACAAAATACAGACTATCGATCCCATCACGCTGCAGGTCATTCGCGGGGCCCTGGAAACGATCGCGGAGGAAATGGGCCATGTCCTCTATCGGATGTCCTTTTCCTCGATCATCCGCGAATCCCAGGACCTGGGTGCGGGACTTTTCGATCTGGAATTCAACACGCTGTGCGAGTCGGAATCAACGCCGATGCACATCGGATCCATACCCGGATACCTGAAGGGCATCCGCGATACGCTCGACGATGGCGAGTGGTTCGAGGGGGATGTGGTCGTCCACAACCATCCCTATCATGGTGCAAGCCATTCCCCGGACCTGGCGATCATTGTTCCGATCTTCTACGACGGGCGTCAGGTCGGCTATGCCGGCAATACGGCGCATCACATCGACATCGGCGCGGCCACCCCGGGCCTCATCATCGACGTGCCCGACGTCTATGCCGAGGGCATGCTGTTCGCCGGCACGAAGATCTACAGCAAGGGCAAACGCAACGGCACGATGTGGAACTTCATCCGCAACAACAGCCGCGCTTCCCGCCAGTTGTGCGATGATATTGAAGCACAGATCGCCTCGGCGCGACTGGGAGCCAAACGCTTCGTCGAACTGATGGACCGCTACGGCGAAAGCACGGTCTTTTCCGCCTGTAACCAGCTTATGGACTATGCCGAAACCATGCTGCGAAAGCGGATTGCCGCCATCCCTGACGGGGAATACCGGGCAGAGGGTTATCTCGACGATGACGGGCGCAATCGCGGCAAACGCCTGCCGGTCAAAGTCTGCGTGCGGGTGATCGGCGACAGTATCGAAGTGGATCTGACCGGCTCTGCCGATCAGACCCAGACCGCCTACAACGTACCCTTCGAAGGTTCGACCAAGGTTGCCGCCTATGCGGCCTTCCGCAAGCTCCTGCTGGATGCGGCGACGTCGGAAACGCGCGTGCCGTCCAACCAGGGCAGTTTTCGTCCGATCAGCGTCACGGCACCAAGGGGCTCGATCTTCAACCCCATCCCACCGGCGGCCGCCGAAGCTCGGTTTACCCAGTGCAACTACATGATCGACCTGATCATCAAGGCACTGGCGCCGGTCCTGCCGGAGGAAATCATCGCCGGCTCGTCGGCGAGCATCTCTTTCGCATCCTACGCAGGCGTTGGCGACAACGGCGAATACTGGGTGTTTCTGGAGGTGAACGAAGGGGCCTATGGCGGTCGGCCACGTTCCGATGGTCCCGATGCCATCGATAACCTCATGGCGAACACGCGTAACAATCCGCTCGAGGATCTGGCCATGCACATTCCGATGATCTGCGAGCGCTATGAATTGCGCACCGACGTCTCCGCAGGCGCCGGCAAATATCGGGGCGGCATCGGCGTGGTGAAGGCGCAACGCATGCTGACGCCGGGTTTCATTACGCATGAAAGCGAGCGGCACAACGATGCCCCCTGGGGCGTCTTCGGCGGACGTCCCGGAGCCGTTGGACGGTGCGAGATCTACAATGCCCGCACCGACGAGGCGCCACGCGTCATGCACTCCAAGTTCCACGGCCTCTCGGTCGAGAAGGATGACGTGATGGTCTATTACGGGCCAAGCGGCGGCGGCTATGGCGACCCGTTGGAGCGGGACCCGCAAAAGGTCCTCGACGACGTGCTTGACGATTTCTGCTCGCAGCAGGAGGCACGAGATATCTATGGCGTCGTCATCGATCTGGAAGCCGAGACGCTGGACGGTGCCGAAACCGATCGGCTGCGCACCCGATTGAGATCCCTTCGTTGAATATCCACCGCCGGGACGCGCAGGTCACGCGCGCACCGAAGCGAAAGCAGCAAAGCAGGGAGGCAGGGGGTGCGTAAGAGAATGCCGTAAAGGCGTGACGCTCCCATTCACTTCAGATCATCGGTCGAACAAAAAGGGGAATTCCAAATGACAGACAAAAAAGAGCCCGAAAGTGGGCAGACCGCGTCCACTCTTCCCGAGATGGGCCGTCGGCAATTTCTCGGCACCACGGCAGCCGCGCTTGCCGCAAGCACCGTCTTCGGGGACTTCACCATCTTCTCGCGGCAGGCGCGGGCTGCAGAGCCGCTGCGCGTCCTGTGCTGGCCGGGCTACGAAGAGAAGGACGTGATCGGCGAGTTCGAGGATCTTCACAAGACCAAGGTCGAGTTCAAGATCTATATCGGCGGCGAGCAGATGTTGCAGTTCTTCTCGCAGACGGCGCCCGGCACCTTCGATGCGATTATCTCGGATGCGGAATACGTCCAGAAGCTTAAGGCCAACAAGGCGATCGAGGCCTACAAGACCGACGGCTTCGCCGAGCTTGCCAACTATCATCCGAAGTTCCGCGATTTCGCACCGACCAAGGGCGAGACGGCCGGCACCGTCTACGGCATCCCGACGCGCTTTTCGTTCTACGGCGTCTCCTACAACACCAATGAGATGTCCGCCGAGGAGGCTTCCGATTGGACGTCGCTGCTCGATCCCAAATACGAAGGCAAGATCGGCATGTTTGATTGGTACTTGCCCAATCTGGGCAATGCCAGCCTTGCCACCAACCCCGGCAATGAGACGCCCTATGCGATCAGCGACGCGCAACTCGTCAAGGTCAAGGAGTTCATGATGAAGCTGCGGCCGCAGGTCAGCATGTTCGGCTCGTCCAACCAGCCGATCGCCCAGGCGATGTTGGCCGGAGATATCGTCGCTTCGCCCACCGGTGACCTCGATATCGACCTCAAGCTCGCGGGTTACGACAACTTCTCCTCGACGATCCCGAAGCAGGGCGGCATCCGCTGGCAGGAAGTGGCCTGCGTTTGCGCGGGTTCGAAGAACAAGGACCTTGCGATGGAATGGGTGAAGTACATGACCTCGCCCAAGGTCCAGTCCAAGCTCGTCTATACCAAGGCATTCAAGGCGCGTGGTCCCAACATGAAGATCGTCGACCACTGGAACGACGATCAGAAGAAGCTGCTTTCCTATGTCCCGGATCCGGAGAATCCCGGCCAGATGCTCGTCGAGACCCTGATCGACCGCTCCATGCCGCGCGGTCTGCCGACGAACCAGCCGGAGCAGGTCTGGATCGACATCTTCAACGAGTTCAAGACGGCCTGATATCCGTCCGCCGCCCAGAAAGCGCAACACCCGTAGCCTCCGCGGGTGTTGCTCCTCTCAATGTTTCCGGGAACGATAATGACGATTTTGACTTCCGCCCCCGATCTCGAACTCTTGTCCGTAACCAAGCGGTTCGAAGGATTTACTGCCGTCGATTCCGTCAACCTCAAGGTTGGACGCGGCGAATTCATCGCGATCATGGGACCGTCCGGTTGCGGCAAGACGACCTTGCTTCGCATTCTCGCCGGACTGGAAACCGTCACGTCGGGCCAGCTCGAAGTTCGGGGAAAGGACGTTTCCGACGTGCCGGTCAATCTCAGGTCGACGCGGCTGGTTTGGCAGAACTACGCATTGTTTCCCCATCTTGACGTGGGCGGAAACATCGCCTTCGGCTTGACGCTGAAGGCTCACGACAAGGCGGTCGTGGCCGGCAAGGTGAAGGCTATGGCCGAACTGGTCGGCCTGTCGGACTTTCTCGACCGCCGGATCGGCCAGCTTTCGGGAGGGCAGAAACAGCGCGTCGCGCTCGCCCGCGCCCTTGTCACCGAACCCGAGATCCTGCTGCTCGACGAACCGCTGGCAGCGCTCGACGCGCATCTGCGTATCCGCATGCAGGGCGAACTGCGCCGGATCCAGCGCGAGCTCGGAATGTCCTTTATCTACGTCACCCACAATCAGGTCGAAGCCTTCTCCATGGCCGACAGGGTGGTCGTGATGAACAAGGGGAGGATCGAGCAGGTCGACTCGCCCGAGGAAATGTATGCGCGGCCCAAGACAGAGTTCGTGGCGCGTTTCGTCGGCTCCAACAATCTATTTCACGGTCGCGTACATTCCGTCGAGTCCGGCTATGCGGTCATTCACTGCGCCCACGGCCAGGTGAGTGTCGCGACACATTCCCCGCCACCGATCGGTTCCCATGTCTATGTCGTCGTCCAAGCGGACAAGATGACCAGCCAGCCGACGGGTGTCCGCAACGAGAACCGGGTCGACGCCACGTTGCGCGGACGAGAATTTGCCGGCTCGTACAATATCTATCTGCTGGATCTGATCGACGGCACGGAGGTCAAGCTCACCACGGCAAATGCCCTTCCGATCGATATCAGCAAGCCCATCTCAGCCTATTTCGCGCCGGAAGATGCCTCGCTGATACGAGGTGCCGCATGACACGGTCAACGATCGAAAACCGCACGATGAAAACGCCCAACGACAGTCCTCTGAAGGTCTGGTTCCTTGCGCCGCTTGTCATATTGCTCGTGGCGCTGTTCCTCGTGCCTCTCGTGTTCCTGCTCTGGATCGGCTTCTGGCGGGTTGAGAACTTCCAGGCCGTGCCTGACTTTTCGCTCGGCAATTACCGAGAGATTTTCGCCAGCTTTTTTACCCGTTCGCGGTACGGTCTGGCGCTTGTCCAGTCGCTTTGGGTTGCCTCCACGACGGCGGTCTGTGCGGTTGCGTTTTCCTATCTAGTCGCGCTGGCGCTTGCCTTCGCTGTCCCGGCGCGCTGGCAGCGCCTGGCGCTGCTTCTCGCCATTGCGCCCTTCTGGTCGAGCTATGTGCTGCGGCTTTACTCGTGGCAGACGATCTTGTCGCGAAACGGCGTGGTCAATTCGGTCTTGAAGCAGATCGGTCTGGAGGGTCTTCGCATCGAGGTGATCTATACCCAGATCGCCACTCGCATCGGCCTCGTTCACTACCTGGCTCCCATTCTGGTCGTCATCCTTTATGTGAGCATTCTCTCGATCGACAGGGTGCTGATCGAGGCCGCGCGGGAACTGGGAGCGACGCGGTGGCAGGCTTTCACACGGCTGGTCCTGCCGCTCAGCCGCTTCGGCCTGATGACCGCCGGCAGTTTCGCGGTCATCGTCGGGCTCGGTGACGCGCTATCCGGCAACCTGCTCGGCGGCGGGGCGGGGAGCTCGATCTTCGGCAAGCTTCCGACTTATGCCAGCATGATCATGTCCGACTATTCCAGTTCGACCAACCTGCCGCGGACGTCGGCTTTGGCCACCATTCTCATCATCGTCATGATCGCCGTACTGGTTGTCGGCTTCATTGCCGCAGATCGTGCCCGCCGGAGGATTGCCTGATGCCCCGTAACCCGTGGATCGTCCTCGGTCGGATCTGGCTGGCTCTTGCCTATGCCTTCATGTTTCTGCCGCTCATCGTTCTGGTGCTGTTTTCCTTCCAGAAAAACCGCTTTCCCGGCTTCCCCCTGCAGGGCTTCACGACGAGTTGGTACGAGAAGCTTTTCTCCGACGGCTCGTTGCCGGCAGCGCTGGGCAACACGATGATCGTCTCGCCCGCGGCGGCGACCGTCGCCACGTTCCTCGCGTTCTTTGCCGCCTATGCGCTCAATCGCTTCCACTTTCCAGGCAAGACCGTGCTTCTCGGACTGGTAACGCTGCCGATCCTCATTCCGCCCCTCATTCTCGGGGTCGGATTTCTCGGCCTGCTGGCACGGGTGCATCTGTCGGGAACGCTGTTTGCGGTCTTTCTCACCCACGTGGTTCTGATCATTGCGCCCGCCCTTGCCATTATCCAACTGCGCCTGGCGCAGATGCCCGCGTCCCTCGAAGAGGCGGCGTGGGACCTTGGTGCGACGGAGATGCAGACGGTACAGAAGGTCGTCCTGCCGTTCGCAGCTCCCGGGATTTTCGGTGCCTGGCTACTCGCCTTCACCTTTTCCTTCGATGAGTTCATCATCGCCTGGTTCGTATCCGGCTTTCAGCCGACTCTGCCGGTGGCGATCTATTCCGTTCTCGTGGCGTCCATAGATCCGTCGCTCAACGCGATCGGCACGATCGTTTTTGCGATTTCCTGCCTCGTTCTGATCGCGCTCGAATTGGTGCTGCTGCCGTATCTGACCCGAGGGAAACAGGCGGGCTGATCATGTCGCGCGAGGCCTGCCGCCCCGCTGCTGCTACATTCACTAAACAAGGTAGCGAGATGAGTTTTGGTTTGACGCATGCCATCACCGACGTCTGTATCCTGGTGAAGGACATTGCCCGCTCGATCGACTTCTATGTCGGCCTGCTGGGCTTCACGCTCAATAGGCGGGCGGATGGCTTTGCGGAGTTTTTTGGTGCCGGTCTGACGCTCGCGTGCTGGGAGATCGAGCACCTGTCATCTCATACGGGCGTGTCAGGGGCGAGAGCGGACGGGCCGCATAAGATCTGCCTCGCTGTCCGGCTGGCTTCGCCCCGGGAGGTGGATCGCGTCCATGCGGAGCTTGATGCTAAGGGGGTCCCGTTCTACCGGCCGCCGGATGGTTACGTTTGGAACGCGCGTTGCGCCTATTTCACAGGACCGGACGACGAGCTCTGGGAGCTCTATGCCTGGAAAGACGGAGGTTCGTTCGGCGATCTTTGAGCGAAGGCTGCCTTTGAGGGGCGCTGGGAACTCCAGTCGACAAGGCAATAGGGCGCCGCTTGTTACGCAGCGCCCTATTTTTCGAACCTGACCTGTCGTTCTATCGGGTTGCGAATTCGACCGGGGCATAGCGTGACGGCTCCACGGTCCGGGGGCGGCCGGGAAGTGAAAGAGTAGAGACGTGCGGCGCTGTCTCGCTGATGACCTTGCCGCGCCGAACGACGGCAAGGCGGTTGGCCCTGAGCCGAATGGCCTCGATCGGATCGCGGGCGTCGAGAAGGACGAAATCCGCATTGCAGCCTGGCGCCACACCATAGCCTTCCAGGCCGAAGGTCTTGGCCGCATTGTCGGTGATGGCCGCAAAGCAGGCTTTCATCGCGTCATGGCTGGTCATGTGCGTCGCATGAATGGCCACGTTGGCCGCTTCCAGCATGTCGGCATTGCCGAGCGAATACCAAGGATCCATGCAGCTATCCTGACCGAATGCAACATTGACGCCGAGCGCCATCAATTCGGGAACGCGCATGAGGCCGCGACGCTTCGGATAGGTGTCGTGCCGCCCCTGGAGTACCACGTTGGCGACAGGGTTGGGGATGCAGTGAACTTCCGCTTCAGCGATCAGCGGCAGAAGTTTCGAAGCGTAGTAATTGTCCATCGAATGCATCGAGGTCAGATGCGAGCCGGCGACGCGACCCTTGAGGCCGAGCCTTTGCGTCTCGTAGGCGAGGGTTTCGATATGGCGCGAATGCGGGTCGTCCGTCTCGTCGCAGTGCAGGTCGACCATCAGCCCGCGCTTTGCGGCGATTTCGCACAGTGCCGTCACCGACAGCCGACCGTCCTCCATCGTGCGCTCGCCATGGGGTATGCCGCCCACCACCTCGACGCCCATGTCGAGGGCGCGTTCGAGGTTGCGCGCAGCGATCGGCGAGCGGAAATAGCCGTTCTGCGGAAAGGCGACCAATTGCAGGTCGAGATAGTCCTGGACCATGTCCCGGACTTCAAGAAGCGCCTCGACGCCCACCAGCCGATCGTCGCAGACGTCGACATGGCTTCGCACCGCCAGTATCCCCTGCGATACTGCCAGATCACAATAACGCAGGGCGCGCTCGATGACGGCCTCTTTCGTCAGCAGTGGCCTCAGTTCGCCCCAGAGCTGGATGCCTTCGAGCAACGTGCCGGTCCGATTGAAGCGCGGTGTCCCTAGCGACAGCGTCGCATCCATGTGGAAATGGATATCGATAAAGGGCGCGCTCAGCAGCCGACCCGTCGCATCGATCATCGTCTGGGCATCGCCCTCGATGTCGCGTTCGACCGCCACGATTTTCCCTTTGGCCACCGCGATGTCGGCCATGCGGCCGTCGGCAAGGTTCGCATTTTTTACGATGAGATCGAAATTCATAAAGACGTTCCTTCTCTTGTTGAACAGATGGCGTTTGGCGAACATATCTGACATCGGAAACGAAAATGCGGGCGGCTCGAAAGCCGCCCGCCTGCCTGATGTGCAGTTACGTTATTCGGCCGCGACAGCGAGGCCGTTGACCGATTCCAGGTAGGAAATGCACTCGTCCACGTTCGTCACGTCAGCAAACTTGGCGTCGATGTCGTAGAGGTTCCAGGCAACGGCGCCGGGGACGCGGTCACCGATGCACTCGCGGACGGCAATGGTGCGGAAACCATCGGCGAGGCCGTCGCAGATTGTGGTGCGGACGCATGCCGTCGCGGTGACGCCAGTGACGAGGATGGTGTCAATGCCGTTTGCGCGTAACAAGCCGCCGAGGCCTGTTCCGTGGAACGCGCTCGCCCGCTTCTTGAGCAGCGTGTATTCGCCCTCGATCGGTGCGATGCGGGAATCGATTGCCCAGAGTTCCTTGTCGGTCAGGTTGACCACATCGATCGGGATCTTGCAGTGCCAAAGCCCCATGTCGGTAAAGGGCGCGTTGCGGTCGGTTATCTCATAAGCAGTCGTGACGTGGATGACAGGATGGCCATTTGCCCGGCACGCGGCCAGCAGGCGCTGCATGCCAGGCATTATTTCGTTGTCCATTGCGTCCTGATCGCAGGTGAAAGGATTGCCTGGGCGTGTCCACGCATTGGCGAGATCGACGCTGATGACCGCCGGCTTTTTCCCAAAGCCAATGCGGCGCTGAAAACCACGTTCCTGATAAATCTTTGTCGAGGCATTGAACGCCTGCTGTAGCATGCCGTCCAGTTCCTTATCATCGACCTGTGTCACAGTAATTCCTTTCGATTGATGCGACTGTGTTCCAAGCCATTGTGGCCAGTGGTGCAAAGGATTGCTGAGCAGGCTTTCAAACGGAATTGCCAAGTTCCCAATTATTATTGCCCCGAACGCATCAGTCGCCGCTCGTCACGGGCCCCATCATGTCGCTGACGAGTGCGGCGGCCGTGGTGAAGCCGACGGACAGGCTCCTCTGGCAGGCGGCCAGGCCGAGACCGAGCGCAGCATGCGTCTTGCCCGT
Organism: Ciceribacter sp. T2.26MG-112.2; assembly: GCF_900492205.1. Lineage (GTDB taxonomy): Bacteria > Pseudomonadota > Alphaproteobacteria > Rhizobiales > Rhizobiaceae > Allorhizobium > Allorhizobium naphthalenivorans_A. Next base: position 17,530 of record NZ_UEYQ01000039.1, read on the forward strand.
GCCGCTGGGGCCAAGGGCAATAAGTTGTCACGGCGCTCGACCTTGCGGCAATCCCGTTCGATCATCTCGGCAAGCCGGAACAGGTATCCGATATGATCGACGCCTTCGGCGGCGCGCACCCGGGTAAGCTTCTGATACTCGCGTCGGAAGCTTGAGGATTTTGAGATGATGGGAGAGCAGGATCTCCGGGCGAGCACGACAAGTTCAACGTCGCTGGGCAGCGCCTCGTAGGCGTCGCGGACCAACTCGTCATGGCCTTCGCGATCGCCGTTCCTCAGGCAAGCAAATGCATCGGTGCAGGTTTCGACACGAACTTGCACTGGCGGCTCATTTTCTGCGCCGTCTCTTGAAGCAGTCGCGTGGTTGGACCGAGCGTGGTGGGCAATGTTGCAAGGATGCCAATCGTTGATGCCTGATCAACCGCCCTTTCTGCCATCCCTCTGTCAATACGATAAGGTGGCGTCACGGCTTTTGCGGCCAGCGCATCGACGGCCTCCCCGAGTGTCGAACAGGCGACGACGATGGCTGCTCCCGCCATTTATCGCCTCATCGACATGCTTTGCGAGCCGATTGATCACGCCTTCGCCCACTTGTCCCTCTTCAATCGTCCGTAAGAAGAGTTGCCAGTCCGGAAAACGTTCTGAAGCAATCGAGCAAAAGACCGATTCCAGCGCCGGGACGGTGTGGATGAGGGATAGTTTCCGCACCTGTGCCATCGACCGCTCCTCTTTCATTCTGCGGGCTGTTCGAGCTTCTGTGCCCGGTTGTTGGTACGCTGCACGAGCTTTTCATGGCTTCCGCGTAGCACCAGATCAGCTCCGACCAGGATCTTGACGGCCGGCTGAGGATCGGCCGAATGAATGAGGTCATCCAGGATGGTAACAGCCAGGTAGCCGATCTTTCGTTTTGAAACCTCGATTGTCGTCAGGCCGGGATCCATCGTTGCGCTTTGGGGCAGGTTGTCAAATCCGATGATCGAGACATCGTCAGGGATTTTCAGTCCATGTTCACGCAGCGCGCGAATGAAGCCATAGGCGATGATGTCGTTGGTGCAGAAATAGCATTCGGCGAGGTTAAGTCCGTCAGTCAGCAATTGCCGCGTGTCGCTGTAGGCACCGTCATAGGTTGACTCCACCGAAAGAACATCTGCCTCATCCACGGCGAGGCCAAGCCGTGCCATGTTCTTGAAAAAGGCATCGCGTCGCAGCTTAAAATTCGTCGTTTCAACGTGCGAGGCAACAAAGCCGATCCGCCGGAATCCCTGCTGGTGAAAGCGGGACAGCACCTTGAAGACTGCATCCTCATTATTCATGTCGACGAAATTGGCGTCGATGACATCGAAGAACGTATCGATGAACACCGTGGGATAGCCCAGTCCCTGGATCAGTCTGATGTCGGCTTCGGTCAATTCGGTCCCAAGGGCAACGACACCCGAGATCGGTGATCCTGCAAGCGTTTCCGCGACTGAGCTGATAGGCTGGCCTTCGAAGCTTACCACTTCGAGCGTGTAGTTGGGGCTCTGTGGTCATTTCTACATTAATACACGCTAAGGGCATTTTGCAGGTGACGGGAAACACATGATTTCCGCTCACCGTGATCGCGGGGCAAACTGGCCACGCAATAGGGCCATTTTTTGCGCGACAAACCCTGTCGGAATGTTAGGCTGTGCGGCAACACCTGATTTGAGGTTTGTCGCACATGTTGATCGGTTACATGCGGGTATCGAGTAGTGACGAGCGCCAGTCGGTTGCCTTGCAGCGCGATGCCCTGCTCGCGGCCGGGGTCGATGAGCGCCATCTCCATCAGGATCGCGCTTCCGGAGCGCGTGATGACCGGCCGGGTCTGAAGGCATGCCTCGGCGAATTGCGCGAAGGCGATGTCCTGGTCGTCTGGAAGATAGATCGGTTAGGCCGGTCACTCTCCCACTTGATCCGCATCGTCGAGGATTTGAAGGAACGTGGTGTCGCCTTCCGATCTCTCACGGAGGCGATCGACACCACGAATTCGCACGGCGCGTTTCTGTTCAACCTGTTCGGCTCGCTTGCAGAATACGAGAGAGTGCTGATCACCGAGCGGGTCAATGCCGGCCTGGCGGCGGCTCGCCGACGTGGCCGTAAGGGCGGGAGACCTCCAACGATCGATGCGGAAAAGGTCGAGCAGGTTCTAGCTGCTTTGGAAGCTGGCGCCAGCAAGGCGTCCGTGTGCCGGACGTTCAAGGTGGCGCGCTCGACCTTGATCGACACGTTGAAGCGGACTGGATGGACAGGCCCCGGCAAGACCGGCACGCCCGAAACCGTAGTTTGACGAGTGACCGTGGCTGATGGCGTTTCTCGATGAGCAATCGCGTGCCGTTTTATTCGAACCACCCGAAGCTTATGAAGATGCGCAAGCGCGCTATGCACTGACTTCCGAGGATATTGTCTTCGTCAAGGAACATCGCCGGTCGCATAATCGGCTTGGCTTTGCGATCCAACTCGCACTGGTGCGTGATCTGGGCCGTCTGCTGCGAATAGGCGAAGTTCCACCTCAGGCGGTTGTCTCTGTTGTCGCCGACCAGCTGGGCATCGACCCTGCAGTGTTCGAGTTCTACGCCCAGCGCGACGAAACGCGCCGGGAACACGCGCGCGAGATCGTCTCTGCACTGGAGCTTCAGCCTGTCCGGACGAGTGACTATCGCGAGTTGATAACGGCGGCGGCACGCGAGGCGGCGGCCACTGAACAAGGTGCGCCGATCGCCAAGGCCGTGATCGAAGCCTTGAAGGAACGAAAGTTGCTCGTTCCTATGCCGGAGCTGCTGATCCGTCTGGCACTGGCCGGCCGGGCGGCGGCGCGTCGACAAGCCTATCGCGAATTGATCCGGGATCTGGAGCAGCCTTCGATCGAGGCGCTTGATCAGCTCCTCGCTGAGCGGGCCGGCGATCGGAGCCACCTTGGCTGGATTGCGGAAGCACCTGAAGGGGCGAAGCTGAAGAACCTCAAAGGCTTGATCGCCCGCCTCGAGGTATTGCGCTCAGCCGCCATTCCCGACGACCGTCGCAAGACGATCCATGCCAATCGCTACGGCATCATCGCCAGGGATGCACGCATTCTGCATGCCCGGGAGATACGACGCCTGACATCCGAACGTCGCTACGCCACGCTGGCCGCCTTCGTCATCGAGAGACAGGCGTCGATCACCGACCTGACGATCGACATGTTCTGCAAAATGATTGGGAGCAACCGCCGCAAGGCCGAGATCAGCCGCACGGAACGCCGGCTAAAAGAGGCCGAGGTTCTTGATGGGGTGGCGCTTGAGCATCTCAAGCTCGGCGAGGCGCTTCTGGCCGCTCGTGCGAGCAAAACCGATCTTGCATCGGCGATCGCAGCCTCCCTCGGCTGGGACGGATTGGTCGCCAGCATGGCGGCAGCCAGATCTGTCGTCCACCCTGATCGCAGTAACGAATTCGACGAGCTCATCAAGCGGCACAAATCGTTGCGCAAGCTGGGCAGACTGATGTTCCGCACGTTCTCGTTCCGGTCGTTTCGTGCTGATGATCCGATCCTTGTAGCAGTGGACCATCTGCGCGCGCTCTATGGCGGCCGGAAATTGCCGGCGCAGGTGCCGCTCGCCTTTCTGACCCGCAAATGGCGACGCTGCGTGCGCCCGAACAGTGCCGATATCGACCTGCGCGCCTGGGAAGTGGCGGTCCTCGTTCACCTGCGAGAGCGTCTGAGGGCCGGTGACATCTGGGTCGAAGGCAGCCGGGCATGGCGCAGTTTCGAGGATTATCTTCTGCCTCGGCCGATCTTCGAGCTGATGCGCGCCGAGGGGCGGCTCGGGCTCGCACTCCCCGACAGCTTTGCCGAATGGCGAGCAGAACGGACCGCCACGCTCGATGCGAAGCTGAAAGAGCTGGCAAAGGCGGCGGCTGCCAATGCTATTCCGGATGCAGCGATTTCCGACAAGGGCCTGTCGATCTCGCCGATCCGCGAGGAGGAGCGCGACAGCATCGTCGCGCTCAGCCGCCGACTATATGTTCTGGTGCCACGGATCAGGATCACCAGCCTGCTTGCCGAGGTGCAAAGCTGGACCAAATTCCTCGACAGCTTCACGCATTATCGTACCGGTGAGACGGCAAACGACGAGGCAGCGCTGATGGCAGCGATCCTTGCCGACGCCACCAATGCCGGAGCCGAACGTATGGCGGAAAGCTCACGCGGCGTCACGATCCACCAGATGATGCTGATGGTGGACAGGCATATGCGATCGGAAACCTACGCCACGGCGACCGCCGTGCTGGTCGATGCGCAGCAGGCCCATCCCTTTGCCGCGATCTGGGGTGACGGCCATATCTCCTCCTCGGACGGACAGTTCTTTCCGGCTGGCGGGCGTGGCGAAGCCAGCCTCGACTACAATGCAAAATACGGCAAGCGACCGGGGGCGTCGATCTATGGCTTCCTGTCCAACCGTTTTGCTTCCTTCTTCTCCCGCATGATCCAGGCATCCGAGGGCGAAGCCCCCTACGTTCTCGACGGCCTCCTTCACAACGAAAGCTCCGTCGAAATCTATGAGCACGCAACCGATACCGCTGGCGCCACCGAAACGACGTTCTCCATGTTCCACGCCTTTGGCTACAGGCTCATTCCCCGTATCCGCAATCTCGGCAATCGCAGGCTCTTTGTCATTGATCGCGATCCGGCTTACGAACCGCTCGACGCGCTGATCGCTGGAACCGTCAACATGGATGTCGTCGAGCACCACTGGGATGAGGTCTTGCGGCTGAAGGCTTCGATCGCTGCAGGTTTGGTGCCGCCTTCCGTCATCCTCAAGAAGCTGGCAGCGTCGCCGCGACAAAACCGGCTGAACCAGGCCCTGCGCGAAATGGGCCGGATAGAACGCTCGATCTTCATCTGCGACTGGCTGCTCGATACGAAACTGCGCCGCAGATCGCATGCGATCCTCAACAAGGGTGAAAGCCGTCATGCTCTCGCACGCGCCATCTTCCTCCACCAGCTCGGCGAATTGCGCAACCGCGTCGCCGAAACCATGGCTTACCGCGCGTCCGGTCTTAACCTCGTCGTCAACGCCATCATCCTGTGGAACACTGTCTATCTCAGCCGTGCTGTCGATTATATCAGCAGTCAGGGTATTATCATTCCGGACGAGCTGCTCTCCCAGGTCGCACCACTACCATGGGCGCATATCGCGCTCACCGGCGACTACCTCTGGAACGAAATTGACCGACCCCTCGAACGCTTCAGGCCAATCCGGGCTAACCGCTTCAATCCAAACAACTTCAAATTCCCTTAGCGTGTATTAATGTAGAAATGCCCACGGAGCCCC
>NZ_UEYQ01000023.1 GCF_900492205.1 Ciceribacter sp. T2.26MG-112.2
GTCCGACCCTCCCCCTCAAGGGGAGGGTGCCCATCCCGCAAGGCTTTCGAAAAAAAGGAAACGAAACCCATGACCTGGATCACCATCGGCCATATCGACGAAATCCCCCTTCGCGGCGCCCGCTGCGTCAAGACCCCGGAGGGCAAGATCGCCGTGTTTCGCACGGCCGAAAACGAGGTCTTCGCCATCGAGGACCACTGCCCGCACAAGGGCGGACCGCTGAGCCAGGGCATCGTCCACGGCAAGGCAGTGACCTGCCCGCTGCACAACTGGGTGATCTCGCTTGAAACCGGCCGCGCGCTCGGCGCCGACGAGGGCAAAGTGAGGACCATCCCGGTACGCAACGAGGACGGCCACCTTTCGATCGCACTGGAAAACCTGATGATGGCGGCGGAGTAACGATGATGTCTGCGGCCGCGTTACCCCCCTCTGCCCTGCCGGGCATCTCCCCCTCAAGGGGGGAGATCGGACTGCGGCGAGGCTTCGCCACCAGCTTCGTCTGTTGTTGCGCTGCGTCGGCCACCCGGTGCGTTTGTGCCGTTTCCCATCAGCCAGAAACGCCAACCGCGAGACAGGCTGACGAGCTCGGAAATCGAACGGCCAAGCGAACGAAGGGTCTTGGGGCAGAGGGGGGTACCACAACCTCTCCAGGGAGTGGCATCCATGCCCGCTGAAACCCGCACCACCTGTCCCTATTGCGGCGTCGGTTGCGGCGTGATCGCTAGCGTCGATGACACCGGCAAGGTGAGCGTCAAGGGTGATCCGGATCACCCGGCCAATTTCGGCCGCCTGTGCTCCAAGGGCTCGGCGCTCGCCGAAACGCTCGATCTCGATGGCCGCCTGATGACCCCCGAGATTGACGGTACGCCGGCTGGCTGGGACACGGCGCTCGATCTGGTGGCGGAGAAGTTCTCGCAGGCGATCGCCGAACACGGCCCCGACGGAGTCGCCTTCTACGTCTCCGGCCAGCTGCTGACCGAGGACTACTACGTCGCCAACAAACTGATGAAGGGCTTCATCGGCTCGGCCAATATCGACACCAATTCGCGCCTGTGCATGGCATCCTCGGTCGCCGGCCATCGCCGCGCCTTCGGCGCCGACACGGTGCCGGGAACCTATGAAGATCTGGAGCTGGCCGACCTGATCGTTCTCACCGGCTCCAATCTCGCCTGGTGCCATCCGGTCCTCTATCAGCGCATCGCCGCCGCCAGGGCCCGGCGCCCGACCATGAAGATCGTCGTCATCGACCCGCGCCGCACCATGACCTGCGACATTGCCGACCTCCACCTGGCCGTTCGACCCGACGGCGATGTCGCCCTGTTCAACGGCCTGCTTGCCCATCTCGCCCGAAGCCCCGCCCTCGACCAGAACTATATCGGCGCCCATACGAACGGCTTTGCCGAGGCCTTTGCCGCCGCCTCGTCGCTCTCCATGGCCGAGATGATCGAGGCGACCGGCCTGCCGGCCATGCAGATCCGCGAATTCTTCGCCCTGTTCGAGCGCACGGAAAAGACGGTCACCTGCTACAGCCAGGGGGTCAACCAGTCCTCCATCGGCACTGACAAGGTCAATGCCATCATCAATTGCCATCTGGCGACGGGCCGCATCGGCCGGCCCGGCATGGGGCCGTTCTCGCTCACCGGCCAGCCCAATGCCATGGGCGGCCGCGAGGTCGGAGGGCTGGCCAACATGCTCGCCGCCCACATGGCGATCGAAAACCCGGAACATCGCGACCGCGTCCGGCGCTTCTGGAACGCGCCGACGATGGCCGAGAGGCCCGGCCTGAAAGCCGTCGAGATGTTCGAGGCCGTGGCCGACGGACGCATCAAGGCGCTGTGGATCATGTCGACCAATCCGGTCGTCTCCATGCCGGACGCCGATGCGGTCAAGGCTGCGATCGCGGCCTGCCCCTTCGTCGTCGTCTCCGACATCGTCCGCGACACCGACACCACGAAGCTCGCGCACGTCCTGCTTCCCGCCACCGGCTGGGGCGAGAAGGACGGCACGGTGACCAATTCCGAGCGCCGCATCTCGCGCCAGCGGGCCTTCCTGCCCGCACCCGGCAATGCCCGGCCGGACTGGTGGCAGCTCGCCGAGGTCGGCCGCCGCATGGGCTTTGCCGAAGCCTTCGCCTTTGCTTCGCCGGCAGAGATCTTCGCCGAGCACGCGGCGCTATCGGCCTTCGAAAACGATGGCGCCCGCGATTTCGACATCGGCGCCCATGGCGACATCGACGAGGCCGGCTTTGCCGACCTAAAACCCTTCCAGTGGCCGCAGCCGGTTGGAACCGGATGGCAGGAGACCCGTTTCTTCGCCGATGGTCGCTTCTATCATGCCGATCGAAAGGCTCGCTTCGTTGCGGTCGAGGCCGAAGCACCGGTCCGTATTTCCTCCGACTTTCCCCTGGTGCTCAACACCGGCCGGGTGCGCGATCACTGGCATACCTTGACCCGCACCGGCAAAAGCGCCCGCCTGTCTTCCCATCTGGCCGAGCCCTTCGTCGAGATTCATCCCGATGACGCCGCCAATCTCGGCATAGCCGATGCCGATCTGGTGCGGCTCGAAAGCCCTCACGGCCATACCATCGTGCGCGCCCTGCTGACTGCCCGGCAGGCGAGGGGCGGCGTCTTCGTGCCGATGCACTGGACGGACGAGTTCTCCGCCCGCGCTCGCGTCGATACGCTGCTGCCGTCAATCACCGATCCGGTCTCCGGCCAGCCTGCCTCCAAGCACGGCGCGGTTACGGCCCGTCGCTTTGCCGCCGGCGCCTATGGTTTTGCCGTGAGTGCGGCGAAGCCCACCGGCCTCGACGCGACCTACTGGGCGCTCGCCCGGGCCGAGGACGGCTGGCGCGTCGAACTCGCCTTCGATGCGCCGCTCGCGGACGTCGAGGCCTGGTGCCGCGCCCGTTTCGCCTTGCCCGATGCCGCTCAAAGCCTCGGCTACAGCGACCGCGCCGGCGGCGAGGCCCGCATCGCCTTCTTTGATGGCGATGCCCTGCTGCTCGCCCTGTTCCTGGCGCCCGATCCGGTCTCGGTGTCGCGCAACTGGGCTGTCGCGCAGCTCTCCGAACCGCATGTCGATAGCCGCACCCGTTTTGCCGTCATCGCCGGCCGCCCCGGCGCCGGGCGGGGCGATCCGGGCGCCACCGTCTGCTCGTGCTTTTCCGTCGGCGTCAACCAGATCGTCTCGGCCGTCCGTGGCGGCTGCGGCACCGTCGAGGCGATCGGCGAGACGCTTTATGCCGGAACCAATTGCGGCTCCTGCCGCGCCGAAATCAGGGGGATCATCGATGGATGCCAGGTCGCTGCCGCTGAATGACGGGGATGCGGCGCCCGTGCCCGCCCGCCGAGCCCAATCCCGCATGGCTCCGCTCGCCAAGCTGCCGGTCTTCTGGTCGCTGGAAGGAAAACGCGTCGTCGTCGCCGGCGGCTCGGACGCCGCCGCCTGGAAGGCGGAACTGCTCGCCGCCAGCGGGGCCGAGGTGCATGTCTATTGCGCCGAGGACGAGGTGTCGGAGGTCATGCGAGGGTTGATTGGGGAGACGGTCGCTTGCTTCCCCGAAGGTATCCAATCGCCGCCCCCCTCTGTCCTGCCGGACATCTCCCCCTCAAGGGGGGAGATCGGCAAGACGCGCCGTGGTCGCTCCCCGTCCTCCGTCGGAGATACCGAGCCATGTGTCGTGAAAACATCTCCGGCCCCGGGCGAGGGTCAGAACTGGGTGACGGCGGATGCCGTTCAGCCGATCTCCCCCCATGAGGGGGGTGAAGCGTGTTCCGCGCAGCGGAGCAATCGATCCAGTGAATCGATTGCAGCGCCGAACACCGGCAGGGCAGAGGGGGGTAATCATGCGCGCCGTGGCCGGATCCTCCATCATCCCCACCCCTGGCACTCTGACATCTTCTCCGGCGCCGCGCTCGCCCTCGCCGATTGCGAAACCGACGAAGAGGCGCGCGCCTTCTTCACCGCCGCCGTTGCCGCCGGCGTGCCGGTCAACGTTATCGACAAGCCGGCCTATTGCCAGTTCCAGTTCGGCTCGATCGTCAACCGCTCGCCCGTCATCGTCTCGATCTCCACGGATGGTGCCGCCCCGATCCTCGCCCAGGCGATCCGCCGCCGCATCGAGACCCTGCTGCCGCCGGCACTGAAGCAATGGGCGGAGCTTGCCCAGTCGCTGCGCGAGCGCGTCAGCGACAGGCTCGCCCCCGGCCAGCCGCGCCGCGCTTTCTGGGAACGCTTCGTCGACCGCGCCTTTGCCGGAAACCAGCCGCCCGGGGAGGATGCCGCCCGGACCCTTCTCGCCGATGCCGAAAGGCTCGGGCGCGCGCCGGCCACCGGCCGAGTGACGCTGGTGGGTGCCGGCCCCGGCGATGCCGAACTCTTGACCCTCAAGGCCGTGCGCGCGCTTCAGGCCGCCGATGTCATCCTGTTCGATGATCTCGTCTCCGAAGAGGTGCTCGAACTTGCCCGCCGTGAGGCAAAGCGCTTGCTGGTGGGCAAACGCGGCGGCCGGACAAGCTGCAGGCAGGAGGACATCAACGACATGATGGTCAGGCTCGCCAAGGCCGGCAAACGCGTGGTGCGGCTGAAATCCGGCGATCCGATGATCTTTGGCCGGGCAGGGGAGGAGATCGCAAGGCTGGAGGAGGAGGGCATTCCCGTCGATGTCGTACCGGGCATCACCGCCGCCAGCGCCATGGCCGCGCGGCTCGGCCTTTCGCTCACCCATCGCGATCATGCGCAGTCCGTCCGTTTCGTTACCGGTCATTCGCGCGACGGAGGCCTGCCGAAAGACATGAACTGGTCGTCGCTCGCCGATCCGCACACCACCAATGTCTTCTATATGGGCGGCCGCACCGCACCCCTGATCGCTGAACGGTTGATGGGCCAAGGCGCATCGCCCTCCACGCCCGTCGTCATCGTCAGCAATGTCAGCCGCCCGACGGAACGCCAATGGCGCGGCACGCTGGACAATATCGGTGAGGGAATCGCGCTCATCGGCCATGACGACCCGGTGCTGATCGCCATCGGCGGCAGTCTCAGGGCCGTCGTGCGGTCAGCCGAACATGCCGGGATGGTGGCGCGGCAGGTGCAGGTGCAATGACCGGCCAGGCACGAGGTTGTCACCCATGTCTTAGGTACACGATGTTACCTATGTGTCAGGAATGGACAATGGGAAAATGGTGCCGCTTGCAGGACTCGAACCTGCGACCCCATCATTACGAATGATGTGCTCTACCACCTGAGCTAAAGCGGCCAACGCGAACCGCAGCGCGTGCGGTTCGTTGATCTGGAGGCGCTGATACAGGCATCGCGCCGGAAATTCAAGCCGGGATTTTCGGCTCTTGCGGTTTTCCCGCGTCAGCCGCCTTGGCGCTGCCGATGGGTGGCGTCAGAGCGCCAGGCGCGCGCGCGCCGCCTTGTATTCGCTCTCCAGCCGATCGACGACCGTTGCGACGGGCTCCACCGCCTTGACCGCGCCGATCCCCTGGCCGCAGCCCCAGATGTCCTTCCAGGCCTTGGCGCCGGTTGTCGCCTTGTCGAAGTCCATCTTCGACGGATCGGCGACCGGCAGGTTGTCCGGGTCCATGCCGGCGGCGACGATTGACGACTTCAGATAATTGCCGTGGATGCCGGTGAAATAGTTGGAATAGACGATGTCGTTGGCATGGGCTTCGACGATTGCCTGCTTGTAGGCGTCCGACGCCCGCGCCTCGGTCGTGGCGATGAAGGGCGAGCCGATATAGGCCATGTCGGCACCCATTGCCTGGGCCGCGAGAATGCCGCCGCCGGTCGCAATCGCGCCGGCCAGAAGCAGCGGCCCGTCGAACCATTCGCGGATTTCCTGGATGAGCGCGAAGGGCGACAGCGTGCCGGCATGTCCGCCGGCGCCGGTCGCCACCGCGATCAGGCCGTCGGCGCCCTTGCGGATCGCCGAATTGGCGTGGCGGTTGTTGATGACGTCATGCAGCACGATGCCGCCATAGGAATGCACGGCGGCGTTCACCTCGGGCACCGCGCCGAGCGAGGAGATGACGATCGGCACCTTGTATTTCACGCACATCGTCAGATCATGTTCCAGCCGCTTGTTGGAGGGGTGGACGATCTGGTTGACGGCGAAGGGGGCGGCCGGGCGCTCCGGGTTCTTGGCATTGTGGCTCGCCAGTTCCTCGGTAATCTCGGCCAGCCATTCATCGAGCTGCGCCTCCGGACGGGCGTTGAGCGCCGGGAAGGAGCCGACAATGCCGGCCTTGCACTGGGCGAGCGTCAGCGCGGGATGGGAAATGATGAACAGCGGCGAGGCCACCACGGGCAGTCGGAGATGATCGGAAAGGATCGGTGGAAGAGCCATGGGAAGCCTCGCTAGATGTTACGTTTACGGAAACGTCAATAAGCTAGCAGAAGCCGCGCGTGAGGAAAAGACCGTCGGCGCAGCCCCATACAGCGTTCCGCCAGTCCTTCCGCCGGATAGCCCCAGAAACGGTGAGGAAACCCGCGATGGCGATGCCTTCGGGCCACCACTTTCTTCTGCCTAACCGGTGTAAGCATGGTCGCGGGGCTTGCGGATCGCGGCTCCAGCCGTTACCGAATCGTTAAGGCATGGACCACGGGCGGAACAAACACCGCCGGCAGGAGCAGGATCGCCCTTGAACGGTTTGGAAACGGCAATCAGAAACGCTCTCGAGCGCTCGGATCGCACCAATGCGGAGACCCGCGCCCGGATCTACCAGTCGGCGCGCCAGGCGCTGGAAAGCGGGTTGCGCAAGCAGAACATCAATGATCCCGAAACGATCGCCCAGCAGCGTCACCGGCTCGAAATGCTGATCCACGCGATCGAGCAGGAAGAGCGCGGCCGGCTCGACCATGCCGTCGGTCCGGCCGAGGCGCCGACGCGTCCGGCCGGTGCCGCGACGCCCGCCTCGTCGGCGGTCGCGCCAGTTGCCCCGCCCCTTGCCCAGCCACCCCAGGCCGTGCCGCCGGTTGGGGATACGTCCCATGCCTCCCCGCGTCCGGCCGAGGTCGACGAGGGGCTGACGGCGACGCGCGGTCACCGGACAGAGCCGGATGCCGGCCAGCCGGCCCGGCAGCCCTCAGGCGAACAGGTCGATCATGTGCTCGAGGTGCGCGCCGAGGCACCCATGCGTCCACGCAAGCCACGGCGCGGTCTCTTCTCGCGCCTCTTCATCCTGTCTATCGTCGTTTCCACCCTCGGCATGGGCGCGTGGTGGATCTATACGTCTGGTATAATGTTGTCGGTGGCCGAGCGTGATACCAGCGTTCCCAATCCGCCGCCGCGTGCCGAGGACGAGGATTTCACCGGGACCGACACGGCGACGCAGCCGGCCCCGGAGAGCACTGCCGCGCCGCGCACGCTGGACGCCCAAAGCGGGTTCTCCGAAAACTGGATCGAGGTTTTCGAGCCCAAGCAGATTTCCGCCATCCGCCCGCGCGGCAATGCGCTGGTCGATGTCGTGGCGGCGAGCGACGGCACGGCCATCCAGATCGTGTCGCGCAGCGCCGATGCCGACGGCAGCGCGGAGATAACCGTTCCCGCCGAGGTGTTGCGGGAAATGGCCGGCCGGACCTCGACCATCGCGCTGACGCTGCAATCGGCCGACGACAAGCCGGTGCAGATCTCGGTCACCTGCGAGTTCGGCCGTCTCGGCGATTGCGCGCGCCATCGCTTCACCGTCAATCCGGAAAGGTCGGACGTCCTGTTCCGTGTCTCCTTCGAGCGCGCCATGGCGCCCGGCACGCCGGGCCGGCTGCTGCTGAACGGCGATCTGTCCGGCGCCGGCCGCGGCGTCCAGCTCTATTCGGTGCGCATCCTGCCGGGCGAGTGAGCGGCTTGCCGCTCACTTCCGCTTGCCGTCGAGGAAGTCCGGTCCGGAGCCGATGATCTTCTCATCCAGCTTGCCGACCTTGCCCTCGTCCTTTCCGTCATAGTCCATGGAATGCAGGATGTGCCGGATGACATTGAGCCTCGCCCGGCGCTTGTCATTGGCCCTGACGATCGTCCACGGCGCGTGTTTCGTATGGGTTTCCTTCAGCATGCGGTCGCGCTTTTCGGTGTACTCGTCCCATTTGCCGAGCGCGACGATGTCGATGGGGGAAAGCTTCCAGATCTTCAAGGGATCATGCCGTCGGTCGTGAAAGCGTTCGATCTGCATCTCCTGGCCGATATTCAGCCAGAACTTGCAGAAGTGAATGCCGTCCTGCTCGATCAGGCTCTCGAAGCGCGGCGTCTCCTCAAGGAACTTCTCATACTGCTCGGTGGTGCAGAAGCCGTTGACGGGTTCGACGACGGCGCGATTGTACCAGGAGCGGTCGAACAGCACGAATTCACCCGCCGTCGGGAAATGGCTGACATAGCGCTGGAAATACCATTGTCCGCGTTCCGTCTCCGTCGGCTTCGACAGGGCGACCTCCCGGGCGGAGCGCGGGTTCATGTACATGAGGATGTTCTTGATCGTGCCGCCCTTGCCGGCGGCGTCGCGCCCTTCGAACAGCGCCATGAAACGCTGGCCCGTGCGCTGCAGCCAGAACTGAAGTTTCACCAGCTCGATCTGCGCGTCCTCGAGTTGATCCTCGTATTCGTCCTCGTCCATCTTCTTGTCGTAAGGGAAATTGTCCGAGGCAAGCGATTTGTCGTCGATCCATTTCGGCAGGGCGGGATCGTCGATGTCGAAGATGCGCGTCTCGCCGTCGATCTTCAGTTCGACGGCGCGGCTTTGCGGTTCATTGTCCATGATGTCTCTCCCGATTGCCGCGGCCGGCGCCGGGCGGTGACTAGTCAGGCCATATTTGGTGCACCGATTCAAGCCCTTGCTGATATTCGCTGACAGGGCCTCGGCGGGGGAAAACGGGAGCCGGCAATGGCGCGGCCCGCAAACATCTGTCATGAATCGGCGCTATGAGGACAGTTTGACGATGAGATACGAACCATCAGGGCGGGACGCTTCTTGACCGGAAATTCCTTTGGCTGGAGACTTGTGATGGGCCGCATCGCCTCCGGCTGGGCTTATCTGGTCGTGGCGGCGCTCGTCTCCGTCGCGGCCTACCTCGCGGGCGCGGAACCGGTCTTCGCCGCCATCCTATTCGCCCTTTCGCTCCTGGCGATCGTGCTGCGCGAGCGCGAGGAGGCGCCCAAAGCGCCGTCGGTTGCGAGCGCCGGTCCTGCCGTGACGGCGGCCAAGGGAGATGCCTCCGGACCGGTCATCTCCGCCGTCATCGGCGCGATCGACCTGCCGGTTTTCGTCCTCGGCCGCGATGGGATGCTGCGGGAGCAGAACCGCGCGGCGGAGAAGGCGTTCGGCGCGCTCGAGCCCGGCCTCCATATTTCGGCGCGTTTCCGCTCACCGAGCGTTCTCGACATGGTGCGCGAGACGATCGCCACCGACGAACCGAACCAGATCGAGCATTCCGAACGGCTGCCCTCCGAGCGTGTCTATATCGTGCGGTCCTCGCCGCTTCGCATCGAGGGCGCAAGCGAAGACCTGTTCCTTCTGTCGTTCAAGGATATCTCCGAACTGCGCCGCATCGACCGTATGCGCAGCGACTTCGTCGCCAATGCCAGCCATGAACTGCGCACGCCGCTCGCCTCCCTGCGCGGTTTCATCGAGACCATGCAGGGTCCCGCTCGCGGCGACCCCAAGGCGCAGGAACGCTTTCTCGCCATCATGCTGGAACAGGCCAATCGCATGAGCCGCCTGGTCGACGACCTGTTGTCCCTGTCGCGGCTGGAATTGAAGGCCCATATCGCGCCCGACCAGAAGGTCGATCTCGTGCCGGTCATCGGGCATGTACGCGACAGCCTGGCACCGCTCGCCTCGGACCTGGACGTCGAGATCCGCCTGCACGTCCCGGAGGGAAAGGTCGAGGTGCTCGGCGACCGCGACGAACTCGTCCAGGTGTTCGAAAACCTGATCGAGAATGCCTGCAAGTATGGCCAGGAGGGCAAGGTGGTCGACGTCTATGTGCGAAATCCGGCGGGTTCCCCCGTCGAGGTCAGCGTCGTCGACCATGGTCCGGGCATCCCGGCGGAGCATGTTCCGCGCTTGACGGAGCGCTTCTACCGGGTCAGCGTGACCGACAGTCGCTCGAAGAAAGGCACCGGTCTGGGACTGGCCATCGTCAAGCACATCCTGACGCGCCACCGCGCCCGGCTCGTCGTGAAGTCGGAAATCGGCCAGGGAACGGAGTTTGCCGTGCGTTTTTGACATAAAACCCGGCCGCTTGTGTTGAGATCGTAATATGACGATGTAAAATCAATAAGATAGATTGTCATAAATGTTTCATGGAACTGACATAAAAACTTGGGGGAACGGCCGCTAAGAACGGCGTGCTGATCTTCGGCGGTCGCCGCTGAACATGGTCGCATCGACCCACCAGCCCAATAACGGGAGAATTCTAGATGAACGTTTTGAAACTTTCGGCAGCAGCCCTTGTTGCCTCGGTCGCCTTTGCAGGCGCCGCTGTCGCTCGTGACCAGATCCAGATCGCTGGCTCCTCCACCGTTTTGCCCTATGCTTCGATCGTTGCAGAAGCTTTCGGCGAAAACACCGACTTCGGCACCCCGGTCGTTGAATCCGGCGGTTCGGGCGCCGGCCGCAAGAAGCTGTGCGAAGGCGTGGGCGAGAACACCATCGACATCGCCAACTCTTCCTCGCGCATCAAGCAGTCGGACATCGACGCCTGCGCAGCCAACGGCGTCAAGGAAATCCAGGAAGTCCGGATCGGCTATGACGGCATCGTCTTCGCTTCCGACATCAATGGCCCGGAATACGCCTTCACCCCGGCCGACTGGCATTCCGCTCTGGCTGCCAAGGTCGTCAAGGATGGCAAGCTGATCGACAACCCGTACAAGGCCTGGAATGAAATCCGCGCCGACCTGCCGGCTCAGCCGATCCTCGCTTTCATCCCGGGCACCAAGCACGGCACGCGCGAAGTCTTCGACGAGAAGGTTCTCATCGCTGGTTGCGAAGAAAACGGCACGGCTGAAGCCCATAAGGCTGCCGGCGCTGAAAAGGTCGACAAGGCTTGCATGGCGCTTCGCACCGATGGCGTCTCTGTCGACATCGACGGCGACTACACCGAGACTCTCGCCCGCGTTGACGCCAACAAGAATGGCATCGGCGTCTTCGGTCTGTCGTTCTACCAGAACAACACCGACAAGCTGCGCGTCGGCACCATGGGCGGCGTCGTTCCGTCGGTTGAGTCGATCGCTTCCGGCGAATATCCGGTTTCGCGTCCGCTCTACTTCTACGTCAAGAACGCCCACCTCGACGTAATCCCGGGCCTGCAGGAATATGTCGAGTTCTTCGTTTCCGACGAAATGGCTGGCCCGAATGGCCCGCTGGCCGCTTACGGCCTCGTATCGGATCCGGAACTTGCCAAGACCCAGGCGGCCGTCAAGGCTCGCACCCCGATGGGCCCGCTGAACTAATCCATACGACCGCCCGGCGGCGCGATGATCGCGCCGCCGGTTTTTTCTTTTTCCGGAGGTTGCGGGCGATATGAGCGTTGGCATCATTATCCTGGTCGTTGCGGTGTTTGCCGCCCTCGGCTACGTCATCGGCCAGCGTCGTGCGCTGTCGCTTTCTGCGTCGACCGGCAAGAAGCTCCATTCCCTTCCTGGCTACTATGGCCAGACCGTCGCCTTGTTCGCGGCCATTCCTTCCCTCGTCGTGCTTGTCGCCTGGTTGTTCGTGCAGCCTGCGATCATTGAGAGCCGCGTTAGCGGCATGATCCCGGACAGCGCAATTCCAGACGGTGGGGCGCGCAGCCTCGTGATGGCCGATGTGCGTCGCATCGCCGATGGCCTTGATGCCGTGCTGGCGCGCGGCCAGCTCGACGAGGGCCAGCTTTCCGCCATGCGTGCGGACCAGACCAATGTCCGTAGTCTTCTGGCCGATGTCGGCGTCGCGCTGGGCAGCGAAGTGCCAAACGAAGTGTTCGAGGCAGCCAAGGTCTATCGTCTCGGTTCCGCTACCGGCAATGCCGCCATGGCCGTCCTCGTGCTTGCGCTTTCGGCTGGCCTGGCTCTCTGGTCCTACCGCCGCATTGCCCCGGATCTGCGCGCGCGCGCCATCAGCGAGAGCTTCGTCAAGTCGTTGTTGATCGCGGCATCGACAGTTGCGATCCTGACGACGATCGGCATCGTCGCCTCGCTGGTGTTCGAGACCTATTCCTTCTTCAAGATCTATCCGGCGAGCGAATTCTTCTTCTCGACCGTCTGGAACCCCCAGTTCCGCGGCGGCTCCGAACTGGGCATTCTTCCCCTGCTCTGGGGCACCTTCTACATCTCGATGGTGGCGCTCATCGTTGCCGTACCGCTCGGCCTGATGATCGCCATCTATCTCGCCGAATACGCCGGTCCGACGGCGCGCAGCGTGGTCAAGCCGGCGATCGAGGTTCTCGCAGGCATCCCGACGATCGTGTACGGCCTGTTTGCGCTCGTCACTCTTGGGCCGTTCCTGCGAGACTGGGTCGCTCAGCCCTTGGGCGTGGGAACCTCTTCGTCATCGGTGCTGACGGCGGGTATCGTGATGGGCATCATGATCATTCCCTTCGTCAGTTCGCTGTCCGACGACATCATCAATGCAGTCCCGCAGGCGCTTCGCGACGGTGCCTACGCGCTCGGCGCGACGAAGTCAGAGACGATCAAGCAGGTCGTTCTGCCCGCCGCTCTGCCCGGCATCGTCGGCGCCATCCTGCTCGCGGCAAGCCGTGCCATCGGCGAGACGATGATCGTGGTGCTCGGCGCGGGCGCCTCCGCCAAACTCTCGCTCAATCCTTTCGAGGCCATGACGACGGTGACCGTCAAGATCGTCAGCCAGCTCACGGGCGACACCGAGTTCGCCAGCCCCGAGACGCTGGTCGCGTTTGCCCTTGGCCTTACCCTCTTCGTCCTGACGCTTGGGCTGAACGTGCTGGCCCTTTACATTGTCCGCAAATACCGGGAGCAGTACGAATGACCGATTTTACGGTAGAGACGATTGGAAAGCCGGCGCTGATAAACCGGGCAAGAATCGAGCGCCGTAACGCCTCCGAGCGGCGTTTTCGCCGGCTCGGTGTGGTGGCGGTAGCGATCGGTGTTCTTGCCCTGGTCGTCCTGATGACGTCGATCTTCACAGGTGGCTTGTCAGCCTTTCGCCAGACCTACATCAGCCTGGATATCTTTCTGGATCCGGCAAGACTGGACAAGGACGGCACGCGCGATCCGGATGCCATCGCCAAGATTTCGACTTTCGGTTACGCACCGCTGATCGAAAAGGCTCTCGTCGACGCCATGGCTGCGAAGGGCGTTGCCGTCGACGGGTTGAACGCCAAGTCGGCCGCGGAAATGGTCTCCAAGGAAGCGCCGGCGGACCTGCGCAGATATGTTCTCGCCGACCCCTCGGTCATCGGGCAGACCGTCCGCTTCGACCTGCTCGCCGGTGGACGTATCGACGGTTACTACAAGGGGCGCGTGAGCATGGCGAGTGCTCAGCTCGACCGCAACGTCTCTCCCGAACAGCTGATGCTGGCGGACAAGCTGCGGGAAGCAGGCATCCTGACGACCAAGTTCAACTGGGGCTTCTTCACCGCCCCGGATGCCTCCGACACGCGTCCGGAAGCGGCAGGCCTCGGCGTCGCCATCATCGGCTCCGCCTACATGATGCTGATCGTGCTCGTGCTCTCTTTGCCGCTCGGCGTCGCTGCCTCGATCTATCTGGAGGAATTCGCGCCGCAGAACCGCTTTACCGATCTGATCGAGGTGAACATCGCCAATCTGGCTGCCGTGCCCTCGATCGTCTTCGGCATTCTCGGCCTTGCGGTCCTGATCAACTTCGTCGGGTTGCCGCAGTCGGCGCCGATCGTCGGCGGTCTGGTCTTGACGCTGATGACGCTGCCGACCATCATCATCGCCACGCGCGCGTCGCTCAAGGCGGTCCCGCCGTCGATCCGCGACGCTGCCCTTGGCGTCGGCGCCTCCAAGATGCAAGCCACCTTTCACCACGTCCTGCCGCTGGCCATGCCCGGCATCATGACCGGAACGATCATCGGCCTGGCCCGAGCGCTTGGCGAGACGGCCCCGTTGCTTTTGATCGGCATGGTGGCCTTCGTCCGCGAGTTTCCGGCCGGACCGCCGGAAGGCTTCTTCGATCCCGCGTCGGCGCTGCCGGTGCAGGTCTACAACTGGACCCAGAGGGGCGACCCGGCCTTTATCGAACGCGCGTCGGGTGCGATTATTGTCCTGCTGGTGTTCCTTCTGGCCATGAATATCATTGCGGTTGTTCTACGTCGCCGCTTCGAACGACGCTGGTAGCGGGAGCCAAGAGAGATGAATGTATTGACCGACGCAGCTGTTGAGAAGGCACTGGAACAGAAAATGACCGAAGTTGACCACAAGATGATCGGCCAGGACGTGTCGGTGTATTACGGCGAGAAGCGCGCCCTGTTCGACGTCAATCTGAATGTTCGCAAGAACACCGTGACGGCCCTGATCGGTCCTTCCGGTTGCGGCAAGTCGACGTTCCTGCGCTGCCTCAATCGGATGAACGACACGATCGACGGCTGCCGGGTTACCGGCAAGATCACGCTCGATGGCCTGGATATCTACGATCCGTCCATCGATGTGGTCGAACTGCGTGCCCGCGTCGGCATGGTTTTCCAGAAGCCCAATCCGTTCCCCAAGTCGATCTACGAGAACATCGCCTACGGACCGCGCATCCACGGTCTGGCCCGCAGCAAGGCCGACCTCGATCAGATCGTGGAGAGCAGCCTCCAGAAGGCCGGCCTGTGGAACGAGGCGAAGGACCGCCTGCAGGAATCGGGCACCGGTCTGTCCGGCGGCCAGCAGCAGCGCCTGTGCATCGCCCGCGCCATTGCCGTCAGCCCGGAAGTCATCCTGATGGACGAGCCCTGTTCGGCGCTCGACCCGATCGCCACCGCCAAGGTCGAGGAACTGATCCACGAATTGCGGACCAACTTCACCATCGTCATCGTCACCCACTCGATGCAGCAGGCCGCCCGCGTGTCGCAGCGCACCGCGATGTTCCATCTCGGTCTGCTGGTCGAGGAGAACGACACGGACAAGATGTTCACCAATCCGGACGATCAGCGCACCCAGGACTACATCATGGGCCGTTTCGGCTGATCCGGCGCCTGCCTGAGAGCGGATTTCAATTTCGAGGACAACGAACATGTCGCCATCGCATATCTACACCGCCTATGACGAAGAACTGAAATACCTGATGCGCCGCATCACCGAGATGGGCGGCCTGGCGGAGCAGATGGTCGGCGACAGCGTTCGCGCTCTGGTCAACTCCGATGCCGCCCTGGCGCAGAAGGTCATCTCCGACGACGTCATCATGGATGCCGCCGAGAGCGAGATCGGCGAAAAGGCGATCGTCACGATCGCCCGCCGCCAGCCGGTCGCCTCCGACCTTCGCGAGATCATCGGCGCCCTGCGCATCGCCAACGACCTGGAGCGCGTCGGCGACCTCGGCAAGAGCAATGCCAAGCGCGTCATGGCCGTGCAGGCAACCGGCGTGCCGCGCAAGCTGGCCCGTGGCCTCGAGCACCTCAGCGAACTGGCGCTGATCCAGCTCAAGGAAGTGCTCGACGTCTACAACACCCGGTCTGCCGAAAAGGCGAAGTCGATCCGCGATCGCGACGAGGAAATCGACGCCATGTACACCTCGCTGTTCCGCGAGCTGTTGACCTACATGATGGAAGATCCGCGCAACATCACCAGCTGCACGCATCTGCTGTTCTGCGCCAAGAACATCGAGCGCATCGGCGATCACGCGACCAACATCGCCGAGACCATCTACTACATGACCACGGGCGCCCAGCCCGAGGGCGAGCGGCCGAAGGATGACATGACCTCCTCCTTCGGCGCCGTTTCCGAATAATCCCGCCGCATTCGAGAGGTTGTCGCCCCACATGCTGCCTAAAATCGCTGTCGTCGAGGACGAGGAAGCCCTCAGCGTGCTGCTCCGCTACAATCTCGAAGCGGAGGGCTACGAGGTCGAAACGATCCTGCGGGGTGACGAGGCAGAGCTTCGCCTGCAGGAACGCGTGCCCGACCTGTTGATCCTCGACTGGATGCTGCCGGGCGTCTCCGGCATCGAGCTTTGCCGCCGGCTGCGCATGCGGCCCGAAACCGAGCGCCTGCCGATCATCATGCTCACCGCGCGCGGCGAGGAGAGCGAGCGGGTCCGCGGGCTTGCGACCGGCGCCGACGACTATGTCGTCAAACCGTTTTCGACGCCCGAGCTGATGGCCCGCGTCAAGGCCATGCTGCGCCGTGCCCGGCCAGAAGTCCTGTCGAGCGTGCTGCGGTGCGGCGATATAGAGCTCGACCGCGAAACCCATCGCGTTCATCGCAAGAGCCGCGAAGTGCGCCTTGGCCCGACGGAATTCCGGTTGCTGGAATTCCTGATGGCCTCGCCTGGTCGTGTTTTTTCCCGCTCGCAATTGCTGGACGGCGTCTGGGGCCATGACATCTATGTCGACGAACGCACCGTCGACGTGCATGTCGGTCGCCTGCGCAAGGCGTTGAACTTTTCCAATCTGCAGGACGTCATCCGTACCGTGCGCGGCGCCGGCTATTCGATGGAAGCCTGACGGGAGCAATCGACTCCGACGGACAAACAGAAAACGGGCCCGCGTGGCCCGTTTTTTCGTTCACCGGCCCGGTGACCGGCCGAAGGGTCTTGTTCTGTCTGCAGGCAAGGCTGGGTCCGGGCGGCGAGCCGCCCGGTGCGTTTGTGGCCAGATCCGCCTTAGCGGGCTGCCGCGTTTGCGGCCTTGCGGCGTTCGCCGACGGGCTGGTAGGCCAGCTTGGCGTGGTAGCTGCAATAGGGCGACGTATCGGCGGATTCGCAGCCGCAGAAGTGGAAATCGTCCTTCATCGGGTCGCCGATCGGCCATTTGCAGGTACGCTCGGTCAGTTCGGTCAGCACCAGTTTGCGCGAAATCGGCAGGACCACATTGCCGACCGGACGGATCTCGATCGTCTCGTCGCCGTCGATCTCGATCTCTTCCTTGAGCATGTTCGATCCGGCCGCCCGCGCAACCGTGCGGGTCGTGACGCGAGACGGATAGTTTGCCGGGCGCGGCGCCGGCGCCGGACGCTTGGCCGCCCGCGAAGCAGCAGTGCTGCCGCCGGCCTTGGCGCGGCCCGGCAGGTTCAGCCGGTGCACCTTGCCGATCACGGCATTGCGGCTGACGCCGCCCAATTGTGCCGCGATCTGGCTCGCGCTCAAGCCTTCCGACCAAAGCCGCTTCAGTCTCTCGACGCGCTCATCCGTCCAATTCATGCCGTTATCTCTCCGCCGCTCGCGATATGTGATGGCAGAATCGCTCACCGTTGCTTCGGAGCTATCCGAAACAAACTCGCCTCGATACTGTCGGTGACTGGTTCCGCCGCATGCAGTTTCTTTATTGAGTATTAACCTAGTGCCGGGCTGACTCCGTGACAAGAGTCGGGCGAATCATCGCGAATCGATTTTGAGGTTTTCCCCAACTTGCTACCCTGGCGCGTCGCCGCCGCGGGTTGCGCACGAAACGCTCGACAGGGTTCCCAGCGGGCCGAAAATTCAGGCGCTGCGCGCTGTTTCGTTGACAGGCAAGGCCGAAATGTCGATAGTGCCCCCGCCGCCGCAAGGCGGCATTTTTGATTTCTGAAAGGCGCTGTTCGCCGGAAGTCAAGAAGCGTCCCTAGTCCCGTCAAGCCCTCCCGAAGGAGTGTTTTCACCATGGCCGAAGCCTCGCCTCTCTATCAGACCTATATGCGCGCGCCCTTGCGGTTCGAGCGAGGCGAGGGGGTGTGGCTTTATAGCGAGGATGGCGATCGCTATCTCGATTTCGCCGCCGGGGTCGCGGTCAATTCGCTCGGCCATGCCCATCCGCATCTGATCGAGGCATTGACCACCCAGGCCGGCAAGGTCTGGCACCTGTCCAATCTCTATGATGTCCCGGGCCAGGAGACGCTCGGTCGCCGGTTGACCGAGGCGACGTTTGCCGATCGCGTCTTCTTCACCAATTCGGGCGCCGAGGCGCTGGAATGCGCCATCAAGACGGCGCGCCGCTACCAGTTCGTCAAGGGCCATCCCGAACGCTTTCATATCATCACCTTCGAAGGCGCCTTCCACGGACGCACCATCGCGACGATCGCCGCCGGCGGCCAGGAGAAATACCTGGAAGGCTTCGGCCCCAAGGCGCCCGGCTTCGACCAGGTCCCGTTCGGCGATCTCGACGCGGTGAAGGCCGCGATCACCGACGAGACGGCCGCGATCCTGATCGAGCCGGTGCAGGGTGAGGGCGGCCTGCGCACCGCGTCGAACGAATTCCTCCGGGCGCTCCGCCAGATCTGCGACGATAACGGCCTCTTGCTCGTGCTGGATGAGGTCCAGTGCGGCGTCGGCCGGACCGGCAAGCTGTTCGCCCACGAGTGGGCCGGCATCACGCCCGACATCATGGCGGTTGCCAAGGGTATCGGCGGCGGTTTCCCGCTCGGCGCCTGCCTCGCCACCGAAGAGGCCGCCTCCGGCATGAAGGCCGGCACCCACGGCTCGACCTATGGCGGCAATCCGCTCGCCATGGCCGTCGGCAATGGCGTGCTCGACGTCGTTTTGGCGGATGGCTTCCTCGAACACGTCCGCGACGTGGCATTGGTCTTCCGCCAGGGGCTGGCCTCGCTCAAGGACCGCTATCCCGACATCATCGAGGAGATCCGCGGCGAGGGCCTGATGCTCGGCATCAAGGCCAAGGTGCCGAACACCGACCTGCTGATGGCGATGCGCGAGGAGCATGTGTTGGGCGTTCCCGCCGGCGACAACGTCATCCGCCTTCTGCCGCCGCTCATCGTCACCGTCGAAGAGGCGCGGGAAGGATTGAAGCGCATCGAACAGGCGGCCGAGCATCTGCAGGGCAAGCTCAAAGCGGCGTCATCGAACCAGGGCAGGTAAGCAAAGACATGGCATCTCCGAAGCATTTTCTCGACCTCTCCGCCATGACGGCACCCGACCTCCGGCTGATCCTGGAGGACGCCAAGACGCGCAAGCAGTCGACCAAGGCCGGCACCGCCGAAAAGCCGCTTTCCGGCAAGATGCTGGCGATGATCTTCGAAAAGCCGTCGACCCGCACCCGCGTCTCCTTCGACGTCGGTATGCGCCAGCTCGGCGGCGAGACGCTGTTCCTGTCCGGCACCGAAATGCAGCTCGGCCGCGCCGAGACCATCGGCGACACTGCCAAGGTTCTGTCGCGCTATGTCGACGCGATCATGATCCGCACCACCGACCATTCGCGGCTGCTGGAAATGGCCGAGCACGCCACCGTGCCGGTGATCAATGCGCTCACCGACAGCACCCATCCCTGCCAGATCATGGCCGACGTGATGACCTTCGAGGAGCATCGCGGCCCGATCAAGGGCAAGACCATCGCCTGGACCGGCGACGGCAACAATGTCCTGCATTCGCTGGTCGAGGGTGCGGCCCGTTTCGGCTACCGGATGAACATGGCCGTGCCGCTCGGTTCCGAGCCGGACGACAAGATCCTGAACTGGGCGCGCAACAATGGCGGCGAGATCATGCTGTGCCATGAGGCGGAGCGCGCGGTTGCCGGCGCCGACGCGGTGGTCACCGATACCTGGATCTCGATGAACCAGGAGCACAAGGCGCGCGGCCACAATGTCTTCCAGCCGTTCCAGGTCAATGCCGCGCTGATGAAGCAGGCGGGTCCGGACGCGCTGTTCATGCATTGCCTACCGGCCCACCGCGGCGAGGAGGTGACCGACGAGGTGATCGACGGCCCGCAGTCGGTGGTGTTCGACGAGGCGGAGAACCGCCTGCATGCGCAGAAGTCGATCCTGGCCTGGTGCCTCGGCGCCATCTGATCGCGGCTGCGGAAGGTTGCAGATCACGCGGCGGAACAAGTGGTTTCGCCGCGCTTGATCTTTTTCCGCCCGGTTCCCATTTGAGCCGTTGAGAAAGAGGCTGAGCGCCTCTTAATGTTCGAGCGCCAAGGCGCCAGGAGTACAATGATGATGAACAGGCCTGCCGAGCTTGGCGAATTCGGTTTCGCCGGTGATGACCGGGTCGTGCCCTTCCAGGTGGAAGGCCTCGACGTGCGCGGTCGCGCCGTGCAGATCGGTCCCTTGCTGAATGCCATTCTTGCCCGCCACGACTATCCCGAGCCGGTCGCGCGGCTTTTGGCCGAGGCGATCGTGCTCACCGTGCTGATCGGCACCTCGCTCAAGTTCGAGGGCAAGTTCACCGTCCAGACCAAGAGCGACGGTCCGGTCGATCTGCTGGTCGCCGACTTCGCCTCGCCGGAAAATGTCCGCGCCTATGCCCGCTTCGACGAGGAGCGTCTGGCCGAGGCGGTCGCCGCCGGTCGAACCTCGCCCGAGCAGTTGCTGGGCGCGGGCGTACTGGCGCTGACCATCGACCAGGGCAATTTCATGCAGCCCTATCAGGGCATCGTACCGCTCGACGGCGCCTCGCTCGAGGACATTGCCGGCGTCTATTTCCGCCAGTCGGAGCAGATCCCGACGCGGGTTCGCCTTGGTGCCGCCGAGTTCTTCGATCGCGACGAGGAGGGCCGTCCGCGCCGCACCTGGCGAGCCGGTGGCCTGATCGCCCAGTTCCTGCCGGAGGCGCCCGATCGCATGCGTCACGCCGACCTGCATGGCGGCGACGGCGACAATGGCGACCGGCCGCATTCGGAGGACGATGCCTGGGCGGAAGCGCGCGCGCTCGTCGACACGATCGATGCCGACGAACTGACCGATCCGCAGATCGGCGCGGAACGCCTGCTCTACCGGCTGTTCCACGAGCGCGGTGTTCGGGTCTATGACCCGCATGCCGTCTATGATCGCTGCAGCTGTTCGCGCGACAAGATCAAGGGCGTGCTGTCGAGCTTCTCGCAGGAGGAGATCGATGCCAGCCAGACGGACGGCGCGATCACGGTCACCTGCGAGTTCTGCTCGACCACCTATCGCTATGAAGCGGCGGAAGTCTTGAACGCCTGAGCAGCGCCGAACTGGATGATGTGAGCGGCAGGGTCTTTGACCCTGCCGTTTTCAGTTCAGCACCCGGACCATGCCCGGCGCATCCAGCGAAAAGGCCGGAATGGCGACCTCGAACACTTCGCCGTCGTCGGCTTCCATCTGGTAGTGACCGAACATCATGCCCGACGGCGTATCGAGCGGGCAGCCCGAGGAATATTCATAGGTGTCACCCGGTCTCAGCCGCGGCTGCTCCCCGATGACGCCGGGGCCATGCACTTCGTCCACCTGGCCGTTCTGGTCGGTGATGTGCCAATAGCGCTGCATCAGCCGCACCGGCCTTGTCGAGTGGTTGGCGATCACGATGCGGTAGCCCCAGACATAGCGGCTGTCCTCCGGATCGGATTGCTCCTCCAGATAATAGGGTTCGACACTGACCTCGATGTCGCGTGTCACGGCGCGGTACATGCACGGGACCTTTTTAAAGCTTCGCTAAGCATAGCCTACAGCATGGCGCGATGAAGGAAAAATACAAGCGCACCAGCCGGCCAATGCGGTCGGCGCGGCCCAGATTTCACTGTTAATGCTAATGGTTGGGGTTAAGGACCTCGGTCCGGGCACGCAAGCGGCGTACCCGGACTTTTCTTGGGACGGCCGGCCTCCCGCGGCTCAGGCGCCGACGCTCGCCATGGCGCGGGCAAAATCCTCGAGCAGGTCCTGCGTATCCTCGATGCCGCAGGATAGACGCACCGTGCCGCCGGACATGCCGAGTTCGGCGCGCGCCTCGTCGGTCAGGTTCTTGTGCGTCGTGGTGGCCGGATGGGTGATCAGGCTCTTGGCATCGCCGAGATTATTGGAAATCTTGACGATCTCCAGCGCGTTCTGCAGCTTGAACGCCGCATCCTTGCCGCCCTTCAGCTCGAAGGCGACCAGCGTCGAGCCGCCGGTCATCTGCTTGGCGACGATGTCGGCCTGCGGATGGTCGGCGCGTCCGGGATAGATCACCTTGGCGACCTGCGGCTGTTCGGCCAGGAAGTCGGCGATCGCCGCGGCATTGGCCGTCTGCTGCTTGACGCGCAGCGGCAGCGTCTCGACACCCTTCAGCAGCGTCCAGGCGTTGAACGGCGACATGGCGGGGCCGGTATGGCGGAAATAGTCCTGCAGGTTCTCGGTGATCCAGTCCTTCGACGAGAGCACGACGCCGCCGAGGCAGCGACCCTGTCCGTCGATATGCTTGGTCGCCGAATAGACGACGACATGGGCGCCGAGTTCGAGCGGCTTCTGGAAGAGGGGAGTGGCGAAGACATTGTCGACGATCAGCGTGGCGCCGACCTGGTCGGCCAGTTTGGCGACGCCGGCGATATCGACCACTTCGAGCGTCGGATTGGTCGGGCTTTCGAGGAACATCACCCTGGTGTTCGGCCGGATCGCCGCTTCCCAGTTCGCGAGGTCCCGGCCGTCGACCAGCGTGCATTCCACGCCGTAGCGCGGCGCCAGCGTTTCCACGACATAGCGGCAGGAGCCGAACAGGGCGCGGGCGGCGACGATGTGGTCGCCGGCCCTCACCTGGCAGAGAACGGCGGCGGCGACGGCGGCCATGCCCGAGGCCATGGCGCGGGCGTCTTCGGCGCCTTCGAGCAGGCACATGCGCTTTTCGAACATGTCATTGGTCGGGCTGCCGTAGCGAGCGTAGATATAGCCGTCCGTCTCGCCCTTGAAGCGCGCTTCCGCCGCTTCCGAGCTTTCATAGACGAAGCCCTGGGTCAGGAAGATCGCCTCGGAGGTCTCGCCATAGGGCGAGCGAAGAGTTCCGCCATGGACCAGTTGGGTTGCCGGACGCCAGTTCTTGCTCATGCCTTTCAGCCTTTCGAATACAAAAAACCGGTCGCGAAATCGGACCGGTTTCTAGCACCCGGTCACTTTAGCCATTTGTTTAACGTGGCTGCAAGCCGACCGGCCAAATCACCACGGGATAAGCCTGCCATACGCCCATCGCGGGCTTGCGTCAATTCCTCGACTTTGGTTTTGTCTGGCCCAAACAGGAAGACGAAATGATGACCAGGACCACGGGCATTCTCTCGGACAGCGCCATCGGCACGCTCTTCGGCGAAGGCCGGCTGATGAGCGAGATGATGCTCGATCATGACCAGATCCAGCCCGCCAGCCTCGACCTTCGCTTGGGCGCAAAGGCCCTGCGCGTGCGTGCGAGCTTCATGCCGGGGCGCGCCCACACGGTCGCCGACAAGCTCGAACGGCTGACCCTGCACGAGATCGATCTGGAAAACGGCGCCGTTCTGGAGACCGGCTGCGTCTATATCGTGCCCCTGATGGAGAGCCTCGACCTGCCGGCCGCGATGTCGGCATCGGCCAATCCGAAGAGCTCGACCGGCCGCCTCGACATCTTCACCCGCGTCATGGTCGACTACGCCCAGGAATTCGACAAGATCCCGGCCGGCTACAAGGGGCCGCTCTATCTGGAGATTTCCCCGCGCACCTTCCCGGTCATCGTTCGGCGCGGCTCGCGCCTGTCGCAGATCCGCTTCCGCGTCGGCCAGGCGCTGCTCGGCGAGCGCGAACTGCTCGACCTGCATGCGGCGGAAACGCTGGTCGCCAGCGAAGCGCCCAACGTCTCGGGCGGCGGCATCGCTCTGTCGATCGACCTGAAGGGCACCGGCGATGACGGCCTGATCGGCTATCGCGGCAAGCACCATACCGGCGTGATCGACGTCGACAAGAAGGCGGCCCACGACGTACTCGACTTCTGGGAACCGCTCTACAGCCGCGGCGCCGACGAACTCATCCTTGATCCGGACGAGTTCTACATTCTCGTCTCCAACGAGGCGGTGCATGTGCCGCCGCTCTATGCGGCAGAAATGACGCCCTACGATCCATTGGTCGGCGAGTTCCGCGTGCATTATGCCGGCTTCTTCGATCCCGGTTTCGGCCATGCCGCCGCCGGCGGTTCGGGAAGCCGCGCCGTGCTCGAAGTGCGCAGTCACGAAGTTCCCTTCATCCTCGAGCATGGCCAGGTGATCGGCCGCCTCGTCTACGAGCACATGCAGGAACGCCCGGAAGGCCTCTACGGCTCCGGCCTCGGCTCCAACTACCAGGCGCAAGGGTTGAAGCTGTCCAAGCATTTCCGTCTCGGCTGAACCGCGGTTGATCGACGGCTTTCGCTCTTGACAGGCCGCCGCATCTGTTGGAACTGTGCGGGCCGCGCGGGTGTAGCTCAATGGTAGAGCAGCAGCTTCCCAAGCTGAATACGAGGGTTCGATTCCCTTCACCCGCTCCAGCTACCCTTCCAGTGACCTGGGTCCGTTGTGCCGCCGCGAGCAAACCACGGTTTTACCGTGCGTTTTCTGGCGTCTGTTTGTCGTTTGCGCTTTTAGCCGCCCCGTTTGCGTTGCGCCGACGCCTGGCTTCCAAAAACGCAAGTCCCGCAAGCGTCATGAGGGTGAAGCCGGCGCCTGCGAGGAATGTGCCTCTCGGGCCGGTCGCATCCCACAGCAGGCCGGCGATGACGCTTGCGGCCAGAAGCACCACGCCGGTGATGAGGTTGAACACGCCAAACGCCGTGCCGCGGAGTTCGGCCGGTGCAGTATCGGCAACGAGCGTCGAAAGCAGCCCCTGCGTGAAGCCCATATGCAGGCCCCAGAGCGTGGCGCCGAGCACGAGACCGGTCAGGCTTGAGGAAAAGGCGAGCACGAGATCGGCGGCGAGCAGCAGGGCAAGGCCGAAGACGAGCAGTTTCGTCCGGCTCATCCGGTCCGAAAGCGCGCCGACCGGATAGGCGGAGAGGAAATAGGCGACATTCATCACCACCATCACCACCGGAACGAGCGCGAGCGACAGGCCGATATCCTGCCCCTTGAGCACGAGGAAGGCCTCGCTGAACCGGGCGAGCGTGAAGGCGGACGCGACCGCGACCACCCACCAGTAATCGGCGCTGAGCCGCCCAAGTTCGTGGCGGCTGAGGGGCATGCGCACCTTGCGCAGGGGCGCCTCCCGCTTGGGCTCCTTCACTGCGACGATGATCAGCCCGGCCGAGATGAAGGCCGGAATGACGGCGATCCAGAAGACGAGGCTGAAATCATTGCTGAAGGCCCACATGAAGGCGATGGCAAGCAGGGGACCGAGCAGCGCGCCCAGCGTGTCGAGCGACTGCCGGAGCCCGAAGCTCGCGCCGCGCAGGTCCGGCGGGGATATGTCGGCAACCAGCGCGTCGCGCGGTGCGCCGCGGATGCCCTTGCCGATGCGGTCGATGAAGCGGGCGGCGATCAGCCAGGTGATGCTCGTTGCGAGCGGGAAGATCGGCTTGGTGAGGGCGGCAAGCCCGTAGCCGAGGGCCGCCAGCAACTTGCGCTTTCCCAGCCAGTCGCTGAGCGCGCCGGAAAACACCTTGGTAATCGCCGCGGTCGCCTCGGCGATGCCCTCGATGATGCCCACCGTCAGCGTCGAGGTGCCGAGCACCGTCACCAGGTAGAGCGGCAGCACGGCGTGGATCATCTCCGAGGAAATGTCCATGAACAGCGAGACGAAGCCGATCGCCCAGATCGCCCCCGGCAGCCTTCGCCATTGGGCCATTTCGCCCTTTGCGTCCGTCCCCGCCACTTAGCCCTCTCCTGGATGGCCGGTTGCACTGCAAAAGCAGTGCCCTCTCGTCGGATCGGGGTCAAGTCGCGACAGTGCCGGAGAGTTGGGGTTCGCCTGCCTGTTGCCTTCCCTCCCGGCTCTCTGCTGAGTCCGTGGCTCGGCGCGGCTGATGCGGTGTCTTGTTCCAGAAGAACGGCTTGCAGCGCAATTCGATGACCGCCTTCCACGCGGCGAACGAGGTCATCATCCAGTAGAGCGGGACGCCCATCCAGCGACAGCCGATCAGCCTTTGCTCGTGAGCGGTCATTGTCGTCAGGCCCAGGGCCACGAAGGCGGCATAGCTGCCGAAGATGTTGGTGAGGTCGATGACGAAGAGCGCAGCCTCGAAGGCGCCGATCGCCTCGGCCGGCTTCTGCAGCATCGCCATGCAGGAGGAGACAAGGAAGACGATGATGAGCGGATGGCTGAGCGCCGAGATCAGCATGCCGCCGATCAGCAGCTGGAACGTCGCAAAGGCGGCCAGTCCCATTTCGTCGATCGTCCGGCGCGGATCGCGCATCATCACCAGCCAGGTCTGCAACCATCCCTTGAACCAGCGGGTCCGCTGGCCGAGCCAGACCCCGGTCGTCGTCGGCGCATCCTCCAGCGTCTGCCGGCGGATCGTTGCCGAACGGTAGCCGAAGCGGTAGAGCCGCATGCCGAGATCGGCGTCTTCGGTAACATTGAACGGATCCCAGCCGCCGACTGCCCTTAAGGGGCCGGTGCGAAAATGGTTGGAGGTGCCGCCGAGCGGCAGCGGCATGCGATAGCGCGCCAGAACCGGCAGCATGCGGCGAAACAGGGCGGCATATTCGAGGGCAAACAGCGCGCTGGTAAAGGATTCGTGCATGTTGGCGATGACGAGCGGCGCCTGAAGGCAGACGATGTCCTCCGGCGCCGCGCGGAAGGTGTGGTAGGCTTCCTTCAACTGGTCGGGATGCGGCCGGTCCTCGGCATCGAAGATCGCCACATAATCGCCGCGCACGCCGGGAAGCGCATAGCCGAGCGCCTTCGGCTTGGTCCGCGGCGTCATCGGCGGCACTTCGACGATCTCGATGTGACGGGGCGGTTTCAGCGCCCGGATGGCCGAGAGTGTCTCGGTATCGTCCGCCTCGCAGACCAGCTTGATGTCGAGCCGGGAACGCGGCCAGTCGAGACGGTCCAGCGCCGCGAGCAGTTGTGGAGCGATCTCGGCCTCGCGGTAGAGCGCCACCATCACCGAATAGACGGGCAGGGCGCCCTCGATCGCGAGCGCCGGAGGCTGGGCCGGGCGCTTTCGCGCGGTTCGATGCCCATGGACCAAAGCGGCGAGACGCAGGCATAGCGCTGCCAGATAGAGCAGCGAGAGCGCCAGGTGGAGCAGAACCGCCGCAAGGGCCGGCACGATAAGGAGGAAGGCGAAGGTGCCGCTGAGGGCGACGCCGGCCCAGAAGCCCTGGTGCCCGGTCAGCACCGTGCGGGCCGAAAAAGCCGGGCTCTCCTCGAACAGCCGGCTGACGGTCGCGCGTGCGCGTCGTTCTGCGCCCGTCTTCCAGACCGCCTGCCGGATCGTCGATGGCGTGGCGATCGCCAGCGACTGGCGAAGGGCGGGGTGGCGGGAAAGGCTGGATAGAAGATGGTCTATGCGTCGTGCCTGAGGCGCGATCAGGGTGAGCGGGGGGCGGGCCTTGTCGTGAAGCCGCACGCAGCAGGGGCGGGTGAGCTGGCTGTCCAGCCCCGGGCTGTCGACCACCGCGCCGTCCGGGATCGTGTCGACAAAGGCGAGACCGGCCAGCCGCGCCAGGGCGCCGTAATAGGCCGCCTCCTCGACGTGGCCGCTCGCCAGCAGTTCCTCCTCGATCGTCGTGCCATGGCTCGTCGCTCGCCTTGCCATGCGCGCGATCAGGGGTTTGGCAAGCCCGAGCGATTTCAGCACCAGCGCTTCGCCGCGCAGCGCGGCAAGGCCCGCGCCGTCCCCGGCCGGTTCTCCGGGGACAGGCACTCCATGCAATGCAGCATTGAATCCCCCGGCGGCCGCTTCCGAACGGCCGCCATATTCCCCGAGCAGCATGATTCTGTTACACCGTCATCAGTCGATGACGTCCCAGCTATCCCCGAAGCGGATCATAATGATACACGCATTAGTTTCATCCCTGCATTTTCAGGGGGCCCGCATTTTAGTTGCAATCGCGTGTGCGCTTCTTGTGGCCTTGGGCACGCCGCAATCGTCGCGGGCCGACGATCTGCCGGTGCTCTTCGATGCGCGCGAGCGTCTGCCACGCCCCGACCTGTCCGGCCTTTTGCGCCTGCGTTTCCTGACGACGACGGATTTTCCGCCCTTCAATTTTGCCGACCAGACGGGCCGGCTCTCGGGCTTTCATGTCGAACTGGCCCGCGCCCTCTGCGCCGAACTCGGTATCGAGGCGAAATGCCAGATCCAGGCGCTGCCCTTTGCCGAACTGGAGGGCGCGCTCGACGGCGGCCA
Organism: Ciceribacter sp. T2.26MG-112.2; assembly: GCF_900492205.1. GTDB lineage: Bacteria > Pseudomonadota > Alphaproteobacteria > Rhizobiales > Rhizobiaceae > Allorhizobium > Allorhizobium naphthalenivorans_A. Next base: position 28,098 of record NZ_UEYQ01000023.1, read on the forward strand.
GGGCGACGCTGTGATGGCTGGGATTGCGGTGAACGACGATCTGCGCGGCCGTTTCGCCTTCAGCCGGCCTTATATGCAACTGCCGGCGCGCTTTGCCCGTCACAAGCAGGCGGCTTTCGCCGGAGAAGACGCCAACGCCCTGTTCGGCCGTCGGGTCGGCGTGGTCAGCGGCACGGCGCACGAGGCGATGTTGAGGGCCTTTTTCCCGAATATCGAGCCTGTCGGGTTTGCCGATCGCGACCGGATGCTGGAGGATCTGAAGGGCAAGAAGATCGAGGCGGTCTTCGCCGATTCGCTGCAGCTGTCCTTCTGGACGGCCGGCGAGGCCTCGGGTGGCTGCTGCGCCCTTCTCGGCGGCGCCTATCTGTCCGAGCGCTTCCTGGGGGAGGGGCTGACGATCATGGTCCGGCGTGACGACCCGGCGCTGGCCTCGGCCTTCGACAGTGCGCTCGCGGCACTGTCGCGCAATGGCCGGCTCCAGGAGATCTATCTGCGCTATTTTCCCTATGGGCTTTTCTAGAGCATGTCTCGCGAAGCTGAGCAGCGGTCTTGCCAAGACGACATGCAAAAACAGAAGCCTGTCGCAGGTCGCGTCAATATCAATCCACGCGACCTGCCGTAGCCGACCCTGCCCCGGAGTACACCGGGGCGTTGAGTATCAGAGCGGGCGGTAGCGGGCGATCGCGCTGTGCTCGATCGCCGCACAGGTCAGCTTGTCGAGCTTCAGCCGGTCGCGAAGCAATTGCAGCAACCGGATCTCCTCGGGCTTTACGGCCATGTCGACGGCCATGACCTCGACGGCTAGCGCATAGGCCGTATCATGGGAGTGGGCCGGCAAGGCGTCGCGGATGACCTCGAGCGCGATGTCCAGACCTTCCGGGCCGGCCAGGATGTCGGCGCAGCGCTGGGAAACCTCGATCAGCCCGTCCTTGTCGAACCCGTCGAAGATCGGCAAGAGGTCGATCAGCTGGCCGATGCGGCGCAACTCCTTGTCGTTCATCGAATTGTCGACGGCGGAGGCCATCACCATGACGAAGATCAGAGCGTCATGCGGCGTTACGGGTGTTGTCATCTCTTGGGTATTCCTCGTTGTTTTCTCGCAGATTAGGGATTGCCGCCAGCGCTTTCAAGCCGGCCCGTCTCAACGCTGGTCGTCGCCGAAGATGCCGCGGCGTTCGCTGCGCGCCTTTTCCACCAGACCGCCAAGCGGCGAGCCTTCCGGCGCCTCCACCCAGCCGTTCTCCGCGAGCCATCTGGCAATGTCGAGTTCGCCCACCTGGCAGTGGGCCTCGATCGTGCCTTCCCACTCGGCGCTGTCGGCGTCGCAGGCGATGGTGCGATTGCGCAGGAAGAGCCGTTGCTGGGTGCGGGCCACCATGCCGCACGGCCAGTCGCCGCCCTTCGACGTCGGGCAGACGCGCATGCGGTCGGTGGTGGTGATGTCGGAGAGCTTCAGGTTGCGCGAGCCGAAGGCGATCAGCCCGGCCTCGACCGATTCCGGCCGCGGCAGAAGCACCAGCCTGACGCGTTCCGGCGTCTTCTCGGCGGGCGGCTGGAGGGGGTCGATCCGCTCGAGCGGGCCGGCCGCCTGGTTGAGCGGCGAAGCGAAGAATTCGGGGCTGACCGGACGCACCTCGAGGCTGTCAGTGGCGCTCGGCGAAGGACTTGCCTGATCCGCCGCGCCGGCCGGCGGCATCCCTGTTGGCTGGTTGCCCGGCAGGTCGGCGTCCGGAACAATCTCTGCCTCGGGCGGCGCCTGCATCCCGCTCTCCGCCGGCGCGAGGGGGTCGTCTGAAGGGGCTGCCTCGGCCCATTCCGGCGGCATGTCCTCGATTTCGAAGGTCTCACCCGGCTGCTCGCCGATAGTGCGGCCGGCCAGGCTCAGCAGTGTCGCCCACAGGGCAAGTCCGGCGAGGCCGATGACGAAGGTGGTCAGGGGACGCATAGGCCGATTTTCCTACTGGCTGGCCCAGATGATCCGGGCGATCCATTCGACTTCCGTCATCTCGAGCGTGCGGTTCGGATGCTCCGGATTGAGCGACATGAGCTCGATGGATTTCGCCGACTGGCGGGCCAGCACCTTGGCCATCACTTCGCCATCGCGGGTCTTGACCACCACGCGGTCGCCGCGCCTGACCTGGGCGCCCGGCTCGACGATCAGCACGTCGCCGTCGCGGTAGAGCGGCTTCATGCTGTCGCCCTGCACCTCCAGAGCATAAACCCCGGACTTGCGCGCCGGCGAGGCGGGAAACTCGACCACGTCCCAGCCCTGGCCGGCGGGAAAGCCGCCATCGTCGAAGAAACCGCCGGCGCCGGCCTGGGCAAAGCCGAGCAGCGGGATCGAACCGGCCTGCGGCGGAAAGGCGCCGTTCGGCACCGTTCCGCCCGACTCCGGCTGGATGAAGCCCATGAACTGGTCGATACCGGTCCCGGTCGCTTCCAGCACCTTGGAAATGGACTCGGTCGACGGCCAGCGCATGCGCCCGTCCGGTCCCGTCCGTTTCGACTTGTTGAAGGATGTCGGGTCGAGGCCCGCCCGACGCGCCAGGCCCGACGGGGTCAACTGGTTGCGCTCGGCGAGCCTGTCGATCGCGGCCCAGATGGTATCATGCGAAAGCATTGTCGCTCATGCTCCAGGGCCGGCGACGACGGCACTCCTATGGCCCGTCCCGGCAAGATGCCGGAACTCTAGCCAATCTGGTCATGTCCGTAAAGTCGAAAAGGAATAAAATCCTCGATCGAGCGCCGGTTTCGAGGAGGTGACCCCGGGTCAGGCCACCATGGCCATGTTGATCTTGCCGAGCTGGATGACGGCCTGGGTGCGGCTGTCCACCTTGAGCTTCAGCAGGATCGCGGAGACATGCGCCTTGATGGTGGCTTCCGATACACCGAGTTCATAGGCGATCTGCTTGTTCAGCAGCCCTTCGCCCAGCATGCCGAGCACGCGGCTCTGCTGCGGCGTCAGCGTTCGCAGCCGGTTGATCAGGTCGGCGACGTCGGGGTCCTGTTCCTGGCCGCCCTGATAGTTCTTCGGCGTCCAGATGTCGCCTTCCAGAACCGACTGGATGGCGGCGCGGATGTCGTCGATGCCGGACGACTTGGAAATGAAGCCCGAGGCGCCGAGTTCCAGCGCGCGGCGAATGGTGGTCGGGTCGTCGCTGGCCGACACGATGACGATCGGCAGGCTGGCGAATTCGGCGCGAAGCGCCATCAGGCCGGAAAAGCCGGATACGCCGGGCATGGAAAGATCGAGCAGCATCAGTTCGGCGTCGGGGTGGTTGGCTGCGGCCTTGCGCGCGGCCTCGAAGTCACCGGCCTCGACGATTGTCTGCTCCCCTTCGATGCGGCTGACGGCCTGACGCAACGCGCCGCGAAAGAGCGGATGGTCGTCTGCAATGATGAAGGTCGATGCCGTCATGTCGAAGCCCCCTCCCAAGAGCGAAGTCTTGAATGCCGCGCAAGCGGCTCTTTCTCTATTTAGCCGCTGCTGTGAACATAAACAATAGTCTATGTTTTGTCGGGCGTTGCGCCGTCTTCCTTGGCCTTGAACTCTTCCACCAGACCGAAGAAGCTGCGCATGAAGCGTTCCATGATGCCGATCGACCGCTCGACCTCCTCGTCGCTTGGCAGCGGTTCGCCGTTCGCCAGAGGTCGGCCCGAAGCCAGGCTCTTCTCCAGCGCCTCGACGCGTTTTTCCAGCCGCGTAAGGTCTTCCTCGTAGGCGGCGCGCTCGTCGGCGGCCATGCGGCAGGTGAGCGCGCCGTCCTTTTCCTGGCAAAGCGTCAGCGCCCCGGTCTTGCGGTCGAGGCGGACGAAGCCCCCCTCGGTCTTTTCCAGCGCGAAGCGCGCAAGATCTGTTTCCTGTGCGAAGGCCGGGGCTGCGGTGGCCGTCGCGGCAATGAGGAAAAGGGTCTTCGGCAGGTTCGGCATCGGTCGCATCGGCGATCTCCTCGAATTCGTCAGGGGCCGCTCGTCCCTTGCCGCATCAGGCGTGTGGACAAGCCGTTCGGTTTGCGGCAAACCGCCAACGGAAGTTTCCGCTGATGGAAGGACGGGCCCTTGGATCGGATCATATACAAGATCGTGCCGCGCGAAATATGGCATGAGGCGCGCCGCGACGGAGTATTTCGCGGGGCGGCGATCGATCTCACCGACGGCTACATCCATTTTTCCACCGCCGCCCAGGCGGTCGAAACGGCGGCGCGCCACTTTGCCGGGGCCGAGGGCCTGCTGCTGGTTGCCATCGATCCGGGCGCCCTCGGCGCGGCGCTACGCTTCGAGCCGTCGCGCGGCGGCGATCTCTTTCCCCACCTCTACGCCAGCCTGCCGCTCGATGCCGTCCTGTGGGAAAAGCCCCTGCCGCTCGGCGAGGACGGCCAGCATGTCTTTCCGGAGATGGACCGATGATCGATGCCTTCAAGACGATCGCCCGCCGGGGCCTCTTCCTGTTCGACGCCGAGACCGCCCACGGCCTGTCGATCGCGGCGCTGAAATCCGGCCTCGTGCCGGGCTGCGCGCTGAAGGCCGACCCGCGGCTTGCCGTCACCGTCGCGGGCCTCCAATTCCCCAATCCGCTCGGCATGGCCGCCGGCTATGACAAGAATGCGGAAGTGCCCGACGCGCTTCTGCGTCTCGGCTTCGGTTTCGCCGAGGTCGGCACGCTGACGCCGAAGCCGCAGGCCGGCAATCCCAAGCCGCGCATCTTCCGGCTGGAAAAGGACCTGGCCGTGATCAACCGGCTCGGCTTCAACAATGAGGGCCATGCCGCCGCCCTTGCCCGACTGCTGGCCCGCAGGCCGGCCGGCATCGTCGGCGTCAATATCGGCGCCAACAAGGACAGCGCCGACCGCATCGCCGACTATGTCGAGGGCATCCGCCGTTTCGCCGGCGTCGCCTCCTATTTCACCGCCAACATCTCCTCGCCCAACACGCCCGGTCTGCGCGACCTGCAGGCGCGCGAGAGCCTGTCGGCGCTTTTGTCGGCCGTGCTCGCCGCCCGGGACGAAATGGCCGCGGCGACCGGCCTGCGCCGCCCGGTCTTCCTCAAGGTCGCACCGGATCTGACGGAGGAGGGCATGGACGACATCGCCGCTGAAGCGTTGGCGCATGATCTCGACGGGCTGATCGTCTCCAACACCACGCTTTCCCGCGACGGCCTCACCGATCCGCGTTTCGCCGGCGAAGCCGGCGGGCTGTCGGGCAAGCCGCTGTTCGACAAGTCGACGGCGGTGCTGGCCCGCATGCGCCACCGCGTCGGCCCGGCCATGCCGATCATCGGCGTCGGCGGCGTGTCCTCGGCCGAGACGGCGCTGGAAAAGGTCCGCGCCGGCGCCGATCTGGTCCAGCTCTATTCCTGCATGGTCTATGAAGGCCCCGGTCTTCCGGCCCGCATCGTGCGCGGGCTGTCGGCGCTGCTCGACCGGGAAAAGGTCGCCTCGATCCGCGACCTGCGCGACACCCGCCTCGGCTACTGGCTCGCCGCGAAGGTCTGATCGAGCTTGGGCTTGAGCCGCGACAGCAGCAGGCCGCGCAGCGCCAGAAACACGTTGAGCGCGATCCACAGGCCGTGATTGCCGAAGCTCGGAACCAGCGCTGCGAGCGTCGCCAGATAGCCGGCCAGCGCCACGATCATCATGTTGCGCATTTCGCGCGACCAGGTGGCGCCGATGAAGATGCCGTCCATCTGGAAGGCGAGCGCGCCGGTCAGCGCCGTAAATGCCGCATAGGGCAGGTAGAGTTCGGCGGCGGCGCGCACGTCCTGTGCCGTGGTGATGAAGCCGATGATCGACGGTCCGAGACCAAGGAAGAAGGCAAGGCTTGCCAGCGCCAGCCCGAGCGACCAGATGCCGGTGAGCTTCACCGCGCGCTCGAAGCCTGGCCGATAGCGTGCGCCCACCGTCTCTCCGGCGATCTGCTCTGCGGCGGTGGCAATGCCGTCGAGATAGAAGCTCGAGATCATGAAGAAGTTCATCAGCACCGCATTGGCGGCAAGCGCCACAGGACCGAAGCTCGCCCCCACCCGGGTCATCACGGTGAAGGCGGTGATCAGCGAGAAGGTGCGGATCAGGATGTCGCGGTTGAGGTGGAAGAGCTGCCTGAGCTTGGTTGCGTCGGTCAGCATAAGAAGCCGTGGCACGGCTGCCTGCCCGTAGCGCCAGAAGACGAAGGCGAGACCCGCAAGGGCCGCCACCGTCTCGCCGATCACGGTGCCCCAGGCGACGCCGGCAATCCCGAGGCCGAAGGTAAGGCCGAGCAGGATCGACATGACGATGTTGATGCCGTTGAGCAGGATCTGCAGGGCGAGCCCGACCGAGCCGAGACCCCGCCCCAGCACGAAGCCGAGCAGGGTGAAATTGATGAGCGTCACCGGGCCGGCAAGGATGCGGATGGCGATGTAAGTTGCCGCCGCTTCGGCAACCCGGCCCTCGGCGCCCATCATCTTCAGGCCACCGGAAATGATCAGCGACGACAATCCCAGGATCAACAGGCCGAAGACGAGCGAAAGCGCCACCGAGCGCCAGAAGACGGCAAACAGTTCCTGCGCGTCGCCACGACCCGCAGCCTGTGCCACCAGCGCCGTGGTCGAGGCGCGCAGGAAATTCAGGCTGCCGAACAAAAGGTCGAAGAGGGCGGCGGCAATGGCGAGCCCGGCAAGTGCTGCCGCCTCGCCGGTGCGGCCGATCACCGCCGTGTCGGTGAGCCCGAGCAGCGGCGTGGTGACATAGCCGAGCGTCATCGGCACGGCGATCGAAAGCACCGATCGATGCGTCACTTCGATGATCCGAACCGGCTGGCTTCTCGTGTCCATGCTTGCGCCCACTGACTTTGCGCCGGGGCGGGAATCGCTCAGGCCGACAGCACCATGGCCCAATAGGGGCGGTTGGCGGAAGAGGGGTGACGCGCAACGGCAACCCCGAGGCCCTGATAGGTGCCGAGCATGTTGTCGAGATGCCTCTTTGAATCGATCCAGGCCTGCACGGCGCGCTCGACGCTGTCCTGGCCGGTGGCGATGTTCTCGGCCGCCGGCAGCGGCACCTCGGTCTCTTTCATGCGCTCCAGGAAACTGTCGTTGAAGCCGATCAGATGCGACATCTTCCCGGCCTTGGCCATGCGCTTCGCCTGGACGAGGGCCGCGACCTCGGCCTCGGGCTTGCGGGCGAGGCCCGCCAGTCCCTTCTTCTGCCGCAGGCTGTTGACGATCGGCAGCGCGCCCTCGGTCTGCACCTCGGCGAGGTCGTCATCGGTCGGCAGAAGGTCGGTGCTGCGGCAGCCGGCAAGCGCGGCGACAAGGCCGCCGGCCGAGAGGATCAACAGCGTGCGCCGCGGAAGAGGCTGGACAGTCGCAGGCCGCATCTCAGTTCCTTGCGCTGATCAGACGCAGCACGATGAAGACCGGGATGACGATGGTCGCGCCGAGCAGGAGATAGTCGCCGACCCGTCCGAGCGCGGCGAAACCGCGATACCAGAGCTCGATGAAGAAATGGCGGATGCCTTCGAGGATGTCGACCGGATAGATGCCGAATACATGCATGATGAAGCCGACGATCAGCGATACGACGACGAGCTTGATAATCGTGCGGCCCGGCGTGTCGCCGAGAAATCTGTTGACCTGATCGGCCATGGCAATCTCCTGTTTGTCCTCACATAGGAAGCGGCGCCGTTTCCCGCAAGCAAGGCGCGCGAACGCATGGGCTTTGCGCCGGGCAACTTAGCTCTTGTGTTTTTTCGGCTCTTCGGTCAAGTGCCGCCTGATCCACGGGATTTCACCATGCAGCCGACCCAGTTTTCCTCCGGCGACGTCATTGCCGACCGTCGCACCGACTATGCCCGGATGCTCGCCGAAAGTGGCGATCCTGCGGCGGCGGCCGAATTGATGGAGCAGGCGCTGGACCTGGCGCCCGCCTGGGCCGCCGGCTGGCTGCGCCTTGGCGAATATCGCGAGAAAGCGGGCCTTGGCGCAGAGGCGGCCGAGGCGCTGCGCCAAGTGCTGGCGCTCGATCCGGAAGACATCTTCGGCGCCGGATTGAAACTGGCGCTTCTGGGAGCGACCGAAACGCCCGACAAGCCGCCGAGCCGTTATGTCGAGGCCCTGTTCGACGACTATGCCGACCGTTTCGAGCAGGCCCTCGTCGAACGCCTCGACTATTCCGTCCCGGGCAAGCTCGCGGCGCTGGTGCGCAAGGTGCGCGGCGAGGGCGGCCCGTTTGACTGCGCCGTCGACCTCGGCTGCGGCACCGGCCTGTTCGGCGTGGAGATCCGCTCAACCGTCGAGCGGCTCGAAGGCTTCGATCTCTCGGCCAACATGCTCGCCAAGGCCGAGGAGAAGGGGATCTACGATCACCTCGCGCGCTCCGACCTGTCGCTCGATGCCGATGGCTCGGAGCTCTTCGCCGAGGGTCTGGCGCGCGGCCGCGCCGATCTCGTCGCCGCCGCCGATGTGCTGATGTATCTCGGCGACCTGACGAACGCCTTTTCGCTGGCCGCCGAACTCGCCTGCCCCGGCGCGCTCTTCGCCTTTTCGGTCGAGGATGCCGGCACCCCGGACGGCTTTCATCTCGCCCCCTCGCTGCGCTATGCGCATTCGGAAGCCTATGTCCGTGCCGCCCTTGCCGCGGCCGGCTTTGAGATCCGCGAAATCGAGCGGACGACCATTCGCATGGATGGCGGAAAACCGGTCTTCGGCATTCTGTTTGTTGCGATCCGGGCCCGTTGATCGAATCGAAAATTGCGAACTTATCGATAGGTCAGCATTCCTTACCTATCGCCCTTGCGTCTCAGCGCATCCGGAGTATTTGTTGCACTGCGGGAGGCCATTTTCGGAGACGTGTCATGGCGCATTTGACGAGCATGCTGGGTATCTGGAATTCCAATCCGACGCGCCACACAGCGGCCGAGGACCTGCAGGGCCTCATTGCCGGCAGCATGATCGCCGCGCTCGGCCTCTATCTGCTGGCCAAGGTCGGCCTTCTGACCGGCGGCATGGCGGGCCTCGCCTTCGTCCTGCACTATTGGAGCGGCCTGAGCTTCGGCCTGCTCTTCTTCGTTCTCAACCTGCCCTTCTACATCCTGTCGCTGCGCCGCGTCGGGCTTGATTTCACCCTGAAGACCTTCGCCGCCGTCGGCTTCACCTCGTTCCTCGTCGAGATCGAAAGCCGCTTCCTGGTGATCGAGAGCATCGCCCCGGTCTGGGCCGCGGTGCTTGGCGGCCTGCTGCTGGGCTTCGGCCTTCTGGCGCTCTACCGCCACCGCGCAAGCCTCGGTGGCTTGGGCATCCTCGCCGTCTATGTGCAGGATCGTTTCGGCATCCGCGCCGGCCTCGTCCAGCTCGCCTTCGACCTCGTCGTCATGGCCACCGCCTTTGCCGTCGTCAGCCCGCAGGTCGTCGCCTATTCGGTGCTCGGTGCCGTCGTGCTCAACCTCTTCCTCGCGATCAACCACCGTTCCGACCGCTACATCGCCCTGCGCTAGTCTGTATCGCGGATCTGCGATAAGCTCGGTGCGACGACCGGCGACAGAGGAGATAGACCGCCATGGACCTGACCCCGTCCCTTGTGAACGCCGCACGCGCGCTTGCGAAGATCGATCGCCAGCAACTGGCGACGAAGGCCGGCCTCGAGGTTGAAACACTGGCGAACTTCGAGGACGGCCTTTCGGACCTCGACGCCGCCGCGCGCGACAAGCTGCGCCAGGCGATCGAGCATTTCGGCGTGGAATTCCTGCCCCCGACCGATGCCGGCCCCGGTCTCAGATTGAAGTTCAACGAACAGGAGACAGGGCAGCTTCTGGGATGGGAAGGCGAGGGCGGCATGCCCGGCGAGGACGACGTTCCCTGACCGGCGTTTTTCTCTTCCTGTTCAGGGCACTGCCGTCTTGATGCAGTCGGCCCGGTAGGGCTATGGAATGCGGCAGAAACGATCGAGAGAACAGGTGGAATCCGGAATGGCCGAGGCGAGAACGAGCTTTGCGACACTGCTGACATCGACACCGGATCGCCATTCGCTGGTCGACGACGCCCAGGGCCTTGCGGCGGGCTCGATGATGGCCTCGCTCGGCGTCCTGCTCCTGTCGAGCGCCGGCCTGCTCACCGGCGGCACCACCGGTGTCGCCTTCCTCCTGCACTATGCCACCGGCTATGCCTTCGGGCTTTTGTTCTTCGTCATCAACCTGCCCTTCTACTGGCTGGCCTTCCGCCGCTTCGGGCTCGGCTTCACCCTGAAGACCTTCGCCGCCGTGGCGTTCACCTCCTTCCTCACGGAAGCCGTGCCGCGGGCCATCGGCATTTCCCACATCGACCCGCTGGTCGCGGCCATTTTTGGCGGTTTGGTCATCGGCGCCGGCCTCTTGGCGCTCTTTCGCCACCGCGCCAGCCTTGGCGGCTTCGGCATCCTGGCGCTCTACCTGCAGGACCGTTTCGGCTGGCGCGCCGGCCTGGTGCAACTGGTGTTCGACGGCACGGTGCTGATCTTCTCCTTCTTCGTCGCCACGCCCTACATCATCTTCTGCTCGGTCGTCGGCGCCGTCGTGCTCAATCTCACGCTCGCCATCAATCACCGAAAGGACCGCTACATCGCGATGTGAGTGCGCCTCCGGCCGATGACGGTGTGCGCACACGCCCGTCGGTCTCCGATGGGCAGCCATGCCACGCGACCATGGGCGGCAAGGCATGGCGGAGCTTTTCGCCGCCGCCCTTTTCTTCCCCGTCCGCTTCACTACCTTCAGCACGTGCTGACATCTGATTCCATCAAGCCGGGGGAGGCTGCAATCCCGCTTCCCAAGCCCTTCCTCCGCTGGTTCGCGGAAAAGGGCTGGCAGCCGCGTGCCCATCAGCTGGAACTGCTCGCCCGCGCCCGCGCCGGCGAGAGCCTGCTGCTGATCGCCCCAACCGGCGCCGGCAAGACGCTCGCCGGCTTCCTGCCGTCGCTGACCGAACTTGCCGAGCGCCGCCGCCCGGCCCCGGGCACGCCGTTTACCGGCATCCACACGCTCTACATCTCGCCCTTGAAGGCGCTCGCCGTCGACATCGAGCGCAACCTGATGAAGCCCGTCACCGAGATGGGCCTGCCGATCTCGATCGAAAACCGCACCGGCGACACGCCGAGCGGAAAGCGCCAGCGCCAGAAGCTCAACCCGCCCGATATCCTGCTCACCACGCCGGAACAGCTGGCGCTCCTGATCTCCGCCAATGATGCCGAGCGCTTCTTCAAGGATCTGCGCTATGTGATCTTCGACGAACTGCATTCGCTCGTCACCTCGAAGCGCGGTCATCTGCTGTCGCTCGGCCTGGCACGGCTGCGGAGGCTCGCGCCGTCTCTGAGCACCATCGGCCTCTCGGCCACCGTCGCTTCACCGCTCGACCTGCAGCGCTGGCTGGTCGCCCAGGTGCCCGAGGGCGAGCGCCATGCCGGGCTGATCACGGTCGAGGGCGGCGCGAAGCCGAACATCACCATCCTGACGACCGAGGAGCGCATCCCGTGGTCGGGCCATTCCGCCCGCTATGCCATGCCGGAACTCTATGCGGTGCTGAAGGACTTCCGCACAGCGCTGATCTTCGTCAACACCCGTTCCCAGGCGGAAATGCTGTTCCAGGAACTCTGGACGATCAACGACGACAACCTGCCGATCGCGCTTCATCACGGCTCGCTCGACGTCGCTCAGCGCCGCAAGGTCGAAGCCGCCATGGCCGACAACAAATTGCGGGCCGTTGTCGCCACCTCGACGCTCGATCTCGGCATCGACTGGGGCGATGTCGATCTTGTCGTTCATGTCGGCGCGCCGAAGGGCGCATCGCGCCTTGCCCAGCGCATCGGCCGCGCCAACCACCGCATGGACGAGCCGAGCCGGGCGATCCTGGTTCCGGCCAACCGCTTCGAGGTCATGGAGTGCCAGGCCGCCCTCGATGCCAACTATCTCGGCGCCCAGGACACGCCGCCGGTCGGCGAGGGCTCGCTCGATGTGCTCGCCCAGCATGTGCTCGGCATGGCCTGCGCCGCCCCCTTTCTCGCCGACGAACTCTATGCCGAGGTGGTGAGTGCCTCGCCCTATGCAGCGCTGCCGCGCCAGACTTTCGACCGCATCGTCGATTTCGTCGCCACCGGCGGCTATGCGCTGAAGACCTATGAACGCTATGCCCGCATTAGGCTGACGAAAGACGGCCGCTGGCGCGTCTCCAATCCGCAGGTCATTCAGCAATATCGCCTGAACCTCGGCACCATCGTCGAGGCGCCGATGCTCAATGTGCGCCTCGTCAAGCGCAACCATCTGGGCTCGCTCGGCCGCGGCGGCATGATGCTCGGCAAGGTCGAGGAATATTTCTTCGAGCAGCTGAGCCCCGGCGACACTTTCCTCTTTTCCGGCAAGGTGCTGCGCTTCGAGGCCCTGCGCGACAATGAGTGCCTCGTCTCCAATGCCTTCTCGCTGGACCCCAAGATCCCGGCCTATAACGGCGGCAAGTTCCCGCTCTCGACCTATCTCGCAGAGCAGGTGCGCGCCATGCTGGACGATCCGGAGCGTCGCAGGGGCCTGCCCGATCAGGTGCGCGACTGGCTGGAGATCCAGCGCGAAAAATCGGTCCTGCCGAAGCGCGGCGAACTGCTGATCGAGACCTTTCCGCGTGGCAACCGCTTCTTCCTCGTCGCCTATCCCTTCGAGGGCCGCCTTGCCCACCAGACGCTCGGCATGCTGCTCACCCGCCGGCTGGAACGTCTGGGCGCCAAGCCCCTCGGCTTCGTCGCCACCGACTATTCGCTCGGCATCTGGGGGCTGGAAGACATGGGCACGATGATCGCCTCGGGGCGCCTGGCGCTCGCCGACCTGTTCGACGAGGACATGCTGGGCGACGACCTCGAGGCCTGGCTTGCCGAATCCTGGATGCTGAAGCGCACCTTCCGCACCTGTGCGGTGATTGCCGGCCTGATCGAGAAGCGCCATCCGGGCAAGGAAAAGAGCGGCCGCCAGGTGACGGTCTCCGCCGATCTCATCTACGACGTGCTGCGCAGCCATGAGCCGGATCACATCCTGATGCAGGCAACGCGACAGGATGCCGCCGCCGGTCTTCTCGATATTGCCAGGCTCGCCGATATGCTAAAGAGAATCAAAGGCCACATCACCCACAAGCGGCTGGAGCACATCTCGCCGCTGGCCGTGCCGGTGATGCTGGAGATCGGCCGCGAATCGGTCGCCGGCGGCGAGGCCCACGAACACCTGCTGGCCGAAGCCGCCGACGACCTGATCGCCGAGGCCATGGGGTAGGGTTGATGCGGCTGCGTGTGGGGGAAGACCCCTCCCCAACCCCTCCCCACAAGGGGGAGGGGCTTGATTCGCGGCAATGCGGGGGCAGTCGCCCGCCGGCCTCTTCGGCAAGAGGCCGGGCTTTGACGGTCGATGGGGCCCGCCGCGAGAGCCGACCTCGACCCTCTTCTCCCCATCGGGGAGAAGGTGGCGCGCAGCGCCGGATGAGGGGGGCGAAGCAACGGCGGACCGCTCTCGCCCTCGTTGGGATGACACATAACCGCCCAAGCGGCCGGGAACACGGAATGACCAGTTTGACAGCACGACGCCTTGCCGCCGACGAGACGCCACCCCCGGTGGAGATCGCGTTTCACGGCGTGAGCGCCGTCTGCGATCCCTCCGGCGCGCTCTATCTTCCCGATCTGTCCATGCTGGTCGTCTCCGACCTGCACCTCGAAAAGGGCGCCGCCTTCGCCCGGCGCGGCCAGCTCCTGCCGCCCTATGACACGCTCGCGACGTTGAAGATCCTCGAAGGGGTGATCCTTCGCCACGATCCGAAGATCGTCGTCAGCCTCGGCGACAATTTCCACGATCCGGTCGGCTCGGCGCTGATGCCCGAGGCCTATCGCCAGCGCATCGCGCTGATGGCAGCCGGCCGCGAATGGATCTGGATCAACGGCAATCACGATCCGGACGGCGCGTCCAACCTGCCCGGCATCTCGGTCGACGAACTCGCCTATGGCGGGCTGACCTTCCGCCACGAGCCGAGCCTTGCCGCGGCCAAAGGCGAAGTCGCCGGCCATCTGCATCCTTGCGCCACCGTGCGGCGCCGCGAAAAATCAGTGCGCCGTCCCTGCTTCGCCAGCGACGGCATACGACTTATGATGCCGGCCTTCGGCGTGCTCACCGGCGGCCTCGACCTCCGCCACAAGGCCTTCACCGGCCTCTTCGACCGCACCGCCCTCATCGCCCACCTGCTCGGCCGCGACCGGGTCTATTCGGTGCGTTTCGCCAACCTCATCGGCTAGATTAATCCCCGGCCGGGGCTGGTCAGAGCCCGAGCCGCCAATTTCCCCGCGCCGACCCCGCCGTCACCGATAGACCAGCACCGGGATCTTCGAATGCGTCAGCACTTTCATCGTGACGCTGCCGAGAACCAGGGCGCTGACGCCGCGGCGTCCATGCGAGGCCATGGCGATCAGGTCGCAATTGTTTTCGACCGCCGTGTCGATGATGCACTGATAAGGTTCGCCGCTGACGGCATGGACCGCGTCGCAGGCGACTCCCATCGAACCGGCCTTTTCCTTCAGGGCGGCCAGATGCTTCTCGGCTTCGGCCTTGGCGTGCTCTTCATAGGTGCTGCGCGTCCCGGCAAGCTGTTCGGCATCGGCCGAGAGGATGTGGAACGGTTCGATCACTGTCAGCAGGGTAACCTTCGCGCCGATCTCCTTCGCGAAGGAAAGGCTGTTCTCCACGGCCGCCGTCGATAGCGGCGACCCGTCCGTAGGCACGAGCATGTGTTTGTACATGGCAATGTCCTCCCAGGCGGAAAATTATACACCTCAATCGCTCCGGGCGCATGCGCTTTGATCGATCGCCATGCGCGCACCGTTCGCGCCAAGGGCGCCGTCAACTCGCCGGCGCCGGCGCGTAGCGCAAGACCACACCGCCGGTCTTCAGCGGTCGGGCCTCCAGCAGCGTGAACACCATCGGGGTCTCGGCCGGCTTGAAATGCGGATTGCCGCCGCCGAGCACGACCGGCACCAGGCAGATCCGCATCTCGTCGATCAGTCCCGCCTTCAGCAGGCTGTCCGCCATTTCGGCGCTGCCGAAGACGAAGATGTCCTTTCCCGGCTGCGCCTTCAGCGTGGCGAGTTCGCCGACGATGTCGCGAACGACGCGGGTGTTGTTCCAGTCGGCATGCGCCAGCGTCCGCGATGCGACGATCTTGGCGATCGAGTTCATATACTCCTTGATCTCGAGTTCTTCGGTGGCGTCGACCCAATGCGCCGCCATGCCCTCGTAGGTTTTACGGCCAAAGACAAGCAGGTCGGCCTGTCGGCAGATCTCCAGCGAATAGGCTCTCAGTTCCTCGCCCCAGGCGAGCTGGTGATAGGTGAGGTCCCAGGGGGATTTTCCCTCGAAATAGCCGTCGAGGGTCATCAGGTTCCAGATGATCAGTTTGCGCATGCTGTCCTCCCGTGCAAATGTTCAAAACCGCTTTCAATATGCAATCGGTTGTCTTTTAACTCAACTGATGGCAGATCGCAACTGGTCGACAGGAGATGCCATGTCCGAATCCCACCGTTCCGGATGCCCGATCAATCTGACGCTCGAAATTCTCGGCGATCGCTGGAGCCTGATCGTCATCCGTGACGTGATGTTCGGCAACCGCCGCCATTTCCGCGAGCTCTTGCAGAATTCCGAGGAGGGGGTCGCCTCCAACATTCTCGCCGACCGCCTGAAGAAGCTGGTCGACAAGGGACTGCTCAGCCGTGCCGACGATCCCAGCCACAAGCAGAAGGGCATCTACAGCCTCACCGAAATGTCGATCGATCTCGTGCCGCTGTTTGCCGAGATGGGCGCCTGGGGCCGGAAATATCTGGACGTGTCGGAGGACCTGGCGATCCGCGCCGAACTTTTGGAAAAGGGCGGGCGAGACCTCTGGCGGGATTTCATGG
Organism: Ciceribacter sp. T2.26MG-112.2; assembly: GCF_900492205.1. Lineage (GTDB taxonomy): Bacteria > Pseudomonadota > Alphaproteobacteria > Rhizobiales > Rhizobiaceae > Allorhizobium > Allorhizobium naphthalenivorans_A. The sequence continues at coordinate 44,006 of NZ_UEYQ01000023.1, forward strand.
CCGAACTCCGGGCGCTTCATCTCGGCACGCCCATGCCCGCTGACACGCCTTCGGCGCTGGCCCGGCTGACGGCGGCCTATCTCGACGTCAAGGCGAGGATGGAAAAGGCTGTCTCTTAGTCCCGCCGGAAGATCAGGCTCGCGCCCCAGCCGGTGATCAGCGCCAGCAGCACGGACAGCAGGCCATAGGTCAGCGGGTTCTCGTGCGCCGCCCGCGAGATCGAATCTTCGAGGCCGGTCTTGATCACCCTGAGGTGCAGTTCCCGCTCGGCAATGAATTCGCCCGTCTTGAACAGGTAGGCATGGACGATATGGACGCCGTCGGGAATGCTGGCGGGCAGCCTCAGCGTCGCCTTGAACAGGCTGGAGCTGACGAAGCGGACGCCCGCGTCTTCCCCCTGATACAGGCCGCCGGTCTGCTTGATGCGGCGGAAGGCCTCGCGAAAATCCTTGAGATTGGCCGAGCTGCTGAGGTAGCCGGTCGGCGTCAGCGCCATGTAGTCGATGCCGATGCCCAGATCGGTCAGGGTCTGCGGCTTGGTGATCTCCGACAGGGCCCGCGTGCTCGCCAGCGAATAGGAGGTCGGCATGTGCTCGAAGGTCATCGAGGTCCGGTTGACCCAGATGCCGAACACCCGGTCCTTGCGGCGTACCGTGGTATCGTCGCGCGGCCCCTCCAGCGTCACGATCACATCATACTGGCCGATGGCGAGCAGCAGCGTGTCGCTATTGGTGACCGAACCGAAGATCGTGAGATCGGCGCCGCGAAAATCCGAGGTGATGGCGATCTCGCTGGTGGAGGTGCCGATGTCGAGGCCCTCCTTGCCGGTCATGTCGGTGGCGAGCGGCACCTGCGCGGCGGCCACACCGCCATATAGCAGCAGTGCCAGGGTCGGGAGCGCGAAAAGGAGCCGGCGCATCGTCAGCCTCCGATCGCGATCGAGTAGAGGTCGTCCGGCGTCAGCACCAGTTCGACGGCAAGCCTGAGGCCGACGGCCAGGACCAGCAGGCCGAGCAGCGCGCGCAGCTGCTCCCCGCGCAGCTTCTGGCCGACCCGAACCCCGTATTGCGCCCCGATCACCCCGGCCACCATCAGGATGAAGGCCAGCACGATGTCGACGGAATAATTGGTCGCTGCCTGCACCACTGTGGTGTAGGCGGTGGTGAAGATGATCTGGAACAGCGAGGTCCCGACCACGACATTGGTCGGGATGCGCAGGAGATAGATCATCGCCGGCACCATGATGAAGCCGCCGCCGACGCCCATGACCGAGGTGAGGATACCGATGGCGAAGCCCAGCGCGATGATCGGCAGGACGCTGAGGTAGATCTTCGACTTCTTGAAGCGCATCTTGAACGGCAGGCGATGCACCCAGTTGTGCTGGCCCGGCCGCTTCAGGCTGACCGGTTCGTTCCGCGCCGCGCGCCGCATGGCGTTCAGGCTCTCCATCAGCATCAGAGCGCCGACCGCTCCGAGGAAGACCACGTAGAGCAGCGAGATGACGAGGTCGAGCTGGCCCTGCCGGCGGAGCCAGGAGAAGATGAAGACGCCGAGCGAGGCCCCCACCAGGCCGCCCACAAGCAGCACCAGGCCGAGCTTGACGTCGAGCGTGCCGCGGCGGAAATGCGTGATCGCGCCGGAGACCGACGAGGCGACCACCTGGTTGGCGCCGGTCGCGACCGCGACCACCGGTGGGATATTGTAGAAGATCAGGAGCGGCGTGATGAGAAACCCGCCGCCGACGCCGAACATGCCGGACAGAAAACCGACGGCCGCACCCATCCCGAGAATGATGAAGATGTTGACCGAAAGTTCTGCGATCGGCAGGTAGATCGTCACGCTTAGACCTCAAATGCGCCGGCCCGCGGGAGCGGGTTCAAGAGGGGGTCAAGTCGGGGATGCCGCCTGTGTTCGGCAGAAAGCGAAACAGGCTCAAGTCCTTGATCGGACTTGACCTATGTCAGTTCTTTCTTGCGCCCGCAGGCAGGGCGAGTCAATTCGTGTGCCTGCCATACGCCGGCTTTTTTCCATTTTTATGACGCATCGCCCTTATTTGTTGCGCGCCAGGAGTTCGTTCACCAGTTTGTCGCTCACCTGGCCGGTCGGCTCCTGGCCGATCGAGGTCTGGAAGGCCTTGATGGCGGAGACCGTCTTGGCTCCCATCACGCCGTCCGGCGTGCCGGATTCGAAACCGTTCTTGTTGAGGATCGCCTGAATGTTGCGGATCGCCTTCTTCATGTCGACGCTGGCGGTCTTCAGGCCCTTGCCGACCCATTCGTCCGGCACATTGGCCGAATTGGCGTTGACGTCGAGCGGCTTGGCCTTCCACAGGTCGACCGTTGCGCGCGCCCGCTCCAATTGGTCCGGCTTCATCGCATTGGCCACTTCGTCGCGCTTCTGCGCTGCATCCTTGTCGCCCTCCTTGGCCACCAGCGCGAACCACTTGTAGGAGGCTTCGAGGTCCTGCGGCACGCCATTGCCGCGGGCATAGAGGATCGCCAGGTTGAACTGGCTGTCGGAAACGCCGAGATCGGCGGCCTTGCCGAACCATTCTGCCGCCTTGGCATAGTCCTGCGCCCCGTCGCTGCCGGACGCGTGGAGAACGGCCAGATTGTGCATGGCGCTCGCATTGCCCGCGGCAGCCGCCTGCTCGTAGAGCAACTTCGCCGCGGCGATGTCACGCGGCACGCCCGTGCCCTTCTCGTAAAGGTTGGCAAGCCGGTACTGGGCGGGGGCGAAACCCCGGTCGGCCGAAAGCTTGTACCATTTGGCCGCTTCGGCGAGATCGCCGGGGACGCCCCGACCGTCGGTGTAGCGCGCGCCGATTTCAAACAGCGCCAGCGGATCGCCCTGCTTGGCGGCAAGCGAGAGCGATGGCGGCGTGATTTCCGCTGGAACGGTGATCTCGGCGGCCTGGGTCTGCGCCTGGGGCTGTTCCGGAGCGGGTTGGGCGGCAGTCGTCGTGTCCAAGGTTGCAGCGGCGGGGGCAGTACCCGGTGCCGCGGCAAACCCGTCGACCTGGACCTCGCCTTCGCCGGCGGGCATCAGCGGATCGGGATTGCTCTCGCCGAGCGGCGCGCCTTCGACCAGCGCCGCGCTGGCCTGGGACGGCGCCTCGGGCGTGAGCGACGGTTCGCCGATCTCCGGCTCCGCGGCGGTTTCGAGCGCCTCGGCCGATGCAGGTGCGGCGGCGGCCTGCGGCAGTGTCTGCGCATCGTCGGCGGACGGCGCAAGGCTGCTTTCCTCTGCCGTCGGAGCCTCGATCGCGGCCGGCGGCGCCTCGCCGCGCGTCAGCGTGTTGATGAGCGGCATCGCCATGGCGGCGAGCAGGATCGCACCGACGGCCAGCATGATCGGCCGGCGGTAGCGGGCCAGGCTGGAGAGCTTTTCACCCGTGTTGGCCGGAGCGGCGGTGATGCTCCTCGGCGTGCTTTCCATCTCCATGGCCGCGGCCTGGGCGGCGCGGCGCGCGGCGGCGATATAGTCGGCGCGGTCCGCATCGGCCTCGGGGCTCCCCTTGGCCCCCTGACTGGTCTGGCTGGCCCGCACGCGTTCCAGGATCTTGCGCACGTCGGGCGCGCCGGAACCCGGCTCCAGCAGTTCGTTCGCCTCTTCCGGCGGCAGCACCTCGACCGGGTCGATCGACGGGGCCTGATCGATGTGGCGGCGTCCGGATGCGGTTGCCTCCTCCTTCTTCTGTCCCGGCAGCAGGCGCTTGCCGAGACCGGCGAGCAGGCCGGGTTTCTCGGCCTTCCTTTCGCCGCGCGGACCATCGGAGATCGGTGTTTCGCCAATCAGCAGCGTATCGACTTGCTCACGCTCAAGCGCATGGCCGTTGACCGTCTGCGGTGCAGCGGCGGATGGCGCCATCGCCGCGGCGGGCTGGATGGCAGCAGCCTCGGCCGGGTGCGCAGCCGCGGGAGAAGCCGCCGATGGCGCGGCTGCGGCTGCGGGGTGCTCGGGGCCTTCGCCCATCTGGTCGAGCCGGGTGGCGATCTGCACCAGCGTGTCGTGCAGGGCCTCGAAGGTCCGGTGGGTTCGCTCCTCGGAATTACGGCTGTAGTCCTGCAATTCGCGCAGGTGCTCCGACAAGGCGGAGAGCGCCGCGACATCGGTCGTGCCGCCGCGCTCCGCCGGCATTTGGCGGGCATAGCTTTCCATCACGGTTTCGGCGGCCTGGCGCGCCGCCTCGATGATGTATTCGTCGCTGGTCGCCATATAGTCTTCGAGCGCCGAGATCCGGCCGGCGAAGGGGCTGGCCGTATCGGACCCGGCGGCGGGGCTGCTGATCAGCGCCGAAAGATGGGCGATCTGCTCTTCAAGGCCGCGCAGGCCGGCATTGTCACCAGCCGGTGTCGCGCTGGTCTCCTCCAGCCGGTCGACGACGGCATTGAGGCGCTCCTCGAAGTGGCGAAGCACGCTGTCGTCGATCCGTGCCGGGGTCGGTTCCGCAACGTCAATTTCTTCGATGCGACGCGCAAGAATGTCGAGACGGTCGGCCAGCCGGTCGTTGATCGCCCCGTGGTCGAGGGCGTCGATCTTGCGCGAGATATCGGCCAGATAGCCCGTCAGTTCCGGCTGCGGCATCGGCGTCTGTGCCCGCTCCAGAAGCTGCGACAGGTGGTCGAGTCGCTCCTCGAGCCGGTTGGCGGCCTGTTCGGCGGTCAGTTCCTCGATGCGTGCGGCAAGCGTTTCGATCCGGTTGGCGAGCTCGCCGGCGACATCCGTCTCCGGCTGCGGGTTATGGGCGAGAATCTCGATCTGCCGGGCGAGACCGGCGATCCGGTCCTCGATGCGCTGGAAGGTGGAGTTGTCGGGATTGGCGCTGGCGCCGCGCGTGCCTGCGGCAATCGCCCGGGTGATCTCGTCGAGGCGCATGTCGATGCCGGCAAACTGCTCCTGCATCATCCGCTCGCTCGGATCGATATGGGCGCCGATATGTTCGAGCGCCGCGGCGAGCGTGACGAGTTTGTCCTCGAGCGCATGGATGGCGCGATTGTCGCCCATCTTGCCGAGATGGGCCTTGATGTCGTCGAGCCGTTCGGCCAGGCGCACGAGTTCGTCGCGCAACGCTGCGGGATCGATGTCCTCCAGGCGCTCCTCGATCTGCTCCCAGCGGCTTTCCATGTGGCGCACGGAATCCTCGCGAGCCAGCCCGTCCATCAGCGAGCGCAGGTCCTCGAATTCGGCGCGCAGGCCGTCGGCGCCAGGCGCCTTGACCTGGCCCAGATGATGAATGCTCTCGGCCAGGCGAGCGATGTCCTCGCGCATGTCGGCCGATGGACGCTGCTCTTCGGCGATCTGCCGGATACCGCGCATTTCGTTGCGCAGGCCGCTGATCTCGCGCGCCAGGCCCTCGGAAATGTCCTGTTTCAGCTCCTGGCGCAGCCCCAGCAGGGCCTGGGTGATTTCGCGGGTGATGGCGTCCGCCGGATAGGCGGCCGGTGCCTGGGCGGCAACGGCACGGGGCTGCGTCATGGCCGCAGCCGGGTCGATGCGCTCGGCCATGCGCTCGCTACGGGCAGGCGCAGCGAGGCGATCGGTGGAGCGATCGGCGGGACGAAAGCGGCTTTCCTCGAGCATGCGCTGGCGCTTGCGGATTTCGGCCAGCGGATCGGGTCGATGGTCTGGCTCGGACCGCGAGAGCCGATCCTCGACCCGTTCGCGCACACCCTCGCGGCGTGGCTCTTCCGTCGGGCGCGGGCGCGCCGTGGTTCCCATCAGGCCCTCGATGCGTGCTTCCAGCCCTTCGATCGTGCGGTTCAACGCATCGAGCGATGACGCGCCGCCTTGGCGGGAAGGAGTAGATCGCGATCCGTTCATGGTCTTGCTCGCTTCGGTTCAGGTCGTCCCGCACATGGGCCCTGCGGAGTGTCGGACGTGGCGATGGTCGCTTCCTTCCGGCGTGTCCCGGAAGGGCTGCGCGGCATCGACGTCGACCGGTTGTCCGGGTGGCGGCGCGACGCAGTGCGGATCATCACCTTTCACCCGCAACAATTCACGAAACGTGGTAAACAACCCGTTAACCGGCCTGAAAAAACTTTTAACGATTGCTGACTATCTTCGTCGCAAGGAGCCGTCGGGCTGGCGACCGGGGAGCCGTCGGGGCAGGCGGCGGGGAAGCGGTTGGTCGATCGAGCGGACACCAAAAAATCGACGTGACGGCAAATATTGACGTTTACGCAAACGTCAATATTTTATATATAGCCTGAAGCCACCCGGACCCCGTCCGGTATCCAGTCTCGGAGGAAGATGATTCATGCCCGTCTACAAGGCCCCGGTAAACGACACCCTATTCATTCTGAACGACGTGCTCGGTCTCGAACGCTACCACAACCTGCCCGGTTTCGAGGATGCGACGCCCGACATGATCGAGGCCATTGTCGGCGAGGCCGCGAAGCTGGCCGAAGGACAGCTCTTCCCGCTCAATCTCTCCGGCGACCAGGAAGGCTGCAAGCGCCACGACGATGGAAGCGTGACGGTGCCGAAGGGCTTCAAGGAGGCCTATGACGCCTATTGTCAGGGCGGCTGGATCGGTCTCGCCGTGCCGCAGGAATTCGGCGGCCAGGGCCTGCCGTACACGCTGCACGCCGCCGTCGGCGAATACATGTCGTCCGCCAACATGGCGCTGATGATGTATCCGGGCCTGACCCAGGGCGCGATCGCCGCCATCCTCGTGCATGGTTCCGACGCGCAGAAGCAGGCCTACCTGCCGAAGATGGTCGAGGGCACATGGTCCGGCACCATGAACCTCACCGAACCCCATTGCGGCACCGATCTCGGCCTGCTGCGCACCAAGGCCGTTCCGCAGGGAGACGGCTCCTACAAGATTTCCGGCCAGAAGATCTTCATCTCCGCCGGCGAACACGGCATGACCGACAACATCATCCATCTGGTGATCGCCCGCATCGAGGGCGCCCCGGAAGGTACCAAGGGCATCTCGCTCTTCATCGTGCCGAAGTTCATGGTGGGCGAAGACGGTTCGGTCGGCGCGCGCAATTCCGTTTCCTGCGGCGCGATCGAGCACAAGATGGGCATTCACGGCAACTCGACCTGCGTGATGAACTATGACGAGGCGACCGGCTATCTGCTCGGCGCCGAGAACAAGGGCCTTGCCGCCATGTTCGTCATGATGAACGAGGCCCGCCTCGGCGTCGGTCTCCAGGGCCTGTCGATCGCCGAAGTCGCCTACCAGAACGCCGTCAACTATGCGCGCGAGCGCATCCAGGGCCGCTCGCTGTCGGGCGTCAAGGCGCCGGACAAGAAGGCCGACCCGATCATCGTCCACCCGGACATCCGCCGCGCGCTTCTGACCATCAAGTCCTTCACCGAAGCCGGCCGCGCCTTCACGCTCTGGACCGCGCTGAAGTCCGACATCGCCCACCGTTCGGGTGACGCGACCGAAAAGCAGACGGCCGACGACCTGCTCGGCCTCGCCACCCCGATCCTGAAAGGCGTCCTGACCGACAAGGGCTTCGATCATGCCGTCATGGCCCAGCAGGTCTTCGGCGGCCACGGCTATATCGAAGAACATGGCATGAGCCAGTATGTCCGCGATGCCCGCATCGCGATGATCTACGAGGGCGCCAACGGCATCCAGGCGCTCGACCTCGTCGGCCGCAAGCTCGGCGCCAATGGCGGCCGCGCCGTCATGGCCATGTTCAAGGAAATCGGCGATTTCTGCGAAGAAAACCGCAATGACGAAAACCTCGCCTTCTTCACCAAGTCGCTGAAGAAGGGCCTGAACGACCTGCAGGCCTCGACCATGTGGTTCATGCAGAACGCCATGGCCAAGCCCGACAATGCCGGCGCCGGCTCGACCGACTACATGCACCTCTTCGGCCTCGTCACCCTCGGCTACATGTGGGCGAAAATGGCCAAGGCCGCCAACGAAAACCTGGCCGCCGGCACCGGCGATGCCGACTATTTCAAGAACAAGCTTCTGACCGGCCGCTTCTTCATGGAGAAGATCATGCCGGAAACCGCGCTGCGCAAGATCCGCATCGAGGCCGGCGCCGACAGCGTCATGGAAATGGCGGCAGAAGCGTTCTGATCCTCCCCTTCTCCCCACCGGGGAGAAGGTGGCCCGGTAGGGCCGGATGAGGGGGCGCTTGCGCATCCGGCCCCCTCATCGCCTCGCATTCGCTCGGCACTTCTCCCCGCTGGGGAGAAGAGGGACAAGGAAATTTCGGCGCCCGCGCGCCCCAAGGGAGAGAATCATGACTGAAGCCTTCATCTACGACCACGTGCGCACCCCCCGCGGGCGCGGCAAGAAGGACGGATCGCTGCACGAAGTGCCGACCCCGCGCCTTGCCGCCAAGACGCTCGAGGCGCTGCGCGACCGCAACGGTCTCGACACCTCGACCGTCGACGACATCATCTTCGGCTGCGTCGATCCGGTCATGGAAGCCGGCGCCGTCATCCCCAAGGCCGCCGCCTTCGAGGCCGGTTATGCCTTCTCCGCCCCCGGCATCCAGATCTCCCGCTTCTGCGCCTCCGGCCTCGACGCGATCAACCTTGCCGCCGGTAAGATCCAGGCCGGTTCCGACGACATCGTCATCGCCGGCGGCGTGGAAAGCATGTCGCGCATCGGCATGGGCATGGCGGGCGGCTCCTGGTACATGGACCCTTCCGTCAACTTCCCCGGCTATTTCATGCCGCAGGGCGTCTCCGCCGACCTGATCGCCACCAAATACGGCTTCAGCCGTGACGACGTCGACGCCTATGCCGTCGAGAGCCAGAAGCGCTCCGCCGCCTCCTGGGAAAAGGGCCATTTCGCCAAGTCGGTCATCCCGGTGAAGGACCAGAACGGCCTTGTCATCCTCGACCGCGACGAGCACATGCGCCCGACCACCGACATGCAATCGCTGGCCGGCCTCAATCCCTCCTTCCAGATGCCGGGCGAGATGGGCGGCTTCGAAGCCGTCGCCATCCAGGCCCATCCGGAAATCGAGAAGGTAACTTATGTCCACCATGCCGGCAATTCGTCGGGCATCGTCGACGGCGCGGCTGCCGTTCTCGTCGGCTCCAGGGCCGGTGGTGAGGCGATGGGCCTGAAGCCGCGCGCCCGCATCCGTTCCTTCACCAATATTGGCTCGGATCCGGCCCTGATGCTCACCGGCCCGGTCGACGTCACCGAGAAGCTTCTCGCCCGCACCGGCATGAAGATTTCCGACATCGACCTGTTCGAACTGAACGAGGCCTTTGCCGCCGTCGTCCTGCGCTTCATGCAGCATTTCAACGTCAGCCACGACGTGATGAACGTCGCCGGCGGCGCGATCGCCATGGGCCATCCGCTTGGCGCCACCGGCGCCATGATCCTCGGCACCGTGCTCGACGAACTGGAGCGGCGCGACCTCAACACCGCGCTCGTCACGCTCTGCATCGGCGCCGGCATGGGTACGGCGACGATCATCGAACGGGTTTGATGGGGCACCCCCTCATCCGCCTGCCGGCACCTTCTCCCCGCTGGGGAGAAGGGCAACTGCCGCAGCGCCTCCGCTCCCCCTCTCCCCTCGGGGAGAGGGTGGCCGAGCGAAGCGGAGGCCGGGTGAGGGGGCTGCTCTGCACAACACTGAATTTCAAGGGAAGAGGAATCCCATCATGAGCACCTACAAGAACTTCACCATCGAGACCGACGCCGACGGCATTGCGCTGGTCACCTGGAACATGCCCGACAAGTCGATGAACGTCTTCACCGTCGAGGTGATGGACGAGATCGAGAAGATCGTGGACGAAACCGTCGCCGACGCCGCCGTCAAGGGTGTGGTCTTCACCTCGGGCAAGTCGACCTTCTCCGGCGGCGCCGACCTCACCATGATCAAGGGCATGTTCGCCATGCTCGAGGAAGAAAAGGCTAACAACCCGGACAGCGCCGTCAAGAAGCTGTTCGACGCCGCCGGCCGCATGTCCTGGCTGTGGCGCAAGGTCGAGACCAACGGCAAGCCCTGGGTCGCCGCGATCAACGGCACCTGCATGGGCGGCGCCTTCGAGCTGGCGCTCGCCTGCCACGGCCGCGTCGCCTCCAATGCCAAGTCGGTGAAGCTGGCGCTGCCGGAAGTCAAGGTCGGCATCTTCCCCGGCGCCGGCGGCACGCAGCGCGTCGCCCGCCTCGCCGGCACGCAGGACGCCCTGCAGATGATGACCACCGGCCAGTCGCTCACCGCCTCGCGCGCCAAGGCGATGAACCTCGTCCACCAGGTGGTCGAGCCCGACCAGCTGATCCCGGCCGCCAAACAGATGATCAAGGACGGGTTGAAGCCCGTCGCGCCCTGGGACGAGAAGGGCTTCAAGGTTCCCGGCGGCGGCATCTGGACGCCGGCTGCCGCCCAGCTCTGGCCGGCCGCATCCGCCATCCTGCGCCGCGAGACCGCCGGCAACTATCCGGCCGCCCTCGCCATCCTGAAGAGCGTCTATGAGGGCCTGCAGCTGCCCTTCGATACCGCGCTCAAGGTCGAGCAGCGCTATTTCACTGAGATCGTCCAGACCACCGAAGCCTTCTCGATGATCCGCTCGCTGTTCGTCTCGATGCAGGAGCTCGGCAAGGGCGCCCGCCGCCCGGCCGGTGTGCCGAAGTCCGAATTCAACAAGGTCGGCGTCGTCGGCGCCGGCTTCATGGGCGCATCGATCGCCTATGTGACGGCTGCCGCCGGCATCCCGGTCACCCTGATCGATCGTGACATCGAAGCCGCGACCAAGGGCAAGACCCATTCCGAGGGCCTGGTCGCCGGCGCCGTCGGCAAGGGCAAGATGTCGAAGGAAGACGGCGAAAAGCTGCTCTCCCTCATCACCCCGTCCGCCGACTATGCCTCGCTCTCGGATGCCGACCTCGTCGTCGAGGCCGTGTTCGAGGACCGCGACGTGAAGAAGTCCGTCATCGAGGCGGTCGAAGCCGTGCTCCCCGAGGGCTCGATCTTCGCCTCCAACACCTCGACCCTGCCGATCACCGGGCTTGCGAAGAACTCGAAGCGCCCGGCCCAGTTCATCGGCGTGCATTTCTTCTCGCCCGTCGAGAAGATGATGCTGACGGAAGTGATCCTCGGCAAGGAAACCGGCGACAAGGCGCTCGCCGTCGCACTCGACTACGTCGCGGCCATCAAGAAGACCCCGATCGTCGTCAACGACACCCGCGGCTTCTACGTCAACCGCTGCGTCTTCCGCTACATCCACGAAGCCTATGACATGCTGATCGAGGGCGTGCCGCCGATCATGATCGAGAATGCCGCCAAGTTCGCCGGCATGCCGGTCGGCCCGCTGTCGCTCAACGACGAGGTGGCGATCGATCTGTCCCAGAAGATCCTCAAGGCCTCGATCGCCGATCTGGGTGAAGCCTCGGTCGAGCCGAAGCACATGGCGCTGATCAACAAGATGGTCGACGACCTCGACCGCCGCGGCCGCAAGAACGGCAAGGGCTTCTACGAATATCCGGCGAAGCCCGCCAAGAAGTTCCTCTGGCCGGGCCTGAAGGACATGTTCGCCCAGAAGAAGGCCGACGAGGTCGATGTCGAAGTGCTCAAGCAGCGCCTGCTCGTCACCATCGCGCTGGAGGCCGCCCGCACCATGGAAGAGGGCATCGTCACCGACCCGCGCGAAGCCGATGTCGGCTCCATCCTCGGCTTCGGCTTTGCCCCCTACACCGGCGGCACGCTCTCCTACATCGACGGCATGGGGGTGAAGACCTTCGTGGCACTCTGCGAAAAGCTCGCCGCGGAATACGGCGACCACTTCCAGCCGACCCCGCTCCTCAAGGACATGGCCGCCAAGGGCGAAACCTTCTACGGCCGGTTCAACCCCTACGGCGAAAGCGCCAAAGCAGCGTGACGCCGCTTCCTTCTCCCCGCCTGCGGGGAGAAGGTGCCCGAAGGGCGGATGAGGGGCCAGGCACCAACGCGTCCGTGAGACACATCATCCGGCATCTGGCCCAAGGCCAGATGCCGGTTTCTTTTTAATCTGAGGCGCTACGTCTCGCTCGACTTCCTCTTCTCCCCCACGGGGAGAAGGTGCCCGAAGGGCGGATGAGGGGGCCGCACGCGCGGAGTTCCCCCGGTCACGCCCTCACAACACCCGCTCGAACATCACCACCGGCTTGTCCTGATAGGTGCTGCGGGCAAACTCCGTCATCCCCATCTTCGCCGCGATCCGCAACGAAGGCCCGTTCTCCGGCGCGATGATGCAGGTCGCTCTCTTCCCAGCAAATTTCTCGGCCCCCCAGTCAAACAGCCCCTTCGCGGCCTCGCTGGCATAGCCGAGCCCCTGCGCTTGCGGATGGATCGTCCACCCGGCCTCCATCGACCCTGTCAGCGAAGGCGAAATCTCGCGCCTGAGATCCTGAAACCCGATCTGCCCGACAAACCGCTTCGTCTCGCGCTCCTCGATGGAGAAATAACCGAACCCCAGATAGTGCCATCCGCCGGCCTGCCGCAGAAAGCGCGTCCACATCTGCTCGACCGTGAACGAGCCGGAACTCATGTGAACCAGAATATCCGGATGCGACCACATCGCGACGTAGGCTTCAAAGTCGCCAAGTTCGGGCTGGCGCAGCCGCAGGCGAGGGGTGGTGATCATCAAGTGCGGCCTCCGTCAAAACTGCCTGCCCATGCCGCACCTGCTTACACATTCCTGATCCCCCGCGTCACTAGACCTGTATCGTCATCCTCAGGCTTGGCGCGAAAATCTGGCCTTGCGACGGAACCATGCCGTTCAATTCAACACCAAAAGAATCCTCCCCACC
>NZ_UEYQ01000041.1 GCF_900492205.1 Ciceribacter sp. T2.26MG-112.2
AATGAGACCCGCGCATGGCCGATTCTGGCGCTCAGGGAGGGCGAACGTGAAAGGACCGGCATTATTCTCGCCCCCGCGGGCGCCACGATCGACAGGATCGATTCCCTTTCAGCGAATGACGCCCCGGCCTTCGACACGGACTTGTCTCAGGAGTCACGGCTGGTCGCTGTCGACACGCTTGCCGCCCGTCCGGTGGATCGAAGCCACATGATCATGCTCGGCGGCTCGATGCAGCCCTATGTCTGGACCATCGACGGAGCAACATGGGGCAAGCATCGGCCGGTTGCCGCAACGAGCGGCGATCGGGTGGAACTGATGTTCCACAATATGTCGATGATGGGGCACCCGATGCATCTGCATGGGCATGCATTCCAGGTTGTTGGCATCAACAGGCGACGCTTCGAAGGTGCGCGCCGCGATACCGTGTACATACCGCCGATGTCGATGGTCACTGTTGCCCTTGATGCCGGCGAGGCCGCGAGCTGGATGTTGCATTGCCATCATATGCCGCATCTGGCCACCGGGATGATGACCGAGTTCAGGATCGCTGCATGAAACCGCTCTGGATCGCGGTCGCCGCAACTCTCCTGGCGGCGGCCGGTGCGATCTTGGTCGGAAAGGGACGGTCCGGTCAGGAGGCGAGCGATCGCATCGCCCTTGGCCGGGCAGTCTATCTAGCGAACTGTGCGAGCTGTCACGGCACGAAACTCGAAGGCCAGCCCGACTGGCGCAGCCCGGGCACGAGCGGCCGCCTTCCGGCGCCGCCGCATGACGAGACCGGTCACACCTGGCATCATTCGGACAGGCAGCTCCTCGCAATCATCACCGATGGGACCGCCGCGGTGGTTGGCGGTGGCTACGAGAGTGACATGCCCGGCTTTCGGGAGGCTCTGACCTCCGCCGAGATCGAGGCTGTCCTCGACTACATCAAGAGTACCTGGCCGCAGCGAGAGGCAGACTACCAACGCCGCATCTCGAACGGCTGACACGCCGGAGGCCACGAAAACAATTTCGTGGCCCCACATCGCCATCGCGCGCCGCCCCACCACCACATTCATGCCGACGGGTTCGGCAGTTGATGGCGGCAGAGAGGGTGTTCGGCGGCCTAAAGACATAAGGATTCACAAATGAACAAGAGAAACGTCTTCGCTCTGCTCGTCGCCGCGGCAGCGGTTGCGGGCTTTGCGCTTTGGAATCGAACCGGATCGGAAGACGAAGCCAGAAGAGGAGTATCGGGCCAGGGGACGGCATTGTCGGTTGTCGTACCTTCGTCATTGTCCGACACCGCAAAGATGGGAGAACGAGCTTTCAACGCCGTCTGTGCAGCGTGCCACGGCAAGAACGCGGCCGGAACCGATGCCGGCCCGCCGCTCATCCATCGGATATACGAACCTTCTCACCACGGAGACTACGCCTTTGAAATGGCCGTCGCCAACGGCGTGCGCGCGCATCACTGGAAATTCGGAAACATGCCTCCTCAGCCGGGTCTGACGAGGGCCGACGTCGCTACGATCGTGGCCTATGTGCGCGAGCTTCAGCGGGCGAACGGCATCAATTGAGGAGCATTGGCGGCGAGATACCCTGCCAGACCTGTCGAGGCGGGTTTGAGGAAATCGGGCGGCTGCGAGTGGAGTTGTGGTGTGATAGGATGAGGCGGCCAAGTCGCCTATGGGAGGGGTGTGCAATGCGAACTGGCATAACATGCGCATTTGTCGTTCTGGCTTTGCTGGTGTCGGCGTCAAATGCCCAAGAGGATCAGCCGTTTCATACGTCTTATTTCGCGGATGAAACGACCATCAGCCTGTCCGTGACCGTCGCGGCAACCTCTCTTGACCCGGAATATAATTTCGATGTGCAAGTCGCGCTCACAGAGCGCGGACCCGAGGGTCAGATCAGATTCATCGACCACAGCGCCCACCTTGCAAAGGTACGATGCGCCGCGCCGAAGGCCGTCATGATCGGCCAATCAGAGTTTATGCTGTCGGATTCGCCCGAGCCGGGGGATTGGAAGCAGGATCTCTGGCGCACCTTCTGCCTCCTGCCGGTCTCATGAGGAACGGGGCCGCGCTGCATCCAGCGCGGCCCTGTGCTTCACTTGACCTGGGTGACAGTCAGCTTTCCGTTGACGCGCTCGGCAACGAACTGGACCTTTGCGCCGACCTTGAGCTTTTCTAGCATCGCGTCATCAGCGACCTGGAATACCATCGTCATGGCCGGCATCTCGAGGTTCTTCAGCTCTTCATGGATGAGCGTGACCTTCTTCGCCTTCTCGTCCAGCTTCTTGACCGTGCCGCTGGTGAATTCCTGCGCGAAGGCGGCGGTGCCGAAGGCGAAGGCGACGGCGCCGGCGAGTGTGATTCTTGTGATAGCTTTCATCGTCATTTCTGTTGCTCCTTATTTCTTCGCGACCGTGACGTCGCCGTGCATGCCGGTATCGTAGTGACCGGGAAGGAGGCAGGCGATCTTGAACACGCCGTCGTTGGTGAACTTCCAGACGATCTCGCCGGATTTTCCGGGCGCGAGGCGAATGGCGTTCGGATCCTCGTGTTCCATTTCCGGGAATTTCTCCATCACGGCTTTGTGCTCCATGATCTTGTCTTCCTGGTCGAGCACGAATTCATGATCGACCTCGCCCGCATTCTTGATCGCGAAGCGAACGGTCTGGCCCTGGCGGACCTTGAAGGTGCTTGGTGTGAAGATCATCTTGCCGTCATCCGTTTCCTTCATCGTGACACGGATGGTCTGGGACGCCTTGGCCTTTTCACCGGGTTCGCCAACGGCCATTTCGCCATGACCGCCCTCATGCGAACCGGATGCAAAAGCAGCGGTGGCAAACGTTGAGAGTAGCAGACCAACTAGAATGCGTTTCATAATCGTTTCCTTTGTCGTTTCTGGGAGGAAGTTAACCGTGATTGGAATGGCCAGACGGAAGTTGTGTCTTGGCATCTTTCGCTTTGACAGGCTCGGGCAAGCTCCCGGTCCATTCCCACGCCTGCGTGCCGGGAGGGTTCTCGTACCAACCCGGATCGCTGTAGTCGCCCGCTGAGATACCCTCGCGGACCTTCACCACGGAGAACATGCCGCCCATTTCGATCGGGCCGTGGGGACCCCACCCGGTCATCATGGGGACGGTGTTCTCCGGTATTTCCATCGACATTTCGCCCATATCCGCCATGCCGGCCGTCCCCATGGGCATGTATTCGGGACGGATCTGCCTGATCTTTTTTGCAACCTCCTTCTTGTCGACCCCGATGAATGTCGGGATCTCGTGACCCATGGCATTCATGGTGTGATGCGACTTGTGGCAATGGATCGCCCAGTCGCCGACGTACTTCGCGTCGAACTCGTAGGCGCGCATCGCACCGACAGGGATGTCGATGCTGACCTCGGGCCAGCGCGCCTCCGGCCTGACCCAGCCGCCATCGGTGCAGGTCACCTCGAAATCGTAGCCGTGCATGTGGATTGGATGGTTCGTCATCGTCAGGTTACCGACGCGAACACGAACCCTGTCGTTCTTGGAAACGACGAGCGGATCGATCCCTGGAAAGACGCGCGTGTTGAACGTCCAGAGGTTGAAGTCGGTCATTTCCATGATCCGGGGCACGTATGTTCCCGGATCGATGTCATAGGCGCTGAGCAGGAAGACGAAATCCCGATCCACCGGCATGAACTTCGGGTCCCGGGGATGGATGACGAAGAAGCCCATCATCCCCATCGCCATCTGTACCATCTCGTCCGAGTGCGGGTGGTACATGAAGGTGCCGGATTTCACGAGATCGAACTCGTAAACGAAGGTCTTGCCAGAGGGGATGTGAGGCTGCGACAGCCCGCCAACACCATCCATCCCCGACGGCAGGATCATACCGTGCCAATGAATGGTCGTGTGCTCCGGCAGCTTGTTGGTCACGAAAATGCGAACCCGGTCGCCTTCGACTGCTTCGATGGTCGGACCCGGTGACTGGCCGTTGTACCCCCAAAGATATGCGGTCATGCCTTCGGCCATCTCCCGCTCCACCGGCTCGGCAACGAGGTGGAATTCCTTCACCCCGTTGTTCATTCGGAACGGCAAGGTCCAACCGTTGAGGGTGACGACCGGATTGTAATCTGGGCCGACCGTCGGCTTTACCGGGGTTTGCGTGGCCGCCGAGTCCATGAGAGCGGCTTCCGGCAAGCCCATGTTGGACGTTTGCGCCCAGGTCTTACGATAACGCTGCAATGGTGGCAACTAAACCACATATGTGCTAATGTGGGTCCGTCACTTCGGGAGTATGTGAAATGAGCCGCTTGACGATCGACATAACGGACAAACAACATCAAAGCCTCAAAGCGCTAGCCGCTCTGCAGGGCAAGACAATCAAGCAGTACGCACTTGAGCGCCTGTTTCCCGGCGACGTCGAGGGAGAACGGGCCTGGGAAGAGTTAAAGACGTTGATGAATACGCGCATCAGTGAGGGGCTCGCCGGAAAACTGTCGACCAAAACCGTAGGTGAGATCCTCGACGAGGAGATTGCCGAAGGTCGCGCTTGACGGCTTACATCCTGACCGCAGAGGCAGAATCCGATCTTCGCTCGGTAATCCGTTACACACGGGCACAATGGGGTGCCGCCCAGGTACGTCAATACGTCTCGGCTTTGGAGCGAGGAATGGAGGACATTGCCGCGGGCAAAGTTCCCTTCAAGGATCTGAGCGCACTCTATCCGGCGCTGCGGATGGCGCGATGCCAGCACCACTACTTCTTCTGTCTGCCTCGAGAACATGCGCCCGCTCTCATCGTAGCGATTCTTCACGAACGAATGGATCTCATGAGGCGTTTGGCTGACCGTCTAAACGAGTGATGTTTTCACGACGGGAGGAACTCCTGCGCGCGTGCTAGATAAGCCCTTGTCTTCGAGCGATCAAAAAGGTGTCGTCGGTTCGGATCCCTTCAAGAGCTGAGGCCATGATCGTCCCATTCACTTTCCCCGTTCTACTCTCGTTGAGGTACGGGTCACGCTCCCTCCACTCGGTGGCGCTATGGCGCTGGCAATGTATCTTCTGTTTTGATAGGCCCTCTTGGGAGCATATGCACTGAAGACGCTGCTTCGCTAAGGTGCATCAGAGAATAACGCAGGTTCGAACAGTTAGGATAACGCCAAAGAATAATGCCAGCATGAATGCTAGACGAATAAATGCGTGCGTTGCCTTACGAATTACCGCAGGCCTTGCACTTCGTCTCATGCGCCGTCGATAGGAAGAGATAAATGTGCTCCGTTGTTACTTCATACCTGGATCAGCATTTTGTGTTCAGTCACCCTGACCAGTAGATATAATAGCTGATAAGGCTCCGCTGATACCGTGGAGGATTGCGAAATGAAGCAAGCCAAGGTGAAGAATGTTCTAGCAGATAAACGAGTGCTTTCCTGCGGTTCCGTTGAGTCCCTTCCGAGAGGGCCGGTACGTTGGACAAAAGTCAAGGGTTTACCCATCGATTTCCAAGCTAGGGAAAGCAATTTTAACCGTGAGACCCGGGGGGATCCCAACAATACACGGCCGTGCAGCATGAAGTTCTGCGATTGCCTTGACCATACTGAGACCCAGCCCGGAGCCGGATGTAGTCCTGCTTTTCTCAAGACGGTAAAACCGTTCAAAGACCCTTTCATGCTCACCCTGTGGTATACCCGGGCCATTATCAGAGACGGTCAGACAGATTGTGTCCGTTTCACGCTGGACTTTCACCGAGATCGTCGTACCAGCTGGGGTGTGCCTCATGGCATTTGTGAGTAGATTTGCTAGCAACTGCCGTATGAGAGCCGGATCACCGAGTATAAAGCATTCACTTTCGTCGTTGACGATAGACAGGCTGTAGCCAGATTCAACTGCAATGGCCTCGTACGCCTCGTAAAGTTCAAATGTCAGAGCTTTGAGATCAAAATTGATAAAATTTGTGGTGCGATTTTGGGCTTCAATCTGCGCTATTCGAAGCAGCGCATCGAAGGTGTCGGCAATAGACTGCAGCTCAGATAGTGCCAGTTCTATGCCTGCTCTTATCTCTTCCGTCTCGGTGAGCTGCAGCGCATCGTCCAGAACCAGAAAGGTACGAGCGATGGGGGTTTTCAGGTCGTGCGCGACATCTGTGGTGACCTGTTTCATAGCGAGAACGCTGGCCTCCAGACGAGCCAGTGCCACGTTTACTTCTGTCGACAGGACATCAATGTCGTCCATCCGGGTCGAGACAGGAAGCCGCTTGGAAAGCTCGCCATGCCCTATTTCGTGAGCCGTGCGGCAGAGGGCAAATATCCTTCTGCGGGTGGTGTAAGCCAGAAATGCAGCTCCAGGTATGCCTACAACGACGATCATGGCAGTTGCCCAGCCGAAGCTTTTCATGACAATTCCGGACAAGTGGTCAGTATCGCCATAGCTGATACCGACCGTCAGATCATAGTCTCCCAGTGATCCGCGAAATAACTTATAATGGGAGGTGGTAGCACGTAGTTCATCAGGAGGTTGAACTGACAACCCAAGGGGAACATTCACCAACTCAGCGTTACCAGCGATCGATGAACCAGATGGATCTCGCAGGGTGTAGACTGTTTCTTCACCTCTTATGGCTGGCCCGTGGCTCTCAATCATTTCGATGGCGCCGTTGATTCCTCCTCCCTCATAAGCTGAGGAAATCTCCCGATAACGTTCCATTACATTTGCGTTCAGCCGATCATCCAGAAAACCCATCACCATCTGGTACGCTATCGTGTTGGCGACCAGATAGGCGGCTGCGAAAAGCCCAATGTAAATGGTAGCAAGCCGTACAGCGGTGCTTTTGAAAAAGTTACCCGCGAGCATGCAGGGTGTACCCGGTATTTTTGATCGTGTGCAGAAGCGGTTTAGGGAACGGCTTGTCTATCTTTGCCCTCAGGCGGCTAATGTGGGTCTCAACTACCGAGCTTTGCGGGTCGAAATTAAAATTCCAGATCTTCTCCAGAAACATTGTTTTGGTCAGAACTCGACCTTCGTTGCGCATCAACAGTTCCAACAATGCGAATTCGCGGGGCAACAGTTCTATGGTCTGGCCATCACGGCACGTGGTTCTTGACACTAAGTCCATCTCTAGATCTCCCACTCGCAACCTCGTCTTTTCTGTCGCAATGGGTGGGCGTCGCACAAGTGCATTGATCCGAGCAGCTAATTCAGAAAACGCAAATGGCTTGATGAGGTAGTCGTCACCGCCAGCATCAAGCCCCTCTACTCTATCGTCTACACCGCTCATCGCCGTCAAAAACAACACTGGTGTGCGAACGGATGCAGCACGCAAACTTCGGACGAGGCTTAATCCATCGAGTCCGGGTATCATACGATCGACGACCAGCGCATCGTATTCGGTGTCTAAGCCGGCCGAAAGTGCGTCGCGGCCGTTTGTAAGCCAGTCTACTGAGTGCCCGGAACTAGTAAGCCCCTTTTGGATGTAGCTACCGGTGATTTGATCGTCCTCAATCAATAGGATCTTCATTCGATTAAGGATCTCCATGAGCTATCCGGCTAGAATAATAGCCGTCAGGTCTGATTTCGGCATTCTTGCGGCAGCCTTTCGGTATGGCGATTACAAATTTGTATAGCAGATGACAGACCCCGGACAACAACGCGGTTTATGTTTCATTTGCTGCAAGTCGCAGTGATTCAGACGAGGATAAAATGATGAAACGTATCATATTCGCAGCCGCCGCCTTTTTCCCCCTTACCTCCGGCGCATTCGCTTTTACGCTTCTTAGCGAAACCGCATCGCCGATCGCGCAGATCACCCAGGGACATGGCAGCCCAGGCGACTCGGCGACGTCACAGTCGGACCCGAACGTGACTTTCCGGGTGTTGGACAACGGCTGGGTCGAGCGTACGAACAGTCGATACGGATCGAGGTCGATCATTGACCCTCAAGCCGAGTACCTTCGCAACAGCAAGACGCGGTAACTTTAACCCGGGTCGGCCTGTGTCGTGGGCGGTGGCTGGGAGGCTCCGAGCGTGGTTGATCTGCAACACGGTCATCATGAACGGATAATGCTTGGGGAATCCAGTTGACAATGGTCAAGCAGACAGCAATCTTTTCTCTCATGAAAGAACGTGGTCGATTCACATCGGCGTTATTGCTGACTTTCCGTCTGGTGATCCTCGTATCACTGGCGGGATACAGTTTGTCCACGGTCAATGCGGCCATGCATCCAGAGAGTCCGTTCAACGAGATGCAGGTCGAGGCCGGTCACCCGGCCTCGCACAAAGGCGGGCCCGCTGCGCTGTCTGACATGAGCGTTCACAGCGATCACCATGAGCGTGGTGAGTCGAAGGTCGCAGACAAAAACTGCTGCCAAGAGTTCTGCGTGGTTGCAGCTATTGAATGCGATGCTGCCGGCCTCCTCCATCTGATCCCGGGGCGGGTCAGTGGGAGCCGTGAGGACGCGCTCTATCTAGGCGTGGCGCCGCGCGTTACTCTGCCGCCGAATATCTGAGCCCTAGTGATCCCCTAGAGGGGTTGTGCTGTGCCTTAGCGCGACCTAGCGCTTTGGCACCTTTCTCTGTCGTATTCGGAATCCAGCCATGAGACATATGTTCCTGGTGGTTGCCATGCCGCTCCTCGCGAGCGGCTGCGCATCCACGCTACCAGAAGTGGTGGCATCTTCTAGCCAAGCAGACTCGGTCGCCGATGTCGTGCCCGTCGCTTACCAGAACCCGGTGGGTGCGTACTCCCATCGTATCCCTGTGGACCCCAAGCCGTGGCGCGGTTTGAACGATGCTCAAGCTCCGAATGGAGGCGCGTGATGGTCGCGCTGAAGATTAAATTGATCTCCACCCTGGTCCTCCCTTTGTTCGCGACTGGGTGTGTGACCACGGGCTATTCAGCCAAGGATGCAGGCTTCGCAGGGTCGTCCGTGAAAAGCGCGGAGGCTACCGGCAAACAAACCGTGTGGGTGCAAAATCGCCAACAAGCAGAGCAGACACGTGAACGGGTAAAGGCTTTGATGGCGAAAAAAACCATCGACGTTGAGACGGCCGTGCAGGTAGCACTACTGAACAATAAAGGACTGCAAGCATCCTACGCGGATCTAGGAGACAGTGCCGCTGATGTTTGGCAGACGCAGCTTGCGGTTCTTCCATCGTTTTCGGTAGGGCTGTCAGGAATCGGAACACCAGGCCTCGAAGCATACCGTGTACTCGAGGGCGCGATTGCTGCAAACATCTTGGCATTGGCCACCTATGACAAGAACATGAAGCTTGCAGAAACGCGGTTCCGCCAAGCCCAGCTCAACGCGGCGCTAGCTTCGATCTCACTTGCCGCTGAGACCCGCGTGGCATGGATCAACGCCGTCGCTGCCTGGGAGAACGTTGCTTACCTCAACCAAGCTAAATCAACGGCAGACGCCGCATCAGACTTGGCCAAGAAGCTGGGTGAGGCGGGGTCTCTGCCCAAGGCAGATCAGGCGCGAGAACATGTGTTCTACGCCGAATTGGCGGGGGAGACAGCGAAAGCACGACTTGCTGCCAAATTGGCGAAAGAAGAGCTTGTTCGGTTGATGGGGCTTTCTGGTTCTGACGTAGAGTTTCAGATACCAAACCGCTTGCCGTCGCTACCGAAGTCTCTGATCAAACGTGACGCTATTGAGGCGGAAGCCATCCAGAAGCGTATCGACCTGCAACTCGCACGCTTGGAACTTGATGCGACAGCTCAGACATACAGGCTGGAAGATGTCACCCGATTTGTTACTGACATCGAACTGGTAGGTGTGCTTGAGCAGGAACGCGAACTGGAGGATGGCAAGATCCATCGCAGCATTTCGCGAACGGGTTCATTGGAGTTCACTATACCGATCTTCGACTCCGGACAGGCTCGGATGCGTAAGGGTGAACTGGCCTACATGCGTGCTGCTAACCAGCTTGCGGAAAAGGCGGTCAACGTTCGTTCGGAGGCGCGGTCTGCTTATATCGCCTACCGGTCAAATTATGACATTGCTCGTCATTACCGAAACAGCGTTCTTCCGTTGCGAAAGGCGATCGAAGACCAGTCCCTGCTCACCTACAACGGAATGATCACCAGCACGTTCGAACTGATCTCAGATGCCCGAGAGAAAATCGATTCAACTATGCTGGCGGTAAACGCGAAACGAGATTTCTGGATAGCCGAGGCAAACCTCGCTCCCGTCATCTATGGCGGAAGCACTGGATCGGCTGCAGCAGAGTCCGAGGTCGCATCAGCTGAAGAAGCGCCTGCAGGCGGACATTGAGAAAGGACATGACAATGTTCAGTAGAAGACAGCTACTTGGGGCCGGCGCGGCGGGTGCGGCGCTCGTTTCATCCAATTCCTGGTCCCAGACCTCAAATATGGGGCTGCCGGAGGCGGCTCTGATGGATTCGGCCGCTACCCAGTCACCAGTCAGACCTTCCACAGGTCCGGACTACAATCCTGTAGTCACACTCAACGGATGGACCCTGCCATTCCGGATGAATAACGGTGTGAAGGAATTTCATCTTGTTGCCGAACCCGTCGAGAGAGAGATGGCGGAAGGCATGACAGCCTATCTCTGGGGCTACAACGGTCAGTCTCCCGGGCCCACCATAGAGGCAGTTGAGGGCGATCGCGTCCGCATTTTTGTTACAAACAAGCTACCGGAGCACACGACCATCCACTGGCACGGAATGATACTGCCGTCGGGCATGGACGGAGTGGGAGGCCTATCTCAGCCGCACATCCCTGTCGGTAAAACCTTCGTCTACGAGTTCGACCTCGTGAAGTCCGGTACCTTCATGTATCATCCCCACTCGGACGAAATGGTCCAGATGGCGATGGGTATGATGGGCTTTTTTGTGATCCATCCAAAAGATCCAACGTTCATGCCCGTGGATCGAGATTTCGTGTTCCTCCTGAGCGGATACGATATTGATCCTGGCACCTATGTGCCGCGGGTAATGGAGATGACTGACTTCAACCTCTGGACCTGGAACAGCCGGGTCTTCCCTGGGATCGATCCGCTCGTCGTTTCGAAAGACGATCGAGTCCGCGTGCGGGTGGGCAATCTCACAATGACCAACCATCCAATCCATATGCACGGCTATGATTTCGAGGTGACCTGCACTGACGGTGGCTGGGTACGGCCAGAAGCTCGGTGGCCTGAGGTTAGTATCGACATCCCCGTTGGTGCGATGCGAGCATACGAGTTTGACGCCAAGTATGTAGGCGATTGGGCGATCCATTGCCACAAGTCGCACCACACTATGAATGCCATGGGCCATGACATCCCGACTTTCATTGGCGTCGACAAAAAAGAGGTCGCAAAGAAGATCCGGCAATTCCAACCAGAATATATGCCTATGGGCACCGCAGGCATGGCCGATATGGGCGAGATGTCCATGGAAATCCCGGAGAACACGGTGCCCATGATGACCGGTTGGGGTCCGCATGGCCCAATCGAAATGGGTGGTATGTTCTCGGTGGTGAAGGTCCGCGAAGGCATATCCGCGGGCGATTACTCAGATCCAGGCTGGTACGAGAACCCACCCGGTACTCAGGCTTGGGAATGGACGGGCGAGCTGCCCGATGTTCCGAAAGCTAAGGATGCAAAGACAAAGCTCACTCCGAAGCACTCGGATCACGGCTGAAAATCAACCCAAGAAAGGACTGAAATCATGAAGACTGCACTCATCGGCCTTATAGTGGCCACTCTCGCGACCCCTGTATTAGCTGCCGGCGAACACGCGGGCGGACATGGCGAGATGGCTGTTGGAGAGCCCGGCGACAAGGCAAAGGCAACACAGACCATCCGTGTCACTATGACCGAAACGGATGACGGCAAGATGCTGTTTACCCCCAGTAACTTCAAGGTCCGAAAAGGCCAGACAGTCGTGTTCGCGGTGAAAAACGCGGGTGAGATTGACCACGAATTCGTCCTCGACCAAGAGGACAAGGTTATGGAGCATAAGGCCGTCATGGAGAAGTTCCCAGAGATGGAACATGATGATCCGAACGCGATCCGCTTGGCTCCAGGCAAAACAGGTGAAATAGTTTGGAGGTTTACCAATGACGGTGTTTTCAAAATCGCTTGTTTGGTGCCGGGTCACTACGACGCCGGCATGCACGGCGACGTGACTGTGGCACAGAAGTAAGATTTAGGAGCCAAACGATGAAATACATGATTCCGTTAGCAGCTGCCTTTGCTGTTCTCGCCACTGGCGCCCTCGCTCAAGAATTCACGAAGGGCACCGTCAAAAAGGTCGATGCAAAGGCGAATAAGGTGACGTTGATTCACGAAGAACTGAAGAGCCTGGACATGCCTGCAATGACAATGGTGTTCAGCGTGTCAGACCCCGCAATGCTCGACAAGATGAAAGCGGGTGCCAACGTTGAATTCGTGGCAGAGCGGGTGAACGGCAAGCTGACCGTCACCCAGCTTAAGTAACAACAGCGGCCGCCCCAAATTTAGGCGGGGCGGCCATTGTCTATGAGGGGAACGCGAAAGTGAAGCGAAAACAGTTTGTTGGTTTTGTACTTGCAGCCGCTCTCGTGCCGCGGATCGCATTTGCAGAAGGTGCGGCTATGACCGTTCACAAGGATCCGGGTTGCGGCTGTTGTGTTGCATGGAGCAGGGCCTATGCAAGCGAAGGCTACGAAGTGGTCGAGCTTGATGAGGATGATATGCAAGCGTTCAAGGCTTCCATGAACGTGCCCTTGGATGTTCAGGGCTGCCATACCGCAGTTGTCGGTGGGTACTATGTTGAAGGACATGTTCCTCTGGAGGCGGTTGAAAAGCTGCTGAACGATCGACCAGAACTCGCAGGGTTGAACCTCAAGCTACTAGAGGGATTAGGACTACTCTAAGAGGTTCTTCAGGGTGAATGTCGGCAGGGAATTAGATGAAAGCTCTCAGAGCGTTTCGACTTGTGGCGTGGTGTGTGGTTGCGATCGTCACATTGCTACTGATTATAGGTTACTTGCTCCAATCGAGTGGCGGCAAACGTGGTGAGCCAGACACGTCCTCTACCCCTTCGATCGGTCGCCCATTTGAGTTGGTTTCGCACCGGGGCCAAGTGATCGATAACGCTGTCCTCAAGGGAAAGCCGTATTTGGCGTTCTTTGGCTTTACCCACTGCCCTGACATCTGCCCCACAACGCTGTTCGAGCTGAGTGACCTGATGAATGAACTCGGGCCCGCTGCGAGCGGTTTCAACGTTGTTTTCATCAGCGTTGACCCAGAGAGAGATACTCAGCAGTTGCTCAACGAGTACATGACATCCTTCGACCGTCGAATCCTTGCCCTTCGGGGAACGCCGGAGCAAACAGCGACGGCTGTCAAAGCTTTCTCCGCCTACGCACGCAAGGTTCCGACCGAAGATGGAAGCTACACAATGGACCATACGGCTGGCGTATACATGATGGACGCCAATGGTAGCTTCAAAGGAACGCTCGACATGCATGAATCCCGCGAGGTTCGGATGAAGAAGATCCGCAATCTGATGACCGGCTCGTAAGCCAGAACTTCAACCGTCGAGAGGAAATACATTGCAGTCTGGGAAATTGACACGACGAGGCTTCGTTATCGGGGGTGCTGGGGCAGCGGCGGCTGTGTTGACTGGCTGCTCGACAACGACCGCAGAGACGACACAGTCTGAAATCGTACCCATCGCCCATCCAGTTCTGGAAACCACCTATGGACCAATACTGAACGAACAGTTCCCGCTGCCTGCTATACCCTACCAGAAGATCGCCAAGCGCTATTACCGGCAGATGGTGAGTGATCCGACTGGAGAGCGGCCAGGCACATTGGTCGTGGATACGGCCAATTACTTTCTCTACCTGACTTACGAGGGCGGACAGGCGATGCGATACGGCGTCGGTCTCGGCCGGCAGGGGTTCGAATGGTCGGGCAAGGGGGTCATCCAGTACAAACGTCAGTGGCCGCGCTGGACGCCACCTGACGAGATGGTCGTTCGACAGCCAGAACTTGCGCCCTACAGCATTGCCAATGGCGGTATGCCTCCTAGCCTCAAGAATCCATTGGGCGCGCGCGCGCTTTACATTTTCCAGAATGGCGAGGACACGCTTTATCGCATCCATGGGTCGCCGGAATGGTGGACGATCGGCAAGTCGGTATCCTCAGGGTGTGTCCGGATGATCAATCAGGACGTGGTCGACTTGTATGGTCGAGTGCCAGGCAAAACCCCCATCGTCGTTACCAGCCTGCCTCGCTTCTCTGAGGCATAGGCGGAGAAAACCGTGAAGTCCCCACCGACAGTTCAGCGGCCTGAAGTCGTGAGGTCAGGCATGCGAGGCCTGTGCCCTGTAGGAGCTGACTCCGATTATCCGCATTCCCCTGGCGCTGTCATGTAGAGGCTGTCGGAAAACACCGGAAGCCTCAGCTCGTGCCCGGGCTATGCCAAACTGAACCAGATGTCCGATGGTCGTGCACTCACCAGGCAGGCCATGCGACGGAAAACATCCGATAGATCGTGTAGATCGTACACAAAAGAGTTTCTGTTTGTGCCTGCGATTTGATTTGGTGAAGCGATATGGACGGTTTGTCTGATCTAGTACGAGAATACGGGACATGGATGTACATCCTGCTTTTCGCATACTGCATGCTGAAAAGCGGTAGTCTCCCGTTGTTCGCGGGCTATGCGGCTCAAACACAAGCTTTGGACTTGTCCCTTGTTTTAGCGGTGACCTTTGCCGGCGGCTATCTCGGGGACGAAGCACGGTTCTTTATCGCGAGGCGATACGGGGATGCGTGGTTAACGAGGTGGCCTTTTGCCGAAAAGGCCTATGCGGCCGCGAAAATCCTAGTTGCAAAGTACGGCTGCGCCTACATCTTTCTTTACAGATATCCCAAGGGTATGCGGACCATCGGCGCGCTTCCGGTTGGTCTCGGATCAATGTCATGGGCAAAGTTTACAGTTCTGAATGCAGCATCCGCAATAGTTTGGACCGCCTGCCTGGTTTCGGCGGGCTTCGTTTTCGGCGCACAGATAGAGGAGGCGGTGGAAACCGGCTGGGGCTTTGCAAGTATTGTCTTACTTGCCGCAATGCTCCTCCTGTCGGTCTTCGCATGGTGGCGGATAAATCGGATAGCTGTCCGAATCCCGAAAATTGGAGAACAATCCAATTGAAGTCATCAGCAGTTTCATGCCTGGTCA
>NZ_UEYQ01000036.1 GCF_900492205.1 Ciceribacter sp. T2.26MG-112.2
ACCTCCCCCCTCAAGGGGGAGGTGTGGCGAGCGGCCAGCCCCATCCGATCTCCCCCCTTGAGGGGGAGATGCCCGGCAGGGCAGAGGGGGGTAGCGCCAAGCACCGCCAGCATTGTGTTCCTCACACCCCTGTCGCCGGAATACCGCTGCGCTCGACCTTGCGCGGGGCGACCAGTTCCTTCCAGGTGGATACCGCCTTGTTGACGGCAGGGAAGGGTTCTCGGCTGACGAACTGGCCGTGGCCTTCCTGCGTCTTCACCGTCGCTTCCTCGATCACCACCTTGCCCCGCGACAGCGTGAAGCGCGGCAGGCCGGTCACCTGCTTGCCTTCGAAGACGTTGTAGTCGATCGCCGACTGCTGGCTCTTGGCCGAAATCGTCTTGGAGCGCTTTGGATCCCAGACGACGAGGTCGGCATCGGCGCCGACGAGGACCGCGCCCTTCTTCGGATAGATGTTGAGGATCTTGGCGATATTGGTCGAGGTGACGGCGACGAATTCGTTCATCGTCAGGCGGCCGGTCGCCACCCCATAGGTCCACAGCATCGGCATGCGGTCTTCGAGGCCGCCGGTGCCGTTCGGGATCTTGGCGAAGTTGCCGACGCCGAAACGCTTCTGCTCGGTGGTGAAGGCGCAGTGGTCGGTGGCGACGCAGGAGAGCGAGCCCGACTGCAGGCCGGCCCAGAGCGAATCCTGGTGCTGCTTGTTGCGGAAGGGGGGCGACATGACGCGGCGGGCGGCATGGTCCCAGTCGGGGTTGGAATATTCGCTCTCGTCGAGCGTCAGGTGCTGGATCAGCGGCTCGCCATAAACGCGCATGCCCTTCTGCCGCGCGCGGCGGATCGCTTCATGGGCCTGCTCGCACGATGTGTGCACGACATAGAGCGGCACGCCTGCCATGTCGGCCAGCATGATGGCGCGGTTGGTGGCTTCGCCTTCGACTTCGGCGGGGCGGGAATAGGCATGCGCCTCGGGGCCGTTATTGCCTTCGGCGAGAAGCTTGGCGGTCATCGCCGCCACCACGTCGCCGTTTTCGGCATGGACGAGCGGCAGCGCGCCCAGATCGGCACAGCGCGAGAAGGAGGCGAACATCTCGTCGTCGTTCACCATCAGCGCGCCCTTGTAGGCCATGAAATGCTTGAAGGTGTTGATACCCTTGTCCTGGACGATCGTCTTCATCTCGTCGAAGACGCGCTCGTTCCAGCCGGTGATGGCCATGTGGAAGGAATAGTCGGCATTGGCGCGGCTGGTCTTGTTGTGCCACATCGAGAGCGCGTCGAGCGGCGACTGGTCCGGCGCCGGCAGACAGAAGTCGACCACCATGGTGGTGCCGCCGGCAAGGCCTGCGCGCGTGCCGCTTTCGAAGTCGTCGGCGGAGTACGTGCCCATGAAGGGCATTTCCAGATG
This sequence comes from Ciceribacter sp. T2.26MG-112.2, assembly GCF_900492205.1. Classification (GTDB taxonomy): domain Bacteria; phylum Pseudomonadota; class Alphaproteobacteria; order Rhizobiales; family Rhizobiaceae; genus Allorhizobium; species Allorhizobium naphthalenivorans_A. Next base: position 1,406 of record NZ_UEYQ01000036.1, read on the forward strand.
CACATGCGGATCGATGCCGCCCGGCATGACATAGCAGCCGGCGGCGTCGAGAACCGTGTCTCCCGAAAGCTCCGGCCCGATCTCGACGATCACACCGCCCTCGATCTTGACGTCTGCCTTGTAGGTGAGATCGGCGGTGACGATGGTTCCGCCCTTGATGACTGTGCTCATGTCGTTTCACCCCATGTCGTGTTGGTTCTTGTGATCATTCTCGCCTCCGGCGCCCCCTCATCCGGCGCTACGCGCCACCTTCTCCCCGCTGGGGAGAAGAGGTCACGCCGTCGCCGTGCGCTCCCTTTGTCGAGATCTGAAAGCAGCTTCATGGAAACGGTCATTGGAAACGGCGAGGCCGCGGCACACTCCCTCTTCTCCCCAGCGGGGAGAAGGTGGCCCGAAGGGCCGGATGAGGGGGCGCGAAGCGAGCACTGTTGCGGCATGGCGGTCACCGTTTCTCCCGTTTCGCCGGAGAGAAGCGGATCGCTTCGCATTCCTCCACGATCTGGCCCTGCAGCACCGCCAGAATAGTCTCCAGAACGGCTCGGCGTTCTTTCAGTACCTCGTCGTTCCAGAAACGCAGAACCGAATAGCCGTTGTCGTTCAGCCAGCGGGTGCGAACCTCGTCCGCCATGCTCTCGGCATGCTGACTGCCGTCGAGTTCGACGATGAGATGCCGTTCCCGGCAGACGAAATCCGCCACGTAGACGCCTAGGGGAACCTGTCGCGAAAACTTGTATCCGTTCAGTTGCCGGTTGCGAAGATCGCTCCAGAGGCGAAATTCGGCCCCTGTTTCGTTCTGCCGCAGTGAGCGCGCCTGATCCGTCTTGCCGGGGCGCCGCTTGGTGATGTCCCGTTGGTCGCCTGCCATGTGGGAGCCCCCCTCATCCGGCGCTACGCGCCACCTTCTCCCCGCTGGGGAGAAGAGGTCACGCCGTCGCCGTGCGCTCCATTCCTCTAAACCACACAGTGGCGTCGCCGAACCGGTCGGTGAAGATGGTGAGGTCGCCACAAACTCCCTCTTCTCCCCAGCGGGGAGGAGGTGGCCCGAAGGGCCGGATGAGGGGGCGCCGCAGGCGATTGCCATCACGCCACAATCTCCGCCGTCTCCAGCACGGCCTGCAGCAGCACGTCGGCGCCGGCGGTGGCCCAGTCCTTGGAGATGTCCTCGGCCTCGTTGTGCGACAGGCCGCCGACGCAGGGGCACATGATCATGGTGGCGGGCGCCACCTTGGCGGCCCAGCAGGCGTCGTGGCCGGCGCCGGAGATCAGGTTCATGTGGCTGTAGCCGAGCCGCTCGGCGGCGTTGCGCACCGTTTCCACCAGCTTCGGATCGAAGGTGACCGGGTCGAAATGGCCGACGGCCTCGACCGAACAGCCGACGCCGAGCGCTTCGCAGATCGCGACCGCTTCCTTCTCGATGCGGGCGCGCATGCGGTCGAGCTTGGCCTGGTCGGGGGTGCGGATGTCGATGGTGAAGATCACCGTGCCCGGAAGCACGTTGCGGGAATTGGGCGAGAACTTCACCTGGCCGACCCCGCCGACCGCTCCCGGCTGGTTGTCCATGGCGACGGCCTGCACCATTTCCATAATGCGGGCCATGGCGAGACCGGCGTTGACGCGCAGGTTCATCGGCGTCGAGCCGGTATGGGCTTCGCGACCGGTCAGCGTGAATTCCAGCCACCACAGGCCCTGGCAGTGGGTGACGACGCCGATCTGCTTTTCCTCGGCTTCGAGGATCGGGCCCTGCTCGATGTGATATTCGTAATAGGCGTGCATTTTTCTGGCACCGACCTCCTCGTCGCCGAGCCAGCCGATGCGCTTCAACTCGTCGCCATAGGTCTTGCCGTCCGGATCCTGTCGGCCATAGGCATAGTCGAGCGAATGCACGCCGGCAAAGACGCCAGAGGCGAGCATGGCGGGAGCAAAGCGCGCGCCTTCTTCGTTGGCCCAGTTGGTGACGACGATCGGATGCTTCGTCTTGATGCCGAGATCGTTCATCGAGCGGACGATTTCGAGGGCGGCCAGCACGCCGAGCACGCCGTCATACTTGCCGCCGGTCGGCTGGGTGTCGAGATGCGAGCCGACATAGACCGGCAGGGCGTCGGGATCGGTGCCGGGACGGGTCATGAACATCGTGCCCATCTTGTCGACGCCCATGGTCATGCCGGCCTCTTCGCACCACTTTTGGAAGAGGCTGCGGCCTTGCGCGTCGGCGTCGGTCAGCGTCTGGCGATTGTTGCCGCCGGCAATGCCGGGGCCGATCTTCGCCATCTCCATCAGCATGTCCCAGAGGCGGTCGCCGTTCACGCGCAAGTTCACGCCGGTTTGAGCCGTCATTGCAGTCATCCTCACCTGTTTTCGAAGGGTCATGCAAGAGGCATGCCCTGTTATTCCCCGTGGTCTCCAGCCGAATGATTTTTTGCTTGTTAGGCTGGATAAAATGGCCGGTTGCCTTTGGATGGCACCTGTCCGATAATTTGACCGACTGGTAAACATTACAGCTTCCGGCGCGGCACTCAAGACGCAAAAGACGAAAAAACCACGACAAAATTCAGGGCATCTGCCTGAAAAAGGTGCATCAATAAAACTGATAAAGATCAAGCTCTTGGGCTTGGCGGACGAGGGTTGGGACGGAACGCATGGCGATACCGAGGGCGGCGAGGACACAAAGGCGAACCCGCATCCAGGAAGAGAAGGAAGAGGTGATCCTCGAAGCGGCACTCGACGTCTTCTCGCTACGCGGTTTTCGCGGCTCGACCATCGACCAGATCGCCGAGGTGGCCGGCATGTCGAAGCCCAACCTGCTCTATTATTTCCGCACCAAGGAAGGCATGCACCGGGCGCTGATCGACCGGGTGCTGGAGAACTGGCTGGAGCCGCTTAAGGCTTTCGATCCGAAAGGGGATCCGGAGGAGGAGGTGCGATCCTATATCCGCCGCAAGCTGGAGATGGCGCGCGATTTCCCGCGCGAGAGCCGGCTGTTCGCCAACGAGATCCTGCAGGGCGCGCCGCATATCGAGGATATGCTGAAGGGGCAGTTGAAGGACCTGGTCGATGAGAAGGTCGAGGTCATCCGTTGCTGGATCCGGGCCGGAAAGGTCCGCGACTGCGATCCCCATCACCTGATCTTCTCGATCTGGTCGACCACCCAGCATTATGCCGATTTCGACGTCCAGGTGCGGGCGGTGCTGGGTGAGGGCGAGCGAAGCGACACGCGCTTCGAGGATGCGGCCCGCTATCTCGAGGGCCTGTTCGTGCGAGGCCTCATTCCGCAAAAGCCGAAGGTCGGCTGATCAGTCCGGCAGCCATGCCAGAACCAGCAGGCCGCAGGCGGTCACCAGCGCGCCGAGGAAGACGGCGCCGGACGCCCAGCCGTGGCCGATCAGGCCCTCGATGACGATGATGAAGGTCGGCGTCAGGTATCCGTAGGCGAGCACCTTGGACGCGGGCAGGCGCACCGAGGCATATTGCAGAAGGAAGAAGGTGACCGCCGTGGCGAAGACGGAGAGATAGATCACCGCGATCCACACCATCGGCGGCAGGTTGAAAAGGTCGACTTCGACAAGGCGGGGGGCGGCCGGCACGAGAATGAAGGCGAAGGTGGCGACGGCTGCCCAGAAGACGAAGGCGAGCGGCGCTTCCTTGCGGTTGAATAGCCTCAGCAGCGGCACGTAGGCGGCATGGCACAGCACGCCGACGAAATAGATCATCTCGCCGCGGCCGACGTCGAAGGCGAGAAGGGCGCCGAGATCGCCGCGAAAGATCACCCAGACCGCACCGGTTGCCGCAATCAGCAGGCTGACGAGGACGGCCGGCTTGGTGTGTTGGCGCATCAGGAACCAGGCAAAGACGGCGCTCAAGAGCGGCATGAGGGTGAAGACCGCACCGGTCGCCACCGGTTTGGTGAACTGCAGCGCGACGAACATCGTCGTCATGTAGACCGCCATCAGCAGGCCGAGCACCGCAAACCGCCAGGGCTCCTTCGGCCATGAGAGCGACACGCCCAGCTTGGCGCAAAGCGCCGCTATGAAGACCACCGTGACCGCATAGCGCAAGGCCTGGAGGGCAAGCGGATCGACCATCTGGGTGGCGATGCCGCCCAGGGAAAAGGACCCGGAAACCAGAAGGGAGAAAAGCAGGACCGCCAGATGGGCCTTCAGTTTCTCGCTGCCCCGGGCGTGGATGTTGTGGCGGGATCTGTCGGTCGCTTGCTCTGTCACGGTCTGCTTCGGCTGGCTTTGTGGGCGCCGGCTTGCGGCATCGGCTCTGCCTAGCATGGCCGCAGCGAAGATGGAAAGGCGAGACTAGGTGCAGTGCGGTGTCTCAGCCGACCTCGGCGGTCCTGAGCTGCATCCATGTGCGGGCGCGGGCAAATTCGATCAGGGCATTGCCGTCCATCGGGCGGGCGAGCGCATAGCCCTGCAGGGTCTGGCAGCCGAGGTCGCGCAGGATGGCGGCGTGGTGCATGGTCTCGACACCCTCGGCGACGATCTCGATGCCGAGCGAGCGGCCGATGTCGACGATCGAACTGATCAGCCGGCGCTGGGCGGAAGAGACGATGATCGGCGCGGTCAGCTGGCGGTCGATCTTCAGGCGGCGCGGCGACAGCTTCAACAGGCTGAGGATCGAGGCATAGCCGGTGCCGAAATCGTCGATCTCGATGTCGATGCCATAGGCCTTGATCCGCTCGATGCTGCTGGTGACGGCGGCACCCTTGTCGTCGAAGGAGATGGATTCGAGGAGCTCGAACGACAGGCTGCCGGGCACCAGATCGAGCCCGTCCAGGCGTTGCAGCAGGCTTTCGTCGAACAGGCGCTGGGCGGAAATGTTGACCGAGACCTTGTCGATCGCCAGATCATTGGCCAGCCAGCGGGTGCGTTGCAGAAGCGCCTGGTCGAGGATGGCCGCATCGATCTGGGAGACGACGTTGAGGCTTTCGGCAATCTTCAGGAAGCTGTCCGGGCCGAGGATGCCTTCTTCGGGGTGGTTCCAGCGGGCGAGCGCCTCGACGCCGTTGATCTCCAGCGTATGGGCATCGAACTGCGGCTGGAAATAGGCGATGAAGTCGTTCTGGTCGAGCGATTTGAGGATCGCGTCTGCCGTCTTCTTGGTGTTGATGGTCAGCGATTTCAGCCGGTCGGTATAGCGCTCTACACGGTTCCTGCCGTGGCGCTTGGCCTCGTAGAGGGCGATGTCGGCATTGACCAGCAACTGCTCGGCCTTGAAATCGCAGAGTTCCCGGGTGGCGATGCCGATCGAGGCGCCGACCCGACATTCGTGACCGCCATGGATGATCGGCGTATTGATCGCGTCGATCAGTCGGCGGGCAAGGTCGCCATATTCCTGATCGGTCAGCGTATCGGCGCAGACGACGACAAACTCGTCGCCGCCGATGCGGGCGACGAAGTCCTCGATACGGGTGTTCTCGCGCAGCTTGGCGGCGACATGCCGCAGAATGGCGTCGCCGGCGCCGTGGCCGAGGGTGTCGTTGATGTCCTTGAAACGGTCGAGGTCGATATGCAGCACGGTCGCCGGCGCCTGCGTCTCGTTCACGGCATCGAGCCGCATCAGGTATTGGTCGAGGTAGCGGCGGTTCGGCAGGTTGGTGAGGGCGTCATGCAGCGAATTGTGCTCCATGTGCTGGCGGGCCTGCTCGAGTTCGCGGTTCTGCAGTTCGGCCTGCTGCTTGGCGTCGCGCAGTTCCTGCTGCAGGCGGATGTCGGCCGTCACGTTCCAGTTGACGCCGACCAGCTTCTTGCGGAAGCGAGAATCGCGGTAGGTCGTGCCATAGGCGCGGACATGGCGTACTTCGCCGTCGGCGGTCATCACGCGGAACTCGGTGACGTAGTCCTTGCCCGATTCCATGGCGCGGGCGAAGACCTGTTCGGCTTCGGCGAGATCGTCGGGGTGAAGCGCGTCGCGCCAGGTCTCATAGGTGTAGTGCCCGTCGCCTCCAACGCCGTAGAGCTTTTGCATGCGGGCGTCCCAATTGAGCTCGCCGCTGCCGATATCGAGCTCCCAGACGCCGATGCGGGAGGCTTCGAGGGCGATTTCCAGACGGTGCGAGAGCGCGCGCAGTTCTTCTTCGCGCTGGCGAAGGGCGGCGATGTTGGCCTGGCGTTCGCTCAGCAGCCGGGCGATCCAGGCCACGGGCGCGACGATCATCAGGCCGACCAGCAGCATCAGGATGCGGGAGACCCAGAGATCCGGCGCCGGCTGGTCCCACCCGCCCTTCGGCGCCGCGACGATTTCCCAGCTCTCGCTGCCGAAGCTGATCGGCATCGTGACCGGCGCTGCGGCAAAAAGCGATGCGTCGCCGAAGAAGACCTTGCCGACGCTTCCGTCCTCGGCCTTGGTGGCGATCGCCACGTCGATGCCGAGGGTGTTGGAGGTCAGGCCGCCATATTCATAGAGCCGGTCAATGTCGATGACCGCCGCCATGAGGCCCCAGAAGGTCCGGCCGCCGCGGCCATTGGGCACGATCACGGGATAGCGGACGATCAGGCCCTGTCCGCCCTGGACCAGATCGACCGGGCCGGTCGCGACATATTTGCCGGTTTCCCGGACCCGTTCAGCGGCGGCGCGCTGTGCCTCGCTCCTGCGATAGTCGAAGCCGATCAGCGGCTGGTTGCCGGCAAGCGGATAGACGTATTTGACCACCAGGTTCGGGGCGGCGGCGATGTTGCGCAGCTGGTGGTTCGTTTCGAAGATCCGCACGCCAAGCGTGGCAAAGCGGTCGGCGGAGATGTCCGGCTCGGTCTCGATGACCGCCACCAGGCCCTGCACCAACTGGATATTGGCGGTGATGCCGCCTTCGAGGCGGGCGCGCACCAGTCCGAGCTCCTCCGCGACACGGTTGCGGATGTTCTCCTGGTAGAGGCGCTGTTTCTGCTGATCGGCATAGCCGACAGCAATCGCGACGGCGATGACGACGATCACGGCGGGAAAATAGTATTGAAGAGCCGCGCCGAGCGCTCTCCATCCGTATTTTCCTGTATTTCCTGCCATGCCTGCTGTCTCCACTCGCATGGTCGAGCAACTCTCAGCCACCGGTTCACCCAACACGGAGGGTGACAATTCCACGAAACTCTTGAAATTTGTTGAATCAGCGCGCGAAACATTGCGATTATCGCCCGCTAGACGCGAGCCGCGGCATGGCAAAAAAAAAGACCCCCATGCGGGGGTCAGGAGGAGTAGAGGCGGAACGGGACCTATTCGGCGGCCTGAACCGCCGTCGGATTGTTCGGATGCGTCGTCCAGTTGGCATAGATCGGACTGACCGGGCTTCCGGTGCGCTGGTCGAGCGTTCCGGGCTCAAGACCCACCATGGTGATGCAGTTCTCGACCGGACAGACGTTGACGCAGAGGTTGCAGCCGACGCATTCGTCCTCCATCACCTCGAAATGCCGCACGCCGTCGACCTCTGCCGTGATTGCCTGGTGCGACGTATCCTCGCAGGCGATGTGGCAGCGGCCGCACTTGATGCAGGCGTCCTGGTCGATCCGCGCCTTGGCGATATAGTTGAGGTTCAGATACTTCCAGTCGGTGACGTTCGGCACGGCACGGCCTGTGATGTCGTCGAGATTGCGATGGCCCTTGGCGTCCATCCAGTCGGAGAGGCCGGTGATCATTTCCTCGACGATCTTGAAGCCATAGGTCATGGCCGCTGTGCAGACCTGCACGTTACCGGCGCCGAGCACCATGAATTCGGCCGCATCCCGCCAGGTGGTGACACCGCCGATGCCGGAGATCGGCAGGCCGTAGGTCTCCGGATCGCGGGCGATCTCGGCCACCATGTTGAGGGCGATCGGCTTGACCGCCGGGCCGCAATAGCCGCCATGGGTCCCCTTGCCGCCGACCGTCGGATTGGGGGCGAAATTGTCGAGGTCGACAGAGACGATCGAGTTGATCGTGTTGATCAGCGAGACGGCATCGGTGCCACCGGCCTTTGCCGCGCGGGCCGGCTTGCGAATGTCGGCGATGTTTGGCGTCAGCTTGGTGATCACCGGCATGCGGGTGTATTGCTTGCACCAGCGCACCACCATTTCGATATATTCCGGCACCTGGCCGACGGCGGCGCCCATACCGCGCTCGGACATGCCGTGCGGACAGCCGAAGTTGAGTTCAATCCCGTCGGCGCCGGTCTCTTCAACCAGCGGCAGGATCGCCTTCCACTCTTCCTCGACGCACGGCACCATGATCGAGGCAACGAGCGCCCGGTCCGGCCAGTTCATCTTGACCTGCTTCATCTCCTGGAGATTGACCTGAAGCGGGCGGTCGGTGATCAGCTCGATGTTGTTGAGGCCGAGAAGACGGCGGTCGGCGCCCCAGATCGCGCCGTAGCGCGGGCCGTTGACATTGACCACCGGCGGGCCTTCCGAGCCGAGCGTCTTCCACACCACGCCGCCCCAGCCGGCCCTGAAGGCACGCTCGACGTTGTAGGCCTTGTCGGTCGGCGGCGCGGAGGCGAGCCAGAAGGGGTTGGGCGACTTGATGCCGACGAAATTATTGCGAAGATCAGCCATTGTCTTGTCCTCTCTGAAGCGCTTACGCGACGGCGGTCAGTCCCGCCGTTTGAACGGCGAGAGAACGGTTGATGCTTTCGGCCGCATCGCGGCCCATGGCGACGGCCGAAACCGTCAGATCCTGGCCACCGAAGGCGCAGTCGCCGCCGGCCCATACGCCGGGCAGGGAGGTGCGGCCCTCGGCGTCGATGGCGATCTTGCCGGCCTGGAGTTGCATCTGCTCGATGCCCATGAGGTCGAGCTTCTGACCGATGGCGACGAGAATCTGGTCGGCCTTGATCTCGGTCTTGTGGCCGGTGCCCTTCATCATCCCGTCTTCGACATGGGTATATTCGAGAGTGATCGCCGAGACATGGCCATGGTGGTGCGCCACTTCCTTCGGCTGCAGCCAGTGGCGGATGTGGACGCCCTTGGAGGCAGCGAGATCCTGCTCGAACTCGGAAGCGTTCATGTGTTCCTTGCCGCGACGGTAGCAGATCGTCACGTTTTCCGCGCCGAGCAGCTTGGCCTGCACGGCCGCGTCGATCGCCGTCATGCCGCCGCCGATGACGACGACGTCGCGGCCGACCGGAACGTCCGCCTTGTCCTTTGCCTCGCGCAGGTTGGCGATGAACTCGACGGCGTCGAGGATGCCGTTGGTGTCGGCGCCGGGAATGTTGAGCGCATTGACATTGCCAAGGCCGGTGCCGAGGAAGACGGCGTCATGCTTGGCCTGCAGGTCGGCGAGGGTGAAGTCGCGGCCGAGCATTCCGCCGTTGATCACGTCGATATTGCCGATCGACAGGATATAGTCGACCTCGCTCTGGGCGAAATCATTGGTCGTCTTGTAGGCGGCGATGCCGTATTCGTTGAGACCGCCGGCCTTTTCGCGGTGGTCGTAGATGGTCACCTGGTGGCCGTGCATGGCGAGCCGGTGGGCGCAGGCGAGGCCCGCCGGGCCGGCGCCGACCACCGCGACCGATCGGTCGGTCGATGGCGCGGGCGTGTAGAACTGCCGTCCCTGTTCGATGGCGATATCGGTCGCATAGCGTTGCAGCCGACCGATCTCGACCGGGCGCTCCTCCGCCGTATTGCGCACGCAGGCCTCCTCGCAGAGGGTCTCGGTCGGACAGACGCGGGCGCACATGCCGCCGAGGATGTTCTGGTCGAAGATGGTCTTGGCCGAACCGATCGGATTGCCGGTCGAGATCTGGCGGATGAACAGCGGGATATCGATCGAGGTCGGACAGGCCGTCATGCACGGCGCGTCGTGACAGAAGTAGCAGCGATCGGATGCCACCAGCGCCTCATGCTCATCGAGGCGCGGATGCAGATCGGAGAAATTCCTCAAATAATCGGCAGCGTCCAGCCGCCCGGCCTTCAGGCCCGGTTCCAGTCGTCGCATCGTGGTTCCCCTTTTTTATCGAGCGATTGGCAACAGGCTAACCCAGGAAAAAAAATTTATCAAACGGTAAAATTTCTCTCTGGTGGGCGAGCAGAAGGCTTGTAGAGCAGGGGCTCTAGCTTTCCAGCAAGGCCTTCTCCCGCTGCCGGTAGAGCTTCGGCGGCAGGCCCGCATGCTGGGCGAAGAAGCGGCTGAAATAGGCCTGGTCCTCGAAGCCGAGCCGCGAGGCGATCTGCTGGATCGAAAGGGCGCTGAACACCAGGTCGCGCTTGGCCTCCAGCACGATGCGGTCGGCGACGAGGCGGCTCACCGGCTTGCCGGCCAGTGCACGGGTGATGCGGTTGAGGTGGGTGGCCGTCAGGCCGAGGCGCCGGGCATAGTGGTCGACCGGCAGGCGGGACCGGAAGTCCTCGCCGATCATCCGGGTCAGTTCCGCCAGGCGCTCCCCGTCCCGGTCGGTGTCGCTCCGGCCGCGTTCCGCTCCGGCAAGTCGCAAGCTCAACAGCAGCGCTGTGCGCAGCAAGGGCTCGACAAGCGCGGTCGGGCGCGCGCCGCCCTGGACGATTTCCTGTTCGGCGCGATCGAGGGTCTCGCAGAGATATCGGCTGTCGGGATGTTCGTCCGGCAGGGCGGTCAGGCTCGGTTGTCGCAGCCATTCGGCGAGACCCGCATGGCCCTGCAGTTCGGCCGAGAAACGGCTGGCCACCAGCGTGATGACGGCGCCGTCGACGTCGCGGGAAAAGCGGAAGCCGTGGTCATGCCGCTCCGGCATGACGATCACTGTGCGGGGGCCGAAGGGGTGCCAGCGACCGCCGAACAGGGCCTCGCCCCGGCCGCTGCGAATGTGCAGAATCTGAAACAGGCGTTCATGCCGGTGCGGCCGGATCTCCCAGCTGTGCAGCGAGCTGCGGCTGAAGATCGTCTCGGCATGGGCCCAGAATTCCGTGCGTTCGGTCGGCTTCTCGCCGTAGAGGCTGTAGATCGGAACGGGTCTGGTCACGTTCTGTGCCTCGTTCGATGTTCGAATTGTCCAAGAATGTGCCGGAATCTTCCATTGCCGGCAAGAGCTTCCGGCTTATCATTCGGCAAGAATTCAGGGAGGATTTCCATGCGCACCCAGGTCGCCATCATCGGTTCCGGGCCTTCGGGCCTTTTGCTCGGTCAGTTGCTCACCAAGGCCGGCATCGACAATGTCATCATCGATCGCGTCGATCGCGACTATATCCTCGGCCGCATCCGCGCCGGCGTGCTCGAAGTGGGCGCGGTCGGCATGATGGACCGGGCCGGCACCGGCCAGCGCATGCACGCGGAGGGGCTCGTCCATGACGGGTTTGCCCTGTCATTCTCCGGGCGCCGCCACCGCATCGACCTCAAGGGCCTCACCGGCACGTCCGTGATGGTCTATGGCCAGACCGAGCTGACGCGGGATCTGATGGACCAGCGCGAGGCCGAGGGCGGCGTGTCGATCTATAATGCGGCCAATGTCACGCCGCATGATTTCGATGGCGAAAGCCCGTACATCACCTATGACAAGGACGGCGTCAGCCATCGCATCGACTGCGATTTCATCGCCGGCTGCGACGGCTATCACGGACCCAGCCGGGCCGCGGTCGAGGGCAGGGGGCTGAAGACCTACGAGAAGGTCTATCCGTTCGGCTGGCTCGGCATTCTCGCCGATGTGCCGCCGGTCGATCATGAGTTGATCTATGCAAACCACGCGCGCGGCTTTGCGCTCTGTTCGCAGCGCTCGCTCACCCGTTCGCGCTATTACGTCCAGGTGCCGCTCAGCGACAAGGTCGAACAATGGTCGGACGATGCCTTCTGGGACGAGATCCGCCGTCGTTTGCCGGCCGATGTGGCCGAAGCCATGGTGACCGGCCCGTCGATCGAGAAGTCGATCGCCCCCTTGCGTTCCTTCGTCGCCGAGCCGCTCCGGTTCGGCCGGCTGTTCCTGGTGGGCGATGCCGGCCATATCGTGCCGCCGACGGGAGCCAAGGGGCTGAACCTGGCCGCGTCCGACGTGCATTATCTGTTCGACGGCCTGCAGGAATTCTATGGCGAGCGTTCGATGGCTGCCGTCGATGCCTATTCGGCACGTGCCCTGTCGCGCATCTGGAAGGCCGAGCGCTTCTCCTGGTCGATGACCATGCTTCTGCACCGCTTCCCCGATGAGGGCGATTTCGGTCAGAAGGTGCAGGAGGCGGAGCTCGATTACCTTTCGGGCTCGTCAGCCGCGCAGACCTCCATGGCGGAGAACTATGTCGGTCTGCCTTACTGACAGCCTATCCCGCGTCTCACTTCCCCCTCGGCCGGTCGTTCAGCGACCGGCCGAATTTGTTCTGGGTCAAAATATGATGCGAATTATCATGTTTTAATCTTTACTCTAAAAATCATGTTTATTATGGTCCGGACTCACAGGACGGGGATAGCCGCATTTGCGCGGCGCCGAGAGTTGAGGAATGGGCATGGCCAAGAAGAACAAGAAGCAGGCGGCGCAGAAGCTGTTGGCGAAGGGCGACCAGGCTTCACCGGCCGCGCCTGCTGCGAAAGCGGCCCTGAATGTCCGCAGTTTCCTCTATGTCGGCGGACGCGACTGCCAGGTGGCGCATCTGCGCCAGATCGCCACCAATCACGGCGCCGAACTCATCCACCATGACGGGGGCTTGCGCGAAGCGGTGTCGCGCATCGACACGGTGCTGCCCTCCGTCGACTGTGTCTTCTGCCCGATCGACTGTATCAGCCACGATGCGTGTCTGAGGGTGAAGAGCGGCTGCAAGAAGTTCGGCAAGACGTTCATTCCGTTGCGCAACGGTTCGAAGTCCAGCCTCGAACGGGCCTTGCAGACCCTGAGCGATAGGAAGGACAATCCATGAGCGATGATGATTATGACCGGAGCCTGTTGATCGGCCTGCACAAGATGGCCGCCCAGAGCGGCGATGGACTGGCCATGGCGATGTACGAGCGCTTCGCCGATGCCGAGACGGTTCGTCGTGACAGCGCCGAGATCGTGCCACTGCCGGGTTTGCACCAGCGTCCGGCCAAGCCGATGTCGGCCCGCCTGCCCTATGGCGAGGCGACGATCATCAGCTTTCCCGCGCCGACATGGCAGACGAACGCGCTTCGCAAGAAGGGCTGACGCCGGTCAGTGGCGCGGAGCCGGGCGGTCAGGTCCTCGATACGGGCAGGAAGGCGCCGATAGCGGCGATCAGCCAGCCCGCCATCATCAGGATCCCGCCCGTCGGCGCCGCCATGGAAAAGAGGCCGGTGCCGTAGAACTGCTTCAAGACGAGATCGCCGGCAAACAAAAGGGTGCCGACCCCCATCAAGACACCGGCGCCGGTCGCGGTGCGGATCAGCCTGTGGCCGGCGAAAAGGGCCAGCATGGCCGGCGCATGGGCGAGGCACATGGCCGAGGCGGGACCGAGCAGGGCCCCGCCCATATGGGTGGCGGCTGCGGCGAGCGCCACGCCGGTGGCGCCGAGCAGACCGGCCAGAAGCAGAACGAGCGGGCGGATCCGGTCGCAAAATCCCATCATCGCCGTCATTCCTTGTTCTGCATGTGATGACCGAGCTTCTCGATCGGCGCCCAGATGATCTCGCGCAGTTTCTCGTTCTCCACGGTTTCCTCCAACGCCTGGCGGAAGCACAGGAACCATTCGTCGCGCTCCTGCGGGCCGATCTCCGCCACCATGTGCCGGCGCCGCAGCATCGGATGGCCGCGCTTCTGCATGTAGATCGGCGGACCGCCGAGATAGCCGGTCAGGTAGTCGTAGAGCTTCTCCTCGCTCTCGGCGAGGTCGGGCGGATGGATGTCACGGCAGCGCTTCGCCTCGGGCAGCGTGTCCATCAGTTCGTAGAAGCGATGGGTCAGCGCCCGCACGGTGGCGTCTCCGCCAATCGCCTCGTAAAGGGTAATCGTCTCTTGCGTCACGTCCTCAGCCTCGGTTGCCCGCCATCTTTTGCCGGTTTGGTGGTGCATGGGCAAGCGTAACCGCGCTCGGTCGCTGCGACAAATCGGTGCGGGCACCGCAATCGACGTGCCCGATCCGCCGGGCTCAGGCGGCGAGCGAAATCTCGCCAAGCGGGGTCAGGCGCTCGAAGCTCGGCCGGGCCAGCCCGAATCCCTGGATCAGCGTGACGCCGGTGTCGCGGATCGCCTTCAACTCGTCGGCGGTCTCGATCCCTTCGCAGATCACGGTGATCGACAGCTCCGTGAGCATCGCGACGAGATGCTTGAGGATCACCTGTTTCGCCCGGTCCGCGTCGATGCCGCGGATCAGGTCCATGTCGATCTTGACGATGTCCGGCTGCATCTTGGCGAGAAGGTTGAGGCCGGAATGGCCGGCGCCGAAATCGTCGATGGCGGTGAGGAAGCCGATTTCCCGATAAGTGGTGAGAATGTTCTTCAGATGCGCCACGTCCAGCGCCTCGCCTTCGGTGAATTCGAAGATGATTCGCTCGGCCGGCAGGTTGAAGGTCTTGCACGCGGCAAGCGTGGCGCGGATGCAGGCGCGCGGTTCGTAGACGGCGTTGGGCATGAAGTTGATCGACAGCCGGGCATTGCTGGCGGTCAGGTCAAGACGGGCGGCAAGCTCGATCGCCTTGACGCGACATTGCTGGTCGAAGGCGTAGCGATTGCCCTCGTCGACGTTGGAGAGCACGGCGCCGGCGCCTTCGCCGCCGATGCCGCGCACCAGCGCTTCATGGGCAAAGACCTGTCGCCGCTCGATATCGACGATCGGCTGGAACGCCATGGAGAAGGGGCTTTGAAAGGCCTGGCCGTCGCGGCAACCGGCGCATGATGCACTCATCGGTGAAACTCCTGCTGTTCCACCCTTTATGGCGCAAATTGGTTACCATTGCCTCACCCGGCCCCGGTGAACGGAAACCCGCACGCGGCGGGTTTCCGCCAGGGCTCGCCAGTCTCAGTCGAGGCACTTGGCGTCCGCCACATGCGCCAGGAGGCGGCTGGTGTCGGCGGTGAACAGCGGGCCGTTCTCGTCCTCGGTATTGCCTTCCAGATGGTGCGAGTTGAGGCTGATCACGCGGTTCTCTCCCGCCCCGCCGCCGACCTTGAAGTCGGTGAACCAGGCGCCGCCGCTATTGCCCGAACGCATCGGGTTGCCCGCCATCGTCACGATGCCGTCCACGACCGCCAACCATTCGCCGTCGACCTTGTAGAGGAAGCGGCCGTTGCCGAAATTGGCCGGATAGCCGATCGCGGTCAGAGCCTTGTCGGCGGGCGATCCGATGGCCATTTCCAGCGGCTTCTCGTCGTCCTTTCCGTCGGCCAGGATGAAGGCATAGTCATAGGCGAAGTTCGGGGCCGGGTCATGGAAAGCGTCGAACAGCGAGACGCAGCGCCAGCCGACCGTCTGGGCGGTTGCGCCGTCATTATAGGCGCGCTGGAAGGTGAAATCGGAAAACCACTTGCCGGTCTCCTCGTCCATCACGCAATGGGCGGCGGTGAGGATGACCGAGGCGCTTTCGACGAACTGGGCGGTGCAGGCGGACGGCACCCCGTCGCCGTCGCGAAAGGTCAGCCGGCCGGTGCTCCAATAAGGGGCGGCGGCGGCCGGATCATCGACCTTTTCCGGCACGCCCTTGACCAGGCTGCCCTGCTTGTCGGGACCCGCCCCGAGGTTGAGAATATTGGGATTGAGCGCCCGGAAGCGCTGCTGCATCTCTCGCAATTCTTCCGGGGAGACTTCCTTGCTCGGCATCGGTCTGGCCGATTGCAGTTCCTCCAGGCTGAGCGGGGCCCGGCCGTCCTTGGAGTTCTTCAGGTTCTCGATCTTCAGATCCGCCGCCGATGCGCCCGAGGCGGCGAGCGCCAGGCAAAGCAGGGCGGATGCGGTGCGGCGCAGGCCGCCATTCAGTTTGGTCATCGTCCTCATCCTTGTTGCTGGTCGGCCAAGGCGGCAGGCCCGCGCATCCGGCGCACGGGTCGTTCTGTCCTTGAGCCATGGTTTGTTCGGGGTGAGGTGGCCGGTGAACCGGCCACCCCTGGATGCGGTGGATGTCAGAGCAGCAGCGGCATGCGAAGCTCGATCATGCCGCGTTCGATCAGGCCCTCGGACTTGGCGTCCGGGACGAAGACGCCGCGGTTCGGGTCATACTTGAGGGTGATGTCGTTGACGCCGCCGCCGAAGCGGGCAACCGCATTGTTGCCGACGATCTTGGTGATGATCGTCTCGCTGGCGAACTGGCTCTGCAGCCAGACATAGACATTGGTGAAGGGCGTCATCTGGATCTGCTGCTGCGACAGCACCGACTGGGCCGAGATCGGCTTGCGTTCGGCCAGTTTCTTGCTGACCATGGCCGATTGCGACAGGCCGAAGGTCAGAGCCGGATACTGGGTATAGGGCATCATGTTCTCGGCGGCGAAGGTACCGGTAGCGATTGCCGGACTGTTCTGGAAGACGCCGAAGGTCGCCGCCGGCGTGAACGGATAGTAGCCGGCGTCGAGCGCCGGGCCGGGCGTCACTTCCGAAAGCTTGGAGATATTGTTGCCCTGGCTCACCTCGGTGGTGGAGGCGTAGATCCAGTAGTCTTCCGTCCATTCGACGGTGGTCGACTGGAAGGGGTCGATCGACAGCCAGACGACGTTCGGGTCGCCGCTGCCGACCGGCTTGGCAAGGGTCAGCCGCTGTCCGGCGGCCTTGATGACATTGAGGTCGGTGGGGTCGATGTTGAGCGTGAGCGAGTAATTGGGCATGACAATTTCCTTCCGTCTCAAGGGTTGATCGATCTGCCAGTCGACGTCCAGGCGTCGCTAAAGCGTTCCTATTTGCACAACCTGGCGCTCTCTAATTTCAACCGCTGAACGCATCCGGTTTAGGCGATGCCGATTGCCCATAGAATTACGGGGGTGGCTAATAAGCCTTATGGTGTAGACGCTTAGGCTGGAGTGTCCGGCAAGGCGCGGCCATGGAGAATATACACCTATGCGTGTATAATATGATTGACTTAAATTTTGAAGCGTGCTCAAAAGGGAACGGTTGTGATACAGTCTCATTGACGCCGAAGCCCCCATCGGAGCCTCGAAACAAATGTCTGGCGCGAATGACGATGCGAATTGGCTATGCCCGCGTTTCCACCCACGACCAGAATATCGAATTGCAGTTGCTGGCCCTCAAGGCGGCCGGATGCCGGCGGATCCACACCGACCACGGCCTGTCAGGGGCATCCCGATCGCGTCCCGGCCTGGTCGGCGCGCTCGGCGAACTTTCGCCCGGCGATACGCTGGTGATCTGGCGGCTCGACCGGCTGGGTCGGTCACTGTCGCATCTGATCGAGGTGGTGGCCGAACTCGGGCGCAAGGAGATCGGGCTTTATTCGATCAGCGAGTCGGTTGACACCGCATCGGCCGGCGGCATCCTGATCTTCCACATCATGGGCGCGCTTGCCGAATTCGAGCGGGCTTTGATCTCCGAGCGCACCAAGGCCGGCATGTCGGCGGCCCGAGCCCGCGGCAGCCCGATCGGACGCCCCGTCAAGCTGATGGCGCACGAGATCGATGCCGCCCTCGACGCCATGAGCCAGGGGACGCCGCTGGCCGCCGCCGCCCGCCAGTTCGGGGTGAGCCGGTCGACCCTCTATCGCAGCATGCGGCGGGCCGATGGGGAGGGGACCAGCCCGGCATAGCGAAATTTTCCGCCCCATGGAACAAAGTGGCGATTGGAGCGCTTAGGGCGGGTCCGAGAGCGGCAGGTCGATAGGGGTGAGGAAGGCGGAAGCGGCCGACCGGAACATGACCCGCGACCTGAGCCCGCCCTGCGGCTGTCCCTCGATCTGGCGATGTCTACGGCCGGATCTTCGCGAAAGGCGTGACATGAACGACACCATTGCCCTGATCGGTTCTGGGCCCACCGCGATCTACTGCCTTCGCAGACTTCTCTCCTCCGCGCGGCCGCTGGAAATCACGGTATTCGAGAAGGAGGCCGTCGCCGGCCGGGGCATGCCCTATCATCCGGCCGTCAACGATCGCGCCATGCTCGCCAATATCGCCAGCATCGAAATACCGCCGATCGGCGAAACGCTGGTCGAATGGCTCGACCGCCAGCCGCCGGAGGAACTCGATCGCCTGCGGGTGCAACCGGCCCAGATCAATGATCGCGAATTCCTTCCGCGCGTGGTCCTCGGCGAATATTTCAAGGCGCAGTTCGATCGGGTCGTCGCGACCGGCCGGGCGGCGGGCCATACCGTCACGATCAAGGCCGGCCATGAAGTCACCGATGTCGCGCTTCAGCGGGACGAGATCCGGGTGACGGTGTCGCGTCCCGATCTGCCGAGCGAACACTATGCCTTCGGTCATGTGGTCATGGCCACGGGGCACAGCTTTCCCGACCTTACCGAAGTCAAGCCAGGCTATTTCGCCTCGCCTTGGCCGGCGCCGCTGCTCAAGGACATTCCGGCGGGCCGCGTCGGTATTCTCGGGACGTCGCTGAGCGGGATCGACGCCATGGTGACGGTCGCCACCAGCCACGGCACTTTCTATCACGACGAGGCCGGCCTTCTCGAGTTCCACCGCGCCGCCGACAGCGAGGGGCTCTCCATCGCGCTGATGTCGCGCAAGGGCATGCTGCCCGAGGCCGATTTCTATTTCCCCATCCCCTATGCGCCACTGTCGATCTGCACCGACGAAGCGGTCGACGATCTGATCGCATCCGGCCGCGACGACCTGCTGGACGCGGTCTTTGCCCTCTTTTGCGAGGAACTGGCCGCCGCCGATCCGGACTATGCGGCGAAGATCGGCCTTGCCGGACTGACGGTCGAGACGATCGAAGCCGCCTATTTCGCCGATCGCCAGGAAAGCGATCCCTTCCTGTGGGCAGCGCTCAACCTGGCCGAGGCGAAGCAGAATTATGAAACCCTGACGACCATGGCCTGGCGCTATGCGATCCTGCGCATGCACGAGGTCGTGGCCCGTGCCGTGCCGCACGTCAACGCCCGCGACCTGAAGCGCTTCCACCGCCACTTCAAGAGCCTGTTCGTCGACGACTATGCGACCGTGCCGCATGCCTCGATCGAGCGGGTGCTGGCGCTGCGCCGCGCCGGCGTGCTCGACATCGTCGCGCTGGGCGGCGACTACGATCTCGACATCGATACACCCGAGCGCGGTGCGATCATCACCCGACCGGAGGGCGAACTGGTTTTCGATACGCTGGTCGATGCGACCGGGCAGGGAGGGCTCACCGCCGACGAGATCCCCTTTCCGAGCCTCAGGCGCCAGGGTGGCGTTTCAAAGGCGAGCGCTCGCAGCGAAGGTCAGGTGCAGATCGGCAGCCAGCCCATGGCGGAACAGGAAACCGGCGGCATCGCGCTCGACAGTTTTTTCCGGATCGTCGTCGAACAACCGCTCAGCAACCGGCTCTATTGCTTGGCGCTGCCCTTCCTGCTGCACCAGTTTCCCTTCGTGCAGGGCATTACCAGTTCGCACGAACTCGGCGAGACGGTGGCAAACGCCATCCTCGCCGACATCGGCAGGCCCGATTTTCACTCACCGGAGGCGGTGCTGCCGGAGGGGCGGGTCCCGGAATTCCTCGTGTAGGACGAGCGACGAGGAGCGGACGCGGTCGGCGGTGGATCGCATCCTGTAGCTGACCAACCTAGCCAGGAAACGCTCTAAGGCTGGTCCTCACCGGCGCCCCAGGCGATGAAGAACGGGTTGGCGAAGTCCGTGTCGCTGGACTGCTCAGTCTTGCCATAGGCGAGCGGCGTGCCGTCGAGGCCGCGTGTCTTTCCGCCGGCCGCCCGGAGTACGGCGTCGCCTGCCGCGGTGTCCCATTCCATGGTCCGGCCGAACCGGGGATAGACGTCGGCCTCGCCTTCGGCCAGCAGGCAGAACTTGAGCGACGATCCGATCGACCGATATTCGGTGATGCCGTTCTCCGCCAGGAATTCTTCCGTCTCCGCATTGTTGTGCGAACGGCTGGCCACGGCGACCGGCGGGGTGCGGCAGACGCGCGCGGCGATCGGCCGGCGGTCGGCGATGGTGAAATCCGGATTGACCGTCAGTCTGAAGGCGCCGGCGCGGGAGCCGACATAGGCAATGCTGAGGGCAGGGGCGTAGACGATGCCGGCCACCGGTATGCCGTTCTCGATCAGCGCGATGTTGACGGTGAACTCCGCCCGGCGATTGATGAACTCCTTGGTGCCGTCGAGGGGGTCGACCAAAATGAAGGGCCGCCCGTTTATGTCTGGCACCTTGCCTGCCGAAACCGCCTCCTCGGCGACCACCGGCACGCCTGGCAGCGCTTCGGCGAGGCGGGCAAGGATCACCGCTTCGGCCCGCTCGTCGGCTTCCGTGACGGGCGAGCAATCGGGCTTCAGCGTGACATGGATGCCCGCCTCGTAAACCTCGAGAATGGTCCGGCCGGCCGCCAGTGCCGCTTGTTCAAACGTCTCGATCACGCGTCGTCTCTCCATTCATCCGGGTTGCCAGCATTTCTTCGATCCGCATGGCCAGATCGTTCGGATCCGTCCCGACGGTGCGCAGATGCAGTTCGGGATTTTCCGGCGGCTCGTAGGGTGAACTGATGCCGGTGAAGTTCTTGATCTCGCCGCTCATCGCCTTCCGATAGAGACCTTTCGGATCCCTTCGCGCGCATTCCTCGATCGGCGTGTCGATGAACACCTCGAAGAACTCACCCTTGGCCATCATCTCCCGGGCGAGTTGCCGCTCGGAGCGGAAGGGCGAGATGAAGGAGACGATCACGATCAGGCCGGCATCGGCCATCAGCCTGGCGACCTCCGCCACACGGCGGATGTTCTCGACCCGGTCCTCGTCGGTGAAACCGAGGTCGCGGTTCAGCCCGTGACGGATATTGTCGCCGTCGAGCAGGTAGGTGTGGTAGCCGAGCGAATGCAGCAGGCTTTCCAGCCGGTTTGCCACTGTCGACTTGCCCGATCCGGACAGGCCGGTGAGCCAGATGACGGCGGGCCGGTGTCCCTTCAGCGCGGCGCGGGCCGCGCGGTCGACCTCGACGGCCTGCCAGTGGATGTTGTCGGCGCGGCGCAGCGCATAGTCGATCATGCCGGCGCCGGCGGTGCGGTTGGTCGTCCGGTCGATCAGGATGAAATTGCCGGTGGACCGGTTCTCGCGATAGGGGTCGAAGGCGATGGGCGCGCGGGTCGAGAGATTGCAGACCCCGACCTCGTTCATCTGCAAGGCCTTGGCGGCGATGTGGGAGAAGGAGGTAATGTCGACGCTGTATTTCAGCGCCGTCACGGTCGCCTCGACGCTGTCGGTCTCGGTGCGCAGGATATAGCTTCGGCCCGGCAGCAGCGGCTGGTGATCGAACCAGATCACATGGGCCTGGAACTGGTCGGCGACACTCGGACGGGCGGCGGGGGCGACCAGCATATTGCCGCGCGACACGTCCAGTTGGTCTTCGAGCACCAGCGTGACGGCCTGTCCCTCGACGGCCCGTTCGAGCGGGCCGTCATGGGTGACGATCTCCCGGACCCGCGATGATTGCCCGGACTTGGCGACGACCAGCGTGTCGCCGACGGCCACGCTGCCCGAGGCGACCTGGCCGGCAAAGCCACGAAAGTCGAGATTTGGCCGGATGACATATTGTACCGGAAGCCGGAACGGCCGATCGAGCGCGGCGTCTTCGACCGGCACGGTCTCCAGGTGTTCGATGAGGCTCGGGCCGGCATACCAGCCGGTCTTGCCGGACCGGCGTGTGACATTGTCGCCGTAACGGGCAGACAGCGGGATCGGCTGGATGGTGGAAAAGCCGAGATCCCGCGCGAAGGCCAGGTAGTCGGCGACGTGCCGGTCGAAGACGGCGCGGTCATAGCCGACAAGGTCGATCTTGTTGACGGCGAGCAGGATGTGCCTGATGCCGATGAGAGACGCGATGTAGGAATGCCGTCTGGTCTGCTGCAATATGCCCTTGCGGGCGTCGACCAGAACGACAGCGAGATCCGCCGTCGAAGCGCCGGTCGCCATGTTGCGGGTATATTCCTCGTGTCCCGGCGTGTCGGCGACGATGAACCGGCGCCGCTCGGTGGTAAAGGAGCGATACGCGACGTCGATGGTGATGCCCTGTTCTCGCTCGGCTTCCAGCCCGTCGACCAGAAGGGCGAAATCTATGTCTTCGCCGGCGGTGCCGTGCTTGCGGCTGTCGCTTTCGAGCGTGGCGACCTGGTCGTCGAGAACGAGCTTGGCATCGTAGAGAAGGCGGCCGATCAGGGTCGACTTGCCGTCGTCGACCGAGCCGCAGGTGATGAAGCGCAGCAGCGATTTGTTCCGCTCGTCATGCCGGTCTTCGCCATGGCTTGCCGGGGGGGCGTCTGTCGGGGCCGTGGCCATCAGAAATAGCCCTCGCGCTTCTTCTTCTCCATCGAGCCCGCCTCGTCCCGGTCGATCATTCGGCCCTGGCGCTCGGATGTGCGGGCGGTCAGCATTTCGCTGACGATCGCCTCGAGGGTCGTGGCATCGGATTCGACCGCGCCCGTCAGCGGATAGCAGCCAAGCGTACGGAACCGCACCATGCGCTCCTCGATCTTGTCGCCCGGTCCGATCGGCATGCGCTCGTCATCGACCAGGATCAGCATGCCGTCGCGCTCGACCACCGGACGCTTGGCGGCAAAATAGAGGGGAACGATCGGAATGTTCTCCTTCAGGATGTATTGCCAGACGTCCAGTTCGGTCCAGTTCGACAGCGGAAAGACCCGGATCGATTCGCCCGGCGCGACGCGGGTGTTATAGGTCTTCCACATTTCCGGCCGCTGGCTCTTCGGATCCCAGGCATGCGCCGTGTTGCGGAAGGAGAAGATGCGCTCCTTGGCACGGGATTTCTCCTCGTCGCGCCGCGCGCCACCGAAGGCGGCATCGAAGCCGTACTTGTCGAGTGCCTGGCGCAGGCCGACCGTCTTCATCAGGTGGGTATGGGCACTGGAGCCGTGTACGAACGGAGAAATATTCTGCGCGATGCCCTCCGGATTCACATGGACGAGAAGATCGAGGTCAAGTTCCTTGGCCATGCGATCACGAAAGGCGATCATCTCCTTGAATTTCCAGGTCGTATCTACGTGCAGGAAAGGGAAGGG
>NZ_UEYQ01000042.1 GCF_900492205.1 Ciceribacter sp. T2.26MG-112.2
GTTCGCAACTGCCAAAATGGCTACGGCGCCAGTTCTTCCGAACCAGCCCCGCAGCAAAGCATCCAACAATTGTCAGCGTACCAATCCTAGCCGCTCGCCAAGGCTTAGCAGCGTCGGCGTTCCCGCTTCCTTTGTCATGGCGACGATGGCCTTCTGTGACAGCGCTTCGATCTCATAGCCAAAACGGCGCGCGCTCTCGATGATCGATTCAAGGCTTGGGTGCTGCTCAAGATGCGTCCCGAACCATAGGGCATATTCGTCGGTTTCCTCATCGGGAAACGCCTGCAGAAAGAAGGTGCGCAACGGCGGATCATAGCCGATTACGGCGTTCTCGTCGGTCTCTTCGTCGGTTTTCACGGTCACGGTGTAGCGGCTCAATGGTGTCCCTCCTGATGTCGGGCCGCATCGAAATGCGGTCCAGGTCCTATTTGAACAGCGGCATTGACCGCTTGTTGGTCAGGTTGGCGCGGTAGGTCTCAAAGCGGTAGCCGTCCCAATCCTTCCACGCTTCCCAACCTGCCGCGGTGGCGCGTCCATACCAGACGCGCACCTTGACCTTATTGTTTCCAAGGTCCTCGACAACCTCAACCGTGTGGCTCCCTCCTAAACCGGAGGGCGTGTCGAACACCTCAACGCTTCGGCGCTGGCCGTTGCTTTTCATGCTTCGCCTCCTACAGCCGGAAATGGGCAACCAAGCCCTGATTGGCTCGGTGGCTTGCCAGTGCATAGGCGCACGCCTGCGCCAGAAGGTCGGAATTCGCTGTCATGCCCGACTTCGCGCGTCCCTTGATGTCGGCTTTCAAGTCGTCATCGCTAGTCCCAACGTGCATGTTTCCGACAATCCAGCGCAATTGCGCATAGGGAATCTCGTCAACGCGCCGAACAGGCAGGGCCGAAATCAGGCCCTTGCGCTGACTGGCTGCCTCTCCGGCCTCACTTGCCTCCTTCTTGGTCGGGAAATAGGCTTTCACCAGCTGGCGGCGCTGCGCGTCGGCTGCACTCATGAAAGCGTTTGAGCCGTCTTCTTGGGTGTATAGGCTCCAGTCGGCGGCACTGCCGCCGAACATGGCGTCGCCTCGGCCGGAAAACTCCATGACTGTAAAAATCTGCTCATTCATGTGGGGATCCTCTGTTTTCCGGGGCTGATCAAGCGGCGCTGTTGCCGCTGATCGATTTCAAGACGCATTTGGCCGCATAGCGTCCGGCCTCGTTCAAGTTGCGCTGCCAAGCCCCCTGCGAAGGGGACCAGCGGAACCCGTGAGATTTCAGGGTTCGCCGCGTCTGTTCGTCCGGCTTGCCGGGAAACAGCAACTGAATGCGGGCCATGTCGGCATTTTCCTTGACCGTGACGGCTCCTGCCTCCGTCTCGACGTCCTCGGCGCGGTCGCCGCGCTTCTTCATCGCAGCAAGCAAAGCGAGGCGGGTTTGCATGCGGCGCAGTTCGGCGCGGGTGTTGGTGGTGGAAAAACCGCGTCGGTTCTGCCACGGGGCAAGGGTAACGCCACGCGATGCCCTCTCCTCGTCCATGCCGGTTTCTGCCACCACACGGGCCAGAATGTCGGTTTCGCTCGCTTGATCCTTCTCCATCTGACGAATGATGACATTCGCTCGTTTCATCCGGTCGATGGACAGCGTTAGGTCTTCGATCCGCGAGGCGATGCGCTGCATGGCGGCCGGATCGCCGGAGCGGATCGGCTCGTCATCGGTCCCGTGCGGAAACGCCTTGCGCTTCACTGCCTTTTTCGCAGTCGCGATATGGGCCGAGACGTCAGCACGGCGGGCGTCTGATACTCGCATCCGCTTTTCATTGCGGGCGACGGGAAAGCGAGCAGGTCCGGTGATAAACCAGTTCATGCAACGGCCTTCCGCTGCCCAATACTTGCGGGTGATCTCGACATGACGGCGGGCAAAGGCCTCTAATTCAGCGTCCGGCAGGGGCAGTTTTGCTTGCTCCCACAGCTCCACCATGTAAGCGGCAAAGCCGTTCAGGCGCTCTGCCAGCCCTTCCAGTTCGGAAAGGGTGCGCCGCTCCGGAAAATGAGTAAGGGCATGGAAGCTATGTTCGATGTCCTTCGCCGCGATGGTCGCGGCAAAGGTTCCGGCGAGAATGGACAGGGTGCGGTCCTCGACAACAGCGATGATCATCGGACGACCCCCGCCATGACGGTTGGGTGAGCGCGGGTGATGCGGGTCTGGAAACCGATCAAAGCGCCGCCCAAAATGACCCCATTGGGGGAATGCTCGTCTGCCTTGGCAAAGACCGGATCAAGAACCGGCTTGCAGACGTTCAGGCGGGCCGCTGCTTCCTCAATGCTGATCTGCGGCGGTAGGACATGCGAGCCGTCCAGGCTGGCAAGAACGATCTTTCCAGCCAATGGCTGCGGGTAGCCATCAAAGACAGTGAAAACGGTCAAGCCGTCGCGCAAACCCTCCTCATCGACGATAAGAACGTGGTTCGTGTCGAATGGCACCACCTCGACAAGCTGGCATCCAATCAGCCCGTAGGTCTGAGAGAACGCGCTCGGTGCTGCGACCTCTGCGGCTTGAATGGTCCCGGCTTCCGGGTCCAGCAGGTAAACGGTTGCGGTTGTGGTCATAGTCTAGCCCTTTCTCCAATTCCGCGGAGCGGTCTTCTCGTGCCCCTCGTGGGCAGGAGCCCCGCTCCTGCTCCCGAGTTCGCGCGGAGCAGCGGGGGAGAGGGTGGCAAGGGGATAAAAACGGAGGGGGTTCGCCCGCCCGAGGCAAAGCCGAAGGGGCGGCGCGTTAGCGGCGATCCTGCACGAAAGCGCGCCTTCAGGCTGCGCGAAGGAAGGACGGGGAGACCGTTTTTTCCCCTTGTGAGGGAGAGGGGGCGGCGCTCCTCTTTCCCTCATCAAAGAGACAGACAGGACGCCTCCGGCGTCACTGCTTCATCGTGACGGGGACCGGACTCACCGTGATTGGTGCTGATGGCGGTAAGGAGCTTTCAAGATGCGGAAAGGCCGCCCCGATCAGGCGGGGCGGCCTCCGTAGGCACGCGACAAGAAAGGGCTAGAGACTTGCCACGACCTGACTTGATCAGTAGCCAATATGGGTCGATCGGGAGAGGCTGTAAATGTCGGTACCGATTTTTGCCCAAGATGCATGTGATTGAAGGCGAAGCCGCAGCGCAACCGATCGTCACCCGAACGGGCGGAGACAGCGCCTGCTGGCTCCGTGCCGAAGGCATAGAGCGGGGTCGCAAAGCGATGCGCTAAAGTAGCTATTCAGGGTAGACTTTCGAGGCACCATCTTTAATTGTTCCAGAGGAATAACGATTAATTTCCAGTGTGGTTGGTGGCAATGGCAGGTTTCGGACTCGAGCAGTGGGTAAGCTATCTCGGACTTGAACGCGTTGACGACCCGAACAAAGATTATCCCGTCTATCGCAAGCGGCTCGACGGAAAGATTATCGATCTCAAGGAACTGGATCTGCTTGTTGCGCAGCGGCTGCGTGACCTGCGAACCGACCGACAAATTGCGCAAGCTAAAGTCGCTACACTGCTGGGGGTGAAGGAGGCGACGTATTCCCGTTACGAAAACGCCTCTTCCTTGATGACCGTCGGACGGCTGATCCACGTTTTCGAGGTCCTGGATATCACTCCAGAAGAATTCTTCGATCCCTTCGTCAACGAACGGCCTACGCATCCCAAAGGCAAGGCACGCAAAGACGTGAGAAACAAGCTGATGGGAGAAACGGTCGATCACCTGAAAAAGCTCGACGATACGGCCTTGAAGATGGTGCATGACCTGGTGATAGCCATGGAGCCCCGGACGGTCGGAAGGCAGAAAAGAAATGGCGCGGCGAAAGCCGCGCCATAGCACTCAGTGGGTTGGCTTTGGTTTCCGCCGCGCGCCGGCCGCTTTGGCGATCAGCCGGCGCTCACGCGGCGTCCTTTCCCGCCCGTCTGGCGAAGACATCGCTCGGATCGATCGGCGCCAGTCCGAGATCCGAGAAGGACAATGAAGAACATCGGAGCTTTCAGCATAGCGCCGCCCCTCCTTCAGGGGCGGGAAAGCGGGAATTCTCGACACGGTTTTGGCGGAAGAAGGGAAGCCGCAGGAGGCTTAGCATAGCGCCGCGAAGCGGAAGCCGGGACCGACTCCCCCCGGCAAAACCGTTCCGCAAAATTCGACAGTGACAGGAAAGGTGATCCCAATGGCAAATGCATTTGATCAGGCGCTGCAGAAGGCAACAGGCGGATATCCCGCTGACAGGCTGATCGTCACCAAGAACGTGGATAACGAACCCGAAGTCTGCATGTTCGTCCTCGATGCTGACAATCAGCTGCTCCGCGTTTCGTATGGCCCGAAAGGTGAGATCAGGTTTCAGACGAACCAACTGGATGACCTGCTTTTTTCGCGCCAGCTCTTGGAGCTGATCGCGAAAATGCAGGTTCTCGCTGACCGTAAATGGAGACAGATCCAACGCCATTGGGTAGAGGACAAGGCGACGTGGGAAGGGTTTGAGCATCTTTTGGACGCTCCGAACGCGCCGGAGGTGATTGGCTTCGACGATCCTGTCGTCAGGAAAGGCAGCGACCGGATTCAGTGAAGCGAATGCGCTGGCTCCTGCAGCAGCTTTACCATCTGCCTTACAACCGTTCGCAGCTTCCTCCAGTCGCGTAGATCGCCTTCGTTCACTCGTTCTTGGATCGCGGTCAGGATCCATCCGACGCAGGCGATATCGTCTGCAGCGCGATACTCGTCCGATCGATGGAAACAAGCGATGATGCGAGGGCGCGCGCCTTCCTCAGTCTTCGGGATCTTCGAGACCAGGTCCTGCGCTTCTCGATAAGCCCTTGCCACACGCTTGAGGTCGTCCGGCCCGGCCTGGGTAATCATGCCGACGGTCCACATCAGGGTGTTTGAAAGGTCCTCCACTTCGTCAGTCATGGTGATCCTCGTCCTCTCCACTGTGACAGTGCCTCGAAAAGCTACCACCTTGCCGACACTCGCGTTAGCTGCAGATCTGCAGATTAGGATCGCGTAATCTGCTATCTTGATTTTTGACGCCCCATGTGTTCCCTGTTTGTTCCTTTCGCTACCAGTCGTGAAAGGATCCAATTGAATGCTCGCCGGCCTGAAAATCGAGGCAGAAATCTATGTGCCTCTCATGCTCCACGGGTTATGCGCCGGCTTTCCATCACCCGCAGATGACTACATCGAAGAGTCCATCGACCTTACCAAGCTCCTGATCCGGAACCCGCCGGCAACCTTCTTGTGGAAGGTCGACGGCAATTCGATGCGAGACGCCGGGATCTTCCATGGGGATCTGATCGTGGTCGACCGAAGCGTGCGGCCGGTCGATGGCGATATTGTCGTGGCGACCGTGCACGGCGAGCGATCATTGAAGCGGCTGCGCATGACGGGCGGTCGGCCGCGGCTGATGTTTGAGAATTCGGACATGCCGCTGTTCGACCTTCCAGAGATCGCAGAAGTCGAGATCTGGGGTGTCGCACTTTGCAACATCCATTGGCTGCGACCGAGGAAGCAGGGATGACCTCTTTTGCACTGATTGACGGCAACTCATTCTATTGCTCCTGCGAGCGCGTCTTTGACCCTGCCATCGCAAAGCGGCCGGTGATTGTTCTGTCCAACAACGACGGATGCGCCGTTGCCAGAACGGCGGAGGCCAAGGCGCTCGGAATTGGCATGGGCGAACCCTACTTCAAGATCCGCGATCTCTGTCGTGACAATGATGTGGCGGTCTATTCCAGCAACTACACCCTTTATGGCGACATGAGCGCCAGGCTGAATGCGATCTATCGGCAATGGTCCCCGGATGTTGAGGTCTATTCGATCGATGAAAGCTTTTTGGATATGACCGACATCAGTCCCGCCGATCGCGTCGCCTTCGGCCGCGATCTTCGGTCCACGGTTCAGCAATGGACCGGGATCCCGACCTGTGTCGGCATTGGCCCGAGCAAGACACTGGCGAAGTTCGCAAACCACGTTGCCAAGAAGAACCCTGAGCTTGGCGGCGTCTGCGATCTGACAGATGCAGCCGTTCGGCAAAGCTGGCTCGATCGCGTCGAGGTTGGGGAGGTTTGGGGCGTCGGATCGGCATCAGAGCGAAAACTATTCGGCCTGGGTATCGAAACAGCCGGCGACTTGGCGCGTGTTGATGCGCGGCTCGCCCGCAATCTTCTGAGCGTGGTGGGGGAGAGGACGGTTCTGGAGCTGCAGGGCATTTCATGCCTGCCGCTCGAAGACGTGCCGCCACAACGGAAGGGCTGCGCAGTAACCCGATCCTTTGGAACGCCGGTTACGGATCTGGCCGGAATGCTCGAGGCAGTCGCGGCCTATGCGATGAGGGCGGGAGAGAAGCTGCGACGGCATGGCCTCGAGGCGACACATATAGCGGTCTTCATGCATACGTCGCGCTTCAACTCGAAGGACAAACCGCACTATGCTCAAACGACAGTCCATTTTCCCGAGGCTTCGAACGATACTTTTGATCTGATCCGGGCTGCTCAGAGCGGAGCGCGCAAGATCTTCAGAGACGGCCATCGATACGCAAAGGCCGGCATCATCATGAATGATCTGGTGCGGGCGGCGTCACAGCCGCGGCCCCTGTTCGATGCGCGGGACCGTGACCAGTCGCAACGGCTGATGACAGCCCTGGATGCGGTCAATGGGAAATTCGGGCGTGGCTCGCTTATCCCGGCCTCGGCCGGCATCAAGCGCGACTGGCAAACGAAGTTTGACCGTCGATCGCCGCGCTACACCACGAATATCAAAGAACTGCCCGTAGCCGTGGCGCGCTAGAAAACGAAGAAGAAGCGAGGGATTTGGATGAGCCTGCCTCGGCTGAAGGATTACCGGGCGGAAAAGATCGACGTCGAGTGCCGGCGCTGCGACCGTTACGCCGTGCTCGATCGGAAAGCATTGGTGAAGAAATACGGCGCCAGCTGTCAGTTCGTCGACCTCAAGCGCGCCCTCGCGATTGGGTGCGACCGGAGGGGGGCAGATCATTGTGAGGCGCGGTTTCCCTGCCTGCTGAGGATCGGCGTTCTGATAGATCGTGGTTAGTCACCGAAAACGCCGGCTCGCCAGGATAAACACAATGCCCAAGCCTAAGAACGGCAGAGAGTAGGCGAGGGCACCTGGATATTTCCATGGTGCCGGGGGAAGGTTGCTACATCCGCCCGCGCCGTCCAGACCACAACTGAGGCTCGCTACGAAGTACCAGAAGCCGACTGCAAACAGGCAGACGGCTATTCCTGAGAATAGAAAGACGCGCTTGACCATAGCGCGACAATACCCATGACGCCGGCATTGGAAAGAGCCGCCCTAGTGGGGCGGCTCGGCGCTGATCAGCGCATCGAATGCAGCCTCTTCTTCGGCAAGCTTCGCTTCGGCCGCCGCCAGCTCGGCTGCGATCTGCTGACGCTCGGCCCGGTCGATGGACGCTGCAAGCTCGGCGCGCAATTCGTTGATGTGGTCGTAAGTGGTCATCGTCAGCTCCTTTGAATGAAAACAAAGGTGCGGGACCGACAAGGGAGGGTTTGGGTCAATGACCGCCGGAGGCGGCCTGCGGGGCGTGGGGGAGCCGATTTCGTTGCGCAGCGGCGAAATTGGGGGAACCGCGCATCATTGACGCGAACCCTGCCTTGTCGGTGTAATGGTTGATGTTGAGAGAGATTTTACCTCTCCGTATCTCTCCCTTACTTCAAATCGGAACCTGAGACTCCTCACGGCGTTCTGGCGGCGGAGGGGCAGCGATGACAGATAGATCTCACGTATTCAGGCAGCTCGCCTGTAGCGACATGGTTCGCAAGGCGGCACAGGCCAGTCATCAACCGATACCGAATGACGGCCGCATCGACGCCCTGTTGCAGCGGCTTTCTCAGGCTGAACAGGATTCAAACGGGAAAGCAACAAAGGGAAGTCCGTACCAAAACTCGGACTAGTCGCCTTGCGGGCCATGTGACGCGGACCCATATAGGCGGGTAGTTGACGTGCGCACCCCTCCTCCCAGGCAGCGCGTCGACTGTTCCCCTCTGGAGGTTATTGACCCCCACACCTTAAGGGCCGCGGTTTTCCGCTGGCCCTTTTTCTTTGAGGAACAGGCAATCAGCCGCAGGTGGCTCGAACAACAAGACCGGATGCGGGATCCGTCTCAATCGTCACCCGATCTTCTCGGAAGTCCTGGGTCACCATGTCGCCTGGCTGGATCTGACGAACGGTCTTCGCGCCGGTAAGCTGCATGGCCTCTGCGTCCGTCGGTTTGGGCTTGCCTACGAGGGCTCCAGCGGCTTCAGCATTGCATGGTGCTGGAGCCGTGGAGAAGGGGGTACTTCCGTCTGCGCTGCAGGCGGATAAGGCCAAAGCTACGCCGGCGACGATCAATGGCGCGGAATAGGGCAGTGACTTCATTGGGGCTCTCCTTGCTATCAAGCTCTACAAGGAGTTCAGAATTGGCTTTTTCGTGTCACTGCCGTCATAGCGAGATGAATTCACCTCACGCCCGACACGGTAAAACTCAAGCTGGCTGTCGATCTGATTTTCAAGAAGGAACGCTTTCGCGTCAGCACCCTGAACAGAGGCATCCAACCAGGTCTCATAGGCCGATGGACCCAACACGACGGGCATTCGCGTATGAATGTGCGCAATGTGGTCGACGGCTGGCGCTGTGATGATGGTGCAGCTGGTGACGCCTAGCTTGTCGTTATGCGCCCATAGTCCGGCGAAGGAGAAAGGCTTTCCCTCGGGGAGCTGCAACAGCCATGGGTCTTTCTTGCCGTCCTCTTCGCTTGTGGTCCATTCGAAATAGCCATCTGCCGGAATGAGGCAACGCTTCGACTTGAAGGGTTCACGGAATGCCCCTGATGTGTCGACGGTCTCGATCCTCGCGTTGAACATTGCGGCCTTCGGCCATTCCTTGGCGAAAAAGGGGACAAGCCACCATCGCCCGTAGTCAATTTCTAACTCGCCGGCTTTGTCCTTATGGGCGAAATTGACGCTCTGTGTCGGCGCGATGTTGTAGCGCGGCGGCATGTTGGACGGGGGTGGGTTCTCTGCATGAATATTGTAGAGGGCATGGATTTCGGCCCAAGTCATCGTGTTGGTAAACCGGCCACACATACTCTACTCCGTCATGTTTCTTGGGGAGAATAGCCCCAAAACTCCCTCAATCGCAGAATGGAAATAGCGAGGCCGGTGCCAGAACACTTATAGTTCTGACGCGGGAGGCCTTCAATGTGGATTGCGGTACGACAGCGCTTTAGTCGCTTCCATGAAAATCTGAGCCTGACGACCGATCAACTTGAGGACGGCCTTCGGAAGCAGCTGGGCGTCAGAAAATCCCTCCACGCAGCCTATTGGGGAGAATCAACGGAGACTCCGCACGGCTTTATCGTCGGCTCCTGGGGCAAGGGTACGGCAATAGGTCCGCCAAACGATGTCGATATCTTCTTTGAGCTTCCTATCGAAGTATACACTCGGTTCGAAGGCTACCAGGGAAACAAGCAGTCCTCCCTTCTTCAAGAAGTGCGCCAGGTGCTCGTAGATCGGTACTATCAAACAGACATCCGTGGTGACGGCCAAGTGGTAGTCGCCGGGTTCAATACGATCGCTGTCGAGGTGGTTCCGGTGTTCCGGTATGACGATCAAGGTCGCTTTCTGATGCCGGACACCAATAATGGCGGTCGATGGAAGCTAGTCGATCCGCGAGCTGAGCTTCAATTCATCGAAACGGCCGACATCCTCTCGTACCGAAACGGGCGGCCAATGGCGAAGATGATGAAGACGTGGAAGAGACATTGTAATGTCCCCCTCAAGTCGTATCAAATCGAGATGTTGGCCGCCGAATTTATGTCGGCCTATGCACATCGCGATCAGGACTACTTCTATTACGACTGGTTTGTCCGTGATTTCTTGATCTTTCTGTGCGGCAAGGCGAATTCCTATCTCGTCATCCCTGGCACCCAAGAGGTAATCAACCTTGGTGACGGGTGGCTTTCGCGAGCCCAGACCGCAAGAGATCGAGCAATTCTTGCATGTGAATATGAGCGCGACGATTTCACGGTGTTGGCGGGGGAAGAATGGCAGAAGATATTCGGAAATCGCATCTCGATCTCGGTGACCTAGAGAAGCGCAGAGCGGCAATTATCGCAGAGTGCCGGCGGCAGGAAGAATCCTGCCTATACACTTCGACCACGCTCTTTATATGGCTGCGCGCCGTGCGAATTCAGAAGCAGATTTTTGTCGCCGCTCCGATCGTCATCGGCGGCATCGCCAGCTTGTCGATATTGCAGGATTGGGGATACGAATGGGTGATCGCAATTCTGGCTCTTGTCGCGAGCCTGTTCCCCGCCTTGGCCGACGCCCTGAAGATTGAAACCAGTGTCGATGAGATTTCCCGGCTGGGCGCTGAATTCAAATCGTTGCAAGACCGATTCCGACGCATTGCAACCATTACGGCGTTGGGCGACGTGCAGGCGGCCGAACAGGGGCTTGCTGAGCTGATGGATCGAATGGATATCGCGAGAAGCCACAGCATCACGCCTCCTGAGTCAGCATTCACTAAAGCGCAGAAGAAGATCGAAGCGGGTCACTACAGCTTTCAAGCGGACAAGGCTCATTGAGTGTTCGGGATGACGGGCAGCCTGTCTATTTCGGGTATACGTGCTGAGACAGCATCCGTGAGACATATTCAGTGTGTCATTTGGACGATCTTCCCGTTTTGAGACGCGGCGTCCCGAGCGTCTAGAAGTAAATGAGACGAAATTCGGCAAGAGCAGCCCTAGGCGGGTAGGGGCGGCTAAACTGCAAGCTGATCAGGAGATTCTAGCACACACCGTCTTGAAATTATTCATGATTTCAGCAGCTTAACAAAAATCAGATAAGCATAATTATGGAACTTCACTGAAGCCTCGAGACGATTAAGCGTGTCGCAGTCGCCGAGCTCGATGACACCGCCGGGAATGAACACTGCTGTTGCTCGCAGGGCAAGTCTTGGGCTAGGCTGGTCGCTGATCTTGGATCGTGGTTGAAACCCTTGTCCCGATACAGTGCCTACCAGCATGACGAGACTTGAATGTCAAGGGACGCGGCCGCTCGTCTGGAGGCGCAAGGGGTGGAACTCAGCGGCAAGGGAGAGATCCAATGATCATTGAGCTTGGCCACTATGCCCTGGTGCTGGCACTCGCCACCTGTCTTGTCGTTTCCATTTTGCCCGTGATCGGCGCACGGCGCGGTGACGCAGCAATGATGGCGGTGGGTACCACCGGCACCTATGCAATGTTCGTGCTCGTCGCCTTCTCCTTCGCGGCCCTCACCTACGGCTACGTCTTCTCCGACTTCTCGGTGCAGAACGTCTTTGAGAACTCTCACTCCCTCAAACCGATGATCTACAAGGTATCCGGCGTCTGGGGGAACCATGAAGGCTCGATGCTGCTCTGGGTGCTGATCCTGACGCTGTTCAGCGCCATGGTCGCCTTTTTCGGCACCAATCTCCCGGACCGGCTGAAAGCGAATGTGCTGGCCGTACAGGCCTGGATCACGACGGCCTTCACGCTCTTCATTCTTCTGACGTCCAACCCCTTTATTCGCCTGTCGCCGATCCCGGCCGAGGGTCGGGATCTGAACCCGGTTCTGCAGGATATCGGCCTCGCGATCCATCCGCCTCTGCTCTATCTCGGCTATGTTGGCTTCTCTGTCTGCTTCTCCTTTGCGATCGCCGCTCTTATGGATGGCCGCATCGATGCCGCCTGGGCCCGCTGGGTTAGGCCCTGGACGCTAGCTGCCTGGGTGTTCCTGACGGCCGGCATCGCCATGGGCTCCTACTGGGCGTATTACGAGCTCGGCTGGGGAGGCTGGTGGTTCTGGGATCCGGTCGAAAACGCCTCCTTCATGCCATGGCTGGCGGGCACGGCCCTTCTGCATTCGGCTTTGGTCATGGAAAAGCGTGATGCCTTGAAGATCTGGACGGTACTGCTCGGCATCATCGCCTTCTCGCTGTCGCTGCTCGGCACCTTCCTCGTGCGGTCGGGCGTGCTAACCTCGGTGCACGCCTTTGCGAACGACCCGACGCGCGGCGTCTTCATTCTCGGCATTCTCGTGATCTTCATTGGTGGGGCCTTCACGCTCTTTGCACTGCGCGCGCCGATGCTGAAGGCCGGCGGCTTGTTCCAGCCGATCTCGCGTGAAGGTGCGCTGGTTCTCAACAACCTAATTCTCACCGTCTCCACCGCGTCTGTTCTAATCGGCACGCTTTATCCGCTGCTTTTGGAGACGCTGACGGGCGAGAAGATCTCGGTCGGTCCGCCCTTCTTCAACACCACCTTTGGGTTGCTCATAATACCCCTCCTGCTCGCGATGCCCTTCGGGCCATTCCTCGCCTGGAAGCGCGGCGATCTACTTGGTGCGCTGCAGCGGCTTTACGTGGCGGCGGCGGTCTCGCTCATGCTTGGCCTCGGTTTCTGGTACGCCCAAAATGGCGGTCCCGTCATGGCGGTGGCAGGCCTTGCGCTCGCCTTTTTCGTCATGGGCGGCGCGGTATCCGATCTCTGGTATCGGGCAGGCTTTGGCAAGCATCCGCTGTCCACCGCCTGGAGTCGACTGAAAGGCCTGCCGCGGTCGGCATTCGGCACGTCACTTGCGCATTTCGGCATGGGTGTGACCGTGCTCGGCGTCGTGGCCGTCACCACCTTCGAGACGGAAACGGTGGTCGAGATGAAGCCGGGCATGACGGTGGAGGCCGGCGGTTATGTCATCACCTTCGACGGTATTCGCGCCGCGACGGGACCTAACTATAGCGAAGACCGGGGGCATTTCACCATCCGCGAAGATGGTGTCGAGGTGGCCGATGTCTGGTCGTCGAAGCGGCTCTACACGGCCCGCCAGATGCCGACGACGGAAGCCGGCATCGTCACCTTCGGCTTCAGCCAGCTCTACATCTCGCTGGGTGACCCAATGGCCGCCGGGGGCATTGTCGTACGTGTCTGGTGGAAGCCCTGGATCCTCTGTATCTGGTCCGGTGCCATCGTGATGATGGCTGGTGGCATCGTCTCGCTCTCTGATCGCCGTTTGCGAGTCGGAGCGCCTAAGCGAACCAAGGCCTCGATAAGGCCGTCGTTAGGGGTCAGCTGAGTGCACGAACAGACAGCCCCCTCCGCTTCCTGCGCGAATTAGACGAAGGCGCCATCCCGGCCCGGCACAAAGCGGCTTACATTCTTCAGGCAGCCTTGTTCGACCCAAACTTTGGTGCCAGACGAATGTAAGCCAACTGGCTCAGCAGTTCGATCAGTGTCTGCGTGACAATTATTGCCGGAAGGATCGGTACAGCACCCGGGACAGCGAAAGCCAGCGGCAGGACGACCAGAGAGTTGCGCGTGGCGGCACTGAATGCGACGGCACGGCCCGCTGGCGCATCAAGCCGGAACAACTTACTCATACCCCACCCCGCCAAGGGCGCAGCAACCGCGTATGCCACGTATATTGGCACAACACGGAAAGTGGCATCGAGTGCGGGGCCGAGTTGCGGTACGACGGCAGCAACCACGACGAAGAGTACGAACGCTGTCGCAGGAACCGGAAGCAGCCCCAAAACCGCCGACGCACGCTGCCCTGCCACACTTCGGCCGGCCGAGAACTGGATGAGGACGGCGAAGACAAGCGGGACTGCGATCAGCCAGACGAACGCGTGGAAAAATGGTCCGGCTTTGATAAGAGACCCAGCCTCGGGACCGAGGAAAACGCTCAAATAGACGGGCAACAGTAGCATTTGGACGATCAAGAGCGTGGGTGTTGCTGCCAGCAGGAGACGGGCGTCGGCGCGGCCAAGATGCGAGAACGTAACGACATAGTCGATGCATGGGGCGAGAAGGACCAGCAATACGCCAAGCCGTATCATCGGATCAGGTGGAAGAAACGGGACGAGAACTCCCACCAGCATAGGCATGACGACAAAATTCGCCAGCA
The DNA here is from genome assembly GCF_900492205.1 of Ciceribacter sp. T2.26MG-112.2. Taxonomy (GTDB): domain Bacteria; phylum Pseudomonadota; class Alphaproteobacteria; order Rhizobiales; family Rhizobiaceae; genus Allorhizobium; species Allorhizobium naphthalenivorans_A. Next base: position 13,948 of record NZ_UEYQ01000042.1, read on the forward strand.
GCAGGACGCCAAGGAAGCGGAATTGCGCGAGGGCCATCCGAAGTTCGGCAAGCGGAACCTGAAGGAAGGTCACAAACAACATGAACGCTAGCGACGGATTTATGCCGATCTCAAGTGCGGTTGTTCCAGAGATCGAGAGAGCCGCCAGAGCGCCAAGGATAACTGCGCCAAAATAGATCTGGACCTGATGATTTTCGAGGGTGTCACGGAGGGTCAACGGAGCGCTTTCAGTTTTCATTTCAGGCCGACGAAGCTAGCCAGGTCCGAGAACAATGGCCGCCGTTGCTATCCGGTGGTTTAGTCTTCGAACGCCTTTGGTGCCAGCTCGTTGCAGACAAGAAAAGCGCTGCGGGGCTGGAGAACTGGACAGGGAGGCGGACAGAAAAGTCCGATTTCCAGCATCACCTGAAAGCTTCCCCTATATGCCGCAAGTCGCTGAATTTGAGCATGTCGACCTGCGCCGTAGATCAGCGTGACAGTTTGAAAGGTCTGGGGATAGGTCGGTCCGGGTGCGTGTCAGGCTTTGCGGTATACATGCGCTGTTCTCTGCCTTTCCATGTTGACCAGGCATGAAACTGCTGATGACTTCAATTGGATTGTTCTCCAATTTTCGGGATTCGGACAGCTATCCGATTTATCCGCCACCATGCGAAGACCGACAGGAGGAGCATTGCGGCAAGTAAGACA
>NZ_UEYQ01000043.1 GCF_900492205.1 Ciceribacter sp. T2.26MG-112.2
AAAGGCTTATCCCGTTCGTACAGGTGCATACCCGATGTTGTGTTGACTAGAAGCCGACTCACGGCCTCTTAAAACGATGATTACAGAAGTCGCTTGGGAAAGCGTGGCGTCGGCGCGATTACACACTTCAAACGGCAACAATGTTGACGTTTGAAGTGAAGCGTCTTACGTTGTCTTACGTATCACGGACTAGGAGAAGCTCGATGACTAAGTCGCAAGGATCAGAATCCGTAACGCTTCGCGTCCCCTCGGATGTCCTCGCGAGCATCAAGACAATCGCTGACGCAACGGACCGTTCGAGAAGCTACATCATCGTTCGGGCCCTGAGAACGTATCTCCTCAACGAGGGGGCGGATGTCTTGGCTGCGATCCGTGGACGGGATCAGATCGCGGCCGGTGAATTCGAGGACATCGACGATCTTATCGCTGATGTGGACAAAATCGTTGCCGGGCAGGCTGCATGACGCGGGTGGAAGACCGTTTTCAGGATCGCATGGGAACGACGAGCAAACGGCCGCGTTGACCTTTCGCATAATTTGGCTCGGTTGTTTCTTTCATGGGGATGCCATACATTCTCATTCAATAAGGTAGAGAGTGACCGATGTCCGAACATTCCGAATTTCAGAAACGCCTGATCAGCCAGCTTTCATCCGTCATTGACGGAATGAAAACGTTGAATGACCGTATTTCTGGCAACCTTGATGCCGTGGGCCGCTTCGAGGCGGAGTTTGCAAAACTGTCGCGTCAGAACAATCAGTTGAGAAGCGATGTTCTAGACGTGAAATCGGAACTGACTCAGTTTCGGGCTGAAGCGAGTCAACGGCTTCAAGCGCTCCTTCATCGAATGGACGAGATAGAGAACTTTGTTGATGGTAACTCGAACCATATCCGGGAGCTGCGCATCGAGATTCGAAGCCAGTACAACGACATTCTGACAGCGATTCAGGACGGGCTCCAGAACAGCATCGCATCCCGTGAACTGTCAGATCGCGTTGACGAACTGGAGCGCCGAGCAGGAATCTGACTTGAACTAGCTCGGAGCGTACTGACGGGCTCCTGTAATCTTTGATCCGACCTGGATGTGTCGCAGATACCCCTTGGCAATGTCCGCTGGATCAAGCGGCTGCGGATGGACGTAGCGGCGGGTGTTGCGCTCCTCGCCAGCCCGCCTTGGCGGTAGCGCTGGGCGTAGGGGCTTGCGGCGGAAATACCTGTGCCGCTCTTCGTCGCGTCGGATGTCATCCAGAGCGTCGAAGATGTCCATGCCGTTCTCGAAGGCGTACTTCTTGGCACGCTTCAGCCGCTCGGGATCGACCATCCCCAGCACCCGCTCGCGATGCTGCTCTTTCCATTTCCGCGTGTCGCCAACGATGCTGCGCCAGGTGACTGGGCCGATCTTCTGGCCAAGGCCGAGAAGGGTGTCGATGGATGTCTGGAAGCTGCGGCGGCGGTTCCAGCGGAAGACGAACTCGTTGCAGTAGATATCGACGTGTTTCTCCCGAAGCCCATGGTACGTGCCCATCGCCCAGCGCTTGAAGTTGGAGAAGATGCGGTGAACCCACTTCAACACGATGTGGGCTGGTAGCGCGTTCTTGGCACTCAGGTTATGCGCCTTGTGTTTCCGCTCTGGTGGCCGTTCGTAGGCGCTGTAGCCGTCGGTGATGATCTCCGTCCCTCGTGCGGTGTTGTCGTTGATGAAGCGTTGCAGCGTCTCGCGATCCGCCACCTGGACACGCTGCAACCGCATGCGACCTGGATAGTGTTTGTCGACGATCTCGACCGCCCCGACGAGGACCATCTTCCCTATGCGGCTGCGGCCTTGTCCTCCCGTGACCGGGTCCGTCTTCTTGCGGTATGGCACGTTGGTCTCGTCCATCTCGACGACGCCGCTCAACGGCCGCCGATCCGGATCGACCATCGCGCGACGGAGCTTGTGGAGAAGGAGCCAGGCGGACTTGTAGCTGGCGATGCCGAGCTTGGCCTGGAGCTGAAGGGCTGACATGCCGTTCGAGTGAGTGGCAACGAGGTAGGCGGCCAGGAACCACTTGCGCAAAGGCAGGTGCGTTCCGTGCATCACCGTTCCCGCGATCAGCGAGGTCTGGTGATGGCATCCCGTCCTCGTCCGTTCGCCGTTGGCATCCACCCGAGCACCCTGGCATTCCCAGACCCAGGGTCGTGCCTCAAGCCGCCAGGCACGATTCCCGCCGCACTTCGGGCATTTGAAGCCGCTTCGCCACCGCTTCTTCGCCAAGTACTCCGCACAGGCGAAATCATCGGCGAAGTCCGAGGTGAACTTCTCCAGCGATGGCGGCCGATCCTCGGCCCAACGGGTTGGAAACAGGCTTTCGCTCATCCTGCCCGTATAGCCGAGCAGGGGAGACACGTCATGCGTGAGAGCTAGATGTGGTTAACACCTGTGCGAACGGGATAAGCCTTTTTGACGATCTTCATCTGGCAGCGGGAGGATTTGTCCTCGGTGCAGCACTGGCGTCGGCTGAGGGGCACGCGCTGGTGGTTCCGACCGGCGGAACCTATCTCGTCACGCTCAACGTCGATGCCGAGACCTCGTCGGGCCATGGCGTGGCGCTTCGGCGAAACGACACGAGCGACATCATCGCCGTGAACGGCACGGCAGGTACGCAGTCCTCGACCGCGATCGCCACGCTTGTCCAGGGTGACACCCTGACGCTTCGCCATACCGGCACCGCGCAACTTCGGTTCGGTTACGGCCACACCGAAGTCTCGGCTTTCCTTTTGTAGCGTCGCTACAAAAGGAAAGCCGAACCGTCAGGGCAGCGATCGGTGACGTTCGGATCAGAGCAGGCGGAACCGGCAGGCGCGAGCCACCGCCTGCATGCGGTTGACCGAATCGAGCTTGCGCATCGCGCTCTTCAGATAGCTGACTACGGTGTGGCTCGAGATCGACAGAATAATGGCGATTTCGTCGCTGCTCTTGCCGGCGGCCGACCAACGCAGGCACTCGATCTCGCGCGCCGACAGCTTCTCGCGCGGTCCGTCCCGCTGGGCGATCCGGCTGGAACAGCTATCCAGCAGTTCGAGGCATTCGAAATAGAAGTTCGCGACATCCTGGCGATCCAGCTCCTCTCTCTCGCCCGAAAAGACGAAGAGATAATGGGCAAGGGCGCAATCGTGGATGGCGAAGGCAAGGCTGAAACCCATGCCGCAAGCGGCAAATGCACCGGCCAGATCGTGATCGGCCTCGTCATTTCTTTCACCGACGAACAGGCATTCGGCGGACTGGAACGGAACAATGCTCTGCTTCAGGCGCGCAACCAGCTTGCTCGCCGAGAACTGGTCGCCTGTGCGGTATCGCTCCTTCAGCTCGAGGGGCCAATTGCAGAACAGCGCATTCGCGGAAAATTCCGGCTTGTCGGCCTTCGGGAAGTTGCCGACGAAAAAATAATCGAAACCGTAGCGCCGCCCAAGCGCGGCAAACTGCCGGCCGAGGGGGCAAAGGCCCGCATCGTCGACCGGGACAGCGGAAACGCCCTTGCCTTCTTCTTCATGGCAGATCGACTCGGTCACCCTGAACATTGAGCTCCTTCCGACCGAAGCGATGCGGCCGCGTCTTTAAGTGTTGCGTATCGAACGAACATGTATGGAACGGTAGAGAACGGGGCTGGTGCCGATCTTTCGGTTCTCGCTCGGGCGGCTCATATTGAGTGCGCCTTGAGCTTGCGGCGGGAATAGATAGCCAATGACACCGTTGTCTTCGCGTGCTTTTACTACAGTTTTAAGATTAGAAAATTTCTAAATCAGCATAACTCCTATGCAGATGCCGCAAGTTTACGCAACGGCAGGCAAGGATGGCCCGCCACCGCCCCTTCGCACGACAGGTCGGCTCGCTAAAATAATTATCAAATGCTTACAACACGCTTAGGCAAATTTTAAAGGTGCGGGGCTAGGATGCGTCCGTGTGGTCTTGAGTATGTATAGAGAGTCCAATGACCGAAATGATCCGCCCCCGAGTGAAATACGTCATCGGCCCCGATGGCAGCCCGCTGACCATTGCCGATCTTCCGCCGGCCAATACGCGCCGTTGGGTGATCCGCCGGAAAGCCGAGGTTGTCGCCGCGGTGCGCGGCGGCCTGTTGAGCCTGGAAGAAGCCTGCGAGCGCTATACCCTGACGGTCGAGGAATTCCTCTCCTGGCAGTCCTCCATCAACGACCACGGCCTGCCGGGCCTGCGCACCACGCGCATCCAGCAATATCGCCACTGACGGGGAACTGGCGCGGCGGAAGCCGCCCAAACTCCACGACGATCCATGTGCGCGCGGGAAACCCTCCTTGCGCGCACGTTTGCTATTGCACCGCCCCCTGGCGCAGCAGATGGTGAAGCAATCCCGCCAGCACCGACGATGCCGCGTAGAACCAAAGGCCCGGCTGGGTGAAGGCTTCCGCAAGGCCGCTGGTCTTGGCCGCGAAGATGACGATCGCCACCAGCAGGACGTCCATCATCGACCACTTGGAGAGGAACGGCACGAGCGCATGCATTAGCCCTCCGCGCGCCCCTGCCCCCGAGACCGTAAACGCCTCCGCCGCGAGGCCGACGAGCTTGACCGCCGGAAAGGCGATCGAAAGCAGGCCGACCAGCAAGGCAAGCCCGCCATTGCCGTCCCGCCAGAGCGCGGCGACGATCTCCACCAGCGACGGATTGTCGACGAAGAAATAGAGCTTTTCAAAGCGCACCAGGGGCAGGACGACGCCCAGCGCGAAAAACATCGGCGCCAGCACCAGCAGGATCGCCTTCACCCAGATCATTCCTGCCGCTCCCGCGCGAATCACGCGGCCACCTCTTGCCCGCATGCTGCGCATCATTGCCGCGAAAACCCTCCGATGTTAAGCCATCGCTGTTTCTGCAGCGCGAGGGAAGCCATGCACATCACGAAGGAAGAGGCCGGATCGGGCGGTCGTTATGTCGGCCGATTCGTCGAAGGGGAAGAGCCGGCGGTCATGACTTATTCGCGGGCATCGCCGAGCCTCATCATCGTCGACCACACCGAAGTTCCCGAAAGCATGCGCGGCAAGGGTGCCGGCCAGGCGCTGGCGCTGTTTGCGATCGACGAAGCGCGCCGGGGCGGCTGGAAGATCATCCCGCTCTGCCCGTTCTTCCGCGCCCAGGCTGGGCGCAACCCCGAATGGGGCGACGTCATCAAGTTCTGATCGGCCGGATCGGCAGGGCACCGCCCGACACGTCTCGGCAAGACGAAATGGGCCGGCGGCCACGGAACCCGTCCGCGCCGCCGCCATGCCACATCCTCTTTTCTCGCCGGTCCGGGGCGCTAGGCCCGGATGCGCATCTGGCCGTCGCGCTCTTCGAGCGCAGCGGCCTTGGCATGTTCCGCCTCGGCCTCCTCCAGGCCGAGCTCGGCCGCCTCCTGCTGAACCTTGAGTTCTCGGATCGACACCTGGAGATTGTCGGCCCGCTGGCGGGCCGCCTTGGCAAAGGTTGGATAGGCGAAATGGTTCGGATCACTGATCCCGGACTTCTTCTCCTCGATGGCGATCTGGTTTTCCAGTTCCTTCGCCATCCGCTCGAACTCCGCCATCATTGATTGCAATTGTTGCAACTGCCGACGTTTTTCTGTGACCTGAAATCCTTTCAGGCGCACTAGGCTCTCACGCGACTTCATACGCAATACTCCCGTGATGCGAGACCCCCCGCCACACTGACTGACACAATGCCAAAGCCGATCTTCCGACGAATCATTCTCGAAAAAAAACGGCGGCGTTAACAAAAACCTACCTTTGGTAACCTTTCGTTTACGGGCATCGTTAATGATAGGTGAGATCATTTAAGGGTCAGTAAATGCCAGGGCCTTAAAAAGCTCATGACAATGATGAGTCAAATGAATCGGTTAGCGGGATTTTCTCGTAATCTGATTCAATTGTGGCGATGCCGGAAATGGATGAAAAATCAGGAGACTGGTATATTTGTTTAATAAATTCGATACACCTTGCCAGAAGGAATCAGAATTTGTTAACCATTTGGTGGCAGCCTTCAAATCAGGCAACGACTGGATCCGTATCGCGTAGGGGGCCAAGTACGACCTTTCGGCGGCGGTAAAGGGGATAAATATGCGGGTTCTACTCATCGAAGACGATAGCGCCACGGCGCAGAGCATCGAACTGATGCTCAAATCGGAGAGTTTCAACGTCTACACCACCGACCTCGGTGAAGAGGGCGTCGATCTCGGCAAGCTTTACGACTACGACATCATTCTGCTCGATCTCAACCTTCCGGACATGTCCGGCTACGAGGTCCTGCGCACGCTGCGTCTTTCCAAGGTCAAGACGCCGATTCTCATCCTCTCCGGCATGGCCGGCATCGAGGACAAGGTTCGCGGCCTCGGCTTCGGCGCCGACGACTACATGACCAAGCCGTTCCACAAGGACGAGCTGGTCGCACGCATCCATGCCATCGTCCGTCGGTCGAAGGGTCACGCCCAGTCGATCATCATCACCGGCGAACTGATCGTGAACCTCGATGCCAAGACCGTCGAAGTCGGCGGTCAGCGCGTTCACCTGACCGGCAAGGAATATCAGATGCTGGAGCTGCTTTCGCTCCGCAAGGGCACCACGCTCACCAAGGAAATGTTCCTCAACCACCTTTATGGCGGCATGGACGAACCGGAACTGAAGATCATCGACGTCTTCATCTGCAAGCTGCGCAAGAAGCTCGCAAACGCCGCAGGCGGCGCCAACTACATCGAGACCGTCTGGGGCCGCGGCTATGTGCTGCGCGAGCCGGATGGCGCCGAGTATATGGAAACCGCCTGATACCCGCACAGGCGCATCCCCCGCGCTGCATTCGACCTGCCCCTCACCGGGCAGGTTTTTTGTTTCTGCGGCACGTCCCCGCACCGCCGCCCTACCCGCCCATTCGTTGACACAAGCCCAAACGAAAGACGCCCCGTTTGTGCGGGGCGTCAAGGTCGATGCCGATCGTCAGGCAGCCTCAGGCGGCGATCGCCTTGTCGGTGAACATCTGGGTCAGGATCTTGCGATCGAACGGCTTCAACAGGAAGTCGTTGGCCCCGGCCCGCTTGCCGGCCATCATCGTCTTCAGGTCCGCCTCCACCACGCAATAATAGATCAGCACGCCCTTGCCTTCCGGCAGTGCGCGGACATTGGCGATGAGGTCGAGAGCACCCTCCAGGCCGGCATCGACGATGATGATATTGGGCAGTTCCGTCTCGCAGCGCATCAGCGCCTCGCGGGCGGTCGCAGCCTCGAGCACCAGGAAGCCGATTTCCGACAGGATCTTCTTGCCGACCTTGCGAACCACGTCGGAGCTATCGGCAATCATCAAGCGCTGCATCGTCAATTCCCCCGCCGAGCCCTTTTTCCATCATGGAAAATGCGGTCCATGGCCACAATGATAAACGCGTTCGACTAATGAAAGGTTACTGCAACCGAGGTCCGAAACGCAAAAGACGCGCCTTGGCGCGTCTTCAGACTGGCTCGTTCAAGAGGACGGATCTGGGAACCGGTCAGGGCGCCACCGCCTCGGATACCTCCGCCGTGAAGACGATCTCGTCATCGGTGGCGAAGTATTTCAGCTCCATGCCGCATTCGCTGGCCAGCAGCACGGTGTAGTAGGGCTGGATCGAATGGGCGTCGATCGCCTCCTCGATGGTGCCGCCGACGATCTCGGCGAACTTGGGCGGCACGCGCATCATCCGCCCCTTGGCGACGATCTTGAACTTGGCGTCATATTCCGGGTTTTCCAGCGTGATGTCGAGCTGACCGCCCCGCGGGATCGCGCCGTAGGCGACGAGAAACAGATTAAGCAGAAGCTTCACCCGATTCTTGGGTATGATCGCGCGCGGGCCGTTCCAGCTGACCTCGGTCTTCTTCTCGGCGGCGGCAAAGTCCTTGGCGGCCTTCTCGGCTTCGCCCGTGTCAATCGATGCCCCGACGGAGCCAGAGGCGCCAAAGGCGAGCCGGGCGAACTTCAGGCGGACCGAGGCGTTGAGCGCGCTGGTGCGAATGAGATCCATTGCATCGGCATCGGCACCGCCCTCGTCGAGCAGTTCGAGGCCGTTGTTGATCGCGCCGACCGGCGAGATCACGTCATGGCACACGCGGCTGCACAGCAAGGCCGCGAGGTCCGGACCGGCAAGGGTCAGATTGAGATTTTTCGGCATCGTCGCTCCTGAATATCGATCGCCAACACAAGGGCCGCGTGCGCTGAACGGGGCGCTCGGTATGATCGGATTCCTTTCGGCCATAATGACACCATATTTGGTAAACCGATTATTAATAGGATGCTCGCTAAATGGTATTACCCGCATTGGAGAGACCAATTGCACCGATTACGGATGGAGGAGACCCCATGCGCCAGATGACGACCCGCTATTTCGCCGCCCGCCGGATGGTCCTGGCGGCCATGCTTCTCTTCGTTGCCGGCCTTGGCATGGCTCCCACCCCGGCACGGGCCCAGGGCGAATACACGGCCCAGGAAATCGTCGACGCCGGTCACGGCTTCTTCGGCTCGACCAGCGGCGCGCTCGCCAGCGTGATCGAGAAGGCCTTCCAGAACTATGGCCTGCCGAACGGCTATATCCTCGGCCAGGAGGGTTCCGGCGCCTTCGTTGCCGGCCTCACCTATGGCGAGGGCCAGCTCAACACCAAGAATGCCGGCCAGCACGACGTGTTCTGGCAGGGCCCCTCGCTCGGCATCGACTATGGCGGCAATGGCACGCGCGTGATGATGCTGGTCTACGACCTGCCGTCGGTCGAAGCTCTTTTTGCCCGCTATGGCGGGGTCAGCGGTTCGGCCTACGTCGTGGCCGGCATCGGCATGACCGTGTTGAAAAGCAGCAACGTCGTTCTCGTGCCGATCCGCACCGGCGTCGGTGCCCGTCTCGGCGTCAATGTCGGCTACCTGAAGCTCACCCGCCAGCCGACCTGGAATCCCTTCTGAGTGAAACAGGCAGAGCCCCGCGCAAGCACTCGGTCCTCGTCTCGACGCGCGACAAATTCCTGATCCGCCGGCCGCGGCGCCGCTTGTCCTGACCGGCGGCGCGTGATTATTGGGTGTGGAAGATCGAAAAACCTAAAAAGTGGCTCTCCCGTGATCGAATACGCCCTGCTTCTTGGATTGGGTTTCCTCGCCGCCGCCCTGCTCGTAATGTTGGTGGCGCCGGCCATCCACAAGCGTATCGTGCTCTACACGGAGAACAGGCTGAAAGCGACGATGCCGCTCAGCCCGCAGGAGATCCGCGCCCAGAAGGACATGGTGCGCGCCGTCTACGCGGCGCAGAATGCCAGGACGACGCAGGAGCTGTTGCGTGAGCGGGAGGCCCTGGTCTCCGTTAAACTCGCCAATGAAACGCTCGCCCGCGAGGCCAGCCACCTCCTGGCCGACAACCAGGACCTCAAAGCGCAGATCAACGACATGAGCGTCGAGGCGGCCGACTTCCGCTCGAAGCTGCGACGCGCCGAGATCGAGGCCGACAATCTGAAGGAGGCGCTGCGGCGCACGGAAGAGACGGCCGCCGCCAAGGACCTCGAGATCACCGCGCTTGGCCGGCGCATCGAGCGCATGGCGGCCGACATGGACAATCTGAAGATCGAGCGGACGACCCGCGAAACCGAGATCGAGAATCTCAAGATGCGAATCCAGGCCCTGCGCGACGAGCGCGAGGAACTGCGCCGCGAAACCAAGATGGTCACCAAGCGGGCCAAGGATGCGGAAATCAGGCTCGCCCAGGAAGAGCACAAGCTGTTGCGGCTGGACGACCGGCTGGCGCGGGAAATAGCCGAGAATGTCGACAAGGCCGCGCTCGTCGAACGGCGCTCAAAGGAGATCGCCCGGTTGAAGGAGAGCGTGAAGACGGCGAACGGCAAGTTGCGCGCCGCCGCCAAGGCACTGCGCGCGGCAAACCTTCCGGTACCCGATTTCGAAGACAGCACGACAACGGTGCCCGAGGCACAGGAGACGGCCTCCCTGACCGCGCCGACGGGCGAAACAACGACTGCGACGGATCTGGCGGAGGAACTGCGCCACCGTCACACCGCCCTGACCGAACGGCTGATCAAGGCGAAGACCGCCACGAACGACAAGGCGCTGCGCGAGGAGATCGCCGACATCGCCGCCAAGATGATCGTTCTGACCGCAGCCCAGGAAGGCGAAGCCTCGCCCATCCCCGAGCTTCTGCGGGCGAAATCGGCGAAGGGACCGAGCAAGAGCCTGACACTTGCCGAGCGGGTACTGGCGATCGAGCCGTCGCTGGCAAGGGCTGCGCCGCCCCAAACGCCGCCGGCGGAATGACGCAAGAACGCTACGCACGTTTGCTCAAATTGCCTTAACCGGGCAAGCGCCCCATCGCCTTCGCCATGGCGTAGAGGGCTATTCCGCTGGCCGTTCCGACATTGAGACTGTCGAGACCCGGCATCTGCGCGATCCTAGCCGTGTGGAACCGCGTCAGGATCGCCTGCGGCAGCCCCTCGCCTTCCGTTCCCATCACCAGAGCCATGCGTCTCTCGGGCGCGATCTCTCCGATCTCGGCCTCACCGCCCGGCGACAGCGCCCAGATCGCGAAGCCTGCCTCGGCAAGCCGGCCGAGCAGCGCCTCGCTCGAGCCTTCCCGCGCATAGGGCATGGTCAGCACCGAGCCCACCGAAACGCGCAGCGCCTTGCGATAAAGAGGGTCGCAACAGGTTTCGTCGAGCAGCACCGCATCGGCGCCGAAGCCCGCGGCATTGCGGAACAGGGCGCCGATATTGTCATGGTTGGAAATACCGCAGCCGACCAGCACCAGCGCGTCTTGCGGCAACGCCTGGACCAGCGCATCGACCGATCCGCCGCCATCGCGCCGGCCGAGCGCCAGAACGCCGCGATGAAGGTGGAAGCCGGCAATCGCATCGAGCACCGGGGATTCCGCGACATAGACGGGCACGTCCTCGGGAAAGGCGGCGAGCAGATCGGCCACGCCCTCGACCCGATTGCGCAGCAGCAGCAACTTTTCCGCCCGGATGCCCCGGCCCGCACCATGGGCTGCGGCGAGCATTCGCAGGACCACTGTACCTTCGGCGATGAACCCGCCGGCCCGCCCGGTCAGGTCACGCTCGCGGATCTGCGAGAACTCGGCGATCCGCGGATCGGCCGGGTCCCCGATGGCAATCAGCTTGCGCTCGCTCATCGCCGATCCGAAATCAGTTGCCGGTGACGGTGACGTCGGCGATGATCCGGCCGACCGACAGGTCGAAAACCAGCGCCTTCCTGGTGCCGTCGGCCATCGTGCCGTAGAACAGGATCTGGTTGTTCGACAGGGCGGTCGAGCCAACCGTGAATCCAGTCGGCAGGCTGGCCGTCAGGTTGAGCGGCTGGTCGGCGGGAATGGCAAGTCCGGAGGCAGCCACCGGCTTCTCCGTGCCGTCCGGCCGGGTGACCTTGTAGACGATGGCCGCCAGCACGGCCATGAACATCAGCATCATGATGCCGCCGGACACCAGTTGCAGCTTGACCATCTTGCGGCGGACGCTCTCCATCGCCGGATCGAGCGGCTTCTCTTCCTGTTCGTCGTCGTCGAGATGAGCCATGGCTTTAACGTCTCTGTTCCTGAAGTCCGCAAGGTCTGGTCTTTTTCCCCGATGCGAACCATTGTTCAGGGAAAAACAGCCGTGAAACATGGCTGGCGATTGTCGAAGGCCAAAGTCTGTGCCAAGTGGCAGCAAAACCAATGAGCCGCAATACCGGTGGTTCTCACGCGGGATGACAGATGACCGACCCCTTTAACGAAGCCGAGAGGCCAAGAAAAGACCTGATTGCCGCAGATGACGCCGATGGACGCCTCGACGCCTGGCTGGCAGCGGCGCTGGAGGGTGAATTCTCGCGCAATCGCGTCAAGGCGCTGATCGAACAGGGGGCGGTCACCATCAACGACGTGGCCGTCACCGAGCCGAAGCGCAAGATCCGCCCCGGCGACCGCCTGTCGATCGTCCTGCCCGAGCCGGAAGATCCCGAACCCAAGGGCGAGGACATTCCGCTGGAGGTTCTCTACGAGGATGCCGACCTGATCGTCATCGCCAAGCCGCCCGGCCTCGTCGTCCATCCGGGCGCTGGAAACTGGACCGGCACGCTGGTCAATGCCCTCATTCACCATTGCGGCGACAGTCTGTCGGGCATCGGCGGCGTCAAGCGTCCGGGCATCGTCCACCGGCTCGACAAGGACACGTCCGGCGTCATGGTGGTCGCCAAGAACGACCTCGCCCACCGCCATCTCGCCGACCAGTTCGCCGACCATGGCCGCACCGGCCCGCTGGAGCGCGCCTATCAGGCGATCGTCTGGGGACGGCCCCGCGGCCTCACCGGCACGATCGACGCCCCGCTGGGCCGCGCCGGCGACCGCACCAAGCGCACGGTCAAGAAGGAATACACCGACGACGCGCGTGAGGCGATCACGCACTATCAGGTGCTCGAACGCTACGGCGAGAAGCCGGACGCGACCTGCCTCGCCTCGCTGGTCGAATGCCGGCTGGAAACCGGCCGCACCCACCAGATCCGCGTCCACATGGCGCATATCGGCCATCCGCTGATCGGCGACCAGGACTATGGCGCGGCCTTCAAGACCAAGGCCAACCTTTTGCCCGAGCCCGCCCAGACGACGGTGAAGGCCTTCCCCCGCCAGGCCCTGCACGCCTACCTGCTCGCCTTCGAGCATCCGACCACCGGCGAGACCATGCATTTCACCGCACCGATCCCGGCGGACATGCAGGAAATCATCGACGCGCTGCGGCAGTTGTAAGACCACTCCGGCGCCCCGACGGGCTGGGTATCGCCCCATTCTTCGCCCTTCCGGCGTCACGCGCTCGTGATCCGCGCCTACCCTTGTATCCGGGTTTTGCCACACTTATCTGTTAGCTGGGTTTCTGTGGGATTTTGGGAAATCCACGGGAATCAGGCTCGCCCATCTAAAGGGGAGCCGAACAGAGAAAGGGGTGCTTCATGGCCCGCAGTACATTGCCTAGCATTACCGCCGGCGAAGGCGGTCTCAACCGTTATCTCGACGAGATTCGCAAGTTCCCGATGCTGGAACCGCAGCAGGAATACATGCTCGCCAAGCGTTACGCCGAACATGGCGATCGCGACGCGGCCCATAAACTCGTCACCAGCCACCTGCGCCTCGTCGCCAAGATTGCCATGGGTTATCGCGGCTACGGCCTGCCGATCGGCGAAGTCGTGTCCGAAGGGAATGTCGGCCTGATGCAGGCGGTCAAGAAATTCGATCCCGAACGCGGCTTCCGTCTCGCCACCTATGCCATGTGGTGGATCAAGGCATCGATCCAGGAATATATCCTGCGCTCCTGGTCGCTGGTGAAGATGGGCACGACCGCCAACCAGAAGCGGCTGTTCTTCAACCTGCGCCGCCTTAAGGGCAAGATCCAGGCCATCGAGGAAGGCGACCTGAAGCCGGAACAGGTGACCGAGATCGCCACCAAGCTGAAGGTTTCCGAAGAAGAGGTCGTATCGATGAATCGTCGCCTGTCCGGCGACGCATCCCTCAACGCTCCGATCCGTGCCGCCGAAGGCGAGTCCGGTCAGTGGCAGGACTGGCTGGTTGACGACCATGAAAGCCAGGAAGCTGTCCTGATCGAACAGGACGAACTCGAGACCCGCCGCCGCATGTTGGCCAAGGCCATGAGCGTTCTGAACGACCGCGAACGCCGCATCTTCCAGGCGCGCCGCCTCGCCGAGGACCCGGTGACGCTCGAGGAATTGTCGGCCGAGTTCGACATCAGCCGCGAACGTGTCCGCCAGATCGAGGTCCGCGCCTTCGAAAAGGTGCAGGAAGCCGTGCAGAAGGAAGCACTGGAACGCGCTGCCGCACTTCGGGTCGTCGAGGCCTGACGCAGAGCCTCCAAGAACGGCCACACTGCCGCACGCTCGGCATACGGCCGGAACCATGACCGACCACACGAAAAAACCCGGATCTGCTGAACTGACCCCCGAAAGTTGGACACCCAACTTCGGGGGTTTTGCATGTCCAAATACAGCAGCACATTCAGGCAGGAGGTCGTCGCATATTATGGCGGCGGCGAGCATAGCTACCGGGAGGTCGGTC
>NZ_UEYQ01000005.1 GCF_900492205.1 Ciceribacter sp. T2.26MG-112.2
CGGTCGATATTGCCGGACGAGTGTTCCACATTGGGGCCGCTGCGGCTGGCGGATTCCAGGGCGAAGGCGGAGGTCGTGCCGGCAAGCGAGGCGATGACGGCGGTTGCTGCGATGAGGTTCTTCATGGGAATTATCCTTTCTGAGTGAGGTTCACCCAGGTCGGCAGATGGAGTCGGCCTGAGAGGTTGGGGCTGTTCCGGTTATTCGTGGGAGGGCGTGCCGACGGTGACGCCGCGGCCGGAATCAAAGCCGTAGATGACATTGAGATTGCTGCTGTCGACTGGTGCGCGGTCTGCCTTGGCGCCCGTATCCCGGATGATGGAGCCGACGACCGTACGGTCGATATTGCCGGACGAGTGTTCCACATTGGGGCCGCTGCGGCTGGCGGATTCCAGGGCGAAGGCGGAGGTCGTGCCGGCAAGCGAGGCGATGACGGCGGTTGCTGCGATGAGGTTCTTCATGGTGTCGTTCCTTGATGTCTTCCGATTGGAAGCGGGGGGTAAATCGGATCGAACTGTTCGGTTCGATGAGTGTTATTTGCGCCCGGAACTTGAAGATTGCAATAGTTAGTTGCGCGCAATCGAACTCTTTGGTTCGACGTTACGTCTGCCCCTTGAAATTCCGTTCTAAGAATTAGTCTATTTAAAACAACTGGATAAGGCGTCATTCCTTGTCGGGAAAAGATGCAAAATGGGCCCGGTTACGCATTGTCAACAAAATGTGACGTGCCAATCTCGACCCTTGCGATCGGTGTTTCTGCCTACCGAAAACGCTTGACGAAGACCTCTCAACCCCTTAAACAGAACCGTACCGTACGGTACTTGAAAGATGTCCATCGTGCAGACCGAAACCGCCAATGCCGAATTTTCGCCGCGCCAGAGCGCCGTTCTCGCCGAAGCCTTGAGGCTTCTGGTGGAGGGGGGCGACAAGGCATTGACGACGGCCGGCCTGGCGCGGGCGGCCAATTGCTCCAAGGAGAGCCTGTATAAGTGGTTCGGCGATCGCGACGGGCTGCTCTCGGCGATGATTTCCTACCAGGCGAGCAAGGTTCGCACCTTCGAGCGCCCCGGCGAGCGGCTGACGGCGGCAAGCCTTGCCGAGCACCTGGAGGTGTTTGCCCACGACCTGCTCGAGGTTCTGGCGGGAGACGTGTCGCTGGCGCTCAACCGGCTGGCAATCGGCCAGACCAATCGCGACGGCTCGAAGCTCGGCACGCTGTTGCTCGAACGTGGGCGGCGGCAGATCGACCGGCGGGCGAGGGCGCTGCTGGACGCCGGCCAGCGCGACGGGCTGTTGCGCTTCGCCGACGGCGAGGAGGCCTATCGGACGCTTTACGGGCTGATCGTCTCCGACATGCACGTGCGCATGCTGCTCGGCGACATGCCGCAGACAAAGAGTTTCGCTGCCAGGGCGGAGAAGGCGGTCAACGCCTTCCTCACGCTCTACGGCACGGAAAAGGTTCTGGCCGGCCGCGACGGGGGAACCCGTTCCGGCCAGCCGGTCAATGACAGTCACCACAACCGACAAGCATAGGGAAGGAACTTAAAATGCGCGTCTATTACGATCGTGATGCCGATCTCAATCTCATCAAGGCGAAGAACGTCGTCATCGTCGGCTACGGCTCCCAGGGCCGCGCCCATGCGCTGAACCTCAAGGATTCGGGCGCGGCCAATGTCGCGATCGCGCTCAAGGCCGGCTCGCCGACCATCAAGAAAGCCGAAGCCGACGGCTTCAAGGTCATGACGGTCGCCGACGCCGCCAAGTGGGGCGACCTGATCATGATGGCGACCCCGGACGAACTGCAGGCCGACATCTACAAGGCCGACATCGCCGGCAACATCCGTGACGGCGCGGCGATCGCTTTCGCCCACGGTCTCAACGTCCATTTCGGCCTGATCGAGCCGAAGGCTTCGCTCGACGTCGTGATGATCGCGCCGAAGGGCCCGGGCCACACCGTTCGCGGCGAATACCAGAAGGGCGGCGGCGTTCCCTGCCTCGTTGCCGTTCACCAGAACGCCTCGGGCAACGCCCTTGAACTCGCTCTCTCCTACGCCTGCGGCGTCGGTGGCGGTCGTTCGGGCATCATCGAGACCAATTTCCGCGAAGAATGCGAAACCGACCTGTTCGGCGAGCAGGTCGTCCTCTGCGGCGGCCTGGTCGAACTGATCCGCGCCGGTTTCGAAACCCTGACCGAAGCCGGCTACGCGCCGGAAATGGCCTATTTCGAATGCCTGCACGAAGTGAAGCTGATCGTCGACCTGATCTATGAAGGCGGCATCGCCAACATGAACTACTCGATCTCGAACACGGCCGAATGGGGCGAATACGTCACCGGTCCGCGCATCATCACCGCCGAGACCAAGGCCGAGATGAAGCGCGTGCTGCACGACATCCAGACCGGCAAGTTCACCTCGGACTGGATGCAGGAATACCGCGCCGGTGCCGCCCGCTTCAAGGGCATCCGCCGCATGAACGACAGCCACCAGATCGAAGAAGTCGGCACCAAGCTGCGCGCCATGATGCCGTGGATCGGCAAGAACAAGCTGGTCGACAAGTCGGTCAACTGAGGCGGTAGGCAATAGCCGATAGGCAGCAGGATTTGAGGGCCGGGAAGGGCAACTTTCCCGGCCTTTGCTATGGTTGCTTCGGGTGGAAACGCACGTTTTGCAGATGCTCGAAATGCTGGTCGCACGTCAGAAGATCTGCGTCATTGCCGATTGCGGTCGCATAGACGATGGCATCAGCCATGGCGAGTTTATGTTCGCGGGCTACCTCGGCCGCCAAGAGCGCGATGCGGCTGTCCAAGGGGGCGACGATGCACGTCATCGTGAAGGCCAGAAGGCTATCGCTGATGCTTTCCCCGCGTTCGCGATTGAGCCATTTGGCCAACTCGTATTGACCGATCGTCGGAACGATGCAGTTCTCGGTTTGGGGGAAATCGTCCGCCAGGGCATCCCCCGTTTTGCTGCCAAGCAGCCATTCGATCCAGGCGGACGTATCGACGACCCGTTTCAAAAGCGGTCGCTTCGGTCGCGAATATCGGACGCGTCAGCGCCCTTGGCGATGCCCTTGAGTTCTGCGAGCTCGGGAACGGGCATTACCAATACGCCTACGCCTTTCGGAATGAAAACGAACCGCTGACCCGCCTTCCAGTTTTGCCGGTCGCGAACGTCCTTGGGGATGGATATCTGGAACTTGGATGAAAGTGTTGCGGTCTCCATCTCTTACCTCGTCTGCATCGATGGCCTTCGTTAAAAATATAGCACGATCCGTCGACAGTTGCGAGGTAGCCGCGCAGTGAGGGCATCGTGTCGGGGGGGGGGTGATCGACTGGCTCGATAGGTCAGCATTATTGACATATCTTCTATCGTGTGGTCATTTTCACCCTCAACGATAGAACGCAGAGGAAACCCCCGTGCTGAATTGGGATCATGTCTTTGCCACGCGCATGTCACGCATGCGCGCCTCTGAAATCCGCGAACTGCTGAAGCTTCTGGAGCGGCCGGACATTATTTCGTTTGCCGGCGGCATTCCCGATCCGACGCTGTTTCCCGAAGAGGCATTCAAGGCGGCCTATGCGGAGATTTTCAGCGGCGACCGGGCGGCGGCGGCGCTGCAATATTCGGTCAGCGAAGGCTACAGGCCGCTGCGCGACTGGCTGCGGGGCGAAATGGAGAAGATCGGCATCCCTTGCACCGCCGACAATATTTTCATCACCTCCGGCTCGCAGCAGGCGCTCGATTATCTCGGCAAGCTGTTCCTGTCGCCGAAGGATACGGCGCTCGTCACCTGGCCGACCTATCTCGGCGCGCTTCAGGCCTTCAATGCCTATGAACCGAACTACGACCAGCTGACGCTGGCCGGCAACCGCACGCCGGAAAGCTACAAGGCGACGGCCGAAAATCTGGGCGGGGCGGTCAAGTTCGCCTATCTTTCGGCTGTTTTTTCCAACCCGACCGGCGAGACGGTATGCCTTGCCGAGCGCGAGCGTCTGCTGAAGCTTGCCGAGGAACTCGACATCGCCCTCATCGAGGACGCGGCCTATCAGGCGCTGCGCTATGACGGCGAGGCGATCCCGCCGATCCTTTCGCTCGAGATTGCCGAGAAAGGGTCGATCGAGGAGACCCGCACCATCTATTGCGGCAGTTTCTCCAAGACGCTCGCGCCCGGCCTGCGGGTCGGCTTCGTCGTCGCCAACCAGACCGTCATCCGAAAGCTGGTGCTGATGAAGCAGGCGGCCGACCTGCATTCCTCTTCGATCAACCAGGTCGCCATCGCCCATGTCGCCGTGCGGCATTTCGATTCGCAGGTCGCCAAGATCCGCGCCGCCTATAGCGCGCGGCGGGACGCGATGCTGAAGGCGCTTGCCACCTACATGCCGGCCGGCACGACCTGGACCCGGCCGGAGGGCGGCATGTTCATCTGGGTGACGCTGCCGGAAGCAATGGACGGGGCCGAGCTTTTGGCGTGTTCGGTCGAGACCGAAAAGGTCGCCTTCGTCCCGGGCCAGGCCTTCTTTGCCGACCGGTCGGGCGCCAATACGCTGCGGCTCTCCTTCTCCTGCGCCAACGAGACGATGATCGACGAGGGGATCAAGCGCCTCGGTCGGCTGGTCCAGGGCGCGCTGGCCGCCGCCGCCTGAGGACCAACGGGATCGTCCTGGAGCGGTGGTGGCGTGGTCGCCGGCCTAGCGGCTGGTCGTCTGCGGCCCGTAGGGCCATCGCAGCCAGACCTTCCGCCGGACTGCACCGCTGCGGGGTCGTCGCTGCTTAACCTTGTTGGCGGAAACCGGCCCGGCGAATGCAGCCCGGCGTTGAAGGGGCACGGGGTTGCGTGACATGTTAAGGGCTGGCATGGGAAACCGAGGAGGGGGCATGCGGTTCCTGGCATTCGACGGCTTGAGAGGCCTGTTTTCGCTGCTCGTGGTCCTCGCGCACGTGCCGGCGGCGACGGTGCTGCGTCAGTCCGGCCTGAGTGCGACGGGCGATACGCTCGTCGATCTGTTCTTCGTCTTCAGCGGCTTCGTCATCGCCGCCGGTTACGAGACGCGGCTGCTTCAAGGATACGGCACGGGCCGCTTCCTCGTCGAGCGGCTCGGACGCATCTATCCCATCCACTTCGTCATGCTGATGGTTTTCATTGCCACCGAGATCGCCTTCGCCACCGTGCTCGGTTCGCTCGGGCAGCAGGGTCGGGTGCCCTTCGAGGGGGACAAGGCGGTGGAGGCGATCTTCACCCATCTGACCCTGATCCATGCCTGGAACGTCCATGACATGCCGACGTGGAACTACCCGACCTGGAGCCTGTCGACGGAGTGGGCGGCCTATATCGTCTTCGCGGTTGCGCTTCTTGTCCTGCGCCGGCGCTTCACAACTGCGGCCGTGGTCGGGATCGGCGTCTCCATCCTGGTCTTGCTGACGGTCGCCCCGAACGGCATGAAGTCCTACCACGATTATGGCGTGTTCCGGTCGATCCTCGGCTTTTCGGCCGGTGTGCTCGCCTATCGTGCCTTCGACGCCCTGAACCGCCGCCAGGCTTTTTCCGCGCTTTCGAGGCCGGTCTTTACGGCTCTGGAAGTCGGTGGACTTGCCGGGCTGTTCGGGTTGCAGGTGGCGTTCGGAGCTACGGATTTCGCCGTCGCGCTACCGCTCGTCTTCACGCTGCTGATGATCGTGTTCGCCTATGGCAAGGGCCATGTCTCTGCCCTGATGGGCAGCCGGCCGCTCGTCTATCTCGGTACGATTTCGCTGTCGATCTATGTCGTGCACGTCTGGATCATCATGCGCGCCGGCAATGTGGCGGCGCTCGCCGAACGGCTGACCGGCCTGGATCTCGTCACTTACGTCGCGGAGGGCGATTCACGCCATCTCGAACTCGCGCTGCCGCCGCTTGCGGCAAACCTCCTTGCCCTGCTGGTCGTTGCCGGCGTGGTACTCGTCAGCCACTTCACCTATCGCTACGTCGAGCTTCCCGGCCAGGCACTGTTCCGCCGCCTGGCGAAACGCCTGTTGCCGGCGGACACAGGGCCGGGACGGGCCGTGACCGTAAACCCCTGAGGGTGTCGCTTGTTTGCGGCGGATGCGACGGTTTTCAGTCCCGGGCGAGCACGATGACCATGTCTTCCGGGTGATACTGGATCGGATCCGAGCGGGACGGGTTGACCGTCACACCGCCGAGATTGCGGGTGTCGGCCTCGTCCTCGCGCTGGCGACGGTAGCCGATGGCGATCTCGCCGCGACGCAAGGCCGCGAGTGCCACGGTGAAGAAGTTCACCGGACGGTCGATCGCCACATAGTCGCTCATCGGGCGCATGTAGATCTCCGAGCCGTCCTCGTCGAGCAGTTCGGCAAAGATCGCCGCCATGAACTCGTTCTCGGAGGCCTGGGCGAGCATCAGGCTAACCAGCTTGTTGCTGACGACGAAGTCGTCGGCGCGCGTCACCTCGGCAAGCTCGCGGTTGCGCACGTCGGTCATTTCGCTCACCACATTGATGTGGCAACCGGCCCGCTCGGCGATCCTGCGGATATGCAGGAGGGTGATCAGCGTGCGCGTATCGGCCGACTGCATGCTCATGTCGTCGCTGTAGCCCAGCACCAGGACGTGGTCATAGCTCGGGATGTCCAGGCGATCGAGGGCGGTGCGGCTGCTGGTGTCGATCTCGTGGTATTCGATCGCCATATTGCCGTTTGGCAGCCGCAGACCGGCCATGTCCGCCTTGAATTGCGGCGTGTCGGCTGCGATCGTCAGATGCGAGCCGGGGGTGACATAGCGGCAGAGTTCGGAGGCGATGAGCGGGCCGCGGCGGTTCCAGCCGAGCACCAAGGTCCGTTCCGGCCCGGCAGGGCGCCTCACCGCAGGCAGGATCGCCTCCTTGGCGAGAGCAACGTCATTGCCCCAGGTCTTGATCGAGTCGTCGTCCTCGGCGATGATCACGACCCGTTCGCCCGGCTCGATCAGCCGGTTGGGGGCCGGGTTGAGGTGGATCTTGCCGGCGCGGTCGCAAAGGCCGATCAGCGTGCAGTTCTCATAGGCCATGACGCCGGCGGCGAACGGCTTGCCATGCAGCGCCGGTTGCTCGAGCGTGTAGATTTCGCAGCCGTCGAAATCGAGCAGCTCGGAATAGACGGCCGACAGGCCGGACTGCCGGCTGGTATGGACGACGATCCGCGAGATCAGGTCGTCGGCCAGCACCATCTGCATTTCCTTACCGCCGACGATGCGGGCGACCTCGGCATTGTGCGCGTCGCGGATCTCGGCGGCGATCATGTAGGGCTCAGGGCGGCGCTTCGGATCGTTGACCAGCGCCAGAACCGATTTGATGACCTGCGAATCCGGATCTTCGTCCTCGGGTGAGAGCACGATGATCGAGCGGGAGTTCTGCGGATTGACGATGTCGAGGTCGTAGAGATCGGTCGGGTCGCCGCTGCGGCAGATGATCTTGGTGTTCTTCAGATCGGCCACCTTGGTGGCGATCTCGTCTTCCATCTCGACCTTGTCCTTGTTCGCCATGATGACGATGCGGGGTCGCCGGCGGCTCTGGTTGGCGATCACCAGCTCCGAAATGACGTCGAAGATCGAAGACGACCAGTTGAGGATGATCGTGTGGTCGGTCTCCAGTACGCGCGAGCGGCCCTTGCGCAATTCGTCGAGCTTGTTCTCGAGGCCGGAGCTGATGACGCCGATCAAGGCGGAGAAGACGAAGATGCCGGCGAGTGTCACGACGAGCGCGACAAGGCGGAAGCCCCAGCCCTGGTCGCCACCCATGGTGCCGGCGTCGAAGGTGCGCATCAGCGATGCCCAGGTGCCCTCGATAAAGGAGACCGGTTCGCCGCCTTCCGGCGCGATGCCGGTAATGGCGAGAAAGGCGCCGGCCAGCGAGATGACCACCAGCGAGATCAGGGCCAGCCACCCGATCAGCGCCACCGCGCCTCCGGCCATGCTCTTGTCGAACTCATAGCGCATGCGCGCCCGCCAATTTCCGCCCGTCTTCATGCTGATGCTTTCATCTGGTCTTTGAGAGGTAAGTAAATCCGCCATTGCAGGAAATGCCAACTCCCGCAACGTCCAAGCTTCGCAAGGTTGAAGAAAACCCATAAAAGTCCAATGGCAAGGACAAGGTGAGGGGCCGCCGTGCCTCCATGACGACGGGCCGCAGGCGACCGGCGCGATTTGGCTGTCGAAAAAAGCTGAATGTCATCCACGTGTTATACATGCGCACTAAGCAGCGACATCACATCCACACGAGGACGTTCCGATGAAAACCCTGCTTTCCGCTTTCACCGCCCTTGCGGCCTTCGGTTTCATGGCGGTTTCCGCCAACGCCGCCAATCTGGTGCTCTACACCAGCCAGCCGAACGAGGACGCGCAGGCGACCGTCGACGGCTTCATGGCCGCCAATCCCGATATCAAGGTCGACTGGGTGCGCGACGGCACGCCGAAGATCATGGCCAAGCTGATGGCCGAAATCGAAGCCGGCAATCCGGCCGCCGACGTTCTGCTGATCGCCGACACGGTCACCATGGAGCGCATGAAGCAGGCCAACCATCTCCTGGCCTACAAGTCGCCGGAAGCGGCCAACTATGACGCTGCCCTCTATGATGCAGACGGCGCCTACTATTCGACCAAGCTGATTACCACGGGCATCATGTACAACACCGCGGCTGCCATGAAGCCGACCAAGTGGGCCGACCTCGCCAAGCCGGAAGCCAAGGGTCTCGTCACCATGCCGAGCCCGTTGACCTCGGGCGCCGCGCTCATCCATGCCCAGACGCTGGCTGGTGTTTCCAGCCTTGGTTGGGATTACTACAAGGCGCTGCAGGCCAATGGCGCCATCGCCGCCGGTGCCAATGGCGGCGTGCTGAAGGCTGTCGCTTCGGGCGAGAAGGCCTATGGCATGGTGGTGGACTTCATGCCGATCCGCGAGAAGGCCAAGGGCGCTCCGGTCGAGTTCATCTTCCCGGAAGAGGGCGTTTCTGCCGTCACCGAGCCGGTCGCCATCCTGTCGACCACCAAGAACGAAGAGGCCGCCAAGAAGTTCGTCGACTACGTCCTGTCGGAAAAGGGCCAGGAAGGCTTCCTGAAGCTCGGCTACATTCCGGCCCGCAACGGCATGCCGGTTCCGGAAGGTTTCCCGGCCCGTGACACGATCAAGGTCCTGCCGATCGACCCCGCCGCAGCCCTCAAGGCGACGGACGCCGACCTGAAGACCTTCTCGGGTATTTTCGGCACGAACTGATCGAACGGATCAATGCCGCATCACCTTGCCAAAGCGAACAGCCAGCCCCGCTGGCTGTTTCCTTTTGTCGTCTCGTTCGTCGCTCTCCTGTGCGTCCTGCCGCTGGCACGGCTGGTCGCAGCCGGCATTTCCACGCTGTTCTCCGGTCGCGCCCTCGACCTCCTCGAGGAACCGGCCGTGTGGTCGGCAGCGGTCAACACGCTCACCACCTCCTTTTTCGGAATGATCGCCGCGGTCGCGATCGGCGGGCTGTTCGCCCTGGCGCTGACGCTTGCCGAAGTGCGCGGCAAGTGGCTGCTGAGCTTCCTGTTCATGCTCCCGACGATGATTCCACCACAGGTTCAGGCGCTTGCCTGGGTCGGCATGTCCGGTCCGTCGAGCCCGCTATTGAAGGCGCTCGGCATCGCGCCGCCGATGGGAAGTCCGCAGCCGCTCTATTCGGTCGGTGGCATTGCGCTTCTTTATGGCGTCCAGCACGCGCCGCTGGTCTATCTTTCGCTCAGGGCCGGCCTTCTCGCCCTGCCGCGCGACGGCATCGAGGCGGCCAAGCTCGCCGGGGCCTCGCCGTGGCGGGTGCTGAAAGACATCATCCTGCCGCTGTCGCTGCCGGGCATCATCGCCGGGGCGGCCATTGCCTTCGTCTCCGGCGTGGGCAATTTCGGCATTCCCGCCATCCTCGGCCTGCCGGCGCAGATCTACACGCTGCCGACGCTGATCTATTCGCGGCTGGCGAGCTTCGGCGGCAATACGTTCGGTGACATCGCCGTGCTGTCGGCGATGATCGGCCTGATGGCGGTCGCCGGCCTGCAGATCCAGGAACGGGCGCTCAGGGGCCGGGACTATCGTGTCATTGGGCTGTCCGGCGCATCGGCAACCTTCCGCCTCGGACGCTGGCAGTCGCCGCTCGACGTTTCCTTGTGGCTCCTGCTGCTCATCATGCTGATCGCGCCCTTCTTCGCGCTTGTCTCCGCCTCGCTCGTGCCGGCCTATGGCGTGGTGCTGTCGCTCAAGACCGCGTCGCTTTCCGCCTATGAGGAGATCCTGTTCCGCCAGACGGTGACGAGGACCGCCTTTGCCAATTCGCTCTTCCTTGCGGGCACGACCTCGTTCGGGCTTCTCGTAATCGGCGTGCTGGCCGGCTACACGCTGACGCGCGGCACGAGCCGCTGGACCGGTCTGCTCTCGGCGATGATCGAAATCCCCTATGCGCTGCCTGGCATCGTCATTTCAGTCGCCTTCGTGCTGGTCTTTGCCGCACCCTTGCCCGTTCTCGGCGTCACCATCTACGGGACGATCTGGATCATTCTTGCGGCCTATTTCGCCAGCTTCCTTGCGGTCGGGCTGAAACCGGTGGTGAGCGCACTGCGCCAGCTCGACCCGGCGCTCGAGGAGGCGGCGCGGCTGTCGGGCGCCAGCTTCTACCGCCGGCTGTTCGACATTATCGTGCCGCTGATCGCGCCGGCGGCCGGCGCCTCGGTGATCCTGGTCTTCCTTATCTCCTGCAACGAGCTGACGGTCTCGGCCCTTCTGTGGTCGGCCGGCACCCAGACGCTCGGTGTCGCGATCTACAATCTCGACGACAGCGGTTCCTACGATCTCGCCTCGGCCCTTTCGGTCCTGGTGGTGCTGATGGTCGTGGTGTTGATGCTGCTGCTCGAACTGATGGCGGCACGGCTGCCGAAAGGAGTCGTCCCATGGCGAAACTGATCCTGCACAAGCTTTGCAAGGACTACGGCACGGGGCGGCCGGCGGTCGACGACGTATCGCTCGACATTCGCGAGGGCGGCTTTCTGGCGCTGCTCGGGCCATCGGGCTGTGGCAAGACCACGGTGCTGCGCATGATCGCCGGGTTCGAGACCCCGAGCGACGGTTCGATCCTGCTGGGTGAACGGGTGCTGGCCGATGCGAGCGGCGTCATTGCGCCGGAAAAGCGCAACATGGCCATGGTCTTCCAGTCCTATGCGCTGTGGCCGCACATGACCGTGGCCGCCAATGTCGGCTATCCGCTGAAGGTCAGGGGCATTTCCGGTGAGCGCTACCGGGCGAAGGTGACGGATGCGCTCAAGGCCGTGCGGCTCGAGGCCTATGCCGAGCGCCGACCGGCGGACTTGTCCGGGGGGCAGCGGCAACGCGTGGCGCTGGCGCGCTGCCTGGTGACGGCGCCGGACGTGGTGCTGCTCGACGAGCCGCTGGCCAATCTCGACCGGCACCTGCGCCAGGAGATGGAGGAGACGTTCCGCGAATTCCATGCCCGATCCGGCGCGACGATGATCTACGTCACCCACGACCAGGCCGAGGCCATGGCGCTGGCCACCGATGTGGCGGTGATGTCGGAGGGAAAGCTCCTGCAGGTGGCGCCACCGGCCGAGATCTATGCGCGACCCGAGGGACGTCTGGTCGGTGGTCTGATAGGGCAGGGGGTGATCCTCACACTGCCGGAGCGGGGCGCCGACCGGCGTGATCTGGGATGGGGCGAAATCCTGGCACGGCTGATCTCCGGTCAGGCGGACGAGCCGTCGATGGACGTGCTGGTGCGGCCGCAGGACGTCGTGCTCGGCGGCGACGGGCTTCCGGCGGAGGTCGAAGGCGTGTTGTTCGAGGGCGAGCGTTATGCCCTGCGGCTGAAGCTCGGCGACGGCCGGTTGCTGCGCGCCTACAGCCGGACGGCCTGCACCGAGGGCGAACGGGTGGCGGTGACGATCACCGCCGGTTGGCGCCTCTAGAGTTTGCCGTCTACTGCGCGCCCGAGCAGACCCAGCGCGCGACGCGGCAGCCGGCGCTGTGTTGGTTGCAGACGCCGATCGCCTCAAGTTCGGCCCGACGGCGGTCGGAGCCCCAGCCCGAGCCCCAGCCGCCGTTCTGGCCGACGGCAAGCGCGCCGCAGGCGTTCTTGAACCAGATCGCCACGCGGCAGTCGCGGGCGCGGCCGGAACATTCGCGCAGGGCCCGGCGCTCGGCATCGGCGCGGGTCGAGAAGGAGTGCGACCAGCCATCGGCGCGGGTCGTTGGCGAATAGGCGATCGCGCCGTAGCTGTCGGCACGGGCGGTGGTCGGGGCAGCGGCGGTGAAGGCCAGGATGAGGACGGCCAGGAAGGCTGACAAGGATCGGATGGCGTGCATGGAGAATTCCCCCGGTCATGCGTGATCTGAGGATCATAGGTTGAACGGCGCTGCGGGCGAAAGGACGTTTTTGGGGGCATGAGACCGGCCTGCGACGCTCTGGCCCTTTCGCACGCGGCACGGCGGCTCTAGGTTGGACCTTGAAACACGGAACGAAAAGCCATGACGCTCAGACTAGGCAGCTTCAATATCGAAAACCTGATGACCCGGTTCGATTTCACCGGCTTCCGCAACCAGTTGCGCAAGGATCGGGTGCTGCACCTGTTCGACGTGCGAAGCGAGCAGGACTATCAGCGGCTGGAAGCTGCCCGCGTCGTCGCCTCGACGGACGATACGCGCCAGCTTTCGGCGCTTGCCATCGCCGATGCCGCCGCAGACATCCTGTGCCTGCAGGAGGTCGACAGCATGGAGGCACTCAAGGCCTTCGAATACGGCTATCTGTTTCGCATGGTCGGCGCCGGCTATCGCCACAAATATCTGGTCGAGGGCAATGACAGCCGCGGCATCGACGTCGGCGTGATGATGCGCGACGAGACCCGCGACGGCGAGAAGATCGAGATTGTCGACATCCGCAGCCATGCGGCCTTGACCTATGGCGACCTCGATCTGTTCACCCCGGAACTTGCCGCCAATGCCAAGCCAGATGATCGGATCTTCAAGCGCGATTGCCTGGAGCTCGAGCTGAAGATCGGCGGGCGGCCGCTGGCGCTCTATGTGGTGCACCTGAAATCGATGAGCAACGGCCGCGACGGGGCCGACGGGCGAAGCTACACCATGCCGGTGCGCGAGGCGGAGACCAAGGCGATCCGCCACATCATCGAGGCGCGTTTCGGCAAGGGGCAGACCGCGGACAAGAACTTCGTCATCTGCGGCGACATGAACGACTATCAGGAGCGGGTGGACGTGATCGGCGACCGCCGCTCGGGCTATCGATTCGTTCCGCGCGACCGGCTGGAGAGCGCGCTCGACGTCTTTTCTGTCGACGGCTTTGCGGAAAACGTCATGCTGCGGCGCGACCCGCTCGACCGCTGGACGCTTTATCACGCGCGCGGGCCGGAGGAGCAGCATCTCTGCCAGCTCGACTATCTCTGGCTGTCTCCGGCGCTCGCCCGCAGGAATGCGGACAGGACACCGGAGATCATTCGCAATGGCCAGCCGTTCCGCACGCCCTTTCCCGAGGGGCAGGCGGTGGAGCGCTATCCGCGGATCGGCTGGGACCGGCCGAAGGCTTCCGACCACTGCCCGATCGTCATGGAGCTGGAGCTTTGATGTTCGATCGTGACGAGCGCTCCGCTGACGCGCCGCCGCCCGAAGGGCAGGTCTTTCCGCTGCAAGGGGTGCGGCTGCGCGTGCTTGAGGGCGAGCATCCCTTCCATCGGGACAATTACCGGGCCGCGACCTCAAACTGGCAGGCGGAAATCGCCGCCAAGCCCGCGCTTTTCGACGGGCGCATGATCTTCCAGCATCGGCTGAGGCTCGAAGAGGGCGTGCTCGAGGGGGAGGGCTATGTCGTTCCCTATTCGACCTACCTCTGGTGGAGACGGCAGCCGGACGGCGCCGGCGGGCGGCATGTCTTCGCATTTCCGGTGATCGCCTCGGCCGATGGCGCGCTGATCGCGGTGAGGATGGCGGAGCATACCGCCAATGCGGGCCAGGTCTATTGCGCTGCCGGTTCGCTCGACCCCGACGACGTCGTCGACGGCTATTGCGACATTGCCGGCAACATGGCGCGGGAGGTGCGCGAGGAGACCGGTCTCGACCTTGGCCAAGCCGTCACCGACGGGCGGTATTTCGCCAGCTATCGCGGCCGGCGCCTCACCATCCTGCGGCTTTATCGCTACCCGCTGACATCAGATGTCCTTCTGGATCGCATCGCCGCGCATATGGCGATCGACGAGGAGAAGGAGATCGCCGGGGCGGTCGCGATCCGCTCGGCCGATCCGGACGCGCATCCGTATAATCCGGCCATGTTGCCGGTTCTCGACTGGTTCTTCGGCGGGGCGTCCTGACATCGCTTGCTTGCGCAAGCGGCGAAGGTCGGGCAGTCTCTGGCCAAATCGATCCATGCCTGCGGAGGATGCCTTGGCGCGACACTATTCGATCTACGACGTCTTTACCGAGCGCAAGCTGGCCGGAAATCCGCTGGCGGTGATCTTTGACGGCGAGGATCTCTCCGACCAGGCGATGCAGGCGATAGCCGCGGAAACCAACCTGTCGGAAACGGTGTTCGTACAGAAGTCCGCCAATCCGGCCCACTCCGCCCGTATCCGCATCTTCACGCCGGCGCGCGAACTGCCGTTTGCCGGGCATCCGACCGTGGGCACCGCCGTGGCGCTGGCTGAGCGGGCCTATGGCAAGGAGAGTGGCGGGCTCGACCTCGTCTCGGTGCTGGAGGAAAATGTCGGGCCGGTCCGCTGTGCGGTGCGTCTGCGGGACGGCGAGGCGAGCTTTGCCGAATTCGACCTGCCGAAGACCTCCGTGCGCCACGAACTCGCGCTGGAGCGCCAGGGGATAGCCGACGCGCTTGCCTTGAAGGCGACCGATATCGGTTTCGAAAACCATGTTCCCTCCGTGTGGAGCGCCGGCGTGCCTTTTCTCATGGTGCCGGTGCACAATCTGAGCGCGGTGGAAGGCCTGGATTTCGATGCGCAACTGTGGGAACGCATCGCACCGCTCTGCGAGGGCAGCCTGACCGCGGCCTATGTCTACTGTCGGGGCGGGGTGCATCATGCCGCGAAGTTCCATGCGCGGATGTTTTCCACCGACATGGGCATCGTCGAGGATCCTGCGACCGGTTCCGCGGTCGCGGCGTTGTCCGGCGCGATCCACCATTTCGATGGATTGCCCGATGGCCATCATCCGCTGATGATCGAGCAGGGCGTGGAGATGGGCCGGCCCTCCTACATTCATCTGCACATCGATACCAAGGATGGCGCGATCAGCCGGGCGCGTATCGGCGGGCAGGCGGTGCGGATCGCGTCCGGAATTCTCGAACTCTGAAAACAAAGGGATTTTGCCGGTTTTTGAATTTTTTTTGAAAATCGGCGAAGTTTTTTCTCCCCGGTGCTGGACAACATCGGCGATGCTGTTTATACGCCCTCTCACACCGCCGGAAGGCGCTGGTCGGGTGATTAGCTCAGTTGGTAGAGCAGCTGACTCTTAATCAGCGGGTCGTAGGTTCGAGCCCTACATCACCCACCATTTTCAATCAGATGGACGTATTCTTCGAAGTTTTGCCGCAACTCGCGGGCGACGCGTTTTGTCGGATGCGTGACGCGCCTGCTTGAACGCAGAATGCCTCCTCGACCTGTTTCTGCGCCGACCTCTCTGGCCATTATTGGTACTAGCTGGCTTTTATCCGAAGCACGGATTGCGTCTTGTCCGAAGTGCCGAATATGTGGTCACGCCCAATCTCGGGCATGGAGCATTGCAGTTACATGAAACGCGTATTGTCCGCCGCCGGCATGCTGGCCGCCGTTCTTTTTTCGAGCACCGCCCAGGCTGAGGACCTGGTCTTCACGCTGACCAACGGCACGAATTCGGTGCTTACCCATTTCTACACTTCGCCGGTCGGCGTCGAAAGCTGGGAAGGCGACGTCTTCGGCGATCAGGTCCTCGAGCCGGGCGAGAGCATTCAGTTGACCATCGCCGACGGCCGCACCCAGTGCGAATACGACATGCGCTTCGAATTCGCCGAGAGCTCGGATCTCGACACGACCGAAGACACGCAGAACCTCTGCGAGATGGGCTCGTACACGATCCACGAATAAGCGTCCTTTTGGCCCCCATCTTGCCTCTCTTGGGGCCGTCGGCGGAGAACGCCGACGGCCCCTTCTGTTTCCGGTAGCGCATCGGCGGGGTGATCCGAGGGAGCCCTTTGCCGGCTATGCGGTGGAGTTGGGGTTTGTTCGCTGGCCCTGCGCACGCGATCTGACCGGAATGCTCGTTTGTTCCGCCGGCGAGACATGACCGTTCCCCCGATGTTCACGTATTTTGAACGAATCTGCCCATTTATGCCTGTGGATAGCTGTGGATAACTTTCTTAGCCGGCTTTGTAGCTTGCTGCGTGACGGGACTGCGGCAGCACGAAGGGTACGCATGCCGCGGGCAGCCGGCCGACCGTGCCGCCAATGCCATAGACGGCCGAAATGATGGCGTCGTCGATGACCGCAAGCGGCGTTCCTTCGGACATGATTCGACCCCGGTGCATGATGACGAGGTGATCGGCGAATTCCGCCGCCAGGTTGAGGTCGTGCAGGATGGCAAGAACCGCACCGCCACGGCGGGCGAAATCGCGGGCGGTTTCCAGCACGCTGATCTGGTGGCCGATGTCGAGGCTCGATGTCGGCTCGTCGAGGAAGAGCGCGCGGGCGCGTCCTTGCTCGACGGGATGCGGCACCTGCGCCAGCGCGCGGGCAAACTGCACGCGCTGTTGCTCGCCGCCCGACAGCGCCCGATAGGCGCGAGCCTCGAAGCCTTCCAGCCCGACACGGGCGAGCGCCTTGCGGGCGGCTTCGGTCGGGTCCCGGCTGCCATGGGCGATGGCGCCCATGCGCACGACTTCGAGCGCGGTGAACGGGAAGGACAGCGTGGTCGCCTGCGGCAGCACCGCGCGATCGGCTGCGAGTTCGACCGCCGAAAGGCGCGAAAGCGGTCGATCATGGCAAAGCACTGCGCCGCGGTCGGGAGAGAGTTCTCCTGACAAGACCTTGAGCAGGGTGGATTTGCCGGCGCCGTTCGGGCCGATCACCACGGTGAAGATCCCGGGGGAGAGTGTGAGATCGACGTCATCGACCAGATTGTGGCCGTCCCGGATGATGCTGACGTTTTGTGCAACGATCATCACAGGCCCTCCATCGCGGCGCGGCCATTGCGGCCGAGCAGCAGGATGAGGAAAACCGGTGCGCCGAGAATGGCGGTGATGATGCCGATCGGCAGTTCCGCCGGGGCGGCAATCGTGCGGGCAATGCTGTCGGCGATGAGAAGCAGGCCGGCGCCGCCGATCGCGGAGGCCGGCAGCAGAAAGCGGTGGGACGGGCCGATGGCGAGCCGCAGGAGGTGCGGAACGACGATGCCGACGAAGGAGATCGAGCCGGCGACCGCCACCGTCGCGCCGCAGGCGGCGGCCACCGCGAGGATCGACAGCCGCTTCAGCCGCTGGACCGGCACGCCCATGTGGAAGGCGGCGGCATCGCCCAGCACCAGCGCATCGAGCCCCCGGGCGACGAACGGCAGGGTGGCGAGGACCAGCAGGATGAAGGGCAGAATGGCCAGCACCTTGGCATAGGTAGCGCCGCCGAGCGAACCGAGCGACCAGAAGGTGATATCGCGCAGCGCCCGGTCGTCGGCGATGAAGATCAACAGGCCGGTCGCCGCGGCGCTCATTGCACCGATGGCGATGCCCGACAGGATCAGCGCCGTCGTCGAGGTCTGGCCGTTGCGGGTGGCGATGGCATAGAGCAGCAGGGTGTTGGCAAGCCCGCCGGCAAAGGCCATGAGCGGCAGGAACTGGTGGCCGAAGAGGGACTGGAGGGGGGCCAGCACCGTGCCGCCGAGGACGATCGCGCAGACCGCGGCAAAGGCGGCGCCCGAGGTTACGCCGACAATGCCGGGATCGGCGAGCGGATTGCGAAACAGGCCCTGCATCATCGCACCCGAAATGCCAAGGCCGGCGCCGACGAGAAGGCCCAAGGCCGTGCGCGGCAGGCGGACCGCTTCGAGGATGATGCGGTCCTGCGCGTCCAGATTGCCGATGTCGCCGGCGATATAGGCCAAGAGATCCTTCAGTCCGACCCCGGTCGGGCCGCTTACCAACGATAAAAGCACGGCAGCGGCGAGTAGGGTGAGCAACAGGAGGATGACGACGATGCCGAGGCCGGAACGGTCGCCGGGCGGCGAGTGCCGCCCGATCAGGGTGGTAACCGCGCTCATGGCTTGACGGTATCCGGATAGAGTCTTGCCGCAAGATCGAGTGCTGCGGCGGGTGTGCGTGGCCCAAGGCCGAGAAGGTAGAGGCCGTCCATGGCGATGAAGGCGCCGGTTTTCGCCGCCGGGCTGGTCTGCAGCGCGGGCAGGGCAAACGCCTGTTCGGCGGTCAGGTGAAGCTGCGGGTTGTCCATGACAAGGACCACGTCGGGGGCCGCCGCGATCACCGCCTCGTCGCTCAGCGGCTTATAGCCGGTAACGTCGCCTGCGGCATTGACGCCACCGGCGAGCCGGATGATCGCATCGGCGGATGTGTTCGTGCCGGCGGCCATGACGCGGCCGTTGGAAAGCGACAGGGCGAACAGCACGCGTTTCTTCGGCGCGCTGATCGCCGCGATTTTCTGCTTGAGCGCCGAAAGGCCGGCATCGACGTCGGTCGCCAGCTTCTCGGCGGCGTCCGGCGTGCCGACCGCGGCACCGACCGCCCGGATCTTGCCGGCAATCGCCTCAGCCTCCGGCGGCGTCGGGATGGAGACCATGGCCACGCCCGAGGCCTTGAGGATGGCGATCGCATCGGCCGGACCGGCGCCCGCCTCGGCGATGATGAGGTCCGGCTTCTGCGACAGCACGCCTTCGGCAGACAGCTGGCGGATATAGCCGACATCGGGCTTGTCCGCAGCGCTCTGGGGATAGGTGCTGGTGCTGTCGACCGCGATGACCCGCTCGCCTTCGCCGAGCGCGTGGATGATTTCCGTCACCGTGCCGCCGATCGAGAC
This sequence comes from Ciceribacter sp. T2.26MG-112.2, assembly GCF_900492205.1. Classification (GTDB taxonomy): domain Bacteria; phylum Pseudomonadota; class Alphaproteobacteria; order Rhizobiales; family Rhizobiaceae; genus Allorhizobium; species Allorhizobium naphthalenivorans_A. The sequence continues at coordinate 19,057 of NZ_UEYQ01000005.1, forward strand.
GATGCGCTGCGCGCCGCTGGGGCTCGATTGGGCGAGGGTGGCGCCGGCGGGGGCGACGATGAGGAGGAGGGCGGTGGCGAGCGTCCGTGCCGTCAGCCCGAGCGATCCGAATTGATCCATGCTTGTGAAATCCTATTGCCAATAATTGTGCGCTGCCGCCAAACTGGGTCGGCGGCCCTGCAGAAATTCGAGGGCCGCTGCCGGCGACATTTAACTTGACACAAATACACAAGTTTAAATACCAAGGCAACGCAAGGTGGTGGCCGGGCGGGCGGCCGGTGATGGTTGAATGCCGGCGCCCCGTCCGACGCTTGGCCGTCCCACCGATCAGAGAAAGGATTTTTGACAGATGTTTATTGCCATGAACCGTTTCCGCGTGGTTCCCGGTCATGAGGAGGCATTCGAGGCCATGTGGGCGAACCGCAAGGGCCGACTGGCCGAAGTGCCGGGCTATGTCGAATTCCACATGCTGAAGGGCCCGAAGGCGGAGGATCATTCGCTCTATGCCTCGCATGCCGTCTGGGAGACCGAGGAACACTTCAAGGCCTGGACCAAGTCCGAGCAGTTCCGCGCGGCCCATGCCCGCGCCGGCGAATCCAAGGTGCAGTATCTGTCCGGCCCGCATTTTGAAGGCTTCGAGGTCATCATTCATGAGGACCGTGACGGCAAGCGCGTCGACGAGGCCGCTTGAGGGACGAGGGAATGGCTATGTCGAGAGACAGTGAAGAACGGGCGGAGCGGGCACGCGCCGCGATCGCCGAGAAGCCCGACGGCGTCGTCGAGGCTATGGCTGCGCAAGCGAACGTGACGCCGGCGGAGATCCTGGCGATCCTGCCCGCCGGGGCGGCGGTGCTCGCTCCTGGCGAACGCTTCCTGACGATCTGGCAGGACATGGCCGGTTGGGGCGATGTCCTCCTGATTGTCCACACCGACGATATCGTGCTCGAGGTGGAGGGGGCGCTGCCCGAGGGCAGCGAGGGCCATGGATGGTTCAACATCCACGGCGACAGCCCGATCGGTGGCCATATCCGCAAGGATCGGTGCGTCTCGATCGCCTTCGTCGACCGTGGCTTCCATGGCCGGCGCTCGTGCTCGGTCTGGTTCATGAACGCCGATGGACGCGCCATGTTCAAGGTCTTCGTGCGGCGCGACGAGGAAAGGGCGCTGCTTGCCGATCAGTTGCAGCGTTTCGAGGCCTTGCGCGCGAAGATGGCCGAGGCCTGACCAACCATGAGCGGGGCACAGGATGCCGGTGCCTCGGCTTCGGGCGTTCTTTCTTTTGGCCAAAACAGTGACTATGGTCCGCGCAGAATCCAGATCAGCGCAAGGACCGAACTTGTCCCGCATCCACCGCCTTTCTCTTATCGTCATTGCCATGGTGCTCGCCCTCCAGCCGCTGGGGGGCGCCGATGGTGTCACGCCGGCCGTCGCGCAGGAAATCGCGCCGGCGCGCGACAAGATCGTCGGGCACGCTCTGGAACAGATATCCGAGGCGGAAAAGCAGATCGAGGCGCTGCAGTCGCAAGTGGAGGCCAACAAGAGCGACGACGCGGCGCTGGTCGACATCAAGGTCAAGGCGGACGAGATCATCCGGCAATTGTTGAAGATCTCGGTCGAGCTTCGCCCGCGCTTCAACGACGTCAAGGCCCGGCTGGCGCAGCTCGGCGAGAAACCGGCCGAGGGCGAGCCAGCGGAGGCGCCGGCGGTCACCGAGGAGCGCACGCGACTGAATGCGGCGCGTCTGGAGATCAATACGCTGACCGGGCGGGCGGAGGATCTGTCGATCCGGGCCTCCAACCTTTCCGACAGCATAACCGACCTCAGACGCGAATTGTTCACCGACCGGCTGTTCGAGCATACCGAAATTTCCGGCGACGTGGTCGATGACGCGCTCAATGCCTTTTCGGCGGAGTTCAACGACTTCCAGCGTACCGTCAGCAGCTGGTTCTCCTTCATCTGGAAATACAAGCGGGTGCCGCTCGGCACGGCCGTCACCCTGTCGCTGGCCATGGCGCTGGTGCTGCTCGCCGGCGAATACCGACTGTTCGGCTCGCTCATCCGCCGGGATCCAACGGTCAGCAAGCCTGCCTATATGAGCCGGTTCTCGGTGGCTTTCTGGTCGACGATCCTGCCGGCACTGGCGCTCGCGGCCTTTCTTGTCAGCAGCTTCTTCTTCCTCGATACCTTCAACGTGTTGCGACCGGACATCGCGCCGATCGCAGCCGCATTGTTCGGCTTTGCCGGGCTCGTCTTCTTCGTCGCCATGCTGGCGCGGGCGGTGCTGGCACCAAAGGCGCCGAGCTGGCGGCTCGTCAGGCTGTCCGACAAGGGGGCGCGTGACCTGAATTTCGCTGTGTTGTCGATGGCGGTGGTCAATGGTTCGGACTACGTGCTCGGCGCGATCAGCGAGACCTTGAGTTCTCCGGTGGTGCTGACCGTGATGAAGAGTTTTCTCTCCTCGGTCGTGGTCGGGCTCATCGTTGTTGTCGTCTCCTTCCTGCGTCCGATGGTCGCCCAGAGCGGCGATCCTTCGGAGCGGGGCCGCGCCTGGCCCAAGGCCGTCGCCTTGCCGTTGCGCATTATCGGCATCGGCCTCATCCTGCTCAGTGCGATCGGCTATGTCGGACTATCGCGCTTCCTCGCCACACAGATGGTGCTGACCGGCGCGGTCGTGGCGACGATGTATATCGGCATTCTTTCCGGCAAGGCGATTTCGGCGCCGAACCAGTTCGGCGAGACGCGGGTCGGCCGATACCTCCAGCAGCGCTTTGCGCTCAAACCGGTCGGCCTTGACCAGGCGGGTATCGCCGCCGGCTTGCTGATCTACGTGTTCGCGCTGTCGATCGGCATCCCGCTGATCCTGATCTCCTGGGGTTTCCAGCCGCGCGACCTGCAGATCTGGCTGATCAACATCTTCACCGAGATCAACATCGGCTCGATCCGCATCTCGATCTTCGGCATCCTCGGCGGGGTCCTGCTGTTCGCTCTCGGTCTGGTCGCCACGCGCTGGCTGCAGAAGTGGCTCGACGGCAATGTCATGGCGCGTTCGCAGGTCGATGCCGGCGTTCGCAATTCGATCAAGACGGGGGTAGGTTATCTGGGCACCGGTCTTGCCGGGCTGATCGGCATTTCCGCGGCGGGGATCGACCTGTCGAGCCTTGCGCTGGTCGCCGGCGCGCTGTCGCTGGGCATCGGTTTCGGCCTGCAGAACATCGTGTCCAACTTCGTGTCCGGCCTCATCCTGCTCGCCGAACGGCCGTTCAAGGTCGGCGACTGGGTGGCGACCGGAACGACGGAGGGTTTCGTGCGTCGCATTTCGGTGCGCGCCACCGAAATCGAGACGTTCCAGCGCCAGTCGATCATCGTGCCCAACTCGGAACTGATCAACGCTCCGGTCGGCAACTGGACGCATCGCAACAAGCTCGGCCGTATCGAGATCCCGGTCAGCGTTTCCTATGAGGCGGACCCGCGCCGGGTGATGGACCTGCTGATGGAAATCGCGCTCGCCCATCCCGGCTTGCTGCGCAATCCGGAGCCGGTGGTGATGTTCAACGGCTTCGGCGCATCTTCGCTTGATTTCGAACTGCGCGGCTTCATTGGCGACGTTCTGGGCGGACTGCCGATCAAGAATGAGCTTCGCGTGACCATCCTGGAGCGTTTCCGCGCGGAGAAGATCCAGATGCCCTATCCGCATCAGGAGGTGCACCTGCATCTCGACGAGGCGGATCGGCGGATCTTCGCCGGTCGCGGGAAGGGCCGTCCGGGAGAGACGGGCGATTTGCGCGAACCGCCGGATGATGACAAGATCCTGCCATGAACGGTATGTTCAGCCGGCGTTCAGGGGCGGCGGTCTAGAAGAGGGCATGTCTGGTGCGGTCAAGATGACCGCGAAACGGACAAAACGAGAGGACGGCGCCTCGGCGCCGGATGAGCGATGAAAAAGTTCCTGGCTGGCTTTGTGATTTTCCTCGGCGCGGCGAGCGGTGCCTTGGCGGCCTCGGTCACCAATAGCGGCACGGCATCGATCGTGCTTCAGGTGGTCGAGGATGGCAATCGGAGCGAGGTCGCGATCGATGCCGGCGCTTCGGAAACGATTTGCCCGTCGGGCTGTTTCGTCACGCTTCCCAACGGAGACCGCCTCGGTCTCGAGGGTGGCGAGTCGGTCGAGATCAAGGACGGTTCGGCGACCGTCAAGTAGGCGGTCAGTCACCATCTCGTGGAAATTTGCAGATTGAGGCGCCCGGATTCGTTCCGGGCGTTTGTGTTTTCGTCAGCGGATCGCACGGGCGACAACACATTTGAAGTCCTTCAGGTCAAAATGCCGCGGGCGAAAGCCGTCCATGAACAGTCAAAGATCCAAAAGGGGCAGAATTGGTCGCCTTTCCTTCAGCATGAGTTAATCACGGCATGCTTCGATCTCGCCTGCTCGATTAACGGTTCTGCAAGTCCAAACGACTAATTTGCTTGCAGTTCTCTCAGGTTAAAGGCGTGTCATGGCTTTTCTAGGCATATCCGGAATGCAATATTCCGGAGAGACTTTTCCGGATGTTCGTATCATCGTTGCCGAGGATTCGAATGTCTTCACGTCCATGATCAGCACGCGCATGAAGGAGTTGTTCGGCATCGATGTCGAAATCTGCCGCACCTTCGAGGATCTTCAGGCCGCGAACGAGCTGTCTGACGAGGCCGTGACGCTGGCGATCTCCAATATCAACCTGCCGGGAGCGGAAAACGGCGAGGCGCTGGAATATCTGATCGACCTGAACATCCCGGTGATCGTGTTTACCGGCACCTTCCAGGAGCAGACCCGCGAGAAGCTGCTGTCGAAGGATATCGTCGACTATATCCTCAAGGACAATATCTTCGCGGTCGAGATGCTGGCGGAGTCGGTCTATCGGTTCCTGACCAATCATCGCCATCACGTGCTGATCGTCGACGATAGCCCGACGGCGCGGGCGCTGCTTTCAAGCCGCCTCAAACGGTATAATTTCCGCGTCAGCACCGCCGAAAGCGGCGCCAAGGCGCTTGAGATCCTGAAGGCCAGTCCGGATATCGGCCTCGTGGTCACCGATTATAATATGCCGGACATTGACGGCTTCGAGCTGACGCGGCGCATCCGTGGCGCCCGTGGCAGCCACGAGCTTCGGATCATCGGTGTGTCGTCCTCGACCAACCGGCTGTTGTCCGCGCGTTTCCTCAAGGTTGGCGGCAACGACTTCATGCTGCGCCCGTTCATCGATGAAGAATTCTACTGCCGGGTGAATCAGAACCTCGACACCCTGGTACAGATCCGAGCGGCGAACGCGCGCAAATAGCGCGTCCACGCACTCGTTGAGGACAGTTTGGAAGAATTGCCGATCCGAGGCGATGCCTCGGATCTGGGCACATGCCTGTAGATACCGATTGTTGCAGAACGACTGATTTTCAAAGGCGATTTAGAATGTCAAAGCCGAGCGAACTGTCCGCAGGGTCCGTGCCTGCTGCGCGCAAGCGTGCGCATGTGCTGGTAATCGAGGATTCCCGTACCTTCTCATCCTTGCTCTGCCATCGCTTTGAAAATGAGAACGGCTATCTGGTGACGCATTGTGCATCGACCAAGGCCCTGCGGGATGCGGCGGGCCGCGCGGACCAGCCGTTCGATGCGGCCGTCGTCGACCTTAACCTGCCGGATTCGCCCGACGGCCAGATTCTCGACGAGGTGGTCGCCATGGGCGTCCCGGCCGTCGTCTTCACCGCCGACTTCAACCGCCATATGCGCGAGCGTCTGGTCGAGCGCGGGGTCGCCGACTATGTCATCAAGAACAATGAGCGGGCCGTCGACATGGTCGTCTCGGCCGTTGCGCGCATCCTCGACAACCGGCACGTCCGGGTTCTGGTCGTCGATGACGTGGCATCGGCGCGCAAGATGCTGGTCGATCTGCTCAATGTCCAGCAGTTCCAGGTATTCGAGGCGACAACCGGCAGCGAGGCGCTCGACATGCTGGTGCGCCATCCCGGCATCGACATGGTGATCACCGACTACAACATGCCGGACATGGACGGCTATGAGCTGACCCGGCGGATCCGCCGCGAGCACGGTTCCGACCGGCTGCGGATCATCGGCATTTCCTCCTCGGCCGATCGCCTCTTGTCGGCAAGCTTCCTCAAGGCCGGGGCCAACGACTTCGTCTATCGCCCCTTCGTGGTCGAGGAATTGCAGTGCCGCATCGGCCACAATATCGAGACCTTGTCCCAGATCCGGCAGCTGAGGCTCGCCGCCTTCAGCGATTATCTGACCGGCTTGCGCAACCGACGCCATTTCTTCGACGAGGGACCCGCCAGGGTCGCGACCTGTCTCGAACGCGACGAGGCGTGCAGCATGGCGATGCTGGACATCGACCATTTCAAGCAGCTCAACGACAGCTACGGCCACGAAGTCGGTGACCGGGTTCTCAAGGCGGTCGCCGCTCGCCTCTCCGACCTCGTCGACAATACCGACCACCTTCTGGCGCGGCTGGGCGGCGAGGAGTTCGGCATATTGCTGTCGGGAATGGATTCGGAGGCGGCGAGCGCGTTTTGCGAGATCGTCCGCTCCAGCGTGGCGGAGTTGCGTGTGGCGCATGCCGATACCGACATATCCGTGACCGCGTCGATCGGTGTGGCGGAGGTGGCAGGGCTGGAGAATTTCAGCAACTACCTCAACGCGGCCGACCAGTTCCTCTATCTCGCCAAGCGCTACGGCCGCAACCGGGTCTATTCCGACAATACGCTGCTGAAGATGGCGATCGGCGGCTGACGGCGGCAGTGAACGCCGTCGGTAGGCAGGCATTCCGTTTTGGCGGCGGTTGACAGCGCGCTGGTAAATGGCGATCCGCTTCCTATATTGGCCTGACGTTCCTCATTCCACACGGAGTCTCCGGCCATGGCCCCGATCATTTCCGTGCGTTCCCTGTCCAAGACGTATGCCAATGGATTCAAGGCACTCGACAACGTCTCGCTCGATATCGAGGAGGGCGAGATTCTCGCCTTGCTCGGTCCGAACGGCGCGGGCAAGACGACGCTGATTTCCATCATCTGCGGCATTGCCAATCCGAGCGAGGGCTCGGTAACCGTCGACGGCTATGACGTGGTGCGCGACTTTCGCAAGACCCGCGGCCAGATCGGCCTGGTGCCGCAGGAGCTGACGACGGACATGTTCGAAACCGTCGTCAACACCGTCAGCTTCTCGCGCGGGCTGAACGGAAAGAAGCCCGCGCCCGAACACATCGACAAGCTGTTGCGCGAGCTGACGCTGTTCGAGAAGCGCAACAATGCGCTGCGTGAGCTTTCCGGCGGCATGAAGCGTCGCGTGCTGATCGCCAAGGCACTGTCGCACGAGCCGAGAATCCTGTTTCTCGACGAGCCGACGGCCGGCGTCGATGTCAGCCTGCGCAAGGATATGTGGCAATTGGTGAAGCGGCTGCGCGAAGGCGGCGTCACCATCATCCTCACCACCCACTATATCGAGGAAGCGCAGGAGATCGCCGACCGGATCGGCATCATCGACCGGGGCCGGCTGATGCTGGTCGAGGAGAAGGACACGCTGATGCGCAAGCTCGGCGGCAAGCATCTCAGCATCGAGTTGCGCGAGCCGATCAACGAGATTCCCGCCTCCCTTGCCACCTGGAACCTCCAGCTTTCGGAGAGGGGCGACGAACTGGTCTATGAGTATGACGATGAGACCAATCATGGCGGAATTGCGCGACTGCTGGCGGCGGTCGAGGCGGCGGGGATCGGTTTTGCCGACATCTCCACCCGGCAGACCTCGCTCGAAGACATTTTCGTATCGCTGATCGGAGACGGCAGATGAATTTCGAGGCGATCAAGGCAATCTATTATTACGAGATGGCGCGCACCCGGCGCACGCTTCTGCAGAGCGTGGTGTCGCCGGTGATCACCACGGCGCTCTACTTCATCGTCTTCGGCGCGGCGGTCGGATCGCGCATGGAGGCGGTGGAAGGGGTCGGCTATGGCGGCTTCATCACGCCCGGTCTGATCATGTTGACGCTGATCACCCAGTGCGTGTCGAACGGCTCGAGCGGCATCTATTTCCCGAAGTTTACCGGCACGATCTACGAGATCCTTTCAGCCCCGATCGCCATGAGCGAAATCCTCATCGGCTACGTCGGAGCGGCGGCGACCAAGGGGATGATCATCGGCCTGATCATCCTGGCGACCGCAGCGTTCTTCGTCGACCTGCGCATCGATCACCCGGTCCTGATGATCCTCTTCATGCTGCTTACGTCGATCGCCTTCAGCCTGGCCGGCTTCATCATCGGCATCTGGGCGAAGAATTTCGAACAGCTGAGCATGGTGCCCATGCTGGTCGTTCCGCCGCTCACCTTTCTCGGCGGGACATTCTATTCGATCGATGTCCTGCCGCCCTTCTGGCAGGCGGTCAGTCATTTCAATCCGGTGCTCTATCTGGTGAGCGGCTTTCGCTGGAGCTTCTTCGAAGTCTCGGACGTGCATCCGCTGATCAGCCTGGCGATGATCGGCGTCTTTCTTGCGGTATGCCTCGGCTTTCTCGCCTGGGTGTTCCGCACCGGCTTCAAGCTGCGCGCCTGAGCGCGCGTGTCGCCAGCCTCAGTCGCGCAGGCGCAGTTCGTCGCTCTGCATCTGCAGGGAGCCGAGTGTCGACAGGAAGCTCATGCCGAGCAGGCTCTGGTCGAGCTGGCCTTCTTCTATCACGACCCCCTGAATGTCTTCGCGCAGGATGGGGCCGAGCGAGACCTGCCTGAGGCGGGCCGGCGCAGCCATGGCCCGGCCGTTGGCCGTCATGATCGTCTGGGTGAAGGACAAGTCGGCGGGATCGATGCCGATCCGGATGGCATCGCGGTAGCTCAAGGCCACGGAACTCGCACCCGTGTCGATCAGCACCGACACGGGCACGCCATTGATGGCGACAGAGGTCTCGAAATGGCCGCCGAGCGATTTGTGCAGCACGACTTCGGCGGTTCCCTCGCTGGTCGCGACAACGACGGCGCGACCGGGAACGAGGCCTGCGAGAAGACGGTCACCGACAGCCTGCAGCTCGAAGCGATAGAGATAGCCGGTGACCAGCGTGAGCCCGATCAGCAGCCAGATGGCGAACTGTCGTGCGCTCTGGCCGAGCGAGCGCCGGGATGCGACGAGCCCGACCGACAGCAGCGCGGCAAAGGGCAGCAGCCGGATGGCATCGCCGAAATCCTCGTTGGCCATGCCGAAGCTCTGGCCGCTGTCGTGGTTGACGACGAGCACGGCGAGGCCGAATGCGAGAATGGCGAGGGCGAGGATCAGCCGCATCAGCTTGTCTCGCGCTCCCGCGCCATCCTCGTGCGGCGGGTCTCGCGGCGCGGCTTGCGCTCGACGGTCTTAAGGCGCGCCGGCAGGCTTGCCATGATCGTCCGGCGCTCGGCGTCGCTATAGACCGTCCAACTGCCGATCTCGTCGCCGGTGCGGCCGCAGCCGAAGCAATAGCCGGTCTTCATGTCGATCGAGCAGACGAGGATGCAGGGTGTTTCCATCGGGCGGCCTTGATTTCGGATCCGGTTTATATCGGGTGCTCAGCTGGCCATGGCAAGGGCCGCAAGCGCGGCGATCTCGGTCACCTGCTGGGTGGCGCCGATGGTGTCGCCGGTGTGGCCCGACAGGACGCGGCGGATCCTGGCGGTAAAGGCGGCGGCGGCAAGGGCCGCGACAAGCACGGCGAGGAAATAGGCAAACAGCGAAGCCGCCGGCACCAGCAGGGCCGCCGAGAGAATCACTCCGGAAGACAGCGCCAGGTTGAGCGCAGACTTCAAGGGCGCGCCGACGGCCACCGCCAGACCATTGCTGCGCGCCGGCGGCAGGGCCGACCAGTGCCACACCATCAGCGCCCGGCTGAGGGCAGCGGTGGCGGGCAGGCACATGGCGGCCCCGAGTGGTCCGAGATGCGTGGCGAGTTCGGCAATCGCTGCAGCGCGCAGGCCAAAGGCGATGAGCAGGGCGACCGCGCCATGCGAGCCGATCCGGCTGTCCTTCATGATCGCCAGCGCATGGTCGCGGTCGCGTCCACCGCCCAGGCCATCGGCCGTGTCCGAGAGTCCGTCCTCATGCAACGCGCCGGTGACGAGCGCCTGGACGGCAAGGGCTGCGAAGGCGGCGAGCAGCGGCGTCGCGTTCAACACCAGCATTACGAACAGCGTCGTGGCGGCGGGAAGGGACACAAGCAGGCCGGCCAGCGGGAAGGCGCGAACGCCGCGCGACAGGCTGCCGTCATGGCCGTCGAATACGCTTGCCGGGACGGTGATGCGGCTGAGGAAGGACACCGCCCGGGCGGTGTCGGTCAGATAATCGCGCCAATCCATGGGATCGGATCACTCCATTTCAAAGACGACGGCACGCACCGTTTTTCGGCTTGTTGCGACAAGGCGCGGTCCGTATTAGAGGAGCCAACAAAGAACCGATTTGGAAGCAGATTACAAGGAAGCCTTGCTCATGAGCGTGACCGGCCTGCCATTCGACGATTTCCGTGCCCTGCTACGCGACCTGCCCGGGCCGGACACGGCGGCGCTGGTTGCGGCGCGCGACCGCGACCGGCAGCTTACGAAGCCCGCCGGATCGCTCGGCCGGCTCGAGGAAATCGCCATGTGGCTCGCCGCCTGGACCGGCCGTGCCCCGGCCGTGACGCGTCCGCTGGTGGCGATCTTTGCCGGCAATCACGGCGTCACCAAGCACGGCATCACGCCCTATCCGCCCTCGGTGACGCAGCAGATGGTCGAGAATTTTGCCGCCGGTGGGGCGGCGATCAACCAGATCTGCGTGACCTATGATCTCGGCCTGAAGATCTTCGACCTGGCGCTCGACTATCCGACCGGCGACATCACCTGCGAGCCGGCGCTTTCCGAGCGCGACTGCGCCGCCACCATGGCTTTCGGCATGGAGGCGATCGCCGGCGGCACCGATCTTCTGTGCATCGGCGAGATGGGCATCGGCAACACGACGATCGCGGCGGCGATCAATCTGGCGCTCTACGGTGGTACGCCTGAGGAATGGGTCGGGCCGGGTACCGGATCGGAAGGCGAGGTGCTGAAGCGCAAGATCGAAGCGGTGAAGACCGCGGTCGAATTCCACAAGGATCATCTCGGCGATCCGCTGGAGATCCTGCGGCGCCTCGGCGGGCGCGAGATCGCCGCCATGGCCGGCGCCATCCTCGCCTGCCGGATGCAGAAGATCCCGGTCCTGATCGACGGCTATGTCGCGACCTCGGCGGCGGCCATCCTCAAGGCCGCCAATCCGTCTGCGCTCGATCATTGCCTGATCGGCCATGTGTCGGGCGAGCCGGGCCATCTGAAGGCGATCGAGAAGCTTGGCAAAACGCCGCTTCTGGCGCTCGGCATGCGGCTCGGGGAGGGCACCGGGGCTGCGCTCGCCGCCGGCATCGTGAAGGCCGCCGCCGCCTGCCATTCCGGCATGGCGACTTTCGAGGCTGCCGGGGTGGCGACGCCAAATGGCTGACGACGCACGTAGAAATTCAGCGCCGGAGACCGGGCCCCCGGTCGAGAAGAAGACGGGTATTGCCCATTTCTTCGCAGCCGGCCGATATTCCCTGCAGGGATTCCGCCGGCTCGTCGGCGAGGCGGCGTTCCGCCACGAACTTCTGGCGCTCGCCATCGGTCTCGCCTTGTTCACCTTCGTCGGCGCGTCGGTCGGCGAATTCGTCACCTTCATCATCCTGATGCTGGTGCTGTTCTGCGTCGAGGCCGTCAACACGGCGATCGAGGAATTGGTGGACCGCATTTCACCGGAAATCTCGACCGTCGGCCGCAACGCCAAGGATCTCGGCTCGTTTGCCGTCTTCTGCCTGCTGGTCGCGAACGGCCTCTATGTCGGCTACGTGGTGTTCTTCTAGAAGCCTGAAGCGGTTCCTGGCGGGATCATATCCTAGAAACGAACCTTGGCCACGACCGCGCGGTGATCCGATGGCCATGGGGTGACGACGATATCGGCCTCCGGCCTCTTTTCGCCGACCACCGATACGCTCAGCGTCTCCAGCGTGGCGCTACGGCCGAACACGTAGTCGATGCGGTCGTGGTGGTCGTCCTTGTCGGTCGGCTCGGATGTCGGCGTCCAGGTGAAGGCGGGCTTGGCCACTTCGTCGGGATAGGCGGCGCGCAGCAGGTCCGTCATGCCGGCTTGCTGCTCGATCCTGAGCGCCGAGGGATACTTCACCGCCATCGGCTGGTGGCTGGCCTTGACGGCCGCGTCGGTCCAGTCGCGGTAGGACGGCTCGTTGAGGTCGCCGAACAGGAAGACGGCGTCCGCTGTCTCGGCCTGCTTCATATCCTTCATCAGCAGATCGAGCGCCGGGCCGCGGGCCTTGGCGGCCGCCGCCACGGCTTCGTCGGCGGTCTTCAGGTACGGCGCCGGACCGTAGTCGATGCCGAGCAGCTGATAGGGCTGGTAGGGGAAGTCGGTGAGGTGGATGTTGAAGGCGTAGACCTTGCGGCCGTTGACGTCGATCTCGGCGCCGAGATCGTTGTCGGTCGGCTTGCCGATCGGGTAGCGGCTGAGGATCGCGTTGGCCCAGAGGGCCGGATTGCTCTTGGCCTGCTCGTAGTAGTGGAAGCCCAGCGCCTCGGCGAGTTTCCTGGCGACGCTCGGCCCCGTCGGTACGCAATCGTCGGCATCGCAGACATCGGGTTCCGGCTTGGTCTCCTGGATGCCGATGATGTCGGCGCCGGCGGCGCGGATCACGGCAGCCGTTTCGGATACGTCCTTCTCTTCGTTCGCGCCGCCGCCCCAGATGTTGAAGCTCATGACCGTGAGCTCGCTCGGCGTTTCGGCGGACATGGCCGGTGCGCCAACAAGCGCCGCCGACAGGAGAATTGCACGCGGCAGCTTGGTCATGGAGGTCTCCCGAATCCGTCGATTTTCGCCGAAGATAGGCGGGATCGATGACAGACGCACGAAAGAAAAAGAGCGAACAGGGCGTGTGCCCGTGCACTGCCGGCCTGTCAGGCGAACTGGCGTTTGCGCGGCTCTACCGCCTGGGTCTCGGTTACGGCCGGCAGGCTCTCCAGCACGCGCCGGGCCGGCAGGATGGCGATCACCTCGGTGCCTTCGCGCAGCTTCGATTTCAGCTTGAACTCGCCGCCATGCTTGGCGAGGATCGCCTGGACGATCGGCAGGCCGAGGCCTGTGCCCTGTTCGGCGCTCTTGATGGCGATGGAACCCTGGCCGAAGGCGGACAGCACGACCGGGATCTCGTTTTCCGGAATACCCGGACCGTTGTCGCGAATGGAGACATACTGGCCACCGCCAACGGTCCAGCCGGCCTTGACATGGATCTCGCCACCCTGCGGCGTGAACTTGACCGCATTGGACAGCAGGTTGAGCACGACCTGGCGCATGGCCTTCTCGTCCGCCCATACCGCCGGCAGGTCGGGCTCGAACTGCTCGTCGATGGTGATGTTCTTGGCCCGGGCGCGCAATTGCACCATGCCGACGCAATCCTCGGCGAGGTCGAGCAGGGACACCACTTCCTCGTTCAGTTCATACTTGCCGGCCTCGATGCGCGACAGGTCGAGGATTTCGTTGATGAGGTCGAGCAGGTGCTGGCCCGAACGATGAATATCGCCGGAATATTCCTTGTAAAGCGGATTGTTGAGGGGGCCGAGCACCTCTGTAGCCATGACCTCGGAGAAACCGAGGATGGCATTGAGCGGGGTTCGCAGTTCGTGCGACATCGAGGCGAGGAAGCGCGACTTGGCAAGGTTGGCCTCCTCGGCGCGGCGACGGGCCTCGTCGGAGAGCGATTTGGCGACTTCGAGCTCGGCGATCAGGTCGTCCTTCTCGGTCTGGTAGGACAAAAGCTTGAGATTGGCCTGGTGCAGGCGGCTGGTGATGTAGATGAAGAAGACGAGCGCCGTGGTGAAGAGCGCGGTCACGCCGATGTCGAGCGAATGGCGCGTGGTGGCCGCGACATAGACGAGAGCGCCGACCGTGGGCAGGAAGCCGAACAGCACCGCCTGACGCAGCAGCATGTTCGACATGGCCGTGACCGAGAGCACGATCAGCAGGGCGGCGCCCTTGTAAAGCACGAAGGTGTCGCCACCGCAGCTGGCGCAGGATTGCATCGAAAACAGCGCCCAGCACACGCCCATGCCGGCCTGTCCGATCAGAAGGAGGCGGCGCCATTTGACAATGCTGGTGGTCGACAGGTCCTCGTTCGATGCCCGCTTGACAAGGATGATGTTGAGGGCATGGACGGTGAGCGTCGCCAGCGTCCAGAGGAAAAGCGTCGGGTCGGGATTGATATAGGCGCCGAATCCGCTGACCATCAGGATGATGATCGGCAGCACGGCGGCCCCTTGCAGCGAAGCACCGACATGCATGGCGAGCAGTTCGCTCTCGAACAGCATCGATCCCGACTGGCTGGACTGCAAGCGTTCGCGCGTCGTGCGGACCGCCTTCGCCACGGCCTTGTTGCGATGGCCGCGCGAGAGGTCGACGATGTTCTTGTCTGTCGAGGTCGGGACGCCTTTACTCATATTGCCGATGGTCACTTGTCGCGGATCAGGCGAGACTAGCGGGCATTTCTTAAGAAGATGCTGTCGAAAAGGATTTGTTTGCCATGATCGCCAAGGTTTCATTGTTGAAATGGGCCGAAATGTGAAGATCGGTGGACGGGTCCTGCGCGATGTGGTCGTCGGCGTTTCGATGCTGGTGCTCGGCCTCCTGATCGCCGCCAAGCTGGAGCAGGACAACAGGCGCATGCTCGCCGGCCGGTTCGTCGTCGTCGATGGCGATACGCTGCTGCTCAAGGGCGAGCGCCTTCGGCTGGAGGGGATCGATGCGCCGGAGCTTGATCAGGTCTGCAGCCTTGGCGAGCGCGCTATCCCTTGCGGCAAGGCTGCCCGGCGACGGCTGGCGCTCTGGACGGAGGAAGCGGCGTTTTCATGCGGCGGCGGCGAACGCGACCGTTATGGTCGACTGCTCGTACGCTGCAGCGTCGGCGATGCCGACGTCAATGCGGCAATGGTTCGGGACGGACATGCCGTGGCCTACGGCGACTACGGCGGCGAGGAGGCTGCGGCGAAACATCAGCGGGTGGGCCTGTGGGCCGGCGAGTTCCAGCGGCCCGACGACTGGAGGCGTGAACATCAGCCTTCGGAAGCAACGGAGGCAGGCGAGGTGGAACCGATCGCCCGGTTTTGGGCTTTCCTCCGAGGCTTGCTTGGTGTCAATTGAGGTTCAATCGCGGGAGGTATCATGAAGCTTTATGACGGCGGGCGGGCGCCCAATCCACGACGGGTGACGGTGTTCCTCAAGGAGAAGGGCATCGAGGTCGAGACGGTCGCGGTCGACATGGGCGCGTTCGGGCACAAGTCGGACGAGATCACGGCGAAGAACCCGCTGCAGCGTCTGCCGATCCTCGAGCTCGACGATGGGACGGTGCTGTGCGAGTCGGTTGCCATCTGCCGCTATTTCGAGGAGCTCCATCCGGAACCGCCACTGTTTGGCATCGATGCCAAGGACAAGGCGCTTGTCGAGATGTGGAGCCGGCGCGTCGAGCTGATGTTCCTCGCCTCTGTTGCTGCCGCCTTTCGCCACCTGCACCCGGCCATGGCTGGGTGGGAAGTGCCGCAGGTGCCGGCCTGGGGCGAGGCCAACAAGCCGAAGGTGCTCGACTTCCTGCGCTTCCTCGATGGCGAACTGGCAAGCCGCGAATTCATCGCCGGACCGCGCTTCACGATCGCCGACATCACCGCGATGATCGCCTTTGAGTTCATGAAGCCGGCGAAGATCACCTGTCCCGAGGACCTGACCCATGTCTGGCGCTGGTTCAGGGCCGTGCATCAGCGGCCGAGCGCGGCGCTCTGAGCGGTCGGGTCATGGAAGAGCAGGCAGGCGAGGGCAGGGACGAGGCCTTGGATGCGCTGAGGCGCGCCATTGCCGCTTGCCGTATCTGCCGCGAATGTCCGGCCGGCGGCCTGCAAAATCGCCTGCCGCACGAGCCGCGCCCCGTCGCGATCATTTCGTCGCGCGCCCGTATCCTGATTGCCGGCCAGGCGCCGGGGCTCAAGGTTCACGAGACCGGCCTGCCGTTCAACGATGCTTCGGGCGACCGGTTGCGGCAGTGGCTCGGGGTCGATCGCGACACCTTCTACGATCGCGACCGTTTCGCCATCGCGCCGATGGGCTTCTGCTTTCCCGGCTACAATGCCAATGGCCACGACCTGCCGCCGCGGCGCGAATGCGCGCCGCAATGGCGCCAGACGGTGGTGGCGGCCATGCCGCAGATCGAGCTGGTGCTGGCGATCGGACAATATGCGCAAGCCTGGCATCTGGGCACCCGCCGGCGAAAGACGATGACGGAGACCGTCGAGCATTGGCGCGACTACTGGCAGGGGAATGTCGAGGGGCCGAAGGTGCTGCCGCTGCCGCATCCGAGCTGGCGCAACACCGGCTGGCTCAAGCGCCATGCCTGGTTCGAGGCGGAGGTCTTGCCGGTGCTGAAAACCGAGGTGGAAAGGTTGATCGGCTGAAACGATTTTCTTTGCTTTAATAAAATGCGAGCTATATCGAGAAAATTATTCGAAAGGCTTTGGCATGGACCGACTCGACCGAAAAATTCTGCGCATCCTCCAGGAAGACTCGACGCTGGCCGTCGCCGATCTGGCCAAGAAGGTCGGCCTCTCGACGACACCGTGCTGGCGGCGCATCCAGAAGATGGAGGAAGACGGCATCATCCGTCGCCGCGTCGCGCTGCTCGACCCGGTCAAGGTCAATACCAAGGTCACGGTGTTCGTGTCGATCCGCACGTCCAGCCATTCGATCGAATGGCTGAAGCGCTTCTCCGAAGTCGTGGCGGAATTCCCGGAAGTGGTCGAATTCTATCGCATGAGCGGCGACGTCGACTACCTGCTGCGCGTCGTCGTGCCGGACATCGCCGCCTATGACGCCTTCTACAAGCGAATGATCGCCAAGATCGAGATCCGCGACGTTTCCTCGGCCTTTGCCATGGAGCAGATCAAGTATACGACGGAACTGCCGCTCGACTACATGCTGCTCGACAACCAGAAGAACTCCGAGGACTAAGGCCTTCGCTTCAAGGCTTGAGGCGCTTGAGGATGTTTTCGTTCGTCAGCTCGCGCACGGCATCCTTGCCGATCCAGCGGGCCGTTTTGTCGTCGCTCGCCGCAAGCTTCTCGGCGAGCGCGAGCGCCGGAGCGTGGCAGATGCGATTGCGTTTGCCGATATTGCGCAACGCCCAGTTGACTGCCTTGCGGACGAAGTTGCGCGGGTCTGTCGCGTATTTCTCGATCAGCGGAAGATAGGCGAGCAGGGCCCGATCCGGCTCGTCCTTGTTGTGGACCGTGGCGCCGGCGATCATGGCAAAGGCCGTGCGGCGGACATATTCGCGTTCGTCTTCGGCGAACTCCGCGACAAGCTCGCGCCAGTAGGGCGTCTCGGTGAACAGATCGGCGGCGGTGTCGACGATCTCCCAGGAGTTGAAATCGCCCGCCCAGGCGCGCGCCTCCTCCATCGTCAGCGCCTTGGGATCGGCCGTCAGGATCGCCAGCATGCGCGCATCGCGCAGGCCGGTGTCCCAGAGGGCGAGCGCCCTTGCGTGGTTGTGCTTCACCTGCCGGACGAGCGCCTGCATCTGCGGCGTCGTGATGCCGAGTGCCGTTGTGGTGTCGATGCCGAACCGCGCCATGCCGGCGATGTTGCCCTCGTTGCGCAACGACTTCAGGTGGGCGACGATCTCGTCGACCGAAGATGCGGGCTGGAGCGTCATTTCTTCTCCAGCCGGGCGAGCAGCGAGGACGTATCCCAACGGTTCCCGCCGAGTTTCTGCACTTCGCCATAGAACTGGTCGACCAGCGCGGTCACAGGCAGCGCCGCGCCGTTGCGGCGGGCTTCCGACAGCACGATGTCGAGATCCTTGCGCATCCAGTCTACGGCAAAGCCAAATTCGTACTTGCCCTCGTTCATCGTCTTGTGGCGGTTTTCCATCTGCCAGGAACCGGCTGCCCCCTTGGAGATGACTTCGATAACCTTTTCAATGTCCAGGCCGGCTTTCTTGCCAAAGTGAATCCCCTCGGCGAGGCCCTGGACGAGGCCGGCAATGCAGATCTGGTTGACCATCTTGGTGAGCTGGCCGGCGCCCGCCGGACCCATCAGGCCGACCATGCGGGCAAAGGCGTCGATGACGGGTTTTGCCTTGTCGAAGGTGGCCTGTTCGCCGCCGCACATGACGGTCAGAACGCCGTTCTCGGCGCCGGCCTGGCCGCCGGAGACGGGGGCATCGATAAAGCCGCAGCCCCTTGCTGCCGCTGCCTCGGCAAGCTCGCGGGCGACTTCGGCCGATGCGGTGGTGTTGTCGATCAGGATGGCACCGGATTTCATGCCCGACAGTGCACCGTCCCTGCCGATCGTCACGGAGCGCAGGTCGTCGTCATTGCCGACGCAGGTGAAGACGAAATCGGCGTCCCGTGCCGCTTCGACCGGGGTGGCCGCTGCATTGCCGCCAAACTGGGTAACCCATTTCTCGGCCTTGGCTGCTGTTCGGTTATAGACGGTGACGTCGTGCCCGCCCTTGGTCTTCAGGTGCCCCGCCATCGGGTAACCCATGACGCCCAAACCGATGAATGCGACCTTGGCCATGCTCAGAATTCTCCTGCCTCGTGTTTCGTGACGGCAGGATTAAAGCATAGCGGCGCGATAGAAAAGCGCGGCGGGCCGGTCCGGCTTTGTCAAAGGCCGGAAACTTTCAGGAGATAGGCGATGATATCGGCGCGCATGGCCGGATCGGGTGCCCGATGGTCGGCGAGCAAGGCGTCGAGATAGGCGGTTTTTGCCGCAACGTCATCGCCGGCGATGAAAGGGAGAATGCGGTCGGCGCTGCGGTGGCAGCGGGCGCAGGCCTGCGCATAGGCGGCTTCGCCGGCGACGGGATCGCCCGCGGCCAGAGCCTCGCCGGCAAGACAGAGCAGGAGGGCGAAAGACATGGCGCGGATCATGGGGAACCTATGACGAAAAGAGACGGGGCCGGCTCGGGCCCGCCCCGATAGTTTCTCATCAAATCGCCAGCGCGGCAATCGGTTCAGCCTTTCAGGCGTGCGATCACCAGGTGGCCAGGAGACGGTTTTCCGTCCTGCATGCGCACGTTGATATCGGAGATCTCGATGATCTCGAAGCCGGTCGAGGCGAGCCGCTCACGGATATAGGCTTCCGAGTGGAGGAAGCGCTGATGCGGGCCGACGGCATAGGTCCGTGTGTCCGAAGGATCGAGTGTTTCCGAGGAGAAGATGAAGAGGCCGCCGGCGACCATGTTTTCGGCGGCGCCGAAGAACAGTGGCTCGAGCGCGCCGAGATAGGGCAGCACGTCGGTCGCGGTGATCAAGTCGAAGGCCTCCTCGTCATTGTCCTCGAGGAAATCCTCGACCTCAGCGACATAGAGGGTCTCGTACAGATCCTTCTCGTGGGCGAGCTCGACCATGTTTTCCGAAATGTCGATGCCGGTGATGTCGTCCACCATGTCGCGCAGCGTGCCGCCGGTCAGGCCTGTGCCGCAACCGAGGTCGAGCATGCGCTTGAACGGTCCGAGTTCGAGCGCCTGCAATCGCTGGCGCACCATGGCCGGCACGGCATAGCCGAGTTGCTCGACGAGAATGTCCTCGAAGGCTTCGGCGTGCTGGTCGAACAGGGTCTCGACATAGGCGTCGGGCGCCTTCGGCGGAGCTTCGCCGCGGCCCAGCGAGGCGATCCGGACGGAAGCGCCGCCATGGTCCTCCGGGTCGATCGCCAGCACTTCCTCATAGGCCTTGACGGCCGCGTCGATGTCGCCGGACTTTTCCAGCGCGAGCGCCCGGTTGTAGGCTTCCGCCAATGCGTCTTCGTCGATCTTGGCCATGGGGAACTCCGGTCGTTCAGCGCCGACAGCCGGCGCCCCGTTCGGCCTGCGTCTAATCGGTCTTGGCGGATTTGGCAATGCGTGGCCGGGGAACAGGGTCTTGCCCTGTCTCGTTAGCCGCTGTAACCACGACGGGAAGCAAGGGCGATCGGACTGCGACATGGCAGATCAACACGACACTGTCCCGGTCACCGGGACTTCGCACGGGACGGCTCCCGCACTGCCGGCGACTTCGGCCGAAAAGGCCAATATGATCATCCACTACTATCGCGGCGAGATCGGCCGGATGACGAGTTGGCGCGACCGGATCGACCGCACCTCGAACTGGGCGATGACGGTGGTCGCCGGCTTGCTTTCGGTCTCGCTTTCGACCCCGAACTCGCATCACAGCGTGGTGCTTTTCGCCATGCTGATGATTTCGCTGTTCCTGATGATCGAGGCGCGCCGTTATCGTTTCTTCGATGTCTACCGGGCGCGGGTGCGCCAACTCGAGCGCTACTATTTCTCGCAGGCGCTCAATCCCCAGGCCGAACTCAACCCGGACTGGGCCGCCGCGATCGCCACGAGCCTTAGAAACCCCTCCTTTCTGATGAGCTTCCGTGAGGCCTTGTTCCGGCGCATTCGCCGGAACTATGTCTGGATGTATCTAATCCTCCTGCTGGCCTGGGGATTGAAGATTTCAAGCCCCAAACTGCTGCCGGAGGAACGCTCGGTCGAATTCATCCATTCCTTCGGCGAACTGGTCAGCAACGCCACGCTGGGGCCCTTGCCGGGCTCGGTGGTCTTGGCCGCCGTCGGCCTGCTTCATGGCGCGGTGATACTTTCAGCCCTGTATCGCGAGCCTGATGACGGCGAGTTCGCCCATGGCGAGGTGCATGTCTGACCGGTCTCAGTGGAGGATGAATTCACCCTTCAGGGCGCGCCACTCATGCGCCGCGATCATCTGCTTGTGCACGTAGCGCACCGAATGGAGCGGGCCGTCCAGTTTTTCCTGCCAGAATTTGAGGAAACCCTTCATCTCGGGGAAATCGGGGGCCAGATCATAGTGCTGCCAGACATAGGTCTGCAGCAGTGTCGGATGGTCAGGCAGCCGGTAGAGGATTTGCGCCGTCGTCAGGCCATAGCCCTTCAGCATCATTTCCATGTCTTGGTTCATGACAACCTCGTCTTCGTTCCCTTATCCAGAGGACCGGAGCCGGCGGTGTTCCGCTTCGGCGGACCGATCGGCCGCGCCATATGAGCGGCCTGCTGATATGGAAGCATCGCAAGGTTAACTGAAGCTTAACAGGGTTGGGGTGGTTCCGAATTTCCATTCGGAACCAATGCCTTGGCAGCGGCATCCATCGAGTGCTGCCAACACTGGCGGCAGACTTGCCGGAGTCAGCGCTTGAGGTGGCGCGTCAGCCGGGCTTCCATCGCCGCCCAGATATGGCGCATGGCCTCGACGATCGACAGGTAGAAGATCGCGGCCCACAGATAGGCCTGGTAGTCGAAGGTGCGCGAGAAGGTGTAGCGGGTCTGGCCCATCAGATCGAGGACGGTGACGACCGCGACGACGGCCGATGCCTTGATCATCAGGATGATCTCGTTGCCATAGGGCCGAAGCGCCACGATCAAAGCCTGCGGCAGGATGATTTTGCGGAAGGTGACGAAGGGGCTGAGGCCAAGCGAGTTGGCGCCCTCGGTCTGGCCGCGCGGCACGCTCAGGATCGCACCGCGCAGGATCTCGGCCTGATAGGCGGCGGTGTTGAGCGTCATCGACAGAAGTGCGCAGTACCAGGCCTCGCGGAAGAACCACCACAGACCGACAGCCTCGATTTGCGGGCGGAACGAGCCGAGGCCGTAATAGATCATGTAGATCTGGGCGAGCAGCGGTGTGCCGCGGAAGACGTAGACATAGGCATAGGAGATCACGTTCAGCACGCGGTTCTTCGACATGCGGGCAAAGGCGATCGGAACGGACAGGAGGGCGCCAACGGCGATCCCGACCACCACCAGCGTCATCGTGACCCAAAGACCGGAGAGATAGCGCGGGCCATATTTGACGAACTTGTCGGTGTCCCAGTTGCTGACCATCATATAGGCCAGCGCCAGGCCGAGCAGGGCCCAGAGCGCTAGACCGAAAAGGCCGATGATGCGCGAGCCGCTGATGGGCGGCTTGTAGGCGGGCGGGGCTGGACGCGCCGGAATGAGTTGCGTGGCGTAGCTCATCGGCGGCCTCCGGCGCGGTTGCTCCAGCGGTCGATGGCACTGATGCCGATGGACGACAGCATGGCAAGCGCGAGGAACAGGGCGCAGGCCAGCAGATAGAAGAAGAACGGTTCCTTGCTGACCTTGGCCGCAATGCCGGTCTGGCGCAGGATGTCGGAAAGGCCGATGACCGAGACCAGCGCGGTGTCCTTCAACAGGTTCATCCACAGGTTTCCAAGGCCGGGCAGGGCGATGCGGATCAGTTGCGGCAGGATGATCAGCCGCATGGTTCTGGCGCGATGGAAGCCAAGCGCGTCACCGGCTTCGTACTGGCCCTTGGGAATGGCGCGGAAGGCCGAGAGCAGCACTTCAGAGCAATAGGAGGAGAACACGACCGACAGCGCGATCATGCCGGCGACGAAGGCATTGATCTCGATCCTTTGTTCCTTGCCGAACCAGGCAAGGATCGACTGGATGCCCATCTGCACGCCGTAATAGACGATGAACAGGGTGAGCAGTTCCGGCAGACCGCGAAAGATCGTCGTGTAGATGCCGCCGGCGAGACGCAGGGTCTTTTCCTCCGACTGCATGGCCAGCGCCACGGCAAAGCCGAGCAGAAGGCCGATCGGGAGCGTCGCGAGGGACAGGGTGATGGTCACCTTGACGCCGAAGGCGATCTCGTCGCCCCAACCGGACGCGCCGCAAGCGACGATCGAAGAACTGCCGAACAGGGTGAAGAGGCCGGCCGGTCCGCACAGCGGATCGAAGGCATATTGAAACCAGGCCCAGAACGACCCGAGCGCGGAAAACAATCCGCTCATGCTGAACTTCCCCTCTGCGGTTCGAGCCGCAAATTATTGTCGTTTGTTGTCAAACAGAAATGGCGGAAGTTCAAGCCTTCCGCCATCCGAGGCTCAGATTTTCAACGCTTACTCGCCGTAGACGTCGAAATCGAAGTGCTTGTCGTTGATTTCCTTGTACTTGCCGTTGGCGCGGATCGCCTTGATGGCAGCGCTGAACTTGTCGGCAAGCGCGGTCTCGCCCTTGCGGACGGCAATGCCGGCGCCCGGGCCGTGGATTTCGATGTCGGGGGTGAGAGCCGTCAGGATCTTGCAGCAGGCGCCGGCGTCCGACTTTACCCATTCCGACAGGACAACGACGTCGTCGATGGCGGCGTCGATGCGGCCGCCTTCGAGATCGAGCTTGTATTCGTCGGTGGTCGGATAGAGCTTGAGTTCGGAATCGGCGAAGGCCTTTTCAGCGAAGTTGGCGTGGGTGGTCGACGACTGGGCGCCGAGAACCTTACCCTTCAGGCCGGCCACGTCGGTGATCGGCGAATCCTTCGGCACGGCGATCGCCGGCCCGGTGTTGTAGTACTTATCGCTGAAGTCGACCTTTTCCTTGCGTTCCGGGGTGATCGACATCGAGGCGATGATGGCGTCGAACTTCTTCGCCTGCAGCGCCGGGATGATGCCGTCCCAATCCTGGGTGACGAATTCACAGGTGACCTTCATTTCATCGCAAAGGGCCTTGGCGATGTCGATGTCGAAGCCGACGAGCGTGCCGTCCGATTCGAGGTTGTTGAAGGGCGGGTAAGCGCCCTCGGTGCCGATGATCAGCTTTTCGCCTTCGGCCATTGCGGCGCCGGCAAAAAGCGACAGGGCGGCAATCGAAGCTGCGGCGAAGAAACGTGTCGAAATACGCATGAGATCCTCTCTGTTGGTCGTTCGCGCGGTTGTTATCGGTCCTGCGCTGAACAGGGTAGCGCGGCAATGCGTGCCGGACTGGGAGCGATATTCCTACTCTTTTTCAGGGAAAATCAACTGCAAAGACGCGCCGCGGATAAAAATTGTACGGTTGAGCAACAGTGGCGCGCGGTGATTGCCGGCCAAATTTCCAGAAAAGCGCCGACGGCGACGAAACTTTTTCGTTCAGCCGAGGTTAATTGGCGGACACCTAGGTTCTGCCCGATCGGACCGGGAGAATCGGGCGGCCTTATAAAAGTCGCCTCGTCGGTGCTCCTTCCAACACTTCCCGCGTGGTAACACGCTCCGCCCAAGGAAACGCTTATGAATTTGAGATCGAAACTGTTCGCCACCGTCGCAGCACCCGTTCTGTCGGCGGCTGTGATGGTTGACCCGGTCGCAGCGGCAACCGTGCTGCGCTCGCAGCAAGCCGTTTCGCCCGTGTCGAGCCGTATGCTCGGGACCATCGAGCTTGCCCAGGCTGCCGTGACCTGTAGCGATGGAAGCCAGGCCGCGGACCAGGCGAGCTGCGATGCGATCGACGCTCAGCGTGCAGCCGAGCAGCAGCAGGCCGAAGAGGCGCAGAAGGCCGCCGAACAACAGGCCGCGCAGGAAGCGCAGCAGGCCGCCGAGCAGCAGGCCGCAGAAGAAGCACAGAAGGCCGCCGAACAGCATGCTGCCGAAGAGGCGCAGCAGGCTGCCGAACAACAGGCTGCCGAGGAAGCGCAGAAGGCTGCCGAACAGCAGGCTGCCGAGGAAGCGCAGAAGGCCGCCGAACAGCAGGCTGCCGAAGAGGCGCAGCAGGCTGCCGAACAGCAGGCTGCCGAGGAAGCGCAGAAGGCTGCCGAACAGCAGGCTGCCGAGGAAGCGCAGAAGGCCGCCGAGCAGCAGGCTGCCGAGGAAGCGCAGAAGGCCGCCGAGCAGCAGGCTGCCGACGAAGCCCAGAAGGCCGCCGAGCAGCAGGCCGCAGAAGAAGCCCAGCGGGCCGCCGAACAGCAGGCTGCCGAGGAAGCGCAGAAGGCCGCCGAGCAGCCGGCAGCGGAAGCCGTGACGTGTGCGGACGGATCGCAAGCGGCATCCGCCGATGCGTGCCCTCCGGGCGAACAGGCCCCGGCAGAACAGCCGGCTTCGGCGGAGGAAGCCCCGGCGGAAGAAGCTCCGGCGAAGCAAGCCCCAGCCGATGAGCCGGCCGCGGCCGAGGAACCTGCCACCGCGCCTGCCGCTCCTTCCAACGAGGCCGCCCCCGCCGATCAGGCGCCTGCCGAAGAAGCCCCTCAAGCGGAGACGGCTCCGGCCGAGCAGCCCGCTGAAAGCCCGCTGTCCAACGACGAAATGAAGCCCGCTCAGGAAGAGACGCAGGGTGAGACACCCGCAGCGCCGCAGGACCAGTCGACCGCCGAACCGGCGCCCGACCAGCAGCCTGTCGGCGAACAGGTCCTCGTTCCGGCCGTCGAGCCACCGGAGGATGCGCCGGTTACCGAGATCGTCGACGAGCGCAGCGCCGAAGACAAGCAGCAGATCGCCGAGGATCCGTCCAAGACTGCCGAGACGGTGGTTCTGCCGGTCGACAATGGCGCGGCCGTTCTCGACAGCGACAAGGATGCCGACAATAGCGGCGGTGCAAAAATACGCGATGCGCGCACCGTACAGCGCGAGGAAACGCCGGTCGTTGCCGCCCCGGCAAGCGATGCCGAGGCGCAGGGTGAGGCGCCGAAGTTCGAGCCGCAGGTGATGGAAGCGCTCATCGAGGAAAAAGGCGAGGCCAGGGAAACCGCCCCTGCCTTTGAGGTGCCGACTTCGGTGACCAATGTCACGAACGTGACGAATGTGACGAACGTGACCAACAACGTCACCAATGAGACGAACATCAACGAAACGAATATCGTCAACCAGGTGAACGAGGTGCGGGTGGTCGAGGAAGTCGATAACCGGACGATCATCAACGTCGGCAACCTGGAAGTGGTGCGCAACAACGACCGTTCGCGCCTGCGCTATGACGAGGAACAGACCTTCTACGAAGAACTGTCGCGTGGCCGAATGCGTGAGACCATCGAGCGCAATGACGGTTCGCGGCTGGTGACGATCTACAACCGATACGGCGACATCATCCTGCGTTCGCGCTTCACCGCGGGTGGCGAGGAATATGTGTTGTTCTATGCTCCGGAAGCCGACCGCGAAGAGCCACATGTCTATGTCGATGTGGGCTACAGCCTGCCGCCGATGCGCCTGACCATTCCGGTTCAGGACTATATCGTCACGACGTCTAATGCACCCGATCGCGATTATTACGACTTCCTCGCCCAGCCGCCGGTCGAGCGTGTCGAGCGGGTCTATTCGATCGAAGAGGTGAAGTCGTCGGCCCGTCTGCGTGACAAGGTTCGCCGGATCGACCTCGACACGATTACCTTCCCGTCGGGATCGGCCGAAGTGCCGCTGGCCCAGGCCAAGACCTTGCGCAAGGTCGCGGCGGCCATGGAACAGGTGCTTGAAAAGGATCCGGGCGAGACCTTCCTGATCGAGGGTCATACGGATGCCGTGGGTTCCGACCGGTCGAACCTGGTCCTGTCGGACCAGCGCGCTGAGACGGTCGCCAACCTGCTGACCGAAGTTTACGGCATCCCGCCGGAAAACCTCACCGTCCAGGGCTATGGCGAGCGCTACCTCAAGATTCGCACCGCCGGAGACGAACAGCAGAACCGCCGCGTCGCAATCCGCCGCGTCACCTCGCTCGTTCGCCCCGCGACGGCCTCGAACTGACGGCGACAAGGCCGAGACGGCCAATGGAAATGAAGAGGCCGCCGGAGATGATCCGGCGGCCTCTTTGCGTTTTCCGTTTTCTTCAGCCGGTCCGGGACGGTAGCTTGACGATGTCCGCGATGAAGTCGGCGATCGCCATGGTGTCGTCGAGGTCGAAGACCGGCAAGGGCGAATCTTCGACCGCATGATCGGCGGCGATCGCGACGATGTGCGGATCGCTCGGTGCCAGCGGTTCGCGGCTCCTGGCCTCCAGCCGCCGGGCCTCGATCTTCGGAACGGGCTCGCGCTTGTAGCCTTCGATCAGCACCAGATCGCAGGGTCCGAGCCGGCCCAGAATGTCCTCGAAACTCGGTTCGGCGGCTCCCCGCAATTCGTGCATGATGGCGTAGCGCGTGCCCGAGACAAGCGCCACCTCGTGCGCGCCGGCCTCGCGGTGGCGGTAGCTGTCGGCGCCGACCTTGTCGATGTCGAAATCATGATGGGCGTGCTTGATCGTCGAAATGCGATAGCCGCGCCGGGTGAATTCGGCCACGAGGCGAACGGCAAGGCCGGTCTTGCCGGAATTCTTCCAGCCGGAAATGCCGAAGATGCGGGGGCTGGTGGTCATTTCGACAATGCCTCGAGATAGCGTTCCGCCGAAAGGAGATCGGCCGGCGTATTGACGTTGAAGAAGGGATCGAGCGGCCCCGCCGACGTTTCGATCAGCGGGAAGTCGACGGCGAGCGAGGGATGGCGGGCGATGTAGGCTTGGAGACGGCGGTTGCCCGGATCGGCGAGCCAGATCTCTAGGTCATCGGCGAGCGACAGCGGCCAGAGAGCGACGACCGGATGGACCCGGCCGGCAGAGGCGGCCAGTAAGATGCGCGCCGGGTCGTCGGCGGCGGCGCAGAGCGTAGCGGCGAGGTTCGGCGGCAGGAAGGGCGTGTCGGCCGGAACGGTCAGCATGTGGCTGGCCGAACTCGTCGCTGCCGCGTGGCGCAGGCCGGCCAGGACACCGGCAAGCGGACCTTGACGATCGGCAATCGTGTCCGGCACGAGTGGCAGGCCGAGGTCGAGGGGAAAACCCTCCGGCGCATTGATCGCCAGCGAGATCACCTGGGGGGCGAGGCGTTCAACGATCCAGGCGATCATCGGCCGGCCGGCAAAGGGTGCGGTCGCCTTGTCGCGGCCCATCCGGCGGGAGGCTCCGCCGGCAAGGATCAATGCCTGGGGCTTCTGGCGGTCGCTCATCTTTCGTCATCCCTCCAGCTGTCGCTCTTGTCAGCATAATGGAGGAAGAGGAGGGCGGCGATGGCAAGCACGCCGCAGGCGAGCATGACCAGCAACAGCGGCAGGGCGCCGGTTTCGACGCTGAGGATGGCCGAGGCATAGACCGAAGTCGCCGCGCCGCCGCCCATGGCAATCGCACCGCTGAGGCCCGAGGCGGAGCCGGCGAGATGCGGTTTGACGCTGACCACGCCGGCATTGGCGCTCGGCAGGGTCAGGCCGTTGCCGAAGCCGACGATGACCTGCGGGCCGAAGAAGGCGAGGGCGGAGGAGGCCCCCGCCAGCAGGAAGAGGATCGGCAGCAATGTGCCGGCAATCAGCATGATGGTGCCGGCCAGCATCATGGCGAAGGTGCCGAAGCGCCTTGCATAGCGGCCGGACAGGTAGTTTCCGACCATGTAGCCGGCGGCGATGAAGATGAATTGCAGGCCGAGCGTGCTTGGGCTCATCTCCATCAGCGTCGCGCCGACGAAGGGGGCGCCGCCGAGAAAGGCGAAGAAGGCGCCGGAGGTGAAGGTGACGACGGCCGTATAACCCCAGAACTGCGGCGAAGCGAGCAGGCCCGGCCAGGCCTTGAACTGCGCGGAAAAGCTGGCGCTGCGATTGTGGTTGGTTTCGCCAAGGTCGGCGGCGACCAGCGCCAGTACGAGGGCAGCGAGAATGAAGAGCGCGACGAAGTTGGCGCGCCAGCCGAAGGCGTCGCCCAAAACGCCGCCGATGGTCGGGCCGATCATCGGCACGATCGTCATGCCCATGGTGACATAGCCGATCATCGAGGCGGCTTCTTCCATCGGCACCATGTCGCGCACGATGGCGCGTGACAAGACGATGCCGGTGACGACGGCGGTCTGCAGCATGCGGGCCGCGAGGAGCGTGTAGATGTCGGTGGCGACCATGCAGACGAGCGTGGCGAGGAGAAGGATGACCAGACTGCCGATCACCGTCGGCCGCCGTCCGAAGCGATCCGACAGCGGCCCGATGACGATCTGGATCAGCGCGGTGACCGCGATATAGCCGGAGATCAGGATCTGGATCGTGCCGTAGGATACGCCGAGATCCTTGGCCATGCTCGGGAGCGACGGCAGGAAGATGTTCATCGTCAGCGCCGAGAGGCCGGCTATCGCCACCAGGGTTACGATGTGCGGCGGCGACCGACGGTCGAGGAAGCGTGTGTCCGTCAAGACTTCGTCCCCCGTCGCGGCGGTCGGTGTCCGATCATAGGGCTCACGGCGCAGGCCCTCCGGACGCCGCCTCCAGCCGGGCCGCTTCCGCGCGACGTCTGTTCTCGCGGTAGAAGGCATAGAGGCCGGAGCCGATGACGATGACGGTGCCGGTGACCATCCAGATGTCGGGGACTTCGTTGAAGAAGATCATGCCGAGCGCCACGGCCCAGAGCAGGCTGGTATAGCGGAAGGGAGCGATGAAGGAAATCTCGCCCGTGCGCATGGCCATGACGATCGCCAGGTAGCCGACGAAAATCAGGCACGAGGCGAGAGCCATGATGCCGAAGGTCGAGCCGCTCATCGGTTGCCAGCCGCCGAAGGGAATGATCAGCGCCGCGCCGACGACTGTGATCCCGGCGGCGGTCGA
The DNA here is from genome assembly GCF_900492205.1 of Ciceribacter sp. T2.26MG-112.2. Classification (GTDB taxonomy): domain Bacteria; phylum Pseudomonadota; class Alphaproteobacteria; order Rhizobiales; family Rhizobiaceae; genus Allorhizobium; species Allorhizobium naphthalenivorans_A. Next base: position 48,508 of record NZ_UEYQ01000005.1, read on the forward strand.
AAGCGTGATGGCCAGGGAGGATATGCCGGGGTCGATCCTTTTCGTCACCAGGTCGCGGGCTGCCGCGAAGACCACGCTCAACACCACGTAGAGGGCTGCCATGTTGAAGCCCTCCGGGCCGGGCCGGATGATGATCAATACGCCGACGAAGCCGACCGCGATCGCCGTCCAGCGCCGCCAGCCGACGGCTTCCCCGAGAAAAAGGGCAGCCCCGAGCGTGACCGCCAGAGGCAAGGCCTGAAGGATGGACGAGACATTGGCGAGCGGCATGGCGCCCAGCGCATTGAGGAAGGTGATGGCGGCAAGCGTCTCGAACAGCATGCGCAACAGGACCATGGGCTGTATGAGCAGACGGATATGACCGAGCGCGCCCATCTGGCGGGCCACTGCATATACCAGAATGGTGGTCAGCGCGCCGCGCACGAACATCAACTGGCCGACATTCATCAGCGGGGTGACAGCCTTGCTCAAGGCATCATTCAACGTGAAGCCGGCCATTGCGAGCGCCATCAGCAGCGCTCCCTTGGAATTATTGGACAATGCCATGCGGGGGAATTCCTGGAATCTGCAAGGTTCGACCCATGGGAGGCGACAGCCGAGCGTTTTGCCGATGACGGCGGGTGAGGGGGAGTGGAAAAAGCAGCATGCGACGTGTTTGAACCTGCCCATGCGCGGCCCGGCGACGATTCAGCCTCCGGTGACGCTCATGTGGCGGGCGACCGCCGGGCGGAGGTGGTTGCGGTCGATGATGAAGTCGTGACCCTTCGGCTTGCGGCCGATCGCTTCGTCGATCGCGGCCGACAGGAAAGCGTCGTCGGACGAGGCGCGCAGCGCGGTGCGCAGGTCGGCGGCGTCGTCCTGGCCGAGGCACATGTAAAGCGTGCCGGTGCAGGTCAGGCGTACGCGGTTGCAGCTCTCGCAGAAATTATGCGTCATGGGCGTGATCAGGCCGAGCTTGCCGCCGGTCTCCTCGACCCGCACATAGCGGGCGGGCCCGCCGGTGGAGAGCGGCAGGTCGGTGAGCGTGAAGCTTTCCTCCAGCCTTTGCCGGACCAAAGACAACGGCAGGTATTGGTCGGTACGGTCTTCGCCGGTCTCGCCCATCGGCATGGTCTCGATCAGCGTCAGGTCCATGTCGTTGGCATGGGCATAGCGCATCAGTTCCGGGATCTCGTCCTCGTTGAAACCCTTGAGGGCGACGGCGTTGAGCTTGACCCGGATGCCGGCGGCCTGGGCGGCACGGACACCTTCCATCACCCTGTCGAACTCGCCCCAGCGGGTAATCGTCCGGAATTTTTCCGGATCGAGCGTATCGAGCGAGACGTTGATTCGGCGAACCCCGCAATCGGCGAGTTCGGCGGCAAAGCGTGAGAGTTGCGAACCGTTGGTGGTCAGGGTCAGTTCCTCGAGCACGCCGCTTTCCAGGTGCCGGGACAGGCTGCGGACTAGGAACATGATATTCTTGCGCACCAGCGGCTCGCCGCCGGTCAGGCGCAGCTTCCTCACGCCCTTGGCGATGAAGGCGGAACAGAGCCGGTCGAGTTCCTCGAGCGTCAGCAGGTCCTTCTTCGGCAGGAAATTCATGTTCTCCGCCATGCAATAGGTGCAGCGGAAATCGCAGCGATCGGTGACCGAGACGCGCAGATAGGTGACGGCCCGCCCGAAGGGGTCGATCATCGGTGCGTCGTTCGGCGCAAGCGCGGTTGCGTCCCGCCATGGACCGGCACTGGAATTCAAAGCATGACCTCCCCGTTTATATGAGCAAGATGGTCACCACGGCGCGCCGCGTCAAGCAAATGGGTGCACATCGTCCCGGCAAAATGTCTTGCGCTGCACAAGAGGCAGGCATAGTGCTCGACTTCGGGCGACAATTGACGGATGCGAAGATGAGCGATTTCTGGCCAAGCGAGTTGAAGGTGTCGAAGGACCGGCGGATGCTGTCGGTGACGTTCAACGACGGGATCGTGGCCACGCTTCCGGCGGAACTGCTCAGGGTGCTGTCGCCCTCGGCCGAGGTGCAGGGGCACGGACCCGGTCAGAAGGTCACCGTGCCGGGCAAGCGCGACGTGGCGATCCGGGCCGTGGCCCCGACCGGCAATTACGCCGTTCGCATCGCTTTCGATGACGGGCATGACAGCGGAATTTTCACCTGGAGCTATCTGCGCGAACTGGGCGAGACCGGGGAGGCCAAGTTCGCCGAATACGAACGCGAACTGGCCGAGAAGGGCCTCAGCCGCGATCGTCGCTGACATCGGGGCCGCGTGATGACCCGCGGCGATCATTCGCCGGCGGTTTCCTCGCTCATCAGGCGGGCAATCAGCTTTTCCATCGTCCCGGCCATCAGCAGACAATCCTCGATCGGTGTTGCCGAGAGGATTCGTTCTATCAGGTCGGTCTGGATGGCCATGGCCTTCCCGGTCAGTTCGCGGCCCTTGTCGGTGAGGAAGAGGCGCAGGATCCGCTTGTCCCTGGTATCGGCGCGCCGTTCGATCAGGCCGCGTTTTTCCATCTGCGGCAGGAGCATGCTCATGTTGGAGCGTCCGACGAGCAGCTTGCGGGCCAGTTCCTGCTGCGAGATTGCCTCGAAACGATAGAGATTGACGAGAATGTCGAGATGCGGCGGCTTGATGTCGAGCGGCGCAAGCGCCCGCGTCAGCGCCTGTTGCATGAGCTGGCAGGCACGACCGACGCTGACCCAGCTCTTGAATCGCGGATGGTCCCAGGGCAGGGCTTGATTTTTGTTCATCGTTGTACTTTATTGTTCATAGTTGAACATTTTGAGGATTCCGACTATGCCATCCTTTGCGGCCAAGGTCACCCGATTCGGTTTTTCGACGCTGGGGCGTATTTCACCGGACCTGGCAAGCCGCCTTGCTGTGGCTCTGTTCTGCCACACGCCGCCCAAGCGGCCGAAGGCTGCCAAGGCCCGCCAGTCCTTCGCGGACGGCGCGCGCAAGCTCGCCACGGCCGAAAGGCTGATGCTTGAGCTCCGCGGCGCGAAGGTCGGCCTCCGCAGGATCGGCGCGCCGCGTTGCTCGGCACCGCGCCTCCTCGTCGTCCATGGCTGGGGCTCGCGCGCCGAATATCTGGCCGACCTTGCCATGGGGCTGAGGGAGGCAGGCGCAGAAGTCTTCGTTCTCGACCTGCCGGGCCACGGACGTTCGTCCGGCCGGACACTCGACATGCGCATGGCGGCCGAAGCCATCGCCGCGGTGCAGGAAAGGTTCGGGCCCTTCGATGCGGCGGTTGGCCACTCGTTCGGCGGCGCGGCGCTGATGGCCGCTGCTGGCGGCAGTTTCCCCGGCGTGCCGGCCTTTGCGGCTCATCGCCTTGCCGTGATCGGCTCGCCGTCGCGGATCGAGGATGTCTTCGACGGTTTCGTCACGATGGCCGGCCTCACCCCGAAGACCGCTCGGGCCCTGGTCGCGCGAACCGAGCGGCGGGTCGGCTGCCCGGTCGAGGCGCTGGACGGGGTGGCGATCGCGCGCAGGCTCGGCCGGCCGCTGCTGGTGGTCCATGCCGAGGACGACAAGGAGGTCGGCGCCGACCAGGCGAAGCGCTATCTCGGCGTTTCCCATCACATTCGCCATCACTGGGCGAACGGGCAGGGGCATCGGCGCATCGTCCGCGCGCCGGAGGTGGTGGCAACCGTCTCGAACTTTCTTCTTGGTGACGGCTCGGCTGGCGAAATCGGCGAAACGGTGAGGCTGCGCACGGCGTCATCCGTCTGATACGGTCTCCTCGTAAACGGGGCCGACGGCGCGCGCCGCGTCCCGAAGAGACAGACCTGGAAGGAGAGGCCATGACGATCATCCGTACCCCCGACGCGCTGAGGGAGATTTATAGCGGTGTGTCGGAAGCCTCGCTCGTCAAGGTCACGCCGGCGCTGACCACGGATTATCGCCTGATGATCGAGCGTTCGCCTTTCATGGCGCTGGCGACCGTCGGTCCGGAAGGTCTGGACTGCTCGCCGCGCGGTGATCGTGGCGCCGTCGTGCGAGTGGAAGACGAAACGACGCTCGCCATCCCCGACTGGCGCGGCAACAACCGGATCGATTCGCTGCTCAATATCGTGCGCGATCCGCGCGTCGCGCTTATGTTCCTCGTTCCCGGCTCGAACACGGCGATACGGGTCAACGGCCAGGCTGTCGTCTCGGTCGATGCCGACCTGCTCGACAGCTTCGAGATGGACGGCAAACATCCGCGCAGCGTGGTGCTGGTCACCATCGGCGAAGTGTATTTCCAGTGCGCCCGGGCGATCATGCGGGCCGATCTGTGGAACCCCGAAAGCTTTGTCGACCCGAAGAGCCTGCCGACGCCCGGCGATCTGCTGAAGGCGGCGCAGGCCGATTTCGACAAGGATACCTATGATCGGCAATGGCCGGAGCGCGCTGCCAAGACCATGTGGTGAGCAGCCGTCGCTGGGCTCCCTTTCTCGGCGGCGGCGTGACGCATTGTCAGAGCCGGCAGCCCATGCGACGCTTTGGCTGCGGGACTATGGCAGCCCGCAAGGGAGGAGCGGATGAAGCGCGTCGGATCATTTGCACTGCTGTGCCTGGGGTTTGCGCTGGCATCCTGTGCCGCACGGGCCGGCGAACTGGGACTTGACGAAAAGCTCCGGCTTCTCGTCGCGGCCTATCCGGAAACGCTTGCCGGTGTCGAGGACGGCCGGTTGACCTTCCTGGACGGCGGCGAACCGCTTTTGATCGATGACGGCAAGGCGAAGGACCATTTCGCCAAGCTCGCACAGGGCGATGTCGAGGACAGCCTCTCGCAGGTCTATCCGGTCGGGCCATGCGAAACGAAGCCGGCGGTCAATGACGATCCCGGTCGTATCCGCAGCGATTCGCTGATGATGCGGCTCTATGGGGCATCGGCACGCGAGGTGGAGCGCTCGCTGGTCAAGGTGGCCTGGTTCGGCGAAAGCGTCAGGGTGACGAAAAGGCAGGGTGCGGCGGCGGCGCTAGAAAAGGTCCGCGACGAACTTAAGTCAAGACCCGAATTGAAGAAATACCTGTCGCCTTCGGCCGGCACGTTCAACTGGCGCAAGGTGGCGAACGCGCCGAATATGTCGGTCCACAGTTTCGGTGCGGCGATCGACATCAACACCAAGTTCGCCGATTACTGGATCTGGTCCGGCGGCAAGCCGGGCAAGGTGCCTCATTATGCCAACAAGTTTCCGCTCGCGATCATCGGCGTGTTCGAACGGCACGGTTATATCTGGGGCGGGCGCTGGTATCACTACGACACGATGCACTTCGAATACCGGCCGGAACTGATCGCGATCGCCAGGGAAAGCGGCGCTTCCGCCTGTCCGTGAGCGATCAGGCAAAACTCAGCGCTTGTAGATCAGCCAGCTCTTGGTGAAGTCCTTCTTCATGCCGTCCTCGAAGATCTTCGTGCGATTGCGGCCGGCATTCTTGGCGCAATAGAGCGCGATGTCGGACTTGGCATAAAGTTCGCCTGGATCTTCGGCTTCACCCGCCATGCAGAAGCCGAGCGACAGGGTGATCGGGCCGTAGTTCACGCCGGTCCTGGAGTTCTTGAAGGGGGTCGTCTCCAGGGCGGTCCGGACGCGCTCGCACATAAGGTTGACTTCTTCGGCGCTGTGACCCTCGACGATGATGGCGAACTCCTCGCCGCCGGTGCGTGCGACGAAACAATCCTTGCGGACATTGGCCCGGATCACCGTGGCGACGGTGGCAAGGATCTTGTCGCCGACCGGATGGCCATAGGTGTCGTTGATCTTCTTGAAATTGTCGATGTCGGCCAGCACCAGCCCGGTCAGCGGCGCGCTCGACGTGGCATTGTAGATCGACGCCAGTCGCTCGTCGAAGGCGCGACGATTGGCGATGCGGGTCAGCGAATCCGTGTTGGCGATGCGCTTGTATTCGTCCAGCTCCTTGCGGACCTGGTCCATCTCCTGGGACTTCTGGCTGACCTGCTCGACCGTCTGGGAGCCATGGGCCATGGTGTCGCCGGTGGCTTCCGACAGAAGGGTGATGGCGCTGCGCAGGATGTCGGCGCTGGTGTTGTTCTTCGAGTTGATGCGGGTGTAGGTCTCGCCAAGCAGCTTGTTGTAGCTTTCGAGCGATGTCTGCTCCTGTTTCAGCAGGCGCAGCAGACCGTCAAGTTCGCTGATGATCTTCGAATGAGCGCTCTCGACCACCCGGTTCTGGTGATTGCCGAAATATTGCTGGCCGATCTCGTCGAGTTCGTCCTGCGTCGCCTTGCTGCCGAGCGCGGCCAGATCCCGGGTCAGGGTCGGATTGGAGCCGATATAGGCTTCATAGAAGAGTTCGTAGTTGCGCGGAATAGGAGCAACGCCCATGCTTCGCATCGCATAGGTAATCTGCGCCGATATATCGGGAATCTGCGCCTTCGGCGTCGTTGCCGTGTTCATAGGCGAACTCCATTGATCTTTCGGATCCATGATCCTTTCTGATTGTTAGATCAAATTTGTTTGGAAATATTTAATGTCGAGTACCCGTGATTTCATCGGCGAAAATCTATGCCGAGCCGGTGTTCGCCATCCAAGTACATGAAAATTAAAGAATATTCCGTGCGGCGAGAAGAAAGGGCGCCGCTTGCGCGCCGCCCTCATGGTGTAATTCTCTTGCCGATCTCTCAGCCGAGGTTGAATTCCTGGAAAAAGTCATTGCCCTTGTCGTCGGTGACGATGAAGGCCGGGAAGTCGACGACTTCGATCTTCCACACCGCCTCCATGCCGAGTTCCGGATATTCGAGAACCTCGACATGTCTGATGCAGTCCTGGGCAAGGCGTGCCGCCGGGCCGCCGATCGAACCCAGGTAGAAGCCGCCGTGCTTCTTGCAGGCCTCGCGCACGGCGCGCGAGCGGTTGCCCTTGGCGAGCATGACCATGGAGCCGCCGAAGGACTGGAACTGGTCGACGTAACTGTCCATGCGGCCAGCCGTGGTCGGGCCGAACGAGCCGGAGGCATAGCCGGCCGGGGTCTTCGCCGGGCCGGCATAGTAGACCGGATGGTTCTTCAGGTATTCCGGCATGCCTTCGCCTTTTTCCAGCCGCTCGCGGATCTTGGAATGGGCGAGGTCGCGGGCGACGATGATGGTGCCGGTCAGCGACAGGCGGGTCTTGACCGGGTGTTTGGTCAACTCGGCGAGAACCGCGCTCATCGGCTGGTTGAGGTCGATCTTCACGACGGAGGAGGACAGTGCCGTCTCGTCGATCTCCGGCATGTATTTGGACGGATCGGTTTCAAGCTGCTCGATGTAGATGCCGTCGCGGGTGATCTTGCCCAGCGCCTGGCGGTCGGCGGAACAGGAGACGCCCAGGCCGATCGGCAGCGAGGCGCCGTGACGCGGCAGGCGGATGACGCGTACGTCATGGCAGAAATACTTGCCGCCGAACTGGGCGCCGACGCCGAGCGACTGGGTCAGCTTGTGGATTTCCTGCTCCATTTCCAGGTCGCGGAAGGCGTGGCCCGATTCCGAACCTTCGGTCGGCAGGCTGTCGAGATAGCGCGCCGAGGCGAGCTTGACCGTCTTCAGGTTCATCTCGGCCGAGAGGCCGCCGATGACGATCGCCAGATGGTAGGGCGGACAGGCCGCCGTGCCGAGCGAGAGGATTTTGTCCTTCAGGAACTCGATCATGCGGTCGTGGGTCAGGAGCGAGGGCGTGCCCTGGTAGAGATAGGTTTTGTTGGCCGAGCCGCCGCCCTTGGCCATGAACAGGAACTTGTAGGCGTCCTCGCCTTCCTCGTAGATGTCGATCTGCGCCGGAAGGTTGGTGCGTGTGTTCTTTTCCTCGAACATCTTCAGCGGCGCCAGCTGCGAATAGCGCAGGTTCTTGCGCTCGTAGGCGTCCATCACGCCTTTGGCCAGCGCCACCTCGTCGCCGCCCTCGGTCCAGACGCGGCGGCCCTTCTTGGCCATGATGATCGCGGTGCCGGTGTCCTGGCACATGGGCAGCACGCCGCCGGCGGCGATATTGGCGTTCTTCAAAAGGTCATAGGCGACGAAGCGGTCATTGTCGGTGGCCTCGGGGTCGGACAGGATCGAGGCGAGCTGCTTGAGGTGGCCGGGACGCAGCAGATGATTGATGTCGGCAAAGGCCGTCTCGGCGAGCAGGCGCAGGCCCTCCGGATCGACGGAAAGGACGTCCTGTCCCTTGAAGCTGTCGACGGAAACGTAGTCGGAGGAAATCTTGCGGTAGGGAGTGGTGTCTTCGCCGAGGGGAAAGAGAGCGTCAGCCATGGTGGACCTTTAGCGGAACAGGAAGCGGAAATTTCCGCTTCCGTCTAGTCCGACACCGGCCGTTTTGCAATGATTCCAAAGTGGGGAGGCGTTGCCTATCGCGGGTGTTCCATCTCGCGGGCGCCGTGGATGATCGCAATGACGAGAAGATGCGCATCGTGGGGCTCATAGATGATGACGTAATTGCCAACGACGAGAATGCGGGCAATGTCGCCGAGATCCGGCCTCCTTACGCCCATCAAAGGGTATTGCGCGGCAAGCTCCAGCCTTTCGAAGAATGCGGAAAGAAGAGCGTCGGCTGCCGGTTCGTTTTGCGCCGCGACCCAGCGCCAGATGTCCCTGAGGTCCTGCTCTGCCTTGGGACTGAAGACATAGGACATGACGGACTTAGCCGGCCGATTTCACGTCGCGCAGCAGGTCCGGCAGGCGCAGTTCGCGCGGCGGACCGCTGGCCTTGCCTTCGTCATAGGCCGCCTTCAGCCGGCGGTCGAAATCCCTGTTCGTGTTCGTGCCGGCCCAGAGCGCAAGGGCGGCTTCGACAACCTCGCTTGCCGATGTGAAGTCGCCAGACGCCACGGCGGCTTCGATCCGGTCGATGTCGGCCGGATCGAGAGAAACGGTGAGAGATCTCTTGGGTGAACTCTTCATTGGCCTAACCTAGTCGAGAAGGCGGGCGCCATCAAGTTTGCCGGCTTCCTTACTTCGGCCCGATCATCAGCTCCGGCCGCACCAGTTCGTCGAATTCCTTGTTGCTGAGATAGCCGCCGCCGACCGTTTCCTGCCGCAGCGTCGTACCGTTCTTGTGGGCGGTCTTGGCGATCTTGGCGCAGGTGTCGTAGCCGAGGCGGCTATTGAGGGCGGTGACCAGCATCAGCGAGTTTTCCACGCCCTTCTTGATGTTGTCCTCGCGGGCCTCGATGCCGACGACGCAGTTGTCGGTGAAGGAGCGGGCCGCATCGCCGAGCAACTGCACGGACTGCAGGAAATTGTAGGCCATCATCGGATTGTAGACGTTGAGCTCGAAATGGCCCTGGCTGCCGGCAAACGTAATCGCCGCCTGGTTGCCGAAGATGTGGGCGCAGACCTGGGTCAGCGCCTCCGACTGGGTCGGGTTGACCTTGCCCGGCATGATCGACGAGCCCGGCTCGTTTTCCGGCAGCGCCAGTTCGCCCAAGCCCGCGCGCGGTCCGGAGCCGAGGAAGCGGATGTCGTTGGCGATCTTGAACAGGGCGGCGGCGGCGGCGTTGATCGCGCCGTGCGAGAAGACCATGGCGTCGTGGGCGGCGAGCGCTTCGAACTTGTTCGGGGCGGTGACGAAGGGCAGGCCGGTGATCAATGCGATCTCTTCCGCCACCTTTTCGGCAAAGCCGACCGGCGCGTTGAGCCCGGTGCCGACGGCGGTCCCGCCCTGCGCGAGTTCATAGAGGCCCGGCAGCGTCAGCTCGATCCGTCTGATCGCCGAGGCGACCTGGGCGGCATAGCCGGAGAACTCCTGGCCGAGCGTCAGTGGGGTGGCATCCTGGGTGTGGGTACGGCCGATCTTGATGATGTGGGCGAAGGATTTCGCCTTGGCATCAAGAGCTTCGTGGAGGTGCTTCAGATTGGGAATCAGGCGGCGGACGATCTGTTCGGCGCAGGCGATGTGCATGGCCGTCGGATAGGTGTCGTTCGATGACTGGCTCATGTTGACGTGGTCGTTGGGATGCACCGGCTTCTTCGAACCCATCACGCCACCGAGCATTTCGATCGCCCGGTTGGAGATCACCTCATTGGCGTTCATGTTGGACTGCGTGCCGGAGCCGGTCTGCCAGACGACGAGCGGGAAATGGTCGTCGAGCTTGCCGTCGATCACTTCCTGCGCGGCACTCACAACTGCCTGGCCGAGCGCCGGATCGAGACCGCCGAGCGCCATGTTGGCGCGGGCCGCTGCCTGCTTGACGATGCCGAGCGCACGCACGACGGAAAGCGGCTGCTTCTCCCAGCCGATCTTGAAATTGCCGCGCGAGCGCTCGGCCTGCGCGCCCCAATAGCGATCGGCCGCGACGTCAATCGGGCCGAATGTGTCGGTTTCTGTGCGGATATTGCTCATGGGGTGACCTTGCTCTCAATCTGCTGCGTAAGGGGATGTTTAGCCCTAGCCCGGCCTGGTGCCAATGGGTTCCCTTATATTTGAGTGTCGAATTCAGGTTAAATTAAGCGATGGGGCCATCTTGTAAATTTCGATATTTCATGATTTCTGGAATTATGGATACGAAGCAAACCCTCGATTCACTTTCGGCCCTCGGTCACGAAGGGCGTCTGGCTGTCTTTCGCTTGCTGGTGCGGCATGCCCCGGAGGGCCTGAACGCCGGCGAGATCGCCACCGCCCTGAACTTCCGCGCCAATACGCTTTCGGCGAACCTGACCGTGCTGGCCAATGCCGGGCTGATCGCGGGCGAGCGGGAAGGGCGCCACATCCGCTACCGAGCCGATCTCGACTCCATGCGCGAACTCATGGGTTTTCTGCTGGAGGACTGCTGCGGCGGCTCCCCGGAGATCTGCCGCCCGATTCTCGATGAAATAACTTGTCGTTGCTAGAGGCCTCTTCCATGACCCAAGAGCATTTCAATGTCCTGTTCCTGTGCACCGGCAATTCGGCGCGCTCGATTCTGGCCGAATCCTGCCTCAATCGTGAGGGGCGGGGGCGGTTCACGGCCTATTCCGCCGGCTCGCATCCCAAGGGTGAGGTTCACCCGATGGCGATCGATCTGCTGAAGCGTAGCAATTATGACACGTCCGGCCTGCGTTCCAAAAGCTGGGACGAGTTTGCCGTGCCCGGTGCGCCGAAGATGGATTTCGTCTTCACGGTTTGCGATTCGGCCGCTGCCGAGGCCTGTCCGGTCTGGCCGGGCCAGCCGATGACGGCCCATTGGGGCGTTCCGGACCCTGCAGCGGTAGAGGGAACCGAGACGGAGAAAGCGCTGGCGTTTGCCGACACCTACCGGATGCTGAGCAACCGGATCTCCATTTTCGTCAACCTGCCGATCAGCAGCCTTGACCGGCTCGCCCTGCAGAAGCGGGTGAGCGAGATCGGCAAGCAGTAATCGCAGGCGGGGCCGAGGGGCGAAATCGTGAGCACAATCAGACGGATCGCCTCCGAGTTTCTCGGCACTGCCCTGCTGCTTGCAACGGTGGTCGGCTCCGGCATCATGGCCGAGGCGCTGGCCGGCGGCAATGTGGCGGTGGCTTTGCTCGGCAACACCATCGCCACCGGCGCGATCCTCGTCGTGCTGATCACTATGCTTGGTCCGGTATCGGGGGCCCATTTCAACCCGGCCGTGACGCTGGTCATGCTGGTCTCGGCAGAGATTTCCAAACGGCACGCCGTCTTCTACACCCTGGCGCAGATCGCCGGTGGACTGGTCGGCGTATGGCTGGCGCACTTGATGTTCGACCTTGCCGTGCTGCAGATGTCGATCAAGACGCGGACGGGAGCGGGGCAGTGGATCGCCGAGGGGGTGGCCACCTTCGGTCTGCTCCTCACCATCCTTCTGACGCGACGCCATCGGCCGGAGAGCATTCCGCTTTCGGTCGGGCTCTACATCACCGCAGCCTATTGGTTCACCGCTTCGACGTCCTTTGCCAATCCGGCCGTGACGCTGGCACGCGCCTTTTCCGACAGCTTTGCCGGGATTCGCCTGGTAGACGTACCGGCTTTCGTCGTCGTGCAGTTGATCGGCGCGATGCTGGCGCTTTTCCTGTCGCGTTGGCTGCTCGCCGGTACGGGCAAGTCGGCAGACTGAGAAGGCTTGTCGGCCGTGTCATATTTGGCACGTGTCCCGCCTAAATGAGCGGGCTTCCGCACGGCCATTCGCGGCTGTCCACAGTCCCGTGGCCGGGGAGTAAGGAAAATTTAACCAGTGTTTTCATTAAAGTCCGCTGATGTGCCGGTGCGCCGGACGTCGTGGATTCACGCAGAATTGAAACAGGCCGGCGCCGCGGGCGAAGCGGCGACAACTTTTCAATGTTATGCCTATCGGCTAGTGAACCGCGCCATGAACGGCGGCAGCCTCCCGGTTGCCGCTTCGCGACGAAAGAGCTGGAGCGAGTGCAGGAATGACCAATTACACCAGGATCGCGGCAACGACAGCGCTTGCCGCGATGACGGCCTTCTCGGCCTTGCCTCCGGCGGCCGAGGCGGCCACACTTCTCGACCTCTTGCGCGGCGGGCCGGGCAGATCCAGCGAGAGGCCCGGACTGCGCTCGATCATCGAGCCCCAGGCACGGGGCGGGCTGGAAATGGGCGATCCCGAGCCGCTGCCGAAGGTCGCCGGTCCGCGCTATTACACCTACAAGCCCGAGGCGACGCGGGCGATCGCGATCAAGGCACCGGTGGTGCCGGCCGCACCCGCGGAACCCGCTGCCGCGGGCTCTGATGCCGTAAGCTCGACCGTCGCTACCGACCAGCCGCAGGTGCGCCGTTTCCTCGCCGACACCGGCGTGCGCGCCACGGACGAGGTGGCGAAAGCCGTCGAGGCCTATTATGCAGACAATAAGCCGCTGATCTGGGTCACTGAGGCCGGCCTGACCGAGCGCGCCCGCCAGATGCTCGCCGGTCTGGCCGCCGTCGATGCGGTCGGCCTTGCCCCTGAGGATTATGCCGTGCCGGTGCCGGTCGAAGCGGCCGACCCGGCCGACCCCGACAGGCTTGCCCGGGATATCGCCCGGTTCGAGGTGGCACTGTCGGCAAAGCTGCTCTCCTATGTCGCCGACACGGAGCGGGGGCGGATCGATCCGAACAAGATTTCCGGCTATCACGACTTCAAGCGCAAGTCGGTCAACCTGAAGCCGGTGCTCAACATGTTGCGGCTGAGCCCGGACGTTGCCGCCTATCTCCGCTCGCGCGATCCCGACAATGCGCAGTTCAAGGCCATGACGGCGGAGCTTGCCCGCTTGCGTGCCGCCGACAGCCAGGCCGGGGCTCGGGTCGAGATTGCTCCGGGCACGTTGTTGAAGCCCGGCCAGAGCAATGCCGAACTCGCCAACATCCTCGCAGCCATTAAGGCCGAAGGGTCGGATGCGCTCAAGGCCGAGCATGCCGCCGCGCTTGCGGGCTATGCGGGCACGCCGGACTACACGCCCGACCTCGTCGCCGTCGTCGAGGCCTTCCAGAAGGAAAAGGGTTTGAAGCCCGATGGCGTCGTCGGGCGCGCGACCATCCGGGCGCTGACCGGCCACAGCAATGCCGAGAAGATCGACAAGCTGATCGTCGCCATGGAACAGATCCGCTGGCTGCCGGATGATCTGGGACAGCGCTATGTCTTCATCAATCAGCCGTCCTATACAGCCTATTTCGTCAACGAGGGCCGCGAGCAACTGGCGATGCGGGTGGTCGTCGGTTCCAAGTCGAACCAGACCTATTTCTTCCAGGACCAGATCGAGACGGTCGAGTTCAACCCTTACTGGGGCGTGCCGAAGTCGATCATCGTCAACGAGATGCTGCCGAAGCTGCGCCGCGATCCGTCCTATCTCGATCGCCTCGGCTATGAGGTGAGCTATGGCGGTCGCAAGGTTTCCTCGACGCAGGTCGACTGGAACACCACCCACAGCGTCGATGTGCGCCAGCCGCCCGGTGGCGACAATGCGCTGGGCGAGCTGAAGATCCTGTTTCCTAACAGCCATGCCATCTACATGCACGACACGCCGTCGAAGAGCTTCTTCCAGCGCGACATGCGGGCGCTCAGCCATGGATGTGTTCGTCTGGCCGAACCGCGCGTGATGGCGGCGGCGGTGATGGGCACGACGACGGCCGAGATCGCCAAGCAGATCGCGTCCGGGCAGAACCGCGCGGTTCAGGTGCCGCAGAAGATCCCGGTCTATGTTTCCTATTTCACCGCCTGGCCGAACAAGGACGGCGAGATCGACTATTTCGAAGACGTGTATGACCGGGATGAGGCGACCCGCAAGGCCTTCAAGGCGACCAGCGACGCCCGCGTCCCGCGCGGCTGACGATGACGAAGGCGGGTGGATGACCCGCCTTTTTCATTTCCGCAGCAATTGCGCGAGCAGGTCCGGCGTCAGTTCGTCGAAGTGATCGATCTGCCGGTCGGCTCCGAGTTCGGCGATGGGAACATCCGAATAGCCGAACGGCACGACGATGGACGGGATGCCGGCATTGCGAGCGGCAAGGATGTCGTTGACGCTGTCACCGACCATCACGGCCAAGCGCGGATCACCGCCGGCCCGCTCGATGGTCGCGGTTATGTGGCCCGGATCGGGCTTGCGCACGGTGAAGGTGTCGCCGCCGGCAATGGCCGAAAAATGGTGGGCCAGCCCCAGTTTCTCGATCAGCGGCAAGGCCAGCGATTCCATCTTGTTGGTGCAGACGGCGAGCCGGAAGCCGGCCTCCCGCAATCGTCCCAGGGCGTCGACGAGGCCCGGATAGGGCCGGCTGTCCCCAGGCATCCCCGCCATGTAATGGGCGATGAAGCGATCGAGCAGCGGCTGCAGGTCTTCATCCGCGAGCGGCGCACCGCGTAGCGCGAAGGCGCGGGCGATCATGGCGCGGGCGCCCTGGCCAACCAGATGGGTGAGATCCTCGTAACCCACCGGCGGCAGATCGGCGACGGCGATTGTATGGTTGAGGCTGGCGACCAGGTCTGGCGCCGTGTCGACGAGCGTGCCGTCGAGGTCGAAGACGATCGTGGGGGCTTTCATGGGCATGCTCCGTCACTGCTCAGGGAACGCGGGATCGCACTAGCCGGGTAGGCGAAATGCGGGCAAAAGGCAACCGATACCGCGGTATCGGAAAGGGGCTTTCGTTTGCCCGGCGAGGCGTGTAAACAGCTGTCGACGAAACGGACAGGAGCTCTTGGCGCATGGACGCCCGCGAAATGAAGATAAAGGCTGCGGCAGCGGCTTTGGAGCATGTCGAGGACGGAATGCGTCTCGGCATCGGCACCGGTTCTACCGCGGAGGAGTTCGTCCGGCTTCTGGCGGAAAAGGTGGCAGGCGGCCTCAAGGTCGAAGGCGTGCCGACGTCGGAGCGCACGGCGCGCCTGTGCCTCGAACTCGGCGTGCCGCTGAAGTCGCTCGACGAACTGCCGCAGCTCGATCTGACCATTGACGGGGCCGACGAAGTGGACGGCCGGCTGCGCCTGATCAAGGGCGGCGGCGGCGCGCTTCTGCGCGAAAAGATCGTTGCGGCGGCTTCCGAAAAGATGATCGTGATCGCCGACGAAAGCAAGGTCGTCGAGACGCTCGGCCGCTTTCCGCTGCCGATCGAAATCAATCCCTTCGGCCAGGTTTCGACCTGTATCGCCGTGGAGAAGGCGGCCGAACGGCTGGGGCTGACCGGTGCCATGACCTTGCGCGCCTCCGGCGACGGTCTCTTCACCACTGACGGCGGACACCTCATTCTCGACGCATCTTTTGGCCGTATTCCTGATGCAGAGGCCTTGGCTATCGCGCTCAATACCATTCCGGGTGTGGTCGAGCACGGGCTATTCATCAATCTGGCCACGCTTGCCATTATCGCCGGTCCGGCCGGCGCGCGGGTCATCGACGCAAAGAACTAGACAGGAGCTGTGAATTTCATGGTCAATTTTTCGAGCTTGGGACGTTTCGCGTCTGTCACCGTCATTGCCGGTAGCCTGTTCATGGGGCCGGTCGCCCAGGCCCAGGACGTCGCGCCGGAACACGTGCAGGCGGCCCGCGCGGCGATTACCGCGCTTGGCGTGACCGACCGTTTCGACACCATCCTGCCGGCGGTGTCCGATCAGTTGAAGACGCAACTCATCCAGGCCTATCCTGACCTAGAGAGCAAGATCTCCGAGACGGTCGATGCCGAGGCCATCAAGCTTGCGCCGCGCCGCGGTGATCTGGAGCGCGAGGCCGCGCTGGTCTATGCCAAGGCCTTCTCCGCAGAGGAGCTCAACGTGATCACTACCTTCTACACCAGCGAGGCCGGCAAGAAGTTGCTCAAGGACGGGCCTATCGCCATGCGTGAACTGTTGAAGGCCGCGGACATCTGGACGGCTGGGATCTCTCGCGATCTCGAAAAGCAGGCCAATGAGGCGATGCTGAAGGAGGTCGGCGCAACCGCACCGGCTGCACCGGCCGCCAAGCCCTGATCGCGGGCTAACGGCAAGAACACAGAGCCCGGACACGTTCCGGGCTTTTCTTTTGGGGGAGGGCGATCCTATATCTGGGCCGCTATGCCCATCAATGATTTGCCCAATGATCTGCAAGGAGAAACGCCATGTCCGGTTTTGACTATGATCTGTTCGTGATCGGTGGCGGCTCCGGTGGGGTGCGCAGCGCCCGCGTCGCCGCGTCGCTCGGCAAGAAGGTCGCGATCGCCGAGGAATACCGCTTCGGCGGGACCTGCGTCATCCGTGGCTGCGTGCCGAAGAAGCTGTTCGTCTATGCCTCGCAGTTCCACGAGCATTTCGAGGATGCGGCCGGCTATGGATGGACCGTCGGCGAGAGCCGTTTCGACTGGCCGAGGCTGGTCGCGGCGAAGGACAAGGAGATCGCCCGGCTCGAAGGCCTCTACCGCAAGGGTCTGGACAATGCCGGCGCCGAGATCCTCGAAACGCGGGCCGAACTGGCCGGCCCGAACAGTGTGCGCCTGCTGAAGTCCGGCAAGATCGTCACTGCGGAAAAGATCGTCATCGCCGTCGGTGGTGCTCCCAATCCGCATGCGGCGCTTCCCGGTCATGAACTGTGCATCTCGTCCAACGAAGCCTTCGACCTGAAGGAACTGCCGCGGGCGATCGTCATTGCCGGCGGCGGCTATATCGCGGTCGAGTTTGCCAACATCTTCCACGGCCTCGGGGTCGAGACGACGCTGATCTATCGCGGCGCGGAGATCCTCAGCCGCTTCGACCACGACATGCGGCACGGGCTGCACGAGGCCATGGAGGCCAAGGGCATTCGCATCCTTTGCCATGACATCATCGAACAGGTGAGCAAGGGCGCCGACGGTCGACTGGTGGCGGAAACCAAGAACAGCGGCGAACTGGTGGCGGACCAGATCATGCTGGCGCTCGGCCGCGACCCCTATACCGAAGGGCTCGGCCTGGAGACGGCCGGGGTGGAGACGAACGAGCGCGGGGCCATCATCGTCGATGCCTATTCGCGGACCAATGTGCCGAGCATTTTCGCGCTCGGCGACGTGACCGACCGGGTGCAGTTGACGCCGGTGGCAATCCATGAGGCGATGTGCTTGATCGAGACCGAATACAAGAACAATCCGACCTCGCCGGATCACGACATGATTGCGACCGCGGTGTTCTCGCAGCCGGAGATCGGGACCGTCGGCCTTTCGGAAGAGGAGGCGGCCAGGCGGTTCGCCGAGCTCGAGGTCTACCGCGCCCAGTTCCGGCCGATGAAGGCGACGCTTTCGGGACGCGCCGAGAAGACCATCATGAAGCTCATCGTCAATGCTGCCGACCGCAAGGTCGTGGGCGCCCATATCCTCGGGCACGATGCCGGCGAGATGGCGCAGATCCTCGGGATCACGCTGAAGGCCGGATGCACCAAGGACGATTTCGATCGGACCATGGCGGTCCATCCGACGGCGGCCGAAGAACTGGTGACGATGTACAATCCGAGCTATCGGGTGAAGAACGGCGAGCGGGTCTGAAGCCGCAACCGCCGTTTTCCGGGCCGGGTTGCTTCCAACGAAAAATGCCCCGTCGATGGGACGGGGCAATTGATGCGGAAGGAACCTCGGACAGGCGCCAAGGCGCCCATCCGACAAAGCTCAAACGCCGGAACGTCATGACGGTTCCGTTGCGAGCGAAAAATCTCTTCAGGTGAAGGCCAGAACCGGCGCCGCGAGCGCCATCAGTCCGAGACAGGAAGCGACTGCGAATTTCAGCCGCCGGATACGCCTGGTACGAACACCACTCCAATCATACGCCATAGCACAGATCCTCATGATCGTTACAAACACATGGGCACAATGGCCGCACCTGCTTCCCGTAGCCGTCGAGGCTGGCGCGAAGCTGACTGCACGCAATCCGGATGCGACCTCGCCCGTCGCCTCCAAAGATTAGAGTATGACAATTTTTCGATGGACGCCAGCCTCCATCGCTTCCGGACGAAACGACTGGGGGTGGCTGATATTCTAGTTACGGATCAATAGTTTATCGTACCTGGCTGAGCTTTGGCGCGACTGAGGGGCGGTTGTCTGCCAGCCAGTCGATCGCCGGCCGCCAGAGGGTTTCGCGGAAAGCCGGGCGGAAAAAGCCGAGATGACCGATCGGCTGACCGGCTGCCGCCGGTGATACGCGCATGCGCTCGACGGGGGCATTGACATAGGCCTTGAGGATGGCCTCCTGCGCCTTGGGTGTGCCCCATACGTCGTCTTCGACGCCGATCGACAGGATGGGGGTGCGGACTTCGGCAAAGCGCCGGGCGGCATCCATTTTGGCGTCGGCGAAGAAATAGTCGGGCGAGCGGCCCCAGCGAGCCCATTGGCGAAATACCGTACCGGGCAGCGTTTGCCCGAGGCCGATCCAGCCTGGAACGCGACCGGTCAAGAGCGCGAGCGGAACGCCGACAAGGTTCATCGAGGCGAAGACCTTGTAGGGCTCGGCGGTATAGGCCCAGTGGCCCGACATGACCGCGACCATCAGATAGCGGTCGAAGCGATTGGCGCGGCCGCAGAGACCGAGGCCCTGGCCGCCGAAGGACTGGCCGACGCCGACCATGGCATGGCCGGGGGCCACGCTTTCCAGACGGTCGACCGCCGCCGCCATGTCCTTCTCCGCCCAGTCGGCCATGCTCGGCCGGGCCTTCCAGCCGCGGGGAATGCGGGAGCCCGCGACGCCGCGATAGTCATAGGTCAGCGCGGCGCGAAAGCCGCGTTCGGCCACCAGGTGTTCGGCGAAGCGGGCATAGATGCCGCGCGGGACGGCGGCGGCGGACGAGATCAGGGCGAGGGGACCGTCGCCATCCCCGCGAAACAGGGTTCCGGCGAGGGGAAAGCTGTCCGAAGCGGCAAATGTAATCTCTTCGCGCACGAAGGCTATCCGGTTCTGCATGGCTGATCTCCTCCATCTCCCACGCCCAACGACGAAAATACTTACGTTTACGTTCATGTAAATGCAAGTCCGAGCAGTTGGCCGACAGGGGGCGGCTTATCAGGCCCGAGGGCAGAGGCCGTGGTGTCTTTTTCGCCGCCCCGGCAGAATCGTTGCCGGTGGCCCTTCAAGTTCGGCTTTGCAAGGCAAATATTAGGGTCTATAAGCCCCCGATCCAAAGCGGCCGGGAGGAGGCCGTCCTATTTCGAACAGCAGGTGACGATCATGGCACAGAATTGGACCCCGAGCAGCTGGCGCAGCAAGCCGATCAAGCAGGTTCCGGCCTATCCGGACTTGGGCGCCCTTGCCGATGCCGAAGCCCGTCTCGCCAAGTTTCCGCCGCTGGTCTTTGCCGGGGAAGCCCGTCGGCTGACCAAGGCGCTCGGCAATGTCGCCGAGGGCAATGGTTTCCTGCTGCAAGGCGGCGACTGCGCCGAGAGCTTCGCCGAACATGGCGCCGATACGATCCGCGACTTCTTCCGCGCCTTCCTGCAGATGGCCGTCGTTCTGACCTTTGGCGCGCAGCTGCCGGTGGTCAAGGTCGGCCGCATCGCCGGCCAGTTCGCCAAGCCGCGCTCGTCGGACTTCGAGAAACAGGGTGACGTCGAGTTGCCGAGCTATCGCGGCGACATCATCAACGGCATCGAGTTCACGCCGGAATCGCGCATTCCCAATCCGGATCGGCAGATCATGGCGTACCGCCAGTCGGCCGCGACGCTCAACCTTTTGCGCGCCTTCGCGATGGGTGGTTATGCCAATCTCGACAATGTGCACCAGTGGATGCTCGGCTTCGTCAAGGATAGCCCCCAGGCTGAGCGTTACCGCAAGCTCGCCGACCGGATTTCCGAGACCATGGATTTCATGAAGGCGATCGGCATCAGCTCGGAGACCAATCCGAGCCTGCGCGAGACCGATTTCTTCACCAGCCACGAAGCGCTGCTTCTCGGCTATGAAGAAGCGCTGACGCGCGTCGATTCCACCTCCGGCGACTGGTATGCCACGTCCGGCCACATGATCTGGATCGGCGACCGCACGCGCCAGGCCGACCATGCGCACCTGGAATACTGCCGCGGCATCAAGAACCCGCTCGGCCTGAAATGCGGTCCGTCGCTGCAGGCGGACGATCTTTTGAACCTGATCGACATCCTCAACCCGAACAACGAGGCCGGTCGTCTGACGCTGATCTGCCGTTTTGGCCACGACAAGGTCGCCGATCACCTGCCGCGTCTCATCCGCGCGGTCGAGCGCGAGGGCCGCAAGGTCGTCTGGTCCTGCGATCCGATGCATGGCAACACGATCACGCTCAACAACTACAAGACCCGTCCGTTCGAGCGGGTTCTGTCGGAAGTCGAAAGCTTCTTCCAGATCCATCGTGCGGAAGGAACGCATCCGGGCGGCATCCACATCGAGATGACCGGCAACGACGTGACGGAATGCACCGGCGGTGCGCGTGCGGTCACGGCGGAAGCCCTGCAGGATCGTTACCACACCCATTGCGACCCGCGTCTCAATGCCGACCAGGCGCTCGAACTGGCCTTCCTGCTCGCCGAGCGGATGAAGGGCGGCCGCGACGAAAAGCGGATGATGGTGGCGAACGGCTGAAGCTAAGCTTCAGATAAGCGCATTTGACCGACCGGGCCGGCTTCCCCAAGCTGGCCCGGTTTCTTTTTGTCAGATCGGGGTATCGAATGGACGAGCAGAGAACAGGGGCCTGCCTGTGCGGCGCAGTTCGATTCCGGACGAGCGGACCTCTGCGCGAGGTCGTCTTCTGTCATTGTTCGCAATGCCGGCGCCAGACGGGTCTATACTACGCGGCGACCGACGTTGCACACGACCGTATCGCGCTCACAGGCTCAGAGATGGTGGGCTGGTATCGATCGAGCGAGGAGGCGCAGAGGGGTTTCTGCACGCGGTGCGGTTCGGCCCTGTTCTGGCAGCGCGACGGCAGCGATCATGTCTCGGTCATGGCCGGCGCTTTCGACGAGCCGGGCGGGCTGGCCGCGGGCTATCATATCTTCTGTGCCGACAAGGGCGAATTCTACGCGGTCGACGACGGCCTGCCCTCCTTTCAGGCCGGCAGGCCCGCCTCCGCCAGCAGCGGATGAGAAGCCGTCGTGTTCGTGGCTATGCCGAGTTCGGCAAGGGCGTGGTGGAAGGCCTCTTCCAGGGCCGCGAATTTTGCCGACTGCCATTTAAAATAGTCGTCGACGAAGCGACGCGACAGCCACAGCGATCCGCGCCGGCGCGGTAGATCCCAGCCAAGCAGGCCCTCGGTCTCGGCCTTCGTGAACATGCGCTTCAGGTTCGTTGCCGAAATCATGTAGACTTCGCTTAGCTCGGGCAGCGACAGGCGGCCGACATCGATGCGGTCCGCCGGGTTCGGCGTGCCGGGAATCCGGGCGATGAGGTCATGCAGCACCATGCCGCCGAGATCCGACCAGAGGAAATGACCGATGCTGTCGGGAGGATCGCGCCAGATGGGGTCTTCGACTAGATGGGCGGCC
The DNA here is from genome assembly GCF_900492205.1 of Ciceribacter sp. T2.26MG-112.2. Classification (GTDB taxonomy): domain Bacteria; phylum Pseudomonadota; class Alphaproteobacteria; order Rhizobiales; family Rhizobiaceae; genus Allorhizobium; species Allorhizobium naphthalenivorans_A. The sequence continues at coordinate 70,319 of NZ_UEYQ01000005.1, forward strand.
GCCATGGGCTGGGCGATCCGGAAGATGCGCGGATCGGCCAGGGCAAGCGCTTCTCTCTCACCGCCGTCCAGCCGGTCGAGGCAGGCCATGTGGCCCATGAACCAGGCCTTCATCGCATCATAGGCGGTTTCGGTCGTTTCCAGCACGCGGACACGGCGGTCGGGCACGTCGGGGACGTCGCGCAGGAATTTGTAGGCCACCAGTTCGGCGAGGAAGGCGGTGGCCGTATTGCGGCTGGCCGCGCCCAGCTTCATGACGATCTCGACGAAGCGGGTGGCGGTCAGACCCGACAGGGGATCATCGTCCCTCCGCTGCAGGGACAGGGCAAAGAGCGAATGGGTCATCAGCCATTTGCGATGCGACGCCTTGAGCCGCGACAGGCGGGGCGTGCGCAGGTGTATGGCGATCAGGTGTTCGGCGATCTGTTTCTCGATCGTCGGGAACAAGGGGTGGACGGCGATCTCGGTGCGGGTCAGTGGCCGCATGGCTTGGCTACGCTTTGCTGAAAAACTTGAACATTATGGGGTCGGCCCAACCTCTGGCCGGCATCGTGGCAAACGGGATGACGGTGCAGCATGGAAGCCTCAGTGCTGGCTAGACAATTTCCATATCCGTTTTGTGTCAATGGCCGGTTTACGTCGGCGATGCAAGGCGAGGTCGGCGATCCGAGGGGGCAAGGGGCGGCGGCCCCGTTGCCCCGTCCCTCGCTCAGCTTGCAGGGGCCTCGAGCCGCTCGACCTGTTCGGGGAAGAAGCGCTCCGTGCCGAAGCCTTCTCCGAACATCTGGTCGTGCTGCAGATGGCGGTAGTCGCGGATCAATTGATCGACCGGCTCCCCGGAGGTCGCCCAGTCCGGGTGAGCCCGCGCGTTTCGTTCGATCAGTTGGTGACGGTCCACGACGGCATAGCGTTCGCTCAGTCGACCCAGCACGCCGGTGTAGAAGGCGTGGCGGTAGCCGGCGAGGCGCACCACGTAATGAGGCAGTTGCGAGGGGCTGATCGAGCCGAGGTCCTTCTGCACGCCACGCTTCGACGACCAGACGACCAACGGCGTTTCATGCTCGCGTTTCATCACGGTGACGGATGCCTTGCGGGTGGCCACCACGTCCGGCATGTAGCCGGTCTCGGTGTAGACATTGCCGAGCGGCGGCAGGTGATCGCCGAACAGGACGATGATGGTTTCGCGGCGGCGGGTCTTTGCCCAGTCCATCAAGGCCTTCAGGCTGTTGTCGGCTTCGCGCACGCCCTGGGCATAGGTGGCGAGGCTGTCGCGGCTTTCCGGCGAAAGCGATGCAGACTGCACGTCGATCGTGTTCTTCGCATAGCGGTTCTTCTCGTAGGGGCCATGGCCCTGGAGGGTTACGGCGAAGAAGAAGAAGGGCTTCTTTGTCTGGTCGGCGGTGCGGATGATCTCCTTGGTCAGCGCCTCGTCCGACGTGAACAGTCCACGCTTGTCCATGAGCGGCATGTTCTCTTCCGACATGAAGGACTGGAAGCCGAGCGACTGGTAGACATTGGCGCGGTTCCAGAACCAGCTCTGGAACGGATGGAAGGCCCGCGTCGTATAGCCCTTCGAGGCGAAGAAGGTGGCGAGCGAGGGCAGGGGCCGGCGCACATACTGCTGATAGGGAATGCTGCCATAGGGCAGGAAGGCGTTGGAGAAGCCGGTCAGCGCCTCGAACTCGACATTGGCCGTCATGCCGCCGAATTCCGGCGAGAACAGGTTGCCCGAGGAATTGGCGCGGATCGTCGGCATCGGGTCCGGCGAGAGCTGCGCGTTCGACAGGCGCGTCGGGTCCCACAGCGATTCGCTCATGACCATGATGACGTCGGCATTGCGCCCCCCGAAGAAGGTGGCCGGCAGCCGCTCCGGCGCAATATCGGCGATCGCCTCAGGGCCATAGCCGCCAGGTGCCTGGACATTGGCCATGGGCACGTTGAAGGCGAAGGCGAGCAGGAAGCCGTTGTGACGATAGTTCTCCTGCTGATCCCACATCATCGGAACGATGTTCAGCCGGTCGCGAATGTAGGAGAAGGAATTCGGATCCATCAGCGAGAGGAAGCCGCCGATCAACGGCAGGGCCACCAGCAGCCGAAACAGCTTGGACACTGCCGAAAGCGGTGGGAAATTGCGCCGGCCGAGGACCAGCAGGTAACCGAGCAGGGCGAGCAGGGCCAGGACGCCGAGCGCGAGGCCGATGGCGGCCAAGGGCCGGGCGGCAAACATGACAGGGACCAGTTCGCCGATCTGGCGACCGAACAGCATGTCGCTCGGATAGAGCGGGTCGGACAGGTATTGCTGCTTCTGCATCGACAGGAAGGCCGGCAGTATGGCCAGCGGAACCAGGATCAACGCCGATTGATAGGCCCGGCCGAACAGTGCGTCGGCGGCAATGAACACCAGGAACAGCATCAGCACGGCGACCATGCCCGGACGGCTGGCGGAGAAGAGATAATCCGAGACGCCGGAAAGCGTTTCGCGCGCCAACCATTCGGTGACGATGATCGTCAGGAGGGCGAGGACAAACGAATTGACGAGCGTGACGACGGCGCGCAAGGCCGTGCTGCGCAGGGCACGTGGCGCTGCCTTGCCCTTGTGGCTTAAGGCTTTGACGGGCATTCCCGGCTCGGAGATCATCTCGGCCAACGCGCTCTCCCGCGATCAAGAACAGACTTAACAAAACTTTCGCATAGCTGTCACATAAGCGTCATGAACGCTAGATGAACCGGGGCGCCGTCGGTTTGTTCCCGCGATTTTTCCCGTCTAATGTTGCAGTGCGGCACTCAGCCTTGGTTCGCCGACATTGCGGAGCCGGGCGCCACGCGCTAAACGATGTTCATGAGCGAAAATCAGACCCGACCCGATACCCTTCGCATTGCCATCGCGCAGCTCGACCCGACTGTCGGCGACGTCGCCGGCAATCTCGCCAAGGCCCGCGAGGCGCGGGCGGAAGCAGCATCCCAGGGGGCCGATCTTCTGCTCCTGACTGAGCTTTTCATCTCCGGCTATCCGCCGGAGGATCTGGTGCTGAAGTCGGCCTTCCTCAAGGCTTGCCGAGTGGCGGTGGAGCAACTTGCCGCCGATACCGCGGATGGCGGGCCGGGCGTCGTGATCGGTTTTCCCCGCGAGGATGAGAAGGGCCGCTACAATTCCGTCGCCGTGCTGGACGGCGGCAAGGTCACGGCGACCCGCGACAAGATCGATCTGCCGAATTACGGCGAGTTCGACGAAAAGCGCGTTTTCATCGCCGGCGAGATGCCGGGTCCGGTCAACTTCCGTGGTGTCCGCATCGGCATTCCGATCTGCGAGGACATCTGGGGGGATCTCGGCGTGTGCGAGACGCTCGCCGAATCCGGTGCCGAGATCCTGCTGGTGCCGAATGGATCGCCTTATTTCCGGGAAAAGGTCGATATTCGCCATCAGGTGGCATTGAAGCAGGTGATCGAGAGCGGTCTGCCGCTGATCTACGCCAACCAATTAGGTGGCCAGGACGAACTCGTGTTCGACGGCGCGAGCTTCGGGTTCAATGCCGACAAGACGCTGGCCTTCCAGATGAGCCAGTTCGAATCGACCCTGTCGGTGACCACCTGGAAGCGCGCTGCCGACGGCTGGCGCTGCGGCGAGGGGCCGATGTCGCGTATTCCGGAAAAGGAAGAGGCCGACTATCGCGCCTGCGTGCTGGGCTTCCGCGACTATGTCAACAAGAACGGCTTCAAGAGCGTCGTGCTCGGCCTGTCGGGCGGTATCGATTCGGCCATCTGCGCGGCGATCGCCGTCGATGCGCTGGGCGAGGAGCGGGTGCGCGCCATCATGCTGCCCTATCGCTATACTTCGAAGGAATCGCTGGCCGACGCCGCCGCCTGCGCCAAGGCGCTCGGCTGCCATTATGACACGGTGCCGATCGGCGAACCGGTCGACGGCTTTCTCTCCGCGCTCTCCGACATGTTCGAGGGCACCGAGAGCGGCATCACCGAGGAAAACCTGCAGAGCCGCGCGCGCGGCACGATCCTGATGGCGATCTCCAACAAGTTCGGCTCGATGGTCGTGACGACCGGCAACAAGTCGGAAATGTCTGTCGGCTATGCGACGCTTTACGGCGACATGAATGGTGGCTTCAATCCGATCAAGGACCTTTACAAGATGCAGGTCTACGCGCTGGCGGCGTGGCGCAACGCCCATGTCCCGCCGGGCGCGCTCGGTCCCTCGGGCGAAGTGATTCCGGCCAACATCCTCTCCAAGGCCCCGTCGGCCGAGCTTCGGCCCAACCAGACGGACCAGGATTCCCTGCCGCCCTATCCGGTGCTCGACGATATCCTCGAATGCCTGGTGGAGAAGGAAATGTCGGTCGACGAGATCGTCGCCCGCGGCCACGAGATCGCCACCGTGCACCGGGTCGAGCACCTGCTCTATCTCGCCGAATACAAGCGTCGCCAATCGGCGCCCGGGGTAAAGATCACCCGCAAGAATTTCGGCCGCGACCGGCGTTATCCGATCACCAATCGTTTCCGCGACCGCTGACGGAGACGGTCGCCGGGACTTTTGGGGGAGGGAGCGATGCGGAGTTCGGTCGAGATCTTCAATATCCGCAGCCGCTCCCGGCGCGTCGTGTGGCAGACGGACCGGCTGGTCGAGGCACCCAACTGGAGCCCGGATGGCGCATCGCTCGTCATCAACGGCGACGGATTGCTCTATCGCCTGCCGGTGGACGGCGGTGGAGATCCGGTGCAGATTGATACCGGCTTCGCCACGCGTTGCAACAATGATCATGGCATTTCGCCCGACGGCCGATGGCTCGTGGTGTCGGACAAGGTCGAGCACGGCAAGTCCTGCATCTACATCCTGCCGGCCGAGGGTGGCACCCCGCGTCAGGTGACGCAGACGCTGCCGTCCTACTGGCACGGCTGGTCGCCGGACGGCCGGAGGCTCGCCTATTGCGGCATCCGCGACGATCTCTTCGACATCTATACGATTTCGGTCGACGGGGGCGAGGAGACCCGGCTGACCTTCGGCGAGGGGCGCAACGACGGGCCGGACTATTCAGCCGACGGCAAATGGATCTATTTCAATTCCAGCCGCTCGGGACGGATGCAGATCTGGCGTGTCCCCGCCCAGGGCGGCCCCGCGGAGCGGATCACCGACAGCGCATTCGGCGACTGGTTCCCGCATCCGTCGCCGAAGGGCGACAAGGTCCTGCTCTTGTCCTACGACCCTGACGTCTTCGACCATCCGCGCGATCTCGACGTGCGGCTGCGGCTGATCGATCCGGACGGGGGCAATCCGGAGACTTTGTTCGAAATGTTCGGCGGGCAGGGCACCATCAACGTTCCGTGCTGGTCGCCGCAGGGCGATGCGTTTGCCTATGTCCGGTATTTTCCGGTGGCCGGCTGATCGCAGGCTGAGCAGGCCGTCTTGCCTTCGGGCCATGTTCCTGTAGACATTCTTCCGTCAGGTGCCTGCCCTCGTTGGGGCGGGAGAATCGGGAAGCCGGTGGGATTCCGGCGCGTGCCCAACGCTGTGACGGGGACGGCGGCCTCCGGGAAGGATCTGGAATCCTTTCCGTATTTTGCCACTGGTTGTTCGACCGGGAAGGCAGGGGCGGCCGGGCGATCCGGAGTCAGAAGACCGGCCTGAGATCATAGGCTTTGCCCGCGCGGACGGCGGGCGGTCGGACGCATTGTTGGGGATGTGACGATGCACGATGAACCGAACGACCACCTCGTCCGGGCCGGCGCCTTTTCCGTGGAAGAGCGCGAGGCCGTCTACCGGGCGATCCGCACCCGTCGCGACGTACGCGACCAGTTCCTGCCCGATCCTTTGCCGGAAGATCTGATCACGCGGCTGCTACAGGCCGCCCACAGCGCACCCTCGGTCGGTTTCATGCAGCCATGGAATTTTCTCGTGGTGCGCGACGTGGCCCGCCGCGAGGCGGTGTGGCGCGCCTTCGCCAAGGCGAACGAGGAAGCCGCCGGAATGTTTGCCGGCGAGCAGCGCGACAGCTATATGCGGCTCAAGCTGGAGGGTATCCGCAAGGCGCCGCTCGGCATTTGTGTGACCTGTGATCCGACACGCGGCGGACCCGTTGTGCTGGGCCGCACCCACAATCCGCGGATGGATAGTTACTCGACCGTCTGTGCCGTGCAGAACCTCTGGTTGGCGGCGCGCGCCGAGGGTGTCGGGGTCGGTTGGGTCAGCATCTTTCACCAGGCCGATCTTCGCGCCGTTCTTGGCATTCCCGACCATGTCGAAGTGATCGGCTGGTTCTGCCTCGGCTATGTCGACCGGCTTTACGACCAGCCGGAACTGGCGCTGAAAGGCTGGCGCCAGCGGTTGCCGATCGAGGAACTGGTGTTCGATGAGGTCTGGGGAACGCCTAGACGAACAGATATGACGTAAGCTGTTTGTTTTATTTCGCAGCAGTGTCGCTCAGGGTCGTTATCTTTAACGTGCGTTAAATATCGCAGGCTAAAACTAGCACTGCCTGGGAGTTTCCTCCACCAATTGCATGACGCAGTTCTGCGCACCGAATGTCCCGGTGAGGCTTTTCAACACGTCTTCGTTCATTGGGGCCATCATGAATCTTCTCAAAATCCGGCTTGGCAAGGCTGTCACCGCCGGCATCGGGGCACTCGTTCTCGTCAGCGTCGCCGTTCTGGCGGTTTCGGACATCGTCAGTCAGCGGCAGCTCGAGGCGGTCATCAGCCTCTACGAGGAGGAGCGCAAGACGGATATCCTGCTGCGCGAACTCATCGCCAGCCAGAAGGAAGTGGAACTCGCGATCGTCGGCACGCAGGAATCCCTGACCGACATTTCGGCGACGCAAGGCAAGGACGGTCTCGACGACGGTTTCCTGCTGGCCGAGCAGGAGGCCGCGCGGCTCGCCGAACTCGTCCAGCGGATCGACGCTCTGGCCGTGGATCTTAACGCCCCCGATCTCGTACCGGCAATGAAGCTGCTATCCGAGCGCTATGCCGCGTTCCACAAGGCGGGTATCGAGATGGCCAATGCCTTCATCGCCGGCGGTGCGACGGAAGGCAACAAGCTGATGGGCAATTTCGATGGGTTCTCGGATGCCCTGCAAAAGGAAATCGAGGCGATCAGCGCTATTGTCACGGCTATCGTCGATCGCGAGGGGAGCAAGGCCGAGGCCGACATTGGCGCCGCCCGCCAGCAGTCACAGGACATGGCGCTGGTGCTGGCCGCGCTTGGTGCGCTGGTACTGGCTTGCGGTGCCGGTCTTGCCACATTCGTGATGCGGCGTCTGCTGAACCCGCTCAACCGCGCGACCGCGGCGATGAACCGGCTGGCCGAGGGGCATGTCGATGTCGAGCTGGCCGGCGTGGAACGCGCCGACGAAATCGGTGATCTCGCGCGCTCGTTCCGGAACTTCCGCGAGAACCTTCTTGCCCGTCGCGACGCCGAGGCCGAAGAACAGCGAAATCGTGAGCGTCTCGCGCAGATCCAGTCGATGAACGAGGCGGAGCGCATTGCGGAACTCAACCGCACGAAGACGGCGGTCGATGCGCTGGCCGAAGCGCTCGACCGACTGGCGCAAGGGGATCTGACCTCGCGCATCAACACCAGCTTCGACGGAGACTATGATCGTCTGCGGCTGAACTTCAACCAGTCGGCGGACCGGCTGCAGGCCGCCATGGCGGATATTTCCGGTGTCTCCCATGAGATCCGGTCCAGCTCGGCAGAGATGCGCTCGGCATCCGACGACCTGGCGCGTCGCACGGAGCAGCAGGCCGCGGCCCTGGAGCAGACGGCCGCCGCGCTCAACGAGATAACCACGACGGTGACCAATTCGGCGGCGATCGCCGACAGCGCCAGCCGCAAGGTCGGCGAGGCCAACCGCCAGGCGCAGCAGTCCGACGAGATCGTGCGCAACGCCATCGCCGCCATGGGCAAGATCGAGGAGAGTTCGTCGCAGATCGGCAAGATCATCGGCGTGATCGACGAGATCGCCTTCCAGACCAACCTGCTTGCCCTCAATGCCGGTGTCGAGGCGGCACGCGCCGGCGAGGCGGGCAAGGGCTTTGCCGTTGTTGCCCAGGAAGTGCGCGAACTGGCCCAGCGCTCGGCCAATGCCGCAAAGGAGATCACCGCGTTGGTGGCCCGTTCGAGCGAAGCCGTCAGCTCCGGCGTTTCGCTGGTCAACCAGTCGGGCGAAATCCTCAGCCTGATCCAGGCCAATGTCACTGAGATCAACGGCGACATTCGCGCCATCGTCACCGGGGCCCACGAGCAGGCCACTGGGCTCTCCGAGATCAACGGCGCGATCACCCAGATGGACCAGGTGACGCAGCAGAACGCCGCCATGGTCGAGCAGTCGACCGCGTCCGCGCACAAGCTCGCGCAGGAGGCGGAGGAGCTGTTCACCCAGGTCGGGCAGTTCGAGATCAGCGCTAGCCGTGGCGGTTACGCCCCGGCGAGGGCACGTGCCGCCTGATCGCGGTCAGATCGATGGACATCAGCAGAACGCGGCCGGGCTCTAGTCCGGCCGTTTGCATTCCGCAAGAGGACAAGGGTGAAATCGGCGTCAAGCCTACGGTGAGGCTATTGCTGGAGCGGTTGGGGACCCGGAAGTGCCGGGTTGCGCAGATCGATGCTGCTGGTGGCCGTCGGCAGGAAGGTCGGGCCGACCTTGCGCACGGCAGCCGATTTCGGGTCATAGGGCCGGTCCTGCGGCATGGCCGTGGAAGCTTGCGCCGGAGATCCGTCCGCTGCCGCGCGTGCCGATTCCGATTTGCCGATTTCGACGACCGCCTTGTCGCTGCCGGGGGATTTGTTCTGCGCCCCATGCGTCTGCATCTTGCGGTAATAGCCCGGCAGGTCGCAGCCGCAGGAGGGCTTTTCGCCGGTCGGCCGGTTCAGGTAGGAGAAAGCGGTCGGCAACATCCTGTAGGGCTGGCCGGTCTCGGCGGAGACCATGTCGGCGCTCTCCGCTGTGCGCATCGAGTGATAATAGAGTTCGGTTTCGGTGTCGGGGCACATCTGCTGGCAGATTTGTGCATCGCGGCGGAAGTTGAGCGGTGACGTGTTGGACGAGATCGGGAAAAAGGCGCCGTCGCAGGTTCGGACACACAAGGTGCGCAAGCTGCCGTGACCGGCAAATGTCCGGAACCGACCGTCTCCCTCGGTCTCCCCGGTCGTCTGCGTAGGGTCGGCGGGTCGGCTGATCGTTCCGGGCGGCAATGCCGGTGCTTGGGCCGTGTCCGGCTGGTCGGCGTTGCAGCCATTGGCCTCGAGCGCGGCGAGAAGGCGCTCGCGCGCGGGGTTGTTTCCCGCCCCGTCGAAGCGCAAGGCATCGCGTTTGACGGCGAGCGCCCGCTTGTTGGCCTCCATCCGCGTCAGCGCCGCGGACAGCTCGCCGCACTGGCTGGTGCCGTCCGATCGGTATTCGACGATCGCGCCCTCGCAGCGCAGACGCCGCATGTCGTAGCGGACCTTGCGGATCTCCAGGTTCTGGCGAACGATCGCGCTCGAATAGCGGCGCATCTCGCGCGTATCGGCGACCACTTCCGGCTGGGAGGCGAGCCGCACACGCAAGCTCTCACAGACAACCGTTGCCTGCGCCGAAAGCGGCTGGCAGGTCAGGAACACCCCAAGCGTCAAGAGCAATCGATTTCTGCGATGGTGCAATTCGCATCCCCGGTGGCATCATCGTTGTATTGAATAGGGCCAGCCTATAGGCATTTTCACGATAGTTTGCGAGCGTCAATGCGCCAAGCGGGAACACAAATCTGTGTTAACGCGGAAGCGCCGCGACGGGCGCGGCGCTCCTCTTCGTCAAAGGGGTTCGTTCAGGCGGCGCGGGCCCGCTCGATCGCCAGCGGTTCGGCAAGTACCGGGCCTTCGATCTCGGCGACCGCCTTCATCCGTGCCAGCAGGTCGGGGGTTACCGCCCATGCGACCGCGACTGCATGGACCGAGCCGATTTTATGGGGCTCGGCGATGCGTTCGCCAGGGCAACCCATGCGGCGGAACATGCGCTCGAGAAAGACGTCGGTCACCGTGACGATATCGCTCAAGCCCAGGGCCAGGCCGAGTTCGCCGACGCCGCACATCAGTTCGGCTGCCGCTATCGTCACCTGGTTCGAGGCGCGGTCCTGCGATATTTCCGGCTCGATGCAGAAGCGGCTCGATTCCCAGATTGCCGCGCTGCGGATCTCGGGGCGGCCGCCGAGCAGGATCGGGAAGGTGTCGTCGAGCATGTTGGGGCCGAGCGTCGGCAAAAGCCGGAGCGAACCGCGCAACAGGCCTTCCGGTGAATAGGACAGGATGTAGACGGGATTGGCATCGTCGTAGTGGTCGATTTCCCGATCGCCCTCCACGATCACGTCCCACTTGAGGAGATCGTGGAAGACGCGCTTGCGCAGCCGATGCATGGCGGCGATCTCCTGGGGAAAGTCGTTGCGGTTGGCGCCATTGATGATCCGGATCATTCCAGTCTCCCTTGTTTGTCGAGGCGACTGGAAGATGGCGCAATACACTAGAAATGAAACTGTCGGTAGCGACAGGTCGCGCAGTTGCAATTGTGGATTATACTCATGCGCCGCTCAAGGTGGAGGAGGTCAGTGCAGGTCGGGGCCGGGCAGCAGGCCGCGCCATGCGGCCTCCGCCACTGCCTGGGTGTTGGAAACGACATTCAGCTTGCGGCGCGCGTTTGCCATGAAGTAGCGGACCGTGCGCTCGGTGATCCCGAGGATCACGGCGATCTCCCAGTAACTTTTTCCGGCCGCCGCCCAGTAGAGCGTTTCGCGTTCGCGTCGCGTCAGTCGGGGTGTCGCGGGCTCACCGCTGCCCTGTTCGCTGCCCTGCAACAGCGACGCATGGAATTCGACGGCAAGGGCGAACAGGTCGCGGTCATGAAGCCGGCGGAACCTGTGCCATTCGCAGGGTTCGGCAGCGACATGAACGGCGAGCATGGCCTGACGCCCTTCGCGCGAGATCAGTGGATAGGCGACGCCGCAGGGCGTGATGCCGAGACGTTCGGCGATTTGTTCAAGGCCATCTCGCGCCGGCGTGCCCGGTGCAAGCGTACTCCAATCGAGGGGCCGGATGGATGCCAATGCGTGGCGCAGCGGTGGTTCGAAGACGCCGGGACCGAGTGCCTTGACCGCATGCGCCGCCGCAGTGCCGAAGGTGTGGCACAGGCGGTGCGGCTTCACGCCCGCCGGTGTGCACGCGGCGTCGATGTATAAAATGTGGGCGATGCCGAACACGGCCTGCATCTGTCTGAAGAACGGCAGCGGACGCACGACCTTCTGATCTTGCAGCCAGTCCAGCAGGTCGAAGTAGCCGCCCTGGTTCGTCATTCCTGAAACCCTACAAAAATATGGGTCAAGAGTGTTCGCCGGACGCCGCGATGTCCAGACCGTATTTTGGAGGTATGGCGTGGCGCACGTGACGCCCCGTCATGGCCGATGACGGGGCTGATCGGGCTTCGGCCATGGGTCCGGCTCGACGGCTCAGTCCGGCTGCGACGCTTCGACCACGGCAAGCGCCGCCATGTTGACCACGCCGCGCGATGTGACCGAGGTCGACAGGACGTGGGCGGGCAGGGCTGCGCCGAGCAGGATCGGCCCGACATGCAGGGCGTCCATCATGGTGCGGACGATGCCGAGCGAGATATTGGCGGCGTCGAGATTGGGGAAGACCAGGAGATTGGCTTCGCCGGTCAGCGTGCTGTCGGGCATGGCCCGCTTGCGCAAGGCCTCGGAAAGCGCCGAGCCACCCTGCATTTCGCCATCGACTTCCAGCTCCGGCGCCTGGGCGCGGATCAGTTGCAGCGCTTCGCGCATCTTGCGGGCGCTGTCGGAATCGCGCGATCCGAAATTGGAGTGCGAGACGAGGGCCGCCCGCGGGGTGATGCCGAACCGGCGGATTTCCTGGGCGGCGAGGATCGTCATTTCGGCGATCTCGGCGGCCGACGGGTTGTAGGTCACGAAGGTATCGGTGAAGAAGATCGCGCCGCGCTGGGAAATCAGCAGGCTGAGACCGGAAAAGGCCCGCACGCCGGGCTTCTTGCCGATGATCTGGCCGACATCGCGCAGATGGCGGTCGAAACGCCCCTCCACGCCGCAGATCAGTGCATCGGCATCGCCGCGCCGGACGGCGAGCGCGCCGATGACCGTATTGTTGGTACGCACGATGGTGCGGGCGGCTTCCGGGTTGATGCCGACGCGGCCGACCAGGGCGAAATAGTCCTCGACATAGTCGCGGTAGCGGGGATCGTCCTCGGGGTTGACCAGTTCGAAATCGACGCCCGGACGGATGCGAAGGCCGAAGCGCTGCAGGCGGCTCTCGATGATGTGCGGGCGCCCGATCAGGATCGGCTTGCCGCTGCCTTCCTCGAGCAGGACTTGGGCGGCGCGCAGGACGCGCTCGTCCTCGCCTTCGGCGAAGATCACACGCTTGTCGGACGCCTTCTTCGCCGCGGCGAAGATGGGCTTCATGACGAAGCCGGAACGGAAGACGAAGCGGTTCAACTGGTCGAGATAGGTATCGTAGTCGGCGATCGGCCGGCGTGCCACGCCGCTCTCTTCCGCCGCCTTGGCGACGGCGGGGGCGATGCGCAGGATGAGGCGCGGATCGAACGGCGAGGGGATGAGATAGTTCGGGCCGAAGGTCGGCGATTCGCCGGAATAGGCGCGGGCGGCGACTTCGGACACTTCCTCGCGGGCAAGGGCGGCGATGGCGCGCACCGCGGCCATCTTCATCTCCTCGTTGATCGTCGTTGCGCCGCAATCGAGCGCGCCCCGGAAGATGTAGGGGAAACACAGGACGTTGTTGACCTGGTTGGGAAAGTCGGAGCGCCCGGTGCAGATCATCGCGTCAGGGCGGGCCGCACGCGCCAGTTCCGGCATGATTTCCGGCGTCGGATTGGCGAGCGCCATGATCAGCGGTTTTTCCGCCATCTGCACGAGAAGCTCGGGCTTCAGCACGCCGGCCGCCGACAGTCCGAGGAAGACGTCGGCGCCCTCGATCGATTCGGCGAGCGTGCGCTTGTCGCTGACCTGGGCATAGACCGACTTCCATTGGTCCATCAGCATTTCGCGGCCGACATAGACCAGACCCTCGATGTCGTGCACCCAGATATTCTCGCGCCGGGCGCCGAGAATCACCAGAAGGTTGAGGCAGGCGAGCGCCGCGGCGCCGGCGCCCGAGGCGACGATCTTGACGTCCTCGATCTTCTTGCCGGCGAGTTCCAGGCCGTTGAGGATGGCGGCCGCGACAATGATCGCCGTGCCGTGCTGGTCGTCGTGGAAGACCGGAATGTTCATCTTGGCGCGCAACTGCTGCTCGACCTCGAAGCATTCCGGCGCCTTGATGTCCTCGAGATTGATGCCGCCGAAGGTCGGCTCGAGCGCCGAGACGGTCGAGACCATCGAATCGACGGTCATGGCGTCGATTTCAATGTCGAAGACGTCGATGCCGGCGAATTTCTTGAACAGGACGGCCTTGCCTTCCATCACCGGCTTGGAGGCGAGCGGACCGATATTGCCGAGCCCGAGCACGGCTGTCCCGTTGGAAATGACGGCGACGAGATTGCCGCGTGCCGTGTAGTCGGCGGCGGTCTCCGGTTCGTCGCGGATGGCCAGACAGGGGGCTGCAACGCCGGGGGAATAGGCAAGTGCCAAGTCGCGCTGGTTGCCGAGCGGCTTGGTCGCCTGGATCTCCAGCTTTCCCGGTCGCGGATAGCGATGGTAGAAAAGTGCCTGTTCGTCGAGGTCCGCCGTGGGGGCTGCCGGCTTGTTCTTGTCGGTGGTATCCATGCTTTTCCGTGTCCGGTTCATTCACTGGTATGCGTTCCTGCATACACCAAATGAACCGGACTGGGAGTACCCCGCCGCTCTCCCCACCGATTTTGTCGGGCTTGGAGCCGCAGGATGCAATCCTCGGAAGCAAGGCGGCGCCCGCCATGGGGCAGGGCGTCGCCTCTGCCGGGGAGATGCGGATCAGGTCGAGGGGGAGATGACCGGCGGCAGCGAGGTCGGGCGCAGGCCGTATTTCGACTGGGCGCACTGTTCGTCGGAGAGGCCAGCCTTGGCGCAGGCCACCGCCTTTTCGTCGGTGGTCCTGGTGGTCTGGGAGCAGCCTGCAAGCGCGGTAAGCATGAATGTAGCGAGAATTAGTTTCTTCACGATCGGTCTCCTGAACTTGGCCTGTGTTGCGATGGGTGAACTGATGCGACCTATATTGAACACAGGTGTTCAAATGTCAACATTGATGTTTTTGGCGGCAAATGCTATGGCAACGGTCCCGCCCTTGGCTTGACAGCAGGCCTCAGTTGCCAAGGATGGTGATGCAAGAACCGGGAGGGTCCGCGTGAAATCTGTCGTTCAGTGCCGTATTCACGAGGCGGCCATGCGTCTCTTTGCCCGGGTCGGCGCCTGTCGGGTGAATGTCAGCGATCTCGCCGAGGAGGCGGGGGTCGCCCGCGGGACGATCTACAATGCCGTGCCCAATCCCGACAGCCTGTTCGAGGATGTCGCCGGTGACCTCGCCGGCGAAATGCAGGAACGCGTGCGCACCAGCATAGACGGGCTTCAGGATCCGGCGGCAAGGCTCGCCTGTGGCATACGCCTGTTCATCCGCCGGGCGCACGAGGAGCCGCAATGGGGCCGCTTCATCGTGCATTTCGGTTTCAGCAACAAATCCCTGCGCGGCTTGCTGACCGCTTCGCTCACCGATGAGATGGGCGAGGCGATCACGCGCGGCCGCTATCGCATCGCTCCGGACCAGGTGACGTCGATGGTGGCGGTGATCGGCGGCGCGACGCTGTCCGGCATGATGCTGGTGCAGGAGGGCTACAAGAGCTGGCGCGACGCCGGCAGCGAGGTGGCGGAATTCATTCTGATCGCCATGGGCATCGAGCGCGCCGAGGCGGCGCAAATCGCGCGATGCGAGCTGCCGCCATTGAAGGGCACCTGAGGGCTGCTCCAGGCACCGGTGCATGGCGGTGTCATGTTCCTGAAACAAGAGTCTGATTTGGAAAAAGGGCAAAGGCTCGTCAAGCGAGAGGCCCATGACCGTGAATACAGATCCGGAAATCCGTCACTTCAGAACCCTGTTCATTTCCGACGTGCATCTCGGCTCGAAGGCGGCCAAGGCGGACTTCCTGCTGGATTTCCTGAGGACCCATGAGGCCGAGACGATCTTCCTGGTCGGCGACATCGTCGACGGTTGGCGACTGAAGCGCAGCTGGTACTGGCCGCAGGACTGCAACGACGTCGTGCAGAAACTGCTGCGCAAGGCGCGCAAGGGAACCCGCATCGTCTACATTCCGGGCAATCACGACGAATTCCTGCGCGGCTTCCCCGGCACGCATTTCGGCGGCATCGAGGTTGCCGAGCGGATGATCCACGAGACGGCCGACGGGAAGAAGTACCTGGTGCTGCACGGCGACGAATTCGACGTCGTGGTGCGCAATGCCCGCCTCGTCGCCTATCTCGGTGACTGGGCCTATGACATGGCGATCAACATCAACATCCTTTTGGCTGCGATCCGCCGCCGCCTTGGCATGCCCTACTGGTCGTTCTCCGCCTGGGCGAAGCTTCAGGTCAAGCAGGCGGTCAACTTCATCGGCGAATTCCAGAAGGTCGTTGCCGAGGAAGCCCGGCGTAACGATGTCGACGGCGTCATCTGTGGTCACATCCACCATGCGGTGATGGAAGACATCGACGGCATCCACTACGTCAATACCGGAGACTGGGTGGAGAGCTGCACGGCGATCGTCGAACACCACGACGGTCGCTTCGAGTTGATTTCCTGGGGACACCGGATCGGCGCTGCTTCCAAAAAGGTGGCGACGCTCGCCCTGCCGCGCCCTTTCCCAGCCGCTGCCGAACCGGCCGAAGCCAAGGATATTCAGGCCGCCTGACGGGGCAGCCGGCCCAGCCCCACCCCGGGGCGGCGGTTCTTGTGGCTTGAAGGTGACGCAGGCGGATAAACGCTTTCTCAAGGATTTCATTGTCCGCCGGTCTGGATATACTGCGCGACAGAATGATTTGCGCCGCCAAACCGATTTGGCCAAGCCTGCGTGACGCAATGCGTGGAAGTTGTCAGAGCCTTGAAGTCCGTACATCCAGAGAGCGCCGCGATCGGCGTCGATGAACTGCCGGGCGAGGGGCATCGCATCCGGCTGTCCGGCGCCTGGCGCAACAACAGCCTTGGACCTCTCCTGCAGAACGATGGCCGGTTGATGCCGACCAATGGCGGCAAGTCGGTCGAAGTCGACCTGAATGCCGTTTCCGAAATGGACATGGCCGGCGCCTGGCTCATCCGCCGCTTCATCGCGGTGCGCCAGAAGGAGGGCGCCGAGGTCAAGCTGACGGGGGGTACGTCGGCGATGCGGGAGCTGCTGCGGGTCCTGCCGGAAGACGTCAAGCATCCGCCGCCGCCACCGGCAAAGGGACCCCTGTTCCAGCGGCTGTTCGCGCCTGCGGGCAAGGTTATGGTCGATCTCTGGTCGGACGTCGTGGCGATGATGTTCGTTCTCGGTTCCGCCGTGCACGGTGCGCAGACCAAGCTCGGGCGCGGCAGCGGCATTTCGCCGGCCTCGGTGGTCACGCAGATGGACCATATGGGTGTGCGGGCCGTGCCGATCGTCGCGCTCATGTCCTTCCTGATCGGCGCGATCATCGCCCAGCAGGGAGCCTTTCAGCTGCGCTATTTCGGCGCGGAGATTTTCGTCGTCGACCTGGTCGGCATTTTGCAGTTGCGCGAGATCGGTGTGCTGTTGACCGCGATCATGGTTGCGGGTCGGTCTGGCAGCGCGATCACGGCCGAGATCGGCTCGATGAAGATGCGCGAGGAGATCGACGCGCTCAAGGTCATTGGGCTCAATCCGATCGGCGTGCTCGTCTTTCCGCGGCTCGTGGCCCTGACGATCGTCCTGCCCTTGCTCACCATCCTGGCGAATTTTTCCGCCCTCTACGGTGCCGCCCTGGTGGCGTGGAGCTATTCGGGCATCACCTTCGACGTCTTCACCACCCGCCTGCATTCCGCAGTCGACTATTCGACCGTCGCATCGGGCATGATCAAGGCCCCGTTCATGGCGCTGATCGTCGGCATTGTCTCGGCGGTCGAGGGCATGAAGGTCGGAGGCAGCGCCGAATCGCTCGGGCGGCATGTGACGGCTGCGGTGGTGAAATCGATCTTCGTGGTCATCCTCGTCGATGCCCTGTTCGCCATGTTCTATTCGGCGATCGACTTTTGAGGGGCGGGATGGACGACAAGACTCCGGTGGCGAACGAGGGCGAACGCGAGAAGGTTCTGTCGGTCAAGGGGCTGACGGTCGGCTTCGGCAGCAAGATCGTGCTCGACAACCTCGATCTCGATATCTATCGCGGTGAGATCCTCGGTTTCGTCGGTGCCTCCGGCGCCGGCAAGTCGGTGCTGATGCGCACGGTCCTGCGGCTGCTGCCGCGACGGTCGGGAACGATCGAAATTCTGGGTTCCGATTATAATACGGTGGACGAACGCACGCGGATGGAACTCGATACGCGGCTGGGCGTCTTGTTCCAGCACGGCGCGCTGTTCTCGGCGTTGACCGTCAAGGAGAACATCCAGCTGCCGATGCGTGAATATCTCGACCTGCCGAAGTGGCTGATGGATGAGCTTGCCTATCTCAAGCTGGATCTGGTCGGCCTCGACCCGGATGCGGCGGACAAGTATCCGTCGGAACTGTCCGGCGGGATGATCAAACGCGCGGCGCTTGCGCGCGCGCTGGCGCTCGACCCGGATCTGGTTTTCCTCGACGAGCCGACCTCCGGGCTCGATCCGATCGGTGCTGCGGAATTCGACGAGCTGATCGCAAGGCTGCGCGACACGCTGGGCCTGACCGTCTATATGGTCACCCATGACCTGGACAGCCTGTTTTCGGTCTGCGACCGCATCGCCGTTCTCGGGCAAAAGCGAGTCTTGGTCGAAGGCACCTTAGACGATATGCTCGCCAGCGAAGATCCGTGGGTGAAATCCTATTTCAGGGGCAAGCGGGCCCGATCCATTCCTCGCCGGGGCGACCCGGTGGCATCCGGTAGAGTGACTGACTGATGGAAACCAAAGCCAATTATGCGATCGTCGGATTTTTCACGATGCTCGTCATCGCGGCCGCCTTCGGCTTCGTCTACTGGATGGCCGAATATGGCCGCGGCGGGACCCTCGCGCCCCTGGCAATCCGCATCCCGGGTTCGGCCAACGGCTTGAGCATCGGCTCGCCGGTGCGCTTCAACGGCATCGCCGTCGGTTCCGTGCGCAGCCTCTATATCGACAAGGAGGATCCGCAGTTCTCGGTGGCCTTCACCGAGGTCCGCGAGGACGCGCCGGTCACCGCCTCGACCAAGGCCGTGCTCGAGATCCAGGGCCTGACCGGGGCTGCCTATATCGAACTTTCCGGTGGCAATGCGGGTGACGCCAACATTCTCGAGAAGGCCATTGCCACCGGTGAGCCGGCGGTGTTGCTGGCCGACCAGTCGAGCGTCACCAATCTTCTGGCGACCGCCGACAAGATCCTGAAGCGCGCCGACGACGCGATCGGGCAATTGCAGGGCTTCATCACCGATGCCCGCGATCCGCTGACCAACACTGTCAAGAACGCCGAGACCTTCTCCAAGTCACTGGCCGACAATGCCGATGGCATCGACAAATTCCTCGAAAGCGTCAGTGCTTTGTCGAATTCGGTATCCGGCCTGTCCGGGCGGCTCGATTCCACGCTCGGCGCGGCCGAGAGCCTGTTCAAGGCGCTCAATTCGGACAAGATCGACCAGATTCTCACCAATACCGAGGCGTTCACCGGCAACTTTGCCGACGCCTCGGACACGATCGGGCCGGCCATCGAGACCTTCCGCGAGACCGCGGCGACCTTCCAGAAGTTCGGCGAAAATGCCGACAAGACGCTGTCGCGGGTCGACGAGGTCGTCGCTGCGGTCGATGCACAGAAGATCACCAAGGTCATGGACGATGTCTCGGTCGCCTCTGCCGATGCGCGCGAGGCGATCAGCGGCTTCAAGGATCTGAGCCAGAGCATCACCGACCGCACCCAGGACATCGACCAGGCGATCACCGATTTCACCCAGCTTGCGAACAAGCTGAACAATGCCTCGGACCAGATCGACGGCATTCTGACCAAGGTCGACGCATTCCTCGGTTCCGGTGAGGCGGATTCGCTGAGTGCTGAAGCGCGCAAGACGCTGGTGTCGATCCGCGGCGCTGCCGACAACCTGAATTCCAAAATCGGACCGATCGCCGACAATCTGGCGCGATTCTCCAATACCGGGCTGAGAGACATCCAGTCGCTGGTGACCGATACGCGCCAGACGGTGCGCGGTCTCAACGACGCGATCACCAATTTTGACAATGATCCGCAGCGCCTGCTGTTTGGCGGGGAAAACGTCAAGCAGTATGACGGGCGGACGAGACGATGACGAACATGACGGGAAGGGGCAGGGGTCACATGGGCGGAACCGCTATCATGGCGCGTTGCACGACGGCAATGAAAGCGGCGATCCTCGTGCCGCTGCTGGTCGCAGGGCTTTCGTCCTGCGGGTCTAAGGCTTCAAACGATACGTTCGACATCACGGCCGCACCGGATGTGAAGACCAGCACGCCGGCCCGTAGCCGCCAGTTGCTGGTGGCTGATCCGTCGGCGCTGAAGGCCTTGGACAGCGAACAGGTCCTGGTCCGCGTCTCGCCCTCGGAGATCCGCTATCTGTCGAATTCGCAGTGGAGCGACAAGCTGACCCGAATGGTGCAGGCGAAACTCGTCGAGACCTTCGAGAATACCGGCAAGCTCGACGGCGTCGGCAAGCCGGGGCAGGGACTGGCGATCGACTACCAGTTGATCACCGATGTTCGGGCCTTCGAGATCGATACGGTGGGTGGTGACCGGGGTGTCGTGGAGATCTCCGTGAAGCTGCTCAACGACCGGAACGGTTCGGTCAAGGCGCAGAAGGTGTTCAGCGCCAGCCAGCCGGCGTCGGGAACGTCGAACGAGGCCTATATCCGGGCCATGGACCAGGCCTTTGCCCGGGTGAGCGCCGAGATCGTCACCTGGACGCTCAGTCTGCTCTGAACGCATCCGTCTGATCGGCAAGCTTCGCCGACGACCGATCGCGGCGGCCAGCCAGGAGAAGAACAAACGAAAGCCCCGACGCCTGGGCAGGCGCCGGGGCTTTCGTTTTTCGTGATGCAGAGGAGGCCGGCGGTCACCCGCCAGCCTCTCCTGTTCAGCTGAACCGGCCTGCGGCGTGGGCCAGCATGGTGTAGACCTTGCCGGTATCCGAGGTGAGGTAAGATTGGGTGACCGTCTTGTCGCGGTCGGTGCGGGCGACGTCGCCGAGCAGCTTTTCGAAATCGGCGATGTAGCGATCGACGGCGACGCGGAATTCCGGCTCGCGGTCGTACTTGCGCTTGATCTCGTCGAAGGTTTGCTGGCCCTTGAGCGTGTAGAGGCGGCGGGTGAAGACGTCGCGCTCGCCGCGCTGGTAGCGCCGCCACAGATCGACCGATGCGTCATGGTCGATGGCGCGGGCGATGTCGACCGACAGCGAGTTCAGCGATTCCACCATGTGCCGCGGATTGCGGGTATCGGCCTGGCGTGATGCGGCCGGCGCCTCGGCCGGACGCGGCGTGGGCGCGCGCGGTGCGGGAGCCGCCACCGTCTCTGTATGTTCGTCGCGCGATGCGCCGCGCAAAAGGTCGCTGATCCAGCCGGATTCACCGCGCGTGGCGGGCGCCGGGGCGGCTGCGGGATTGATGCTGCCACGCAGGCCGAGTGGCTCCATCGCACGTGCCGGGGCAGGCGCCGGAGCTGGGGCCGGGGCAGGCGCCGGAGGGGCGACGGGTGCGGCGACAGGCTGCTGGGCAACCGGGGCCGGAGCAGGGGCCTTTCTCGGAGCCTCGACCGGCCTTGCCTCGGCCAGCTTGCGGGCGACCGGCTCGGAGATTTCCAGTGACTGGGTCGAGCGGCCGACGAGCTGCGAAATGTCCTGCAGCGCCTTGATCTGCTCGGACACGGCACGCCGCATGGCGGCGGCGCTTTCCTTTGCCTCTTCCGGAAGATCGAAGGCGCCGCGCTTCAATTCGCTGCGGGTCATGTCCAGTTCCTTGCGGATATCCTGGGCCGAGCGGCGGATCTCGTCGGTGGCGCCGGCAAAGCGGGTGACGGCCTCTTCGACCGCCTCGCGCATGGCCTCCCGCAGGTGGCTTGCGGCACCGTCCGACTTGCGGCCGGCCTCGCCGAGCAGCTTGTCGACGTCGGACAGCGAGGCGGTCAGGCCGCCGCGCAGGCGATCGGCGAGATCGCTGGACCGCTTTTCGGCTTCCGACAGGGTCTTTTCGATCGAACGGGTGGCGTCCTCGCCAGCTGACATCAGCGCGCCGCGCATGTTGCCGGCCGTTGAAAGCGCCTGCTTCTCCGTGTCGGACAGGATCTTGCCGATATCGGCAAAGGAGGTCTGGATGCTCTGGCGCAGATTTCCTGCAACCTGGCCCGAGCGCTGCTCGGCCCGCTCGAAGGCGCCGTCGACCATGGCGCCGAGGTTCTGCATCGTTGTTTCGATCTCTTCCGAACGCTTGACCAGGCCGACGGCCAGGTCGCGGAGCGCCTGCTGGCGCTCCTCGAGCGTGCCAACCAGATTGGACTGGGCGGCGGACAGGAGTTCGGAAGCCTGGCTCAGCATCTTGGAATGGTCGCCGAAGCGCCCGACGATCGAGGTGACCTGCGACAGGGTTTCGCCGGAGACCGCGGACAGACGCTCGAGCTTGCCGTCGAGCAGACGGCCGGAGGTCTGCAGCAGGTCGGCGGCCTTGGACGTGGTGTCGACGAAGCGCTCGGTGGTCTGGTTGAGCTGTCCGTCGGCTGCCGCGATATTGGTGGCGACCTGCTCGATCATCGCGGCGAGGCCCGAATTGCTTTCGCTGAGCCGTTCGATGAGGCGGCCGGCACTGTCGGTCAGGCTGAGTTCCGCTGCACCGATAGTCTCCGCCGCCTTGTCGGCACGCGTGCTGATCGCCGCGACGATGGCGTCGTTCTCGGCCCGCAGGCGTTCAGCGCTCAGCGATGCGGCTTCCGTGATCCGCTCGGCGGCGGCGCGACCGGTCTCGGCATAGTCGGCAATCAGCGGAGCCGCCTTCTCGTCGATCAGGCGCGACAGTTCGGAGGAGCGGGAGGCGAGCATGGAATTGAGCTCGCGGGTCCGCTCGTCGAGCACCGTCCGGATGGTGTTGCCGCGTGCTTCGAGCGCCTTTTCGACCGCGTCCATGGTCGAGGCGATTTCCTCGGTATTGCCGGACAGCTGCTGACGAATGGCGGCAGCGCGGGCTTCGAGCGTGGTTCCGGCATCCGACAGCGTGCCGGACAGGGCGGAGATGTGGCTGCCGACGAGGGCTTCGGCCTCGGCCACCTTGTTGGCGATGACGTCGCCGGCCTCGGCGAAGGTCTGCGCCACGGCGGCGGCCTGGCCGGCAAGCCGGGTCTGGGTCTCGGAAATCCGGTTGGCGAGATCCTCGGATTTTTCTTCGACCGTGCGGCTCAGTTCGGCACTGCGTTCGCCGATCCGCTCGGCAAACTGCGCACCGGTCTGGTTCAGCAATTCGACGGAGCGCTGGGCTTCGCCGTCCAGCTCGCGCGCGGCGTCGGCTACCGCGCCACGCAGGGCGGCGGCAAGACCCGCTGCCTTGCCTTCGATCGTGCGGTTGACGTTGTCGAGACCGATGGTGAGGGCGCGGTCCATGGTCGAGAGGCGTTCGTCGATCTGGGCGGTGCGACCGTCGAATGTCTCCGCGACCTTCGCGGTACCATCGTCGAGCACGCGGGTAACCCGCTCGACCGCCTCGCTGCCGACGCGCTCCAGATCGGAGACCTTCTCCGACAAGCGGCTGGCGAACTTCTCGCCAGCATCGCCGACGCGGATGTCGACGCCGTCAAGGCCGCTCTTGATACGGTCCTCGAGGGTCTCGAGGCTGAGTTCGATACGGCTGCTGGTATCGTCGAGGCGCGTCGACATGCCGCCGACCGACTGCTCGATCCGGCCGGAGAAATCCTCCGCGGTCCGGGTAATCTCCTTGGCTGCCTCGCCAAGCTGGCCGGCGAGTGCGCCCGCCGTGCCGCGCAGACGCTCGTCGAGCATCTTGCCGCTTTCGTCGATGGTCCGGCGAAGCGCTTCTTCGCGCTCCTCCAGCGTCATTTCCAGCATGCCGGTGGAGGCGGCGATCGATGCGCCGATCGCGGCACCCTGTTCGGCGAGCGTGCCGTCCAGCTGTTCCTGGGCCGCGCGCAGCGTGACGTCGATCGCGTTGCCGCGTTCTTCCAGCGTGGCGCGGATCCGCTCATGGGTGTCGGAGAGCTTGCCGTCGATGCTGGCAAGACCGGAAACCATCGTGTCGCCAATGCCGGAAAGGCCAGACGCCATCGTGTCGCTGATGCGGCCGGTGCCTTCGCCAAATGTCTTTTCGAGTTGCTCGCCGGCCTGTTCCAGCGTGGAGGCGAGATAGCTGGCGTGGCCTGCCAGCGACAGGTCGAGCCGATCCTGGTTCTCGTTATAGGCGCTGCGGATCGCTTCGGCCTTGTCGGCAAAGGCGGCTTCGATCCGCTTGTCGGCGTCGGCGACGGTGTCGATGATTGCCGTGGTGCGACGGTCGAGAGCGTCGGCGAGGCTGCGTTCGGTTCCACTGACCGCTTCAACGAGGGTTGATGCGCGGTTCTCGAGCGTCTCATCGATACGGCGCTGGCCCTCGGCGAGTGCCGAGGCAATCGCCTGGCTGCGGCCGTCGAGAACGTCTGCCAGCCGGTCCTCCGTGCCCGAGACGGCTTCGATGATCGAGCTGGTCCGGCTTTCGAGGGTTTCGTCGATGCGGCGCTGACCATCGGCGAGCGTCGAGGCGATCGCCTGATTGCGTCCGTCCAAAACCTCGGCAAGGCGATTTTCCGTACCCGATACCGCTGCGATGATGGAAGTGGCGCGGCCCTCCAGCGTTTCATCGAGACGCTTCTGGCCGTCGGCCAGGGTGTCGGCGATCGCGTGGCTCTTGGTGTCGAGGGTCTCGGCGAAACGCTCCTGATTGCCCGACAAGGCGTTGACGATGGTCTCGGCGCGGGTCGCAAGCGTTTCTTCAAAACGCGACTGGTTGTCGGCGAGCGCCGAATAGAGGGCGCCACCGCGCTCTTCCATAACGGCGTCGATGCGCTTCTTCGCGTCTTCAAGGCTTTCGCTGAGCGATAGCGCGCGGGCCGACATCGCGTCGGCGATTTCCTGGGCGCGGGTCGAAAGTGCGTCGTCGATCAGTTCCTGGCCGGTGCCGACCGCCGTGGCAAGGGCAAACGACTGGTCGGTCAGCGTCGAGCCGAGGCGCTCGATGCTGGAGTTGAGAATGCCGTCGATCGCCTCCGAGCCGCCCGTGACGGTCTCGTTGATGCGGGCAAGGCTTTCCATGAGTTTGCTGTCGAGCGAACCGGCGCGCTGGTCGAATGCGCTGGCGAATTCGGCGACGCGCTCGTCGAAGGCCGCATTGACCTGGCCGATCGTTGCCTGCAGGCGATCCTCGAACAAGCCCGAGCGCAGGTCGAGGTCGACGATCGCGTCGTCGGCGCTCGATTGCAGGCTCTGGCGGAAGGCGGCACCCCGGTCGTCGAGCGTGGCGTTGAGCTTGGCCAGCACCAGGTCCAGCGAGCTGGTGATTCCCTGCTCGCCGGTGGTCAGGCTGTCTGCCAGTTCGCGGGTGCGCTCGGCGAGCGTTTCGTTCAGCTGGCGGGCCCGTTCGCCGAGCGCCGCATTGAGCTTTTCGGTATTGGCGTCGAGCGTCGAGGCGCGGGTTTCGAACTCGCCGAGCAGTTCACGGCCGCGCTCCTGCAGGGTGCCGGTCAGCTGCTGCAGGCGGGTGTCGAACTCGCTGGCGAGCGAAATGCCCGAGGCGCTCAACGTCTGGACGAGGTTTTCGGTCTTGCTCGACAGGAGGCTGCCGATCGACGTCGCGGCGGCGTCCGATTTTTCCATCAGGGCGGCGGCGCGGGTGTCGATCAGCGAGGCAAAGGCCTCGCCAGAGGTGGCAAGGCGGACCGCGATTTCCTCGGTTGCCAGCGACAGCTCTTCCTTGAGCTGTTCATGGGCGCCGACGATCGAGCTGCGAATGCGTTCCGCGTGGTTGACGATGGCGTCACGCTCGGAACCGAGTTCATGGACGAGGCCGCGGACGCGCAATTCATTATCGGTATAGCTGCGTTCGAGCGCGGTGACCTCTGAATGCACGAGCGTCTCGAGCTCGGTGGCGCGCGCGATGGTGCGCTCGATGCCCTCGTTCATCGCCGAGACTTCACGGCGCACGGCCTGGCCGACGGTCATGATGCGTTCAGACGCGATGGTCTCGGGTTCGGCGAGGCGCAGGGCGACCTCGGCCATGGACCGAGCCGCATTGCGCAGGTCGTGGGCGCGAGCCATCATGATGGCGAAGGCGAAGAACAGCATGACGGGGATGATCGTGCCGACGAAGATCGCCACGACGCCCGGCATGGCGACGATATCGGCGACGCTCTGGGCCTGCCAGATGGCGGTACCATAGAGAATCTGGCTGAGGCCGATGGCACCCAGCACCCAGAGGACGGAGATGATCGTCGCGTTGCGCATGGCGCTGCGCATCGATGCGCCTTCCAAGGTCTTCATGATGGCGGCCGGGCTGCGGCGCGAGGCGTCGTTGGCCGGTTCGAAGGCGGGCGCCCTGGGCGCCATTTCGGGCGCGAGCTCGGCGCCGCGCGCCGCACGGCGTTCGGACGGCTTCTTGGGCACTGCGGGACGCGGGTTGGTGGACTCGGACACTTTGGCCTCCGGTGCGTCTGACGTCTGCCTGCTTCGGCCGGCGGACGTCTCCTCTTCGTCGAAATCGATCCTCAGAGCCGCTTCAAGCGCCTGAAAGGCACTGTCGTCAATCGACTCGACCGTCTTGTTGTTCGCCATAGGGTTACGCCTCGTTACCAAGCCTATTGGGCCGTCCTGCCGGATGCCCCGCTCTTCGGAGTCCGGGCGCCTGGAAAGACCGCTTTTCACGGGGATCCCATCCTGCCGCCACGCCAGATGAAATCACCATCGGAATACACAGCCGGAATTGCCCCGTTCTAGAGAGCATGACGATATTTTCCTATCATCATCCGGCCTTAGGGCAAAGAGACCCACCCTTTGCCCATATCAGTCGTATCGTAGTGACACATTCAGAATGTCGAGACAATTAAGGGGGGACGGCATTCCTAACGCGATGGAGCCATTGTTAACAGCATTTAAACTAAATTAGCGCGTGAAAAACCATACGCTTCCGTCGTTTAGGCGGCGTTAACCATATCGTAATGTTTTGTCCTCACATGAGCGCCGGTTTAACCGGATCTGGACGCTGCCTCGCCAAGGATGAGCGTAGCAACAAAACCCATAAGAAGGAAATCGACCCATGGCCGCGCTCAGCATCGCTTTCGAAGCCCCCGAAAACATCGGCGGGCTTTGCCCCTCGAAGGACCGCCCGATCGACCTGGTCCAACTTGCGACCACGACGCTGGGCGACAAGGCGGTCGAGATCGAAATCCTGCAAATGTTCGCCCGTCAGGCGCGCGGTTGCCTCCAGGCACTTGCCAGTGAAACCGAGAATGCAGCACGGGTCACGATCGCCAAGCGCCTGAAGGGTGCGGCAGGCGCCGTCGGCGCCCATGCCGTGCTGCGCGCCGCCGAGGCCGTCGAGTGCGATGGCGCGGATGCCGGCCGGCTTGCGGCAGTCGCCGCCAGCGTGATCGAGGCCGAGAACTTCATTCTCAAGCTTTGCCGCTGAAGGCGGCTTCCTGCGCCGGTGGCTCGCTTCGAGCGACGCGGCTAATGACGGGAAATTCAGCCGCCTGAATGTTGACTGGCCCATCGTTTTAGGGGATGACTTCGCCGTTTTTTGCAATCGGCGAAGTCTGGACATCTCATCATGGCACAACTCACCATCATCGCTTTCGACGGCACGCGTTATGAACTCGCTGCGGACGAAGGATCCACGGTCATGGAGAATGCCGTGCGCAATTCCGTTCCCGGCATCGATGCCGAATGCGGCGGCGCCTGCGCCTGCGCGACCTGTCATGTCTATGTCGACGAGGCCTGGACCGAGAAGGTCGGAGCGCCTTCGCCGATGGAAGAGGACATGCTCGACTTTGCCGTCGATGTGCAGCCCAATTCCCGTCTCTCCTGTCAGATCAAGGTCACGGCGGCCCTCGACGGCCTGGTCGTGCGCGTTCCCGAACGCCAGGGCTGATCGATCGAAAAAAAAGCCTCGCTCTTCGACAAGCGAGGAGCGAGGCAGGAGGGCGCATCGCCATAATCAGGCGAGGGAGGAACACCTGTGGCACCTGGATGCGCCAGGGAGAACTCGGAACCGGACATGTGACCGACTGAATTCGAGGACATTTATATTTCAGTATTCGTTCAAGTACCACGCCGAGAAATAGTCAGTTATTCACAGGCTCGCCTGCAAGTTTCGCGCAAGCCCTGTGGCATTTTTGCCCGGTTGCTCGCCTGAGCCACCTCAATTTTTGGGGGTATTTTGCCCGGCTCGGTATTCGAGGATGCGCATCATGCGATTCTCGAAGTTGACGGCCTCGACGCGGTCGAAATCCATCTGCGCGGTGTCATGGGCGGCGATCACCCCGTCGGTGGCTTCCGCGACCTTCGCCTGCATGGCATCGCAATTGCGCTGCGGGCGGAGCTTCTTCAGCGTCCTTTCCAGCTTCCGCGCATATTGCCGCGCGATCTCCGCGTGGCGTTCCTCGTGGCGCTTGATGTCGCTGGAAAGGGCGTCCCATATGAGCGCGAGATCGCCCTTGGCCCTCTTGCGGTTCTTCCACTGCGGCAGGATGATGCGCGTATCAAGCGTCACGTCGACATTGCCGATCCGGCAACGCCCCGCGGATTGCACATAGTCCAGTTCGCCGCCGAATTTGATCTGGGTCGCGCCGGGGTGACGCGATCCGCTGGCGCGGGTCGTGGGTCCGCGGCGCTCGAGTTCGCGGTCGAGATCCTCGGCCGTGGTGCCGCCGATCTGGAAATAGGAGACCGATTTGCGGACGATCGTCTCGGCCTGGGTCATTCCCCCCAGAGCGAGCCACAGGCCCGTGGCGGCAGTGAGGACGCCAAATCGGCGTGCAGTCTTCATTCTCGATGGTCCGCCAAGTTGAATTCGGCGCGACCTTGGGGCATAGGCTCTCCAAGTGCAATATCAGCCCAGGCAAAATTTGCACCGGAAAGGGACAAGTCGGGTGAACAGCGGAACGAGCGGATACTGGCGCGCGGCCCACGGTTGCGGCATCGCCCTGGAGGGGCGGGGCCGGCTCATGGCGATCGTCAACGTCACGCCGGATTCCTTTTCCGACGGTGGCCGGCATTTCAGCGTCGACAGGGCGGTCGGCCATGCTCTCTCATGTGTTGCGGAAGGGGCCGATATCCTCGATATCGGCGGTGAATCGACGAGGCCCGGTGCGACACCCGTCAGTGCCGCTGAGGAGCAGGATCGGGTATTGCCGGTGATCGAGAGGCTCGCGCGTGAAACCGATGCACTGATCTCGATCGACACCTATCGGGCCCGGACCGCACAGCTTGCGATCGCAGCCGGTGCGCATATCATCAACGACGTGCACGGCCTCCAGCGCGAGCCGGAAATCGCCGCGCTTGCCTCGGAGACCGGCGCGGGGCTGTGCATCATGCACACCGGGCGCGGCCGCGACCGGCTCGCCGATGTCGTTGCAGACCAGTTCGACTATCTGAACCGCTCTCTGTCGATCGCCGCTGCGGCCAATGTGGCGCGCGAGACGATCGTGCTCGACCCGGGCTTTGGTTTTGCCAAGGAGACGGTCGAGGAGAACATGGCGCTGATGGCGCGCTGCGACGAACTGCTGGCGCTTGGTTATCCGCTTCTGGTGGGGACCTCGCGCAAGCGATTTCTCGGCACGCTCACGGGCCGGGATGCAGGCGAACGCGATGCGGCGACCGCGGCGACGACCGTGCTCTTGCGCATGAAGGGTGCTTCGGTTTTCCGGGTTCATAATGTCGCGATCAACCGGGATGCCCTGGCGATCGCCGATGCTATGATCGCCGCCGAACCCAAGACCGGTGAGGAACAGGTACAATGACGGACGTCTACACCATTACCCTGAAGAACTGCGCCTTCTTTGCCCGTCACGGGGTCTATGCCGAGGAAGAGTTTCTCGGCCAGCGCTTCTTCGTCGATGCCGAGCTGGAGGTTGCCGCCGGGAACGCGCTGGAAAACGACGACATAGGCGGCACGGTCGACTACGGCATCGCCTTCAAGGTGATCGAGGAAACCGTCATGAGCAGCCGGCGCTTCCTGATCGAGGCGCTCGCCCTGGCGATTGCCAAGGAGCTCTGCCAGCGCTTCGGCCAGATCCGGCGGGCGAAGATCGCGGTGCGCAAACCCAGCGCACCAGTGCCGGGTATCCTCGATTATGTACAGGTGAGCGTTGAGCATTTCAATTGAGGAGGGCTGGCGTCCGGCGACGCTTGGTCTCGGCGGCAATATCGGCGATCCGGTGGCTGCCATGGCCCTGGCGTTGCGCCGGCTCGACGCGCGCGACGACTGCCGGGTCACGGCAGTTTCGCGGCTCTACCGTACGCCGCCCTGGGGCAAGACCGACCAGGCTGACTTCTACAATGCCTGCGCCGCGATCGAGACACGGCTTTCGCCGGCCGGGCTGCTCGAGGTCTGCCTGGACATCGAGCGCGACATGAAGAGGGTGAGATCCGAGCGTTGGGGGCCGCGCACGCTCGACATTGACATCCTGACCTTTGACGGTTTGCAGATCGACGAACAGGCTTTGACGGTTCCGCATCCGCGCATGACCGAGCGCGCCTTCGTGCTGATGCCGCTCGCCGATCTTGACGGTGGTCTGAAAGTGAAGGGCAGGGCGGTCGCCGATTGGCTGACCGGGCTTGCTGCCGACGGAATTGTCGTGGCAAACGAAAACCGCGCCTGGTGGCGCGGCTGATTGCATGCGGGCTATGATCGCGGCGAGGCGGACAGGCTCAGCCGGTCTCAGTTCTTGATGTCGCCGGCATAGGCGTCGGCCTGCCGGTTCAACTTCAGACCGATGACCGGGATCATCCGATCCTCGACCTTGACGGAAATGGTGATGTTCATCGCCATGTCGTTTTGCAGACGGGCGACCATGGCGCCGTTCAGCTTCTTGCGGTTGATGCCCATGACGACGCGATCGCCGGTCACGGCACCCGAGACGATATCCAGCCCCTTGCCTTCGGCGCCATCGAGGAACTGGCCCTGATACTTGCCGCCGACCTCGGAAATCGTCGCCTTCATCGGTTGGGAAAAGACGCCGACCCGGCACGTGCCGTCCAGTGTGATGCCGGTCAGGTCGCCGTCCGGCGGCAGGCCGGTCAGGCTGCAGGTGAATTTGGTGCCCTTGTACTTGCCGGCAACGATCTCGCCCGGGCCCTTCCAGACGCCTGCGACGGACTGGAAGAAGCGCTTGTCGCGCGATGCGGCATCGGCCACGGGTGCCAAGGCAAGCATGGCGGCGGCGGTGACGACGACAACGCGGCTGAATGACGAGATGGAACGATGCGACATCGACTTGAACCTTGGTACGAGCAACCCATGAACCCGCAGGCAAACTAACGTGAGAATGGTTAATGCATCCTTGCCCTAGCCGCAAAAGGGCTTCCGGGCAACGGCAAAAACTGGACGAGAACGCGGTTTGTCTCAGCCGGCGGCCTTGGGCGGATTGCCTGTTAGGCCGGGCGTCAGGTCGGAAATGAAATCACCGATGCCCGGGCGCTTCACCGCACGGAACGGCAAGGGCCGGCAAAGGTCCATGGCGGCGATGCCGATTCGTGCCGTCATCAACCCGTTGATCACGCCTTCGCCGAGGCGTGCGGAAAGCCGCGAAGCGAGCCCATGGCCGAGAATCTGCTGGGCGAGGCCATCGCCCACGGCGATCGAGCCCGTGACGGCGAGATGGGCGATCACGTCGCGCATCAGCCGAAGCATGCCGACCGTGCCCGGCCGGCCGCCATAGAGTTCGGCCATGCCGCGCACCAGGCGGAAGACCTCGAAGAGCACATAGGCCAGATCGACGATGGCCCGCGGGCTGACCGCGGTCACCACCGACACCCGCTTCGAGGCGCCAAGGATCAGCCCGCGCGCTCGGATATCGAGCGGCGCCAGCAGCTCGCGTTCGGCCAGTTCGATCAGCTGCGGTGCGTCGATGATGTCTTCTTCTGTCGCTTCCAGGGTCGCCCGGCCGCTTGCGGTTTCCGGGCGTGAGGAAACCAGTCTCGCCAATTGCCGCACCACGGCGCGGGCGGCGGGCTTGCGCCCTTCGGCGGCCGCCTTTTCTGCGTCGGCCTTGAGGTTCTGCACCGCTTCCAGTCGGTAGAGCCCGACGACCTCGCGGGCCAGCAGCAGGAAGAGGGCGAGGAGGCCGACGGCGAGGACGGCCATCGCGGCATAGCCGAGCCAGTCCGAGCGGGAAAAGAGGTCGCGGATCAGTCCGTCCAGCCAGAGGCCGATCGCAAGCGAGAGGAGCAGGCCGAAGGCGCCGGCGGCGATCTTGCCGAGAGACAGGCCCCTGCGGCGCGGCCGGGCGATTGCCATCGGCTCGATTGCGTCCAGTTCGGCGCCGAGGAAGGGATCGGCTTCGTCGGGGGTGATTTCAATGCCCTCGTCGAAGCTCTGCGGCGCGCGCGGTGCCGCGGTCTCGGGGCGCATCGGCTCGTCCGGCTCGATGGCGAAGGAGACTGGACGCCGGCGCGGGGCCTCAGGCGAAAGCGGTGGCCTTTTCATGCGAGGCGATCTCCGAACAGGAACTGCATGGCACGGTCGAGCCGGATATGCGGCACGGACAGCGTGATCCCGCCGCCGGTCTCTTCGATCAGCGGCGGGCGGAAGCGGACGATGTCGAGGTCGGGCAGGTCGAGATGCGGCGCCCCTTCGTCGAGCGAGCGGAAGAAGGGCTGGGGATCTTCCGGCAGGTCGCCGGGAAAGACGGCCGTCTTGCGCTTGCCGTCGAAGCGTTCGGAGCCGACCTTCTCGCCCTCCATCGGCGTGCCGACGATGACCGGCAGGTCATGGCCGTCGCGCTTGACGGTTGCCTCGCGGGTGGCGCGCACCGAGGCGATCGCCATGACGTCGATGCCGGCGCCGGACATGCCGATCGTCTGGATGGCACGATCGACGAGACGGCGGGTGATCGCCTGCAGCCTGTCGTGGCTTTCGTGGTGCAGGTGGTCGGCCTTGGTGGCGGCGACCAGCACCCGGTCGATCCGGCGGCGGACGAGCGAGGAAAGCATGGAGTTGGTGCCGGCGCGGAAGCAGGCGAGCACGTCGGCGAGCGCCCGCTCCAGATCCTGCACCGCTTCGGGGCCGCGATTGATGGCCTGCAAGGCATCGACCAACACGATCTGCCGGTCGAGCCGGGCGAAGTGTTCGCGAAAGAACGGCTTTACCACGACGGACTTGTAGGCCTCGTAGCGGCGCTCCATCATGGCGCGCAGCGATCCCTTCGGCGGGCGGGTTTCAGGCATGCCGACCAGCGGCGCAAAGGTCAGTGCCGGCGAGCCCTCGAGATCGCCGGGCATGAGGAAACGGCCGGGCGGAAGCGTGGACAGCGAGCGTTCGTCGGCCTTGCAGGCGCGCAGGTAGGCGGTAAACGTGGTCGCCAATTGCCGCGCCACCATCTCGTCAGCCGGGCCGTCCATGTCGACAGCGGCGCAAAGGTCGAGCCAGTCGCGCGCCAGTTCGGCGCGGATGCCGGTACGAGCAAGGTCTGCCGTCGCCTCACTGAACCGGCGGAAATCCTGGCCGAGCAGCGGCAGGTCGAGCAGCCATTCGCCGGGATAGTCGACGATGTCGATCGACAGGCGTCCGGGCGAGAACATCCGGTTCCAGCCGCTGGCGCTCCTGTATTCTATCGTCAGGCGAAGCTCGGAAATGGCGCGCGTCGAATCAGGCCAGACCCGGTCGCGCACCAGGGCGCGGATATGATCCTCGTACTGGAAGCGCGGCACGGCATCGTCCGGCTGCTCCTCGAGGCGTGTCGCGGTCACACGGCCAGAGCGGATCGGCTCGAACAGAGGCAGGCGTCCGCCATGCAGCAGATTGTGGACAAGGGAGGAAATGAAGACCGTCTTTCCCGCCCGCGACAGGCCGGTGACGCCGAGGCGCAGCGTCGGATTGACGAGATTGGCGGCGCGGTCGGCCAGATTGTCGAGCGCGATCGCGGCTTCGTCGGTCAGGCTGGTCAAGGATGGCGGCAATTTTCTCGTCCCTGCGTGATGTGCGTCCCGTCATATAGGAAGGATGCGGGCGCGGAAACAGGGTCGGAAGGGCGCCGGATCGTCGCGGCCTGAAGTCTGCGCTGCGTGAGGATCAACCGACCAGGAAATCCCGCAAGAGCCAGTCTTCGCCGTCGCCGTTGCGGTCGAGAACGGCAAGCCCCGACGTCGGATAGCCCTCCGGTATGGTCCGGTTGACGACGTCCATCCCGACCAGCGTCGCGAACAGCTCCTCGATCGCCGGATTATGGCCGACCAGCATGACCGAGGAAAAGGCATCGAGTTGACCTAGCGCGTCGACATAGCTTTCCGCCGGCGCATTGTAGAGTTCGTCGGCGAAGCGGAATTCGGTATTGCCGTCGATCGCGCGCTGCACGGCCTCTGCCGTTTGCCGGCACCGCATCGCCGAAGACGAGAGCACGAGATCGGGTCGATAACCGCGCGAGGCGGCCTCGTCGGCGACCTGGGCCGCCTCTTCCAGGCCTGCTTGATCGAGGGTGCGGTCGAAGTCGCGTCCACCCGGCATGGCCCAGCCGGACTTCGCGTGCCTCAGGAGGTAGATGCGTTCAGGGGGCGAGGCAAGGAGGGGCATCCGAGGAAATTCCGCGACTGGGCTTCTTATCCTGAACTAGCTTTTGTCGGGGAGGTCCGTCAACTGCTGTTCAAACCGATTAGACCACAGTCGGGTATGCCGCGTGACGCCTGTCAGGGCGCCGCACTGCCGAAATTTAAAATAGTGGTTAGAAAATATGCCCTTAGCCTAAAAATGTGACAGATTTAAAAATGGCTTAATACGCAGCCATTAGGCTTGAACCCCGGTTATCGAAAGGATATACAGCCGGCCATTGAGATGTTCTTCAGGAGAATCGCGTTGAGTGAGAAGATCAATCTTAGCAATTATGTTCTCTCGGAAGACGACGAGTTCATGAACGCCAGCCAGAGGGCCTACTTCCGCGCCAAGCTTATCGCCTGGAAGAACGACATCCTCCGGGAAGCGCGTGAAACCCTCGAGCACCTTGCCGAAGAGAGTGCCAATCATCCCGATCTTGCTGACCGGGCTTCCTCTGAAACCGACCGTGCCATCGAGCTGCGCGCCCGCGACCGGCAGCGCAAGCTGATCTCCAAGATCGACGCCGCCCTGCAGCGGATCGATGACGGAACCTATGGCTATTGCGAGGAGACGGGAGAGCCGATCGGCCTGAAGCGGCTGGATGCGCGGCCGATCGCCACATTGTCGATCGAGGCGCAGGAGCGTCACGAGCGGCGCGAGAAGGTTTATCGCGACGAATAGCGTGACGCCGCGAGCCAACGCTGGCTCTGTTCACATGGCTTGGATAAAAAATGAAATGCCGGCTCGCGCCGGCATTTTCGCGTTCAGGAGCGCCTCAGTGGCGGTCGGCGGACATCTCGCCGAAGATGCGCGCGATCTCGTCCTGCAGGTCCGGCTCCTGCTTGCCGGGGACGCCCGGGCGGCTCGCGTCATTAACCACAGGCCCGGCAATCGGCGGCACGAATGGGCGGTCGGCGCGCGTTTCGGGCAGGATCGGCTGGAAAGGCGGCGATGCCGTCGGCTGAGCGTCGTTTGCCGCAAGATGCAGGGCCATCTCCTCTTCCAGAACGCGTTCGAACTCGCTCTGTTCACCGGACCGGACGGGCATTTCGGGCATGGTGGATGGCCGATCCGGGCGGGGGTCGCTGCCGCGGGAGGGCGCGGATACCGGCGAAAGCACCCGCTGGCGAGCCGCCTCCAGAATATCGGAGGCGTCCTCCTGCGGGATGATGTTCGGGTCTGCAGTCGGTTTTGACGGGCGTTCCATCGGCTGGCCGACGGCCGCGGGCACTGTCGCTGCGGCCGCCGCCGGTGCGGCGAAGCGAGCCGAAAGCTCGAGCGGGCGCGGCTCAGGCGTCCCCATCGGGGCCGCAACCGGGCCGGCCTGGATCGCGGGCGCGGCAGGCTGCACGGGCGCGGCCGTTTGGGCAGCGGGTTTTGCCAAAGCGACGGGCGACGGCTGGGGCAGGGCCCCGGAAAGGGGGCGCGCGACCGGGATCTCCGCCTTGGGGTCTTCGGACGGAACGCTCTCGGTGGCGTCGAGCCCCGGGCGGGCCGGTTCGGGCCTGACCATCGGGGCCGGAGCCACTTCCGCTACCGGAGCCTCGGGTTTGCGCATTTCGACGTTTGACGGCGATGGGCGTTGTGGTTGTGTAGGCTGCGCGACCGGTGCAGCGGATGGCGCAGCCTTTGGCACGATCACGGAGGGCAGAGGTGCTGTTTCCGCAGCCGGTGCACTAGCAGGGGGCGTCATGGGGCGAGCGGCGATTGGAGCGTCCGGCCTTGCCGCCTGAGTGCGTTCGTCCTTCGCTGCGGTCGCAGCCTCGGGCGCCGCCGCTGGCGCAACGGGTGTGTGCAACCGGTCGAGCGCGCGCGGCGCCGTAGCCGGTCCCGGTTGCGATGCCGGCGCGACGTCGGTGGCCACCTGCAAGGGCGCGTCGGTCACCGGCCTGGCCGAGAGATAGGCGCGCTCGTCGCCTATGCCGCTTTCGATGACGATGTCGGTCGGGCCGCCGATCATCACCAGATGTTCGACATTGTCGCGGCGGACCAGCACCAGACGCCGGCGCGCATCGACGGCGGCGGCATCCAGCACCTGCAGGCGCGGCTGGCGGTTGCGACCGCCGCGGACGAAGGGGGAAGGCGCGCGGTTGCGCAACAGCCAAAGCACGATGAACAGGCACAGGAGCGCAAGGCTGACGCCGAGTGCCGCGACCAGAAAACGGTTCCCGTAGGCGGTCACCAGTTCGTCAAACATGTCGCGTTCTCCCTTTTTTCGCTTTCTCGCAGAAGATAGGCGATTTCGCAATCCGGCAAGGGCGCAGCACACGGCCCGGAGCGGGTTTCGCTCAAAAGGCTAAGGATCGCCGGGAAATGAGGCATTCCTGTGGGGATTGCTGTGTATGGTACCCCGCAATATGCCGGCCCGGAGCTTTTTGCCGCTGCCGCAAATTGCTAAAGAGGTTCTACACGCCCCGATTCCCTTAAGCATCGCAGGCGGCGACGCGCAATCCGGGCTCGAGTACGAGGCACATATGACAAGAGAGCCGAAGGGCGCAGACGACGAAGGTCCGCTGGTGGATCGCGCAACGCGTTCGGGCACGGCTCTGCGCGTCATCCTGCTTGCCTTCGTACTGCTGGCCGCCGCAGTCGGCTTCGTCGTGTTCCGCGGCCAGCTCGACAACGAGATCGTGCTCGGCCTCCTCGGCATCCTAGCCATGATGGGGATATTCTTCATCGTGGCGGCGGTGATCGGCTTCGTCGAGGTCATGCCGCAGTCCCATTCGGATACCTTGGCGCGCAGCTTCCTCGCCAGCCAGCCCGACGGCATCCTGATCACCGACGCCGATGGTCGCGTCATTTATGCCAATGGCGCCTATGGCCGCATGACGGGCGCCAAGAAGGCAACCGAGGTGCAATCGCTCGAGGCGCTGCTGTCGCGCTATCGCGAATCGAGCGAAGCGCTCTATCGCCTGACCAACGGCTTGCGGGAAGGGCGCGAGGGTTATGAGGAGTTCCGCCTGCTCAAGCCGCTCGGTACCCATACCGGAAGCGGCTCGGGTGCGCATTGGTATCGGCTGAAGGCGCGGATGCTGGCGGGCGAGCGCCGGCTCGGCAAGAAGCTGCATATCTGGCAGATCAGCGACATCACCTCGGAGCGCGACGACCAGGAGCGCTTCTTCAAGGAATTGCAGCACGCCATCGACTATCTCGACCATGCCCCGGCCGGCTTCTTCTCCGCCGGTCGCAAGGGCGAGATCTACTATCTAAACGCGACACTGGCGGAATGGCTGGGGGTCGACCTCACCCAGTTCAGCCCGGGCTCGATGACGATTGCCGACCTGGTGGCCGGCGAGGGCATGGCGCTGATCAATTCGGTGCAGGCCGAGCCCGGCCAGTCGAAGACGGAGACGCTGGATCTCGACCTGAGGCGTGTCAACGGACAGAGCTTGCCGGTCAGGCTGGTCCATCGGGTCCGCTCGGCGCGTGACGGCGCGCCCGGCGAGAGCCGCTCGATCGTGCTGGCCCGGCAGGACGGCGGCAGCGACCAGTCGGCGTCGATCGCTTCGATGCGCTTCACCCGCTTCTTCAACAACACGCCGATGGCCATTGCCTCGGTCGATGGCGAGGGACGGATCCTGCGCACCAATGCGCCGTTCCTCAAGTTGTTCTCCGATATCGTCAGCCGCGACGACGTCGATCGCGGCGGCAAGCTGGAGGTCGTCTTCCACGAGAGCGAGCGTGAGCGCTTTCGCGAGGCGCTCGCCGCGGCCAAGGATCGCCAGGTAGACATTGCCCCGATCGACAGTCGCCATCCGGAGAGCGATGCCCGCCATTTCCGCTTCTACGTCAATGCGGTCATCGACCAGAGCGACGAGGCGCCGGAAGAGGCGGCGATCGTCTATGCCGTCGACGTGACCGACCAGAAGGCGCTCGAGACGCAGATGGCGCAGACGCAGAAGATGAATGCGGTCGGCACGTTGGCCGGCGGCATAGCGCACGACTTCAACAATGTGCTGACGGCGATCCTGCTGTCCTCCGACCACCTCTTGCTGCAGGCGCGGCCATCGGATTCGAGCTTTGCCGATCTGATGGAGATCAAGCGCAATGCCAACCGTGCCGCAGTCCTGGTGCGTCAGTTGCTGGCCTTCTCCCGCAAGCAGACCATGCGGCCGAGCGTGCTCAACCTGACGGATGTGATCGGCGACCTGCGCATGCTGGTCGACCGGCTGATCTCGGGCAGCAATGTCAAGCTGAAGGTCGAGTATGGGCGCGATCTATGGGCGGTGAAGACCGACCTTTCGCAATTCGAGCAGGTGTTGATCAACCTGTGTGTCAACGCCCGCGACGCCATGCCGGACGGCGGTACGATCACTGTGACGACCCGCAATATTTCTTCCGCCGAGGCGGCGGCCTTCAACTATCGCGGCCTTCCGGAGGAGGAGTTCGTCCTGGTGGAGGTGGCCGATACCGGGACCGGCATCGCGCCGGAGATCATGGACAAGATCTTCGAGCCCTTCTTCACCACCAAGGATGTGGGCAAGGGGACCGGCCTCGGCCTTGCCATGGTCTACGGCATCGTCAAGCAGTCCGGCGGCTATATCTATCCGGTGTCGGAAGTGGGTCACGGGACGAAATTCAGCATCTTCCTGCCGCGGCACATTCCGGAGATTGTTCCGGTGTCGGCAACCGCCGGTGTGGCTGGAGCCGGCGAACAGGCCGTCGGCGCTTCCCAGCCGCCGGCCGGCCCGGACGCCAAGGAACCGGCCGACCTGACCGGCAAGTCCGCCGTGGTGCTGCTGGTCGAGGACGAGGAGGCCGTTCGGCGCGGCGGCAAGCGCATGCTGGAGACCCGCGGCTATACGGTGCACGAAGCCGGCTCCGGCGTCGAGGCGCTTGACATCATGCAGGAACTGCAGGGAGCGGTGGATATCGTCGTCTCCGACGTCGTCATGCCCGAAATGGACGGCCCGACGCTGCTCACCGAGCTGCGCAAGAATTATCCTGATCTCAAGTTCATCTTCGTCTCCGGCTATGCCGAGGACGCCTTTGCCCGCAACCTGCCGGCGGACGCGAAGTTCGGCTTCCTGCCCAAGCCGTTCTCGCTCAAGCAGCTTGCCGTCGCCGTCCGCGAAATGCTCGATGGGGCAAATTGACTTTGAGCAAGATCATGCGCCTACTGTCATGACGGCCGTCACTTCGGCGGCCGGCGCGCCGCGGCCGCGAACCGGGTAAGGATCGGCTCGGGCGCGAGTGAGTTGCAGGCAGGCGTGCGGCATGTGGTCGAGGTGCGATGGACGGTGAAGGGGTGGCAGACGGCGGTGGCAGGGAACTGCTGGTGCGAATTCAGGCGGTGGAGAGCCTGAGCGAGATCGGCGCCGTGATCCACCTTTTGCTGCGCCGTTTTCGTTTCGACTATTTCAAGCTTTTCGCCGCGCGCTCCGCCCCGACCGGCTCGCTTCGGGATCACCTTCTCCTGACCAATGTTCCCCCCGCCTTCATCGACGGATTCGATACCATCGGCGGGCTTCCGGCCGCGCCGGTGCGCATCTTCGCCACATCCGACCGGCTGGCCTATCAGTGGCATGTCAGCGATCTGAGCGTGAAGGCGCAAGGGTCGGCACAGGTGGGGCAACTGATGGCGCTGCTTGAAGAACACGGCATGAGCCAGGGCGCCTATGCGGCCCTGCCGACGCTCGACGGGCGCAAGCATATCTTCGGTGTCTATGGCGAACGCGAGGCCCTGACGCAGGCGGACCTGGACGAGTTCAGCTTTCTGTCGATCCATTTGCTCGACCGGCTTGCGACGCTGGAAAAACGGCGCGCCGGACAGCAGACCGGCATATCCGGCCTGGAAATCGAATGTCTGCTGATGACGGCCGCCGGTCACGATACGGCGGCGATCGCGCGCAGGCTTTCGCTTTCGACGCGCACCGTCAACTATCTGGTGGGCTCGCTGTGTCGCAAGCTCGGCACCGACCGCCTCGAGCATGCGCTGACCGAGGCGGCACGGCTGGGCTATCTCGACTGACACCCGACCTCCTGGCGGGTCGGTTCAGAAATTCTCAGGCATTCATCGCAACCGCAATCTCGGCGGCAAGGCGCGCATTGTTCTCGACCAGGGCAATATTGGTCTTCAGGCTGCGTCCGCCGGTCATGTGGAATATCGTGTCGAGCAGGAAGGGCGTGACCTCCTTGCCGGTGATTTCCTCGCGTTCGGCGCTGGCGAGCGCCCGGCCGATGTAGATCTCCATCTCTTCGCGGGGGATCTCGGCTTCGAGCGGCACGGGATTGGCGATCAGCATGCCCCCGGCGATGCCCAGTTGTTCACGCATCCGCTGGAAGTTGGCGATCGCCGCCGGGCTCGGCAGGGTCAGCGGGCTCTTCAGTCCCGACGAGCGCGACCAGAAGGCGGGGAATTCCTCGCTGTCGAAGCTGACCACCGGGACACCGCGGGTCTCCAGCACTTCGAGCGTCTTCGGAATGTCGAGTATGGCCTTTGGGCCGGCGGAGACGACGATGACGGCCGTACGCGCCAATTCCTCGAGATCGGCGGAAATATCGAAGCTCTCCTCCGCGCCGCGATGAACACCGCCGATGCCGCCTGTGGCAAAGACCGAAATGCCGGCGCGGGCCGCGGCGATCATGGTGGCCGCCACCGTTGTCGCCCCGGTGCGGCGCTCGGCAAGCGCAAAGGCGATGTCGGCGCGCGACAGCTTCATCACGTCGCGCATCTCAGCCAAGGCAGCGATCTGGGCCGGTTCGAGGCCGATGTGCAGGACGCCTTCGATCACCGCAATGGTGGCCGGCACGGCGCCGTTCTGTCGCACGATGTGCTCGACGCTGCGGGCCATGTCCAGGTTTCCCGGAAAGGGCATGCCATGGGTGATGATGGTCGATTCGAGCGCGACGATCGGTGCTCCGCGCGCTTTCGCGGCGACGACCTCGTCCGCGTAGACGATCGGCAGAAGGGGAGAAATGGAGCTTGTCATCATTCGTGTCCGGAATTGAGCGGGTTTCGTGGCAGGATAGCGGCTGCCGGCACGAGGGCCAGCCCCGACTTTAGGAGTTCTCTGGTAAGGTTCTCTGCCGTGGCATGGGGAGACCGCAGGGTGATCGCCGCGCAGGCGGTGCCGTGGCGCAGCGCCTCGCCGATCGTCTCCCCGGAGATCCTGGCGGACAGGAAACCGGCGGCGAAGGCGTCGCCGGCGCCGGTGACGTCGGATATGGCCTCGAGCCGCGGCGGGGCGAGCAGGGCGATGTCATTCTCGTCAAATGCGACGGTCGCGCCGGCGCCCATGGTGACCGTGCCGGCGCGCAGACCCGCTCGCCGCAATAGGTCCGGCCAGTCTGCGGGATCAACGGCCCGCGCCCCGGCCAGAACTTCGGCCTCGGCGGCGTTCATGAAGACGTGGTCGAGAAGCGGCAGGCAGGCCTTCAGGCGGATCGCCTTGGCCGGAGAAATGGCGATGACGGCGATCGGCTTGCCGAGCCGGGCGGCGCTGGTCGCCAGGGCGGAGATCGTGTCCCCTGGCAGGTTTGCGTCGCACAGCACATTCTGCGTCGCGGCCAGGCTGTCGCGCAACGAGCGGCTGCGCAACCGGCGCGGGGTGAACAGATCATAGAGCGCCATGTCGGCCAGCGCCACGATCAGATTGCCGTCGTTTTCCAGAATGGCGGTATAGCTCGGTGTGGCGCGATCGAGGAAGACGACCGGGCAATCCTCGATCCCCGCCTGCTCGGCGGCCGTCGCCACGCGCTGGCCGTTCGCATCGCCGCCGCGCGGCGCTATGAGGCGGACCGGATGGCCGAGCCGCGCCAGATTGCAGGCGGCATTGAAGGCCCCGCCGCCGGGCTCTTCGAACCAGGTGCCGGGATTGCTCGCGCCCAGGCGGGTCTGACCGCCGATCCGGCCGCGGCGGTCGATATGGGCGCCCCCGATGACCAGCACCGGCGCGGTCAAAGCGGACCTGCCGAGGCGTCTTGAAAGCGCGAATCGCCGGCCCATGAACCCGTCGCCCGGTCGTCGGCCGGAGGGCTCGCGCCGCGTGGGATCGCGTCCGGGACAAAAGTGGAACGCAGGCCTGGAAAGCCAGTTGATCCAATTGCTTGACCGGGTCTTGCCAAATGAGAACAAAACATGTACATATTCGCCATCGGCTGCTTCATTGCCTATGCGGCTTCAATAACCTAAAGGTGGACCAGATGGCACAAAATTCTTTGCGGCTCGTAGAGGACAAATCGGTGGACAAAAGCAAGGCATTGGAAGCGGCGCTCGCGCAGATCGAACGATCGTTCGGCAAGGGCTCGATCATGAAGCTCGGCGCAAACGAGAGCGTGGTCGAAGTCGAGACGGTTTCGACCGGCTCGCTCAGCCTCGACATCGCGCTCGGCATTGGCGGACTGCCCAAGGGCCGTATCATCGAAATCTACGGCCCGGAAAGTTCGGGCAAGACGACCCTTGCGCTGCAGACGATCGCCGAAGCGCAGAAGAAGGGCGGCATCTGCGCCTTCGTCGATGCGGAGCATGCGCTTGATCCGGTCTATGCCCGCAAGCTCGGGGTCGATCTGCAGAACCTTCTGATCTCGCAGCCGGATACGGGTGAGCAGGCGCTCGAAATCACCGATACGCTGGTCCGTTCGGGTGCGGTCGACGTTCTGGTCGTCGATTCGGTTGCGGCGCTGACCCCGCGCGCCGAAATCGAAGGCGAGATGGGCGACAGTCTGCCCGGCCTGCAGGCCCGCCTGATGAGCCAGGCGCTGCGCAAGCTCACCGCCTCGATCTCCAAGTCGAAGACTATGGTGATCTTCATCAACCAGATCCGCATGAAGATCGGCGTGATGTTCGGCTCGCCGGAAACCACGACCGGCGGCAATGCGCTCAAGTTCTACGCTTCGGTCCGCCTCGACATCCGCCGCATCGGCGCGGTCAAGGATCGCGAAGAGGTCGTGGGCAACCAGACCCGCGTGAAGGTGGTGAAGAACAAGATGGCGCCGCCCTTCAAGCAGGTGGAATTCGACATCATGTATGGCGAGGGCGTGTCGAAGACCGGGGAGCTGGTCGATCTCGGGGTGAAGGCCGGCATTGTCGAGAAGTCGGGTGCCTGGTTCTCCTATAACAGTCAGCGCCTCGGTCAGGGCCGCGAAAACGCCAAGCTTTTCCTGCGCGACAATCCGGCGCTGGCCCAGGAAATCGAGATGGCGCTGCGGCAGAATGCCGGGTTGATCGCCGAACGCTTCCTGCAGAATGGCGGTCCCGACAGCGAGGATGCGGGCGGCGACGAATAGTTCCGCATCGCGCATTTGCCTTTCGACCTATCGGACGGCCACATCTCGAAAGAGGTGTGGCCGGTTTTACGTTCGGCGGCTGGACAGGGGGAGTGGCGAACGATAAAAGCCATTGATTTTCGCGGATAGGCCGGTTTACGGCCTGAATGAAGGGCGTGACATGAGCGGCGTGAACGACATCCGGTCGACTTTTCTCGATTTCTACAAGGCGAACGGCCACGAGATCGTCTCATCGAGCCCGCTGGTTCCGCGTAACGACCCGACGCTGATGTTCACCAATGCTGGGATGGTGCAGTTCAAGAACGTCTTTACCGGGCTCGAGCATCGTCCCTATTCGACGGCGGCAACGGCGCAGAAATGCGTACGGGCCGGTGGCAAGCACAACGATCTCGACAATGTCGGCTATACCGCCCGCCATCACACCTTCTTCGAAATGCTCGGCAATTTCTCGTTCGGCGACTATTTCAAGGAACAGGCGATCGAGCTCGCGTGGAAGCTGATCACCAAGGAGTTCGGCCTCGACCGCAAGCGCCTGCTGGTTACCGTCTACCACACCGACGACGAGGCCTTCGACCTGTGGAAGAAGATCGCCGGGCTGACCGACGACCGCATCATCCGCATTCCGACCAGCGATAATTTCTGGGCCATGGGTGACACCGGTCCCTGCGGTCCGTGCTCGGAAATCTTCTACGACCACGGCGACCACATCTGGGGCGGTCCGCCCGGCTCGCCGGAGGAGGATGGCGACCGTTTCATCGAGATATGGAACCTCGTCTTCATGCAATATGAGCAGGTGACGAAGGAAGAACGCGTCAGCCTGCCGCGTCCGTCGATCGACACCGGCATGGGTCTCGAGCGCGTCGCCGCCGTACTGCAGGGACGCCACGACAATTAC
This sequence comes from Ciceribacter sp. T2.26MG-112.2, assembly GCF_900492205.1. GTDB lineage: Bacteria > Pseudomonadota > Alphaproteobacteria > Rhizobiales > Rhizobiaceae > Allorhizobium > Allorhizobium naphthalenivorans_A. The sequence continues at coordinate 114,366 of NZ_UEYQ01000005.1, forward strand.
GACATCGACCTGTTCCGGGCGCTGATCGAGGCATCCGTCGACCTGACCGGCGTTCCGGCCCAGGGCGATCGCCGCGCCAGCCACCGGGTGATCGCCGACCATCTGCGCTCGTCGGCCTTCCTGATTGCCGACGGCGTGCTGCCGTCCAACGAAGGCCGCGGCTATGTGTTGCGCCGTATCATGCGGCGCGCCATGCGCCATGCGGAACTGCTCGGCGCCCGCGAACCGGTCATCTACAAGCTGCTTCCCGTGCTCGTCCAGCAGATGGGTCGGGCCTATCCCGAACTGGTGCGCGCCGAGGCACTGATCGCCGAGACGCTGAAGCTCGAGGAAACCCGGTTCCGCAAGACGCTCGAGCGCGGCCTGTCGCTGCTGTCGGATGCGACGACCGATCTTGGCAAGGGCGACACGCTCGACGGCGAGACGGTGTTCAAGCTCTACGACACCTATGGCTTCCCGCTCGACCTGACGCAGGATGCGCTGCGCGCCCGCGGCATCGGCGTCGACATTACCGGTTTCAACGATGCCATGCAGCGGCAGAAGGCCGAGGCGCGTGCGCACTGGGCGGGATCGGGCGACAAGGCGACGGAGACCATCTGGTTCGAGCTCAAGGAAAAGCACGGGGCGACCGAGTTCTTCGGCTACTCCTCCGAGACCGCCGAGGGCCAGGTCCAGGCCATCGTGCGTGACGGCGTGGCGGTCGAGAGCGCCTCGGCCGGCGAGAACGTGCAGATCGTCGTCAACCAGACCCCGTTCTACGCTGAATCGGGTGGCCAGATGGGGGATGCCGGGATCATCGCCAGCGATGCCGCGCGCGTAACGGTCAGCGATACCCAGAAGAAGGGTGAGGGCCTGTTCGTCCATGTCTCTACCGTTTCCGAGGGTACGCTGAAGGTCGGCGACGCGGTCGTGCTCACCGTGGATCACGCCCGCCGCTCGCGGCTGCGTTCCAACCATTCGGCCACGCACCTGATCCACGAGGCGCTGCGCGAGGTGCTTGGTACCCATGTGGCCCAGAAGGGTTCGCTGGTCGCGCCGGAACGCCTTCGCTTCGACGTCTCGCATCCGAAACCGATGTCGGCGGAGGAGCTCAAGGTCGTCGAGGATATGGCCAATGCCATCGTCGTGCAGAATTCACCGGTGACGACGCGTCTGATGAGCGTCGACGACGCAATCGCTGAAGGTGCGATGGCCCTTTTCGGCGAGAAATACGGCGACGAGGTCCGGGTCGTGTCGATGGGCACGGCGCTTGACGGTCCCAAGGCCGGCAAAGCCTATTCCGTCGAATTGTGCGGCGGCACCCATGTCGGTGCCACCGGCGATATCGGCCTGGTGCGCATTCTCGGCGAAAGCGCCGTCGGCGCCGGCGTGCGTCGAATCGAGGCCCTGACCGGGGAAGCCGCACGGGCCTATCTCGCCGATCAGGACGAGCGGGTGAAGCAACTCGCCTCGACCCTCAAGGTGCAGCCCGGCGATGTCGTTTCGCGTGTCGAGGCGCTGATCGACGAGCGTCGCAAGCTCGAGCGCGAGCTGGCCGACGCCAAGCGCAAACTCGCCATGGGCGGCGGTCAGGCCGGGGCGGACGAGGCTGTTCGCGAGGTCAACGGTATCCGTTTCATCGGCAAGGTGCTGAATGGTGTCGACCCCAAGGACCTGAAGGGCCTGGCCGACGACGGCAAGACGACGCTCGGATCGGGCGTCGTGGCGCTGGTCGGGGTGTCGGAAGACGGCAAGGCAAGCGCCGTCGTTGCGGTGACCGCCGATCTTGTGGCCAGGGTGAGCGCTGTCGAACTGGTGCGCGTCGCTTCGGCCGCTCTCGGCGGCAAGGGCGGCGGTGGTCGTCCGGACATGGCACAGGCCGGCGGCCCGGACGGTACCCAGGCGGACGCGGCGATCGAGGCCGTCGCAGCGGCGCTCGCCGGCTGATCGCCGGCAGCCTGGTTCGCTCGCCGCAGTTTTGCGGCGGCGGGTTGTCGGGCGAAGGTTCTGTTCGATCCTCTGAAGTTTAAGAGGGCGTGGCTTGAGACCGCGCCCTTTTTTGTGCCCATGGACCTTCCGCAGGGTTTTCGCCGCGCTGCGCGACCGTTCGCGAGGGGCGCACTTTACGGCATGTGGCGGATCCCGGTCCGATCCGTGCGCAGCGTCCCCCTCTGTCGATCCGGCGCATTGCGCAGGACGGTGGTAAATCCCGATCACCCAGACTTTTCGGCAATCAGGGCGCGCGCTTCGCCGACCGAGGGCAGGTAGACGACATTGGCGCCGTGAACCTCGTGGGTTTCCAGCATGCGGCGCACATCCGGTTCGGCGCCGGTGATGTAGACGCTGACGCCGGCGCGTCGGGCCTTGCGCACCGTGCCGGCGATGACATTGGCGGCGGTCGAATCGATGAAATGCAGGCCCGAGCAGTCGAGGACGAAATGGTGGTATTGGTCGGCGATCCGGTCGAGAACCGATCCGACCGTTGCCGCCGCGCCGAAGAAGAAAGCGCCGCCCAGGCGATAGACGACGGTATTCCCATCGATATTGTCGAGCGGCCGTTCCTTGAGTTCGTCCTGGGGCGCGACGGTGACGCTCTTTCCCATGCGGTCGATGAAGAGCAGTGCACCGAGGGTGAAGCCGACGATGATCCCTTCCGTCAGGTCGCGGAAGACGACGAGCAGCATGGTGACGAGCAGTACCACGGCGTCGCCGCGCGAGGTGCGGATGAGGGCGGCGAAGGCCGGTCGCTCGATCATGTTCCATGCGACGATCGCCAGGACGCCGGCAAGTGCGGCCAGTGGAATATAGCTGGCGAGCGGCGCGGCGATCACCATGAACAGCAGCAGGAAAAGCGCGTGCAACATGCCGGCGACCGGGCTCGTCCCGCCGGCGCGGACATTGGTCGCGGTGCGGGCGATCGTGCCGGTCACGCAGAAGCCACCGAACAGGCCGGAGCCGATATTGGCGATGCCCTGTCCGATCAGTTCGACATTCGAGCGATGGCGTCGGCCGGTCATGCCATCGGCGACGACGGCCGAAAGCAGCGATTCGATGGCGCCGAGGAGGGCGAAGGCGATGGCATCGGGCAGCACCGCCCGGGCGAGGTCGAGCGACAGGGCGGGAAGCTGCGGCAAAGGGAGGCTGCGGGGAATGCCGCCGAAGCGGCTGCCGATGGTGGCGATGTCGAGGTGGAGGAACGCGGTCACGGCGGAGGCGAGGCAGACGGCGATCAGCATGCCGGGCCAGGTCGGGCGCAGACGCCGCAGAGCGAGGATCGTGCCGACGGTGAGTGCGGCGATGGAGGCCGCGCCCGGGTCGAAGCTGGGCATCGCGGCGGCAAGCGCCGGCAGTTTGTCAATGAGCGGACCCGGTTCCTTGGCCGGCAGCGTCAGGCCGAGCAATTCGCTGATCTGGCTGGCAAAGATGATGACGGCGATCCCGGCGGTGAAGCCCACGGTCACGGGATAGGGTATGAACTTGACATAGTCGCCGAGCCTGAGCGTGCCTGCCAGAATGAGAAACGCCCCTGACATCATCGTCGCCAGCATCAGGCCATCGATTCCATGCGTTGCGACCGTTGTGGCCACAAGCACGATGAAGGCCCCGGCCGGTCCGCCGATCTGATGCCGGCTGCCGCCCAGCAGCGACACCAAAAAGCCCCCGACGATGGCCGTGTAAAGCCCGCGGTCCGGCGTGACGCCGGAGGCGATGGCGATGGCCATCGACAGCGGCAGGGCGACGACCGCCACGGTCAAACCGGCAAGGGCGTCTGCCCGAAGTCTCTCCAGGCCGTAGCCTTCACGGAAAACGGCTATGGACTTCGGTATGAAAGCGTCGGTCATGCAATCCCCCCGATGGCACAGGTCCGCCAGCGCAATCATCTAAGCAGACTTGGCTGGCCCATCGCTAGAGGCCCTGCCGGACAGACGTCCATTTTCAGGGCAACGACTGGCCGGCAGTTTCCATTTCCCGCATCGCGGCGTCATCCTTCTCCTTTGCACGGCGGAAGGCGGGTCGGTCGGTCACGCGGGCCAGGTAAGCCTCGAAGGCGGGTCGTTTCTCGATCGAGCCGAATTGCAGGCCCCAGCCCACATGGGAGCCGACATAGACGTCGGCGGCGGTAAAGGCGTGGCCGGCGACGAAAGGATTGGTCGAAACGGCGATCTCGAGCGTGTCCATGACATCCTCGAAACTGCCATAGCCGATCATGCGCCGTCGTTCGTCGGGAACTTCGAAGCCGAGGCTGCGATTGCTGACGGCCGCCTCCAGCGGGCCGGCGGCGAAAAACAGCCAGCGGTAATAGTTGCCGCGCTGGGTGTTGGGTGGCGCAAGCTTTGCCTCTGGGAAGGTGTCGGCCAGATAGGCGCAGATTGCCGCGCATTCGGTGACGACGATCTCGCGGTGGCGCACCGCCGGCACCTTGCCCATGGGGTTTACCGCCCGGTAGTCGGGCGACTTCATCGCCGGGCCGAAGGGAACGATCACCGCTTCATACGGCTGACCGGTCTCCTCCACCATCCAGCGGGCGATTCGCCCGCGCGACATGGGATTTGTGTAGAGCGTCAGATCGGCCAAGGCTTCCTCCCTCGTTCGTTCCTGTTATGTTCCATTTATTAACAGTCTTCGACCGGCTTCACAAGATGGCACAAAACAAAAAGGAAAACCCGGCGCGAGGCCGGGTTTCCGTCATTCTCAAAGGCGTGCTGCCGGATGGCTTAAGCCGCCATGGCCTTCTGCAGGTTTTCGTCGACCTTGTCGAGGAAGGCGGTGGTCGACAGCCAGGGCTGGTCGGGACCGATCAGCAGCGCGAGGTCCTTGGTCATGAAGCCGCTCTCGACGGTGTCGATGCAGACCTTTTCCAGCGTCGTGGCGAAGCGGGCGAGCTCGGCATTGTCGTCGAGCTTGGCGCGGTGGGCGAGGCCACGGGTCCAGGCGAAGATCGAGGCGATCGAGTTGGTCGAGGTTTCCTGGCCCTTCTGGTGCTGGCGGTAGTGGCGGGTCACCGTGCCGTGCGCGGCTTCGGCTTCGACCGTCTTGCCATCCGGGGTGAGCAGGACCGAGGTCATCAGCCCGAGCGAGCCAAAGCCTTGAGCGACCGTATCGGACTGCACGTCGCCGTCGTAGTTCTTGCACGCCCAGACATAGCCGCCGGACCACTTCAGCGCCGATGCGACCATGTCGTCGATCAGGCGGTGTTCGTAGATGATGCCGGCTTCGTCGAACTGAGCCTTGAACTCGTTCTGGTAGACTTCCTCGAAAATGTCCTTGAAGCGGCCGTCATAGGCCTTGAGGATGGTGTTCTTGGTCGACAGGTAGACCGGCCACTTGCGCATCAGGCCATACATCATCGAGGCACGGGCGAAATCGCGGATCGACTCGTCGAGGTTGTACATGGCCATGGCAACGCCGGCGCCCGGAGCCTTGTAGACTTCCTTCTCGATCACTTCGCCGTCTTCGCCGACGAACTTGATGGTCAGCGTGCCCTTGCCGGGGAACTTGAAGTCGGTCGCCTTGTACTGGTCGCCGAAGGCGTGACGGCCGACAACGATCGGCTTGGTCCAGCCGGGAACGAGGCGCGGAACGTTCTTGCAGATGATCGGCTCGCGGAAGATGACGCCGCCGAGGATGTTGCGGATCGTGCCGTTCGGGCTCTTCCACATTTCCTTGAGGTTGAATTCCTTGACGCGGGCTTCGTCCGGCGTGATCGTCGCGCACTTGATGCCGACGCCGTGCTTCTTGATGGCGTTGGCCGAGTCGATCGTCACCTGGTCATTGGTGGCGTCGCGGTTCTCGACCGAGAGGTCGTAATATTCGATCTGCAGATCAAGATAGGGCAGGATCAGCTTTTCCTTGATGAACTGCCAGATGATGCGGGTCATCTCGTCGCCGTCGAGATCGACGACGGGGTTGGCAACCTTGATCTTTTCCATGAATATCCTCGCAGCTAGGGGGAGGGACGAGGGTCCCTGTTTTCTGTCTGGCAGCGCCTATAGCATTCCGGATCGGGAACGCAAAGCGCCGAGCCGCGTGGTATGGGCTTTTCGTTGATGAAATGACACCAACTTTGGCCGCATTTCAGCCTCCCGCCGGCACTTGTGGCCGGTGTCGCCTTGGTTAGATTGCCAGCAGCATTCCACTCTTTTTCTGGAAGTCCCGCGATGAAATCTCTGGCTGCCGCCCATGTCCTTCTTCTCCTTGCCGCCGGTGTCTGCCAGGCAGCCGATCCGACCGCGCCGGTGCGGGAGGTGATCGACGTGGCGGCCGGCAACTGGGTGGCCGACGGGGCGACGAGCGAGGACGTGTTTGGCGAACCCCGCCTCGCCCGGCTGTTCAGCGCCGACTTCGCCAACACCTATCGCGAAGCGTCCCGGCATCCGGCCTATGATCCGCCCGAAGGGGGAACAACGGGTTCGCCATTCGACTACGATCCAATTGCCGGTGGCCAGGATGGCTGCCCGTTCGAGAACATCCGCATCGAGGACGATGGAGACGGACAGGTGACGGCGCTGTTCAACAACCGCAAATGCTTCGGTGATGGACCTGAATACCAGGAGGACACCGTCTTGATCTTCCACGTCGAAGAGGAGGGCGGGCGCCCGGTGATCGATGACATCTATCCGGTGGTGAACGGCAATTCCGGGGCGTCGATCAAGGACGAATTGAAAACCATCGCGGCCGATAGATAGGCAGTCGTGCCATCCTCGAGCCCGACGCATCGCCGCGTCGAGCACGTCAAGGGACCGGTGAACAATCGCAAGGATCGTCGCCTGGGGCCGATGTCCGGGCGAGAAAAAGGGCGGATGGGCTCGCAAGTCGGTGCGGGGTTTTGATTTTTCCGGCGCTTTGTGCCAGTTAAGCCGCGAAATTCCACTCGAGGCGGTCATGTCAGGCACCAATAGCGAACGCGAACTTCTGGCCGAGGGGCCGGCGATCATTCTTGTCGAGCCGCAACTCGGAGAGAATATCGGCATGGTGGCGCGTGCAATGGCCAATTTCGGCCTGTCGGAACTGCGGCTCGTCAATCCGCGCGACGGCTGGCCGAGCGAGAAGGCCCGGGCCGCCGCCTCCAAGGCCGACCATGTGATCGACGCAACCCGCGTCTTCGATACGCTGGAGGAGGCTCTGGCCGATCTCAACTTCGTCTATGCCACGACCGCGCGCGAGCGCTACGGCTTCAAGCCCGTGCGCTCGCCGGTGGTGGCGGCTGCGACACTGCGGGCGAAGTTCAAGGCGGGCGAGGCGACCGGCATTATGTTCGGGCGTGAGCGGTGGGGGCTCACCAACGAGGAAGTGGCGCTTGCCGACGAGATCGTCACCTTCCCGGTCAATCCGGCCTTTGCCTCGCTCAACATCGCCCAGGCCGTGCTGCTGATGTCCTATGAATGGATGAAGGGCGGCCTCGAGGATCTGACGGAGACCTCCTTCCAGCCGCTCGAGCAGAAGCCGGCCACCAAGGAGCAATTGTTCGGCATGATCGAATCCGTCGAGGAGGCGCTTGATGCGCGAGGCTATTTCAGGCCGGCCGCGAAGAAGCCTAAGATGATCGACAATCTGCGCGCCGTGCTGACGCGCCGCTCCTATTCGGAGCAGGAGATCAGCATCATGCGCGGCGTTTTCGCCACATTCGACCGATACAGCCGCAAGAGCCCGCGCGGCAAGGCGGGACCTTGGCAGGACCTGGACGGGGTGGACGATGACACAAACGGGGCATGAGCCGAAGCCGGTGCTGGTGTTCGACAGCGGCATCGGCGGGCTGACCGTGCTGCGCGAGGCGCGCGTGCTGATGCCGGAGCGCGGTTTCATCTATGTCGCCGACGATGCCGGCTTTCCCTATGGCGGCTGGGAGGAAGCGCCGCTTCGCAAACGCATCCTCGATCTGTTCGCCGAACTGCTCGCGACCTATGACCCGGAAGCGGTGATCGTTGCCTGCAATACCGCCTTCACCCTGGCGGGCACCGATCTGCGCCACGCCTTTCCCGACATGCGTTTCATCGGCACGGTGCCGGCGATCAAGCCGGCGGCCGAGCGCACGCGGTCGGGGCTCGTCTCGGTGCTCGCCACCCCCGGCACGGTCAAGCGCGCCTATACCCGCGACCTCATCCAGTCGTTTGCCGCCAAGTGCCATGTTCGGCTGGTGGGGTCGGAAAACCTGGCAAGGATGGCCGAGGCCTATATCCGCGGCGAGCCGGTGTCGGACGAGGCGGTGCTGGCCGAGATTTCCCCCTGTTTCGTCGAGAAGGACGGCGCGCGGACCGACATCGTCGTGCTGGCCTGCACCCATTATCCCTTCCTCGCCAATGTGTTTCGGCGCCTTGCACCCTGGCCGGTCGACTGGCTCGACCCGGCCGAGGCGATCGCTCGCCAGGCCCGCCGCTTGGTGCCGTTGGTCGAGGGGGCGGAACACCCGCAAGGTTTCGACTTTGCCGTCTTCACCTCCGGTAAACCCGATTTTTCCACCCGTCGTCTGATGCAGGGTTTTGGTCTCGACATCGCAGACGCATCGGTCAAAGCCATGTAGTGCCTCGAAAGCGCCGTCGGTATATTGGAGAACCACCGGCAAACATGGTAGTGGTCTCATTGCGGCCGGGCAGGCCGTCTTTCACAGGAGCCTCGAGCTTATTTTGTTTACGGAAATTCTGATTGTTGCCTTGCTGACCCTTCTCAATGGCGTTCTGGCCATGTCCGAGATGGCGGTCGTTTCCTCGCGCACGGCGCGCCTCAAGGTGCTCTCGGAGCAGGGCAATCGTGGCGCAACGATCGCCCTGCGGCTTGCCGAGGAGCCGGGCCGCTTCCTGTCGACGGTACAGATCGGCATCACGCTGGTCGGCGTCCTGTCGGGTGCCTTTTCCGGGGCGACGCTCGGCGCACGTCTGGCCGGATGGCTGCTACAGCAGGGGCTGTCCGAAAGTCTGGCCAGCGCTCTCGGCGTTGGCTCGGTGGTCGTGATCATCACCTATCTGTCGCTGATCGTCGGTGAACTCGTACCCAAGCAGATCGCCCTGCGCAATCCGGAGGCGGTCGCGGCCAAGGTTGGCGGGCCGATGCTGCTCCTATCGAAGGTGGCGGCACCCCTAGTCTGGTTGCTCGACAATTCCGGACGCACGCTGCTTGCGCTTCTTGGTCAGGGCGGCGCTTCCGCAGGGACGATGACCGACGAGGAAATCAAGTCCGTGCTGGCGGAAGCACAGAGCGCCGGCGTCATCGAGAACGAGGAATCGGCGATGATTTCCGGCGTCATGCGTCTGGCCGACCGTACCGCGCGGGGTCTGATGACACCGCGCCGCGACGTCGAGGTTCTCGATGTCGACGATACGCTCGAGGAAATCCGCGACAAGCTGCGCAGTGCCGCGCATTCGCGCCTGCCGGTGCGGTCGGGCGATTCCGACGAGATCATCGGCGTGCTGTTCTCCAAGCGAATCTATGACGCGATCGCGCTCGGTACCGACTTCGACATTCGCGAGCATCTGAGCGAGGTGCCGATCGTCTCCGACCTGGCCAGCGCCGTCGATATTATTCAGGCGATCCGCAGGACGCCGTTGCATATGGTGCTCGTCTATGACGAATACGGGCATTTCGAAGGGATCATCACCTCCGGCGACATTCTCGAGGCGATCACCGGCGTGTTCCAGGAGGATGAGGACGACGAACCCTCCGTCGTGCGCCGTGAGGACGGTTCCTACCTGGTCGCCGGCTGGACGCCGATCGACGAGTTCGTCGACCGCATCCGCATCCCGGTGGAATCCGATCCGGACTATACGACCGTCGCTGGCTATGTCATCGCCGAGCTGAAACGCATTCCCGATCTCGGCGAGAGCTTCGAGGCAAACGGCTGGCGCTTCGAGGTGATCGACCTTGACGGACGGCGCATCGACAAGCTGCTGGTCTCGCCGGTGGAAGCGCCCTCGATCTGAGGGGCTTACACCCCTGGCGAACACCCAATCGCCTGTGGGTTAACGATTTCGGGGCGCGAAAAACCGCCGCGCCTTTGCTAGGAAAGCCTTTGGTCCGCTACGGCGGTCTTTTTTCATTCTCCACGCGAGAGAGGTTCGCAATTGCAGGTCGGGATCGATATGGGAACGGTGTCGGGCGGGGAGCCGGCCAAGCTCGATATCGAGGAGCTTCTGGCCACGCGTCTTCTCGTGCAGGGCAATTCCGGCTCCGGCAAATCGCATCTTCTTCGGCGCCTGCTCGAGCAGTCGGCGCAATGGGTTCAGCAGGTCATCATCGACCCTGAGGGCGACTTCGTCACGCTTTCGGACCGGTTCGGCCATCTCGTGGTCGATGGCGAGCGCACGGAAGCCGAACTGGCCGGGATCGCCAACCGTATCCGCCAGCACCGTGTCTCCTGCGTGCTGACGCTGGAAGGGCTCGACATCGAGCAGCAGATGCGTGCCGCAGCGGCCTTCCTCAATGGCATGTTCGATGCCGAGCGCGAATACTGGTTCCCTGTGCTGGTGGTGGTCGACGAAGCGCAGATGTTCGCGCCCTCGGTCGGTGGCGACGTGTCGGAAGACGCCCGCAAGATGTCGCTCGGCGCGATGACCAACCTGATGTGCCGTGGCCGAAAGCGCGGGCTTGCCGGCGTCATCGCCACGCAGCGGCTGGCCAAGCTCGCCAAGAACGTCGCGGCGGAAGCCTCGAACTTCCTGATGGGCCGCACCTTCCTCGACATCGACATGGCTCGCGCCGCCGATCTGCTAGGCATGGATCGTCGCCAGGCGGAAATGTTCCGTGACCTGAAGCGCGGCAATTTCGTCGCCCTCGGTCCGGCTCTGTCGCGCCGGCCGCTGCCGATCGTCATCGGAACGGTCGAAACCTCGGCGCGCTCGTCGAGCCCGAAGCTGATGCCGCTGCCGGATGCGCCGCAGGACGTGGAAGACCTGATCTTCACGCCCGACCCGGAAGAGTTTACCCGGCCGATCGTGCGGCGCGCGCCGCCGGCGCCGCGTCCGACCACTGACATCCTCGCCGAACTGTCGAAGGCCGCGCCGGCCGCAAGTGGCGTCGGAGGATCGGGTGAGGGGCGTCCATCGACGCCGGAAATGTCTGGTGAGGAGCGCGAGGAGCGGCTCGCCCAGGTGCTGGCCGAAATTCTTGCCGACCCGCAGGCCGCCTATCGCACCGATTCGGTTCTCTATCAGGAGTTTCTGGTGCGTGCCCGCATGCGGCGCGTCTCAGGCCCGCCGATGGCCATGGGCGAGTTTCGCCGCCGCGTGGCGATCGCCCGATCCGGCGTCGACGAAGAGACGGCGGTGAGCGAAGGCTGGGCCATGGCGCTTGATCTGTCGCAGCGGGTCTCGGATGACCTGCAAGGCGTGTTCCTGCTGATGGCGAGGGCGGCCATCCGGGGCGAGGCCTGCCCGTCCGACCAGCGAATCGCCAAGGCCTACGGCACCCATTCGGCCCGCCGTGCCCGGCGTCTGCTCGGCTATTTCGAAGAGCACAACCTGATCGTCGTCCATACCGACTTTGCCGGCAAGCGCATCGTCGCCTTTCCGGACCTGCAGGCGGAGACCGCGCCCGGCGATCCAAACGCCACCGACGACTGCGAGGTCCCCTCGGCGGCGGAATAGCGGCCGGGCTAATCGATCAGCGCCAGCGTCTGCGGGTCCGGCTTTCCGTCGTAGTATTTTGCAAGCAGGGTATCGAACACGCTGTCGCCCTGCCTTGAGGCTCGGGCAAACAGCGTCAGGGACGAGCGCAGCTTGAGCACATCGGGGTAGCCGAAGATCTCCTCGGCGTTCCTGCCGTCGATGCCGAGCAGGATCTCGCAACACTCTCTCAGCCGCGTGCCAAGAACCGGGTGGTCGAGATAGGCGCGGGCCTCGGCGAGCGACGCAATGGCGTAGCGGATCGCCATCGGACTGCCGCCGAGGCCCGCAATCTGCGGAAAGACGAACCACATCCAGTGGCTGGCCTTATGTCCGCGGCGTAACTCGGCAAGCACGTTTGCGTACACGGGAGCCTGGGCTTCAACGAAGCGTTCGAGCGCATACGGATCGCCCCTGCGGGCGTCATTGGCGACAGTCTCGGTCATGGCGATCCGATCCTCAGGGTGTGTGGTGATCGACACCATATCCGCCCGGACGGCGGCCGTGAATGCCGTGTCGCGGGATCGCCGGGACTGGTCGGTTGATAACGTAGAGGGCGTGGGGCGGCCGGAGGCCGCCCCGTGCTCCTTATTCCTGCGCGACTTGCTTGGTGACGCTCTTCTCGGCCTTGCGGGTCGCCCAGAGAGAGCCGACAATTCCACTCGCCAGAATGGCGAGGGTCACGCCGAGCGAGACGGCCGGCGGGATCTTGGCGAGCCCCAGCATATCGGCGACGAAGATCTTCGAACCGATGAAGATCAGCACCAGCGCCAGCGCATATTTGAGGTATGCGAAGCGATGGATCAGCGCCGACAGGGCGAAGTAGAGGGCACGAAGGCCGAGGATGGCAAAAATGTTCGACGTGTAGACGATGAACGGATCGGTGGTGATGGCGAAGATCGCCGGGATCGAATCGACGGCGAAGATCACGTCCGCCAATTCAACCATGACCAGCGCCAGGAACAGGGGCGTGACGAAGGTCCGAAGCTTGCCACTCTTGTCGGCCTCGCGGACGAAAAAATGCTCCTCGCGCAAGCTCTCGGTCACGGGCAGGTGCCGGCGCAGATATTTCAGCACCGGATTGGCGGCGACGTCGTAGTCGTGATCGGCGGTCAACAGCATCTTCACGCCTGTGAAGACCAGGAAGGCGGCGAAGAAATAGAGCACCCAGTAGTAGTTCTCGACGATCGAGGCACCTGCGGCGATCATCACGCCACGCAGCACGATCACACCGAGAATGCCCCACAGCAGGACACGATGCTGGTATTGGCGGGGAATGGAGAAATAGCCGAAGATCATGGCGATGACGAAGATGTTGTCCATCGCCAGGCTCTTCTCGACGACGAAGCCGGTCAGGTATTCGAGTCCTGCTTGCTGGCCGCTCTGGAACCAGATCCAGCCGCCGAAGGCGAGGCCGAGGGACATGTAGAAGGCCGAGAGCATGAAACTCTCGCGAATGCCGATCTCGCGGCTTTCCTTGTGCAGGAGACCGAGATCGAGAGCGAGCAGGGTAATGACAATTGCGATAAAGGTGAGCCACATCCAGGCGGGGGTGCCCAGAAAATCAAACCAAAGAAAATCCATCGAGGGTTTCCTTTGCCGGAACGGTTGGGGATCGCAGCTCCGACATCACGGGAATCCGGCACTCGCGTCAGAGGGGCCCGGTGCTGCGTTTCCCCGAAATGGTCTCTGGATGAATTAGTTCAAGCGCAAGCCGTTGACTTTCGCGTGATCCACCGCTAATGACCCCCCAACGCCGGGCCGGAAAGCCCGGTGTTTCTTTGACATGTCCCGTGGTGTTCTCCATACGCTTTTTGTGAGAAACCTGTCAGAGCTTCCAAAACGAAGTTCAGAGGAGGGCGTGTTTCCTTGATCCGGTTTGGTAACAAACCGGTGTAACCTGTTGTAAAGGAAATGCGATGAGCAAGCGCGCTGCATCCAAGTACAAAATCGATCGCCGCATGGGCGAAAATATCTGGGGCCGTCCGAAGTCCCCGGTCAACCGTCGCGAATACGGCCCGGGCCAGCACGGCCAGCGTCGCAAGGGCAAGCTTTCCGACTTCGGCGTGCAGCTGCGCGCCAAGCAGAAGCTGAAGGGCTACTACGGCGACCTGCGCGAGAAGCAGTTCCGCGCCACCTACGACGAAGCCAACCGCCGCAAGGGTGACACCTCGGAGAACCTGATCGGTCTGCTCGAATCGCGTCTCGACGCGATCGTCTACCGCGCCAAGTTCGTACCGACCGTCTTTGCTGCCCGTCAGTTCGTCAACCACGGCCACGTCACCGTCAACGGCGTCAAGGTCAACATCGGCTCGTACCGCTGCAAGGCCGGCGACGTGATCGAAGTTCGCCAGAAGTCGAAGCAGCTGGTCACCGTTCTCGAATCGGTTCAGCTCGCCGAGCGTGACGTTCCGGACTACATCGAAGTCGACCACAACAAGATGGTTGCCACCTTCGTCCGCGTTCCGGGCCTGTCCGACGTTCCCTACGCTGTCGTCATGGAACCGCAGCTGGTCGTCGAATTCTACTCGCGCTGATCGCTGCGCGACCGGATTGTTGAAAGCCGCCTCTCGGGGCGGCTTTTTCTATTTGCGCTGCAATATTTTGCGGCGATTATGCAAGAACGGCGCTTGGCTGTGAAAGGATGCAGATGGATCTTCAGGCGGTCATCGACGACATCGCATTATCGCTCGCCGAGCGGCGCGGCGAGGGCAAGGTCGCCGATTACATTCCCGAACTTGCCAAGGTCGATCCCAACCAGTTCGGCATCGCCCTGACGACGGTGGACGGACAGGTGTTCACCGCAGGCGATGCGACGACGCCGTTTTCCATCCAGAGCGTCTCCAAGGTGTTCATGCTGACGCTGGCGCTCGGCAAGGCCGGCGAGGGAATCTGGAAACGCGTCGGCCGCGAGCCCTCCGGCTCCGCCTTCAATTCCATCGTGCAGCTCGAGCAGGAGCACGGCATTCCGCGCAACCCCTTCATCAATGCCGGCGCGATCGTCGTCTGCGACATGGTGCTGGCCGGTCACAAGCCGAAGGAGGCGATCGGCGAAGTGCTGCGCTTCGTGCGCTATCTTGCCGACGACGAGACCATCAGCATCGACAGAGCGGTCGCAAAGTCGGAAACCCAAACAGGCTTCCGCAATCATGCGCTGGCCAATTTCATGCGCTCCTTCGGCAATCTGCACCATGAGGTCGACCATGTGCTCGGCGTCTATTTCCACCAGTGCGCCATCGCCATGACCTGCCGGCAGCTGTCGCGCGCAGGGCTGTTCCTCGCCGCCCACGGCCATGATCCGATCAGCGGCTATTCGGTCGTCTCCCCGAAGCGGGCGCGGCGCATCAATGCGCTGATGCTGACCTGCGGCCACTATGACGGATCGGGCGACTTCGCCTTCCATGTCGGCCTGCCGGGCAAGAGCGGCGTCGGCGGCGGCATTCTCGCCATCGCGCCGGGCAAGGCCTCGATCGCCGTCTGGTCGCCGGGCCTGAACAAGGTCGGCAATTCGGCGCTAGGCTCCGTCGCGCTCGAAATGCTGGCGGCGCGCACCGGCTGGTCGGTATTCGGGACTTGATCTTGCCGCGGCAACCGGGCATTGGCAGGGCGCGCGCTCGATGCGCCCGTGGAGCCTGAAGCCATGACCGTCCCAGCCGCCGAACTGACCGTCGACCTGTCTGCCGAGGACGAGGAATTCGCCGCCGACGCGGCCGGCGTGCATCCGGTCTTCGCCCGCGCGCCGCGCTCGGTCGGCTTCAACAAGCTGCGCAAGCGGCTGATCCGCCAGGTTCGCCAGGCAATCACCGATTTCGACATGATGAAGGGCCAGAAGCGGTGGCTGGTCGGCCTTTCGGGCGGCAAGGATTCCTATGGCCTGCTCGCCATCCTGCTCGACCTGCAATGGCGCGGCCTTTTGCCGGTCGAACTCGTCGCCTGTAATCTCGACCAGGGCCAGCCGAATTTCCCCAAGCACGTGCTGCCGGACTATCTGGCCTCGATCGGCGTGAAACACCGCATCGAATATCGCGACACCTATTCGGTGGTGAAGGAAAAGATGCCGACGGGGGCGACTTACTGCTCGCTCTGCTCGCGCCTGCGCCGTGGCAATCTCTACCGGGTGGCGCGGGAGGAGGGCTGTGACGCCCTGGTGCTCGGCCACCACCGCGAGGATATTCTGGAAACCTTCTTCATGAACTTCTTCCACGGCGGCCGGCTCTCGGCCATGCCGGCCAAGCTTTTGAATGACGAAGGTGACCTGATGCTGCTGCGCCCGCTCGCCTATGCGGCCGAGGACGATCTGGCTCGCTTTGCCGCCACCATGGAGTTCCCCATCATCCCTTGCGATCTCTGCGGTTCGCAGGACGGCCTGCAGCGCAATGCGATGAAGGAGATGCTGGCCGGCATCGAGGCGAAGATGCCGGGCCGCAAGGACGCCATGCTGCGGGCGCTCGGCCATGTCGATCCTTCGCACCTGCTCGATCCAAAACTCTTCGACTTTTCCTCCCTTGTGACAAAGGACGTCTGACCATGGCCGAACTCGACATCGCGGCGCTTGCCAATGCGCTCCAGGAAGCGGCGGCGATGGAGATCCTGCCACGCTTCCGCAAGCTCGGCGACGGTGACGTGCGGATGAAAACCGAGGCCATCGACCTCGTCACCGAGGCCGACGAGGCCGCGGAGGAACTGATCCGCCAGCGCGTGACGGAGGCCATGCCGGACGCCGTGTTCATCGGCGAGGAGGCGGTCGCTTCAGACCCGGCTTTGCTCGACCGGATCGCCGATGCCGATCTTGCCGTGATCGTCGATCCGATCGACGGGACGTTCAACTATGCGGCCGGCCTGCCGCTGTTCGGCGTGATGCTGAGCGTGGTCGCCAAGGGCGAGACGGTCGCCGGCATTATCTATGACCCGATGGGCAATGACTGGCTGATTGCAGAAAAGGGCTCGGGCGCCTGGATGTGCGGCGCAGACGGTTCCCAGGCGCAGGTGGCGGTCGCACCCGCCGTGCCGCTCGACCAGATGGTCGGCATCGCCGCACTCACCTACATGGACACCGCGGCCAAGCGGCAGATCCTTGCCAATCTCGCCGAGGTCAGGCTGTTCACCAGCTACCGATGCTCGGCGCATGAATACCGCACCTTCGCCGCCGGCCATCTGCATTTCCTGATGTACAAGAAGCTGATGCCCTGGGACCACCTGGCCGGTACGCTGATCTCGCAGGAGGCCGGGGCCCATGTTGCCCGACTCGACGGTTCGCCCTACCTGCCGCACAATTTCGAAGGCGGCCTCCTGCTCGCGCCGGACCCCGAAAGCTGGCAGGAGTTGCGCGACAAGGTGTTCACGCTCTGACAGTGAAATCTCGACGTTAAAAAACCCGCACAGCCTGAGCCGTGCGGGTTTTTTCTTTTCCGAACGCGATTGTCAGGCCGCTCTTGAAGCGATCCGACCCGAGCCGGACGGGCCGTCGAGCCGGAAGCGGGACAAGGCATCGTTCAGCGTCTCGGTTTCGCCGAAGACCGAATGGACGGCCGCCGTCGTTTCCTCGACCATGGCGGCGTTCTGCTGGGTCACCTGGTCCATCTGGTTGACGGCGGTGTTGATCTCCTGCAAGCCGACCGACTGTTCCTGCGACGACGTGACCATGGCACGCACATTCTCGTTGATCGTCAGGACATGATCACCGATCTGCTTCAGAGCTTCGCCGGTGCGGGTGACGAGTGTCACGCCGGACTGGACATGCGCTTCCGAGCGTTCCAGCAGGGTCCTGATTTCCTTCGCCGCGGCGGCCGAGCGTTGGGCGAGTTCGCGCACTTCCTGAGCAACGACGGCAAATCCCTTGCCGGCTTCGCCGGCGCGGGCGGCTTCGACGCCGGCGTTGAGCGCCAGCAGGTTGGTCTGGAAGGCGATGTCGTTGATCACGCCGATGATCTGGCCGACCTGGTTGGACGAGGATTCGATCTCGCCCATGGCGGAGACGGTGTCTTCGACGATCACTGCCGACCGGCCCGCGACAGCGGTCGCCTCGCCGACCATGCGGCTGATTTCTTCGGCGCGGCGGTGGGCTGCCTTGACCGTCGTGGTGATCTGATCGAGGGCGGCGGCGGTTTCCTCGAGCGAGGCTGCCTGTTGCTCGGTGCGGCGCGACAGGTCGTCGGTCGAGCCGCGGATTTCCGATGTGCCCTGCCGGATGTTGTCGGAGCTTTCGGCAATCGTGCCCAGTGCTCCCGCGAGTGTTTCCATCGATCGGTTGAAATCCTGCCGCAGGGTCTCGAGCGCGCCGGAGAACGGAACCTCGATGCGGAAGGAAAGGTCACCCTTCGCCAGGCTGTCCAGCCCGCGGGCCAGGGCGTCCACGGCGATTTGCAGCCGGTGTGCCTGTTCGGCCTTTTCGGCTTCGGTGCGCTCACGTTCCTGCTCGCTGGCCGACCGGTTGTCGTCGGCTTCGTGCTCGAGTTCGATATTGCGCAGGGCCGACTTGCGGAAAACGTCAACCGCATCCGCCATGGAGCCCAGTTCGTCGGCACGACCGGCATAGGGCACCTCGGTGTTGAGGTCGCCGCGGGCCAGGAGACCCATATAGTCGGTCATCCGCGCCAGCGGGCGATAGACCATCGGCTTGCTGATCAGGGCGATGGCACCGGCAATCAGCAGCATGAGGGCAAAGACGCCCGCCGCCGCCCACAAGCCGGTGGAGGCGATTTCATTGTAACGGGCCCGATCGACCGCGACCACGGCGAGACCGATCGTGTTGTTGGAGAAGTCGCGGACCGGGAAGACGACGCCGGCAAGCGCGCCTTCGGTTTCCGGCATGGTCTCGAAGGTCGTGCGCTTGCCGAGCAGATCGTCGAGTTTGAAGACCTTCGCCGCGTCCATGCCGTTCGGCAAGGTGGAGCCGATCTGCTCCAGACCCTTCGTGCCGACCGCGAAGATGGCGGCGGGGTGACCGGTGCTCTGGGTGAATTTTTCGACGAAACCGCTGTGCAGGCTGAGGCCGAACTCGACGGAGCCGAGATGATTGCCGTCAAGGGCGATCGGTGCCAGACCGCGAATGCCGATGCCGGCCTCGCCGCCTTCCAGGCCGCTCAGGAGTTTCTTCTCGGAATTGACCTGAACGACCGTGGTGCGGAAGCTCGACAGGTCGTCGCCGAACTGCTCCGGCTTGTGGACGCGCAGGAAGGCGATGGCCGGGGGCAGATGAAACTGGAACTGGCGAACGTCGTAGGTGCCCTTCAGGGCCTTGAAGGCGCCGGCGAATTCACCGGCAAGGGCGTCGCGGTCGCCGGCTGCCATGGCTTGCTTGACGCCCTTTTGTTCGGCGGTGAGCAGAGCCAGCATGGTCGCCGCGCGCTGCGATGCGGTCAGCTCGGATTGAAACTGCATTTCGACGCTTGCGAGCTTGTCCTCCATCGCCTGCGAGACAAAGCGGGTGCTGAGCGTCACCACCGTCCCGGCGACGGCGATCGCTGAAATGAGCGCGCCTCCGAAGAGGAGGGAATTGAACTTGGTGCTAATCTTGAGTTTCAACATAAACGGCTCCGGAAAAGGACGGCCAGCGCGAACGGGCGACGAATGCAGTTCTGGTCCAGGCGCAGCGTGCAGATGCAATGTTCGGCGACGCGAACAGTGATCCTGCCCCTGGTGCGGACAGCGATTAAGGGAAGCGGGCGTCATGCCCGAGCGCTGCATGATTCGCTGGAAAAATGGCGACACGGCAGCTCGTGCTAGATTTATGGCACGAGTCGTCTTGAATAACTGTAAATATAGATGAGGAAGCGCGTATCAACGCAAGTGCGTAGCAATGGAAGAGCGTAGCAATACAGGACGGCTTGGCCGGGAAAGACCTTGCGAGCCGCTGCCGGCCCCGTCCGGAACGCTTTCCGGACGGGGCCAATGCCGGGTCGTCAGACGGCGGGGTTCTGCTGGCGGAACAGCACACCACGCTCGCCGATCAGGACGAAGACGAGGCCGATCACCGAGACGATGAAGTATCCGGCGACCATCGGCAGGGCCGTGCCGTCATAGGCCTGGCCGATCGCAGCCCCGATCAGCGAGCCGCCGACGGTTCCCATGAAGCCCAGAACGGACGAGGCCGTGCCGGCGACATGGCCGAGCGGTTCCATGGCGAGCGAGTTGAAGTTCGAGCCGATCCAGCCGAACTGGAACATGGCGAGCGAGAAGAACACCATGAACAGCAGGAAGGGCATGGGCTGCGGCCCGAGCACCTGTGCCACCAGCCAGACGAAGTTGATGGCGATGAAGCCGATCAGCGAGGCATGCGACAGGCGACGCATGCCGATCCGGCCGACCAGCCTAGCGTTGACGAAGGACGACAGCGCCATGAACAGCGCCACACCGGCAAAGGCGGCGGCAAACCATGCGCCGAGATCGTAGATCCCGACATAGACCTGCTGGGCGGAGTTGATGAAGCCAAATAGCGCGCCGAAGATGAAGGTGCTGGCGATCGTGTAGCAGAGCGCGATCCGGTTGGTGAGCACGATGCGAAAACCCTGGTAGATCGACGCGGCGGTGAACGGCCGGACGTCATCGGCCGTCAGTGTTTCCGGCAGGCGGGCATACATCCACAAGCCGACGACCATGGCCGACACCGCCATGAAGACGAAGATCCAGTGCCAGTGGCCCATGAACATGATGACCTGGCCCGTTCCCGGCGCGATCACCGGGATGACCATGAAGACCATCATGATGAGCGACATGACCTCCGCCATCTGCCGCCCGCCATAGACGTCGCGGACGATGGAGACGGTGATGACGCGGGTGGCGGCCGAGCCGATGCCCTGGATGAAGCGCAACAGGAGCAGGGCGCCGAAGGACGGGACGAGGACCACGGCAAGTGATGAAACGATGTAGATGGCAAGACCGAACAGCATGGGACGACGCCGGCCGAAGCGGTCTGCGATCGGGCCATAAAAGAGCTGTGCGACGCCGAAGCCGATCAGGTAGGCGGAGACGACATATTGGCGGTGGTTCTCGTTGACCACATTGAGTGCACTGCCTATCTGCTGAAGCCCCGGCAGCATGATGTCGATGGCGAGCGCGTTGAGCGACATCAGGAAGGCCATCATGGCGATGAATTCGACCCGGCCCATGCCCCGCAAATTGGCGGGCGCCGGCTGTAACGATGTAGACATGGCTCAATATCCAAAACAGAGATAAGGCGTTGCTTGGGGCAACGCCTTGAAAAAGTTGATTGAATGACGAAATCCGCTAAAAGGCGGATGACGGGTCAGGCAGCGCCGCGAACGGCGACGCCCTGGTCCTCGAAATGCTTCTGCAATTCGCCGGCCTGGAACATCTCGCGGATGATGTCGCAACCGCCGACGAACTCGCCCTTGATGTAGAGCTGCGGAATGGTCGGCCAGTTGGAAAAGTCCTTGATGCCCTGGCGGATCTCGTCGTCGGCGAGCACGTTGATGCCCTTGTAGTCGACGCCCACGTAATCGAGGATCTGGACGACCTGGCCGGAGAAGCCACACTGCGGGAACTGCGGCGTTCCCTTCATGAACAGCACCACGTCGTTGCTCTTCACTTCATTGGCGATAAATTCCTGGGCGCTCATGGGATATCCTTTCACATGCGGTTTCAAGGGCCGCTGTCTCAATTCTGCATTCTAAATAGCAAGCAGTCGCCGTCTTTGCCAGAGCGCAAATTCGCATGACTGGCCTGCGCGGCTCAGCGCGTCCGCTGGCGGCTGCGATTGGCCGCCGTGCGCCGGCGACTGACCTGCTTCTTCGCCGGCTTGCGCGGGCGGCTCGTCTTCCTGACGAAACGTCCGGTGGTGGCCGAGCGCGCCTGCCGCTTGCGGCGGCGCGTCGTGCCGCGGCCCGTGGTCTTCTTCAAAATTTCCTTGAGAACACCCTTTACGACGTTGTCGATCACTTCCTTGACGAGATCAGCCATCTGCCGTTTCCCTGGCGCTTCAGTCCGGAATGGAGGTCTGGAGGGCGAGCGCATGCAGTACGCCGCCCATATTGCCCTTCAGGGCGTCATAGACCATCTGGTGCTGCTGCACGCGCGACTTGCCACGAAAGGCCTCCGCCACAACTTCGGCCGCATAATGATCGCCGTCGCCGGCGAGGTCGCGGATGACCACCTTGGCGCCGGGAATACCCGCCTTGATCAGGTCTTCGATGTCACCGGGTTTCATAGCCATGTCTGCTTCTCCTGCGTATGCGAAGCACCGCCTCAGGCGATGCTGCCTTCCATGAAGCGAGGGAACCACGATTCATGCGCCGAGCGCAATTCCTCAATTGCGACGGGACGGGCGTCGCCCAGCACGACATTGTTACCGCCGGTGCGGCCGATCCACGGGCAGAAGACGCCTGCGGCTTCGGCGCGCATCTGGACCGCATCGACATTGTCCTGGGTGACGGTCAGCACGTAACGGCCCTGGTCTTCGCCATAGAAGACGGCGATCGGATCAGCGTCGTTGAGCGCGTTGATGGTGGCGCCGATGCCCGAGGCCAGGGCCATTTCGGCGACGGCCAGCGCCAGGCCGCCCGACGAGCAGTCGTGGACCGCGGTGGCGAGACCGTCCTCGATCAGGCCGCGGACGAAGTCGCCCACTTTCTTTTCATGGACGAGATCGACATGCGGTGCCGGGCCGTCGGTGCGGCCGTGGATATCGCGCAGGTAGACCGACTGGCCGAGATGGCTGCCCCAGCCCGATGGTGCGCCGGCGAGAAGCACGGCCTCGCCCTGCGCGGCAAAGCGGATGCGGGCCATCTTGGCCCAGTCCTTCATGAGACCGACGCCGGCAATGGTCGGGGTCGGCAGGATGGCCTGGCCGTTGGTCTCGTTATAGAGCGAGACATTGCCCGAGACGATCGGGAAGTCGAGCGCCTTGCAGGCCTCGCCGATGCCCTTGATTGCAAAGACCAGCTGGCCCATGATCTCCGGCTTTTCCGGATTGCCGAAATTGAGGTTGTCGGTGGCCGCCAGCGGCAGGGCGCCGGTCGCGGTGATGTTGCGCCAGCATTCGGCTACCGCCTGCTTGCCACCCTCGAACGGGTCGGCCTCGACATAGCGCGGCGTGACGTCGGACGAGAAGGCGAGCGCCTTTGTCGGATGGGTGTCGACGCGCACGACACCGGCATCGCCGCCGGGAAGCTGCAGCGAATTGCCCTGGATCAGCGTGTCGTACTGTTCATAAACCCAGCGGCGCGAAGAATTGTTCGGCGAACCGGCCAACTGAATGAGCGCATCGGCGACATCGACCTGCGGAACGTCGTTTTCGGCCAGCGGCGCCGGGGTCTTCGGCTCGACCCAGGGGCGGTCGTATTCCGGCGCCTGGTCGCCGAGATCCTTGATCGGCAGGTTGGCGACTTCCTCGCCCTGGTGGATGATGCGGAAGCGCAGGTCGTCGGTGGTGTGGCCGACGATGGCGAAGTCGAGGCCCCACTTGACGAAGATCGCCTTGGCGACTTCTTCTTTCGAGGGTTCAAGCACCATGAGCATGCGCTCCTGGCTCTCCGACAGCATCATTTCATAGGCCGACATGCGTTCTTCGCGTACCGGCACCTTGTCGAGGTCGAGCTCGATGCCAAGGTCGCCCTTGGCGCCCATTTCCACCGCCGAGCAGGTAAGGCCGGCGGCTCCCATGTCCTGGATGGCGATGACGGCGCCGGTCTGCATCAGTTCGAGGCAGGCTTCCAGCAGGCACTTTTCGGTGAACGGGTCGCCGACCTGAACGGTCGGGCGCTTTTCCTCGATCTGCTCGTCGAATTCGGCCGATGCCATGGTCGCGCCGCCGACACCGTCGCGGCCGGTCTTGGCGCCGAGATAGACGACCGGCAGGCCGACGCCCTTGGCTTCCGACAGGAAGATGGCGTTCGACTTGGCGAGACCCGCGGCAAAGGCGTTGACCAGGATGTTGCCGTTGTAGCGCGGGTCGAACTCGACCTCGCCACCAACCGTCGGCACGCCGAAGGAATTGCCATAGCCGCCGACGCCGGCAACGACCCCGGTGACGAGATGGCGGGTCTTCGGATGATCCGGCGCGCCGAAGCGCAGCGCGTTCATCGCGGCGATCGGACGGGCACCCATGGTGAAGACGTCGCGCAGGATGCCGCCGACGCCGGTCGCCGCGCCCTGGTAGGGCTCGATGTAGGACGGATGGTTGTGGCTCTCCATCTTGAACACGACGCAATCGCCGTCGTCGATGTCGACCACACCGGCGTTTTCGCCGGGGCCCTGGATGACGCGCGGACCCTTGGTCGGCAGCGTCTTCAGCCATTTCTTCGACGACTTGTAGGAGCAGTGCTCGTTCCACATGGCGGAAAAGATGCCGAGTTCGGTGAAGGTCGGTTCACGACCGATCAGGTCGAGGATCCGCTCGTACTCGTCAGGCTTCAGCCCGTGGGAAGCTACGAGTTCGGGGGTGATCTGGATCGTGTTGGGGATCGTCATCGCTGGTCCTGGATAGCCTGCCGGAAATCGGGGTTTGGGCGCTTCTTAGCGCATGTGGGGCAATGGTGCGACAGGAAAAATGCGGGCGGCACCCGCGCAGTGCCAATCCCTTGCAGTGAGGCCGCGCCGCCCGACCGCCGGTTCGCTCAAGCGATGCTGTCGTAGCCGGCGCTGCCGTTTTCCAGAAGGCGTCGCAGAATGGCGAAACCGGCGCGGACCTCATCGCGCTGTTGCGGCGACGAGAAGCTGATGCGGGCACGATGCAGCACCTTTTCCGAGCGCCCGGCCTTGAACTCGTCCTCATCGTCGATCAGCACGCCTTCGGTGAGGGCCGCATTCTTGAAGGTACCCGACAGCCAGGGCTCGGGAAGCGCCAGCCACAGGAACGGGACGGCGGGGTGGGAAACGAAGTCGAAACCGGAAAGATAGTCCCGCGCCAACGTCTCGCGTGCCGCGATTTCTTCGGCGCAAAGGGTTCGAATGCGAGGGGCGTCGCCCGACAGCACGAGGCGCGCGCAGAGCTCGGCGAGAAGGAAGGGCATGCCGCCGGTCATCATCTTGTGGGCGATGCGTACCCGCTGGGCAAAATGCGGCGGGCAAGCGACCCATCCGCCGCGCACGCCGGCCGCAACCGATTTGGACAGGCCGCCGACCATGAAGGTGCGCTCGGGGGCCAGTTTCGCGAGAGGCGGCAGCGGCTGCGGCGACATGGCGCCGTAAAGGTCATCCTCGATCAGCCAGACGCTGTAGCGGCGGGCGATATCGACGATCGCGATGCGCCGATCGAGGGGCAGGGTGGCCAAGGTCGGGTTCTGCGCCGACGACATGAGGAAGGCGACCTTGGGATGTTGCTGGGCGCAGACGCGTTCGAAATCCTCGGGGATCACCCCGTGACCGTCGCTGTCGACGAGGATGGTGCGGCGTCCGGCAAGGCCTGCGGCGCGGCTCACCTGGGAATAGGTGTGGTGCTCGAACACGACCTTGTCGCCCGGTGACGTCACGGCGGCGATGACCGCCATGATGCCGGCATGGGCGCCGAGCGTGGGAACGATGTCGCGCGGTGACGGCGCCCAGTCGCCCTTGCTCAGCCAGCGGGCGCCGGCGGCGAACCAGTGATCGGGGAAACTGCGCGTGTAGCTGGCGATGTCAGTCGGATGTTCGCGAAGGATCGCCGCGATATGCGTCTGCAGATAGGCCCCTTGGCCGACGTCCGGTGCGGCCGTGCTGTCGAAGCGGATCTTGCCCGGTGGTGGCGTGATCGGCCGGGTGCCGACGAGGGCAGCCGTCACCGGATCGAGATTGGCCTCAGGCGCGACATGATGGGTGTCGCGCACGAAGGTGCCGCGTCCCACCTCGCCGCTGACCAGACCCCTTTCGTGGACCAATGCATAGGCGCGGCTCACCGTGCCAATGGTGATGCCGAGATCATAGGCCAGGTTGCGCTGCGGTGGGAGCTTGGCCCCCGCCGGCAGCGCGCCGCCGGTGATTGCCGTTTCGATCTGGTCGGCGAGCCGGACATAGATCGGGCCATTGCCTTGCTGGAGGTCGGGGAGCCAATTTGTCATCATGACAATGCAATACATTGTCTCGAAAGAACGGTCAATATAAGTCGATTGTATCGAATTAAGCTACAAAATGGGCCCCAATGTGATGGATTCAGCGCGCTACATCAGATCAATTGATACAATGTACCCGGACGGTTTCGTTCGCGAGAGTTTGTTTCGTTCCTCCGGCGACCTATTGGCCCCGGCGGAGCGGCCGGCGACATTTCTTGCGCGCCTGTGGCTGATCCTGCGCCATTGGCGAATGAAACGGGCAGGTCGGATGGCCCTCCATGAACTGACCGACGATCAGTTGCGCGACATCGGTGTCACCCGCGTGCAGGCCGAGCAGGAAGTGCAGAAGTCGCGGCTATTGATGCTGTGAACGGACACCCGATCCATGGCGGAGACCGGCAGTATCGGTCAAAGGACCAATCGGGAGTTTCCTCAACTGCGGTCAGTGCGAAAAGCCGTCAGAACTTGTAGGCGAGCGAAAGACCGGCGTGACTGATGCCGTCATTCGGGTCGCAAAGGTCGGCATTGGAGGAGTGGTCGATGGATGCGACGATGTCGAGCTTTTCGTTCAGGCGAAAGCCGGCCGCGGCATATTCACGGAACATCAGGCTGCAGCCAAGCTTCGGGCCGCTGGATCCGTCATCTTCATTGTCGCCATTGTGGACCGTACCACCGAAGCCGAGGTCGATATAGAAGCGATCGGTGACGTCGACGGTCCAGTTGAGGCCGGCGAAAACCTGGCTGGCCTCACCCGCTGTGCTGATCGTCGCGCCGGCATGGATCCGCGGACGCAGGATGGTGTCCTGCCAGGTGGCGGCATTTGCCGAATCCAGCGGATCGAAGTAAAGGGCGACGGTCGGGAAGAAGCCCGGCTCAAACGTGCTGCGGGCCTGGACGGAGCCCAAGACGCCGGCGCGGACTTCCTTGATCGACCAGTCGGCCGCAACTGCGCTTTGGGGGAGCAAGGTGCCAGCGGCCAGCAAAGTCAGAAGCACGGTTCGGCTCAGGCAGGCGGTCTTGCTCGGCATCATGTCCACGCACTCGGATTCGGGTGAAATCGTGGCAGACGCTAGCACACGATTTTGTGAACCGCGATGGCCAATATGTCACGCATGGCCGGTATTTTCGTCGTAGAAGCCCGTTCAGCAGCCCCTTGCCCCGCCCGACCATCGACGGACATCGGCGGCGATGCGCGGCGCGACCGGCTCGTTCATCATCGGGCCGAATGCGTCGAGCCGCGCAGGCCTGCCTTCGGCCTGGACGACGAGCAGGGGGCGGATGTCGCTCGAGCCCTTGCGCACGAGAAGAATGCGCGGCTTGCCGGAAAAGGAGTTGAGCTCGGGCGCCATGGAATAGGCCCTGAAGGCCGGATCACCGGACTTGATCCAGCAGTTGTTCGCGCCGACGGCCACGCGCTCCATCACGTCGAGCGCCGATTGGCCCTGGGCCGGCTTCGTCTTCGGCTCGGACTGGCAGGAGGCGAGGGCCAGCAAGGGCAGGGCAAGAATGCAGAGGGCAGGGCGCATGCGGGGTGCTTTCCGGTTAAGAGCCCGGCCTTCTATCATCGGTCTGGTTAAGCGGCGATTACGTCGAGGGCGGAGGCGAAGATGCCGCGGCCGTCATTGCCGCCATGGGCCGCCTCGATCAGGTTTTCCGGATGGGGCATCATGCCGAGCACATTGCCCTTGTCGTTGATCACGCCGGCGATATCGTTGATCGAGCCGTTCGGATTGGTGCCCTCGGCGTAGCGGAAGACCACCTGGCCATTGCCTTCGATCGTCTTCAGCGTCTCGGCGTCGGCGAAATAATTGCCGTCGTGATGGGCGACCGGGCAGCGGATGATCTGGCCCTTGGCATAGGCGCGGGTGAAATCGGTCTCGGCGTTGACGACCTCGAGTTTGATTTCCCTGCAGACGAACTTCAGCGAGGCGTTGCGCATCAGGGCGCCGGGCAGGAGGCCCGCCTCAAGCAGGATCTGGAAGCCGTTGCACACGCCGAGCACCTTGACGCCGCGTTCGGCGGCAGCCTTGACGGCCTGCATGACCGGCATCCGCGCGGCAATCGCCCCGCAACGCAGGTAGTCGCCGTAGGAGAAGCCGCCCGGAATGACGATCAGGTCGACGTCCGGAAGGCTCGTTTCGGTCTGCCAGATGGTGACCGGTGCATGGCCCGAAATCTTCGTCAGCGCAGCGATCATGTCGCGGTCGCGGTTGAGGCCAGGAAGTTGCAGAACGGCGGATTTCATGGGTGGGACTCAAACCTTGCTTGTGCTTCCTGGAGCTCCCGCAGCTCCAGGCGATTTTCGATGCGATCGAGGCGGTCGAGGACCTGCGTCATCGTTCCGCGCATATTGTTGAAATCGCCTTGCAGGAGATGCATGTAGTTGCGAAGAGAGGCAATGTCCTGACGCGTATCGCGCTGACCATCCTTGATCGTCGTGATGTCGGCTTGCAGTTTCCGCAAGATTTCGAACATCAGTTCCTGTGTCTGGTCAGCCATCCCATCGCTCCTTCAACCTTCAGGCGATGGCGATAGTATAGTTCTCGATGACGGTGTTGGCGAGGAGCTTTTCGCACATGGCTTTCAGATCGGCCTCGGCCTTGGCCTTGTCCGAACCTTCCAGTTCGAGATCGAATACCTTGCCCTGGCGGACATGGCCGACGCCTTCGAAACCGAGTGCGCCGAGCGCGCCCTCGATCGCCTTGCCCTGGGGATCGAGAACGCCGTTCTTGAGGGTTACTGTCACGCGTGCCTTGATCACTCTTAAAGTCTCCCTGGGCTTGTTACTTTACCAGCACCGGGCCGGTGCCGCGCAGCGGCTCGTTTTCGTTGATGATGCCGAGGCGCTTGGCCACTTCCTGATAGGCTTCGAGCAGGCCGCCGAGATCCTGGCGGAACCGGTCCTTGTCGAGCTTTTCATGCGTCTCGATGTCCCACAGCCGGCAGCTGTCCGGCGAGATTTCGTCGGCGAGGATGATGCGCATCATGTCGCCTTCATAAAGACGGCCGCATTCGATCTTGAAGTCGACGAGCTGGATGCCGATGCCGAGGAAGAGGCCCGACAGGAAGTCGTTGACGCGGATGGCGAGCGCCATGATGTCGTCGAGCTCGGCCGGATTGGCCCAGCCGAAGGCGGTGATGTGCTCTTCCGAGACCATGGGGTCGGCCAGCGCATCGGATTTGTAGTAGAACTCGATGATCGAGCGCGGCAGCACGATGCCTTCGTCGATGCCGAGGCGCTTGGCCAGCGAGCCGGCGGCGACGTTGCGCACGACGATCTCGAGCGGGATCATCTCGACTTCCTTGATCAACTGCTCGCGCATGTTCATGCGGCGGATGAAGTGGGTCGGGATGCCGATCTTGTTCAGGTGCGTGAAGAGATATTCGGAAATGCGGTTGTTGAGAACGCCCTTTCCGTCGATGACTTCGTGCTTCTTCTTGTTGAATGCGGTTGCATCGTCCTTGAAGAACTGGATCAGCGTGCCGGGCTCCGGACCCTCGTACAGGATCTTGGCCTTGCCTTCGTATACACGGCGGCGACGGTTCATGACTGGTTTTTCTCTGTTGTTGGCGCCACGCATCGGGGCGCAAGTGGATCGTTGAAGCGGTCCCTTAGCGGAAAAGCCGGGTTTTCACAATGCAACAGTTGTCGCCCCGACCGAATTCGTCGAAAGCAAGGCTTCGCTTGGAGATTCGACCAAGTTTGCATTGCACTTTGTACCGCCTTTTGATTAATGGGTGAACGGAAACCGCACGGTGGCGGGATAATTTGGGAGACGCAGATGAGCGGCATGAGTGATCGCGAAAAGGCATTTGAAAACAAGTTCGCGCACGATCAGGAGCTCCGTTTCAAGGCCGAGGCGCGGCGCAACAAGCTGCTGGGCCTCTGGGCCGGTGGCCTGCTCGGCAAGGCCGATCTCGATGCCTATGCGAGGGAAGTGGTCGCTTCCGATTTCGAGGAAGCCGGCGACGCCGATGTGCTTCGCAAGGTGAGCGGCGACCTCAAGGACGGCGGCGTTGCGATCACCGACGAGGAAATCCGGGCCAAGATGCAGGAATTCCTCGCCCAGGCGGTGGAGCAGATCCAGGGCGAGTAATCGCCGACAAACTATTTCTACATGCCGGGCGCCTTTGCGCCCGGCCGATCTGGTTGCTGCCCGCCGCGCCATTCCTGGCGCCGAATGAAATCGGGTGCCCCGCCAAACCCGATGGGCGGCCGGGCCGTAACCTCGCACGGCAGTGCAGCCGAGCATGCGCAGCCAGCGCCCATGGCCGATGTGATCCGCCACTCTCCCCAAAGCTGATACCGAAATACCGTTTCTGATGAGCGATCACCGAAAACGTCGCGCGAGAAGCTGTGCGCCGGTTGGATCAGAGGCGGTTGAGGAACTGGGCGAAGACCATCGTGCCTTCCGGCCAGGGGCCGTGGCCGGATTCGGCATTGATGTGCCCGGATTCCCCGGCATCGACCAGCAGCGAGCCCCAGGCATTGGCAATATCGTCGGCGTGTTCGAAGCTGCCGAAGGGATCGTTGCGGCTGGCGACGGTGAGCGACGGGAAAGGTAGCGGTTCGCGCGGGTAGGGACCGAAGGTCATCAGGTGCTTCGGCCGAATCGCCGGATTGGCGACGTCCGGCGGAGCGACCAGAAAGGCGCCTGCCACCTTGTCGGCGATCTGCGGCACCGCATGGATCAGGGTCGGCACACCGAGCGAATGGGCGACGAGCACCACGGGCCGGGTCGATGCATTCACCTCTTCGATCAGGCGGGCAACCCAGTCTTCGCGCACCGGTTTCGACCATTCGGCCTGTTCGACGCGGCGCGCGGTCGATAGCCGCAACTGCCAGCGCGTCTGCCAGTGATCGGGGCCGGAATTGGTGTATCCCGGAATGATGAGAATGTCGGCGTCGGATGCTTTCATGTCGCCTTATCTGCTGTCGACAGCGCTTTGCGTCAAGGGCGCGGTTGCCTCCATCATGCGAATTTGTCTCTAGGTCGCCGCGATCAGTGCGACGGTCAGGACGCTGGCGAAGACGGTGGCCATCAGGGCGATGAAGCGATGGCGGATGCTGGCGCAGACGGCGTCGTTGCCGGCGTCGAAATCGAAACGCTCCATGACGATCCGCTCGATGGGGATCCCGGCTTGAAGCAGGATCGCCACGGCGCTCTCCATCATCGGCGGCGGACCGCAGACGAAAGCGGTGGTCTCGGCGGGCGCAAGCCCTCGCAGCAGACGCGATACATGCTCGCGGCGACAGGTACCGGATTCACAGTCGTCACCGCCATCGGTGTCGGCCAGATAGATCGCTTCGAAGTCCAGCCCTTCCATCAGGGGCAAAATCTCGCCGCGTGCGATGTGATCCGCTCGGCTCCGCGCGGCGGCGATCAGACGGATAGGCCTCCTGTCGCGCGCATGGGAAAGCTCTCCAAGCAGGCTCATCACCGGCGCGATGCCGATGCCGCCGGCCAGCAGCAGCAGAGGTCCGGGTCCGGTTTCGTCGAGCGTGAAGCTGCCATGCGGCCCGTCGACGCCGACCGGCGTTCCTGGGGCAAGGCGAGGCACCGCTGCGGTCATGTCGCCGGCATTGCGGATGAGGAAGCGCAGGCGCGGCAGATCGGACGGGGCCGACGCGATGGAGAATGGATTGTCGGTAACGGTATGGCGCCGGCCAATGGCCAGCCAGGCGAACTGGCCGGCCGCGAAGGTGAAACGCTCAGGGCGCTTCGTCGTCAACACCAGTTCGGCCACCGTCGGGCTCAGCGCGCGGGCGGATTCGACCTTGAAGCCTGGGCGGAAGGCATGGATTGGTCGCAGTACATAGACCACGAGGAGCGATGAAAGCGCCAGCAGAGCGACCAAGAGGATGGCGGTTGCGCCGAACGGATCGGCCATGAACCGCGCGTGGGTGAAGGCGTGTTGCAGTGAGAGTGCGACGAGAGCCACGGCCAGCAGACCGTGGCCGATCCGCCAGGCCTGGTAGGGAATGATCCGCCCGCGCAGGTGTTTGCCGGTGATGACGAGAATGACGGCGAGCCCGGCGGCGACAATGCCGGTTCTCAGATCCGGCGTCGTCATGTAGGCGACAAGCCTCTGCCACATGACGTCAAGGCTGCCGTCCCGGCCGCGAAAGAGGAAGAAGAAGACGTGCAACAGGATCATCCACAGCGCGCCCTTTGCCGCCAAGCGGTGAAAGCCCATGGTGCGGTCGAGGCCGATCCGACCGGAGATCAGCTCGAAACGGCCGGATGTGGCAAACTGCATCATGAACATCGCCAGCGCAGCGACGCCGGTGGCCCGCGCAAGAACGGGGTAGACCGTCGGAGAATTGAGGCCGCCGCTGAGAGATGCCAGCAGAACAGGGCCGGCCGTCAGGATCAGGTAGAGGACTGCGAGCGATCGGGCTGAGAAGGCCCATGGTCGCTGCTTGGCCGATTGTGCCATGATCTCCCCTGTTCCACCCGGTGCCGCGCATCGATCGTGCATATAGGATCTTCGATATGTCGCCGATAGTTGCCGGTGAAGCCGCGCCAAGTCAACGTGACACCTTGTGCCGGTCGCCGGGAACCATAGCAGCGGATGGACGTTACCCTGCACCTTGCCCAGGGAGTGAGCGATGGCCGATCGCGTGAATGTCTTTTCCCGTTTTGCCTCAGCCGTGTCGGAATGGTCCGGTCGTCCGGCCATCTTTTTCGCCGCGCTCGGCGCGCTGATCCTCTGGGGGCTGACGGGGCCTTATTACGGTTACTCGAGCACGTGGCAGACGCTCGCCAGCACCGGCGCCACGCTCATTACCTTCCTGATGGTGTTCATCCTGCAAAATGCGCAGATGCGCGACACCCGCGCCATCCAGACCAAGCTCGACGAATTGATCCTGACGAGCCAGGGCGCCGAGAACCATTTCATCGGCATCGAAAGCCTCGACGAGAACGAGCTGAAGAAGCTCAACCGGCTATTGGCGAAAGCGGCCGCGGCGGACGGCGATGCGCGCGGCGAGCGGCTCGAGGAGGTCGAGCGCCATGTCGAGGAGGCGATGGAGCAAGAGGGCGCCGAGGAGAAGAGGGAAAAGGCCGCCGAGTCGGCCGAAGCCTAGGAGATTTCTCTTCGAATGCGGTACCAGAAGAAGCCGACCGGCATGCACGTGCATGCCGGTCGCGAGCTTGAGGATCAGCCGAAGACGCGCCTGAAGATCGTGTCGACGTGCTTGGTGTGGTAGCCGAGGTCGAATTTTTCCCGGATCTCTTCCTCCGAAAGCGCGGTGCGCACTTCCGGGTCAGCGAGCAGTTCTTCGAGGAAGTCGGCACCCTTTTCCCAGACCTTCATGGCGTTGCGCTGCACGAGGCGGTAGCTGTCCTCGCGGGAAACGCCGGCCTGGGTGAGCGCCAGGAGGACGCGCTGGCTCATCACCAGGCCCTTGAACTTGTTCATGTTCTTCAACATGTTTTCCGGGTAGATGACCAGCTTCTCGATGACACCGGCGAGCCGGTTCAGGGCGAAGTCCAGCGTGATCGTCGTGTCGGGGCCGATGGCGCGCTCGACGCTCGAATGGCTGATGTCGCGCTCGTGCCAGAGCGCAACGTTTTCGAGCGCCGGCACGACTGACATGCGCACAAGGCGGGCAAGGCCGGTCAGGTTTTCCGTCAGGACCGGGTTGCGCTTGTGCGGCATCGCCGACGAACCCTTCTGGCCCGGCGAGAAGAATTCTTCCGCTTCCAGCACCTCGGTGCGCTGCATGTGGCGGATCTCGATCGCGACATTCTCGATCGACGAGGCAATGACGCCGAGGGTGGCGAAGAACATGGCGTGGCGGTCGCGCGGGATGACCTGGGTCGAGACCGGCTCGGGCACGAGGCCGAGCTTTTCGCAGACATGCTCCTCGACGCTGGGGTCGATATTGGCAAAGGTGCCGACGGCGCCGGAGATGGCACCGGTGGCGATCTCGGCGCGGGCGGCGACCAGGCGGGCGCGGTTGCGGCTCATCTCGGCGTAGAAGCGGGCAAAGGTCAGGCCCATGGTCGTCGGCTCGGCATGGATGCCGTGGCTGCGGCCGATGCGGACCGTGTCCTTGTGTTCGAAGGCGCGGGTCTTGAGCGCCGTCAGAACCCGGTCCATGTCCGCCAGCAGCAGGTCGGCGGCGCGCACCAGCTGGATGTTGAGCGTGGTGTCGAGCACGTCGGACGAGGTCATGCCCTGGTGGACGAAGCGACTATCCGGGCCGATGAATTCGGCGAGATGGGTGAGGAAGGCGATCACGTCGTGCTTGGTGACGGCCTCGATCTCGTCGATCCGATCGACGTCGAACTTCGCCGCGCCGCCCTTTTCCCAGATGGTCCGGGCGGATTCCTTCGGGATGACGCCGAGTTCGGCAAGCGCATCGCAAGCATGCGCCTCGATCTCGAACCAGATGCGGAACTTGGTTTCGGGAGACCAGATGGCGACCATTTCAGGCCGGGAATAACGCGGGATCATCGGACGTTCTCACTTTACGGCTGGAGTTGGCGTCGCTTTAGCAAAGACGGGCGGCAATCTCAACGGCTGCGGCGCGCATGGAGGATGCTGGCCGCGATCAACAGGATCAGGCCGAAGGGCAGGTAGTGGCGAATGCCGAGTACGGCAAATTGATAGACGGCGGAGGCGGAAGTAAAGGCGAACTGGAACAGCCAGATCCGGGTGCCGAACGGTTCGTGCCATTGGGCATAGAAGTGCCGGTATTGCAAAGCGAACAGCAGCGCGGTGAAGGCGGCGGTGCTGCCGGCGAGGAAGAGAAAGGCGGCGGCGAAGCGCGTCTCTTGCGTCCGTGAATGGCTGGCGAAGCGTATCAGCGGCAGGGCGGCGATCCAACCCAGTGCGGCGCCGGTGAAATAGAGGCCGAGCACGATCGTCTTGTGGCTCGCCGGTAGCCGGTGCAACCCGTAGGCGGAGAAGGTGACCGACAGGGCGATGAGGAAGCCCCAGAGCAGTGCGCCGATCAGCCATTCGGCAATAGGCGGCCGGCTTGCGGCGAGGCGGGCGCGAAATCCGGAGGCGGCTCGGGGGCCGGGCGGAAGCGGCGTCACGGACGGACCGGCACGGCGATCCAGCGGCCGTCATTGCCCTCGAAGCCGAGGCTCAGCACATTGACCAGCGCCATGTGCACGATCGCTTCCCCGAGCGGCGAATAGGTCACGGCACCGCCGAGGCGATAGCCGACGGTGCAGCCGCGACTGGCCGGCACGCTCTTATCCTCGTAGACCAGCTCGTCCGCCGGTGTGCCGTCCTTCTCCGTCATCTTCAAACGGAAGGCGATCAGCGCATCCACCATGTCGATGCAATGGCCGGTCGGGGTGGCGAAGAAGGTTTCGAGCTTGAGCGCATAGGGTTTGCCGAAGATCGGGTCGGCCGGGTATTCCAGATAGCGCAGTTCGTGTTTCTCCACGCCCACCTCGCTCACCGGATTGAAGGCGACAAGACTGCCGGGATTGTCGCCGAGCGCGTATCTGGCGATCAGCGGCTGTGCCTTGTCCATCGCCGCACGGCGCGCATCGGACAGGCCGGCATTCTCGTCGTCGAGACGAATGCGGATCGGCGTGCCCGGGAGATAGGCGTCCTTGACCGTGTCGATCACATAGATGTTGGAATAGGGAAAGCCGGAACCATCCTGGATCCCGTATTCCTCGAAGGCGTAGACACTGCCGTCATCGGAAAAGCCGATCGACTGAAGCGCTGCGATATCTCCGGCAACGGCCGGGGCGGCGGTCAATATGATTGCCGCTTTTGCCACCAGCCATGTCCGGAATATTGTCACCGACGACCCTCGAGCGCTGCCTTTTTCAAAGTGTCGACGGTTTTGCGGTAGTCGTCAACGCCTTCGCCCTTGTAGACGGCCGACCCGGCGACCAGCACATTGGCGCCAGCGGCGGTGACGAGCGGGGCCGTCTCGGCGGTGACGCCGCCGTCGACCTCCAGGTCGATCGGGCGGTTGCCGATCAGCATGTTGGCCTGGGCGAGCTTGGCGGTCGCCTGGGGGATGAATTTCTGGCCGCCGAAGCCCGGGTTGACGCTCATGATGAGGATCAGGTCGAGATCGTCGAGGACGTTTTCCAGAACCGAGACGGGCGTTGCCGGATTGAGCGAGACGCCAGCCTTCTTGTCGAGTGAGCGGATCTTCTGCAGCGAGCGGTGCAGGTGCGGACCCGCCTCGGCATGCACGGTGATCACGTCGCAGCCGGCATCGGCGAAGGCCTCGAGGAAGGGATCGGCCGGCGAAATCATCAGGTGGCAGTCGAACACGGCCTTGGTATAGGGGCGCAGCGCCTTGATGACTGCCGGACCGTAGGAGATGTTCGGCACGAAATGGCCGTCCATGACGTCGAGATGGATCCAGTCGGCGCCGGCTTCGACGACGTCGGCCACTTCCTGGCCGAGCTTGGCAAAATTGGCGGCAAGGATCGAAGGGGCGATCAGCAGGGGGCGGGTCATGGGGCGTAAACTCCGGATCGTGAGCGGTTCAGGCGCGTTTTGCTGCCCATAGCACCGGGACGGAGGCCCGGCAACACTGCGAAGGTCTGGCCTTTAGACGCGGCGGCTTGACCCGACGCGGCGATCCGGTCACTTCTGTCGGACTTTCGAGCGAGGAGGTCCAGATGGGACGGCATGCGATCATCACCGGCGGCAGCAGCGGCATCGGCCGCCATCTCGTCTCGGCCTTCGTCGAGGCCGGCTATGATGTCGCTTTCACCCATTTTGGCGACCATGGCGCGGCGGAAGAGGCTGTGACGGAGATCGGCACGGCGGGGCGTGTCCGGGGCTTCTCTTCCGATGTCGGCGATGGGGAGGCCGTTTCCCTTTTGATGGACGAGGCTTCCGCTTGGTTCGGCGACGCGCCCGATGTTCTCGTCAACAATGCCGGCATCCAGACTTGGTCGCCGTTGCTCGATCTGTCCGAGGAAAGCTGGGATGCCGTCATTCGCACCAACCTCAAGGGCTGTTTTCTCAATACGCGCGAGGCCGGCAAACGCATGGCCAAGGCCGGCAAGGGCGGGGCGATCATCAATATCGGTTCGGGCTGCAACAAGCTCGCCTTTCCGGGACTGGTCGACTACACCGCGTCGAAGGGCGGCATCGAGCAGTTCACCAACGTGTCGGCCGTGGAACTTGGACCGCATGGCATCCGCGTGAACTGCGTCGCGCCGGGCGCGATCGAGACGGAACGGACAAGGGCGGAAGCGCCGGACTATGCCGAGACCTGGGGTCGCGTCACGCCGCTTCGCCGGGTCGGGACGCCGGCCGATATTGCCGGCCCCGTCCTCTTTCTCGCAAGTGCTGAGGCGGCTTTTGTCACCGGCCAGACGCTGTGGGTCGACGGTGGTGTCTTCAGCCAGGCCTTCTGGCCTTATCAATCCTAGTTCCGAAGAACGGCGATCCCGTCTATTGCGCTGGGGCGGAAGGTTCGACAAACCGTCCACCGCGCCATTCCATCAGGCGATAGGGGTTTTCGCTGAGTTCGTGGTTTTCGTCGAAGGCGATCGGACCGATCACGGTGTCGACATGCGTTTCGCCGATCGCCTGCGCCAGCGGCATGCCAAGGGCCGCGGCCGCGCCGGCCGCCTGCGCCACCACCGTGACGGCTGCATAAGCCGGCAGAACATAGCCCTCGGGCTCCACGCCGGCCGCCTTTAATTCAGCAGCCACCTCTTTGGCGGCAGGCTGATCCTGCTCATCGGGCAGGATCACCGCACGCACGCCGTCGGCCAGCGGGACCGGCCGGTCCGCGGCATTCAGGCTTTCGCCACCCAGCAGCGTCAGCGTGATGTTCTCGGCCGCCGCGTCCCGGGCGATGATGGCCGCGTCATTGCGGTCACCGCCCACGAAGACATGTGTCGCGCCTGCCTTTTTCAGCCGCCGAACAAGCGCCACCTGTTGTTCCTGGCCGGGCCGGAAGGTGTCGGTAAAAACGGGTT
Organism: Ciceribacter sp. T2.26MG-112.2; assembly: GCF_900492205.1. GTDB lineage: Bacteria > Pseudomonadota > Alphaproteobacteria > Rhizobiales > Rhizobiaceae > Allorhizobium > Allorhizobium naphthalenivorans_A. The sequence goes on from NZ_UEYQ01000005.1 coordinate 151,854, forward strand.
TCAGGCCGCGCTCCTCCAGGCTGTTGCGCAGCGTCTCGGCGAGCTCGCGGCCGTGGATCGTGCCGTCCTCGATCAGCGCGAAGGCGTCGCCGGACCAGTCTCGCAGGATGACTTCGGCGAGTTTTTGCGCCTCGTCCTCGGTTGCGGGCGCCATGCGGTAAAACGGCCAGCCATTCTTTATCGCATCCTCCCGCACGCCTTTCCATCGAACGGAGAGGCTGAGCGCCGGTATGCCGGCCTCGGACAGGACCACAAGTCCGCCATCGAGGGATTCGGAGCAGAGGAAACCGACGGCTGCCTTGGCACCCGATTCGCGGATCTCGCGGGCAAGGGCGGGGCCGCTGCCGGGCTCGCAGGTTTCGTCGATGACCGCAAGCTCCAGCCCCTGCCGTCGCGCCGCGAAGGTCGCGCCCTCGCGCATCTGCGTGCCCAGAATGGCGAAAGGGCCGGTCTGCGGCGCAACAAGCGCGATCTTCGGCCCCTCGGCCAGGGCCGAAGAGGCCGGGGACAGGCCGACGAGGACGGACAGCAGCATTCGGCGGAGCATTCGGACGGGTTTTCCTGTTCTTTGGAACGTTGCGCGGCATCCTATCCGCACGATAGCGGCCACCGCAACGCCAATCGGCGGCAAGGCTCAGGACGAAAAAACCGCTTCGTTGTGGAAAACGTAAACCTTGGCGGCCATATAGTCATGCATCATGCCACCAAGGCCCGAAGCGTCCCGGAGAAGAGATTGTTGAACTCGCAGCAGATGGACCCCGTCGTCTACCGGGAAGCGATGAGCCGCTATGCCGGCCATGTGCAGATCGTCACGACCGAGTACGAGGGCGTCAGACGCGGCGTCACCATTACGGCGGCCTGCTCGGTGTCCGACCGTCCGCCGAGCCTGCTCGTATGCCTCAACAACGGTAACCCGAACAACGCAGTCTTCTTTGAAAGCGGCTATTTTGCCCTCAATACGCTGGCCGCCCATCATCAGCCGCTCGCCAATGCCTTTGCCGGCTTCGGTGGACTGGCGCCCGACGACCGGTTCGCGCTGGCCGAATGGCAGACGCTGGTCACCGGCGCGCCGGTGCTTGCCGATTCGATCGTTTCCTTCGACTGCCGGGTCACCGACAGCAAGGTGACGGCGACCCACACCGTGCTGTTCGGCGAGGTCAAGGCGGTGCATTTCGGCCCGATCGACGCCTCGCTCATCTATCTGGACCGCGGCTATCGCAGCCTGTAAGCTTTCCCTCAATCAAGGGGAGGAAGCATGGCGGAGACGTCAAGAACTGGTCTGCCGGGATCGATCGACCCCGTCATCGAACTCCTGTCTGCAAACGATTATCTGGCGGGACGTCCGCTGGCGACCGTGCTCTTTCTCGCGCTTCGCATGCAACGGCCGCTGTTTCTCGAAGGGGAGGCCGGGGTCGGCAAGACGGAGGTCGCGAAGGTGCTGGCCAAGGCGCTCGACCGCCCGCTGATCCGCCTGCAATGCTATGAAGGCCTCGACGTCGCGTCCGCCGTCTACGAGTGGAACTATCCGGCTCAGATGCTGGAGATCCGCCTGGCCGAAGCCACCGGCATCTCCGACCGCGACCGGCTGGAACATGATCTGTTTTCCGAGCGCCACCTGATCCGCCGCCCGGTTTTGCAGGCGCTGCAATGCGAGCCGGGCCGTGCGCCGGTCTTCCTGATCGACGAACTCGACCGCACCGACGAGGCCTTCGAGGCCTTCCTGCTCGAAGTGCTGTCCGACTTCCAGGTGAGCATTCCCGAGTTCGGCACGGTCAAGGCGACCGAGCCGCCGATCGTGATCGTCACCAGCAACCGCACCCGCGAGGTGCATGACGCGCTGAAGCGCCGCTGTCTCTACCACTGGGTCGACTATCCCAAGGCGGCCGAGGAACTGGCGATCATCCGGCGCAAGGTGCCGGGCTGCAACGAGCAGCTGTCGCGCCAGATCGTCGCCTATGTGCAGAAGATCCGCACCATCGACCTGTTCAAGAACCCCGGCATTGCCGAGACCATCGACTGGGCGACCGCGCTCACCGAACTCGACCGGCTGGCGCTCGATCCGGAAACCATTGCCGATACGCTCGGCACGCTCCTGAAATATCAGGAGGACATTGCCCGGATCCAGGGCGGCGAGGGCCACAAGGTGCTCTCCGAGGTCAAGGCCGAACTGCTGGCGGCGGGTTAGGCCATGCAGACGCCGGGAACCGGGGAAGGCATTGTCGTCGTGACGCCGCCGATCGGCGACGGGCGGCTCGCCGACAACATCGTCTATTTCGCCCGCGTCCTGCGCCGCGCCGGGCTGAAGCCCGGTCCTGGAGCGGTTGCCGATGCGATCGCCGCCATCGATGCGATCGGCATCGGTTCGCGCGAGGAATTCCATGCCGCGCTCTCGGCCGTGCTCGTCAAGCGGCACGAGGACCAGCCGGTGTTCGACGAGGCGTTTCGCCTGTTCTGGCGCTCGCGCGACCTGGTCAACAAGATGATCGCCATGATGTCGCCGGTGGCGCTGGACAGCAGCGAGCGCGAGAAGGCCAAGGCCGGGTCGTCGCGGGTGAGCGACGCGCTGTTTGCCGAGCGCGAGCGCCAGAGCCGTGAGCGCGACGAGCCGGACATCGAGATCGACGCCCGCTTCACCGTCTCCGGCAGCGAAGTCCTGCGCCGCACCGACTTTGCCCAGATGTCGGCCGAGGAGCTGTCGCAGGCGAGGCGCGAAATCGAGCGCATGACAATGCCCTTCGACGAGGTGCCGATCCGGCGCTACCAGCCGACCTCGCGGTCGCGCCATGTCGATCCGCGGGCGATGATGCGGGCGGCGATGCGCACCGGCGGCGACCTGATTCTGCCGAAATACCGTGAGCACCGCCGTCAGCCGCCGCCGCTCGTCATCCTCGCCGACATTTCCGGCTCGATGAGCCAGTACACCCGCATCTTCCTGCATTTCCTGCATGTGCTGACCGAGCGCCGGCGCCGCGTGCACACCTTTGTCTTCGGCACGCGGCTCACCAATGTGACGCGGCAGATGCGCAATCGCGATCCCGACGAGGCGATCGACCAGTGCACGGATGCGGTGCGCGACTGGTCGGGCGGCACGCGAATCGGTGAGACGCTGAAGGAGTTCAACCATCAATGGGCGCGCCGCGTGCTGGGACAGGGCGCCATTGTTCTCTTGATCACCGACGGGCTGGAGCGCGAGGGGGCCGAGCTGCTGGCCACGGAGACCGATCGCCTGCACCGGTCCTGCCGTCGGCTGATCTGGCTCAATCCGCTGCTGCGCTTCGAGGGCTTCGAGGCGCGGGCGCGTGGCGTGCGGGCCATGCTGCCGCATGTCGACGAGTTGCGGCCGGTCCACAATCTCAATTCGCTGTCCGACCTGGTCGGCGCGCTTTCGGCCACGTCCGCGGACATGGGCGATCCGCGCCGGCTTCTGCGCACTCTGAGGGGGCTCCAATGACCACCGACATGCAGACAAGGGATCCGCTTTTCATCGCCGAGGACTGGATCGGCCAGGGACGTCAGGTGGCCGTTGCCACCGTGGTCGAGACCTGGGGCTCGGCGCCGCGTCCGGTCGGAAGCCATCTGGTGATCGACGCGGACGGCAGTTTCGAGGGGTCTGTCTCGGGCGGCTGCGTCGAGGGCGCTGTGATCACCGAGGCGCTCGACGTACTGCAGTCGGGCCGGGCGAAGATGCTTGAATTCGGCGTGGCCGACGAAACCGCCTGGAGGGTCGGGCTCTCCTGCGGCGGCAAGATCCGCGTCTTTGTCGAGAGGCTTTCCTGATGCAGCTCTCCAGTCTCAAGGCGCTCAACGCGGCGCGCGCCGCCCGGCAGGCGGCGATCCTGATCACCGATCTTACCGACGCTCACGACCGGGTGGTCGTTGAGGGCGACACCGTTCAAGGCGCGCTCGGCGCGGAGATCGGGGGTCGTTTCCGCTCAGGCAAGTCCGGCGCCGTCGAGATCGACGGCCGCCCGCTCTTCCTCAATGTCCACCTGCCGCCGCCGCGCATCGTGGTGATCGGCGCGGTGCATATCAGCCAGGCGCTTTATCCCATGGCGGCGATCGCCGGCTATGACATGACCATCATCGATCCGCGCACCGCCTTTGCCACGCCGGAACGCTTTTCCGGCGTCGACCTCGTCGCCGACTGGCCGGAGGATGCGCTGTCGACCCGTTCGCTCGACCGCTACAGCGCCCTCGTCGCCGTGACCCATGACCCGAAGATAGACGACTTTGCGATCGCCGCGGCGCTCACGGCCGGCTGTTTCTATGTCGGCGCGCTCGGCAGCCGAAAGACCCATGCGAAGCGGGTCGAGCGGCTGATGGCGCAGGGCTTTTCCGAAGCGGAGATCGCCCGCATCTCGGCCCCCGTCGGCATCGACATCGGCGCCGCGACCCCGGCCGAGATCGCCGTCGCCACCCTGGCGGACGTCATCCAGGCCTTCCGCCGGCGCTCGCTCTCCGTGGCCGGAGGCGAGCCCGCATGATCTTCGGGGAGTTCGCCACGCGCGACGCCGAGGGCCTGATCCTCGCCCATGCGGTGAAGCTGCCCGCCGGGCGCTTGCCGAAGGGGCATGTACTCCGGACGGCAGACGTTACAGCACTCGCCGAGGCCGGCATCGCCAGCGTGATCGCCTGTCGCATTGAGGCGGGCGATCTCGGCGAGGACGAGGCGGCGGAGCGCTGCGCCTCGGCGATCGATCCGGCCAACCTGCGGCTCACCCCGGCCTCCACCGGCCGCGTCAATTTTTACGCCAACTGCAACGGGCTGTTCGTCGCCGACAAGGGCCTTGTCGACCGGTTCAACCGCGTCGATCCGGCGATCACGCTCGCCTGTCTCGCCGACCATAGCGACGTGCGCGACGGCGATCTGGTGGCGACCGTCAAGATCATTCCGCTTGCCGTGTCTGGCGATAGCGTCGAGCGGGCGCGGGCCATCCTGACCGAGGGTGCCGCCTTCCGGCTCAAGCCCTACCGGCCGCATGCCGTCCAGCTGATCGCCACCGAACTGCCGTCGCTGAAGCCCTCGGTGATGGACAAGACCGCGCGGGTGCTGGCGCAGCGCCTGGCCCCCTCGTCGAGCGAACTGGTGGCCGAGCAGCGGGTCGCGCATCGGGCCGAGGCGGTTGCTGCGGCGATCGAGAATGCCCTGCACCGCGTCGATTCCCGGCCGCCGATGATCGTCGTCTTCGGCGCCTCGGCCATGTGCGATGCCGTCGACGTCATCCCCGAATCGATCCGCATGGCCGGCGGCGTGGTTGATCAGGTGGGGCTTCCCGTCGATCCCGGCAATCTTCTGGTGCTCGGCCATGTCGACGGCGTCCCGGTGATCGGTGCGCCCGGCTGCGCCCGCTCGCCGAAGGAGAACGGCTTCGACTGGGTTCTGAACCGGCTCCTGGCCGGCGAGACGCCCACATGCGATGAGCTGACGGGCCTGGGGGTCGGAGGGCTGCTGATGGAAATTCCAAGCCGGCCACTGCCGCGCGAACTGGCAACCGAGGGCGAAAGCCAGCCGCTCAAGGTGGCGACCGTGCTTCTCGCCGCCGGCAGGTCGAGCCGTATGGGTGAGGGTGGGCGGCATAAGCTGCTGGCCGAGTTCGAGGGCGAGCCGCTCGTGCGCCGCTCGGCGCGGATCGCGCTCGAGGCGGGAGCCGGCGAGGTCATCGTCGTCACCGGCCATCGCGGCTTCGAGATCGCCGGGAGCCTGAAGGGTCTTGCCGTAGTCTGCGTCGACAATCCCGATTATGCGAGCGGCATGGCGAGTTCGCTGAAGGCCGGCTTTGCCGTGGCCAATGCTGGCGGCGCCGACGGCGTTCTCGTCATGCTGGCCGACATGCCGGGCGTGTCGGTCGGCGATCTTCACGCGCTGGTGGCGGCCTTCCGTGCCTCTGGCGGGCGTTCGATTGTGCGTGCAGTCGCCGACGGCAAGCGCGGCAATCCGGTCATCCTGCCGCGCTCGACCTTCGAGGCGGTGAAATCGCTCGAAGGCGACATCGGCGCCCGGCCGATCATCGAGACCGCCGGCCTGCCGATCGTCGACGTTGAGATCGGACTTGCGGCGCGGCTCGACGTCGACACACCCGAGGCGGTGATTGCGGCAGGTGGAATTCTGAAGGGGTAGGCCATGGACAATGTCGAGATCGAGGAGGTGTTCTCGTCGCTCGGGCCGGTCGGCATCAAGCGCATGTTCAGCGGCAAGGGCATCTACCACCAGGGCGTCATCATCGCCCTTTATCTGTTCGACGAACTGATGCTGAAGGCCGATGTGCAGTCCGCCCCGCAGTTCGAGGCGGCCGGCGCGCGGCAGTGGGTCTACCAGCGCGAGGGAAAGAACCCGGTCGCCATGCCCTACTGGTCGGTGCCCGAGGATGCCTATGACGATCCGGATGAGATGGCGAAATGGGTGCGCCTCGCCTTCGAGGCGGGTCTGAGGACCGAAGCCGGAAAGGCAAGGCCGAAGGGCAAGACTGCCCGCGCATCAGCGAAGATGAGGCAAAAGGGCCCGGGTGAAGGCTGAGAGCGGCTCCGGCAGGGCGTCGAGATCGAACCATTCGAGGGCGGAGAGCTTGTCCGGCTCGGTCAGCCACGGTTCGCCGTGAAAGTCCGAGGTCTTGTAGAGCAGCGAGATCCAGTGCTGGCGATCGGCGTCGATGATCTGTTCGCTGGTGGTGACGAATTCGATTGCGCCGATGGAAAGTCCGGTCTCTTCCTCGGCCTCGCGGCGGGCTGCCGTCTCCGCCGGCTCCAGGTGATCCACCTTGCCGCCGACGATGTTCCAGTGGCCTGCTTCAGGCGCCTTCAGCCGACGGCAGAGCAGAAGCTTGCCGTCGCGCAGGATCGCCAACCCGACGCCGACACCGGGGAAATCGATGCCGGGCTTGGCCATTTAAGACTTCGCGGCGGCGACGATCAACATGAAGGCGGGGATTTCGTCGCCGAAGCCGACCGGTGTCGGGCCGTCGTCATGATCGCGATAATGGCTGCGGCGGCGTTCGCGCTGGTCGTCATTGGCCGGGTTCGGCCGTGCATTGCGGTTTCCGGGGTTCGGCCGCCTGTCAGCCTTGCGCTCGCTGTTCACTGGTTCGGTCCTTACCGGTTCGATGACTTCTTCGATTTCACGGGCCTTGGCAGGCTCTGCCTCGCGTGCCTTGACGGGCTCGGCCGGTGCCTCGGAACGGCGACCGCCGCGGCGCTCACGTCCCCGGTCCTTATCCTTGTCCTTGTCGCGCGATCCGCGCCGGCCACGACCCTCGTCCTGGCCTTCCGCCATGGCGGGCAGCGAGGAGAGATCGCCGTCGAGCCATTCGATCTTCTGGCCGATCAGCTTTTCGATGGCGTCGAGATATTTGGTGTCCGACTTGGAGACCAGCGTGAAGGCTGCGCCCGAGCGCCCGGCGCGGCCGGTACGGCCGATGCGGTGGACATAGTCCTCGGCATGGATCGGGATGTCGAAGTTGAAGACGTGGCTGACGTCGGGAATGTCGAGACCGCGCGCGGCGACGTCGGAGGCGACGAGCAGGGTGATCTGGTTGTCCTTGAAGCCCGCCAGCATGTTGGTGCGCGAGCGCTGGTCCATGTCGCCATGCAGGGCGCCGACGGAGAAGCCGTGCCGTTCCAGCGAACGGAACAGGTCGGCGACATCCTTCTTGCGGTTGCAGAAGATGATGCCGTTCTTCAGGTCTTCCTGGGCGCGGATCAGGTCGCGCAGGCGCGAACGCTTCTCGTAGTCCTTGTTGTGGACGGCGACGAGGCGCTGCGTCACGGTCTTGGCGGTCGATGCGGGAAGAGAGACTTCGACCCGTTCCGGGTTCTGCAGGAAACGGTCGGCCAGCTTCTGGATCTCCGGCGGCATGGTGGCCGAGAAGAACAGCGTCTGGCGGGTGAACGGGATCATCTTGGCGATTCGCTCGATGTCCGGGATGAAGCCCATGTCGAGCATGCGGTCGGCTTCGTCGATGACGAGGATCTCGACACCGGTCATCAGCAGCTTGCCGCGTTCGCAATGGTCGAGCAGGCGGCCGGGCGTGCAGATCAGCACGTCGGCGCCACGTTCGAGCTTGCGGTTCTGTTCTTCGAAGGAGACGCCGCCGATCAGCAGCGCGACGTTCAGCTTGTGGTTCTTGCCGTATTTCTCGAAGTTCTCGGCGACCTGGGCGGCCAGTTCGCGCGTCGGCTCGAGAATCAGCGTGCGCGGCATGCGGGCGCGGGCGCGGCCGTTTTCGAGCAGGGTCAGCATGGGCAGTACGAAGGATGCGGTCTTGCCCGTGCCGGTCTGCGCGATGCCGCAGATGTCGCGGCGCTGCAGGGCAAACGGGATGGCGCCAGCCTGGATCGGCGTCGGCACGGTGTAGCCGGCGTCGGTGACGGCTGAAAGTACTTTTTGGCTCAGGCCAAGGTCAGAAAATGTGGTCAAAGGGGAATCTATTCCGTTCCGGTTCTTGCGAACGCAATTGAGACGCCCGTGACGCGGGCGCTAACGTCAGCGCGGGATAGTGCCAAATTGCTCGAAAGTCAAGGAAACTGCCGGATTTGCAGTAACAAAGGGTGAATATTCGGACCAACTATCGAGATTGGGGACCCTCATCACGATCCTGTTCACGATTTGCTGGTTGCCGACGACCACCGGGGCGCGGGAAGGCCGGCCCGGAGGCACGGCTCCCATCGGGCCGTGGCCTTCAGAGAGGCTTCGCTCCGGTGACGGGGCTCAATTGATGAGTGTCGTGAGTTTCATGCCGGCATTGAGGAAGTGCATGGGGTCGACCGCCTCGCCGTTGCGACGGACTTCGTAGTGCAGATGCGGGCCGGTCGAGCGTCCTGTATTGCCCGACAGGCCGATCGTGTCACCACTCGCCACCTCGTCGCCGACCTTGACCAGCACGCGCGACATATGGCCGTAGCGCGTCGTCAGGCCCAGCCCGTGATCGATCTCGACCATGTTGCCATAGCCGCCGGCAGGACCGGCAGCGATGACCTTGCCGGCGCCGCTGCTCCTGATTTCGCCGCCGATCGGTGAACGGAAATCGATCCCGGCATGCATGGCAAGGCCGCCGAGGAAGGGATCGGGTCGGTTGCCGAAGCGGCTGGTGATGTCCTTTCCGGGGGCCGGATTGGCGAAGGGGAGCCGTTTCGCCGTATCGCGCATCGTCTCCAGCCGTGTCAGTGCCGCGTCGAGGTCGTTGAGCGAGGCGTTGAACGGTTCGGAGGACTGCGGCGCCACATAGGGGCCGCCGATCGCACCCGGGGAAGGGGAGAGCTTTTCGTCGTCCAGCGGTATGCCGTTGCGCAGCAATATGCCGGAAATCTGCTCGGCGGTTTCGGTCGCGCCGCTCGTCAGGCGTTGAATGCGATCGATCTGGTCCTGCTCTATGTCCTTGAGCGAAAGCGTCATATGCGAAAAGAGGCGGTCGGCGCGATCGGCGACCGTGTCGGTCAGCGGGACAAAGCCGAGCGCGGTCGTTTTCTGTGGGGCGGCTGGGGCATTTTGCCCAAGCAATGTGCCGATCGCTTCGATCCCGCCCGTGACGCGGGCCTGCTTGTTCTGCGCGCCCGGCCGCACCGTCGGCATAGGCCCGGCTTCCGGCAGTTCTCCGACAGCCTCGGCCCGATCGAGGAGCGCATCCAGTCGACCATGCCGGGAGGCCAGCGCCACCTGTTGTTCGAGCAGTTTTTCCACCTTCTCCTCGACCACCTGCTGGTCGAGCAACTGGCGCGACGTGACGCGGTCAACCTGGGCGCGCAGTGCTGCGATCCGGTCTTCGTATTCGTGCTGCATTCGGGCCTGACGGGCCATCGAGCCGCCGATCAGATTGTCGCGAAAGACGAGGTAGGTGGTAGCGCCGAGATAGCCGATCGCCATGACCCCGGCAAAACAGAAGGCAAGTGCGGCCATCCAGGGGCGGATCGTCATGTGGCGGATCTTGTCGCCGCTTGCCAGGATGACGATATGCTCTTGCCGCCGCTTCCCGAAGACCTGATTTGCTGTCTTGCCCGCCACCGCTGTCTCCCATTCCGCCTCGGCCGTATCCGGTGTGAGACTTGGGATGATTACACATGATTAAGGTTAACAACGGCTGAATTCCCTGCGGCGGGCGCCGTGACGTCAGCTGTTCGTCGAGGTCAGGGATCGGTAGAAGGAGGGCGTCAAGCCGGCTTCGGCGCGGGCGACATCGTTGAACGGGGCCTTGAGCGCACCGCGGAAATTGGCCCTCACCAGCGCCTTGAAAGTCGCTGCCGGGTCCTTCTTCTCGCGCGCGCAGAGGAAGCGGAACCATTTGGCGCCGACGGCGACATGGCCTTTCTCGTCCTCGTAGATCACCTTCAACACGTCGGCGCTCTCAATGTCACCGGTTTCGCGCATCTTGTCCTGTAGCGAGGGGGTCACGTCGAGACCGCGGGCTTCGAGAATCAGGGGAACCACGGCCAGCCGCGCCGTCAGGTCGTTGCGCGTCGAATGGGCCGCCTGCCACAGTCCGTCATGGGCCGGCATGTCTCCATAGTCGGCACCGAGGGCTCTTAAGCGATCGCGCACCATGCGAAAATGCTTGGCCTCCTCGAAGGCGACGCGCATCCAGCCGTCGAAGAAGGAATGGGGCACCGGCTCCGAGGCGAACCGCGCGACGATGTCGAGTGCCAGGTCCACGGCATTGAGCTCGATATGGGCCAGTGCGTGCAGCATGGCTATGCGTCCGGCAAGTGTGTGCAGCGACCGCTTTTCCGTGGCTTTTGGCGGAACGAGCACCGGCCTTGCCGGCCGGCCGGGTCGCTCCGGCAGGTCCGGATCGAGAGGCGAGCGTAGCGACAACCGCCGTTCGTGCCAGCGCCGCGCAGTCTGCTGCGCCAGGTCGGTCTTTTCGTCTAGATCGGCGCTCAAGATCGCCATCGTTGCGCCGCCGCGCAAGGTTGCGATTCGCAGCGGGTCGGATGCGGCCATCAGAGAGACTGCGCCGCTTTCAGGACTGCTTCCGCGTGGCCGGCGACCTTGACCTTGCGCCACACCGCTGCCACGCGCCCATCGCGGTCGATCAAAAAGGTGGAACGCTCGACGCCCATGTAGGTCCGGCCATACATGCTCTTTTCTTTCCAGACCCCATAGACGGAGAGGACCGTTTTTTCCTCATCGGAGGCCAGGATCACCGACAGGTCGTGCTTGGCGACGAACTTGTCGTGGCTCTTGACCGGATCCGGCGACAGGCCGATCACCTTGGCGTCCACCTTGGCGAATTCGTCGGCCAAAGCGCTGAATGCCAGCGCCTCGGTCGTGCAGCCGCTGGTATCGTCCTTCGGGTAGAAATAGAGCACGACGGGCGATCCGCGCATCTCGGCGAGCGAAACCGTGCCGCCGCCGTCGCGGGGAAGGGTGAAATCCGGAGCCATGTCGCCCGCTGTCAAATCTGCCATGGGATAACCTTTCTTTTGCCCGCTTTGTGGATGATTGTCGTCGCACTCGATATATAGTCCGCGACGCAGTCGTCCACGCGCGACTGTGATAACGGCATCGATCGACGGAGACAATCGCCGGCACATGGGAGAAATCCGGGGCGAAAAGGTGCGGTTTCGCAGGCAAGACTTCGTGGCCTTGCACGAACTTCCGTCTTCGCTCGTCGATGACCCTTTGATCGTTCATTGCCCGCCGCGGTCGAACCTGGCCCGCCGCCTGCTACGCTACATCGTCGGCATTGTCGGGATCGTCCTCCTCATTGGTGGCGGCGTCTTTGCCGTGATCGAGAGCGGAACGCTCGACACGGCGCTTTCCAACGGCGCACGCACGGTTCTCAATGCCGCTGTCGCGCCGGGCTTTCGGGCCGAGATCGGCGAGACGGCGATCCGCTTTTCCGACAGTTTTCAGCTGGCGGTCGAGGCCCGCAATGTCGCGATCGTGCCCGAGGGCGGCAAGAGTCCGCTGGCGCTGACGCAGTCGGTCAACATGGTGCTCGATCCGATCGCGCTTCTCGGCGGCGATTTCAAGGTCAGGGAGATCGTGACCGAAGGGGTGGCGCTCGACGCCCGCCTGCTGCCGGCCGGTCCGCCGATCGATCTGGCGAATCTTCGCATCGACAGCATTCCAGCCTTTCTCGACCGCGCCTTCGTGCAGCTCGATCAGATTCAGGCCTTTATCGCCAAGGGCGGCCTAGATCGCATGCGGATCGGCGGGCTCGAAGTCTCGACCACCGGGGTCAGCGGCCGTCCGCTGGTGATTGCGGTCGATGACCTCGCCATGGAGCGCGGCGCCGATGATTCGCTTTCCTTTTTCGGCGCGGTCTCGGTGAATGGACAGCAAACCGAAATCTCAGCCCTGACCGCCAATACCGGCGGCAAGGCGCAGTCGCTTACGCTGAGGCTTGCGGATGTGCGCCTGACGCCATTCCTGCTGCGGCGCGGCGCGACGGGCAATCCGCGCCAGGGTCTCGACGGTTCGGCCGAGGTTTCGATATCGGCGAAACGGGCAAGCGAGGGGCAGAAGCCGTCGGTCAACATGATTGCCGAGATTGCCGGCGCAACGATCTATTCGGATGGTATCGGCCAGGAGTTGACGCGGGCGCGTCTCAACTTCGGCTATGATTTCGCCAAGGACACACTTGAGCTTTCGTCCTCGCAGGCCGAATTCGGGCCCATGTCCCTGCCGCTTTCCGGTGGATTGATCGATCTCGACCGGTTGCCCGGCAACACCAAGGCCGGAAAGGGCTTCGGGATCGATTTGCTGGTGAGCGAGGGGCGGGCCGATGTGCCGTCTGCGGGCGAGGCGCCATTCCCGTTTTCGCTGAAGGCGTTCGGTCACTATCTCCTGGAGGAGAAGGAACTCAAGTTCGAGACCTTCACCGTGCAGACGCCGTCCGGCACGATGGACGCCTCGCTTGCCGTCCGGTTCGTCGGTACCGGTCCCGAAGTTCGGTTTGATGCGCTGATCCGTAACATGAAGACGGCGGTGGTCAAGCAGCTCTGGCCCTACTGGATCGCCGAAAAGCCACGTCGCTGGGTGCTGGCAAATATCTTCGGCGGTACGATCACCAACGGACAGATCTCGGTCTTCATCCCGCAGGACCGCCTGACGGTCGAACCCAAGCCGCTGCGTCTCGACGAGAACGAACTGCGCGTCAGCTTCGACATTGTCGATGCTCGGATGAACGTCACCGGCGAGATCCCCCCACTGCGCGATACCTCGGCGCATTTCGACCTGTCGGGTCGCAAGGTGGTCACCAGCATCCGCTCGGCCACATCCTATTTTCCGTCGGGCCGGATGGTGACCGTGGAGAAGGGCCAACTCGCGCTCGAGGACATTTATCACAAGCCGTTGATGGCGGACATCGAGATCGCGGTATCCGGCGCGGCCGATGCCGTGGCGGAGCTGGTTTCGTTCAAGCCGATCCGGGCGCTCGAGCGCGCCGGTTTTGCCGTCGAGGATTTCTCCGGCAAGGTGAGCGGCGTGGCGAAGGTGCGCCTGGGCCTGATCTCGGACCAGCATCCACCCGATCCGGTCTGGGAGGCGCATCTCGACCTTGCGGATGTCGACGTGACCAAGCCCTATTCGGGCCGCACCATCAGCGATCTCGAGGGCAAGCTCGATGTTGATCCGCGGGCCGCACGGTTGAACGCCAAGGCGAAGATCGATGGCGTGCCGATGGACCTGGAGGTGACCGAGCCGGTCGAGAAGACCGACCCGGTGGCGCGCGAGCGCGTCGTCAGGCTGCGACTCGACAATGAGGAACGGCGAAAGTTCGTACCCGGACTCGACGATCTGGTCGACGGCCCGATCACCGTCGAGCTTACGCGCATCGACGACGAGCGCCAGGCGGCGGTGATAGACCTGACATCGGCAAGCCTGACCGTGCCTTGGATCGGCTGGTCGAAGGGGCAGGGAATAGCCGCCAAGGCGAGTTTCGAGGCGCTGGAAGGCGAAACACAGACGGCCATCGAGAATTTCGTTCTCGACGGAGAGGGTTTCGGCGCGACCGGCAAGCTTGCGGTCGGCAAGCAAGGGCTGGTTTCGGCTGATCTCAGCCGGATGCGCCTTGCGCCCGGCGACGATTATGCGCTTGCCATTCGGCAGAACAAGGGGGGCTATGACGTCTCGGTCTCGGGGAAGTCGGCGGATGTCCGCTCGCTGATTGTCGCGCTCAAATCGCCGGGGGACGGGCCGGGCAGCGGCGGAGATGAAAAGCCGCTCTCGGTACAGGTCAAGGGTCGACTGGACCGCGTGGTCGGATTTGGCGACGAGGTGCTTTCCGGCGTATCGATCCTATACGGTTCACGCGGTGGCAAGACGACGGCGCTCGACGTATCGGGTGTCACCGACAGCCGCCAGGCCGTGGTGGCCAAGATGCGCCGCCCCGGGGAACTCAGCGAGCTGTCGGTCACCAGCAGCGATGCCGGCGCGCTGGCGCGTTTCATCAACCTCTACAACCGGATGATCGGCGGACTGATGAACCTCAAGCTCTCTCAGGCCGCCAATGGCAGCTGGAGCGGTTCGCTCGACATTCGCGATTTCCGGGTCGAGAACGAAGAACGGCTGCAGTCGATCGTCTCGACGCCCACCGGTGCCGACGGCCGCAGCCTCAATACTGCGGTGAAGAAAGACATCGACGTCAGCTCCGCACGCTTCCAGCGGGCCTTCGCGCGGCTTGTCTACAGCGACGGATCGCTTCGGGTCGACAATGGCGTGGTGCGTGGCGAGCAGATCGGCGCGACGTTCCAGGGCGGGGTGCGCGACACGCGCGGCCAGATAGACCTGACCGGCACCTTCATGCCTGCCTACGGCCTCAATCGGCTTTTCGGCGAACTGCCGTTGATCGGCATCCTGCTCGGCAACGGCCGTGACAGAGGCCTGCTCGGGATCACTTTCAAGCTGACAGGTGCGACCGAGCAGCCTAAACTGGTCGTCAATCCGCTGTCGATCATCGCGCCCGGCGTGTTCCGCCAGATCTTCGAATTCCGCTGATCCGAGGCACGCCGTTCAGGCCAAAGTGTCGCTCAGAGGAACTCGGTGAGGGCTTCGCGCGACTGCAGGGTGAGGAACTCGATCGCCACGCCTTCGAGGAAGTGGCGGACCACGCGACCACGCATGTTGCCGAGCTGGACGGCCGTGCCGATCGGGGGGCGGATGTCGATGTCGACAGCGGCCCCCGACAGCGACAGGTCCATCAGGCGACAGGGATAACGGCGGCCGTCCTCGAGCTTGAGTTCGGTGCGGGTGACACGCGGCGTCAGGCGGTCGTGGCGGCGGTCTTCGGGAAGGCCAAGTTCGTGCTTGTTGGCGATCCAGGTCAACTGCGCGGCCAGTTTTTCGCGCTTGCGGCCTGTGGCGTTGATCGACATGACGAAACCGCCCTCGACCAGCTTGATGACGGTTCCTTCGACGCGGCCGAGATGATCGATATAGGCGATGACCCGTTCATTGGGCTGCGGGCACCCGGCACAGGCGAAGCGCACGTCGCCGGGCGACATGTCGACGACCTTGCAGACATACTCTTCGTAATTGGCCAGCATCAGCCGGCCTTGCAGGTTCACGGCTACGCGTTGGAACGCCCGCCGTTGAGCAGGAGAGACAAGACCGCCATTCTGTGCCGCCTGAGAAGAATACATGGTGCGGTTTCTGAAATATTTCTCTACCGTTAAACAATTACCGGCAAGCCGTTAACATATCGTTTTGCGCGGCGCGCCGATCCTTGGTGTCCGCGCGATCATACTGTGGAATTAAGGTTAATTCTTTCTGAGTGTTGCGAGCTTCGTCCCGCTATGGCAAATGACGGTCATCAACTTCCCGAAGGATAGCCTTCGGCACCAATTTTCGGGTACAGGTTCGCTCCTGATTTACCCAACGAAGCCGTCCGCAAGCCCGGACGGCTTTTTTTTATGGCGGCCGTCGTTTATGCCTCTTCGAGAAACTTGTGAAGGTGCGTGCCGCATGGATGAATTTCCGCCGAGATCGCCTCGTGGCGAGGAGCCCCACGAAGGGCAAGATGGACCGCCGGCGCAACGCGTTCCGGTGTTCAACCTTCCCTCCGGCATTCTCATCGTCTTGGTCGGCCTCGGCGTCATCTATGCCGTGCAGTCGCTGCTGCTGCCCGGTGCCGCTGCCGAATGGCTCGCCGTCACCTTCGGCTTTTCTCCACTGCGCTATGTTCATCCGCTGTCGCAGCAGGGCTATGAGTGGTTCTGGACGCCGGTGACCTATTCCCTGCTACACGGGAGCATCGAGCATCTCGCCTTCAACGGATTGTGGCTTGCCGCCTTCGGCACCCCCGTTCTTCGGCGAATCGGCAATCTGCGCTTCGTGATCTTCTGGATCACCTCGGCGGCCGCCGGCGCCCTGGTGCATGCCGGCTTCAACTGGGGCCAGCCGACGATCATGATCGGGGCCTCCGGCGTGGTGTCCGCCCTGATGGGAGCTGCCTGCCGATTTGCCTTCGGCACGTCCGGTCGCACGCTGCAGCATCATGTCGGCTATCAACCGCCGTTGCTGTCGATCGGCGCGGCGCTTTCCCTGCGCACCGTGCGGGTGTTCATCCTTGCATGGTTCGCCGGCAATTTGGCGATCGCGCTCGGCCTGCCGCTCTTTGGCGAACTGGCCGGCACGATTGCCTGGGATGCGCATATCGGCGGTTTCCTGTTCGGCTTCCTGCTCTTTGCCCCGTTCGATCCGACGCGGGCGCGCAACCGATCCTTTTAGCTGCATTGCAGGTATATTGCATTCCGCTGAGATAACGGGCACCATTTTCTCCGTTGCGGCCGCGCAGAGGAATGCGGCTGCAGCCATTGCGCAATGAATGCGAAGGAGGAGTGAATGTCTGTGTCAGTCAGGAGCATACTGGACGTCAAGGGCCGGGACGTCGTGACCATCGGTCCGAATGTCACTCTCACCGAAGCTGCCCGGATACTCGACGAACACAAGATCGGTGCCGTCGTCGTCGTCGGCATGGAAAACCGGATCGTCGGCATCTTCACCGAACGCGATCTTGTGCGCTCGATCGGTCGCGCCGGCGCAAGCGCGCTGGACCAGCCGGTCTCCGCCATGATGACCGCCGACGTCTATCGCTGCCGGGACGACAGCACGGTCAACGAACTGATGGAAATCATGTCCAGCCGCAGGTTCCGCCACGTGCCCGTCGAGGACAATGGCAAGCTCTGCGGCATCATCTCGATCGGTGACGTGGTGAAATCGCGCATTCGCGAAGTCGAGATCGAGGCTGAGCAGATCAAGGCCTATATCGCCAGTTGAGGGGATGACCGCTCGGTACCCACCTCAAGCCCGTTCCGCTGGCGCCGCACGGGAGGGGCGCTAGCGGGCGAAGGCCTCCTGCATGCGCTTCAACTCGCCGATACGGGCCTGTGCCTCCTCGTAGCCGCGATCGATCGCTTCCCCGGCCTTGTGGAATTCGGAAAGGCCGATCTCGTTGACGCGCGGGTGAAGCGCCAGGTCCGGCGGATCGCCGGCGAGGCGGGCGCGTGAAATGCGATCCTGGATGATGTTGAAGGCCTGAACCATGACACTGGTCAGGCCGACTTTGTGATGGTCCTTCGGCGGCTCGGCCAGGCTGTCGGGCAGTTCGCTGGCGCGGTGCTTGACGACGGCGGAGCGGCCGAACACGTCATATTGCAGGTTGACCGCCATGACGAGTGGCTGCTCATAGGCGCGGCACACCGAGACCGGCACAGGATTGACCAGCGCGCCGTCGATCAGCGTTCGATTGTTGCATTTGACCGGCTCAAAAATGCCGGGAAGCGCATAAGAGGCGCGCAGCGCAGTGATCAGGTTGCCGCCGTCGATCCACACTTCGTGGCCGCTGTTGAGTTCGGAGGCCACGGCGACGAAAGGCTTGGGCAGGTCCTCGATCATCAGGCCTTCCAGATGCTCCTGCATCCGTTTGGTGAGCCGCATGCCACCGAGCAGCCCGCCGCCGCCGATGGTCAGGTCGAGCAGCGAGGCGATCCGGCGCATGGTGAGCGAGCGCGCGAAGGTTTCCAGTTCGTCGAGCTTGCCGGCGAGGTAGCAGCCGCCGACCAGCGCGCCGATCGAAGTGCCGGCGATCATGCCGACCTCGATCTCGGCCTCGTCGAGCGCGCGCAGCACGCCGATATGCGCCCAGCCGCGCGCGGCGCCGCCGCCGAGCGCCAGGGCTATCTTTGTCTTCCTGGGCTTTTCGGGTTCTCTCACCAGCGGGATGGCGCCGGTTGGTCCATCACCCGCCGGCTGCAGTGAACGCGTCGCCGTACCGTTCCTCAAACTCCAGTTCAGCATCTGCGCACACCCTCATGGCTGAACAACTCCAGTACACTATTAGCGCACCGGATACTTACCATTTCGTTTCGTGGACAGGCTGCCGTGTCCGATTCCGGTCCATCAGGCCTTGTCAGGTTCGCCGTAGACCGCGCCAGGATCGAAATGACGATGATTGTCGGTGATTTCAAGGCGCGCAGCGCCGTCTGCGAGCGTGACGCTACGATAGAAGCAGGATCGCCGGCCGGTATGGCAGGTGGCATCATGGCCCGCGACCTCGACCTTCAGCCAGACGGCATCCTGATCGCAGTCGGTGCGCATTTCCCGGACCGTCTGCAGGTTGCCGGAGCTTTCGCCCTTCTTCCATATCTTGTCGCGCGAGCGGCTGTAATAGTGGGCGATGCCGGTTTCGAGCGTCAAGGAGAGGGCCTCGGCGTTCATGTGCGCAACCATCAGCAGTTCGCCATCGCGCGCATCGGTCACGACGGCGGTCAGCAGGCCGTTGGCATCGAACTTGGGCGTAAAGCGACCATCTTCCTCAAGCGCATGCTTGTCGGCGGGCGGCGGATCGAAGGAGACAGCCATTGATGGGTCCTCAAGAGGAAAAGCGGTCAACGGCCCCGCACCATCGACATGAACCGCGCCTGTTCGGCGGCATTGTCCTTGAAGACGCCGGTGAAGGTGGTGGTGAGTGTGGTGGAGCCGGATTTCTGCACGCCGCGCATGGCCATGCACATGTGCTCGGCCTCGATGAAGACGGCAACGCCCCGCGGCTTGAGGGTTTCGTCGATCGCTGCGGAAATCTGGGCGGTCATGGCTTCCTGGGTCTGCAGGCGCCGACCGAACACTTCCACGACGCGGGCGATCTTGGAGAGCCCGAGAACGCGGCCGTCGGGAAGGTAGGCCACGTGCGCCTTGCCGATCACCGGCAGCATGTGATGCTCGCAATGCGAAAAGAACGGTATGTCACGCACGACGACGATGTCGTCATAGCCGGCAACCTCCTCGAAGGTCGTGCCGAGCACGTCCTCGATATCGGCATCATAGCCGGCGAAAAGCTCGCGATAGGCATTGGCGACGCGCTTCGGCGTGTCGAGCAGGCCCTCGCGTGCCGGATCGTCGCCGGCCCAGCGCAGCAGAACACGCACGGCGTTTTCCGCCTCTTCGCGGCTCGGGCGCTTTGCGTTCGGGGCGAGTTTGTTGACGATGGCATCCATGCCCATGGTCTCCCGGTCCTTGAGGTTCCGGACCGCCTGTTTCGACTTTTCCGCCTGTAAATGCGTAACTCGGCTCATCTTGGCAAGTCCGTTCTTCCGATTCTCGCTCCGGCGCGGTCAATTGCGCTTGATTTGTTTGGACCGAGTTCTGACCTTACATATAATAGCGACTTGGGAAGTGTGAAGGAACACGGGCGCAACAGAGTGTCGCGCATGTGACGACAATCCACTGCGCACCCAACGACGTATAGACGTTTCAGGAAAGTGCCAGGCCGACCATGGACGACATCTACAATTCCAGGATCCTCGAATTTGCCGGCAATATCGAGCGGGGCGGCAAGCTCGCCGACGCCGATGCCAGTGCGGAAAAGCACTCGAAACTGTGCGGTTCGCGGGTCAAGGTCTATGTGAAGATGTCTGACGGTGTGGTCAGCGATTTTTCCCACGAGGTGAAGGCCTGCGCGCTCGGGCAGGCATCGTCGTCGATCATGGCGCGCCATGTCGTCGGCGCGACGCCCGCCGAAATCCGCCAGGCGCGGCAGGACATGCTGGCCATGCTGAAGGAGGGCGGCGAGGGGCCTTCCGGCCGTTTCGAGGACATGCGCTTTCTCAAACCCGTCAAGGACTACAAGGCCCGCCACGCCTCCACCATGCTGACCTTCGAGGCGGTGGTCGATTGTCTCGACCAGATCGATGCGAAGGGCGCGGCCGTCGCCGTGGCCGGCTGAGATGTGCAACTCTCCCGGTTGCGGGCATCCCGGCCAGAAACCGGGTAGTCCAGGCCGTTCCCGCAACTGGTCGGGACCGTTTCGGAAGACACCCGACCGGCTGCTTGGCATGGGCCTGATCCGTCTTTACCAACTGACCCTGTCGAGCATCGTCGGAAGTTCGTGCCGACACATGCCGACCTGTTCCGAATACGGCTACGAGGCGATCGCCCGCCATGGCCTTTGGTCGGGTGGCTGGCTCACGCTGTTTCGCGTCGGACGTTGCGGCCCGGGCGGCACCTGGGGTTTCGATCCGGTGCCGGAGACGCTGCCTGGCGATGTGCGCTGGTGGGCGCCCTGGTCCTTTTGGCGCGTGGGGCGCAAACAGGGCGAAAAGGAGCGCTGATCCTCATGCCCATGCCGATGGAATACAGGCAGGCGTCGCGGGATTTCGACAGGTTCATGGAGGACCTGCGCGACACCTCGATGCTCGCGACCACGCATCAGGCCTATACGATGCTTCAGGGCGTGCTGCAGGTCTTCCGCAGACGCCTGACCGTGCAGCAGGCGCTTCGCTTCGCCGATGTCCTGCCGCCCGTGCTGCGGGCGATCTTCGTCAGCGACTGGAACGTGGAGGAGCCCCCGAGGGCGTTTGCATCGGCTGCGGAGATGAATATCGAGGCACGGGAACTGCGCCCGGACCACAATTTCTCCACCGAAACTGCCATCGCCGATGTGGCATCCGCGCTTCGACGCCATGTCGATGCCGCGGCGTTCGAGCGCATGCTTGGCCAGTTGCCGCCGGCGGCACGGGCCTTCTGGACGCCGTGATCGCCCAACATAATCTTTACTCACGCCCGGTTTGGCATTATCAACCGGCCCGTTGATGGTCGGCCAAGCCGGCCTTTTTTTACCACCCGCATTGGTTGGCGGGACTGGATAAGGAGCAAACCATGTCAGAATCCGTTTCCCTCACTTTTCCCGATGGCTCCGTCCGCGCTTATCCTGCGGGCACGACCGGCCGCGAGGTCGCCGAGGCGATTTCCAAGTCGCTGGCCAAGAAGGCGCTCGCGATCACGCTCGACGGTACCTTGCGCGATCTCTCCGATCCCATCGAGACCGGTGCGATCGAGATCGTGACCCGCCAGGATCCGCGCGCACTCGAACTCATCCGCCACGACACGGCCCACGTCATGGCCGAGGCGGTGCAGGAATTGTGGCCCGGTACCCAGGTGACCATCGGTCCGGTGATCGAAAACGGCTTCTACTACGACTTCAAGCGCGTCCACCCGGACACCCGCGAGGACTGGCCCTTCACGCCCGAAGATCTGCCGAGGATCGAGAAGCGCATGAAGGAGATCATCCAGCGCAACAAGCCGTTCACCAAGGAGATCTGGTCGCGCGACAAGGCCCGTGACGTCTTCGCCGACAAGGGCGAGGCCTACAAGGTCGAGTTGGTCGATGCGATACCGGCCGACCAGGACCTGAAGATCTATTTCCAGGGCGACTGGTTCGACCTTTGCCGGGGGCCGCACATGGCCTCGACCGGCCAGATCGGCACGGCCTTCAAGCTGATGAAGGTGGCCGGCGCCTATTGGCGCGGCGATTCGACCAAGCCGATGCTGACCCGCATCTACGGTACGGCCTGGGCCGAGCAAGAACAGCTCGACAACTACCTTCACATCTTGGCAGAAGCCGAAAAGCGCGACCACCGCAAGCTTGGTCGCGAAATGGACCTGTTCCACTTCCAGGAAGAGGGTCCCGGCGTCGTCTTCTGGCACGGCAAGGGCTGGAGCATGTTCCAGTCGCTGGTCGCCTATATGCGCCGCCGTCTCGCTGGGACCTATCAGGAGGTCAATGCACCGCAGGTTCTCGACAAGTCGCTGTGGGAGACTTCGGGTCACTGGGGCTGGTACCGCGACAACATGTTCAAGGTGACGGTGGCCGGCGACGAAACCGATGACGAGCGGGTCTTCGCGCTGAAGCCTATGAACTGCCCCGGCCACGTACAGATCTTCAAGCATGGCTTGAAGTCTTACCGTGAATTGCCTGTTCGCCTTGCGGAATTTGGCAACGTCCATCGCTACGAACCGTCCGGTGCCCTGCACGGCTTGATGCGTGTGCGCGGATTTACCCAGGACGACGCGCATGTGTTCTGCACCGACGAGCAGCTGGCCGCCGAATGCCTGCGGATCAACGACCTCATCCTCTCGGTCTACGAGGATTTCGGCTTTAGCGAGATCGTCGTGAAGCTTTCCACCCGCCCGGACAAGCGCGTCGGCTCCGACGCGCTGTGGGATCGTGCGGAAAGCGTCATGATGGAGGTCTTGAAGCAAATCGAGGCGCAGTCCGGCGGACGCATCAAGACCGGCATTCTGCCGGGCGAGGGCGCCTTCTATGGTCCGAAGTTCGAATATACCCTGAAGGACGCCATCGGCCGTGAATGGCAGTGCGGCACGACCCAGGTCGACTTCAACCTGCCGGAACGATTCGGTGCCTTCTACATCGACCAGAACTCGGAGAAGACCCAGCCGGTGATGATCCACCGTGCCGTCTGCGGTTCGATGGAGCGTTTTCTCGGTATCCTGATCGAGAACTATGCCGGGCATATGCCGCTGTGGTTCGCGCCGGTTCAGGCGGTGGTCGCGACGATCACCTCGGAAGCCGACGAGTACGGCAAGGAGGTCGCCGAGGCCTTGCGCGAGGCGGGTCTCTCGGTCGAGACCGACTTCCGCAACGAGAAGATCAACTACAAGGTCCGCGAGCACTCGGTGACCAAGGTCCCGGTCATCATCGTCTGCGGCAAGCGCGAGGCGGAGGAGCGCACCGTCAACATCCGCCGTCTCGGTTCGCAGGACCAGGTGCCGATGACGCTGGACGAGGCGATCGCATCGCTCAGCTTCGAGGCAACGCCTCCGGACGTGAAGCGCAAGCTGGCGGCCAAGGCTGCCAGAGGCTGAGACCCGCACCAGAAGACGAAAAAAGGGCCGCCCGGATCTTTCGGGCGGCCCTTTCCGTGGAGGCGGGCACTCTATCCGGCGAGATTCGCGGAAACCCGGCCTCGCCGATTTACTGGGTCAGCAGGATTTCGACGTCCTCGTTGCGGCCGGCGTCCACGGCAAAATCCTTCTGGTAGATCTTGTCCTTGTTGCGCGCAACGGCGGTATATTCGCCTTCCGCCAGCACCATGACCGGGAAGGCGCTGACGCTTTCGGCGACGATGTCGCCCGAACCCGCCAGCACCGACCAGGCGGTATCGGCAATCGCCTCGCCGCCGGGTTCCGACACCAGCTTGAGATTGATTTGCGAGGCATGGTGCTGCATCACCGCCTCGGTCAGCTTGCCTGCCTCGACCTTGATGTCGGCGCGGACCACCGCATTGACCGAACCATATTCCGAAACGATGTGATAGGTGCCGGCATTGAGACGGACGATCGCGTTCGGCGGCACGTCGGCCAAGACCAGGCCGCGTTCACCATCGGCCAGAGCCTCGGAAGAATAGACGTCGAACTTGAGTTCCTTGGCCGGTATCCGCGTATCGGGCCCGGAGACGGCGTTGAGGATGATGCCGCCGGCATCGAGGACCATGACCTGCTTTTCCATCTCGCCATCGCGCGGGACGGTCAGCTTCTTGGTCGCACCGGCGCGTCCAAACGAGACATTGACGAAATAGTCGCCGGGTGCGAGCTGGAAGTCGGCGGAGCCGCCCTCGGCGCTGGCCAGAAGCGGCAGCTTGCCGTCGGTGCCTGGGATCGGGCTGAATACCCGCCATGACAAACCCTGCTGCATGGCCTCGCCGTCATTGGTCAATCGTGCCTCGAGGCTGACATTGCGCGATGTCGATGGCGAGATGGTCCCGCCCATATTGGCCGAGAAGGCGTTGAGCTTCGGCATCTTGACCGAGCCGTCCAACTGCTTGAAGGCCTTGAAAGCGTCTTCGCCATGGGCCGGCGTCAGGGCAAGGAATACCGTCGCCACGACGGAGACGGAGCGGGCAGCATGCATTAGGCAATTCATGGGTGACACGGCAGGTTGACTTCCTCTCCAATGGAAGCAAGTTCAATCCCAATGCGGTGGCAATTTCAAGACGTCGCAGGTGCCAGAAAAGCCGTGAAAGTGTCTGAATATGAAAAATGATATCAAGCTGATCGATTATCTCGCCACACGCCGCTCGGTTCCGGCCTTCCAGATGTGCGAACCGGGTCCTTCGACCGCCGAACTCGAACAGATCCTGACGCTGGCCGTGCGTGTTCCCGACCACGGAAAAATCGCGCCCTGGCGATTCGTCGTCTATCGTGGCGCCGAGCGCGCCCGTATCGGCGAGGCGCTTCTGGCCATGGCGCTCAAGAAGAATCCCGAACTGTCCGAAGAGATGATCGGCGTCGAGCGCGCCCGCTTCACCCGGGCGCCGGTGGTGATCGGCGTCATCAGCACCGCCGGTCCGCATGTGAAAATTCCCGAATGGGAACAGCTGATGTCGGCTGGCGCGGTCTGCCTCAATCTGCTTATGGCCGCCAATGCCCATGGCTATGTTTCGAACTGGCTGACCGAATGGTTCGCCTATGACGAGAAGGCCCATCCGCTGCTCGGCATCAAGCCCGGCGAGAAGGTGGCCGGATTCATCCACATCGGTTCGACGACGTTCCCGATCACCGAGCGGCCGCGTCCGGCGCTTGGCGATGTCGTCACCTGGGTCGGCGACGAAACGTGATGTTCTACGAGACCGCGGACAATCGGCATGGCCTGGCGCACGATCCCTTCAAGGCGATCGTCGCGCCGCGGCCGATCGGCTGGATCGGCACGAAGGGGCGGGACGGATCGTTGAACCTGTCGCCCTATTCCTTCTTCAACGCGGTGAGCGACCGGCCGAAGATCGTCATGTTCTCGTCGAGCGGGCGAAAGGACACGCTGCGCAATGCGACCGAGACCGGTGTTTTCTCGGTCAATTATGTCAGCGCCGATCTGGTTGCCGCGATGAACGCGTCGTCCATTGCCGTGCCTTACGGCACGGACGAATTCGCCCTTGCCGGCCTGACGCCGGTCATGGGGCGGTTGGTCGACGCGCCTTTTGTCGGCGAGGCCTATGCCGTGCTCGAATGCCGGGTGACCGAGATCCACACGCTGAAGACGGTCGACGGCACCGATAGCGACAGCCATGCCGTGTTCGGCCAGGTGGTCGCCATCCATATAGACGAACGGGTCATCCGCGACGGTCGCTTCGACGTGGCACTTGCCCGGCCGGTGACCCGCCTCGGCTATATGGATTACGCCGAGGTGCAGCCGGTCTTCGAACTCCAAAGGCCGAAACCGCCCATTGGCGGCGATCAGCCATAGGCGGCGGCGATCGCCGGCAGATGGTCCGGCGTCTCGGTGATCAGCGCGGTAAACCCGTCGCGGCGGGCCGCGGCGCAGGCGCGTTCCAGATCTCCGCCCGCAAGGGAAAGGTCGAGCCAATCGAGCGCCGCCACTCGAGCCTTGGCCGCGCCGAGCAGGGTCAGCCCACGGCTGAGCGCAACGGGCGCCGATTCGTCGCCCTGCCGATCCGGCGAGCCCGGAACCTGCAGCTCTGCCGCAAGGGCCGTGGCAGCGCGGCCGACGGCCCTCAGCCGCGGCGTCCGGCCGGCAAAGCTTGCGAACGTAAGCAGGCCCGAGGCATTGTCGCCGATCATGACGATCAGCGGGGTCTCGCCGGGTTCGCGCCCCGCCATCGCTTCGGCCACCGCGAGCGCGACATCGAGCCTCTGCAACTCCGTCCCATCGGCGACGCCCGAAAGGACGATGCCGTCGGGGCGAGCCGGGATCAGGATTTCCAGTCGCTCGTCGAGCGCGTCGCTGTCGAGTGACGAATCGACGAGAGCGAGCAGCGGCGTTTCGTCGTCGACTGCCCTGCGGTGGGTCATGAAGAGTGCCGCCGCCTGCCAGTCCGCAATCGATTCTCCGGTGATGATGACCAGCGCATCGGCCGATGGCGCCAATTGGCCGGCATCGTCCGTCGCCCGCACGACCAGGAGAGAATACAAAGGCTTGCCGCCGATGCTGAGGCTTGAAGGGATGGGCAAAGGGATCTCGCGGTTAACGGACATGGTGAACCAATTCTTAAACACTTTCCCGCTAGCGTGAAGCATGGCTGATCGGCCAGGCGTTTTTCTCTTCGGGGATTGGGTTTTTCAGTGATCGTGGCGGCTTTTCTTCGGTGGGTGGAAACGGCAAAGGCAGGGGACAGGGCGCGCGCGGCCAATGCACTGGCGAGGGCCTTTCTGCGCTCGGCCATGGCGCCTCAGGAGCGCCGCGCCGCGCATGTGGCGCTGATCTATCTGCTCGATGATCCTTCGCCGCGCGTCAGGCTGGCGCTCGCCGAGGTTCTGGGAAGTTCGTCCGACGCACCGCGCGGTCTTGTGGTTTCGCTTGCCGAGGACCAGCCGGAAATCGCCGCGCTGCCAATCCTGAATTCCCCGGTTCTGACCGATGCGGATCTGGTCGATCTGGCCGGACGCGGCAGCGCTTCGACCCGCGCACTGATCGCTGCGAGAGCGGGCTTGTCCCGCGGCGTCGCGGCAGCACTTGCTGAAATTGGCGACGCGGAGGAAGTTGTCGTCCTGCTGGAAAACCCGACGGCACAAATTGCGCGGCTGACCTTGAAGCGCATCGCCGAGCGACACGGCGCAAACGACGGCGTGCGGTCGCTGCTGCTCGAGCGCGCCGACCTGCCGGCCGCCGTACGCCAATTGCTGGTGCAATGCGTCGCCGAGGCTCTCTCCGGTTCCGCCTTCGTCCGGGCGGCGATCGGTGCGCGTCGGATCGAACGGGTGACGCGAGAGGCCGGACATGCGGCGACGATCGCCATCCTGGGTAATGTCACGGCCGATGAATTGCCGGTGCTGGTCGAGCATCTGCGGGCCGAGCGCCGACTGACGCCCGCCTTCCTGATGCAGGCCTTGTGCCTGGGCCGGACGGATTTCTTTGCCGCGGCCATCACCCTTCTCTCGGGCGTCGAGGAGCGGCGGGTGCGCTCGATCCTGGCGACGGCACGCCACCATGCGGTGCGCGCCCTCATCGAATCGGCCGGTCTTGCGCGCGAGGTCAGCGCCGTCTTCGTCGAGGCCATCCTGCTTTGGCGCAATGCGGTCCACAGCGCCAGCGACGAGACCGACAATATCGCCCCGCTGCTGGCCGAGAGGCTTCAAGGCTCCGTCCCGCATTCCCCGTCCGCTTGTGAACTGATCGAGATGGTGGGCAAGCTGGCCGTCGCCGAAGAACGACGGCGCGCCCGCGACTATGCGACGGGCCTGGCTCTTGTCGCCTGACATCGATGTCGGTGCTCGTTCCGGTTCACGGCGAGATCTTCTTGGCGACCCAGGAATAGCCGTCTGCGACGACATGCAGCGGGGTTTCGAACACCATACGGATGTCCTGCGTATCGGGTAGAACCTTGCGGATCTTGCCGACGGCGCGTGCTGCCAGCGACTGGCGTTCGCTTTCCGGCAGGGTCGCTGCCGGTCCTGGAAGCGGGGCTGGGTCGGCGATTGCCGGCTTTGCCGCACCCGCGGGGGGCGCGGCGACCTCCGCCTGCGTGTCGGGCGGCTGGCAGACCGCAACCAGCATCGGGTAGCTGACACCCGAATAGCCCGCCAATATCTTCTCCGAGGCGGCGTCGCAGAGCGCCACCGAGACGAAGTGCTCCTGCGCGGTGGCGACGTAGTGGCACTGGGTCACGCTGTCGTCGCAGCCGAGGATGGTCATGACGATGAGGGCGGTCTGCATGGGCTGGTCCGGTGTTGATGGCGCGGGGCGGCGGGGTCAATAAAGCGAGTTCAAACAGAGGATTGCAGCCAAACCAAGACCGGGTGATCCGGCCTGTGACCTGCGGCAGCTTCAACTCCGCGCGTGGATGGTGGGTGTTTCCGCGGGGACGGGATCGGCGGCATAGGGCCCCGGTACATCTTCGCTCGCAAGGCCCGCAGCGCCGGTTCTCGCCGGATCCGCCAGCGCTACTTCGCGGATCCATTCCCGCCAGATCGAGACGATCAGCGCCATCAGTACCGGACCGATGAACAGACCGAGAAAACCCATGGTCTTCACCCCGCCGACCAGACCGAAGAAGGTGGGCAGAAAAGGCAGCTTGATCGGTCCGCCGACGAGTCGTGGACGGATCGTCTTGTCGACGATGAAGAGTTCCACGGTGCCCCAGACGAAAAGAGCGATACCCTGGATATAGGCGCCGCTGGCGACGAGATAGATTGACACCAGCGTGAAGGAAAGAGGCGCACCGCCCGGTATCAACGCCATGACGCCGGTGAGCACGCCAAGCGTGACGGGCGAGGGGACGCCGGCCATCCAGTAGGCGATGCCGAGTACGATACCCTCTCCGATGGCGATCAGGGTCATGCCGGTCACCGTCGAACTGATGGTGGCCGGGACGACGCGGGAGATGCGTTCCCATCGCGTCGGCAGGATGCGCTCGCCCAGAAGGTCCAGCTGGCGCGAGAAGTTGGAGCCGTCACGATAGACGAAGAACAGGGCGATCAGCATGAAGAGCAGGGTCAGGGCCAGATGGAAGACGCCATCGCCGGCGGCGACCAGGGCCCGATAGATATTGCCGATATTGGCGCCGCTGACGATCTGGATGAGTTCACCGATCGCGCCGGGAGAGCCGATATGCTCCCGCCACTTCTCCGAGAGCCACTCGCCGACGCCGGGAAGCCGGGTTATCCACTCCGGCGGGGGCGAGCCGATCCGGTTGACCTCGAGCGTCCAGCCGATCCACTGACGCAGTTCCTCGACGGTGTAGGCGATCGCGATTCCGATCGGGACGATGAGGAAGGCGAGAATGGCGAGCAGCGCCAGCGTTGCCCCGACGGTCGTATTGCCCCCGATCGCTTCGAGAAGCCGGCGGTAGAGGGGCCAACTCGCGAAGGCGATGACGAGTGCGGCGAGGACGGGCACGGCGAAGCCATGGAAGAAGTAGATCGCGGCAATCACGATCAGCACCAGCAGCCAGCGGGCAGCCGAAATCGGCGTGATGAGGGCGGATCTGCTCGGGGTGGTCGGGCCCAGCCAGCGGGGGCCGGGTTGCGGCTTGGGTTCTTCGGCCTTGCTCACGTCTCTACCGGTCCATTTTCTGTGTTGCCCAGCATATGGGGCATTCTCCGCGGGCACGCAAGGACGCTTAAGGCAAAGCCGGCGGCGCCGGTGAAGTCCGGCACATGAACGGCAGGAAGGAACTGGCCGCACCGCCGTTCATCGCCATCAGCGTGAGCGCATTGGCGAACTCCATATCGCCTGGCGATGTCGGGCATATGTCGGCGCCGTTCGAACAGCCGGCGGAGATGAAATTGCGATTGCCACGGATGAAGCCGTCGGTGATGCCGCGCCCCTCAAAGACCTTCAGCAGATCGGTGAAAGCCCGGCGGTAGCGATCGCATTTCTCGATCGTCCAGGCATCGGGCGCTGCAACGTCGTCCTGGCTTGCGGCGCTGGCGCTGGATGGGGCGAGGACCAAGCTTGAAAGGAGGATCGCCGTGGCGGGACGGAGTCTCATCTCAACTCTCCCGCCCGGACGTTCGTCCGTCAGATATCGAGGTTGTCGGCGAAGGCCGCACGTTCCTGGATGAAGCGGAAGCGGGCCTCGGGCTTCGTACCCATCAGCGCGTCCACGGCATCGCGGGTGCCCTCGAAGTCGACGTCGTCGATATCGACGCGCAGCAGGGTGCGCTTTGCCGGGTCCATGGTGGTTTCCTTGAGCTGCGCCGGCATCATTTCGCCCAGGCCCTTGAACCGCCCGACCTCGACCTTCTTGCCCTTGAACACCGTCTCCATCAGTTCGGCGCGGTGCGCGTCGTCGCGGGCATAGACGCTCTTGGCGCCCTGACGGATGACATAGAGCGGCGGCACCGCGAGATAGAGATGGTTGCCGCGGATCAGTTCCGGCATTTCCTGGTAGAAGAAGGTGATCAGCAGCGAGGCGATATGCGCGCCGTCGACGTCGGCATCGGTCATGACGATGATGCGCTCGTAGCGCAGGTCTTCCTCGCGGTATTTCGTCCGCGTGCCGCAGCCGAGCGCCTGGATGAGGTCGGCAATCTGCTGGCTGGCGGTCATCTTGTCGCGGCCGGCGCTGGCCACGTTGAGGATCTTGCCCCTGAGCGGCAGGATCGCCTGGTTGGCGCGATTGCGCGCCTGCTTGGCCGAACCGCCGGCCGAATCGCCTTCGACGATGAACAGTTCCGCGCCTTCCGCCGTGTTCTGCGAGCAGTCGGCGAGCTTACCGGGCAGGCGCAGCTTGCGCACCGCGGTCTTGCGGTTGACTTCCTTTTCCTTGCGCCGGCGAAGCCGCTCCTCGGCGCGTTCGATCACCCAGTCGAGGAGCTTCGCCGCCTCGTTCGGATTGTCGGCGAGATAGTGGTCGAACGGATCGCGCAGCGCGTTCTCCACCAGGCGCTGGGCCTCGACGGTCGCCAGCTTGTCCTTGGTCTGGCCGACGAATTCCGGCTCGCGGATGAAGACCGACAGCATGCCGACGGCGGAAATCATCACGTCGTCGGTGGTGATCTCCTTGGCGCGCTTGTTCTGGGTGAGTTCGGCGTAGTTCTTCAGGCCCTTGGTCAGCGCGATGCGCAGGCCGGCCTCGTGCGTGCCGCCTTCGGCCGTCGGGATCGTGTTGCAGTAGGAATGCACCATCGGGTCGCCGCCATACCAGGTGATCGCCCATTCCATCGCGCCGTGGCCGCCGGACTTTTCCGTCTTGCCGGCAAAAATCTCGCGGGTGACGGTGAATTCCTTGCCGAGCGTGGCCGCCAGATAGTCCTTCAGGCCGCCGGGGAAACGGAAGACCGCCTTTTCCGGAATGTCGCCGCCTTCCGGCACCATTCCCGGATCGCAGGACCAGCGGATCTCGACACCGCCAAACAGATAGGCTTTGGAGCGGGCCATGCGGAAGATCCGGCCGGGATCGAATTTTGCATGGTCGCCGAAGATCTGCGGATCGGGGTGGAAGCGAACCCGCGTGCCGCGGCGGTTGTGCACGTCGCCCAGCTCTTCCAGCCCGCCGAGCGGAACGCCGCGCGAAAAGCGCTGGCGGTAGAGCTTGCGATTGCGGGCCACTTCCACCTCGAGCAGATCGGACAGCGCATTGACGACCGAGACGCCGACGCCGTGCAGGCCGCCGGAAGTCTCATAGGCCTTGCCGTCGAACTTGCCGCCGGCATGCAGCTTGGTCATGATCACTTCAAGCGTCGACTTGCCGGGCACCTGCGGATGCAGCTCGACCGGAATGCCGCGACCATTGTCGGTGACGGTGAGGAACCCTTCCGTATCGAGATGCACGTCGATGAAATCGGCATGGCCGGCCACCGCCTCGTCCATCGCGTTGTCGATGACTTCGGCGAAGAGGTGATGCAGCGCCTTCTCGTCGGTGCCGCCGATATACATGCCGGGACGCATGCGCACCGGCTCCAGCCCCTCGAGCACGCGGATCGACGAGGCGCCGTATTCGCTCTCGCTCGATGTGGTATTGGCCTTGGGCGCGGCGGCCGCCGGGCGCGGAGCCTCGGCCTTCGGCGTGGCCGCAGGCGAGGGGGCGTCCGCCGGCTTGGTCACATGCGGCAGGGCGGCGAAAAGATCGTTGTCGTCCATGGCGTCGTTCAATAATCTGTCCGTTGCGTCGGCTCAATCGGCAGGGCCGGGGGTCGCAAGCTGCCTCACGCCCCAATCGCTCTTGCGAATCAGCGGGATCATGCCAGAAAGGCGGGGCAGGCGCGACCGTGCCGGCAGGCTGCCGCGAGGAATTCGTTCAAACCTTCTCGTGTCGGCCAAGCTTTGCGTTCCGGCTTGGGCGAAGGCAAGGCCCGATCCCGGAAGGAGACCCCGCTTCGATGCAGATGTCCACAGCTCATTTCCGCAAGGCCGCCGTTTTGTGCGGGCTTCTCGGCGCGCTCGCCGCCGGCCCGGCCAGCGGCGAGGCTTTGCAGCCGTTCAAGGATGCGCTGTTTTCTCAGCCGATCGTCCTGGAAAGCCGCGACGGCGGCGATTTCGAGGTGATCGACTACCAGGAACTGCGCGACATCAACGGCCGCGACCAGATCCCCGAGCGGCGGGTGAAATCGAAGTATGTCGATCTCGGCGTCAAGCGCCAGCAGGCCAACGAGACGCTGCAACTGCCCTCCGGCAATCTGGAGGTCGCCCGCGTCGGCCAGGCCGAGGGTGCCGCCTTCACCGTGATCTTCATCCACGGCCGCGGCGGCGACCGGCGGCTCGGCATCAACGATGTCTCGTTCGGCGGTAATTTCAACCGGCTGAAGAATCTCGCGGTGAAGAACGGCGGCGTCTACTACGCCCCCTCGGTGCCGTCCTTCGACGAAGCTGGCGTCGCTGCCGTATCCGGCCTGATCGCCCATGCTGCCGCCCGCTCTCCCGGGCGGCCGGTGGTGCTCGCCTGCGCCTCCATGGGCAGCTTCATCTGCTGGGGTGCTGCCCGCGATGCCCACACGGTCTCCCATCTCGCCGGCCTTGCCATTCTCGGCGGCGCAACGGATCCGTCCTTCATCGGCAGCGCCGCGCACAAGGCGAAACTGCCGGTTTTCTTCACCCATGGCAGCCGTGACAGCGTCTATGCGCCAGCCGACCAGATCGCCCTCTACGACCGGCTGCACAAGGCCGGCTATCCGACCCGCTTCACCCTGTTCGAGACCGGCTCGCACGGTACGCCGGTGCGCATGAGTGACTGGCGCTCGATCCTCAACTGGCTGCTGGCTGCGCGGTGAAGATGGGTGCCCGCGCACAGGCTTTGCTAATTTATGCCGCAATATCGCGTCGGATTTTCACCATATCGCCCGATTCGCAGGCGAATCGGAGCCGCCGCGCTTTTCATCTCCCCCTCGATTTGCTAGGTCCGGCCTAACGTAGCTGGGGTGGGTTTTGACCATGACGACACCGAATGTCCGTCCGCTTGTCGCGGGTAACTGGAAGATGAACGGCACGCGTGCCTCGCTTGACCAGATCAAGGCGATGGCCGAGGGCGTCAAAGGCCCGCTTTCGGAAAAGGTCGAGACGCTGATCTGCCCGCCGGCGACGCTGCTCTATGTGGCGACCGCGCTCTGCGACGACAGCCCGCTGGCGATCGGCGCGCAGGATTGCCACCAGAACGCTTCGGGCGCCCATACCGGCGATATCTCGGCCGAAATGATCGCCGACTGCTTCGGCACCTATGTGATCGTCGGCCATTCCGAGCGCCGCACCGACCATGCCGAGACCGACCATCTGGTGCGGGCGAAGGCCGAGGCTGCCTATGCCAGCGAACTGACCGCGATCGTCTGCATCGGCGAGACGGCCGACGAGCGCAAGGCCGGCCAGACGCTGGACATTCTCAAGCGCCAGCTCTCCGGCTCGCTGCCCGACGTCGCCACCGCCGAAAACACCGTGATCGCCTACGAGCCGGTCTGGGCGATCGGCACGGGGCTCACCCCGACCGTAACCGACGTCGAGGAGGCCCATGCCTTCATGCGCACCGAACTCGTCAAGCGCTTCGGTGCGGAAGGCCAGAAGATGCGCATCCTCTATGGCGGTTCGGTCAAGCCGTCCAACGCGAAGGAACTGATGGGCGTCGCCAATGTCGACGGCGCGCTGATCGGCGGGGCCAGCTTGAAAGCCTCCGATTTCCTCGCCATATACCGCGTCTATGAGGAACTTACCGCCTGAAAAGGCGGTGGGTGCGACCGTTCAGGGCTTCCTTTGCCGTGGCCTCTCATGTAAAGAGCGGCCAACCGATTGATTGTGCCCCTTTCGGGCAGGTGGAAAATTCATGCAGACCGTATTGATTGTCATTCATCTCATGATCGTGCTGGCGCTTGTCGGCGTCGTTCTGATCCAGCGTTCCGAAGGCGGCGGCCTCGGTGTCGGCGGGGGCTCCGGCTTCATGTCGGCGCGCGGCACGGCCAATGCGCTGACCCGCACCACGGCGATCCTTGCGACGCTGTTCTTCATCACCTCGCTGGGCCTGGGCCTTCTCGCCCGCTACGAAGCGAAGCCGACCGACATTCTCGACCGCATCCCGGCCGGAACGGCGGTTCCGGGCGGCAACGTGCTCGACCAGCTTCCGGGTGCCGCTCCGGCGACCACGCCGGCACCGGCCGCCAATGGTGCAGCCGCACCTGCCGCCAACGGTGCGGGCGTACCGGCACCGGCCGCCCCCAAGGCCGATCCGAACGCCGTACCCACCGGCAACTGATCGCCTGACTTCTCATCGCTCCGGCGGGCTCTCGGGTCCGCCGGTTTTCTTTTGTGCATATTCCGCCCCGCTTAAGAAAAAAGTGGGAAGAATCCCATTTGGGGCTGGCGGAATCAATTTCGAAACGGTATCCGGTGAAGCCCATGGCGCGATATGTATTCATCACTGGCGGCGTGGTTTCCTCTCTTGGCAAAGGAATTGCGGCCGCGGCACTCGGAGCTTTGCTGCAGGCCCGCGGTTACCGCGTTCGTCTGCGCAAGCTGGACCCCTATCTCAACGTCGATCCCGGCACCATGAGCCCCACCCAGCACGGTGAGGTTTTCGTGACCGATGACGGCGCCGAGACGGACCTCGACCTCGGTCATTACGAACGCTTCACGGGGCGTTCGGCCACCAAGACCGACAACATCACCACGGGTCGGATCTACAAGAACATCATCGACAAGGAGCGGCGCGGCGACTATCTCGGCGCCACCGTGCAGGTCATCCCGCACGTCACCAATGAGATCAAGGATTTCGTCGTCGAAGGCAACGAAGACTATGATTTCGTCATCTGCGAGATCGGCGGGACGGTGGGCGACATCGAGGCCATGCCGTTCATGGAGGCGATCCGCCAGCTCGGCAACGACCTGCCGCGCGGCACCGCCGTCTACGTCCACCTGACCCTCATGCCCTATATCCCGGCCGCCGGCGAGCTGAAGACCAAGCCGACCCAGCATTCGGTCAAGGAACTGCAGGCGCTCGGCATTCATCCCGACATCCTGCTTGTGCGCGCCGACCGCGAGATCCCGGAAGCCGAACGCCGCAAGCTGTCGCTGTTCTGCAATGTGCGGGCGTCCGCCGTCATCCAGGCGCTCGACGTCGCCAATATCTACGACGTGCCGATGGCCTATCACAAGGAAGGCCTCGACAACGAGGTTCTGGCTGCCTTCGGCATCGAGCCGGCGCCAAAGCCCCGCCTCGACCAGTGGGAAGAGGTCTGTAACCGCATCCGCACGCCGGAAGGCGAGGTGACCATTGCCATCGTCGGCAAGTACACGGGCCTCAAGGACGCCTACAAGTCGTTGATCGAGGCGCTCTATCACGGCGGCATCGCCAACCGCGTCAAGGTCAAGCTCGAATGGATCGAGTCGGAAGTCTTCGAAAAGGAAGACCCGGCGCCTTATCTCGAAAAGGTCAACGGCATCCTGGTTCCCGGCGGCTTCGGTGAGCGCGGCTCGGAAGGCAAGATCCACGCCGCCCAGTTCGCCCGTGAACACAGGGTGCCGTATTTCGGCATCTGCTTCGGCATGCAGATGGCTGTCGTCGAAGCCGCCCGCCATCTCGCCGGCATCGAAAAGGCCTCCTCCACCGAATTCGGCAAGACCGAGGAGCCGGTGGTTGGCCTGATGACCGAGTGGATGAAGGGCAACCAGCTGGAAAAGCGCGCCGCATCCGGCGACCTCGGCGGCACCATGCGTCTCGGCGCCTACAAGGCGGCCCTGAAGAAGGGCACCAAGATCGCCGAGATCTACGGCTCGACGGAAATCTCCGAGCGCCACCGCCACCGCTACGAGGTCAATGTCGACTACAAGGACCGCCTCGAAGCCTGCGGGCTGGTGTTCTCCGGCATGTCGCCCGATGGCCTTCTGCCGGAAACCGTCGAATACCCGGACCATCCGTGGTTCATCGGCGTGCAGTACCACCCAGAGCTCAAGTCCCGCCCGCTCGAGCCGCATCCCCTGTTCGCCAGCTTCATCGAAGCTGCCGTGGAGCAGAGCCGGCTGGTCTGAGACCAAGAGCCTCCTTCTTCTGTGCGAGCCCGGCGGAAACGCCGGGTTTCGTCGTTGAGGGATGGGTGCGCCCGTTACCTTCGAGGACAAGGAACGGTCCGCCGCTGTGCCGCCGTGATTGGATCATTCTTTCGACACGCGCGTTCACCAAGCTCCGCTCCTGCGTCGGCCAAGCGGCCCGGGCGGACAATGTGAAGACAAAAAGGAATTCAGCGATGAAGAAGATTATCACCATGGCGATCGCCGCTCTGCCCGTGCTGACCTCTGCCGGGATGGCGGTTTCCGCCGACATGGTCACGGCACGCGATCCGGTTCCGACCTATCAGGAGACCGATCGGGTTGGCGGCGTCAAGATCGGCTATCTGACGTGTGATGTCGCCGGCGGCGTCGGCTATGTGCTGGGCTCGGCCAAGCAGGCGGACTGCGTCTTCTCCTCGGCCATGGGCGGCGAGGCGCTCGACCGCTATTCCGGCACGATCCGCAAGATGGGCGTCGATGTCGGCTTCACCACACGCTCCAAGCTCGTCTGGGCGGTGTTTGCTCCGACCGCCGGCTATCATCATGGCTCGCTCGGTGGTCTCTATCAGGGTGCGAGCGCGGAAGCGACGCTCGGCGCCGGCATCGGCGCCAATATCCTCGTCGGCGGCACCGCCGGCTCGATCCACCTGCAGACGGTGAGCGTCACCGGCCAGCTCGGCCTCAACCTCGCCGCCACCGGCACTTCCGTCACGTTGACGCCGGAGGGGTGAGCCGCGATCCGCGAAGCGGAGCAATCGATCCAGTGAATCGATTGCAGCGGCGAAGCCGTGGAACGGCTC
The DNA here is from genome assembly GCF_900492205.1 of Ciceribacter sp. T2.26MG-112.2. Lineage (GTDB taxonomy): Bacteria > Pseudomonadota > Alphaproteobacteria > Rhizobiales > Rhizobiaceae > Allorhizobium > Allorhizobium naphthalenivorans_A. Next base: position 188,797 of record NZ_UEYQ01000005.1, read on the forward strand.
AGAAATCAGAACGGCCGGCCTTCGCCGGCCGTTCTGCTAGGAGACCAGAGCGTTCCGATCAGTTCTCCAAGGGCCGCAGCAACAGCACGGCGGTCTCGGCGCCGACCGGCAGTTCCGGTGCATGCGGCGGGCGCACGATCAGGCAGTCGGACTGGGCGAAGATCTTCATCATCGAAGAATCCTGCTTGCCGTAGCTCTCTGCCAGAAGGCTGCCATCGGCATCGCGCGACAGCCGTGCCCGCAGATAGTCCTGACGCTTGTCATTGGCGGGCAGGGCGGTCGCGGTGCGGGCCATGGCAAGGCGCGAAATGGCGGGTCGGCCGGACAGCCGGGCGAGCAGCGGCTCGAGGAAGAGCAGGCCGCAGACCATCGATGAAACCGGATTGCCGGGCAGGCCGAGCACATGCATGCCGTCGAGCTCGCCGACCATCAGCGGCTTTCCTGGCCGCATGGCGATCTTCCAGAAATCGAGCCGCATACCGGCGGCGAGAAGCGTCGACTGCACGAGGTCATGGTCGCCGACCGATGCGCCGCCCAGTGTGACGAGGACATCGGCGTGGGCCGCGCGGGCCTTGTCGATCGCTGCAGTGATGCGGTCGCGATTGTCGGGTACGATACCCAGATCGATCACGTCGGCGCCCGCCTGGCGCACAAGCGCGCCAATGCCGAAGGTGTTGGAGCCGATGATCTGGTGGGGCCCTGGCGGAGTGCCGGGCGGCACGAGCTCGTCGCCGGTCGCGAGGATCGCGACAAGCGGTCGGGCGAAGACCTCGACGCTTTCGTGGTTCATCGCCGCGATCAGCATGAGCCGGCTGAAATCGAGCCTGGTACCGGCCGTCAGCACTGTCTCGCCTTCGGCGAAATCCTGTCCGCGCGGCCGGATATGGCGGCCTTTGGTCACCGCGAAGGTGGTGCGGATGGCATGGCCTTCCAGCTTCTCCGCATCCTCCTGGATCAGCACCGTATCGGCGCCGGCGGGCACCGGAGCGCCGGTGAATATGCGTACCGTCTCACCCGGACCGACCGTGCCGGCAAAGCCGTGACCGGCCGCGGACGTTCCGATCACTTTGAGGGTCGCACCGGGCTCGGGCGCGTCGGCGGCGCGCAGTGCATAGCCGTCCATGGCGGATGCGTCGAACGGCGGCTGCGTCAGTCGGGCCTGGATGTCCCTGGCCAGCACCCTTCCGTCGGCCGCGTCGAGCTTGAGGGTCTCGCGCCGGGAGACCGGCACAGCCGTCTTGAGCAGTGTCTCCTGGGCATCTTCGACCGCGAGCAGGGCCATTCAAAATGCCTCCGGGTGGCGGAAGGTTCCCGACTTGCCGCCGGTCTTCTCCATGAGCCTGATGCCGCCGATTTCCATCGCCTTGTCGGCGGCCTTGGCCATGTCGTAGATGGTCAGGCAGGCCACCGAGACGGCGGTCAGCGCCTCCATCTCGACGCCGGTCTTGCCGGTCAGCTTGGCAGTGGCTGTGACGCGCAGGCCGGGAAGGTTAAAGTCTTCCTCGATATCGACCGTGACCTTGGTGAGCATCAAGGGATGGCAGAGGGGGATGAGATTCGAGGTCTGCTTGGCCGCCATGATGCCGGCTATGCGGGCCGTGGCGATCACGTCGCCCTTCTTGGCATTGCCGGAGCGGATCAGTTCCAGGGTGGCGGCCGCCATCCTGACATGGCCCTCGGCTGTGGCGCTGCGCGCGGTCTCGGCCTTGTCGCCGACATCGACCATATGCGCCTCGCCCGCGGCGTTGATATGGGTGAGCGTACCCATCACGCGACCTGTGCCGGAGGTTGTCCGGTCAAGAGGAAGCGCGTTGCGGCGGCGACATCCTGCTGGCGCATCAGGCTTTCACCGACGAGGAAGGTGGTGATCCCGCAGGCTTCAAGGCGCTTGCAGTCGTCAAAGGTGAAGATCCCGCTCTCCCCGACCAGCAGACGGTCGGACGGGACCATGGCGGCCAGGCGTTCGCTGACGGAGAGGCTGACCTCGAAGGTGCGAAGATTGCGATTGTTGATGCCGATCATCGGCGAAGCCAGCTTGACGGCGCGTTCGAGTTCTTCCTCGTCATGCACTTCGATGAGCACGTCCATGCCGAGGCCGAAGGCCTCGTCTTCGAGGCGTCTTGCCTCGTCGTTTGAAAGCGAGGCCATGATCAACAGGATACAGTCGGCGCCATAGGCGCGCGCCTCGTGCACCTGGTAGGTGTCGAACATGAAATCCTTGCGCAGCGCCGGAAGGGCGCAGGCGGCACGGGCCTGGACCAGATATTCGAGCGAACCCTCGAAGCTCGGGCCGTCGGTCAGCACGGACAGGCACGCGGCACCGCCCGCCTCATAAGCGGCCGCCAGCGCCGGCGGGTCGAAATCCGGGCGAATCAGGCCCTTGGAGGGGCTTGCCTTCTTGATCTCGGCGATCAGCCCGAATTCGCCGGCCTCACGGCGTTTCGACAGCGCACGCAGGAAGCCGCGCGGGGCAGGCTGTTCGGCGGCCCGTGCCTTCAGGTCTGCAAGCGAGCGGGCGGCCTTGGCAGCTGCGATCTCCTCGCGCTTGTAGGTTTCGATACGCTTGAGGATGTCCGCCATGGCTCTGTCTTAGTCCCGTGGTGCCTGGTTGGAAACGGTGATCAGCGTGTCGAGCGCCCTAGCGGCAGCGCCGCTGTCGATGGAATGGCTGGCCAGCTCCATGCCTTCGCGAACGGTGTCCGCCTTGCCGGCGACGATCAGCGCGGCGGCGGCGTTGCACAGCGAAACATCGCGGTAGGCATTGCGGGCGCCGGACAGCACTTCGCGGAGCGCCGCGGCATTGACCTCGCCGTCGCCGCCCCTGATGGCGTCGAGCGGTACGGTCGGCACACCGAAATCCTCCGGCGTCAGCTCGAAGGTGGTGATCTCGCCATTCTTCAGTGCCGCGACCTGCGTCGGGCCGGTGGTGGTCACCTCGTCGAGACCGCTGCCATGGACGACCCAGGCGCTCTCCAGTCCGAGGTCGCGCAAGGCCTCCGCGCCCGGCAGCAACCATTCCGGCGAGTAGACGCCGAACAGCTGGCGCGTGACGCTGGCGGGGCTCGTCAGCGGACCGACGATATTGAAGATGGTGCGGGTGCCGAGCTCGACCCTCGCCGGGCCGACATGGCGCATGGCGGGGTGATGGAGCTGCGCGAACATGAAGCCGATGCCCGCTTCGCGAATGCAACGCGCAATGGTATCCGGATCGATGTCGAGGCGGACGCCGAGCGCCGACAGGCTGTCGGCGGCGCCAGACTTCGAGCTCAAGGCGCGGTTGCCGTGCTTGGCGACGGGCACACCGGCACCAGCGACGATCAGCGCGGCGAGCGTCGAGATGTTATAGGTATTGGTGCCGTCACCGCCGGTGCCGACGATGTCGATAGCACCGGCCGGCGCTTCCACCTTGACCATCTTGGAGCGCATGACCGAAACCGCGCCGGCGATCTCGTCGACGGTCTCACCGCGCACCCTGAGCGCCATCAGGAAGCCGCCGATCTGGGCCATGCTGGCTTCGCCCGACATCAGCACTTCGAATGCGCCACTCGCCTCCTCACGGGTGAGGGCCTGGCGCGTGGCGACCTTGGCGATGTAGGGCTTCAGACCGGACATGTTTCTTGGCTCCCCCGTCCTTAGCGTACCATGGCCTGTTCGGCGAGCTGCTGGTTGATCGTCACGCCATAGTCGTCCTGCAGGCGATTGACCATCTGGTCGAGAATGTCGTCACCGGCGGCATTGGCGATTTCGGCGATCTGGGCGTCCTCGTTTCCGAGGGCGTCGGTCGAAGGCTGGTCCTTCACGTCCGTCACCTTGAGAAGGATCTGCGTCTCCGGGTCTGCGCCCGGCGCACTTGCGACCATGCCGACAGCGCCGCCAAAGGCCGCCGTCACCGCGGCTGGGCCGAGCACCGCGTCTTCCGTCTGGCGACGGATGCCGACCTTGAATTCGACTGCAATTCCGAGTTCGCCGGCGATCGCGTCCAGCGTCTCGCCCTTGGCCGCCCGCTCCTTGAGGCCCTCGGCCTTTGCGCCCAGCGCAATCTTCTGTTGCTCCGCCGTCCAGTCGGCCGCCGCCTTTTCCCGGACTTCTTCGAGGGTGCGGTCACGCTCGGCGACGATGTCCTTCACTTCGAGCCAGATGAAGCCGTCATTGCCGATGTTGACCGGCAGCGCCTCGACGCCGACGTCGGTCTGGAAGACCTCGGCCAGCAGGGCGTCACGCTCCGGCAGGTTTGGCACGTCCGCTTCGTTTTCGTCCTTGCCGTTGCGATCCGACGCCTTGACGATGAACGGCTTCAGGTTGAGCTGGGTTGCCGCTTCTTCGAGCGTCGAGCCGCCGGCCCGCAGGTCCTCGAACTGGTCATGGACGGTGGCAATGTCCTCCATCGCTGCCGCTTCCGCCAGTGCTTCGCGGATCTCCTCCTTTACCTCGTCAAGGGTGCGAGTCCGGCCTTCCTTGATATTGGTCACGCGCAGGATGACGGGGCCCAGCGCGCCATCGACGACATCGGTCGTCGCGCCTTCCGCCGTCACGGCGAAGGCGGCATCCGCGAGCACGGGATCGGGAAGCTTGTCGCGCGAAAACTCGCCGAGCAGCACATCGCTTGCGGTCTTGCCCTGATCGGCGACCAGCTGGTCGAAGCTCATGCCGGACTTCAGTTCGGCCAAGGCTGCCTCGGCCATCTCTCGGGTTTCGAAGCTCAGCTGTTCGATCGTCCGGGTGCCGGCGATCTCGTAGGTCTTCTTGCGGGCCTCATAGTCCTGACGGATCGCTTCGTCGGAAATCGCCGCCTTGTCGGCGATGTCGGAGGGCTCGAGCTTCACATAGGCAAAGCTGCGGTATTCGGGCGCACGGTAGCGGGCCTTGACCGTCTCGAACCAGGCGGCAAGCGTCGCCTCGTCGGGCGCCTTGATCGGATCGATATTGGCATTGGTCAGCAGCAGGTAGCTCACATCGCGGGTCTGGTTGCGATAGGCTTTCAGTGCATCGATGAGGGTCTTGGGCGCGAGAAAGCCATCCGACGTCGCCTCGACGATCTGGCTGCGCATCGCCACCTTGGAGCGTTCGAGAATGTAGTCGTCTTCACGCAGGCCGGCATTGCGAAGTCGGGTGGTGAAGAGATTGCGGTCGAACTGACCGGTTTCGCTCTTGAAGGCCGGGTCTTCGGCGATAAGCTCGGCCAGGCGGTCCTTGGACAAGCCGAGATTCATGTCCTGCGACAGCTGGTCCAATGCCGCGCCGGCGGCCAGTTGGGCATAGACCTGGCTCGGCACACCGAGGGCTTTCGCCTGCTCCGTGGTCAATTGCTGGCCGAAACGGCGGCCGAGTTCGGCAAGCTGGCGCTGGTAGGCCAGGCTGAACTCGCTGGCGGAGACCTTCTGGTCGCCGACGCTGATGACTGTGTCCGTTGCCGTGTTGAAGAGCGACGCAGAAATGCCCCAGATCCCGAAGGACGCGACAAGCAAGAGCATCAGCATTTTCGCGACCAGCGTACGGGCGCCTTTTCTCAGAACTTCCAGCATCGGAACTCAATCACCTTATTTCAGCTCTTCGCAGACGGCGAAGCGGTTGATGTTCCTTAGAACAAACCGTGGCGGAAATGAAGGCGTGTTCGGCGAAAAGGCGCCGGCCGACGCACCGGTGGTTCTCAGGGGCCGATCGAGCCCGGTTCAGACTGGCGGTGGGCGCGCACGAACCCGGCGCGTTCCGATTTTCATATTGTCGCAATAGCATCGGCATCAATATCGGGTACAACAAAATACTGGCGACGTTCAGATGGTCGACAAGGCGGGGTAGGAATGGCAGCGATGGATAGTGCCACGGGCGAGGTGGGGCTGGGCGTGACCGGACTGACCAGTGTTGAAGCCGGACGAGCGCTGGAGAGATTTGGCGAAAACCGTCTGCCCGTGCCCGCCAGCCCGTCCTTCCTCAAGGTTCTTGCGCTGCAATTCCTCAGTCCGCTGATCTACATCCTGATGGCGTCGGCAGCCCTGTCGATGCTGATCAGCGAGATCACCGACGCAATCTTCATCGCCGTCGTGCTGATGGTCAACGGCATCGTCGGGGCGATCCAGGAATACTCGGCCGGCAAGTCGGCCGAGGCGCTGCGCGCCTTGGAGCAGCCGCACGCGACGGTCATTCGCGACGGCCAGCGCCGGGTGATTGATGCGGCGGGGCTGGTGCCCGACGATCTCGTCATGCTCGAATCCGGCGAGCGCGTTCCGGCCGATATCCGTCTGGTCGAGGCCAACGGACTGCAATGCGACGAGGCCGCCCACACCGGCGAATCGCGGGCGGTAGCGAAGGAGGAGGGAGACACGGTCTATGCCGGCACGATCGTGACGCGTGGCAGGGCCCGTGGCCTGGTGTTCGCCACCGGCCGCCAGACGGAACTCGGCCGGATCGCCGGCGCAATTCAGGAGCGTTCCAGCGCCAAGCCACCGCTGATGATCCGCATGGAGGATTTCACCCGGCTGATCGCCGTTGCGGTCGGTGTGGCCATCGTCTTCCTCATTGCCGTGGGCCTGTGGCGCCAGATGGCGCTCGGCGAATTGCTTACCATGTCGATCGGGCTTGCGGTCAGCGCCATTCCGGAGGGCCTGCCGATTGCGATCACCGTGGCGCTCGCCATAAGCATGCGCCGCATGTCCAAGGTCAATGTGGTGGTGCGCAATCTGCCGGCGGTCGAATCGCTCGGCTCCTGCACCATGATCGCCACCGACAAGACCGGCACGCTGACGCTCAACGAACTGACCGTGACCGATATCCGGCTGCCGGACGGGAGCCATTGGCTGTTCGACACCGGCGTCGATCCGACGGCGGGCGGCATTCGAAACCATGAGGGCGAACGCGACCATCCGAGCCTGGCGGTAAAGCGCCTCTTGCGAGCGGCGACCCTGCCGAACGAGGGCGAACTCGGCCGCACGGATGGCGGCGGTTTCGATCCGATGGGGGATACGGTGGATGTCGCGCTCTTGGCCGCGGCCCACAAGGGTGGGCTCAGCAAGGGCGAGCTCATGGAGAAATACCGCCTGGCGAAGCTCATTCCGTACGAGCCGGAACTGAAATATGCCGCCTCCTTCCATTTGGACGAGGAGCATCTGCACATCTTCGTCAAGGGTGCGCCGGAAATGCTGGCGACCATGTGCGGCACGATGCAGGTCGGCGACCATGCAGTGCCGCTCGATCACGAGCTGTTGCATCGTCAAATGGACGCGATGGCACGCGAGGGGCTCCGGGTTCTGGCTTTCGCCGAGGGGCGAATGGCGCATGCGGGAAACGGCGATTACGGCGACCACATGCTCATCGACCTCTGCTTTCTCGGTTTTGCCGGCATGCAGGACCCGATCAGGCCGGAAGTGCCGGCCGCGCTCGCCGCCTGCCGCACAGCCGGCATCGAAGTGGTGGTGATCACCGGCGACGACCCCCGTACCGCAACCGCGATCGCCCGCGAAGCCGGGCTGACCTTCGCGCCCGGCGATGTCGCGACCGGCGAGGAGGTTGCAGCCGCGATCGCCGCAGGCGAACCGGCTCTCGACGACCTGACCCGGCATGTGCGGGTGTTTGCCCGGGTCAAACCCGACCACAAGCTCGCCATCGTTCGCTCGCTGGCGCGCAACGGTCACTACGTGGCGGTGACCGGCGACGGGGTGAACGACGCGCCGGCGCTGAAGCACGCCCATGTCGGGGTGGCAATGGGCCGGGCCGGAACGGATGTCGCCAAGGAGAGCGCCGACATCATCCTGACCGACGACAATTTCGCTTCCATCGTCGCCGGCATCCGCGAGGGCCGGGTCGCCTACAGCAATATCCGCAAGGTGGTCTTCATGCTGGTGTCGACGGGGGCGGCCGAAGTTCTGCTCTTCCTGCTGGCGATGATCCTCGGCACGCCGATGCCGCTCACCGCGGTGCAACTGCTCTGGCTGAACCTGGTGACCAACGGCGTGCAGGACATCGCCCTGGTGACCGAGCCGGCGGAGGGTGACGAGTTGACGCGGCCGGTGCGCAAGCCGGAGGAATCGCTGTTCGACCCCTTGATGATCCGTCGCATCGTGGTCGCCACCCTGCTGATGGGTGTCGGCGGCTTTGCACTGTTCTACTGGCTGATCTCGACGGGGGTCAGCGAATTCACCGCGCGCAATCTGCTGCTGGTGCTGTTCGTGCTGTTCGAGAACTTCCAATGCATCAACAGTCGCTCCGAGCGACGGTCGGTGTTCCGCCAATCGCTCGCCTCCAATCCATTTCTCCTGGTGGGCATCGTCGGGTCGCAGGCCCTGCATCTCGGAGCGATGTATGTGCCCGGCCTGAACGATCTCCTCGGGATCACGCCGATCGCGCTCGAGGAATGGCTGCTGCTGGCGGCGCTGGCCTCGGTCCTGCTTTTGGTGAGCGAGGTCGAGAAGATCATTTACCGCCGGCAGCTTCTGGCGCGCCCCTGAGCCGGGCTTGTTCGCTGTCGTCGGACGACGCATAGAAAAAGGCCGGCGGAATGCATCCGCCGGCCTTCCTGCTTGCGGGACTTGCCGCGCTTAGCGCTGCGAGACCGGAACGTATTCGCGCTGCGGAGCGCCGGTGTAGAGCTGGCGCGGGCGGCCGATGCGCTGCTGCGGGTCCTCGATCATTTCGTTCCACTGGGCGATCCAGCCGACGGTGCGGGCGAGCGCGAAAAGAACGGTGAACATGGTCGTGGGGAAGCCGAGCGCACGCAAGGTGATACCCGAATAGAAGTCGACGTTCGGGTAGAGCTTCTTTTCCTTGAAGTAGGGGTCGTTGAGCGCGATCTTCTCGAGCTCGAGCGCCACCTGCATCAGCGGATCGTCCGAATGGCCGGTGGCTTCCAGCACTTCGTACATGGTCTTCTGCATGATCTTGGCGCGCGGGTCGTAGTTCTTGTAGACGCGGTGGCCAAAGCCCATCAGGCGGAAGGGGTCGTTCTTGTCCTTGGCGCGGGCGATGTATTCCGGAATACGATCGACGGTGCCGATCTCCTGCAGCATGTTGAGGGCCGCCTCGTTGGCGCCGCCATGGGCCGGGCCCCAGAGGCAGGCGATACCGGCCGCGATGCAGGCGAACGGGTTGGCGCCCGACGAACCGGCGAGACGCACGGTCGAGGTCGAGGCGTTCTGTTCATGGTCGGCATGCAGGATGAAGATGCGGTCCATGGCGCGGGCGAGAACCGGGTTCACCTTGTATTCGTCGCAGGGAACCGCGAAGCACATGCGCAGGAAGTTCGCGGCGTAGTCGAGATCGTTCTTCGGGTAAACGAAGGGCTGGCCGATATGGTACTTGTAGGCCATGGCGGCGATCGTCGGCATCTTGGCGATCATCCGCAGCGAGGCGACCATGCGCTGGTGCGGATCGGTGATGTCGGTCGAGTCGTGGTAGAAGGCCGAGAGCGCGCCGACGGTGCCGACCATGACGGCCATCGGATGAGCGTCGCGGCGGAAGCCGGTGAAGAACTTGCTCATCTGCTCATGCACCATGGTGTGGTGCGTGACGCGATAGTCGAAATCCTTCTTCTGGGCAGCCGTCGGCAGTTCGCCGTAGAGCAGCAGGTAGCAGACTTCGAGGAAGTCGCCCTTCTCGGCGAGTTGCTCGATCGGGTAACCGCGGTGCAGCAGAACGCCTTCGTCGCCGTCGATATAGGTGATCTTGGATTCGCAGGACGCCGTGGAGGTGAAGCCCGGGTCATAGGTAAATGCGCCGGTGTGTTTGTAGAGGGTGCCGATGTCGATGACCTCCGGGCCGATCGTGCCGGCCTTGACAGTCAATTCGACCGTCTTTTCCCCGAGATTCAAAGAAGCGCTTTTGTCCGTCATGCTAATCCTCCGGAATTGGCGGTTAGGCGTCCGAAAGGGCGCCTGGGGTTAAGCGTAGGGATGTAGCTATATGATACGGACGTTAATGCCAAGCTAGCCAAAGGGCAAATTGTGCATTGCAAAAGCGATTATACTGTAAAATCAATTAACCTAAATCGATTGATGAATTTTGGCGGGAAACAGCTTTCCCGTGCACGCATTGCTTGCTAGCCTGCCGTGCAGGGTGTCGCCCCTTCACTTCGGCGGATGTGTCGCCGGAAGGGGCGGGCGGGGAGCGGGACGTGGCGGTTGTCACCGATCGGGGAGCCGGCTTGAGCGAGGTTGGCGGCGCAGCGCCGCCGGCCCCGGTCGCGCGCGCGCCACCGGTACCGGCGGATCAAGGCCGGCACGGTACCGCTTCACCTATTCAGCGGATCCGTGAGAAGGTCGCTGACGGCGGAAGACGGTTCCTCGCCGCATTGTCGCTCGAGCAGGATCACGGCCACTTCTTCCACTCCGTTCCCGTCCTCCTGGGCGCGGGCGCGGTCTTATGGTTCGCCCTTGGGCGGCCTCCCTCGGCAGCGGCCCTGGTCACCTTGTCGGCCGTCTTCGCTGGCGCCGGTCGGTTCGCAGCCATCCGCGATCGCCCCGGTGCTCACCTGCTCGCCGCCGCCGCTCTGGTTTTTGCCGGCATGCTGCTGGCCGACCTGGAGACGCGGCGGGCGGCGACGACGATCCTCGACAGCGGCGTAACGACGATCGTGACCGGGGTGGTCGAGCGGCGTGAGGCGGGCCCGCGGGGGGAGTGGCGCTATCTGGTGCGCGTGACATCCACCGCAGAACCACGGCTGAAGCGTCCGCCCGAGCGGGTCTCGCTCCTGGCGCGAGGCAGCCAGAAGGCGGCTGGTCTCGGAGAAATGCTGACCGGGCGGGCTCGCCTGTCTCCGCCCTCAGGGCCGGCGCTGCCGGGGCTCAACGATTTTGCCTTCTCGAGCTATTTTAGCGGTATCGGCGCAGTTGGGTTCTTTCTCGGCGCGCCACGCCTTCAGGGCGGGGAGAAGGCGGACGACAGCGAGACCGGCTGGGCGGCCGGTGAACGCGTGCTCTTTTCGCTGCGCGACGGAATATCGACCCGCATCCGTGACGTGATCGGCGGCGATCCCGGCGCCTTTGCCGCCTCGATCGTCACCGGGGAACGGCGCGCCATGTCGCGGGAGGCCACCGAGGCGCTTCGTCTTTCGGGGCTCGCCCATATCACCGCCATTTCGGGACTCAACATGGCGCTGGCCTCGGGGATATTCTTCGTCGGCCTGCGCATGGCGCTCAGCCTGCTGCCGGGTCTCGCCCAGGCCATTGCGATCAAGAAGATCGCGGCGGGCGGGGCGCTTGTCGCGGCCTTCGCCTATCTCCTCATTTCCGGCTATCAGGTGTCCGCCGTGCGCGCCTTCCTGATGACCGCGATCATGCTGATCGCGGTCTTGTTCGACCGGCCGGCGATCAGCCTGCGCAACCTGTCGCTCGCGGCGATCGTCATCATTACGCTGACACCCTCGGCGGTGATGGGGCCGAGCTTTCAGATGTCGTTTGCCGCGACCGCGGCCCTGATCGCCGGATATGCGGCATGGCGCCGCCGGCCGCGCCGGAGCGGGCTCAGGCTCTCTTTCCCTGGAGCCAGGCTGCTGGGCGAGGGCGGCAAGCTGATCGGCGGCACATTCCTCACCTCCCTCATCGGCGGCCTGTCGACGGCCATTTTTGCCATCGCCCATTTCCACCGCATGGCGCCGCACGGTCTTGAGGCCAATCTCGCGGCGATGCCGATCATCTCGATGATGGTCATGCCGGCCGGCCTGATCGCCATGCTGCTGATGCCCTTCGGCCTCGATCAGCCGTTCCTGGCGATCATGGGCCTGGGCCTGGAATGGGTGCTGGTGATCGCGCACGCGGTGGCCGGCTGGGACGAGCCGATCGGCTTTGCCCGGATGCCCCTCTGGTTCCTGCCGACGGCATCGCTTGGCCTGCTGCTCCTGACGCTGCTGCGAACCGGGCTGCGACATGCCGGCAGTGCCGTGCTGGCAGTCGTCTTGGCGATTCTCGTCCTGCGCCCCGTAACGCCGGCTCCCGACATCCTGGTTTCGGAAGACGGCCGGCTGGTCGGTTTGCCGGGGCCGCCGGAAAGCGTCGCAACCAATCGCGCTCGACCGCCGCGTTTCATCTTCGACCAGTGGCAGGCGGCCCTCAGGCTCAAGACCCATGTCGGACCACAGGACGTGCAGGCGGCGGCGACCGGGCCGCCCCGAAAGACACCGCCGCCATCGACGGCCTTGGTGCCCGCCGGTGCGGCGTCGCCCGGCGAGCCTCGCGAGACGTCCAGGATAGCGCAGAGGCGACAATGGTCGGAACAGGAGATCCAGGCGGCCCGCGCGCTCATGCGCGAGGCCGTCAAGGCTAGCGGGCCGGGACGATTTCAGTGCGCGTCAAAACTGTGGTGCGTGGCGCAGGTCCGCGACGGGTGGACCATCGCCACGGTGGACGAGCCCGCCTTGGTCGGCGGTGCCTGCGACGTGGCCGACATCGTCATATCGGCGCGGCGGGTGGGTTTTTCGGCCTGCCGCTCGGGCGCCCGCCTTTTGACCGCCGAAACACTGCGTCGCAGCGGCGCCGTCGAAATCCGTCTCGGCCGACAGGGTGCCGGCGAAATGGCGCTGGCCACATCCTTCGAGGGCCCGGCGCGGGCCTGGTCGATCCACCGCCGCTATGACTGGCGCAGCGACAGTTTCCTCAGCGAAACCGCGCCGGAAACCGCAGGTCCGGCGGTCTTCGAGCCGACGGTTCCCGACAGGGCGGATATCGAGCCGATCAGTGATAGCGGCGGATGAGGCCGACCAGCTTGCCCTGAATCTTGACCCGGTCCGGGCCAAAGATGCGGGTTTCGTAGGCCGGGTTCGCGGCTTCCAGCGCAATCGATGCGCCGCGGCGGCGGAAGCGCTTGAGCGTAGCCTCCTCGTCGTCGACCAGGGCGACGATGATATCGCCGGGATTGGCGTTGGAGGCGTTGCGGATGATGACCGTGTCGCCGTCCAGGATACCGGCCTCGATCATCGAATCGCCCTTGACTTCGAGCGCGTAATGCTCGCCGGACCCCAGCATTTCGGCCGGAACGGTGATGTCGTGGGTGTTGTTCTGGATCGCCGAAATCGGCACGCCCGCCGCGATGCGCCCCATGACGGGAACACTGACCGAATTCGAGGCCTCCTCGACGGCTTTTGGTGCAACGGCCGGCGACTTGCCGAGGCTGCCTTCGATGACACTCGGCGAAAAGCCGCGGCGCGGCTGCAAGCTGGACGTATAGGCCTCCGGGAGCTTGATCACTTCGAGCGCCCGGGCCCGGTTCGGCAGGCGCCGGATGAAGCCCCGTTCTTCGAGCGCAGTGATCAGTCGGTGGATGCCCGACTTGGAGGCGAGGTCGAGCGCATCCTTCATTTCGTCGAAGGAGGGCGGGACGCCCGATTCCTTCATCCGCTCGTGGATGAACAGAAGCAGTTCCTGTTGCTTGCGCGTCAGCATGTTGCGGTGCCTCAATTGGTGAAACAAATACGGAACATACACTATATGTTCCATTTGTGTTCCGCAAGTGCCTAAGATTCCGTGAAGTGTGCGATGCGAAACGAGATTCTTCCGAAATGCCATGTCCGGGGCAAAGCCATTGCACCGGCATGATCTATGACGAAGATCCGGGCAGGCCGGCCAGCTTGCCAAGACGGACCAAATGGCGCAAACCTCCGCCGCATCACGCCCGCCGACCAGAGGTGCAGAATGTCCGCGCTCAACGTACCACGGGGTCTCGACCACCTCGTCCTTCCCGTCCAGTCGCTCGAGGCGGCGCGAGAGCGCCTGACGACACTGGGTTTCACCGTCGCGCCCGATGCGCGACATCCATTCGGGACGGAGAATGCCTGCGTGTTCTTCGCCGACGACACCTATCTGGAGCCGCTGGCGATCGCCAGCCGCGAAGATTGCGAGGCGGCAGCCAAAACCGGCAATGTTTTCCTCGCGCGCGACCAGGCGTTCCGCTTCCGCAACGGCCCGGAAGGTCTGTCGGCGATTGTCGTCAAGACCGACGATGCCGAGGCCGACCACCGGCGGTTCCTTGGGGAGGGATGTTCCGCCGGTCCGTTGCTGCATTTCGAACGCATGTTCAAGATGGCGGACGGATCGGAGGTCCTGGGCGGCTTCAAGCTGGCCTTTGCCGCCGACCTGCGCGCGCCGGATTTCTTCCTGTTTGCCTGCGAGCGTGTCAATCCGCTGCCGGCCGATCGTGGCGCGATGGCGCGACACGCAAACGGCGCGCTCGGCCTGTCGACCGTCGTGCTCGGCGAGGACAATCCGAGCGATTTCCAGTACCTGCTGGAGGAAGTTTTCGAACAACGTGCGGTCGAGGCCCATTCCTTCGGCCTTTCGCTGCAATCAGCCAATGTCACTGTCGAGGTCCTGACACCGGCCGGGCTGTCCGGTTATTTCGGGCTTGATACCGAAGATTGCGGACGCGGGCTCAAGGGGCGGCTGATCGTCATCAAGGTTGCCGATATCGGCGTGACAGAACAGCTGCTCGCTGCTAAGGGCATCGTATTCAGCCGCCGCGGCGCGCGCCTGGTTGTTCCGCATGAGGTCGGGCAGGGCGTGCCCTTTGTATTCGAGGAAGTTCGATGAGCAATCCGACAAATTCCGAAGTCGTCGTTGGCGAAGGAGCCGCCAAGGTCGTCTTCTCCAATTCCAAGCGCTTTTCGCTGATCGCCGGCCCGTGCCAGATGGAAAGCCGCGACCATGCCTTCATGGTTGCGGGCAAGCTTTCGGAGATTTGCCGCGAATTGGGGCTCGGCCTCGTCTACAAGTCGTCCTACGACAAGGCGAACCGCACCTCGCTTTCGGCCGAGCGCGGCATCGGGCTTGAAAAGGCGATGGAGGTCTTTGCCGATCTCAAGAAGGAATACGGCTTCCCGGTCATCACCGACGTGCACACCGAAGAGCACTGCCGCCTGGTCGCGCCGACCGTCGACGTCCTGCAGATCCCGGCCTTTTTGTGCCGGCAGACCGATCTTCTGGTGGCCGCGGCCCAGACCGGCCGCGTGATCAACGTCAAGAAGGGGCAGTTTCTCGCCCCCTGGGACATGAAGAACGTGCTGAACAAGATCAATGCCAGCGGCAACTCGAACGTGCTTTTGTGCGAGCGCGGCGCGTCCTTCGGCTACAACACGCTCGTGTCCGACATGCGTTCCCTGCCGATCATGGCGGAAACCGGCGCGCCGGTCATCTTCGACGCCACCCATTCGGTGCAGCAGCCCGGCGGGCAGGGTGGATCGTCCGGCGGCGAACGGAAATTCGTCGAAACTCTGGCTCGGGCGGCGGTGGCGGTCGGGGTTGCCGGCGTGTTCATCGAGACCCACCAGGACCCGGACAACGCCCCTTGCGACGGCCCGAACATGATCGACCTCAAGGACCTGCCGCGCCTGCTGGAAAAGCTGCTAGCCTTCGACGCGATCGCCAAGGCTGCCTGACATCGATTGCAGCAAGCTGCGGATTTCACGGACGCCGGCCCCAGGGCCGGCGCCTTGCGTTGGAGCGAGGGCCCGCTATCGCCTTTCGGCTTCTGTCATGTCGCTGCCATTGTATTTTCCGCATCATCGATTAAGACAGGCCATCCTCAATCCGACCCATTAGCAGGGAGGCTCCCATGACTGCCATCACCGACATTATCGGCCGCGAAATTCTCGACAGCCGCGGCAACCCGACCATCGAGGTCGATGTCTATCTCGAAGACGGCAGCATGGGCCGTGCGGCCGTTCCGTCGGGTGCCTCGACCGGTGCGCATGAAGCCGTCGAACTGCGTGACGGCGGCAGCCGCTATCTCGGCAAGGGCGTCGAAAAGGCCGTCGAGGCCGTCAACACCGAGATCTTCGACGCGATCGGTGGTCTCGAAGCCGAGAACCAGATCCAGATCGACAATCTGATGATCGAGCTCGATGGCACGGCGAACAAGTCGCGCCTCGGCGCCAATGCCATCCTTGGGGTTTCGCTGGCCATCGCCAAGGCCGCCGCCGAAGCCACCGGCCTGCCGCTCTATCGCTATGTCGGCGGCCCCAACGCCCATATGCTCCCCGTTCCGATGATGAACATCATCAATGGCGGCGCGCATGCCGACAATCCGATCGACTTCCAGGAATTCATGATCATGCCGGTCGGCACCGACAACATGCGCGATGCTGTGCGCATGGGCTCGGAAGTCTTCCACACCCTGCGCAAGGAACTGGCGGCCCAGGGTCACAACACCAATGTCGGCGACGAGGGTGGTTTTGCCCCCGGCCTGAACAGCGCGCCGGAAGCCCTCGACTTCATCATGAAGTCGATCGAGAAGGCCGGATACCGGCCGGGCGAGGACATCTATCTGGCGCTCGACTGCGCATCGACCGAGTTCTTCAAGGACGGCAAGTATGTGATGGAAGGCGAGGGCCGCACCCTCGAGCCGGAAGCCATGGCCGAATACCTCGCCGAACTGGCCGCCAAGTATCCGATCATCTCGATCGAGGACGGCATGGCCGAGGACGACTGGGACGGCTGGAAGGCGCTGACCGACAAGATCGGCAATTCCTGCCAGCTGGTCGGCGACGACCTGTTCGTCACCAACTCGTCCCGCCTGCGCGACGGTATCAAGATGGGCGTTGCCAATTCCATCCTGGTCAAGGTCAACCAGATCGGCTCGCTGACGGAAACGCTCGACGCCGTCGAAACGGCGCACAAGGCGGGTTATACGGCCGTCATGTCGCACCGCTCGGGTGAAACCGAGGATTCGACGATCGCCGACCTTTCGGTCGCCACCAATTGCGGACAGATCAAGACTGGCTCGCTGTCGCGCTCGGATCGTCTGGCAAAATACAACCAGTTGATCCGCATCGAGGAGATGCTCGGTCCGCAGGCCCGCTACGCAGGTACGTCGATCCTGCGCGCCTGATCGCATGAAGTCATGCTTGAGCGGCCGCGTCCTCACAAGGGGCGCGGCTTTTTCTTTGCTCCAGCCGTTACGGTCAACGATCGGTTAAGCTCTGGCCGATATTTTGAAATCATAGTTTTGCGTTTCAGGGCACGAGCGGCATGTGGACCAGGCACCATAAGAAGAAAAAGATCGGTCGTCTCATCCTGCCCGCCGTCACCATCGCCTTTCTGTCCTATTTCGGCTATCATTCCATCCATGGCGACTATGGCTTGCGTGCCAGCCAGGAATTCGAACGGCAGCGGATGGTCCGCAGTGCCGAACTGGCCGAGCTGGTTGCCCATCGCCAGCAGTTGGAGCGGCAGGTGGAATTGCTCAGCGATGGCTCGCTCGAGAGAGACATGATGGATGAGAAGGCGCGATATCAACTCAACATGTCGCGGCCGGACGAGATTGTCATTTTTGACGTCTACCTCGATTAACTGAAATCCAGTTAATTTAAAATTCCGTCGTTGATTCATAGGTTTAGGCGGAATGTGTGCCATGCATTTATGGCATTGCCGAGCGGGCTGTTCTTGCCTATTCTACTGCCCAACAAAGACCCGAGATAAGCCCAGGGAGGGATGAATGGCGCCGCGAAAAGCCGCGACTGCTGCCGGTCGCAAGACCACTGCCAAACCAGCCAAGAAGGATTTCACCGAGGGGGCGATTGCCGAGTTCGATCGCGAAGCCGAGCTCAAGTCCTATCGCGAAATGCTGCTGATCCGGCGTTTCGAGGAGAAGGCCGGGCAGCTCTACGGCATGGGCTTCATCGGCGGCTTCTGTCACCTCTACATCGGCCAGGAAGCTGTGGTCGTCGGCATGCAGATGGCGCTGAAGGATGGCGACCAGGTCATTACCGGCTATCGTGACCACGGCCACATGCTGGCCTGCGGCATGAGTGCGCGCGGCGTGATGGCCGAGCTTACCGGGCGTCGTGGCGGCTTGTCCAAGGGCAAGGGCGGCTCGATGCACATGTTCTCCAAGGAGAAGAACTTCTACGGCGGCCACGGTATCGTCGGCGCCCAGGTCTCGCTCGGTACGGGTCTGGCTTTTGCCAATCGTTACCGTGACAACGGTCAGATCTCGGTTGCCTATTTCGGCGATGGTGCTGCCAACCAGGGCCAGGTCTACGAGAGCTTCAACATGGCCGAACTGTGGAAGCTGCCGGTCATCTACGTGATCGAGAACAACCGCTATGCCATGGGCACCGCGGTGTCGCGCGCCTCGGCGCAGACGAATTTCGCCCAGCGTGGCGTGGCCTTCAATATTCCGGGCCTGCAGGTCGACGGCATGGATGTGCGCGCGGTCAAGGCGGCCGCCGACCAGGCGGCTGAATACTGCCGCTCCGGCAAGGGTCCGGTCATCCTCGAAATGATGACCTACCGCTATCGTGGTCACTCCATGTCCGACCCGGCCAAGTACCGTTCCAAGGATGAAGTGCAGAAGATGCGCTCCGAACACGACCCGATCGAGCAGGTGCGGGCGCGCCTGCTGGAAAAGGGCTGGGCGAGCGAAGAGGAGCTGAAGGCGATCGACAAGGACGTCCGCGATATCGTCGCCGACAGTGCCGATTTCGCCCAGGCCGATCCGGAGCCGGATGTATCCGAGCTCTACACCGACATTCTTCTGTAAGCGGGGAGGGAACCCATGCCGATCGAAATTTTGATGCCCGCCCTCTCTCCGACGATGGAAGAAGGCACGCTCTCCAAATGGATCAAGAAGGAAGGCGACACCGTCAAGTCCGGCGACGTGATCGCCGAGATCGAGACGGACAAGGCGACCATGGAAGTGGAAGCCGTCGATGAAGGCGTGCTCGGCAAGTTGCTGATTGCCGCCGGCACCGAGAACGTCAAGGTCAACACGCCGATCGCCGTGCTGCTGCAGGATGGCGAGAGCGCTTCCGACTTCGGGACCGCAAAGCCGGCCGAGCCGGCCAAGGCCGATGCCGATACCCCGGCTGCCACCGCTGGTGCTGCCGGCGGCAAGGCCCGCGAAGCCAAGGACGAACTTCCGAGTGGCGCCAAGGCGCCGGCCGCACCCAAGGTCGAAGCCGCCGCCGACCCGGACATTCCGGCCGGCACGGCAATGGTCACCATGACGGTGCGTGAAGCGCTGCGCGAGGCCATGGCCGAGGAAATGCGCGCCAATCCGGACGTCTTCATCATGGGTGAGGAAGTCGCCGAATACCAGGGCGCCTACAAGATCACGCAAGGGCTGCTGCAGGAATTCGGCGCCAAGCGCGTCGTCGACACCCCGATCACCGAACACGGCTTTGCCGGCGTCGGCGTCGGTGCGGCCATGGCCGGCCTGCGTCCCATCGTCGAGTTCATGACCTTCAACTTCGCCATGCAGGCGATCGACCAGATCATCAATTCGGCTGCCAAGACCCTCTACATGTCGGGCGGTCAGATGGGCGCGCCAATCGTGTTCCGCGGCCCGAACGGGGCTGCTGCCCGCGTCGGCGCCCAGCACAGCCAGGATTATGCCGCCTGGTACAGCCATATCCCCGGCCTCAAGGTCATCCAGCCCTATACGGCGGCCGACGCCAAGGGCCTTTTGAAGGCCGCGATCCGCGATCCGAACCCGGTGATCTTCCTCGAGAACGAGATCCTCTACGGTCATTCGTTCGAAGTGCCGAAGATGGACGACTTCGTTCTGCCGATCGGCAAGGCGCGGATCCACAAGGTGGGCAAGGACGCCACCATCGTCTCCTTCGGCATCGGCATGACCTATGCGGTCAAGGCGGCCGAGGAACTGGCCAAGGACGGCATCGACGTCGAAATCATCGACCTTCGCACCATCCGCCCGATGGACCTGCCGACCGTCATCGAATCGGTGAAGAAGACCGGCCGCCTGGTGACCGTCGAGGAGGGCTATCCGCAGTCATCCGTCGGCACGGAAATCGCCACCCGCGTGATGCAGCAGGCCTTCGACTATCTTGATGCGCCGATCCTGACGATCGCCGGCAAGGACGTTCCGATGCCTTACGCCGCCAATCTCGAAAAGCTCGCTCTGCCGAATGTCGGCGAAGTGGTCGAGGCGGTCAAAACCGTCTGCTACAAGTAACGGGAGGGTCAGCATATGCCGATCAACATTACGATGCCGGCACTCTCCCCGACCATGGAAGAGGGCAATCTGTCCAAGTGGCTGGTCAAGGAAGGCGACAAGGTCAAATCCGGCGACGTGATCGCCGAGATCGAGACCGACAAGGCGACGATGGAAGTCGAAGCCGTCGATGAAGGCACGGTCGCCAAGCTCGTCGTGCCGGCCGGTACGGAAGCGGTCAAGGTCAATGCCCTGATCGCCATTCTGGCGGCTGACGGCGAAGACGTCGCGGCGGCTGCCGCTGGCGGCGGCTCCGCCGCGCCGGCAAAAGCCGAGGCAGCGCCTGCCAAGGCCGAAGCGGCGCCCGCCGCATCTCAACCGATCACCGACAAGGCACCGGCGCCTTCGACGCCGGCGCCCGTCGCCAAGTCCGGCGAACGCGTGTTCGCCTCGCCGCTCGCCCGTCGCCTGGCCAAGGAAGCCGGTGTCGAGTTGTCTGCCGTATCGGGTTCCGGTCCGCATGGCCGCGTCGTCAAGAGCGACGTCGAGAAGGCCGTTGCCGGAGATGGCGCCAAGGCTGCTCCGGCGGCTGCGACTGCTGCTGCACCTGCTGCTGCCGCGCCGGCCATGGCCAAGGGCGCGTCGGAGGAGGCCGTGCTCAAGCTGTTCGAGCCGGGTTCCTACGAGCTCGTGCCGCATGACGGCATGCGCAAGACCATCGCCAAGCGGCTGGTCGAATCCAAGCAGACCATCCCGCATTTCTACGTCACCGTCGATTGCGAACTGGATGCGCTGCTGGCGCTGCGCGCCCAGCTGAACGATGCCGCCCCCCGCAAGGACGGCGCGCCGGCCTACAAGCTTTCGGTGAACGACATGATCATCAAGGCGATGGCCATGGCGCTGACGGAAGTGCCGGATGCCAACGTCTCGTGGACCGAGACCAACATGGTCAAGCACCGCCACGCCGATGTCGGCGTCGCCGTGTCGATCCCGGGCGGCCTGATCACGCCGATCATCCGGCATGCGGAGCTGAAGACGCTGTCTGCCATCTCCAACGAGATGAAGGATCTCGGCAAGCGCGCCAAGGACCGCAAGCTGAAGCCGGAAGAATACCAGGGCGGCACCACTTCGGTGTCGAACATGGGCATGATGGGCGTCAAGCAGTTCGCCGCCGTCATCAACCCGCCGCATGCGACGATCCTTGCGGTCGGCGCCGGCGAGCAGCGGGTGGTGGTGAGACAAGGCGAGATGAAGATCGCCAATGTCATGTCGGTGACGCTCTCGACCGACCATCGCTGCGTCGACGGCGCGCTCGGAGCCGAACTGCTCGGCGCCTTCAAGCGCTACATCGAAAACCCGATGGGCATGCTCGTCTAAGGGCGGAGGCGGACGGCGATGAAATCCGTTCTGTGCTACGGCGACAGCCTGACCTGGGGATACGATCCGCAAACGGTCGGTCGCCATTCGCATGGCGACCGCTGGCCGAGCGTTCTCGGTGCCGCACTCGGGCCTGAGGTCAATGTGATCGCCGAAGGCCTGAACGGACGCACGACCGCCTATGACGACCATCTCGCCGACTGCGAACGCAACGGCGTGAAGCTGCTGCCGAGCGTCCTGGAGAGCCACAAACCGCTGGACCTGGTGATTCTCCTGCTCGGCACCAACGACATGAAGCGCGGCATTTCCGGCACGGCGATCGGCGCGACCAAGGGGATCGACCGGCTGGTCAAGCTGATCCGGCACCACGACTGGGGTTTTGGCTTCGAGGTGCCGGAGATTCTGATCGTCGCGCCGCCGGCGATCTGCGAAACGGCGAATGCGCCGTTCGCGGCGATGTTCCGCGGCGCGATCGACGAATCGGCGATGCTGGCAAGCTTCTACCGGGACCTCGCGGACGAGACGGGTTGCGGTTTCTTCGATGCCGGTTCGGTTGCGCAGACCAGCCCGCTCGACGGCATCCATCTCGACGCCGACAACACGAGGGCGATCGGGCGAGGGCTCGAGCCGGTGGTGCGCATGCTGCTGGGGATTTGACCGAATACCCGGCGAAAGTTGATCAAGATCAAGGGAGTGGCGTTTTCGGGTGAATAGGCTACAGGTATCGACCGACACAAGAGGAGATACCGAATGTCGAATACCCCGCACGAAATCCACGACGAGTTTCCGGAATATGCGGACAAGATGCATGCGCTCAAGGTGAGCGACGAGCGTTTTGCCAAGATGCTTGAGGATTACCGCGACGTGAACCGCGCCATCCATCGTTCGGAAACCGAAGTGGAGCCGGTCGGCGACGTCGAGATGGAAACCATGCGCAAGCAGCGCATGGTTCTGAAGGATGAAATCTACGGGATGCTGACCAAGGCCTGATCAGGTCCGTCTTCATCCCCCGGAAGGGCTCCGCCTCAAAGGTGGAGCCCACCCGCCAAAGAGGAGATGAAGACCAGTGTCGAATGCCTATGACGTTCTCATTATCGGCTCCGGCCCCGGCGGCTACATTGCCGCGATCCGTGCCGCCCAGCTGGGCTTCAAGACTGCTATCGTCGAGCGCGAACATCTCGCCGGCATCTGCTCCAACTGGGGCTGCATCCCCACCAAGGCGCTGCTGCGATCGGCCGAAGTCCTGCATCTCGCCGAACACGCCAAGAATTACGGCCTGACGCTCGAAGGCAAGATCACGCCGGACCTCAAGGCGATCATCGCCCGTTCGCGAGGCATTGCCGAGCGCATGAACGGCGGCGTCGGCTTCCTGATGAAGAAGAACAAGGTCGACATCATCTGGGGCGAGGCCAAGCTCACCAAGCCCGGCGAAGTCGTCGTCTCCAAGACCACCAAGACGATCGTCCAGCCGCAGGCGCCGCTGCCTAAGAACACGCTGGGCGAGGGCACCTACACCGCCAAGCACATCATCATCGCCACCGGCGCGCGCCCGCGTGCGCTGCCCGGCATCGAGCCGGACGGCAAGCTGATCTGGACCTATTTCGAGGCGATGAACCCGGATGCAATGCCGAAGTCGCTGCTGGTCATGGGATCCGGCGCCATCGGCATCGAGTTCGCCTCCTTCTACCGCACCATGGGCGTCGACGTGACCGTGGTCGAGGTGATGAGCCAGGTCATGCCGGTCGAGGATGCCGAGATCTCGGCCTTCGCCAAGAAGCAGTTCGACAAGCAGGGCATGAAGATCCTGCTGGAGGCCAAGGTCGCCAAGGTCGAGAAGAATGGCAATTCCATCACCGCCCATGTCGAGAAGAAGGACGGAACGGTCGAGAAGATCACGGCGGACCGGATGATCTCGGCGGTCGGCGTGCAGGCCAATATCGAGAATATCGGCCTGGAGGCGCTCGGCGTGAAGACCGATCGCGGCTTCATCGCCATCGACGGCTACGGAAAGACCAACGTCGCGGGCATCTATGCGATCGGCGACGTGGCCGGCCCGCCGATGCTCGCCCATAAGGCCGAGCACGAGGCCGTCATCTGCGTCGAGAAGATCGCCGGTCTGCCGAATGTCCATCCAATGGACAAGGCCAAGATCCCCGGCTGCACCTATTGTAATCCGCAGGTGGCCTCCGTCGGCCTGACCGAAGCCAAGGCGAAGGCGGAAGGCCGCGACATCCGCGTCGGCCGCTTCCCCTTCGTCGCCAATGGCAAGGCGATCGCGCTCGGCGAGGACCAGGGCATGGTCAAGACCATCTTCGACAAGAAGACTGGCGAACTCCTGGGCGCGCATCTGGTCGGAGCGGAAGTGACGGAACTGATCCAGGGCTTCGTCGTGGCGATGAACCTCGAAACCACCGAGGAAGAGCTCATGCACACGATCTTCCCGCATCCGACCATTTCCGAAACGCTGAAGGAAAGCGTGCTCGACGCCTATGGCAGGGCGCTCAACGCCTAAAGGCGAGTTGTGGGGCCGGGTCCCGCCGCCTATATAGGGGCGGAATCTCTTTGAAGCGAAGGAATAGGCAATGGCTGGGTTTGAAATTGGCTGGTTCCTGACCATCATCGTCGGCGGCTTTGCCGGTTGGATGGCGGGCAAGTTCCTGGACATGCGCTACGGCATCATCATGAACATCATCATCGGGATTGTCGGCGCGGTGGTGGCCGCCGCCATCTTCCGGCGTTTCGGCGTCGTGATCCAGGGCGACTGGCTCGGCTTCCTGCTGACCAGCTTCGTCGGCGCCAGTCTGCTTCTCTACGCGGTGAAACTGCTTCGCCGCTAGGGCAGCTTATCAACCACAAAGGGGTGGCATTGCATGTTTGCAGGGCGCTTTGGTCGGATTTCGTTGCTTGCCGCAGGCTTGTCGGGGTTCGTGCCTGTCGCTGCGCTCGCAGACAGTTGCTGGGTCCACAATGGTTCCCTGATGCGCCTGACGGCCGCGGGCAACCAGCGCGCCTTTTACTATGAACATCCGAAGCAGGTCATGCGCGGCGCGGGCGTCATCCATGGCACGCTGCTGTTCAACGGTTCCAACATCAACGGTCGCTATTCGGGCACGGCGCGGGTCTTCTCAAAATACTGCCCCGGCACGCCGCTCGAATACCATGTTGAAGGTCCGGTTGATCGCGATCAGACCCGTGTGACGCTGCGCGGCAACCGTGAGGTGATGGAGCGATGCCAGCCGACGGGACGCTCGATCACCGACACGCTGGTTTTCACCTACAGCCATCAATGCTAATAGCGCCTGACAGACGCGGCGCGGAGTAACGACACGTGGTTACCATTCTCGACAAGATCAACGATCCGCAGGCTCGCGTCCGGCATCCGGAAAAGGCGCACAAGCCCGACACCGAGGTGATGCGCAAGCCGGAATGGATCCGCGTCAAGGCGCCGACCTCGAAGGGCTATGCCGAGACGCGTTCGATCGTCAAGGACAACAAGCTCGTCACGGTCTGCGAGGAAGCCGGCTGCCCGAATATCGGCGAATGCTGGGACAAGAAGCACGCCACCTTCATGATCATGGGCGAGATCTGTACCCGCGCCTGCGCCTTCTGCAATGTCGCGACCGGCAAGCCCAATGCGCTTGACATGGCCGAGCCGGACAACGTCGCCAAGGCGGTCAAGCAGATGGGGCTTTCCCATGTCGTCATCACCTCCGTCGATCGCGACGATCTGGAAGACGGCGGGGCCGAACATTTCGAGAAGGTGATCTTCGCCATCCGCGCCGCTTCGCCGGAAACGACGATCGAGATTTTGACGCCCGACTTTTTAAAGAAGCCGGGCGCGCTGGAGCGCGTGGTCGCCGCCAAGCCCGACGTCTTCAACCACAATCTGGAAACGGTCCCCGGCAACTATCTGACGGTGCGTCCAGGCGCACGCTACTTCCACTCGATCCGCCTCCTGCAGCGGGTCAAGGAACTCGATCCGACCATGTTCACCAAGTCCGGTATCATGGTCGGGCTGGGTGAGGAACGCAACGAAGTGCTGCAGTTGATGGATGACCTGCGCGTCGCCGATGTGGACTTCCTGACGATTGGCCAATACCTGCAGCCGACCCGCAAGCACCACAAGGTAATGAGCTTCGTCACGCCGGACGAATTCAAGTCCTACGAGACGGTTGCCTATGCCAAGGGCTTCCTGATGGTCTCGGCCAGCCCGTTGACGCGCTCGTCGCATCATGCCGGCGACGATTTCGCCCGTCTCAAGGCCAATCGCGAGAAACTCTGGGCCGTTCGATAGTCGACAGTCCGGGCAAACGACGCTAGTTTGCGCGCCTCAGCTTAGACTGATCGAGGAGATGTGCATGGCGCTGAAGTTGAAGGACATTCTGCTCTCCCCCTGGTATGCGATCGAGATCCTGACCGGGGAGAAGTCCTTTTCCAACAATCCCATCATCGGCAGCGAGGCGCTCAATCGGCGCGGTCTGCACGTGTGGCGGGTCAAGGCTGCGGCCCGTATGGTCGACTATCGCCGGCGAAAGCTCAAGCATCTCGTGGCGCCGGCCGACCGGCAGGCCTATGCAGAAAATGGTTATATCGAGAAGCGTAACCTGGTGCCGGCGGATCAGTTCCGTCAACTGGTAGCCGAAATCGAAGGCCTTCAGGTCCCCGCGCGGGAAATGTATGAGGGCAATGCCGTAACCCGGCGTACGCCGCTCACACCGGAGGTGGTCGCCAGGCTGCCGGCGGTCAAGGCCTTCCTCGAAAGCCCGGAATGGACCAACCTGATCCGTTATATCGGCGGCTTTGATGTCGAGCCGGTGATCAGCGTGCAGACGATCTTCGCCGATGCCTCGCCAAAGGAAAAGGGCAAGGATCCGCAGACCAATCTGCACATGGATACCTTCCACTCGACCGTGAAAGCCTGGTTCTTCCTGCACGATGTTCCCGTCGAGGAAGGGCCGTTCACCTACGTGAAGGGGTCGCACAAGCTGACCCGACGCCGGCTCGCCTGGCACAAGCGCAAAAGCATCCTTGCCTCGCGTAACCATGGCGGCGGCGCCTTCCGCCTGAGCCCCGACGAGTTGAAATACCTGCATCTCCCCGAGCCGACCGTGTTTTCCGTGCCGGCAAACACGCTGGTGGTCGGCGATACCTTCGGCTTTCACGCGCGCGGCGCGTCGACCCGACCGTCGATCCGGGTGGAGATCTATGCGTCGCAGAGACCCAACCCCTTCCTGCCGTTCATTCACCTCGACACGGCGGCTCTTCCCTTCGTCAAGGGTCGCAAGCAGGTCATTCCGTGGATCTTCGAGGATCTGGGCGTCAAGCTCGGTCTTGCCAAGCGGAAATGGTTCCCGATCGGCAATCCGCGCCCGGGCGAGCCAGTGCCGTCGGCCAAGAGATGAGCGTTTCCAGAGCGTCTAATATCCTGCCTCCGTGTGGCGAACCTCTTGCCAATTGCGAGCTTGGGCATTAGCTCTCGCGCATGCCGCAGTTCGAAACCCGCCGCCCCGTCAAGCATTCTCCCGAACGGATGTACGCCCTCGTCGCCGATGTGGAGCGCTATCCGGAATTCCTGCCATTGTGCGAGGCGCTGACCATCCGCTCGCGGCGCGAGCGGGACGGCAAGGAGTTGCTGGTCGCCGACATGACGGTCGGCTACAAGGCGATCCGCGAGACCTTTACCACTCAGGTGCTCCTCAATCCGGCGGAACTCGCCATCGACGTCAAGTATATCGAGGGGCCGTTCCGCTATCTCGACAATCGCTGGCGTTTTGAGATGGCCCGTGACGGTGGCTGCACGGTGCATTTCTTCATCGACTATGAGTTCAAGAACCGTATCCTCGGCGCGCTGATGGGGTCGATGTTCGAACGGGCCTTCCGCATGTTCGCCGAAGCATTCGAAGCGCGCGCCGACAAGATTTACGCAGCCTGAAAGGGGGGGCTTCGGTCTCCGGTTCAGTCTATCACTTCTGCAAGCATTTCGAGCGCCGTGCGGACGGTTGCCAGGCGGATTTGGGAGCGACCACCGTCGCCATAGCGCATTTCGCGATGAAGGACGGCACCCATCCGCGCCTTGGCCGCCAGATGGACGAGGCCGACGGGCTTTTCCGCGCTGCCGCCACCCGGACCGGCAATGCCGGTGACGGCAACGGCCACATCGCAAGCCGAGTGGCTCAAGGCGCCTTCGACCATTTCCAGCACGGTCTGCCGCGAAACCGCACCACAGCGTTCCAGCGTGTCGCCTGCGACACCCAGAAGATCGATCTTGGCCTGGTTGGAATAGGTGATGAAGCCGCGGTCGACGACGGTGGATGAGCCGGCAATCTCGGTGAGCGCGCCGATGATCAGCCCGCCTGTGCAGGATTCGGCGGTGGCGAGCGTAAGGCTGCGCGCACTGAAGGCGGAGATGATCCGGGCCGCCATTGCTTCGATGTCGGCCGGATAGAGGCTCATCGTGCGTCTCCCGCGAAGACGACGGTTGCCGTGGCGATCGCGGCGATGCCTTCGCGGCGGCCGACAAAGCCGATGGTCTCGTTGGTGGTCGCCTTGACCGAGCAGCGGTCGAGGGTGATGGCAAGGATCTCCGACAGCTTTTCACGCATCGCCTGGCGGTGCGGGCCGATCTTCGGCGCCTCGGCGATCAGCGAGATGTCGGCGTTCATGATGGTGCCGCCGGCCTTGCGGACGATCCGGGCGGCATGTTCGAGGAAGATGCGCGATGGTGCGCCCTTCCACTGCGGATCGGAGGGCGGGAAATGGTCGCCAATATCGCCGGCGCCACACGTGGCGAGCAGCGCATCGGTCAGCGCATGAAGCGCGACATCCGCATCGGAATGGCCCTTCAGCGCCTGATCGTGCGGGATGAAGATGCCGCAGAGCGTCACGCCGTCGCCGGGCACCAGTTGGTGCACGTCGTATCCGTTCCCGGTTCGCACGTCGGGCAGGGCGGTGCGGGTAAGCTTGGCGTCGGCCATGGCGATGTCCTTCTGCAATGTCAGCTTGACGTTGTCGGGCGAGCCTTCGACGAGACGGACCGCAAGGCCTGCCCATTCAGCGATCGACGCGTCGTCGGTAAAATTGTCCCGTCCGGACTCCTTTGCCGCCTCATGGGCCTTCACAATGGCGGGGTATGAAAAAGTCTGTGGCGTCTGGGCCGCGAATAGTCCGGCTCGCGGAACGGTTTCGACGACCAGCCCGGCCGTATCGCCCCGCTTCAACGTGTCGGTGACCGGCATGGCCGGCAGAAGGCAGGTGTCGCCGGCCTCGATCCCCGTGGCAATCCGCTCGAGCAGGTCCTCGTCGATGAACGGGCGCACCGCGTCGTGGATCATGACATGGGTCACGCCGGTGTTGGACAGCGCCCGAAGCCCCGCTAGCACCGATTGTTGTCGGGTGACGCCGCCGAAGCAGACAAGGATATTTTCGCCGCCGACCAGATCACTCCGCGCGATTTCAAAAAGCGCCGCATCGTCGGGATGGATCACCGTGACGATCCGCGCCGTCTTCGACCAGGCGAGGAATCGTGCAAGCGTATGTGTGATCACCGGCCTTCCGCCGATTCGCCGGTATTGTTTGGGGCCCTCGACAGATGAGCCGGCACGTTCGCCCCGTCCCGCGGCGACGATGATGATGCCGATGGCTGTGTTCGTGCATTGCTGCATTGCAGTGTCCGGCCTTGACATGGAAAACTCGTGGGTGTGTCTACCGGCTGCCCGATCGATTTTCCAGCATCCGTTCGAATTTAGTTCCAAGCCAAAGGAAATCCCTTGGCAAGGCGAGATTTAATGGCTAAAAATCGAGCATATACCTCGAATGCCTGAAAGATAATCAATTGAGCTCAAGCGCACTGCAGTCACCGTTCGAGATCGGTCCGATCACGATCCGCAATCGCGTGATCCTGGCGCCGATGTCCGGTGTCAGCGATCTGCCGTTCCGGCAGCTCGCCTGGCGTTTTGGCGCCGGTCTGGTCGTGACCGAGATGGTCGCCAGCAAGGAACTGGTGCACAACGCCGCCGAATCCTGGTCGCGCCTGAAGGGCTCCGGGCTGACGCCGCACATGGTCCAGCTTGCCGGCCGGGAGGCCCACTGGATGGCGGAGGCCGCGCGGATCGCCGAGGCCAACGGCGCCGACATCATCGACATCAACATGGGATGCCCGGCAAAGAAGGTGATCGGCGGCTATTCCGGCTCGGCGCTGATGCGCGATCCTGATCACGCCCTGTCGCTGGTCGAGGCAACGGTTCGGGCGGTCAAGGTTCCGGTGACGCTGAAGATGCGCCTGGGCTGGGACGAGAATTCGCTGAATGCGAACGAGATCGCTGCCCGTGCAGAGGCGGCCGGCGTGCAGATGATCATCGTACATGGCCGCACCCGCATGCAGTTTTACGAGGGACGCGCCGACTGGGATGCCATCGCCGCCGTGCGCGACGTTATTTCCGTGCCGCTCGTCGCCAATGGAGACGTCGAGACCCGTGAGGATGCCGAGGAGATCCGCAGGCGCTCCGGCGCCGATGCCGTGATGGTCGGTCGTGCCTGCCAGGGACGGCCGTGGCATGCCGGCTGGATCGCAGGCCATGCGGGGCCGCAGTCCAACGAGATCCCCGACCTTGTTGCCGGGCACTACGAGGCGATGCTCGGCCACTACGGCGCGGATGTCGGCGTCAGGCACGCGCGAAAACATGTGGGCTGGTATCTGGAGCGTTTCGCGCCGGATGTACCGGCGGCGCAAAAGGCGGAAATCATGACGTCGAGGGATCCGGCCTTCGTTTCGAAGGCGCTGGCGCGATGCCTGACGGATGCGGCAATGGACACGGATCGCCGGCGGGAGGCTGCATGACCGAGGATAACCTGGGCAATAGCGTGGCCATGGCGGTGCTGAACGCCATCCAGCATCCGGTCGTCATGGTCGATGCCGATGGCCATATCGTCTTTGCCAACTGGGAGGCCGAGGCCTTCTTCGGGGCAAGCGCCAGCCATCTGGCACGCTATCGGATCTCCACCTTCATTCCGTTCGGCAGTCCGCTTTTGGCGCTGATCGAACAGGTGCGCGAGCGCCGCGCGCCGGTCAACGAATATCGCGTTGACCTGAGCTCGCCGCGACTCGGTCAGGAAAAACTGGTCGACCTCTATGTCGCCCCCGTGCTCAGCCAGCCAGGCAGCGTCGTCGTGGTGCTGCAGGAACGCTCGATGGCCGACAAGATCGACCGGCAGCTGACGCACCGTACCGCCGCACGCTCGGTGACGGGCCTTGCCTCGATGCTGGCGCACGAGATCAAGAACCCGCTCTCGGGCATTCGCGGTGCCGCCCAACTGCTCGAGACCACGGTACCGGACGAGGACCGGCCGCTGACGCGGCTGATCTGCGACGAGACGGACCGCATCGTCTCGCTCGTCGACCGCATGGAAGTGTTTTCCGACGAGCGTCCGGTCGATCGCATCGCGCTCAACATCCATTCTGTCCTCGACCATGTGAAGGCGATTGCCAAGGCCGGCTTTGCCCGCAACATCCGCATCACCGAGAATTACGACCCATCGCTGCCATCGGTCTATGCCAATCGCGACCAACTCGTGCAGGTCTTCCTGAACCTCATCAAGAATGCGGCCGAGGCGATCGGCGACAAGCCGGACGGCGAGATCCAGCTGACCACCGCCTACCGCCCCGGCATTCGCCTGTCGGTCGCGGGTTCGCGCGAGAAGATATCGCTGCCGCTCGAATTTTGCGTGCATGACAATGGTCCGGGCGTCCCCGCCGACCTGTTGCCGCACCTGTTCGATCCGTTCATCACCACCAAGACCAATGGTTCGGGCCTCGGCCTGGCGCTGGTCGCCAAGATCATCGATGGCCATGGCGGCATCGTCGAATGCGACAGCCAGGCCAACCGCACGACGTTTCGCGTGCTGATGCCCGTCTCCAAGGACATCGCGCTCGACGATGCCATTCCGGCGAACTCCACAGGAAGCACCCGATGACTGCCACGATCCTTGTCGCCGACGACGACGCCGCCATCCGCACGGTCCTCAACCAGGCGCTGACGCGGGCCGGCTACGATGTCCGCATCACCTCCAACGCGGCGACGCTGTGGCGGTGGATTTCGGCCGGCGAGGGCGACCTTGTGGTGACGGACGTCATCATGCCGGACGAGAACGCCTTTGACCTCCTCCCGCGCATCAAGAAGGCGCGGCCCGACCTGCCGGTCCTGGTGATGAGCGCGCAGAACACCTTCATGACCGCCATCAAGGCGTCGGAGAAGGGGGCCTATGACTACCTGCCGAAGCCGTTCGACCTGACCGAACTGATCGCGATCATCGGCCGGGCGCTTGCCGAGCCGAAGAAGAAGCCCGCGCGGCTCGACGACGACACGCAAGACGGCATGCCGCTGGTCGGCCGCTCGGCGGCCATGCAGGAAATCTACCGCGTGCTGGCGCGCCTGATGCAGACCGATCTGACGCTGATGATCACCGGTGAGTCGGGCACGGGCAAGGAACTGGTGGCCCGCGCGCTGCACGACTACGGCAAGCGCCGCAACGGGCCCTTCGTGGCGATCAACATGGCGGCGATCCCGCGCGATCTGATCGAATCCGAGCTGTTCGGCCACGAAAAGGGCGCCTTCACCGGCGCGCAAACCCGCTCGACCGGGCGCTTCGAACAGGCCGAGGGCGGAACCTTGTTCCTCGACGAGATCGGCGACATGCCGATGGACGCCCAGACCCGGCTGCTGCGCGTCCTGCAGCAGGGCGAGTATACGACGGTCGGCGGGCGCACGCCGATCCGCACCGATGTGCGCATCGTGGCCGCGACCAACAAGGACCTCAAGCAGTCGATCAACCAGGGACTGTTCCGCGAAGACCTTTACTATCGCCTCAACGTCGTGCCACTCCGGCTGCCGCCGCTGCGCGACCGGGCTGAGGATATTCCGGATCTCGTGCGCCATTTCACCCAGCAGGGCGAGAAGGAGGGGCTGGACCCCAAGCGTTTCGACAATGAGGCCCTGGACGTGCTCAAGGGCTATTCGTGGCCGGGCAATGTGCGCGAGCTGGAAAACGTGGTGCGCCGGCTGATGGCGCTCTATCCGCAGGACGTCATCTCGCGTGAGATCGTCGAGCAGGAACTGCGCTCAGACATTTCCGACAGTCCGATCGCCAAGGCCGGTACCTCTGCCGGACCGATGACGATCGCACAGGCGGTCGAGGAGAACATGCGCAGCTATTTCGCCGGGTTCGGCGATTCCCTGCCGCCCTCCGGCCTCTATGAGCGGGTGCTGACCGAAGTGGAATACCCGCTCATTCTCGCGGCGCTGACAGCAACCCGCGGCAACCAGATCAAGGCGGCCGACCTGCTCGGGCTCAATCGCAATACGCTACGCAAGAAAATCCGCGAACTGGGCGTGTCGGTTTACCGCAGCTCCCGCTCCGCTTGACAAGCCGGCGAGGCCCGTTGCATTTTCGCCACAATGCGTTGCTCAATGGACACGAGGCCGTGGCTCCACGGTCATCTTTGTCTGCGCGAACCGGGGAATAACTCGTCATGCGCAGAGCGCGGGAGTTCTTGTTAATGATCAGGCAAATGGCCGAATCCGTTGCGGATACCGATCCCGCTTTGGCGCAGGATCGGCGGGCCTCCTTTGCCTTGCCGGGCCTGGCGCTCGCGGGCGGCGCCTTGGCCTGCGCCAGCTTCACGCTGCCCGTCCTGCTCGGCCTGACGCCGATCGAGCCGACGTCGAACGTGCTGATCGCCTCGGCGATCATCAACTCGCTGTTCATCGTCGGCCTGATGTTCCTCATCGGCCGGGAAGTGACGCGGCTCGTCAAGGCGCGCACCAAGGGGCGTGCCGCCGCACGGCTCCATGTGCGCATCGTCGTCTTGTTTTCGATCGTGGCGATCACGCCGGCTATTCTCGTGGCGATCTTCGCCAGTATCACGCTGAATGTCGGGCTCGACCGATGGTTCTCGATCCGCACCCAGTCGATCGTTTCCTCGTCGATGAACATCGCCCAGGCCTACATGATGGAGAATGCCAGCTATCTCCAGGGCCAGACCGTGTCGATGGCGAACGACCTGGAGCGCAACCGGGCGCTCTATTATCTCGACCGCACCGGCTTTGTCGAACTGCTCACCCGGCAGGCCAAGGGCCGCGGACTGCTCGGTGCCTTTCTCGTGCGTCAGGACGGTTCGGCGATAAACCAGGCCGATATCGCCACCGACAAGCCGCTGCCGGCAATCCCGAAGGATGCGCTGGAGAGCGCGGCCGCCGGCCAGCCGACTCTCATCCCGCCGGGCGTGACCAATCTCGTCGGCGCCATCATCAAGCTCGATTCGATCTCCGGGACGTTCCTCTACACAATCCGCGCGGTCGATCCGAAGGTCATGGCCGCCATGCGGCTGATGGAAGAGAACACCGCCGAATACAAGGCCATGGAAGCCGGACGGACGACGCTGCAGATCGCCTTTGCCGTGCTTTATCTGGGGTTTGCCCTGATCGTGCTGCTGGCGGCGATCTGGACCGCGATTGCGGTCGCGGACCGGATCGTCAGGCCGATCCGCCTGCTGATCGGGGCGGCCGACAGCATTGCATCCGGCAATTGGAACGTCATCGTTCCGGTGCGCGTCGCCGATGGCGATGTCGGAAGCCTGTCGCGGACCTTCAACAAGATGATCTCGCAGATCCGCACCCAGCGCGACGAGATCCTCGAGGCCAAGGACGAAGTCGATGACCGTCGCCGGTTCATCGAGGCGGTCTTGTCCGGGGTTACGGCCGCCGTCATCGGTGTCGAGGACGACGGGGTGATCACCATCGTCAACCCGTCGGCGGAGTATTTCCTCGCCGTGCCGGCCGAAGAGCTGATCGGCAAGAAGCTCAACCTTGTGGCGCCGGAAGTCGACCGCGTGCTGGCCGAGGCCACCGTGCGCCATCGGGGCGAGTATCGCGAGCAGATCAATCTCGTCCGGGGCGGCAAGGAGCGCACCTTGACCGTGCAGGTGACGCGGGAGGAGACGCGCGGATCGGCCGATTCCTACGTCATCACGCTCGACGATATCACCGACCTGGTGATCGCCCAGCGGTCCACCGCCTGGGCCGACGTCGCCCGCCGCATCGCCCACGAGATCAAGAACCCGCTGACGCCGATCCAGCTATCCGCCGAGCGGCTGAAACGCCGCTACGGCAAGCAGATCGCCGAGGACGACCGGGCGGTCTTCGACCAATGCACGGACACGATCGTGCGGCAGGTCGAGGATATCGGCCGTATGGTCGATGAATTTTCCGCCTTCGCGCGCATGCCCAAGCCCGCCAAGCAGCGCTCCGACCTGCGCGACATTCTGCGCGACGCGGTGTTCCTGCGCGAAATGGGCAATCACGATATCCGCTTCGAGCGGCAGTTCGGAGACGAGCCGCTGGAGGGCAGCTTCGATGCGCGCATGCTCGGCCAGGCGGTCGGTAACCTTATCAAGAACGCCGCGGAATCGATCGAAGCCGTGCCGCGGGAAGAATTGGGCGAGGGCGGCAAGGTGCTGGTCCGCTCGTCGTTCGACCACGAACACGACCGCTTCGTGGTCGATGTGATCGACAATGGCCGTGGCCTGCCGGTGGAAAATCGCCACCGCATCCTCGAGCCGTACATGACGATGCGCGACAAGGGCACGGGGCTCGGCCTCGCCATCGTAAAGAAGATTATCGAAGAACATGGCGGCCAGCTCGAGCTGCACGATGCACCGGCGGAGTTCGACCGGGGCAGGGGCGCGATGATTCGCATCATCCTGCCGCGCATCGAGGGCCAGGACAGCATGGAATTCGAAAGCAACAGGGAATTGGTCCATGGCCTCTGACATTCTGGTAGTCGACGACGAGGAGGATATCCGCGAGATCGTCTCGGGGATTCTCAGCGACGAGGGACATGAAACGCGCACCGCGCATGACGCCGACAGTGCGCTCGCCGCGATTTCCGACCGCGCGCCGCGTCTGGTCTTCCTCGACATCTGGATGCAGGGCAGCCGGCTCGACGGTCTATCCCTGCTCGACGAGATCAAGAGCCGCCACCCGGACCTGCCTGTGGTGATGATCTCCGGCCACGGCAATGTCGAGACCGCTGTCTCGGCCATCAAGCGTGGCGCCTTCGACTTCATCGAAAAGCCGTTCAAGGCCGATCGGCTGATCCTGATTGCCGAACGTGCGCTGGAAAATTCCAAGCTGAAGCGCGAAGTGACGGAGCTGAAAAAGCGGACCGGCGATGCGGCCGAGCTCATCGGCACGTCGGTTGCGGTTTCGCAGCTGCGCCAGTCCATCGAGAAGATAGCCCCGACCAATAGCCGCATCATGATCTTCGGACCGTCCGGTTCCGGCAAGGAACTGGTCGCCCGCATGATCCACAAGCGTTCGGCCCGGGCGAGCGGGCCGTTCGTGGCGCTCAATGCCGCGACGATCACGCCCGAGCGCATGGAGATCGCGCTGTTCGGCACCGAAGGCACGCCCGGCCAGCCGCGCCGCATCGGCGCTCTGGAAGAGGCGCATCGCGGCATTCTCTATCTCGACGAGATCGGCGAAATGCCGCGCGAGACGCAGAACAAGATCCTGCGCGTGCTGGTCGAGCAGCAGTTCGAGCGGGTCGGCGGCTCAAAACGGGTCAAGGTCGATGTCCGGATCATCTCGTCCTCGGCCTATAATCTCGAAAGCCTGATTGCCGAAGGCCGTTTCCGCGAGGATCTGTTCCATCGTCTCGCCGTCGTACCGGTCAAGGTGCCGGCACTCGCCGAGCGGCGCGAGGACATCCCCTTCCTGGTCGACACGTTCATACGCCAGATCTCCGAGCAGGCGGGTATCCGCGCCCGCAAGATCGGCGACGACGCCATGGCGGTGCTCCAGGCCAATGACTGGCCGGGCAATATCCGGCAGTTGCGCAACAACATCGAACGGCTGATGATCCTGGCGCAAAGCGACAATGCCGAGACGCACATCACCGCCGAGATGCTGCCCCAGGACCTGTCCGACATGCTGCCGAAGATTTCGGCGCGCAACGATACCCACATCATGACCCTGCCATTGCGTGAAGCGCGCGAAATGTTCGAGCGGGACTACCTGATCGCGCAGATCAACCGCTTCGGCGGCAACATTTCCCGCACGGCGGAATTTGTCGGCATGGAACGCTCCGCACTCCATCGCAAACTCAAATCGCTTGGCGTATAACGGGCAGCGGGATGTTGTTGGCCGAGCGTCCCCGCATCCGGATCATTCTCTGAAAGAGCACTCATGAAAGTCATCATCTGCGGGGCGGGACAGGTCGGCTACGGTATCGCGGAGCGTCTGTCCCAGGAGGACAACGACGTGTCGGTGATCGACACTTCCGCCTCGCTCGTGACCCACATCACAGAGACGCTGGACGTGCGCGGCTATGTCGGCCATGGCGCCCATCCGGACATGCTCGCCAAGGCCGGTGCCGATCAGGCGGACATGATCATTGCGGTCACGCTCTATGACGAGGTCAATATCGTCGCCTGTGAAGTGGCGCACGCGCTCTTTTCCGTGCCGACCAAGATCGCCCGTATTCGCGCGCAGAACTACCTGCGGCCTGAATATGCCGACCTGTTCAGCCGGCAGAACATGTCGATCGATGTGACGATCTCGCCCGAGATCGAGGTCGGCAAGATGGTGCTGCGGCGCATTTCGTTTCCCGGCGCGACCGACATCGTGCGTTTTGCCGACGATCACATCACCATGGTGGCGATCGAGTGCATGGAGGATTGCCCGGTCGTCAACACGCCGCTGCAACAGCTGAGCCAGCTCTTTCCCGACCTGATGGCGACGGTCACCGCGATCTATCGCAACGGCCGCCTGCAGGTGGCCCGTTCGACCGACCAGCTTCTGGTCGGCGATCTTGCCTATGTCATCTGCCAGCGCGACCATACCCGCCGCACGCTCGGCCTTTTCGGGCACGAGGAGCAGGAGGCTGGCCGGCTGGTGATCGCCGGTGCCGGCAATATCGGCTATTACGTCGCCCGGGCGATCGAGGATGTGCAGCCGAAGACCAAGGTGAAGCTGATCGAGCGGGATGCGGAGCGGGCCGCGATGGTGTCGGACCAGCTCAGCAATACGATCGTGCTGCATGGATCGGCGCTCGACCAGCACATGCTGCAGCAGGCCGACATCCAGGATGCCGACCTGATGGTGACGCTGACGAACAGTGATCAGACCAACATCCTGAGCGCGGCCATGGCTAAGCGGATGGGCTGCAAGTCGGGCATGGCCCTGATCAACGATCCGAGCTTCCAGGATCTCACCCAGGGGATCGGCATCGACCACCATATCAATCCGCGCGCGGTGACCATCTCGCGCGTTCTCCAGCATGTGCGCAAGGGCCGCATCCGCTCGGTTTATGCCGTTCAGAAGGGCAAGGCCGAGGTGATCGAGGCCGAGGCGCTGGAGACCTCGCCGCTGGTCGGCGTTGCCTTCCGCGACATGCACCTGCCACCAGGCATCCGGATCGGCGCGATCTATCGCGACGGCACGGTGCTCAGACCGAATGGCGATCTGAAGATCAAGGCCAAGGACCGGGTGGTGCTGTTTGCCAAGGCCGATGCGGTGAGGGATGTCGAGCAGATGTTCCGCGTCTCGATCCAGTACTTCTAAGAACCGAACCGCGCGGGGCGAAGATGCCGAGAATTGCCTATGTGAATGGCCGTTACTTGCCGCACCGGGATGCGGGGGTGCATATCGAGGATCGCGGCTACCAGTTTGCCGACGGCGTGTACGAGGTCTGCGAGATCCGTCACGGGATGATCGTCGATCTTTCGCGCCATCTCGACCGGCTCGATCGTTCGCTTGGCGAACTGCGGATCGCCCAGCCGATGTCGCGCGCCGCACTCGTGGGGATCATCCGTGAAGTGGCGCGGCGCAATCGGGTGAAGAACGGCCTGTTCTACCTGCAGGTGACGCGCGGCGAGGCGCGTCGTGACCATGTGTTTCCCGGATCAGATACGGCCCCCTCACTCGTCATCACCGCCAAGAGCACTGATCCGAAGATCATCGCAGCGAAGAATGCGAACGGCCTCAAGGCGATCACGGTTGCCGACAATCGCTGGGACCGGGTCGACATCAAGACGGTCGGGCTTTTGCCCAACGTTCTCGCCCGGCAGGCGGCGAAGGAGGCCGGGGCGCAGGAGGCGATCTATGTCGATCAGCGGGGCATGGTGACCGAAGGGGCGGCGACCAATGTGTGGATCGTCGATCGCGAGGGCAATCTCGTGACCCGTCCGGCCGAGCACGGCATCCTGCGCGGCATCACCCGCACGACGCTGAAGGATGTGGCGCAAAGCCTCTCCATTCCGGTGGTCGAGCGCGAATTCTCCCGCGACGAGATGCTCGCCGCCCGTGAAGTGTTCATCACTGCGGCCACGAGTATCTGTTTTCCGATCGTCGAGATCGACGGAAAGACCATCGGCAACGGTCATCCCGGTACGTTTGCGGAGAAAATCCGGACCGCTTTTTTCGACATTGCGGAAAAGACGGCGATTTGATACCAACTTCCAGATAAAGGGCTTGCAAGGGACAATCCCTACCTTTCTGATAAGCTTGAACAATAATTAAACCGGCACATATTGCCGGCAAGAAAGAAAGAAGCGGCGCCATGGCGGAACGTTCTCAGAACCTGCAGGATCTATTTCTCAACACCGTTCGCAAGCAGAAGATTTCGCTGACGATCTTCCTGATCAACGGCGTGAAGCTCACGGGCGTGGTCACGTCCTTCGACAACTTCTGCGTCCTGCTGCGCCGCGACGGCCATTCGCAGCTCGTCTACAAGCACGCCATCTCGACCATCATGCCGGGCCAGCCGATGCAGATGTTCGAAAGCGAAGAGACCTCTTCGTCACAGGATTGAAGCCATAACCAACCGAGACACGAAAAACGATTCGATCATCCCGGAGGACGAAAAGCCCCGGGATGACATGTGTGCCGTCGTCATTGTTCCGGTCCTCAAGCAGGGCCGCAATGCGGCCCCCGCGGCCGGCTCCGACATTGTCGTCGCGCCGAGCCGGTCAAACGAAGCCCGGCTGGAAGAGGCGATGGGCCTTGCTCGCGCCATCGATCTTCGGATCGGCGAGGGCCTGATCGTGCCGGTCAACCAGCCGCGCCCGGCCACCCTGCTCGGCAGCGGCAAGATCGCCGAGATCGGGGAAAAGCTGGATGAGCACAATGCCGGCCTGGTCATCGTCGACCATCCGCTGACGCCGGTACAGCAGCGCAATCTCGAGAAGGAATGGAACGCCAAGGTCATCGACCGAACGGGCCTGATCCTCGAAATCTTCGGCCGCCGCGCCTCCACCAAGGAAGGCACGCTGCAGGTCGAACTGGCCCATCTCAACTACCAGAAGGGCCGCCTGGTGCGTTCCTGGACCCACCTGGAACGCCAGCGCGGTGGTGCAGGCTTCATGGGCGGTCCGGGTGAAACCCAGATCGAGGCCGACCGCCGCATGCTGCAGGACAAGATCATCAAGCTGGAGCGCGAGCTCGAGCAGGTGGTCCGCACCCGCCAGCTGCATCGCGCCAAGCGCCGCAAGGTGCCGCATCCGATCGTGGCGCTGGTCGGCTACACCAATGCCGGCAAGTCGACGCTGTTCAACCGGATCACCGGGGCAGGGGTGCTGGCCGAGGACATGCTGTTTGCCACGCTCGACCCGACGCTGCGTCGGATGAAGCTGCCGCATGGCCGAACCGTCATCCTCTCCGACACCGTCGGCTTCATCTCCGATCTGCCGACGCATCTGGTCGCCGCCTTCCGCGCCACGCTCGAAGAAGTGCTGGAAGCCGACCTCATCCTGCATGTGCGCGACATGTCCGATCCGGACAATGCCGCGCAGGCGGGTGACGTGCTACGCATCCTCTCTGACCTCGGCATCGACGACAAGGAGAAGTCCGAGCGCATCATCGAGATCTGGAACAAGATCGACCGGCTGGAGCCGGAGATGCACGACGCGCTCTTGCAGAAGGCGGAGACCCGCGAGAACGTAATGACCGTCTCGGCGATCACCGGAGAGGGCGTAGACCGTCTGCTCGATGTCATCTCGCAGCGCCTATCCGGCGTTCTCACCGAAACGACGATCGTCATCCCGGCCGACAAGCAGGCCTTGATTTCCTGGGCCTACGAGAACGCCGTTGTCGACGGGCGCGAGGACCACGAGGACGGCTCGGTCAGCCTCGACGTGCGTCTGACCGCCCGCCAGGCCGACGAACTGGACCGCAAGCTGGGCAGCGGGCAGAAGGCGGAGAAGGAAGACTGGGAGCGGTAGGCTGTTGGCGTTCCGCCTGGTATGCCTGCTAGCGCGCTAGAATTTTTCGCGGACTTTTGCTAGGAATGGTCGAACGAGGTTTTCCGGATGAGATCGACCCAAGCCCTGACCATCAACCTGCCGCCACAACTGGCTGAAATGGTAGAGACGAAGGTGCGCTCCGGCGAGTATGCGTCGGAGAGCGACGTGATCGTCGAGAGTCTGCAGACGCTTCTCGAACGCGATGCCGCAATCGACACGTGGATTGCCGACGAAGTGCTTCCGACCATTCAAGCGCTCGATGTCGGATCGGGGCAGACCATCTCACTCGGTGAAACAAAAAAGCGGCTGCACGCTCACATCGACCGCTTGATCTCGCGCGGCTGACGACGGAAACCTTGCTCATGAAGTATGAGGTGAGGTTCAGCAAGGCCGCCGAAAGAGATGTGGCCGAACTCCTGACTTATCTCGTCACCCGTGCGGGTGAGGGTACCGCCCGAGCCTATGTGGATCGGCTGATCGAATACTGCGCTGGTTTTGAGACCTTCCCCGAGCGAGGAACACGCCGGACAGACGTGCCGGGCCTGCGTACTGTGGGTTACCGCAACCATGCAACGATCGCCTTCCGGATATCCGGCAATACCGTAACTGTGATCCGGCTGTTCCATCGCGGACAGGAGGTCAGGTTGCAGGGAAAAGACTGAACGGCTTGTAGTGTAGTTCGAACGGATGCTTCGCGGTGACCTCGTCCACAAGGGCATACGGGGCTAGGATCGGTTCATCTCGCTCTTCGCTTCCTGCCAGAGTTCCTCCATCCGCTCCAGTGTCGCTCCCTGCAAGCTCTCACCATTCGCTTCAAGAGTCCGCTCTATGTAGCCGAACCGCTTGCGGAATTTCGTGTTCGTACCGCGCAGCGCCTGCTCGGGGTCGGTCTTCACATGGCGGCCTATATTGGCGAGTGCGAAGATCAGGTCGCCGAGTTCATCCGCGATCTTCTCCGGCCTCCCGACCCTCAGCGCCTCGCGCAGTTCGCCGATCTCTTCCTCGATCTTGTCGAGAATCGGTTCGGCTTCCGACCAGTCGAATCCGACCTTGGCCGCCTGTTCCTGGAGTTTCAGGGCTTCGGTCAGCGCCGGGAAACTGCGCTGGACCGAGCCGAGGAAGCCGGCCTTCGGATCGTCGGGCATGGGCTTGCCGGAAGCCTTGGCGCGGGCGGCATGCCGCTCGGCGCGTTCGGCCTTTTCCTGCCGCTTGATCTCGTCCCATTGCTGGTTGACGGCGTCCGGGGTCGCGGCATCCGATACGGCGAAGACGTGCGGGTGGCGGCGGATCATCTTCCTGGTGATGGCCTCGACCACGTCGCCGAACGAAAACAGCCCGGCCTCCTCGGCGATGCGGGCGTGGAACACCACCTGCAGCAACAGGTCGCCGAGTTCGTCGCACAGATCGTCCGGATCGTTGCGTTCGATCGCGTCGGCCACCTCATAGGCCTCCTCGATCGTATAGGGCTTGATCGTCTCGAAGGTCTGCACCACGTCCCAGGGGCAGCCGGTTTCGGGTTCGCGCAGGGCCGCCATGATGTCGAGCAGGCGGGTGATGTCCTTGGAGGGTTCCATGCGGGTCTCTGTGCTGGGCGCTCAGTTGAGCGGAATGTCGTTGTCGGTTTTGCCGGACTGGTATTCTTGCGAGAGCCGGTCGTAGACGGCGTGGATGCGCTTCGACTGGGCCCTCAGTGACT
The DNA here is from genome assembly GCF_900492205.1 of Ciceribacter sp. T2.26MG-112.2. Taxonomy (GTDB): domain Bacteria; phylum Pseudomonadota; class Alphaproteobacteria; order Rhizobiales; family Rhizobiaceae; genus Allorhizobium; species Allorhizobium naphthalenivorans_A. The sequence continues at coordinate 231,030 of NZ_UEYQ01000005.1, forward strand.
CGGCGTCGTCGTCGACTGCGACGAGGTCGGCGATGGCGTAGGCGTTCCAGAAGGCGTTCGCCTTGCGATAGCCGCCCGGCTCCAGGCCAAAGACCTCTTTGAGGATCTTCAGGTCGTGCGGGATGGCGAAGGCGTCGCGGCTGTCCTCATGGCTGAAGAAATAATAGAAATTGTCGAAGCCGGCCCACGTGATCGCCGACATGCACATGGTGCAGGGTTCGTGAGTCGACAGGAAAATCAGGTCCTTGGTCACCGGCCGTTCGCCCAGTTCGTAGAAGCGTTTCAGCGTGTGCACTTCGCCGTGCCAGAGCGGGTTCTCCAGTTCGTTGTTGGTTTCGGCCAGCACCAGCGACAGGTCGGATTTCCGCAGGATCGCGGCGCCGAACACCTTGTTGCCGGCGGCGACACCCTTTTCGGTCAGCGGCAGGATATCGTCTTCGATGACGTCGAGCAGGCGGCGGGTGATGTCGGCGGCGGTCAAGGCGGTTCTCCTGGCTGGGTGAGGGCCGATCCTATCGGCGGGCCATGGCTGGTGAAAGGCGCAATTTTCGTCCGCGGCGCCGTTATCCCGTGGGTTTTGCTGCGCTGCCGCGTCCGGTCGATGCGGCTCGGTGAGATTTGCTCACTTCCGCGCAAAGCCTAGCAAAGAAATATCCTTCTCCGAAGCCCGACGGATTTCTGTTTCTTCAATCCCTTGGCGAATACAGGGATAAATGGGCAGTCTTCCAGAACGCGGAATCGGACATGGGCGTGAGCGAACAGCGACTTTCGGTATTTCCGGCCTTTTTCAAGGTCGCGAACGCCGTTGCCGTGGTGTTCGGCAACGGGCCGGAGGCCTTTGCCAAGACCCGCCTGCTGCGCAACACCCAGGCGCGGATCGTCGCCTATGCCGAAGCGCCGGATGCCGATTACGCCGCCTATCTGGCCGAGCACGACATCGAAACCGTCGCCCGCAGTTTTACTCCCTCCCAGGTCGAGGACGCGGTTCTGGTGTTCGCCGCGACCGGCGATGCGGAACTGGACCGTGCCATCGTTCGTGCCGCCCGCGCCCGCCGCATCCCGGCCAATGCCGTCGACCAGCCGGATTTTTGCGATTTTTACACGCCGGCGCTGGTGAACCGGGCTCCGATCGCCGTCGCCATTGGCACGGAAGGGGCAGGTCCCGTGCTTGCCCAGATGATCCGCGCCGACATCGACCGGCTGCTGCCGCGGACACTGGGACGTCTGGCGACGCTGGCCAACAGCTATCGGAGCGCCGTCGACAGGCTTCTGCCGCGCGGGGTGGCGCGTCGGCTGTTCTGGCGTTCCTTCTTCAAGGGGCAGGTGGCGGATGCCGTCGCCTCCGGAGACATCAGTGATGCGCGCCGCCGCGCCACGCGCCTGCTCAAGGACGCCGTGAACGAGAAGGCCGAAGGCCGCATTTTCCTGGTCGGCGCCGGTCCGGGTGCGGAAGACCTGCTGACGCTGCGCGCCCACCGGTTGCTGATGGAGTGCGACGTCATCGTGCATGACGCCCTGGTCCCGCAGGCCGTGATCGACATGGGCCGCCGCGACGCCACCCGCATTCCCGTCGGCAAGCGCAAGGGCTGCCATTCGAAGACCCAGAACGAGATCAACGATCTGCTGGTCGAACTCGGTCGCGAGGGAAAGCGCGTCGTGCGCCTGAAATCGGGCGACCCGCTGGTCTTCGGCCGTGCCGGCGAAGAGATGGCGGCGCTGCGCGAGGCGGGCGTCGCCTACGAAGTCGTGCCGGGCATCACCTCGGCGCTGGCCGCCGCCGCCGATTTCGAGCTGCCGCTGACGCTGCGCGGTGTCGCGTCCTCGCTGGTCTTCACCACCGGCCACGACCTGCATGGCGAGACCCTGCCGGACTGGGCACGGCTGGCGCTGTCGGGCGCCACGGTCGCCGTCTATATGGGTCGCAGCAATGCCGCCTCCGTCGCCTCCCGCCTGATGGCGTCCGGGCTTTCCGAGGACACGACCGTCGCCGTCGTCGAGAATGCCGGGCGCCGCGACAGCCGCCTATTGCACGGCACGCTGGCCGAGCTGCCGGCGCTCGAAGCGCGCGACGAACTCAAAGGCCCGGTGATGGTGATCATCGGCGATGCCGTCGCCGGCGGCAACTTCACCCGTTCCGAACCGCTGCGCGGCACGATCGCCAGCCTTGCCCCTTTCGAGAGGACATGACATGGCAGACAAGGTACTGACCGCCAACCGCCTGGGTGACGGCATCGCCGTCTGGCTCGACGCCAACGGCCAATGGACAGAACGGCTGCAGGACGCCTTCGTCGCCCGCCATGCGGAAGCGGTCGAAGCGCTCGAAAGTGCCGGGCGCAGTGCGTTTGCCAGCAATATCGTCCTCGATGTCAATGTCATCGACGTCGAGGAAAAGAACGGACAGCTGCGGCCGCTCCGCCTGCGCGAGCGCATCCGCGCCGAGGGGCCGACCATCGCCTATGCCGACGGCCATGGCTTCGCCAATCCCGAATTCATTGCCGCCTGAGGAATTTCATGTACCGCTATGATGAATTCGACCACGCCTTCGTCTCTGCCCGTGTCGAGCAGTTTCGCGACCTGGTGACCCGGCGCTTGTCCGGCGAAATCGCCGAGGATGCGTTTCGCCCGCTGCGCCTGATGAACGGCGTCTATCTGCAACTGCACGCCTACATGCTCAGGGTCGCCATTCCCTATGGCACGCTGAATGCGAAGCAGATGCGGATGCTCGCCCACATCGCCCGTCGCTACGACCGGGGCTACGGCCACTTCACCACCCGCCAGAACATTCAGTACAACTGGCCGAAGCTGTCGGACACGCCGGACATCCTGGCCGAACTGGCAAGCGTCGAGATGCACGCGATCCAGACCTCGGGCAACTGCATCCGCAACGTGACGGCCGACCATTTCGCCGGTGCTGCCGCTGACGAGGTCGCCGATCCGCGTCCCTATGCGGAAATCCTGCGCCAGTGGTCTTCCGTCCATCCGGAATTCTCCTTCCTGCCGCGCAAGTTCAAGATCGCGGTGACCGGCGCGCCGCGCGACCGTGCGGCCATCCAGGTTCATGACATCGGCCTGCATCTGAAGAAGAACGAAGCCGGCGAGCTGGGTTTTGCCGTTTATGTCGGCGGCGGGCAGGGGCGCACGCCGCTGGTCGCCAAGCTGATCCGCGACTTCCTCCCGGAAGCAGATCTGCTGACCTATGTGACGGCGATCGTCCGCGTCTACAACCTCTACGGCCGGCGCGACAACAAGTACAAGGCCCGCATCAAGATCCTCGTGCACGAGACCGGCGTCGAGGAAGTGACACGCCAGGTCGAGGCCGAGTTCGACCGCATCCGCGACAGCGAGCTTAAGCTGCCCGAAGGCCACATCCGGGCGATCGAGACCTATTTCGCTCCGCTGGCTCTGCCCGACCGTGCGGATGGCTGGGAAGCCCTTGCCAGCGCCAAGAAGGCCGATGGCGCCTTTGCCGCCTGGGTGGCCCAGAACGTCCAGCCGCATCGCCATCCGGACTATGGCATGGTGACGATCTCGCTGAAGCCCATCGGCGGAACGCCGGGTGATGCCAGCGACATGCAGATGGATGTGGTCGCCGATGTCGCCGAACGGCTGGCCTTCGACGAGATCCGCGTCAGCCACGAGCAGAACCTGATCCTGCCGCATGTGGCGCTCGGCGATCTCTATGCCGTCTATCAGTCGCTGGAGGCGTCCGGCCTTGCCACCGCCAATGCCGGGCTGATCACCGACATCATCGCCTGCCCGGGGCTCGATTATTGCGCGCTGGCCAATGCCCGCTCGATCCCGGTCGCGCAGGAGATCTCGACGCGCTTCGGTTCGCCCGAGCGCCAGGCCGAGATCGGCGGGTTGAAGATCAAGATCTCCGGCTGCATCAATGCCTGCGGCCACCACCATGTCGGCCATATCGGCCTGCTGGGCGTCGAGAAGAAGGGCGCCGAGCTCTACCAGATCACGCTCGGCGGCTCGGGCGACGAGAACACCTCGATCGGCGAGATCATCGGTCGCGGTTTCGAGCCGGACCGGGTGACCGATGCGATCGAGACAATCGTCGACACCTATCTCGGCCTGCGCCTCGATCCGAAGGAAACCTTCATCGACGCCTATCGCCGGGTCGGACCGAAACCCTTCAAGGAAGCCCTTTACGGCCAGGCGGCCGAAGCGGCCTGAGGAATTGACGAGATGACCAAGATCTGGAACGCGGGCGGTTTCGTCGACAACGACCCCTGGGTGATCGAAATGGGCGAGATAAAGGCTGGCGAGGGCGCGCGCGCCATCGTCGGATTGGACGCTTTCCTTGAACTTGCCGAGCACAGCAACGAGAGCGGCTTCGGCGTACTGGTCGGGCCTGCCGACGATGTGACGCGGCTTGGACCCCATCTCGACCGCATCGCGCTGGTGGCGATCGCCTTTCCGGCGTTCAACGACGGGCGCGGTTTCAGCCATGCGACGCTGCTTCGCCAACGGCTGGGCTACCAGGGTGAGGTCCGGGCCGTCGGCGACGTGCTGATCGACCCGATCCCGCTGATGCTGCGCACCGGCTTCACCAGCTTTGCCGTGTCGAACCCGACCGCGCTGGCCCGTCTGGCCGAGAACCGCCTGCCGGGGATCGCCCAACGCTACCAGCCCACAGTCGTCACCTCGGCAGTGGCGGGTGGTTTCAGCTGGCGTCGGATCGGTGGCACCGGTGCGTAGAGCATCGTAGAATTGTAATCCAGCAGCCCCTTCTTGACGGAGGTCAAGGAAAGCGCCGGCTCTCTGTTGCATCGGGGAGGGGACAAAAGCCCGAACGCGGCGAATTGCCGACTTTGTCGGTCGCCCAAGTTGCGGTATAGGGCAGCGAGCGAAGTCAGACAGGCGACCATAGGAACCAAAGACGCATGAATGCTCCCGTCAAAACCGAGAATGCGGAACTGATCGTGCCGGAAGGCGTCTACGCCGAAACCGTGCTCAGCGTGACCCATTATACCGACCGCCTGTTTCGCTTCCGCATGACCCGGCCCGCAGGCTTCCGCTTCCGTTCGGGCGAATTTGCCATGATCGGCCTGATGGTCGAGGGCAAGCCGATCTACCGCGCCTATTCGATCGCCAGCCCGTCCTGGGACGAGGAATTGGAATTCTTCTCGATCAAGGTGCCGGATGGCCCGTTGACTCAGCACCTGCAGAAGATAAAGCCCGGCGACAAGGTGCTGATGCGCAAGAAACCGACCGGTACGCTGGTGCTCGATGCTCTCACTCCCGGCAAGCGCCTCTACATGTTTTCGACCGGCACCGGCATCGCGCCGTTTGCCAGCCTGATCCGTGATCCGGAAACCTATGAGAAGTTCGAGGAGGTCATCCTCACCCATACATGCCGTGAGGTGGCCGAGCTTCAATATGGTTTCGACCTGGTCGACGAAATCGGGAATCATGAATTCCTCGCCGAACTCGTCGGCGACAAGCTGAAACACTACGCAACCGTCACCCGCGAGGACTATCCGTTCCAGGGGCGCATCACCGACCTGATGGAGAGCGGCAAGCTCTACACCGATCTCGGTGTGCCGCCGCTCGACCCTGCTGTCGATCGCGGCATGATCTGCGGTTCGACCGCCATGCTGAAGGACACCAAGGCCTTGCTCGAAAAGGCGGGCCTAACCGAGGGCGCCAACAACAAGCCCGCGGAATTTGTCATCGAGCGCGCCTTCGTCGGCTGAACTTTCGAGATTGAGATCAAACGTGCGCCCGGGGATTGCTCCGGGCGTTTCGCGTTCAAGCGAATTGCGCGACCTTTCAGGCTTTGCTGAGATACCCGATCAGAGCCGCCATCGCCGCCTCGGCCTCCTTGCCATTGCCCTGCTGGATCGCGCGGATGACCGCGACGTGAAGCGAGACAGAGCGATCCATCTTTGCCACCGTAGCGCCGGCATACCACATGCGACGCGAATGCGACTGTAGCGGCGCGAGGGCCGAAATCAGGAAGCGGTTGAGACAGGCCTGTTCGATGATCTCGTCGAACTCCTTGTCGGCGGCGAGAAATGCGTCGAAGTCACCGGCGGTCGCCGCGGCGGTCATCGCCTGCGCACAGTCGAGCAGGTCGGCACGTTTTTCTGGATCGGCATTCTCCGCCGCAAGTCTGGCCAGCAGCGGTTCGAGCTTGAGGCGGACGGCCATGATCGACTGGTGGTCGTCCGGCTGGATTTCCGCGATCTGCAGCCCGACGCGGGGGCGCACGACCACGAGGCCCTGCCATTCGAGCTTCTGGATCGCCTCGCGGACCGGCGTCCGTCCGAAGCCGGACAGTTCGATCAGTTGCCTCTCGTTGACCAGCGCGCCGGGCTTCAGCTTCAGCGTCACGATCAGCCGTTCCAGGGCGAGGTAGGCGAGATGGCTCTGGGAGCCGAGGGTCGCGGTCATTGAAGCCTCCACTGATATATCACACTGTGCCATGTCGCATTTGGAAAGACAAGGCGGGGTGATATATCAGCGGAGTGGCGGAGGTACGCATAACGCCGTAGGCGGCCCGCCGGCAATCGACAGCGGGCAGCCCTATTCGTGCCTCAGCGCTTCAATCGGATTGAGTTGCGCGGCTCGGCGTGCCGGGAAGTAGCCGAAGACCATCCCGATCGCGGCGGAAAAGGCGAAGGCGAGCAGAATCACGGAGGGGCTGCTGACAAACGGTACGTTCATGTAGGAGACCGCACTGTAGGCGAGACCAAGGCCGAGAAGGATGCCGATGATGCCGCCGGCGAGCGACAGGGTCACCGCCTCGACGAGAAACTGCATCAATACCTGCTTTTCCAGCGCGCCGATTGCCAGCCGGATACCGATCTCGCGGGTTCGCTCGGTCACCGAGACCAGCATGATGTTCATGATGCCGATGCCGCCCACCAGGAGGCTGACGGCGGCGACCGCGCCGAGCAGGCCGGTCATCAGCGTCGTCGTGCCGGTCAGCGTCGAGGCCATCTGGGTCATGTCGTTGACGGAAAAGTCGTCGTCGCGCCCGGCAATGATCTTGCGGCGTTCGCGCAGCAATCGCTCGACATTGGCCTGGATTTTCGACGTCGAAACGCCGTCCTCGGCCGAAAGGACCATGCTCGACACTTCGCTCGAGCCGCCGATGCGCCGCTGGAACACCTTGAGCGGCATGACGACGATGTCGTCCTGGTCGGTACCCATGCCGCTCTGGCCTTTCTTGACCAGCGTGCCGATCACTTCGCAGGAGAAGCCGCCGACGCGGATATTCTGCTCAAGTGCCGGCGTCGAGCCGAACAGTTCCTTGCGCACGGTCTCGCCGATGACGCAGACCGCCTGGCCGCCGCGCTCTTCGGACACCAGGAAGGTGCGGCCGCTCGCAAGCGTCCAGTCCTGGGCGATGAAATAGTCGCCGGTCGTGCCCGTCACCGTGGTCTGGTGGTTCTCGCCGCCATAGACCACCGTCTGGCTCGACTGGTTGACGCCGGCCACGGCGCGAAGACCGGCGATCTGGTCGACGACGGCCTGCACGTCGCGTTCGGTGAACTTCTTGGCATCCGTGCTGGCTCTGCCCGGGCCGAACTGGCCGGGCCGCACGAAGAGCAGGTTCGTTCCCAGCTTGGAAATCTCCGCCGTCACCTGGGCGGTCGTGCCATTGCCGATCGTCACCATGGCGATGACGGCGGCAACCCCGATAACGACACCGAGCACGGTGAGGAACGAACGCAGCATGTTGCGGCTGATGGCCCGAAGTGCGAGTTTTACGGTTTCAATGAACATCGGCTGCGCCCTTTCCGTTGTGGCTGTCGGAATTCAGGCGACCGTCAAGGAAGCGCAGATTCCGTTTGGCGTAAGCCGCAATGTCGTCCTCGTGGGTGACCATGATCACCGTGATGCCGTGCTCCTCGTTGAGCCCGGTGATCAGTTCCATGATTTCCTTGCTGGTTTTGGTATCAAGATTGCCGGTGGGCTCGTCGGCCAGCAGGACCTTCGGACTGGTGACGATCGCCCGGGCGATCGCGACACGCTGCTGCTGGCCGCCCGACAATTCCTGGGTCGTGTGATGTTCGCGGCCGGTGAGGCCGACCTGCGACAAGGCTCTGTTGGCCAGGCGGCGACGCTCGCCGGCCTCCATGCCGCGATAGACGAGCGGCAGTTCGACGTTTTCCAGCGCCGAAGTGCGGGCCAGCAGGTTGAAGCCCTGGAACACGAAGCCCAGCATGTGGCGACGCAGCATCGTATGCTGCCTGCGGTCGAGGGTGGACGTGCGTATGCCCTGGAACAGATATTCTCCGGAGCTTGGAACGTCGAGGCAGCCGAGAATGTTCATCGCGGTGGATTTTCCCGAGCCGGACGGACCCATGATCGCGACGAATTCGTTCTTCTCGATCACGAGGTCGACGCGGTCGAGCGCCTTGATCGTCGCCTCTCCGCGACCATAGACCTTGGAGACCTGCTGGAATTCGATGAGGGGAGGGCTGGCCATGCGTCGCCCCTCAGCCGTTCTTTTCCGTGGCGTCGGTGATCAGCAGATCGCCTTCGGCGATGTCGCCCTTGGTAACGACGGTGCTCTGTCCGTCGCTGGCGCCGATCTCGACGTTGACGGCGGTCGGCACGTTGTTCTTCATCAGCCAGACGGTGCGCTCGCTACCTTCCGGCTCAGGCGCGCTGATCGATCCCATGCGAGGCGGCCGGAACAGGCTGAACATGCCGCCACCTCCACCCGAACTACTCGTGGTGAGAGTCTCCGGCGGCGCATATCGGAGGGCGGCATTGGGGATGAGGAGGGAATCCTCGATCGACTGCACGACGATGTCGGCAGTGGCGGTCATGCCGGGGCGCAGCAGCAACTGGTCGTTCTCGACCTTGAGGATGCCCATGTAGGTGACGACGTCGTTGACGGTTTCGGAGGCATAGCGCACCGAGGTGATTTCGGCCGGAAAGCGCTTCTCCGAAAAGGCGTCAACGGTGAAGGTCGCTTTCTGTCCGACGGCCACCTGGCCGACATCGGCTTCGTCGATATCGACCTGCAATTCCATTTCCCTGAGGTCGCCGGCGATGGTGAACAAGGTCGGCGCCTCGAGCGAGGCTGCGACCGTTGCCCCTGGATCGACATCGCGCGACAGGACTATGCCATCGATCGGTGAAATGATTGTCGCCTTGGACAGATTGAGACGGGCCTGCTCAAGTTCGGCCTCGGCGGAGAGGACATTTGCCTCGGCGCTGGCCTTGGTGGCGACGGCTGCCTCGTAGGTGTAGCCGGCGGCATCCATCTCCTGTTGGGTCGAGACGCGGCTGCTCACCAGGGATTTCAGCCGGTCAAAGGTGGCCTTGGCCGATTTCATGTCGGCATCCGCCTTGGCCACGCTCGCCTTGGCGGACAGGAGGTTTGCCTCCGCGCTCTTGACGTTCGCCTCGAGCTTGGCGGTGTCGAGCCTCGCGACGACCTCTCCCAGCTTGACGGGGCTGTTGTAGTCGACCAGCACGTCACGGATGGTGCCCGACTGTTCGCTCGAAACATCGACCTGCACGGTCGGCTCAACCGATCCCGTTGCGGTAACCACGACGGTGAGGTTGCCCCTCTTCGCGGCGGAGGTGGAATAGGTATAGGCGGTCGCCTGGGTGCTGTAGGACCAATAGGCATAGCCTGCACCGATCAGCACGCCGGCCGCCAGCAGACGCCATAGCCAGCGCGAACGCTTGCCGCGCTTTTGCGAACTCCCGAGCAGCGCGGTCAGTTCATCGGTTTCCTTGTCCTTGGCGGGGGGCGGTGCGGCGGTGTCGCTCGTCATGTCGCGTCCATTTTTCAACGTTCGGTTTAAAAGTGTATGGCCGGAATTTGCGGTAAACTTATTGACCCGTATCAAGTCTCGACGAAACGCTGCCCCGAATTGCCCACCCCGCCGGCAGGTTCCGTCGATGGATTGTTTGTCACAGGCGTCGCGGGAAGCGAAGTTAATTCTTGGTAATGGATTGCAATGAGATCCGTCGCGGCAATGTTTCTCAGGATCGCTTCTGCGATACGCCGTCGCCGCCCAGCGGATAACGGATCAAGGCCGTCAGAAGCACGCCGAAAGCCAGACAATTGCTGACATGCCAGAGGAAGTGCGTCCCCATCGGGAAGACCGAGCAGAGCGGCAGGTCGAGGCTGCGGAACACGAAGGACAAGACGAAGAGTGCGGCCGCCAGCAGGATGAGGCGGAAGGACGGATGCTTCTCCTTCCAGACCGCTCGCCCCGTGGCCAGAACGACGAAGAGCGCCGGCAGGTATTGGGTCGAACCGCTGACCGTATCACCCACCATCTGCGTGTCGCGCAAGGACAAGGCCATTCCGGCGGAGAAGACCAACAGGCCAGCGACAATGGCGAGAGGGAGAGCAAAGGGCGGACGCAGAGAGTTTCGCAGGACCGCGGCGCCGTACAGCGCGACAAAGCCCCAGATCGGCAGGACATCGGCCAGTTCGGCCCAGCGTGTGGCGAAGGTGTGCCAGAGAAAGGAGCCGACGCCGATCGCCACCGCAAGCACCATCAGTGCAGAGAGGCCGGGGGAGACGGATCGGGTCCGCATCACATGGATAAAGGCGAGAAGGCTGACGACGACGACGAGCAGGCTGGAAGTGGCGTTCAGCGGTTCGCCCCAGAATCCGGGATCGGTTCGCTCGCAATAGGCACCTGTGATCGGCGCATTCCAATCGATCGTCATCACCGATACCAGTCATATCCAAACGAGACGAAGCCTGCCAAATTCATCGGCAAAGGTCTTTTCCTTTGCGCATTAGGTACACCGTACATATGATGTCAAGCGGGCGGATGAATAGTTGCGGTGACGATTCGCCGGTTGCAAACGGGAGTGTCATCCGGCGTTCATCTTGCGGAATACTTTCTGGGGCGTGCATGTACTCTTGGTTGAATCTCCATCATTCTCGGCACGTCGTAAGATCGAGGCGCCCGGTACTTGCTGTCGCCGTGTGGTTCGCAACACTTCTCGGCATGGCCAGCCCGGCCACCTCCGCCGCCAATGTGAACGGGGCTATCGCTGCGGTCGAAAAGATCCACGCCCTGGTCGTCGCTGCCGCGAATGGTCCAGCCTCCAAACTTGCGCCCTTGCTCGAGCGCCATCTCGATCTTGGCGAAATCGCCCGGAAGGTTGCCGGTAAAGCCTGGGACGGCGCCGGCGAGAGCGAACGGCGGAAGTTCCTCATCGTGCTGCGCGACGTCATGGCGGTGGAACTGGATCGTCGCATTCGTGGCGACGACCGTCTACGCATCAACGAAGCCAAGCCCCTCGGCGCCAGGGATGTGGTCGTTCTGACGTCGCAGATCCGGCGTGACGGCAGCGCTCGCCGGATCGACTGGAAGATGCGGCCGTGCGGCGCCTCGTTCTGCCTTTTCGACCTGGTCGGCAACGGCGCGTCGCTGACGGTTGCTCGACGCGACGACTATGCCGTGCGCCTGAAGGCACTCGACGGCTCGTTGGCGGCACTCACCAGGAGCCTGCGGGCCGAACTCGATGGCCGGAAGTGAGAACCTGAAGCATGCCGCATCTGGTCGAACTTCACCATTGCCACCGCGTCTATGACAATGGCCGGATCATTGCTCTCAATGACGTGTCCTTTTCCGTCGCGCGCGGCGATTTCATCGCCATAACCGGGCCCAGCGGCTCGGGCAAATCCACCCTGCTCGACCTTTTGTGCGGGCTTGAGGAGCCCAGCGCCGGTGAAGTGGTTTTCGACGGTGCGACCGTGCGCGACAGGGCGGATTGGGCCCGCCTCCGTGCGGAACGGATCGGCTTCGTCTTCCAGTCCTTCTGTCTGATCCCCTCACTGACGGCGGCCGAGAACATCGAGCTCGCCATGCTATGGCAAGGGATTTCGGCGCGTGCACGACGGGAACGGGTGGCGGAGCTGCTCGAACGCCTGGGGCTTGGCGCGCGCGGCCGCCAGCACCCGATGCAGCTCTCTGGCGGGGAGCGCCAAAGGGTGGCGATCGCTCGGGCACTCGCGAATAGCCCGGAACTGATCGTCGCCGACGAACCGACCGGCAGTCTCGACAGCCGGTCGAGCGCCGACATCATCGGTTTGCTCGAGGGTCTCCAGCGTGATGGTGCGATCACCGTCGTCATCGTTACCCATGACCGGGCGATCGCCGAACGCTGCGACCGGCGGGTCGAACTGGTCGACGGCCGGATCGTCTCCGACCAGCGCCGGCAGACGGTATAAGAGGCGATCCCATGAACCTGCTCAGTTTGCCGGCCCGCAACCTCATGTCCCAGAAACTGCGTTCGACACTGACCGTTCTCGGCATCGCGGTGGCGGTCGGCAGTTTCATTGCGCTGACCGGGCTGACGCGCGGCCTGCAGGACAGTTATTCCCAAGGCGTGGGGGATGTCGGCGGAGATTACGTCGTCAGCCAGAGGGGTACCTACAGCCTGGTCAGCAGTTCGATTTCCGAAGAGCTCGTGGCCAGGCTCGACGCCGTCGCCGGTGTCGACGAGGCGGCCGGCATCGTGCTGTCGATCGCCGCGGTCGACGACGAGGCGAACATCTTCGTCACCGGCTGGCCGGATGGCAGTTTCTTGTGGCGCTCACTGGTGCTGGAGCAGGGAAAGGCGCCTGCAGGCGACCGCGAGGTCGTGCTTGGGCGCACGGTTGCCGAGGCGCTCGGCAAGACGGTCGGCGACGAGATCCTGATCCAGTACGAACCCTTCCGCATCACCGGCATTTCGGTACCCGATTCGGTCTTCAACCAGAATGTCGCGGTCGCACGCCTGTCCGGTCTGCAGGAACTGCTCGGCCGCCCGGCCAGCGTTTCGCTGGTGCAAATCCGCCTGGCGCGTCCCGTCGATCCGCAGAAGGCCGCGAACGTCAAGGCGGCGCTCGCGAAGGTCTCACCGACGATCGAGGTCAGCGACAGCGCCGAATTCGCCGAGAACATGGACTTCGTCAAGACGGTCGACGCCATCACATCGGCGGTGTCGCTGGTGATGATCCTTGCCTCGTCGATCCTGGTCGCCAATACCTTGTTGATGTCGGTTTCGGAAAGGGTGCAGGAATTCGGCATTCTTGCCGCGATCGGCTGGACACCGGGCCGCATTCGACTGCTCGTGGTGGTCGAGGGATTGTTGATGTGCCTGATCGGCAGTGTGATCGGCGTCGCGCTTGGGACCGCCGCGATGCACCTCGTGTCCTGGCTGCGCATCTCGGCCGGCCTGCTCGAGCCTTATCTCACCCTTGGCATCGTCATGGAGGCGATGTTCTGGGTTCTCCTGGTCGGCCCGCTTGCCGCCCTTTATCCCGCATGGCGGGTGACCCGCGCGACGCCTTCGGCGGCCCTCAGGGGCATCCGCTGACCACGGTCGCTTTATTTCTGGCGGGCGCCGGACCCTTCACTTAAGTTGTGCGTTGTTGCTGCGCTGTGGTGGGGAGCCGGAGGTCGAGCTTGCGCGTCGCGAAAATTATCCTGATCGGCCTGGTCCTGTTTGCCCTTGCGTCCTGGCTCACCGTCTATGTCTACGGACGCTTTGCCGCGCAGGTGAGGGGCGCGCCGTCCGAGGCTTTGGCCGTGGTGGAAAACGGAACGGCGCTCGACCGCGTTGTCGCGGCGCAGACCGCCAGACATCCGGACATGAGCGGCCTCAGGCTCGTCTCCGACAATATCGACGCGTTTGCCGTGAGGGCGCATGCCGCGCGCGCCGCCGGCCGCAGCCTCGATCTGCAATATTATTACTGGCGGGACGATCTGACCGGCTCGCTCCTCGGCCGGGAGATACTGGCCGCCGCCGACCGCGGGGTGCGGGTGCGGCTGCTGCTCGACGATATCAACTCGCGGGGTGACGGAGACGACATTTATGCCGCCTATGACAGCCACCCGAACATCGAAGTCAGGCTGTTCAACCCGGCTATGAGCCGCGACAGCGCTCTGAGGCGCGGCATCGAAATGATCCTCAGGGCCGTGACCGTCACGCGCCGCATGCACAACAAGGCCTTCATCGCCGACGGACGCGTGGCGATCGTCGGCGGACGCAATATCGGCGACGCCTATTTCGGCGCCTCGGACACCGCCAATTTCCGCGATCTCGACGTTTCCATGGTCGGGCCGGCCGTGGGAGAGGCCTCGGCGATCTTCGACCGTTTCTGGAACAGCCCGCTGGCACTGCCGATCCGCAGCCTGTCCGACCCGGAGCAGCGGAGCCTTGCCAAGCTTCGAGCGCGGCTGGACGGGCTGGCCGCCAGCGAGCCGGCGCAACGCTATCTCTCCCACCTGGAAGAGGCTGCGAACGCGGCGGCGGAGCGCGCGGCAGAACCGCGATACCACTGGACCACGGAGGTGCAGGTCGTATCGGACCCGCCGGAAAAGGTCCTCGACGTGGGTCAGCAGAGCTGGCTCGACCAGGCGATCAAGCCGGTCATCGCCTCGGCCACCCGGACCCTCGAAATCACGTCACCCTACTTCATTCCGGGCGATGAAGGCGTCTTGACGCTGCGCACCCTGGTCGAACGCGGGGCGAAGGTCACCGTACTCACCAACTCGCTCGCCGCCACCGATGTCGCCGCCGTCCACGGCGCCTATGCGCCCTATAGGGAAACCCTGCTGGCCGATGGCGTGGATCTGTTCGAACTGCGGGCGGAGAGTGCGCCGGGGCGGCTTTCCCTGTTCGGATCGAGCAATGCCAGCCTCCATACCAAGGCTTTCACGGTCGACCAGCGGACAGGATTCATCGGCTCGTTCAATTTCGATCCGCGATCGATCGCCCTCAACACGGAAATGGGCGTGCTGTTCGATGATGCCCAGCTGACCGCCGAGGTGCGCCGCGAGTTCGCCACCCACATCGCGCCGAACCACAGCTATCACCTGACACTCGAGAACGGCACGCTGACCTGGACGGGCGAGCCGGGCGCCGCCCCGGAATATAATGAACCGGGCGCCAGCATCTGGCGAAAGTTCGTCGCCACCTTCACCGGGTTCTTGCCATTGGAATCGCAATTGTGAGGGGATGGTGAGAGCGCAGGGATTCGAACCCTGGACCTACTGATTAAAAGTCAGTTGCTCTACCGGCTGAGCTACGCTCTCCCAAGTCCGGGCATTCAAGCTCCGGCGGAAGTGTGCGTTACATAGGCAGGTGCCCTTTGCCGGTCAACCGAAATTTTCACCGGCAACCGGATGTGCCGTCGCAATTGTCGCAGCGAACAGAAAGGTGATTGGCAAGCAAGGGAGGAGGGCGCTAGGAAGGCGGCACAAGGCTGCAGATGGAGTTGCCCACGTGTCGATTGCCGAGATTTCGCTGCTCAGCGCGCTATTTGCCGGAGCGCTCTCCTTCCTCTCGCCCTGCGTTCTTCCGCTTGTGCCGCCCTATCTCTGCTACATGGCCGGAATATCCGTCGACCAGTTTCGCAATGGCGGCGTGGCGACGCAGGATCGCCAGGCCCGCCGTGCGGTGATGTTCTCGGCGCTCGCCTTCACGCTCGGCTTTGCCACCGTGTTCGTGGCGCTCGGCGCCGGCGCCTCGACCATCGGTACGATGCTGCGCCAGCATCTCGACCTGCTGGCGAAGATCGGCGGCGTGATCATCATCATCATGGGGCTGAATTTCCTCGGCGTCTTCCGGATCGGGCTTCTGTCTCGCGAAATGCGCATCTCCGGCGGCGGCAAGCCGGCGACGCTGTCGGGCGCCTATGTCATGGGCCTGGCCTTCGCCTTCGGCTGGACCCCCTGCATCGGCCCGGTGCTCGGTGCGATCCTCGGGGTTGCCGCGGCACGTGACACGGTCGGCGAGGGTGCCATGCTGCTGGCGGTGTATTCGCTGGGTCTGGCCGTGCCGTTCTGGATCGCCGCTGCCTTTTCCGGCGCCTTCATGCGGTTCCTCACCCGCTTTCGCAAGCATCTCGGCCTGGTCGAGAAGATCATGGGCGGCTTGCTCGTGCTGACCGGCCTTGCCTTTATCTTCGGATTCGTCGCCGACATGGCGATTTGGTTCCAGCAGACCTTTCCAATCCTGTCGCAAATCGGCTAAGGCCGAAAGGATTGGGTCGTATGCGAACGGCCCGCCGAACCGGGGAGTGGCGGCTTGGGTGACATTATCGCACTGGTGCTGCCGTTCTTCGGCCTGATCCTGATCGGCTATGTTTCCGGCCGAGTGACGCGGCAGCCGGCCGAGGCGCTCGGATGGCTCAACTTCTTCGTCATCTACATCGCCCTGCCGTCGCTGTTCTTCAAGCTGGTATCGCGTACGCCGATCGAGGAACTGACCCGGATCGACTTCATCGCAGCGTCGCTGGCCGCCACCTATGCGATCTTTCTTCTCGTCTTCCTGATCGGCCGTCTCGTGCGGGGCGATACGATCGCCGACTGCACGATCCAGGCGCTCGCCGGCGCCTATGGCAATATCGGCTATATGGGGCCTGGCCTTGCGCTCCTGGCCTTCGGGGAAGCCGCCGCGGTGCCGGTGGCGCTGATCTTCTGCTTCGAGAATGCCGCCCACTTCACTGCCGCACCGGCGCTGATGGCCTTTGCCGGCGGCGATGAGCGGCCGCGCAGCCGGGTGGCGCTCGATGTGGCAAAGAAGATCGCCTACCACCCGTTCATCATCGCCACCGCGATCGGATTCCTGGCGGCGGGGTTCCAGTTCGAGCCACCGCTCGCGCTGCAACGGCTGATCGACTATCTCGCCCAGGCGGCGGCTCCATGCGCGCTGTTTGCCATGGGCGTGACGCTGGCGCTTCGTCCGCTGAAGCGCATACCGGCCGAAATCGGCTATATCGTGCCGATCAAGCTGCTCCTGCATCCGCTGTTGGTCTATGTCGTGCTCGGACTGGTCGGCAATTTCGATCCGCTGTGGATCTTCACCGCCGTGCTGCTGGCCTCGCTTCCGACGGCGACCAATGTCTTCGTCATCGGGCAGCAATACGGCGTCTGGCAAGAGCGTGCCTCGGCCACCATCCTGATCACCACGGTGCTGTCGGTGCTGTCGGTTTCCTCGCTTCTTTACGCCATCACCAACGGCATTCTACCGCCGGATCTTTTCCCTTAGGAAATCCGGGAAGGAACTCAGGGCCCGGCCGGGAGCGACCCCTTCCTGCATCACCAGATGGCGGAGCGGCGCGAGGCTGGAAAGCACCTGCAGGCCCGCTGCCCGCAGCATCTGCACCGGCAGGAGGCTCGACAGGAGCGAGCGATTGAGCAGATCGACGCTTGCCGTGCGGCTGATGACGTCGACGCGGCGCTTGGCGTCGAAGCGATCTCCGGCGTCGGCGGGGATCGGCCGGCCGGTACGATCACACAGGATGTCTTCAAGTGCCGCGATGTCGCGCAGGCTGAGATTGAGGCCTTGTGCACCGATCGGCGGGAAGGCATGGCCGGCCTCGCCGATGAAGGCGGCGCGGCCCTTGCCATAGCGGTTGGCGGTCATGCCGGAAAGCGGCCAGGCCTGGACGCCCTCCTCGACGGTGACCTTGCCGAGCATCGATTGCATCCGGGTCTCGACCGCCAACGACAGCTCTTCGACGCTCAGCGATAGCAGTTGGTCGGCTTGCTTCGGATCGACCACCCAGACCAGGCTGGAACGCTGGCCGGGCAGGGGCACCTGGGTGAAGGGGCCGCTTTCGCCGTGGAACTCGGTCGAGGTGTTGCGATGGGGAACGCCATGGGCGAAGTTGAGAACCAAGGCGGTCTGCGGATAGGACCAGGTCCGCACGTCGATGCCGGCGCTTTGCCTCACCTTCGACTTGCGGCCGTCCGCGCCGACGATGAAGTCGGCCTCCAGGTTCTCGCCCCCGTCCAGCGTGATCATGACCTTGTCCGGGCCAACGACGATATGCTGCGCAGCGGCGGTAAAACGCGTGATGTTGGGCTCGGCGGCAACCGCCTCGGCCAGAACTTTGAGCAGCGCGCTATTGGGCATGTTGTAGCCGAACGCCTCCAGGCCGATCTCGGCGCTGCGGAAGGCGACCACCGGGGCCCTCAACAGCCGGTTCGTGCCGTCGATGATCTGCATGGTCGAGAGGGCCGCGGCTGCCGGGCGCACGGCGTCCCACAGGCCGAGCCGCTCCATCATGCGGATCGACTGGTCCATCAGCGCGGTCGTGCGTTTGTCCTCGGCGAGGGGGCTGGGCGCGACAAGGGCCACACGGCGGCCACCGCGCGCTAGGGCGATGGCGGCGATCGAGCCGGCGAGGCCGCCGCCGACCACGGCGATTTCGAAGTCTGTCATTTCGAGCACCTCTGCTGTTTCGCTCTATCTAGAGTGCGGGACGGCAAAAATCCATAAGTCCAATTGGCGCAGCCGCTTGCAGCCTTGACCGAGCGCCGGGGTCATTTTTGTTCATCTTCGAGCATCGCGGTTGCAAAAAATGTGGTTTCGGTCGATACGAAATCGGAGGGTGAAGAACGGGGCAAAACCGCAGATGAAGATCTTCAATTATCGGCGCGTGCCTTACGCGGAAATCCGTGCCTTCTCCGTCCATATCCTGACAGCTTCCGGTTCGTTCCTTGCATTCCTCGGGGTGGTCGCGGCCGCCGAGCGGCGATTCGTCGACATGTTCTGGTGGCTCGGGCTGGCGCTTCTGGTCGATGGGATCGACGGCCCGATCGCGCGCAAGGTGAGGGTCAAGGAAGTCCTGCCCAACTGGTCGGGCGACACGCTCGACAATATCATCGACTACGTCACCTACGTCCTTTTGCCGGCCTTCGCGCTGTATCAGAGCGGCATGATCGGCGAACCCTGGTCCTTCGTCGCCGCCGGTATGATCGTGGTGTCGAGCGCCATCTATTACGCCGACATGGGCATGAAGACGGATGAGTATTTCTTCTCCGGCTTTCCGGTCGTGTGGAATATGGTGGTGTTCACCCTTTTCGTCATCGACGCCGATGCCACCACGGCGCTGATCGTCGTGGTCGCCTCGGTCATTCTGACCTTCCTGCCGATCCATTTCCTTCATCCAGTGCGGGTCCAGCGGCTTCGGCCAGTCAATCTCGCCGTATTCTTCCTCTGGTGCGCACTGGGCGGTTATGCGCTGCTCAAGCATTTCGACATTCCCGATTGGGTCAGCCTCGCCTTTGTCGCGACCGGCATCTACCTCTACGGCATCGGCGCAGTGCTCCAGTTCTTCCCCTCGCTGGGCAAGTCGAAGTCGTAAATGCCGCAACTGTGTGCAAGCGCAAAAAAGTCGCAATGGTCGGTTGCCGGATGGCGCAAAGCGGGTATCAATATCGCCTTCTCGCTTTGATCGGCAGGCTTCGCGGCTGCGTTGGGAGCACGAGAGGGAACAGTGCCGAAGGGTGACATGACGAAGGCTGAACCACTTCTTGCCGTCGAGGGGCTGACAAAACTGTTCGGCAGTTTCGCCGCATGCGATGGGATCGACCTTGAGATCGGCCATGGCGAGATCCATGCCCTGCTTGGCGAAAACGGTGCCGGAAAATCGACGCTGGTCAAGATGCTGTTCGGCATCCTCGCGCCAAGCTCCGGACGGGTCCTTTGGGAGGGCCAACAGCAGGACATCACCTCGCCGGCGGCCGCCCGAAACCTCGGGATTGGAATGGTGTTCCAGCATTTCTCGTTGTTCGAGGCGTTGACCGTGGCCGAGAATATCGCCCTTGCGCTCGACGAGAAAGTGTCGATCGACGAAATCTCGCACAAGGCCGCCGAGCTCTCCAAGGCCTATGGCCTGCCGCTCGACCCCGCCGCCCATGTCGCCGACTTGTCCGTCGGCGAGCGCCAGCGCATCGAGATCGTTCGCGCCCTGTTGCAGAACCCCAAGCTGATCATCCTCGACGAGCCGACCTCCGTTTTGACCCCGCAGGAAGCCGACCGGCTGTTCGAGACCTTGTTCAAGCTGAAGGCCGAGGGCCGCTCGGTTCTCTACATCAGCCACCGGCTCGAGGAGGTGCAGCGAATCTGTGATCGCGCCACAGTGCTTCGCCACGGCAAGGTGACGGGCACCTGCGATCCGCGCGGTGAGACGCCAGCCTCGCTCGCCCGTATGATGGTGGGCGGCGAGGTGGCGACGGTCCTGCGCGACGACGAGGCGCCGTTGGGCGACGTCCAGCTCGAGGTACGTCATCTGAACCTTCGGCCGCGCACGCCCTTTGCCATGCCGCTCAAGGATCTGTCGCTGAGTGTCAGGGCGGGCGAGGTCCTGGCGATCGCCGGCGTGGCCGGCAATGGGCAGGGTGAACTGTTCGACGCGCTGTCCGGCGAATACATATCGGACGAAAACGATGCGGTGCGCATTCGCGGGCGCTCTGTCGGGCGTCTCGGCATTACCGGGCGACGCCTGCTCGGGGCCGGTTTCGTTCCCGAGGAGCGCAACGGACACGGCGCGGTCTCGGCCCTGGCGCTATCCGACAATCTCCTTTTGGCCCGCAATCAGTCGGATGCCAGGGCTTTCCTTTCCGGCGGATGGCTGAGACTCATCCGCCACGACGCCGTGCGCATGGCGACGCAGCGCATCTGCGAGGCGATGGACGTGCGCAAGAGCGGCGTCGATCCGGCGGCGGGGTCGTTGTCGGGCGGCAATCTGCAGAAATTCATCGTCGGGCGCGAACTCGATCGCCAGCCCGCGGTGCTGGTCGTCAACCAGCCGACGTGGGGGGTGGATGCGGGTGCCGCGAGCCGCATCCGTCAGGCGCTGATCAATCTGGCGCGCGCCGGTTCGGCGGTGGTGGTGATCAGCCAGGACCTCGACGAGATCTTCGAGGTAGCGACCGCGATCGCGGCAATTTCGGACGGGCAGCTTTCGGAAATCTACCCGGCCGCGACGATGACCCGCGAGAAGATCGGCCTCCTGATGGGCGGTATGCATGGACTGGAGGCGGCGAATGCGCATTGAACTCGAACGCCGTCCCGGAATGTCGGGATTTTTCGCGATCGTTTCGCCGCTTGTCGCGCTGGCGCTCACCGTCTTTTTCGGCGGCATCATGTTTGCCCTGCTCGGCAAGGATCCGGTCGACGCGCTCTACAGCTTCTTCATCGAGCCGCTGCTCGAGGTCTGGTCGCTGCATGAACTGGCGATCAAGGCGGCGCCGCTGATCCTGATCGGCGTCGGGCTTTCGGTCGCCTACCGCTCGAACAACTGGAACATCGGCGCCGAGGGACAGTTCACCATCGGCGCGATCACCGGCTCGTTCCTGCCGGTGGTATTCTACGAATGGCATTCGCCCTTGCTTCTGCCGCTGATGCTGATCATGGGCATGGTCGGGGGCGCGCTCTACGCGGCAATCCCGGCGCTGCTCAAGACCCGCTTCAACACCAATGAAATCCTTACCAGCCTGATGCTGGTCTACATCGCCCAACTGTTCCTCGATTGGCTGGTGCGCGGCGCCTGGCGCGATCCCGCAGGATACAATTTCCCACAAAGCCGATCCTTCGTCACCGAAGCCGTGCTGCCGGAAATGCTTGGTTCGGGCCGCGCGCATTTCGGCTTCGCCTTTGCCATCCTGGCGGCGATCGGCGTGTGGTTCATGATGCGCTACATGCTCAAGGGCTTCCAGGTCGTGGTGCTCGGCCAGTCGGAACGGGCAGGGCGGTTCGCCGGCTTCTCCTCGCGCGGCATGGTGTGGTTCTCGATGCTGTTTTCCGGGGCCCTTGCCGGCTTGGCCGGCATTTCCGAAGTGTCCGGTTCGATCGGCCACCTGCAGCCCTCCATTTCACCCGGCTACGGCTTTACCGCCATCATCGTCGCCTTCCTCGGGCGCCTGAACCCGCTCGGCATCATTGCCTCCGGTCTGGTGCTGGCATTGACCTATCTGGGCGGCGAGGGCGCGCAGTTGTCGATCGGCGTTTCCGACAAGGTGACGCGGGTGTTCCAGGGGCTTTTGCTGTTCTTCGTGCTGTCCTGCGACACGCTGATCCACTACCGCGTCAAGGTCGTGCTCGGCAAAGGGCGCGCGCTCATCGCGGGAGCCGGCCGATGATCATCGAAGCCATCCTGCTCACCGTCATCACGGCCTCCACGCCGCTCGTCATCGCCGCCATGGGCGAACTCGTCACCGAACGCTCGGGCGTGCTCAATCTGGGCGTCGAGGGGATGATGATCATCGGCGCGGTCTGCGCCTTTGCCGTCGCGCAGATGAGCGGATCGCCGCTGATCGGGGTGGGAGCCGGGATCGTCGGCGGGGCGGCGTTCTCGCTGCTCTTTGCCTTCCTGACCCTGTCGCTGGTCGCGAACCAGGTCGCCACCGGACTTGCCCTGACCATTCTCGGTCTCGGCGTTTCGGGCATGCTGGGCGAGAGCTTTGTCGGCGTCCCTGGCGTCAAGCTGCAGCCGATCGCCATTCCGCTTCTCGCCGACATCCCTTTTGTCGGGCCGCTGCTGTTCAGGCAGGATCTCATCTTCTATCTCTCGATCCTGCTTGTCGTCGGGGTGAACTGGTTCCTGTTTCGCACGCGCTCCGGCCTGAAGCTCAGGGCGATCGGCGACAATCACGGATCGGCCCATACGCTTGGCATCCATGTGATCCGAACCCGCTATCTCGCCGTTCTGTTCGGCGGCGCCTGTGCGGGGCTCGCCGGCGCCCAGCTTTCGCTGGTCTATACGCCGCAATGGGTGGAAAACATGTCGGCGGGGCGCGGCTGGATCGCGCTGGCCCTGGTGGTCTTCGCCTCGTGGCGCCCCTGGCGGTTGCTGGCCGGCGGCTACCTGTTCGGCGCCGTCACGATCGGCCAGCTCCATGCCCAGGCCTTCGGCATCGGTTTACCCTCGCAGCTTCTTTCCGCGCTGCCCTATGTGGCGACCATTGTGGTCCTGGTCATAATCTCGCAAAATCGGCGCACCACGCTGATCAATACTCCGGCCTCGCTCGGCAAGCCGTTCGTGCCTGACCGGTAAAGTCAAAAAGCCTTTATCAACAACCAGAAGGGGTTACCCATGAAAAAGATGCTTATCGCACTCGCCACGAGCGCTGCCATCCTCGGCGGCTTCGCGGCCTCTGCCCAGGCCGAAGACAAGACCAAGGTCTGCTTCGTCTATGTCGGCACGACGACCGACGGCGGCTGGACCCAGGCCCATGACATCGGCCGTCAGCAGTTGCAGGCGCATTTCGGCGACAAGATCGAGACGCCCTTCCTCGAAAGCGTGCCGGAAGGCCCGGATGCCGAGCGCGCCATCGAGCGTCTCGCCCGCTCGGACTGCAAGCTGATCTTCACCACCTCGTTCGGCTTCATGGATGCCACCGTCAAGGTTGCCGCCAAGTTCCCCGACGTGAAGTTCGAGCACGCCACCGGCTTCAAGGCGGCCGAGAATGTGGCCACCTACAATTCGCGCTTCTATGAAGGCCGCTATATCCAGGGCGTGATCGCCGCCAAGATGTCGGAAAAGGGGGTCGCCGGCTACATCGCCTCGTTCCCGATCCCGGAAGTCGTCATGGGCATCAACGCCTTCATGCACGGCGCGCAGTCGGTCAATCCCGAGTTCAAGGTCAAGGTCGTCTGGGCCAATACCTGGTTCGACCCGGGCAAGGAAGCCGATGCCGCCAAGGCGCTGATCGACCAGGGCGTCGACATCCTGACCCAGCACACCGACACCACCGCGCCGATGCAGGTTGCGGCCGAACGCGGCATCAAGGCCTTCGGCCAGGCGTCCGACATGATCAAGGCCGGCCCGGAGACGCAGCTGACCGCCATCGTCGATACCTGGGGCGCCTATTACATCAAGCGGGTCCAGGCCCTGCTCGACGGTACCTGGAAGTCGGAACAGATCTGGGACGGTCTGAAGGACGGCATCCTGACCATGGCGCCCTACACCAACATGCCGGATGACGTGAAGGCGATGGCACAGGAAGCGGAAGCCAAGATCAAATCGGGCGAACTGCATCCCTTCACCGGTCCGATCAAGAAGCAGGACGGTACGGACTGGCTGAAGGACGGCGAGAAGGCCGAGGATGGTGCGCTGCTCGGCATGAACTTCTACATTGCCGGCGTCGACGACAAGCTGCCGCAATAATCGGCTCTTGCCGGACATTACCACGAACTGCAAAGGGCGCCTCGGGCGCCCTTTTTGTCTTCGGTATTTCGCCAAATTCGACCACGGCGCGTTTACAAAAGTCATATAGTATGATTTATGACATCTGTCACGGGAGGTGACGCCAAGGGAGGAAATCATGACGTTTTTTAAAGCGCTTGCCAGCGCCACGGTGCTTGCTGGCTGCATGTTCGCGACGGCCCAGGCCGAGGGCCTCGTTGTCGGCTTTTCGCAGATCGGTTCGGAGTCCGGCTGGCGTGCGGCAGAAACCACGCTGACCAAGCAGCAGGCGGAAAAGCGCGGCATCGACCTGAAATTCGCCGATGCCCAGCAGAAGCAGGAAAACCAGATCAAGGCGCTGCGCTCGTTCATCGCCCAGGGCGTTGATGCGATCCTGGTCGCCCCCGTCGTCGCCACTGGATGGGACGAAGTGCTCGAAGAGGCCAAGGAAGCCGAGATCCCGGTGATCCTGCTCGACCGTACCGTCGATGCCGACAAGGAACTCTACATGACGGCGGTGACCTCCGACCTCGTGCACGAGGGCAAGGTTGCCGGCGAATGGCTGGCCAAGACCGTCGGCGACAAGCCCTGCAACATCGTCGAACTCCAGGGCACGACCGGTTCGTCCCCGGCCATCGACCGCAAGAAGGGCTTCGAGGAAGGCATTGCCGCCAGCGCCAACCTCAAGATCATCCGCAGCCAGACCGGCGACTTCACCCGCACCAAGGGCAAGGAAGTCATGGAGAGCTTCCTCAAGGCCGAGGACGGCGGCAAGAACATCTGCGCGCTCTACGCCCACAATGACGACATGGCGGTCGGCGCGATCCAGGCAATCAAGGAGGCGGGCCTGAAGCCGGGCACCGACATTCTGGTCGTGTCGATCGATGCCGTGCCGGACATCTTCCTCGCCATGGCCGCCGGTGAAGCCAATGCGACCGTGGAGCTGACGCCGAACATGGCGGGTCCGGCCTTCGACGCGCTGGAAGCCTACAAGAAGGACGGCACCATGCCGCCGAAGTGGATCCAGACCGAATCCAAGCTTTATACCCAGGCTGACGATCCGCAGAAGGTCTACGAAGAGAAGAAGGGCCTCGGCTACTGATTGCCGCTTTGATGTCCCGGCCACGCTCCCTTCGCATATGAACGGAACGCGGCCGGATCCGACACTCCCACCGGCAGGCGCCAGGCGCCTCCGGTGGGACCATTGCGATCAGCGCGGGGCCGCAAATGACCGAGCATTCCAATTCCATTCTGACGGCAACCGGGATCTGCAAATATTTCCCTGGGGCAACCGCGCTCGACAATGTCGATTTTGACTTGCGGCGGGGGGAGATCCTCGCGCTCTTGGGCGAGAACGGCGCGGGCAAGTCGACGCTGGTGAAATGCCTGACGGGCGCCTACCGCCGCGACGCCGGTGCAATCACGCTCGACGGAAGGGAGATCGACCCGAGAGACACGCGCGCTGCGCAGTCGCTCGGCATCGGCACGGTCTACCAGGAGGTCAACCTGCTCGGGAACCTCACTGTGGCGGAGAACCTCTATCTCGGCCGTCAGCCGCGCAGGTTCGGGCTGGTCGATAGCCGGCGCATGAATGCGGACGCCCGCGAACTGCTGCTCGGCTATGGGATCGACATCGACGTCAGGCAGGAACTTTCCGTCTACTCCGTCGCGATCCAGCAGGTGGTGGCGATCGCGCGTGCGGTCGATCTCTCCGGCAAGGTGCTGATCCTCGACGAGCCGACCGCCAGTCTCGACGCGCAGGAAGTGGCCATGCTCTTCCGCATCATGCGCGAGCTGAAGGCGAAGGGCCTTGGCATCGTCTTCATCACGCACTTTCTCGGACAGGTCTACGAGGTTGCCGATCGTGTCACCGTCCTGCGCAATGGCTGCCTCATCGGGACGCGCGACATCGCATCACTGGACCGCAAGGCGCTGATCTCGATGATGCTCGGCCGCGAGCTCGAGGCGGTGGAGAATACCCATGGCGGTGCAGCGCGCTCCGAGGGCGAAATCCGCTTCCGGTTCGACGGTTATGGCCGTCGAGGGCGCATCCATCCCTTTGACCTCGAGATCAGGGCCGGCGAAGTGGTCGGGATGGCCGGGCTGCTCGGTTCGGGGCGAACGGAGACGGCCGAGACGCTGTTCGGCATTCATCCGTCCGACAGTGGTTCAGCCCAGATTGACGGAAGGCCGGCCAAGATCGGCAGCCCGCGCGAGGCGATCCGTCACGGTTTCGGCTTCTGCCCGGAAGACCGCAAGATCGACGGGATCGTCGGCGATCTGTCGATTCGCGAGAATATCGCCTTGGCCCTCCAGGCACGCCGCAGCTGGTTGCGCCCGATATCGGCACGGGAACAGGCTGAACTTGCGGACCGCTACATAGCTGCGCTCGACATTCGCACGACGGATCGGGAGAAACCGATCCGCCTGCTCTCCGGCGGCAATCAGCAGAAGGTCATCCTGGCCCGCTGGCTCGCCACCGATCCGCAATTCCTGATCCTCGACGAGCCGACCCGTGGCATCGATGTCGGGGCGCACGCGGAAATCATCAAGCTGATCGAGGCGCTTTGTGCCGAAGGTCTGTCGCTTCTGGTCATCTCCTCGGAGCTCGAGGAACTGCTCGCCTATAGCGCCCGGGTCGTGGTGCTGCGCGACCGGCGTCACGTCGCGGAACTAAGCGGCGAGGCGATGACGACCGCCCACATCGTCGAGGCGATCGCCAGCCAAGCCAGTGAAGGAAATCCCGCATGATCGCCCATCTGAAACCGCTCGCGGTCAGGCTTGCCCCCCAGCTGGTTGCGCTTGGCGTCATCCTTGCCCTCAATGTCATCGCCTTTCCCGGTTTCTTCCACATCGAGATCCAGAACGGTCGGTTCTATGGCAGCCTGATCGATGTCTTGAACCGCGGCGCGCCGGTCGCACTTCTCGCCGTCGGCATGACGCTGGTGATCGCGACCAAGGGGATCGATTTGTCCGTCGGCGCCGTGATTGCCATCACCGGAGCGGCCGGCGCCGCGGCCGTTGCAGCGGGCTATTCGCTTGGGGCAACGCTCGGCCTCGTCCTGCTCGTCGGGCTTGCCTGCGGACTGTGGAATGGCGTTCTCGTCGCGATCCTCGGCATCCAGCCGATCATCGCGACGCTGGTGCTGATGGTCGCCGGGCGCGGCATCGCCCAGTTGATCACCGAGGGCACGATCCTGACCTTCACCCATCCGGGCTTCATCTTCATCGGCAGCGGGTCGCTGTTCCTCATGCCGATGCCGGCCCTGATCTTCATCGCCTTTGCGATCGCGATCGCCGTGCTTGTCCGCGGTACGGCGCTCGGCCTTCTGGTCGAAACGGTCGGCATCAACCGGCGTGCCGCAACCCTCTCCGGCGTCGGCACACCGGTACTGCTGCTCGTCGTCTACCTGATCTGCAGCCTGTCGGCCGCCATCGCCGGCTTGATCGTCGCTGCCGACATCAAGGGTGCCGATGCCAACAATGCCGGCCTCTGGCTTGAGCTCGATGCTATCCTGGCGGTGGTGGTTGGCGGCAATTCGCTGCTCGGCGGTCGTTTCAGCATTGCCGGCTCGCTGCTCGGGGCGCTGATCATCCAGTCGATCAACACCGGCATCCTGCTGTCCGGATTCCCGCCCGAGTTCAACCTCATCATCAAGGCTGCCATCATCGTGATCATCCTCGTCATCCAGTCACCTGCCGTGCAATCGCTCGCCGCCTATGTGAGACGGGCGCCCGCAGGCGCCGGAGAGTGACATGATGGCCTTCAACATCCGCTATCTTCCGGTTCTTGCGACTGTCGTGATCTTCATCGTCGCCTATGCCGTGTGTACCATCCAGTTTCCCGCCATGCTGTCGATGCGGGTGATCAGCAACCTGCTGACCGACAATGCCTTCCTGGGCATTGCGGCAGTCGGCATGACCTTCGTCATCCTGTCCGGCGGCATCGATCTCTCGGTCGGCGCGGTGATCGCCTTTGCCGGCGTGTTCCTCGGCGTCCTGCTGCAGACGACCGGCGTTCACCCGCTGGTCGCATTCGGCCTGCTCCTGATCGTCACCACGCTCTTCGGCGCCCTGATGGGGGCCGTCATCCACTATCTGGAAATGCCGTCCTTCATCGTCACCCTGGCGGGCATGTTCCTTGCGCGCGGCATGGCTTTCGTCCTGTCGATCGACAGCATCCCGATCGATCACGAATTCTATGCGACTATGCGCAAGACATTCTACAAGCTGCCCGGCGGCGGGCGGCTGACCCTCATTGGCGGGATCATGATCGCGGTTTTCCTGATCGGCATCCTGATCGCCCACCGCACCCGCTTCGGAGCCAATGTCTATGCACTGGGGGGCGGGGCGCAGACCGCGCGGCTGATGGGGGTTCCGATCGGGCGCACCACGATCCTCACCTATGCGCTGTCCGGCCTTCTCGCCGGTCTCGCCGGCATCGTCTTCTCGCTCTACACCTCGGCCGGCTACCCGCTTGCAGCCGTCGGCGTCGAACTCGATGCGATCGCGGCCGTGGTGATCGGCGGCACCCTGTTGACCGGTGGATCGGGCTTCATTGCCGGAACATTCATCGGGATTCTCATCCAGGGATTGATCCAGACCTACATAACCTTCGACGGGACCCTTTCCAGTTGGTGGACGAAAATCCTCATCGGCCTACTGTTGTTTGCCTTCATCCTGTTGCAGAAGGGCATTCTCGCCCTGTCACGCAGGGGCAGTGGATGAGGCTTTGAAAGGGAACACATCTTGTACAATGGACTGCTCGGACCCGTGGCGATTACCGGCTCAAGAACCAGCCATGGCCAGGTCGTCGACGAGATCGGCATGGCGATCATCTGCGGCGAGTTTCCGGTGGGAAGCATCTTGCCGGGTGATGTCGAGCTTGCCCAGCGTTTCCAGGTGTCCCGCACCGTGTTGCGCGAAGCGATGAAGACGCTCGCCGCCAAGGGGCTGGTGGTCGCCAAGGCGCGCATCGGTACCCGCGTCACCGACCGGCAGTTCTGGAACATGTTCGACGGCGACGTTCTGACCTGGCATTTCGAATGCGGCGTCAGCGAAGACTTCCTCTTGAGCCTTTATGAAATCCGCCTGGCGTTTGAACCTGCCGCCGCGGCACTGGCTGCGGAAAAGGCGTCGGCCCAGGACACAGCCACTCTTCGCCAGTTGGCCGAGGACCTCGGCAATCCGGACCATACGGTGGAGACACTGGCGATGGCCGACCTGCGCTTCCACATGGCGCTCGCCAACGCATCGGGCAATCCCTTCATGCGGACCCTCGGCAGCCTGATCAAGGCGGCCCTGGTCGGCGCCTTCAAGCTGTCGTCGACGCCGGTCGACCTGCGCCGCTCGACGGACGTCAAGACGACCCATCTGGCCATCGTCGAAGCGATCGAGAAACGCGATCCGGCAGCAGCGCGCGCGGCGATGGAGAAGGTCATCCTCGTCGGCCGCGACCGGGCGCGGGCGAGTTTCGCCTCGCAGCGCGGCTGACCAGCAGTCCCACTCCCGCTCAGCGAATCAATGGGGCTCGACCTCGGGCGGGACCGGAGAAGTCCGGCGCTGTCTGTTAAGCCTCCCTAAACCGCGCGCCGCCTTTTGCTGTTGGGCGTCTCGACGCTTGCTGATATGAGACTGTCGTCCATTCCTTTGCCAAGTCACGATTCCTTTCTCGGAGATTCCATGAGCCGCAGCTGTCTCGCCGTCATTCTCGCCGCAGGCGAAAGCACCCGCATGAAGTCATCCATGTCGAAGGTGCTGCACCCCGTGGCGGGACTGCCGATGATCGCCCATGTGATGAAGACCATCGCCACGTCCGGCATCAGCGACGTTGCCCTCGTCGTCGGGCGGGACATGGACAAGGTGGCAAAAGCCGGCAGCGTCGGGGGCGTCAATGTCACGCCTTTCCTCCAGGCGGAACGCCTCGGAACCGGCCATGCGGTTCTCGCCGCGCGCGAGGCGATCGCCCGCGGCTATGATGACGTTCTCGTCGCCTATGGCGACGTGCCGTTGATCACTGCGGAGCCGCTCATGGCTGCACGCGCGGCTTTGGCACAGGGACACGACGTTGCCGTGATCGGTTTCCACACCGCCAATCCGACCGGATACGGCCGCCTTCTCGTCAAGGACGGAGAACTGGTGGCGATCCGCGAAGAACGTGACGCAAACGAAGCCGAACGGGCGGTGACATGGTGCAATAGCGGGCTGATGGCGATCAACGGCCGAAAGGCCTTGGATCTCCTCACCCGCATCGGCAATGCCAATGCCAAGGGCGAGTATTATCTGACCGACATCGTGGAGATCGCCCGCGCGCTCGGCGGACGCACGGTGGCCGTCGATGCTCCGGAGGAACAACTGACCGGCTGCAACAACCGCGCGGAACTCGCCGTGCTCGAACGGCTCTGGCAGGAGCGGCGCCGGCACGAACTGATGGTGTCCGGCGTGTCGATGATCGCCCCGGAGACCGTCTTCCTCAGCCATGACACCGAAATCGGCCCGGACGCGTTGATCGAACCCAACGTCGTCTTCGGTCCGGGCGTCACGGTCGAGGGCGGCGCGATCATCCATGCCTTCTCCCATCTCGAAGGGGCGCATGTGGCGACCGGCGCCACCGTCGGACCGTTCGCCCGGCTGCGTCCCGGCGCCAATCTTGCGACCGGTTCCAAGGTCGGCAATTTCTGCGAGGTGAAGAAGGCCGAGATCGGCGAAGGGGCCAAGGTCAATCACCTGACCTATATCGGCGACGCCTTCATCGGCGCGCATGCCAATATCGGCGCAGGCACGATCACCTGCAATTATGACGGGGTCAACAAGCATGTGACGCGGATCGGGGAAGGGGCCTTCATCGGTTCCAACAGCGCGCTGGTGGCCCCCGTTTCGGTCGGCGACGGGGCCTTCGTCGCCTCCGGCAGCGTCATTACCGAGGATGTGCCGTCCGACGCGCTGGCGCTCGGCCGCGCCCGCCAGGAAATCAAGCCGGAACGGGCCAAGGCGATCCGCGCCCGCAACCAGGCGATCAAGGCCTCCCGCAGCGCGAAGTCCTGATTGCTGCGCTTGCGTAACGCGACGATACCGAATGTGACCGGTGCGTGCATTGCGAAAATAACGAAATCCATTAGGACTGGCGGCAGGATGAAGCCAGACGGAGAACTTTATGTGCGGCATTGTCGGTATTGTGGGTAACCAACAGGTGGCGGGTCGACTGGTCGATGCGTTGAGGCGGCTCGAATATCGCGGCTATGATTCCGCCGGCGTGGCGACCATCGACAACGGCGTGATGGATCGCCGCCGCGCCGAGGGCAAGCTGTTCAACCTGGAAAAGAAGCTCGACGCCGAGCCGCTGGCCGGCACGATCGGCATCGCCCATACCCGCTGGGCCACCCATGGCGTTCCGAATGAGACCAATGCCCATCCGCATTTCGTCGATGGCGTCGCCGTCGTCCACAACGGCATCATCGAGAACTTCTCCGAGCTGCGCGACGAACTGACGGCCGAGGGCACGGTGTTCACCACCCAGACCGATACCGAGATCGTCGCCCAGCTGATCGCCAAGTACCGCCGCAAGGGCCTCGACAACCGCGCCGCGATGCTCGCCATGCTGAACCACGTCAAGGGCGCCTATGCGCTGGTGGTGATGTTCGCCGACGATCCGGATACGATCATGGCCGCCCGTTTCGGGCCTCCGCTTGCCGTCGGCTTCGGCAAGGGCGAGATGTTCCTCGGCTCGGATGCGATCGCGCTGGCTCCGTTTACCAACGAGATCGCCTATCTGGTTGACGGGGACTGCGCCATCATTCACCGCAATGGCGCGGAGATCATCGATTTCTCCGGCAATCCGGTGGAACGCGCGCACCAGATTTCCCAGGCGACCGCCTTCGTGGTCGACAAGGGCAATCACCGCCATTTCATGGAAAAGGAAATCTACGAGCAGCCGGAGGTCATCTCGCACGCGCTGTCGCATTATGTCGATTTCCATAGCCATACGGTGAAGCCGATCGACGAAGCGATCGATTTCAAGTCCTTGCGCGGCCTTGCCATCTCCGCCTGCGGCACCGCCTATCTCGCCGGCCTGGTCGGCAAGTACTGGTTCGAGCGCTATGCGCGCCTGCCGGTCGAAATCGACGTCGCGTCCGAGTTCCGCTACCGCGAAATGCCGCTTTCCAAGGACCAGGCGGCGCTGTTCATCTCGCAATCGGGCGAGACCGCCGACACGCTCGCTTCGCTGCGCTATTGCCACGACGAAGGCCTGAAGATCGGCGCCATCGTCAACGTCAAGGAATCGACCATCGCCCGCGAGGCCGACGCCGTCTTCCCGATCCTCGCCGGTCCGGAGATCGGCGTTGCCTCGACCAAGGCGTTCACCTGCCAGCTCGCCGTCCTCGCTTCGCTGGCGATCGGCGCCGGCAAGGCGCGCGGCACGATTTCGGCCGACGAGGAAAAGCAGCTGGTGAAGAGCCTGGCAGAAATGCCGCGCATCATGAGCCAGGTGCTGAATGCTATCCAGCCGCAGATGGAAGCGCTGGCGCGCGACCTGTCGAAGTACAAGGACGTGCTCTATCTCGGCCGCGGCACCAGCTATCCGCTGGCCATGGAAGGCGCGCTGAAGCTCAAGGAAATCTCCTACATTCACGCCGAGGGCTATGCCGCCGGCGAGCTGAAGCACGGCCCGATCGCGTTGATCGACGAGAACATGCCGGTCATCGTCATTGCCCCGCACGACCGCTTCTTCGAAAAGACCGTGTCGAACATGCAGGAAGTGGCGGCCCGTGGCGGCCGGATCATCTTCATCACCGACGAGAAGGGGGCCGCCGCCTCGAAGCTGGAGACCATGGCGACCAGCATCCTGCCGAATGTCGCGGAAATCATCTCGCCGATGGTGTTCTCGCTGCCGATCCAGTTGCTCGCCTATCACACCGCCGTGTTCATGGGCACCGACGTCGACCAGCCGCGCAATCTGGCAAAATCGGTGACCGTCGAATGAGGATCCGGCCGGAAGCACCCGGGGACGAAGCCGCCATCGGCGCGCTCACCGCGGCTGCCTTTGCCGGCCATCCCTACAGCGACGGGTCAGAGCCGCTGATCATCGAGCGCCTGCGGCGCCTCGGCAAGCTCACGCTTTCGCTGGTTGCCGAGGACGAAGGCCAGATCATCGGCCATGTTGCCTTCTCGCCGGTGACGCTGTCGGGCGGTGAGGGCGGCTGGTACGGTGTCGGGCCGATTTCGGTGGCGCCCGGCCGGCAGAGAAGCGGGATCGGCTCGGCGCTGATGCGCGAGGGCCTGGCAAGACTGGAGGCGCAAGGCGCTTCGGGCTTCGCCCTGGTCGGGGAACCGGCCTACTACAACCGGTTCGGCTTTACCGCCCGGCCCGAGCTTACGACGACGGGTGTACCGCCCGAATATTTCCTCGTCCTGCCCTTGCACGGCGAGGTCCCCTCCGGCATGGTGCGCTTCCATCCGGCTTTCTTCGGCGACGCAGCATAAGGTCGACATGACGAACGGCAGTCTCGAGCGCATTTCGCTGGCGACACGGATCCGGAACAATTTTCTGACCGGACTGATCATCTGTGCGCCCATCGCCATCACCATCTGGCTGACCTGGTCCTTCATCGACTGGGCCGACAGTTGGGTGAAGCCCTATATCCCGAACCGCTACAATCCGGAAAGCTATCTGCAATTCGCCATTCCCGGCTTCGGCCTGCTGATCGCGGTGACCACGATCACGCTGATCGGCTTTCTCGGAAAAAACCTCATCGGCCGATCGATCGTCGCCTATAGCGAGTCCATCCTGCATCGCATGCCGCTGGTGCGGACGGTCTACAAGAGCACCAAGCAGATCTTCGAGACGGTGCTGAAGGAACAGTCGGGGTCGTTCAAGAGAGTGGGGCTGATCGAATTCCCAGCGCCCGGCACCTGGGCACTGGTGTTCGTCTCGAGCGATGCCAGGGGCGAGATCGCCGCGAAGCTCAACGAGGACGGGGAGGAAATGGTGGCGGTGTTCCTCGCGCCCACGCCGGTTCCAACCGCCGGTTTCCTGATGTTCGTGCCGCGCAGCAAGTTGAAGCTGCTCGACATGTCGCCGGAAGAGGGGGTGAAGCTTCTCATCTCCGCCGGCCTGGTGACGCCGGAATACAAGGCGGCCGCCGCCGAAGAGGCGGCAACCATCATCAACCCGCCCGAAGGAACCTGATCGCCTCGTCACGGCGATGCAGGTAGAGCAGCGTCCTGACGGCTTCCCCCCGCGGGCTCATCAGGTCGGGATCCCGGTCCAGCAGGTAGGAAGCATCCTTCCGGGCGATCTCGAGCAGATCGGCATGGGCCTCCAGGCTGGCGATGCGGAAGCCCGGCGTGCCTGACTGACGGGTGCCGAGCAGTTCGCCTTCGCCGCGCAGCTTCAGGTCTTCTTCCGCGATCAGGAAGCCGTCCTCGCTGTCGCGCAGGATCGACAGGCGCGCCTTGCCGGTCTCGCCGAGCGGTCCCTTGTAGAGCAGGATGCAGCTCGATGCCTCGTCGCCGCGCCCGACCCGGCCGCGCAGCTGGTGCAGTTGTGCGAGCCCGAAACGTTCCGCATGTTCGATCACCATGATCGTCGCATCGGGCACGTCGACGCCGACCTCGACCACGGTTGTCGCCACCAGCAACCGCGTCTCGCCATTCTTGAAGGCGAGCATGGCGAAATCCTTTTCCGGCCCGCTCATCCGGCCGTGCACGAGGCCGATCGGCGCGCCGATCGCCTTTTCGAGAACCGCGAAGCGCTCCTCGGCCGACATCAGCTCGGAAACGTCGGATTCCTCCACCAGCGGGCAGATCCAGTAGGCCTTCTTGCCGTCTGCCACGGCGGAGCGCAGCCGCTCGACGATCTCGCCGGTGCGCTCGCTCGGCACCGTCACCGTCTGGATCGGCTTTCGCCCGGCCGGTTTTTCGGTGAGCTTGGAGACGTCCATGTCGCCGAAGGCGGCGAGCACCAGCGTGCGTGGAATGGGTGTCGCCGTCATCACCAGCATATGCGGCGAAATCCCCTTGGCGGTCAGCCGGAGGCGCTGGTGCACGCCGAAACGGTGCTGCTCGTCGACCACGGCCAGCATCAGGTTCCTGTAGTTCACCGTGTCCTGGAACAGCGCATGGGTGCCGATGATGATCTGCGCCTCTCCGCAAGCGATCCGTTCGGTGATCGCCTCGCGCTCCTTGCCCTTGGTGCGGCCGGTCAGTACCTCGACCTTGAGCCCGGCGCTTGCGGCAAATTTCGAAATCGTCGCGTAATGTTGGCGCGCCAGGATTTCGGTCGGCGCCATCAGCACGGCCTGGCCACCGCTTTCGACGGCGGCCGCCATGGCGAGCAGCGCGACCAGCGTCTTGCCGGCCCCGACATCGCCCTGCAGCAGCCGCAGCATGCGGGTGTCGGAGGACATGTCGCTCAGGATGTCGGCGATCGCTTGGCTCTGGCTGCCGGTCGGCGAGAAGGGAAGGGCGGTAAGGATCTTGCCCGAGATCTCGCCGGTTGCCCTGACCGGCGTGCCGGGCACCTTGCGCAGCTTCTGCCGCACCAGGGCCAGCGACACCTGGCCGGCGAGGAATTCGTCATAGGCGAGGCGCCGCCTGGCCGGGGCCTGCGGATCGATGTCCTTTTCGTCACGCGGATGATGCAGGTCTATGAAACTCTGGCGGATGCCAGGAAAACCCTGCCGGGTGACGAGCGCAGGATCCGCCCATTCGGGCAATTCCGGCACCCGCTCCACCGCATGCTCGATCTGCTTGCGCAGCACCTTGGGCGAAAGCCCGGCGGTCAGCGGATAGACGGGTTCGACCAGCGGCATGTTCTCCGCCTCGCTCGCCTTCACCATCAGGTCCGGATGCACCATGGAAGGCCGCCCGTTGAACCAGTCGACCTTGCCCGAAACGATAATCGTCTCGTCGATGGGCAGGGCCTTTTCCAGCCAGTTGCCCTTGACGCGGAAGAAGGTCAGCGCCAGCTCTCCGGTCTCGTCGTGCAGGAAGACGCGGTAGGGCAGGCTGGACTTGCCGGGCGGCGGCGGCTGGTGGCGGTCGACCCGCCCGGTGATCGTCACGATCGCGCCCTGCTGGGCGAGCGCGATGCCCGGCTGGTTGCGCCGGTCGATCAGCCGGAAGGGGGCGAGGAACAGCAGGTCGACGACGCGGGCGTCCTCGGCATCTTCGCGGCCCAGCAGGCTTGCCAGCAATTGCGCAAGCTTCGGCCCGACGCCGGACAGCGAAGCGACGGAGGCAAACAGGGGATCGAGAAGCGTTGGCCGCATGATGGCTGGCAAAATGCGCCGAGAATTACCGGCTTGGCAAGGCTGACAAGCGCTTGGGACGGCGCTATAGAGGCGCATCAACAGGAAGGTGTTTGCATATGACCGGTTTGATCCTCAGCAGTGCAGAACTCGATCCGCGCCGCCGGCGCATTCTGTTCCGCTGCTGGCACCGCGGCATCCGCGAGATGGACCTGATCCTCGGCCAGTTCGCCGAGGCCGAAATCGCCGCCATGGACGATGCCACGCTCGACGAGCTGGAGCGCATCATGAGCGAGGAGGACCAAGACCTGGTGAAATACATCACCGGCGCCTCGCCCGTGCCCGCGCATCTCCAGACCCCGCTGTTCGAGCGCATCGCCGCCTGTCGCCCCCATTTCTCGCCGGTCACGCTGGAAGGGCTCGGACGCTCGGAATGATCTCTCTTCTCGATACCAGGACGATCGCGGCGGCGAAGTCCGCGCTCACCGTTTCGCATGTGCCGGACGGCATGGACGCCTTCGTGCTGGCGGAACTCGCCCGCCTCGGCCAGCCGGTCGCCTATATCCTGTCGGACGGTCAGCGCATGGCCGACATCGAGCAGAACCTGTCGTTTGCGGCGCCCGAAATTCCGGTGCTGACGCTGCCGGCCTGGGACTGCCTGCCTTACGACCGCGTATCGCCCTCGGCCGATACGTCGGCGCGACGCCTGACGGCTCTTTCTGGGCTGGTCGCCCATGGCAAGAAGCCGCATGCGGCGATCGTGCTCGTCACGGTCAATGCCATGCTGCAGAAGGTGGCGCCGGCCGAGGTGATCGACAGCCTCGGTTTTTCGGCCCGCCCCGGCAACCAGATCAGGATGGACGACATCGCCGCCCGGCTGGAGCGTAACGGTTTTGATCGTGTCGCAACCGTGCGCGAGGTCGGGGAATTCGCCGTGCGCGGCGGCATTCTCGACGTCTTCGTGCCGGGCTCGGAAGAGCCGGTCCGGCTCGACTTCTTCGGCGACACGCTGGAGAGCATCCGCACCTTCGACCCGGCCAGCCAGCGCACCATCGGCCAGGCCCGCTCGCTCGACCTCCATCCGATGAGCGAGGTGACGCTCACCCCGGATTCGATCAGCCGCTTTCGCAAGAACTATCTCTCGCTGTTCGGCGCCGCCACCCGCGACGACGCGCTCTATGCCGCGGTGTCCGAAGGGCGCCGCTATGCCGGCATGGAACACTGGCTGCCGCTGTTCCACGACCATCTCGACACGGTGTTCGACTACCTCCAGGGCTTCCGTATCGTCACCGACCATACCGTGCGTGAGGCGGCCGAGGAACGCGCCAAGCTGATCCGCGACTATTACGAGGCGCGGCTCAATTCCGCGACGCCCGGCAAGGGCCATCTGTCCCAGGGCACGCCCTACAAGCCGGTCCCGCCCGAGCGGCTCTATCTTGGCGCCGGCGAATTCGGCCGGATGCTCGACGCGCATGATCCGCTGAGGCTCACCCCGTTTGCGGAACACGACGGCGAGGCGCGCAAGGTGATCGAGATCGCCGCGCGTCCCGGCCCGCGCTGGGCCAAGACGGCGATCGACACCGGCGAGGGCAATACCCGCACCAACGTCTTCGACCAGGCGGTGAAATACATTGCCGAGAAGCGCGCGGCTGGCTCCAAGGTGCTGATCGCCGGCTGGTCCGAGGGCTCGCTCGACCGGCTGCTGCAGGTGCTCGACGAGCACGGACTTGCCAATCTGAAGCCGGTCACGGCGCTCAAGGATCTCGACGGGCTGAAGAAGGGCGAGGCGGCGACGGCCGTGCTCAGCCTCGAGGGCGGCTTCGAGGCGGGCGACCTCGTCATCGTCGGAGAGCAGGACATTCTCGGCGACCGCATGGTGCGCCGCTCCAAGCGCCGCAAGCGCGCCGCCGACTTCATCTCGGAAGTGGCCGGCCTCGACGAGGGTTCGATCGTCGTCCATGCCGAACACGGCATCGGCCGCTTCGTCGGGCTGCGCACCATCGAGGCGGCGGGCGCGCCGCATGCCTGCCTCGAACTGCGCTATGCCGACGACGCCAAGCTGTTCCTGCCGGTCGAAAACATCGATCTCCTGTCGCGCTACGGATCCGAGGGCTCCGACGCGCAGCTCGACAGGCTGGGCGGCGGCGCATGGCAGATGCGCAAGGCCAAGCTCAAGAAACGGCTGCTCGACATGGCGGGCGGACTGATCCGGGTCGCTGCCGAGCGCATGATGCGCATGGCGCCGGTCCTGACCACCCAGGAAGGGCTCTACGACGAGTTTGCCGCCCGCTTCCCCTATGACGAGACCGAGGACCAACTGAACGCCATCGAGGCGGTGCGCGGCGATCTCGGCGCCGGCCGGCCGATGGACCGGCTGATCTGCGGCGACGTCGGCTTCGGCAAGACGGAGGTGGCGCTGCGCGCCGCCTTCATCGCGGCGATGAACGGCATCCAGGTGGCCGTCGTCGTGCCGACCACGCTGCTCGCACGCCAGCATTTCAAAACCTTTTCCGAGCGTTTCCGCGGGCTTCCGATCCGCATCCAGCAAGCCTCGCGCCTGGTCGGCACCAAGGAGTTGAACCTCGTCAAGAAGGAAGTGGCGGAAGGCAAGACCGACATCGTCGTCGGCACCCATGCGCTGCTCGGCACGGGCGTCAATTTCGCCAATCTCGGCCTGCTGATTATCGACGAGGAACAGCATTTCGGCGTCAAGCACAAGGAGCGCCTGAAGGAGCTGAAGTCCGACGTGCATGTGCTCACCCTTTCGGCGACGCCGATCCCGCGCACGCTGCAGCTCGCCATGACGGGCGTGCGCGAACTGTCGCTGATCACCACGCCGCCGGTCGACCGCATGGCGGTCAGAACCTTCATCTCGCCCTTCGACCCGCTGGTGATCCGCGAAACGCTGATGCGCGAGCACTATCGCGGCGGCCAGAGTTTCTATGTCTGTCCGCGTCTGGCCGACCTCGCCGACATCCAGGCGTTTCTCACCTCCGACGTACCGGAACTGAAAGTCGCCGTCGCCCATGGCCAGATGGCGGCGGGCGAACTGGAAGACATCATGAATGCCTTCTATGACGGCCGCTATGACGTGCTGCTGTCGACCACCATCGTCGAATCCGGCCTCGATGTGCCGACCGCCAACACGCTGATCGTGCATCGCGCCGACATGTTCGGCCTCGCCCAGCTGTACCAGTTGCGCGGCCGCGTCGGCCGCTCCAAGGTCCGGGCGTTTGCGCTCCTCACGCTGCCGGTCAACAAGGTGCTGACGACGACGGCCGAACGCCGCCTGAAGGTACTGCAGTCGCTCGACACGCTCGGCGCCGGCTTCCAGCTCGCGAGCCACGACCTCGACATTCGCGGCGCGGGCAATCTGCTCGGCGAGGAACAGTCCGGCCACATCAAGGAAG
This sequence comes from Ciceribacter sp. T2.26MG-112.2, assembly GCF_900492205.1. GTDB lineage: Bacteria > Pseudomonadota > Alphaproteobacteria > Rhizobiales > Rhizobiaceae > Allorhizobium > Allorhizobium naphthalenivorans_A. The sequence goes on from NZ_UEYQ01000005.1 coordinate 270,605, forward strand.
TCGGCTTCGAGCTTTACCAGCACATGCTGGAGGAGGCGGTCGCCGAGGTGAAGGGCGACGACGAAGTCACCGACAGCGGCTGGTCGCCGCAGATCTCGGTCGGAACCTCGGTGATGATCCCCGACGACTATGTGCCGGACCTGCATCTGCGCCTCGGCCTTTATCGCCGTCTGGGCGAGATCACGGAGCTGAACGAGATCGACGGCTTCGGCGCCGAGATGATCGACCGCTTCGGACCTCTGCCGATCGAGGTCCAGCACCTGTTGAAGGTCGTCTACATCAAGGCGCTGTGCCGCAAGGCCAATGTCGAAAAGCTCGAAGCCGGGCCGAAGGGCGTCGTCGTGCAGTTCCGCAACAAGCAGTTCCCTAACCCGGCAGCGCTCGTCGGCTATATCGCCAAGCAAGGGTCCATGGCGAAGATCCGCCCCGACCAGAGCGTGTTCCTCACCCGTGATCTTCCGACGCCGGAGAAGCGCTTGTCCGGTGCCGCCGTGGTGATGACGCAACTGGCGGAATTGGCAAAGAGCTGACAGGCGAGGGGGGCCTCAGGATATCGCGGTCTCGTCTTCCGGCTTGATCGCCAGCGCCGCCTCGTCCTTGCCGGCGACGGCCGGCGGCAGGGCGACGCCCTTGGTGCGTTCGCGCGACAGGGTCAGGAGACCGGACCCGACGATCAGGGCGATCCCGGCCACCATGGGCAGGTCGACCCGGTCGCCGAAGATCAGGTAACCGAACAGGATGCCCCAGAGCATCTGGCTGTACTGGATCGGACCGACCACGGCGGCCGGTGCATAGAAGGCGGAGTACATCAGGAGGACGTTGCCGAGTGCGCCGAGCAGGCCGTAGCCGGCGAGCAGCAGCCATTCCTCGCCCGCCGGCCAGCGGAAATCACCGAGCATCAGCAGGCCGCAGATGACAAGGCCGCCGAGCAAACCGGCGCCATAGAGCGAGATGTTCTTTTCCGCCGGGCCGATGGCGCGGTAGATGACGATCGAAAGCGCCCCGCCAAGCCCGGCAAAGACCGCACCCACATGGCCGATGGAAAGCTCGCGGAAACCTGGCCTCAGGACCACCAGCACGCCGAGGAAGCCGATGATGACCGCGCCCCAGCGGCGGATGCCGACCGGCTCTTTCAGAAAGATCACCGACATGATGGTAACGAAGGAGGGCAGCAGGAAGATCAGGCAGAAGGCCTCGGCCATCGACAGATGGGTAAAGGCGGTGACGCTGCCGATGATCCCGGCGCCGGCGGAAAAGAACCGCAGCAGCCAGAGCGGGCGATTGGTGGTGGCCAGCACGTCCTGCCAGCGGTCGCCGCGCTTCATCAGGAAGGGCAGGGCGGCGATGCCGAAGACAGCGCCGAAAAAGCCGGATTCGAAGGGGCTGACGCGCCCCTCGATGAGTTTTACACAGGCATCGGAAACCGCATAGGCGGCGAAGGCTGCGAAGGCAATGAGGATGCCTCGAAGAAGGGGGTCGGAGCGCACGGCGGATTGTCCTGGGAGGAAGGATATCAGCCGTGCTTACGAAGCTTCCCGCAGCGCGTCAATTGAGTTTTGCAAGCGCTTCGGCCTTCATCCGGGCAATGTCGCGCAGGGCACCGGCGAGCACATCCGGCGTCTGAGCGCCGCTCACCGCATATTGCTGGTCAAAGATCAGGAAGGGCACCCCGTTCACGCCCATCTGCCGGGCGGCCTCGATTTCGCCCCGCACTTCGGCCTTGTCGGCATCGCCGGTCAAAAGCGCGTCGACGAGGGCACGGTCGAGGCCGGCAGCCTCGGCAATGTCGAGCAGCACCGTCGGATCGCCGACATTGCGGCCCTCTTCAAAATTCGCCTTGAACAGGGCGGTGACGACCCGATCCTGGATTTGGCGATCCTCAACGCCTGCCCAATGAATCAGGCGGTGGGCGTCCAACGTGTTCGGGCCGACCTTGATCGCGCCGAAATCGAAGGCGATGCCGACCGCCGAACCAAGTTCGCGCAATTGCGCATGCGCCCGGTCCATATTGTCCTTGCCGCCGAGCTTTTCGGCGAGGGCTTTCTGTTGGTCAACGCCTTCCGGCGGATAGTCGGGATTGAGCTGGTAGGGACGCCAGTTGACGTCGACGCCGATCTCGCCCTGCACCTCGGCAATGGCGAGGTCGAGGCGCGCCTTGCCGAGATAGCACCAGGGGCAGACGACGTCCGAGACGATGTCGATGGTGATGCGTTCCATGGTGCTTTCCTTTCCGGGCGGCTCAGGGCCATAATGACCGATTGCTGCCACGTAAGGGCAATTGCGGCGCATTTCAACTGGTTACCTTGGCGTAACCGCCGACGACCAAGGCCTGACCCCCAGCGCTATTGCGCCCGGGTGTCCCACCAGACCGGAAGCTGGTAGCCGTAGAGCGGCGTCTTGTCCGGCCGGCCGACATGCTTCCACCGGGCGACCCACTGCTCACCGATATGATAGAGCGGCACGACATAGTGACCGGCGACCAGCAGGCGGTCATAGGCGCGTACCGCAGCCTGGAAGTCCTCGAGGCTCCGGGCATTGGCCATAGCGTCGATCATCCGGTCGATGTCGGGATCGGCGACGCCGGCATAGTTGAAGCTGCCCTGGGCGTCGCGCGACGAACCGTTCCAGCGATTGTACTGTTCGGCGCCCGGCGACAGCGAAGAGGGATAGGCCTTGACGATCATGTCGTAGTCGAAACTGTTCGAGCGCGCCTGATACTGGGCGTCATCGACTGTGCGGATGGCCATCTGGATGCCGATCAGCGCCAGCGCGCGCTGGTAGGCGATCGCCATCTTCTCCTGGTCGGCATTCTGGGTCATCACCTCAAAGACGAGCGGCTTGCCCGCCGCGTCCAGCATCTTGCCCCCTTTGATCGTATAGCCGGCTTGCGCCATCAGCGTCACCGCCTGGCGCAGGATCTTGCGGTCGGCGCCAGAGCCGTCCGAAACCGGCATGGCATAGTTTCCGGCCAATATTTCGGCCGGGATCTGATCCTTGGCCGGCCCGAGCAATGCCAGTTCGCGCGCATCAGCAGCATTGCCATAGGCGCCGAGCGCCGAATTCTGCCAGAAGCTCTGGCTACGCTTGAAAGCGCCGCCATAGAGGTTCTTGTTGATCCACTCGAAATCCAGTGCCAGCGACAGTGCTTCCCGCACTCTTGGATCGGCAAAGATCGGCCGACGGGTGTTGAAGACGAAGCCGAGCATGCCCGAGGGCAGGCCGGGCTTGAAGACCTCCTTGACGACGTCACCATTGGTCGCTGCCGGGAAGTCGTAGGCACGCGCCCAGTGCCCGGAATCGCCTTCGGGATAGATATCGACGTCGCCTTTCTTGAAGGCCTCGAACAGGGTCGAATCCTGGAGGAAATAGGTGACGGAGATTTCGTCGTAATTGTCAAAGCCGATCTTCGACGGAATATCCTTGCCCCAATAGTTCGGATCGCGAGCGTAGGTGATCTTCTCGCCGGGTTTGATCGACTTGATCTTGTAGGGGCCCGATCCGACCGGGATTTCCAGCGAAGTGCGGTCGAACGCGTTCGCGTCGACGGCGTGCTTCGGCAGGATCGGCGACATGGCGAGGATCAACGGCGTCTCGCGGTTCGCGCCTTCGCCGAAGGTGAATCGGACACTATTGTCGCCGACTTTCTCCATGCTTTCCACGACCATCACCTTTCCGTCGCTGCCCGGATACCAGAGCCGGCGACTGTAGGGCGGTCGCCCCTTCTCCTGCAGCAGCTCGAACGAGAAGATCACGTCCTCGGCCGTCACCGGCTTGCCGTCGTGCCAGCGGGCCTTGGGATTGAGGTTGAATTGGATGAAGGTGCGGTCTTCGTCCCATTCGACGCTCTCGGCCAGCAGGCCGTAGAGCGAGAAGGGCTCGTCGCTGGAGCGCGTCATCAGCGATTCGTAGAACAGGTTCCCGTATTCGGGATCCCAGATCCCGCGCGCCGTGGTCCGCATGCCTTTCAGCACGAAGGAGTTCAGGCTGTCGAAGGTGCCGACGACGCCGTAATTGATACTGCCGCCCTTCTTCACGTCCGGATTGACGTAAGGGAAATGCTTGTAGTCCGCGCCGAGCGCCGGTTCCCCGTGCATGGCGATCCCGTGCACGGGTTCGGCCTGGGCGAAGCTGCACTGGGCGAGGAAAAGCAGGCTGAGGGCGATGCGGCGCACGAGGTATCCTTTCAGCGATGTCCGAGAATCTCGGCGAGGCTAGCATGAACACCATAATACCAACACATCGCCATGCAAAAAGCCGTGTCGCCCCCGTGTACCCCCAAAGAAAGACTGGATATTCCAGACTTCGCGATGTAACAGGGTTCCGGATGCCAAGGTCATGTATTTGCCTCAATTGGACGACAGTTGACGGGCAGCACGACCGGCGAGTATCGCGGCGTTTCAAGTGCCCGATATCGGTTTTCAGGAGACGGATCAGGTTATGATGTTCAATGCAACCAAAGCTACGCGGACGGCACTGTCTGCTCTCGTTCTGACGCTTGGCGCGGCAACCGCCCCGACGGTCGTCGGTGCCCAGGACGCCGCAGCACCGGCAACAGCCGGAACGGCCAAGTGGTTCAAGACCTGCACCAAGCAGGAAGAAGCCGATGTCTGCGTGGTGCAGAACCAGTTGGTCGCCCAGAACGGCCAGTTGATCACGGCCGTCGGCGTGATCTCTGTCGAGGGTAAGGTCAACCGCAAGATCCTGCAGGTTACCGTTCCTTCCGCCCGACTCATTCCGCCGGGCATCATGATGCAGATCGATGGCGCCAAGGGCATGAAGCTCGACTATGCCGTCTGCCTTCCGGACCGCTGCACGGCAGAACTGCCGCTGACGGATGCCCTGATCGCCAGCTTGAAGAAGGGCAATGAGGTGGTGTTCACCTCGGTCAACTTCCGCCGTGCGCCGAACCCGATCAAGATCCCGCTGGAAGGCTTCACCGGCGCCTATGACGGCGAGGCGATGTCGCAGTCGCAGGCGGAAGAACGCCAGCGCCTGCTGCAGGAAGCCATGCAGAAGAAGCAGGAAGAGCGCAACAAGGCGATCAATGACGCCCAGGACGCCGCCAAGCAGGGCAACTGATTGACAATTTGATAGACGAAACGGAGAGGCCCGCCGGAATCGGCGGGCCTCTTTGTGTTTCGATCTGGCTCGACCGGTGGCAGGCGCCAAGTCCCGCTTGAGGCTTCAGTGCGCGAAGATGGATTTCGGCTTGTAGCGACCCGCCTGCTCGCGCACGAAGATCTGCTGGATCTGCGGATTGCGCAGCGGTTCCTCGCTCAGGTCCTTTTCCAGGTTCTGCTCCGAGACATAGGCGACATATTCAGCCTCGTCGTTCTCGGCGAGCAGATGGTAAAAGGGCTGGTCCTTGGCGGGACGGACTTCCGCCGGGATGGCATTCCACCATTCCTCGCTGTTGGCGAATTCCGGGTCCACATCGAACACGACGCCACGGAACGGAAAGACCTTGTGGCGGACGACTTCCCCGATACCAAATTTTGCGGTGCGGTGTTTCATGGGCATCACTTCCTTTCCCCATGGATTTGGGGAGGGAAGAGCAAAACATCAAGACCCTTCTATGCTTTCGCGTCGGCCGGCGCGGTCAGCCGCCGCGGCGGCCCGGCGCGGTCGCCAGCACCAGTCCGCCCATGACCAGGACGATGCCGACGGCATGGTATGGCTGGAACCGCTCGCCCAGGAAGACCACCGCCATGATGATCGATAACGGCGGCATCAGATAGAGCGTCACGCCCGCCATGGCCGGGCCGAACACCCGCACGGCATGCTGGAAGCAATAGAAGGCGGCAAGCGAGGCGAAGAGGATGATGCCGAGCAGCTTGGCCCAATCGCTTGTCGTGTCCGGCAGAAGACCGCCGGTCAGCACCTCGTAGAGCGCGGGCGGAAGGAGGACGATCGTGCCAGACAGCGCCAGAAGGCCGAACAGCGGCATGGGCGGCATGGGCTGCACGGCCGGGTGGCGCAACAGCAGGGAATAGAGGGCAAAGGCGATCGCGGCGGCGAGAATGCCGAAATCGCCGATGTTGAACCGCAGATGGAGGAGGGCGCTCCACTCGCCTTTCAAGACGATGACGGTGACGCCGGCGAAGGCGACGGCCATGCCGGCCAGTTCGCTCGGCCGGATCCGGCGACCTTGAAGGAGCCACTGCAGCAGGATGATGAACAGCGACGACGTGGTATAGATCAGCGTGGCGTTCGAGGCCGTGGTCAAGGTCAGCGCCCAGTAGACGAACCCGCCGCAGATCCCCATGCCGAGAATGCCGAGCACCAGCCAGATACCGGTATAGGATCGGACGAAGGCAAGACAGGCTTTCCGCTCGGCATAGACGAAGGGAAAGATGATGATGGCCGACCCCGCCCAGCGCAGCAAGGCCGTGGTGAAAGGGGCGATCTCACCGGTTATGCCTCGGCCAAAGATCAGATTGCTGGAAAAGAACACCGGCGCCAGGAAATAGAGCAGCCAGTCGAACGGGCGCGGCGCGGCCGGGGCGGGTTCGGCGTTTTCGGCGGGCATGGATGATATGTCCTGAGAGCCGCGAGGCGGCTGGGCTTGAGTCGTCCGTTCAGCCTAGCCTCAAGGCTGCCATGATCGCAACCACCGCTTGCCGTTCGCGCCCAAAACTCTTCATGTTTCGCAGCATCTCTTTTCTCTATCCCTATGATTGAAATTGAGAACTCTCCCCTCAAGAAAAAAAGCCGGCGCCTCGTCGGAGGCGCCGGCTCTCGGAGTATTTGAGCGGCCCGCGGTTGCGGGCCGAGCGGCCGATCAGACCGAATAGTACATGTCGTATTCGACCGGATGCGGGGTCATTTCGAACCGCATGACTTCGGCCATCTTCAGCTCGATGAACGAGTCGATCTGGTCGTCGTCGAAGACGCCGCCGGCGGTCAGGAACTTGCGATCCTTATCGACGCTTTCGAGCGCTTCGCGCAAGCTACCGCAGACGGTCGGGATCTTCTTGAGTTCCTTCGGCGGCAGGTCGTAGAGATCCTTGTCCATGGCCTTGCCGGGATGGATCTTGTTCTTGATGCCGTCGAGGCCGGCCATCAGCATGGCGGCAAAGGCGAGATAGGGGTTGGCGGTCGGGTCCGGGAAGCGGACTTCGACGCGCTTGGCCTTGGGGTTCGAGCCGAACGGAATGCGGCACGAGGCCGAACGGTTGCGGGCCGAATAGGCGAGCAGGACGGGCGCTTCATAGCCCGGGACCAGACGCTTGTAGGAGTTGGTCGACGGGTTGGTGAAGGCATTCAGCGCCTTGGCATGCTTGATGATGCCGCCGATGAAGTAGAGGCAGGTCTCCGACAGGCCGGCATATTCGTCACCGGCGAAGGTGGGCTTGCCGTCCTTCCAGATCGACAGGTGGACGTGCATGCCCGAGCCGTTGTCGCCGAAGATCGGCTTCGGCATGAAGGTTGCCGTCTTGCCATAGGCATTGGCGACCTGGTGCACGACATACTTGTAGATCTGCATCTTGTCGGCATTGCGCACCAGTGCGTCGAACTTGATGCCGAGTTCGTGCTGGGCCGCTGCCACTTCGTGGTGGTGCTTTTCGACGACGACGCCCATTTCCGACAGGACGGTGAGCATTTCCGAGCGCATGTCCTGCAGGCTGTCGATCGGCGGAACCGGGAAATAGCCGCCCTTGACGCGCGGACGGTGGCCGAGGTTGCCCGTCTCGTAGTCGGTGTCGTCGTTCGACGGCAGTTCGGTCGAATCGAGCTTGAAGCCCGTGTTGTACGGATCGGCCTTGTACTTCACGTCGTCGAAGACGAAGAATTCGGCTTCCGGACCGACAAATACGGTGTCGCCGATGCCAGAAGCCTTGAGATAGGCTTCGGCCTTCTTGGCGGTGCCGCGCGGGTCGCGGTTGTAGGCTTCACCAGAGACCGGGTCGAGAATGTCGCAGATGATGACCATGGTCGACTGGGCGAAGAACGGGTCCATGTGAACCGTATCCAGATCGGGCATCAGAACCATGTCGGATTCGTTGATCGCCTTCCAGCCGCCAATCGAGGAGCCGTCGAACATCACGCCATCGGCGAACATGTCCTCATCGACGCAGACGACGTCCATCGTCACGTGCTGCAGCTTGCCCTTCGGATCGGTGAAGCGCAGGTCGACGAATTTCACGTCATTGTCCTTGATCTGCTTCAAAACATCTTGTGCGGTCGTCATTATCGAATTCCTTGCGTGTGATGACGATGATGAAGTCCAGCCCCGCGCGGCGGGGCAGACCGATTAGATGGCGTCGACGCCGGTTTCGCCGGTGCGGATACGAACGACTTCCTCGACGTTCGAAACGAAGATCTTGCCATCGCCGATCCTGCCCGTCTGGGCGGCGTTGCGGATCGCGTCGATGACGGCTTCGACATTCTCGTCGGCGAGAACGACCTCGACCTTAACCTTCGGCAGGAAGTCGACCACATATTCCGCACCGCGGTACAATTCCGTGTGGCCCTTCTGCCGGCCGAAGCCCTTGGCTTCCGTGACCGTAATACCCTGCAGACCGACTTCCTGAAGGGCTTCCTTCACTTCGTCGAGCTTGAAAGGCTTAATGATCGCTTCGATCTTTTTCATGAGAAAATATATCTCCGCTTCCCTCAACATGGCGGAAAGTCCCGCTCGGCCCACTCGATGCATGTAACGTGCCAGTTATGGCCCAAACTGCGATCGAAAACGGGAAAACTTCGCATTCCCGATCCAAATCTCGCGCAAGACGGGGCGAAACGCGAGTCAAATCTCGAAAAAAATAAGAATTCCGCGCGGTTCTTTCGTCGCAGGCAATCCATTGTTTTCTCGTCTGCCGCGCAATTCAGCACATTTCAGAGGCTATCATTTGTGCACTTGCACGGATTTTAATCATCTGCTGTTCGGGCGTGCTTTGCGTTCCCCGGCGGCTCGGAATCTGCTTTGATGGAGCGATGAAAAATGATCCTGAACACTGGCTGCTTTCACCTGCCGCGATGGGACGTGTCGATCAGGCTGCCGCCCGATCGGGCATCTGGTCCTTCGGCCTCATGGAACAGGCGGGGCAGGCGGTTGCCGCGGCGGCGCTTAGGCTTTTTCCTGGGGCATTGCGCTTCGTCGTCCTCTGCGGTCCCGGCAACAATGGCGGCGACGGCTATGTCGCGGCGCGGGCGCTCGTCGATGCCGGCGCGGAGACCGTAGTGTTCCGCCTCGGCGACCCGGCGCGGCTGAAGGGCGATGCGGCGACGGCGTTTTCCCTTTGCCCGATCGGCGCTGAGGAGCTGCATGCCTACGATCCACGGCCCGGTGACGTGGTGATCGACGCGATCTTCGGCGCGGGGCTGGATCGCGATGTACCGGACGTCGTGGCGGCGGTGATCGTCAGGGTCGATGCTGCGGACTTGCCGGTCATCGCCGTCGACTTGCCTTCGGGGCTCGACGGGCGAACGGGCAGGGTGCTCGGCGCGGCATTCAACGCGCGTCATACCGTCAGCTTCATGGCGCGCAAGCCCGGCCACGTCCTGATGCCCGGCCGCCGCCTGTGCGGTAGCCTCGAAGTCTACGACATCGGCATCCCGCAGCGGATCGTCGCGTCCGAAGTCGGACCGGTCGGCCTGAACTCACCCGCCGCCTGGGAGCGGCTCCTACCGAATCCCGGGGCCGAGACCCACAAGTTTCTCCGCGGTCACCTGACGGTCTTTTCAGGACCGGCGTCCGCAACGGGAGCGGCCCGTCTTTCCGCCGCGGCGGGCCTGAGGGCCGGCGCGGGCCTCGTCACCATCGCCTCGCCGACAGGTTCCCTCGAGGCCAATGCCTCACATCTGACCGCCGTGATGCTGAAGCCGGTGGACGATCTCGCCGCTCTTTGCGTCTATCTCGGCGATCGGCGCCACAATGCCTTCGTCCTCGGCCCCGGATTCGGCGTTGGTGAGAAGGCGCGTGATTTCGCCCTGGCACTCAAGGATCGCCCCCTCGTGCTCGACGCGGACGGCATCACGTCGTTCCGCGACGATCCGTCTGCCTTGTTCGAGGCGTTTTCGACGGGAGAAACTCGGCTGGTGCTGACGCCGCACGAGGGCGAGTTCGCCCGGCTCTTCCCGGATGTCGCGGAAGGGAAAAGCCTGAGCAAGATCGAAATGGCCCTTGCTGCCGCGGGGCGGGCTCATGCCGTGATCGTCTACAAGGGACCGGATACCGTCATCGCCGCGCCGGACGGGCGGGCGCTGGTCAACACCAATGCGCCGCCGTCGCTTGCCACCGCGGGCTCGGGCGACGTGCTTGCCGGCATCATCGGCGGACTGCTCGCCCAGGGCATGCCGGCCTTCGAGGCGGCGGCAGCCGGCGCCTGGTACCATGGCGAGGCCGGCAACAGAGCGGGCAGGGGCCTCACCGCCGAAGAACTCATCAATCATATTGAACTGTGAGATAAGGACTATTCGCTTCCTACGGCAGCGCCCGGCATAGTATCGCTGCGGCAAACCTCAGGGAGAATCGCGTGAAACCCGTTCATGTTCTGCTGCTGGTGCTCGTCGCGGCACTCTGGGGCTTCAACTTCGTCGTCATCAAGCTCGGGCTGGACAATTTCCCGCCCTTGCTGTTCTCGGCCCTGCGCTTCTTCTTCGCCGCAGTGCCGCTCGTCTTCTTCATTCCCAAGCCCGACGTGCCGTGGCGGATCATCATCGGCATCGGCATCATGCTGGGCGTGGTGAAATTCTCCTTCCTGTTCATCGGCATGGATGTTGGCGTGCCGCCCGGCCTTGCCTCGCTGCTCCTGCAGTCGCAGGCTTTCTTCACCGTGCTTCTCGCCTTCCTGCTGTTCGGCGCCAAGCCGAGGCCGCTGCAGCTGGCCGGCATGGCGGTCGCCTTTACCGGCATCGCCCTCATCGCCTCGTCCATCGACGGCGATTTCACCGTCACCGGCCTTTCGCTCGCCATCGCCGCGGCGGTCGCCTGGGCCTGCTCGAACATGCTGATGAAGAAGGCGGGCAATGTGCCGATGCTCAACCTGATGGTCTGGGTCAGCCTCGTGCCGCCGATCCCGCTGCTGGTCATTTCAGCGCTGTTCGAGGGCTGGGACCGCGATCTCGCCGCCATCGCCAACATCAACCTGGCGGGCGCCGGCGCGGTGCTGTTCGTCGCCTATGTCGCGACGATCTTCGGCTTTGCCGTCTGGGGCGCGATGATCAGCCGTTACGGGGTATCGACCGTCGCGCCGTTCTCGCTGCTCGTACCGGTGTTCGGCATGTCGTCCGCGGCCCTTTTGCTCGGCGAGGCTTTCGGCCCCTTGCGGATCCTTGCCGCCGTGCTGATCGTCATTGGGCTGGTGATGAACGTGTTCAACCCGCAATGGTTCGGCCGCAAGGCGACCACCGCCTGACGATCCGGACCCAATCAACGAGGCCTTCGGCGCAACATGCCCGGGTTCATCCGGCGGATAGTCGATCGGGCGTGGGTAACCGCCCTTAAGCAACGGCCTGTTGCAACAGACGCGCGCCGTTCGGCGCATTGATCTTTCCACCGGAGATGAAGAAGGCAAAGACGTCGCGCGGCGCCTTTTCGGCCGTCCGATCCGGGGCGATGACCGGCAGGTCGTCCGGCGTGCCGCCGCGGGCATAGGTCTTCAGCCGTCCGGCCCAGGCGTCGATGTCCTTCGGCGGATAGCAGGTGGGAATGTCGTCTGCGCCCTTCTGCAGCCGAGCATAGACGAAATCGGCCGTCGGATCGGCGAACATCGGATAGTCGTGATGATCGGCGCAGACCGCCGCCACGCCGTATTTCGCCAGAAGGGCGACGAATTCCGGCACCTGGAAGGACGCATGACGCGGCTCGACGACATGACGAAGGGCGATCCCGTCCTGGCTCTTCGGCAAAAGCGCGAGGAAGGCCTCGAAATCGTCCGGCTCGAACTTCTTCGTGCCCATGAACTGCCAGAGGATCGGACCCAGATGGGCCCCAAGCTCGGTGATGCCCTGGGTCAGGAACTTTTCCACCGACGGCCCGGCCTCGGCCAGCACCTTGCGATTGGTGCAGAACCGGCTGGCCTTCAGCGAGAAGACGAAATTCTCCGGCACTTCCGACGCCCATTTGGCGAAGGTCGCCGGTTTCTGGCTCGAATAATAGGTGCCGTTGACCTCGATCGTCGTCAGTTCTCGGCTGGCGAATTCCAGCTGCCGCTTCTTGGCCAGCGTGTCCGGATAGAAGGTGCCTTCCCACGGATCGAAGGTCCAGCCGCCGATGCCGGTGCGGATTGTGCCGGATTGGGTCATGAAATGCCTCCCGTTGAAACTAGCTAGGGTATTAGCTAAGGTATTTATAGTAGATGGAGCGAGCGATGACTGTGGTCACCATTCACAAGGCCAAGACGGAGCTTTCGAGGCTCATCGCCCGCGTCGAAGCGGGTGAGGAAATCGTGATCGCTCGCGGCAACGAGCCCGTGGCAAAACTGGTGCCCATCCAGGCGCAAAAACAGCCCGTTCGCGGCTACGGCCGGTTCGCTCATCTGCGCGACAAGATTCCCTCCGACCTCTTTCTTGAACCCATGCCTCAAGATGAACTCGACGCATGGGAGGGAAAATACTCGTTTCCGGGCGACAACGGAAAATGAGCTTTCTATTGGATACCCATACATTTCTCTGGTGGATCATGGCTGACGCACGCCTCAGCCATGAAGCCAGATCCGCGATAGAAGACCCCGATGCGCTTCGTTGCGTAAGCTCCGTGACCGCATTCGAGATCGCCAACAAGTTTCGTATCGGCAAGCTCGATTTCGCGCGGGAAATCGTCGACAATTTCGACACGGTTCTGGACGATGCCGGCTTTCAAAGACTGGACATCACCCCTTCCCACGCCCTCCTGGCCGGGCAGATGCCCGGCAACCACAAAGACCCTTTCGACCGCCTGCTTGCCGCGCAATCGAAACTCGAAAGCCTCACCCTCGTCACCGCAGATCAGGCATTCGACGGATTCGATATCACGCGCCTGTGGTAGCGACCGGAGTCGCCTGCGTCGTCGCACGGGCGAAATCCTCTATGAAAACGCCTACTTCTTCGAGACTGATGACTGCGTCGAACAGATCTGCGTCTGCTTCACTTGCCAAAATCGTTCTGGTGGGCGCCACAAACACGGTGGCGAAATCCTGATGTGGCAGTCTCTTCTCATGTTCCATGACATGCCTAGCTCGTGGCGCGTAGCTAGCGGCCTGACCCGCGCTCAGCTTGCTCCCCAACTTAAGCTCAACATGCAACACAAACCGATAATCTCCTGCATCATCGGCAAACCACAGGAGGACATCAGTCTCATGTTCTTTTTCAAGTTCGGTAATCCGCCAGAACCAGTGTCGCCACCATCGATCTGGTAACACACGAGGGCGAGCAAGAGCTTGTTCCTGTTTCAGCAACCGAGATGCAAACCGTCGTGACGCAAACTTCGTTCGGAACAAGATCCAGTTCTTGAAGTCTTGAGAATCCGCAACCTTCTCCGCGAAGGCTCGGCAAAGGTCATCTTCCGAAAGACGTTGTGTCTGCATCGCTCACTCCGCCGCCTGCCGCTTCTTCAGCGGCCGACGCTCCAGCAATTCCTTGAGGAACTGTCCGGTATAGGACTTCTCCACCTTGACGATGTCCTCCGGCGTGCCCTCGGCGACAATCGTGCCGCCGCCGTCCCCGCCTTCGGGGCCGAAGTCGAGGATCCAGTCGGCGGTCTTGATGACTTCGAGATTGTGCTCGATGACCACCACGGAATTGCCCTGGTTGACCAGTTCCTGCAACATTTCCAGAAGCTTGGCGACGTCGTGGAAATGCAGGCCGGTGGTCGGCTCGTCGAGGATGTAGAGCGTGCGGCCGGTCGAGCGCTTGGAGAGTTCCTTGGCCAGCTTGACGCGCTGCGCCTCGCCGCCCGACAGCGTATTGGCCTGCTGGCCGACCTTGATATAGCCGAGCCCCACGTCGAACAGCGCCTGCAGCTTGTCGCGCACCGCCGGCACGGCGGAGAAGAAGTCGACGCCTTCCTCGACCGTCATGTCGAGCACGTCGGCGATCGACTTGCCCTTGAAGGTGACGTCGAGGGTCTCGCGGTTGTAGCGCTTGCCGTGGCAGACGTCGCAGGTCACGTAGACGTCGGGCAGGAAGTGCATCTCGATCTTGATGACGCCATCGCCCTGGCAGGCCTCGCAGCGGCCGCCCTTGACGTTGAAGGAAAAGCGGCCGGGCTGATAGCCGCGGGCCTTGGCTTCGGGCAGGCCGGCGAACCAGTCGCGGATCGGGGTAAAGGCGCCGGTATAGGTGGCCGGGTTGGAGCGCGGCGTGCGGCCGATCGGCGACTGGTCGATGTCGATCACCTTGTCGATGAACTCGAAACCGTCGATCCGGTCGTGCTCGGCCGGGTTTTCGCGCGCACCCATGACGCGCCGCGCGGCGGCCTTGTAGAGCGTCTCGATCAGGAAGGTCGACTTGCCGCCGCCCGAAACGCCGGTAACCGCGGTAAATACACCGAGCGGGATCGCTGCGGTGACGTTCTTCAGGTTGTTGCCGCGCGCGCCGACGACCTTGATCTGCTGGCCCTTCTTCGGCTTGCGGCGTTCGGAGGGCACGGCGACGCCGAGTTCGCCCGTCAGGTACTTGCCGGTCAGCGATTTCGGATGGGACATGATGTCCTGCGGCGCCCCTTGCGCAATCACCTCGCCGCCATGGATGCCGGCCGCCGGGCCGATGTCGACCACGTAGTCGGCCGACAGGATCGCATCCTCGTCATGCTCGACGACGATGACCGTATTGCCGATGTCGCGCAGATGCTTCAGCGTGTCGAGCAGGCGGGCATTGTCGCGCTGGTGCAGGCCGATCGACGGTTCGTCGAGCACGTAGAGCACGCCGGTGAGCCCCGAGCCAATCTGTGAGGCGAGCCGGATGCGCTGGCTTTCGCCGCCCGACAGCGTGCCGGAATTGCGCGACAGGCTCAGATAGTCGAGGCCGACATCGTTGAGGAAGGCGAGGCGCTCGCGGATCTCTTTCAGGATGCGCACGGCGATTTCGTTCTGCTTGGCCGTCAGCTTTTCCGGCAGGTCGACGAACCAGTTGCGCGCGACCCGGATCGACATCTCGGTAACCTGGCCGATATGCAGGCCGTTGACCTTGACCGCCAGCGCCTCGGGCTTCAGGCGGAAGCCGTTGCAGGACGGGCAGGGGGCCGCCGACATGTAGCGCTCGATCTCCTCGCGGGCCCAGGCGCTGTCGGTCTCCTTCCAGCGGCGCTCGAGGTTCGGCACGATGCCCTCGAAGGTCTTGGTCGTCGTGTAGGAACGCGCGCCGTCGGCATAGTGGAAGTCGATCTTTTCCTCGGTGCCGTAGAGGATCGCCTTCTGCGCGGCTTCCTTCAAATCGGACCACTTGCTCGAAAGCCTGAAGCCGAAGGCCTTGCCGAGCGCTTCGAGCGTCTGGTCATAGTAGGGCGAGGAGGATTTCGCCCAGGGGGCGATCGCCCCGTCGTTCAGCCGGCGCTGCGTCTCCGGCACGATCAGCGCGGTGTCGATCTTCTGCTGGAAGCCCAGGCCGTCGCAGGTCGGGCAGGCGCCGAAGGGATTGTTGAAGGAGAATAGCCGTGGCTCGATCTCCGGAATGGTGAAGCCGGAAACCGGGCAGGCGAATTTTTCCGAGAACAACACGTGTTCGTGCGTGTCGTTGAGCGACTTGTTGGCGCTGCCGCCGGCCGCCGTCTCTTGCGGAGGCAGGGGCTTGTCGGCGAATTCGGCGATCGCCAGTCCGTCGGAGAGAACATGAAGGCAGGTCTCGAGGCTGTCGGCCAGCCGGCTTGCAATGTCGGGCCTGACCACGATGCGGTCGACGACCACGTCGATGTCGTGCTTGAACTTCTTGTCCAGCACCGGCGCCTCGGCGATCTCGTAGAACTGGCCGTCGATCTTGACGCGCTGGAAACCCTTCTTCATCAGGTCCGCCAGTTCCTTCTTGTACTCGCCCTTCCGGCCGCGCGCGATCGGCGCCAGGATGTAGAGGCGGGTGCCTTCCTCGAAGGCGAGGATGCGGTCGACCATCTGGGAAACGGTTTGGCTTTCGATCGGCAGGCCGGTCGCCGGCGAATAGGGCACGCCGACGCGGGCAAACAGCAGGCGCATGTAGTCGTAGATTTCGGTGACCGTGCCGACCGTCGAGCGCGGATTGCGCGACGTGGTCTTCTGTTCGATCGAGATCGCCGGAGACAGGCCGTCGATCTGGTCGACGTCCGGCTTCTGCATCATTTCGAGGAACTGACGGGCATAGGCCGACAGGCTCTCGACATAGCGGCGCTGGCCCTCCGCATAGATGGTGTCGAAGGCGAGGGAGGATTTGCCGGAGCCGGACAGGCCTGTCATGACGATCAGCGAATTGCGCGGCAGATCGAGATCGATGCCCTTGAGATTGTGCTCGCGCGCGCCGCGGATGGAGATATGCTTCAAATCGCTCATGTGGACTGGTCTCGACTGGACAAGGCTCTGCAGGGAGGGCGCTCGGGAGGAGGGCTCTCCTTATTTAGTGACACCCGCGCCCCTGTCGAGCGGCGGGAGTGGATTAAACCGCGGCAAAGCGATTCTATTGACAGCATACTAGCGGATAACTAGAACAAATAAAGAACATTTTCGCTGTGGATTAACCCCGATCGCCACCCAACCGCCGAACGGATTGGTTTAAGGTGGGCGGATTTCTCTGTTTCGGAGCCGCATGATGGCGGCAGCAAGGTGAGTGTTATGGCTGGCAGCGTCAACAAGGTAATTTTGATCGGCAATCTTGGTGCCGACCCAGAAATCCGCCGGACCCAGGACGGCCGTCCGATCGCCAATCTGCGTATCGCCACGTCGGAAAGCTGGCGCGACAAGAACACCGGCGAGCGCAAGGAAAAGACCGAGTGGCACACCGTGGTGATCTTCAATGAAGGTCTCTGCAAGGTTGCCGAGCAGTATCTGAAGAAGGGCTCGACGGTCTATGTCGAAGGCGCACTGCAGACCCGCAAATGGCAGGACCAGAGCGGCCAGGATCGCTACTCGACGGAAGTCGTGCTGCAGGGCTTCAACGGCAACCTGACCATGCTCGGCGGTCGCGGCGACGGCGGCGGCGCCTCGCGCGGCGGCAATGATTTCGGTGGCGGCTATGGCGGTGGCGACGATTACGGTGCGCCGGCGCCCCAGCGGGGCGGCGGCCAACAGCGGGGCGGCGCCAGCGCTCCCCCGTCGGGCGGCTTCTCCCGCGACCTCGACGACGACATCCCGTTCTGATTTCTGGCGGCGCTTCGGCGCCGCTTTTTTTGTTGTGGGCTTTCGGCGGGAAGCCGGGCCCAGTTTGCATGTTTTTGAGGGATATCAGGGGGTATCGCGATGGAAGAGACGAAACCGCAAGCCGGGCCGGCCACCTGGCGCATCATCCTGGCCTTTTTGCTGGATTTCTTCACCGCCTTCTTCGTGCTGGGGTTTGCCGTCGCATCGGTGACGGGTGGGCGGACGGAGGGGGGGTTTCAACTGAACGGGCTGCCGGCGCTGGTCCTGTTCGCGCTGATCATCGCCTATTTCATCGTCTTCAACCGCTTCCTCGGCGGCACGATCTGGAAGCGCATCCTGAAGGCGCAGCGATAAGGGTTGCAGCCTGGCGGTCGCCTGTCCCCGGGAA
Organism: Ciceribacter sp. T2.26MG-112.2; assembly: GCF_900492205.1. Classification (GTDB taxonomy): domain Bacteria; phylum Pseudomonadota; class Alphaproteobacteria; order Rhizobiales; family Rhizobiaceae; genus Allorhizobium; species Allorhizobium naphthalenivorans_A. The sequence goes on from NZ_UEYQ01000005.1 coordinate 288,233, forward strand.
CCGCCGGGACGCAGGTCCGCGCTTGGGGCTGGAGGGCCTCAGGCGCCGAAGGCCGATTTCACGCCGTCGACCACGAACTGCACCGAAAGGGCGGCGAGCAGCACGCCAAGCAGGCGGGTGAGCAGCGCCCGGCCGGTGACGCCGAGAAAGCGGTTCAGCCGCTCGGCGAGGATCAGCGCGGCAAAGACCAGCGCCAGGCAGACGGCGATGACGCCGATCAGTTGCACCTTGCCGGCGACGCCGTCCATCGTGCCGGCGATCAGCACGGTGGCGGAGATCGCGCCCGGCCCGGCGATCAGCGGAATGGCGAGCGGGAAAACGGCCAGATTGTGGATGTGGTCCTTGGTGATCGCCGCGTCCGTGGTCTTTTCTTTGCGCTCGTTGCGCTTTTCAAAAATCATCTCGAACGAGATGACGAACAGCATCAGCCCGCCGGCGATGCGAAAGGCGCCCATGGAAATGCCGAGCGCGCCGAGGATGCCGGCGCCGAACAGGGCAAATACCGTGAGGATGGCAAAGGCGATCAGCGAGCCGCGCACGGCGACCTGGCGGCGCTCGCCACGGTTCATGCCCTGCGTCAGTCCGAGGAACAGCGGGGCAAGGCCCGGCGGGTCGACGGTGACCAGCAGCGTAGTGAAGGCGTTGATCATCGCATCGGTGCCGGCCATGGTTTTCTCCCGCTTTTCGCAGGCATTTAAATGCCAGCGGCAAGCCGTTGGCAAGTTCTTGATCGGCCAGCCTTTCCCCCGCCCCAAAAGGCTGTTTATAACCAGCGGACGAGTCCGGCCGAAATTGGCGCTTTCCAGCCCTTTCGGCTATAAACTTCGCAGTGATTCCGAACAGAGATCGTGACCTGATTTGACTGAGCAAAACACTCCCGGCGGCGGCAAGTACCCGCAAGGCATCGAGCCGATTTCCATCATGGAGGAAATGCAGCGGTCGTATCTCGATTACGCGATGAGCGTCATCGTGAGCCGCGCGCTTCCCGACGTCCGCGACGGTCTGAAGCCCGTACACCGGCGCATTCTCTTCTCGATGAGCGAGATGGGGATCGACTGGAACAAGAAGTACGTGAAGTCGGCGCGCGTCACCGGTGACGTGATGGGTAAATACCATCCGCACGGCGATTCCGCGATCTATGATGCGCTCGCCCGCATGGCGCAGGATTGGTCGCTACGTCTGCCGCTGATCGACGGCCAGGGCAATTTCGGTTCGGTCGACGGCGACCCGCCGGCCGCCCAGCGTTACACGGAATGCCGCCTGGAGAAGGTGGCGCATTCGCTGCTCGACGACCTCGACAAGGAAACCGTCGACTTCCGGGAAAACTATGACGGCACCATGCAGGAACCGTCCGTCGTTCCGGCCCGCTTCCCCAACCTTCTGGTCAACGGCGCCGGCGGCATCGCGGTCGGCATGGCGACCAATATCCCGCCGCACAACCTGACCGAAGTGATCGACGGCTGCATCGCGCTGATCGACGATCCGGCAATCGAGCTTTCCGACCTGATGCAGATCCTCCCGGGTCCGGACTTCCCGACCGGCGCGATGATCCTCGGCCGTTCGGGTATCCGCTCGGCCTACGAGACCGGCCGCGGCTCGGTCATCATGCGTGGCGTCGCCCGCATCGAGCCGATGCGCGGCGATCGCGAGCAGATCATCATTTCCGAGATCCCCTACCAGGTGAACAAGGCGACGATGATCGAGAAGATGGCCGAACTGGTGCGCGAAAAGCGCATCGAGGGCATTTCCGATCTGCGCGACGAATCCGACCGCGACGGCTATCGCGTCGTGATCGAACTGAAGCGCGACGCCAATGCCGACGTGATCCTCAACCAGCTCTATCGCTACACCCCGCTGCAGACCTCGTTCGGCTGCAACATGGTGGCGCTCAACGGTGGCAAGCCGGAACAGCTCAGCCTGCTCGACATGCTGCGCGCCTTCATCACCTTCCGCGAGGAAGTGGTCAGCCGCCGCACCAAGTACCTGCTGCGCAAGTCGCGTGAGCGCGCCCACGTCCTGGTTGGCCTCGCGATCGCCGTCGCCAATATCGACGAGGTCATCAACCTCATCCGCCGCGCGCCCGATCCGGCCACGGCGCGCGAACAGTTGATGGAGCGCCGCTGGCCGGCGCATGACGTCGAGGCGCTGATCCAGCTGATCGACGACCCGCGCCACCGCATCAACGAGGACCGCACCTACAATCTCTCGGAAGAGCAGGCGCGGGCCATCCTCGAGCTGCGCCTTGCCCGCCTGACCGCCCTTGGCCGCGACGAAATCGACGAAGAGCTGAACAAGATCGGCGCCGAGATCAGCGACTATCTCGACATACTGTCGTCGCGCCTGCGCATCCAGACGATCGTCAAGGACGAACTGGCCGCGGTGCGCGACGAGTTCGGCACGCCGCGCCGCACGGTGATCATCGAAGGCGGCCCGGACATGGACGACGAGGATCTGATCGCCCGCGAGGACATGGTCGTCACCGTTTCGCATGCCGGCTATATCAAGCGCGTGCCGCTCGCCACCTACCGCGCCCAGCGTCGCGGCGGCAAGGGCCGCTCCGGCATGGCGATGAAGGACGAGGATTTCGCCACCCGCCTGTTCGTCGCCAATACGCACACACCGGTGCTGTTCTTCTCCTCGCGTGGCATCGTCTACAAGGAAAAGGTCTGGCGCCTGCCGATCGGCACGCCGACCTCGCGCGGCAAGGCGCTGATCAACATGCTGCCGCTGGAGCCCGGCGAACGCATCACGACGATCATGCCGCTGCCGGAGGACGAAAAGAGCTGGGACAATCTCGACGTCATGTTCGCGACGACCCGCGGCACCGTGCGCCGCAACAAGCTTTCCGACTTCGTCCAGGTCAATCGCAACGGCAAGATCGCCATGAAGCTCGAGGACGAGGGTGACGAGATCCTGTCGGTCGAGACCTGCACCGATCGCGACGACGTGCTGATGACTACGGCGCTCGGCCAGGCGATCCGCTTCTCGGTCGGCGACGTGCGCGTCTTTGCCGGCCGCAATTCGGTCGGCGTTCGTGGCATCACGCTTGCCGAGGGCGATCGCATCATCTCGATGACGATTCTCGGCCATGTCGATGCCGACGCCTCGGAACGCGCGGCCTATCTCAAGCGCTCCGCCACCGAAAGGCGCGCCATGGGTGTCGAGGAAGAGGATATTGCTCTCGTCGGTGAAGAGGTCGGCGAGGTCGGCGATCTGCCCGAAGAACGCTATCAGGAACTGAAGGCGCGCGAGCAGTTCGTCCTGACCGTCTCCGAGCGTGGTTACGGCAAGCGGTCGTCGTCCTATGATTTCCGTATTTCGGGACGCGGCGGCAAGGGCATCCGTGCCACCGACACGTCCAAGACGGCCGAGATCGGCGAACTGGTTGCGGCCTTCCCGGTCGAGGACAAGAACCAGATCATGCTGGTCTCCGATGGCGGCCAGCTGATCCGCGTTCCCGTCGACGGCATTCGCATCGCCAGCCGGGCCACCAAGGGCGTCACCATCTTCTCGACCGCCAAGGACGAGAAGGTCGTGTCGGTCGAGCGTATCAGCGAACCGGAAGGCGAAGAGGGGGACGATCTCGAGGCGCTGGCCGGAGACGCCAGCGCGCCGGATGTCGCAGAGCCGCCCGCAGCCGACGACGTACAGGAATGACAGAAGGCCCGCCGGAAACGGCGGGCCTCTTCATTTTAAGCTGCTTGACGTATTGAGTGTCGCAAGGCTCGAAACTGTTCGGTCAGACGGAGCCTTAAAAACCGGTCAGAAGGCGCGGTGGCGTTCCATCATGACGCGGAATTCATCGCCTTCGCGCCGCATCGCGCGGATCGCCGAGGCCACCGAAGCGAGGAACATGCCGCAGATCAAAGCGGCCAGAACGGCCAGGGTGGTGAACATGTTCTTCCTTTCCTTGCAACTGCGGCATCTGCTCTTCAAGCGGCGATCGTCGAAAGCGGCTCAGCGGCCGATCGGGTAGTAGCGGGCCAGTTGCGGGCCGTATTTGCCGGCTTCGGCCTTGTCGTTCATGTAGAAGGTAGCGGACGTGGCGAGCATTGCCGTCATCATCCCCACCCATACCAGATTGATCAGCGTTACCTTGTCGTGCATCGAAGTCGTCCTTTCGGAATACGGCCTGGATTGCCGTGAAAATGCGCGGCACGGACAAACGTTCCATGCCATTTAATCGTTTCTAAAGGGATCGAGCTGAAACGCGCCTTAACGTGCCGTTCATCTGGCGTTCATCTTCGCGGACGATGAGGCCGAAAGCGGTGCCGCCAGTCTCCAGATAGGCGCGCAGCAGCAGCAGGCCGAACTCGGTGAAAAGCGCGGCAAGTACGGCGAAAATGGCGAGTAGCGCGAGCATCGTGGTCCTCCTGCGTGTCGTGGGCGGCATGTTTGCCTGCCGGTCTGACAGCCTTATCCAACCTCGGCCCTGAAGCCGTCTTGAACGCCGTATTCAGCATTCGTTCATCCGCAGGGCAGGGGCGAACGGGGCCAAATCACTTGCGGCCCACGCGCTTCCATGACAAAAGGCGTCGAAACAACCATCGGGCTGCCATGACGATCGCATTCTATCCCGGTTCCTTCGATCCGATGACCAACGGGCATCTCGATGTGCTCGTGCAATCGTTGAATGTGGTCGAGAAGGTGATCGTCGCGATCGGCGTTCATCCCGGCAAAATACCGCTGTTCAGCTATGATGAGCGGGCGGCCCTGATCGCCGCCGCCATCGCCGAAAGCCTTCCGGAGCGCGCCGAAGACGTCTCCGTCGTCTCCTTCGATCGCCTCGCCGTCGATGCGGCGCGCCAGAACGGCGCGAAGCTCCTGATCCGCGGCCTGCGTGACGGCACCGATCTCGACTATGAAATGCAGATGGCCGGCATGAACCACCAGATGGCGCCCGACCTCCAGACTGTCTTCCTGCCGGCCGGCACCGCCTCGCGGCCCATTACGGCCACATTGGTGCGTCAGATCGCCTCCATGGGCGGCGATGTGAGTGCCTTCGTTCCGCCTGTCGTCTTCCGAGCGCTGAAATCCAAACTTTCGCGCTGACAATCTATTCAAAGCATTGGAGTGACCATGAAACTCTTTCAAGTTGCCGCCGCCCTTTTCCTTGCAGTCGCATCAGCCGGTTCGGCCGGCGCGCAATCGGCCGACAACACGCTGACGATCGAACTCAAGGACGGTCCGGTCGTCGTCGAGCTGATGCCGGACGTCGCGCCGAAGCATGTCGCGCAGATCAAGGAACTGGCCTCCAAGGGCGAGTATGACAACGTGGCCTTCCACCGCGTCATCGAAGGCTTCATGGCCCAGACCGGCGACGTCGAGTTCGGCGACATGGAAGACGGCTTCAATGCCGGCCGCGCCGGCACCGGCGGGTCCAAGCTGCCCGACCTTCCGGCCGAGTTCTCCAAGGTTCCGTTCGAGCGCGGCGTGGTCGGCATGGCCCGTTCCCAGGATCCGAACTCCGCCAATTCGCAGTTCTTCATCATGTTCGCCGACTATCCGCCGCTCAACGGCGAATACACCGTCGTCGGCAAGGTCGTGTCCGGCATGGAACTGGTCGACAAGATCAAGCGCGGCGAGGGTGGCAATGGTGAAGTGTCCGATCCCGACCGGATGATCAAGGTCACCGTCGGCAAGTAACACCAATCGGGCACAAGCCCCAAAGAGGAGAAATATCATGGCCGAGATCAAGGATCCGGAAAACACCATCGTCATGGAAACCACCAAGGGCAAGGTCGTGATCGCGCTCTTCCCGGATCTGGCCCCCGGCCATGTCGCACGCGTCAAGGAACTGTCGCGCGAAGGCGCCTATGACGGCGTGGTCTTCCACCGCGTCATCGAAGACTTCATGGCCCAGACCGGTGACGTGCAGTTCGGCAAGCAGGGTTCCGACAGCTTCAACCCGGCCCGCGCCGGCATGGGCGGCTCGCAGAAGCCCGATCTCCAGGCCGAATTCTCGGCCACACCGCATGTGCGCGGAACCTGCTCCATGGCCCGTTCGCAGAGCCCGAACTCGGCCAATTCGCAGTTCTTCATCTGCTTCACCGATGCGCCCTGGCTCAACAAGCAGTATTCGGTCTGGGGCCAGGTCATCGACGGCATGGACGTCATCGACCAGGTCAAGAAGGGCGAACCGGTGCGCGATCCCGACTCGATCGTCTCGATGAAGGTCGCCGCCGACGCCTGATCGGGCTTGATTTCGAGACCCGCCCCGGCGTATCGCGCCCGGGCGGGTTTTCGCGTTTTGAGGAGTTGTGGTCGCGATGCGCGTAGACCAGTTCGATTTCGATCTCCCTGACGAGAATATCGCGCTTAGGCCCATGAGCCCGCGCGACCAGGCCCGGCTGCTCGTCGTTCGGCCGGACGGCGAACCCCTGCTGGAAGATGCAAGGGTCTGCGACCTGCCGTCATTGCTCAAAGCCGGCGACGCGCTGGTGTTCAACGACACCAAGGTCATCCCGGCCCAGCTCGAAGGCGTGCGGCTGCGCGACGGGGCGGAGCGCACGCCGGTTTCCGCCACGCTGCACATGCGCATGGATGCCAGCCGCTGGAAGGCCTTTGCCCGGCCGGGCAAGCGCATCAAGCTCGGCGACCGGATCGAATTCGGCCATTCCGGCAATGCCTGCCTGCTCGGCACGCTTGGCGCCGTCGTCGAGGAAAAGGGCGAAGCGGGCGAGGTGACGCTTCGCTTCGACTTCTCCGGTTCGGCGCTGGACGAGGCGATCGCCACCGTCGGCCACATTCCTTTGCCGCCCTATATCGCTTCCAAGCGTGACGAAGACGAGAAGGACCGGACCGACTACCAGACCATGTACGCGAAGGAGGAGGGGGCTGTTGCCGCCCCGACCGCCGGCCTGCATTTCACACCCGATCTGTTCGCACGGCTCGACGCCGCCGGGATCGAGCGCCATTTCGTCACGCTGCATGTCGGCGCCGGCACGTTTCTGCCGGTGAAGGCCGAAGACACCGCCGACCACAAGATGCACCACGAGATCGGCCATGTCTCGCGCGCCACCGCCTCGGCGCTCAATGCCGTCAGGGCGCGGGGCGGGCGGATCGTCTCGGTCGGCACCACGTCGCTGCGCCTGCTCGAAAGCGCGACCTCCGAGGCGGGCGAGATCCAGCCCTGGTCGGGCGCGACCGACATCTTCATCACGCCGGGCTACCGCTTCCGCACCGTCGACGTGCTGATGACCAACTTCCATCTGCCGAAGTCCACGCTGTTCATGCTGGTCTCGGCCTTTGCCGGCCTCGACACCATGCGGGGTGCTTACGCCCACGCGATCGCGGACGGCTACCGCTTCTATTCTTATGGCGATGCCAGCCTGCTCTTCCGGAAAGACACCTGAACCGATGCACGACACCTTCCAGTTCACCCTGAAAGCCACCTCCGGCAAGGCCCGGCTCGGCGAGATTTCCATGCCGCGCGGCGTGATCCGCACGCCGGCCTTCATGCCGGTCGGCACGGTCGGCACGGTCAAGGCCATGTATCTCGACCAGGTCAGGGAAGGGGGCGCCGACATCATTCTCGGCAATACCTACCACCTGATGCTGCGCCCCGGCCCGGAGCGCGTGGCGCGCCTCGGCGGCCTGCACGAACTGATCCGCTGGCCGGGTCCGATCCTCACCGATTCCGGCGGCTTCCAGGTCATGTCGCTGTCGGGCCTCAGGAAGCTCGACGAAAAGGGCGTGACCTTCAAGAGCCATGTCGACGGGTCGACCCACTACATGTCGCCGGAACGCTCGATCGAGATCCAGGGCCTGCTCGACAGCGACATCCAGATGCAGCTCGACGAATGCGTGGCGCTGCCGGCCGAGCCGAAGGAGATCGAGCGGGCGATGGAAATGTCGCTGCGCTGGGCCGAACGCTGCCGCGTCGCCTTCGGCGAACAGCCGGGCAAGGCGATGTTCGGCATCGTCCAGGGCGGCGACATCCCGGAGCTACGGGTGCGATCGGCCGAGGGCCTGAAGCAGCTCGATCTCAAGGGCTACGCGGTCGGGGGCCTCGCGGTCGGCGAGCCGCAGGACGTCATGCTGAAGATGCTCGGCATCACCCTGCCGGTCCTGCCGGTTGAAAAGCCGCGCTACCTGATGGGCGTCGGCACGCCCGACGACATCCTGAAATCGGTGGCCGAGGGCATCGACATGTTCGACTGCGTCATGCCGACCCGCTCCGGCCGTCACGGCCTGGCGTTCACCCGCCGCGGCAAGGTCAATATCCGCAATGCCCGCCATGCCGAGGACATGCGGCCGCTCGACGACCAGTCGAACTGCCCGGCTGCCCGCGACTATTCCCGCGCCTACCTGCATCACCTGGTGCGCTCGAACGAGGCGCTGGGCGGCATGCTGCTGTCCTGGAATAACCTGTCCTACTATCAGGAACTGATGCAGGGCATCCGCAAGTCGATCGAGGAAGGCCGTTTCGAGGACTTCAAGGCGGAGACGATGGAGATGTGGGCGAGGGGCGACATCGACCCGGTTTGACATCGACTCGGTTTGACGTCGAACGGCGGTGAGGTGCGCAAGGGCAGACTGCTGCCGAATGCCGGACAAAGCGCAGGTGCGGTTGCGGGGACCTAGGGTGTGATGATATCAGGACTTCATATCGTAAATATACGATACGCGGAGAGGGCGGATTGACGGGGGAAGAGGGCGAGACCGAAGCGCTGGCGCCGACGCCCCGCATGTTGGCCTGGTCGCGCAATTCAGCGCTCTACCGGCTATCGCGCCGGATGATGACCGAGCGCGAGCTGTCCGACGCCATCGCCCGCAAGGCGAAGCAGAAGTTCGAGGATATTTCGGATAGGCAGGTGAAGGCTCTGTCGGCCGCGGCGGTCGAGTTCGGCCGCACCATGCTGGCGCTCGACGATACGGCCTATGCCGAGATCCGCACGCGCTCTTCGGCGCGCAACGGCAAGTCGAAACGTGCCATCGGCCGCAAGCTGATCGAGAAGGGTATCGATCGAGAGATCGTGCAGCAGGCGCTGGAAGAGACCGACGATTTCCTCTCGGCTCTGGTGTTTGCCCGCAAGCGGGCTTTCGGCCCGTACCGCCGGCCGGACGTCGAGGTCGACGACAAGCGACATGCGAAGGAGTTTTCCGCCTTCGCCCGCAACGGCTTCAGCTTCGAGATCGGCCGAAGGGTGATGGCCATGGACCGCGACGAGGCGGAAGAGATACTGGCGGACCGGCCGTTTGTCTGACGTGTCTGATCTGCCGACAGGGATGGTGTAACGCCGGCGAGACCCCATCCAAAGATCGCATAAGATAGATTATGGAACTAATTGATGTAGGTTGTACTCGGCGATGCCCGGATTTCGCGCCTGAAATCAGGCCCTTGATAACGCTGGCCCGATTGGGATCTGGCAATGCCGACGCGCTACGGCTTAAACCGGTTCGCCCGGTACGATGGCACGGATGCACGGAGCGCTCCGATCCCGTATCGCCCGAAAGTCAGAATGCGTGGAACGTCAGCGTCGTCAGCGTGCGGTCGACATCGGGAATATCCACGAAGATCGCATTCACGTATTTGCCGACATCCTCACCCTTGGGAACGTAGATCTTCGCCAGAAGGTCATATTCGCCGCTGGTCGAATAGAGTTCCGAGACGACCTCTTTTTCGTAGATCCGATCGGCGACCTCGTAGGTCTTTCCCGGACGGCAGCGAACCTGGATAAAGATACAGTTCATGATTTTCTCCTTCCCACGTTTGCGTCATGTTACCAATGACATACGGCTTGTTCCTGAAGGCTTGAATAAAGCCGTCAGAGATCGACCGTGGTTTCGAAAGCCAGCTGGTCATAAGCCGGTTCGACATGCGGCGGCGTTTCCGCCATCACCGTCTCGTAGTCGAGCGGAATGTGCATATGGGTCAGATAGGCGTGGCGCGGCCTCAGCCGTTCGATCCAGCCCAGCGCCTGTTCGAGCGACAGGTGGCTCGGATGATGGCGGTATTGCAGCGCGTCGATGATCAGCACATCGAGGCCGTCCATCCTGGCGACCGTCTCGTCGGGGAAGTCGCTGACATCGCAGCAATAGGCGACATTACCAATCCTCAGACCCAGCGAGGGAATGTCGCCATGCTGCTGGACCAGCGGTTGGAAGCGGATCGTGCCGCCCTTCCCCGTGATCTCCAGCGGCTGCGAAAGATCCTCGATGACGATCGGCAGGACGATCGGCGGATAGTTGCTGCCGGCCGGTGTTTCCAGGCAATAGCCAAAACCCTGGCGGATGCGCGCCATGGTGTCGGCCTCGGCATAGATCGGAATGCGATGCTTCTGCATGACGAAATAGCCGCGCAGGTCGTCGATGCCGTGCAGATGGTCGGCATGGGCATGGGTGTAGATCGCCGCGTCGACATGCTGCACCTTGGCGGCGATCATCTGCTCGCGAAAGTCCGGCCCGGTATCGACGATCACGGTCGTCATGCCGCCGTCGGGCGCGATCTGCTGCACCATGAAGGAGGCGCGCGTGCGCCGGTTGCGCGGATTGTTCGGATCGCAGGCGCCCCAGTCGCCGTTGATGCGCGGAACGCCGGGCGACGACGCGCATCCGAGGATGGTGAAGCGGCGGCGATAGATCATGGCTCAGAGCCTCGGCATCTTGGTAAAGAGGCGAAATGCGTTGTCGGTGGTGATCCGCGCCATCTCGTCGAAGCTGACCCCCATGGTCTCGGCCAGAACCTCGGCCGTATTGACCACATAGGAGGGCTCGTTGCGTTTGCCCCGCCAGCGCTTCGGCGCCAGATAAGGCGCATCGGTCTCGACCAGTAGCCGGTCGAGCGGCAGGCCTTTTGCGATATCGCGCAGTTCGGTCGACTTGGGGAAGGTCAGGATGCCGGAGAAGGACACGTAGCCGCCGAGCTCGATGCCGGTCTTCGCCAGCGCCTCACCGGACGAAAAGCAGTGCAGGATGAAAGGGAAGGCCCCCTTCCCCATTTCCTCGGTCAGGATCGCCGCCATGTCCTCGTCGGCGCTGCGGCTATGAATGACCAGCGGCAGCTGCGTGCGGCGCGAGGCCTCGATCTGGCGCAGGAATCCGGTCTTCTGGTCTTCCGGCTTCTGCGTGTCGTAGAAATAGTCGAGCCCGCATTCGCCGATGGCGACGATCTTGTCATGGCTTTCCGCCAGGCGGACGAAATCGTCGGCAGTGACGTCCAGTTCCTCGTCGGCATTGTTCGGATGGGTGCCGACCGAGCAGAAGACGCCCGGATAGCGGTCCGCCAGCGCCAGCAGCGCATCGAGCTTCTTCACCCTTGTCGAAATCGTCACCATCTGCGCGACGCCGGCCTCCTTGGCACGGGCGACCAGTTCGTCGCGTTCCGCGTCGAAGTCGGCAAAGTCGAGGTGGCAATGGGTATCGATCAGCATCGGTTCATCAAGCCTTCGCGTCCGCTTCCGGTGCGACATAGCGCGGGAAGACCGGCGCCGGCGCCTGAAGCTCGGTTCCGGGAACCAGACGGCCAGCTTCGCCAAGGGCGGCGAAATCGCGCTTGTCGGCGGGAGCCGCAACAAGATCCAGCAGCTTCTCCGCCGAGGCCGGCATGATCGGCTGGAACAGGATGGCGATCTGGCGCACCACTTCGGCCGTGACGTAGAGCACGGTTTCCATGCGCGGCACGTCGGTCTTGCGCAGCACCCAGGGTTCCTGCGCGGCGAAATAGCGGTCGGCCTCGTTGACCGTGCCGATGATCGTGGCCACCGCCTTGTGGATCGCCTGCTCTGCCATTTCGGCGCGGCAGGTGGCGAGCATGGCGTCGGCGGTCGAAAGCATCGCCTTGTCGGCGTCGGTCAGCGGACCGGGCGCCGGGATCTTGCCGTCGCAGTTCTTGGCGATCATCGACAGCGAACGGCTGGCGAGATTGCCGATACCGTTGGCGAGGTCGGCATTGATGCGGGTGGCGATCGCCTCGGCACTGTAGCTGCCGTCATGACCGAACGACACTTCGCGCAGGAAGAAGTAGCGCACCTGGTCGAGGCCGAAATGGTTGACCAGGTCGACCGGGTCGACGACGTTGCCGAGCGACTTCGACATCTTCTCGCCCTTGTTGAGCAGGAAGCCGTGGGCGAAGACGCGCTTGGGCAGGGGCAGGCCCGCCGACATCAGGAAGGCCGGCCAGTAGACGGCGTGGAAACGGATGATATCCTTGCCGATGATGTGCACGTCGCACGGCCAGTACTTGGCGCGCGGCCCGTTTTCGTCTTCAACATAGCCGGTCGCGGTGATGTAGTTGGTCAGCGCGTCGACCCAGACATACATGACGTGCTTCGGATCGTTCGGAACCTTGATGCCCCAGTCGAAGGTGGTGCGTGAGATCGACAGGTCCTTGAGACCGGATTTCACGAAGGACATCACCTCGTTACGGCGCTCGTTCGGGCCGATGAAGTCGGGCTGGTCCTCGTAGAGCTTGAGCAGCTTGTCCTCATAGGCCGAAAGGCGGAAGAAATAGCTCTCCTCCTCGACCCATTCGACCGGCGTGCCCTGCGGCCCGTAGCGCCCGCCGTCGGCGCGCAACTCCGTCTCTTCTTCCTGGTAATAGGCTTCGTCGCGAACCGAGTACCAGCCGGAATAGCTGTCCTTGTAGATGTCGCCGTTCTTCTCCATCCGGCGCCAGACTTCCTGGACGGTGATGTGGTGGCGCTGTTCGGTGGTGCGGATGAAGTCGTCGTTCGACGAATTCAGCATCTTGCCCATGGCGCGGAATTCGTCGGAATTGCGCTTGGCGAGTTCTTCCACCGCAATCCCTTCGGCCCGCGCCGTCTGCTGCATCTTCTGGCCATGCTCGTCCGTTCCGGTGAGGAAGAAGACGTCCTTTCCGTCGAGCCGCTGGAACCGCGCCATGGCGTCGGTGGCGATCAGCTCGTAGGCATGGCCGATATGCGGCTTGCCGTTCGGATAGGCGATGGCTGTGGTGATGAAGTAGGTGTCGTTCATGGTCGGTCTTTGTGATCCGCGTCGATTGCGCCTGTGGGAGTATTGCCGGTTCTTAGAGCATTCTTGCGCGCATAGAAACAGCCGTTTTATCGAAGCCCAGCCCAGCGGCATGGGGATGACAGGCAAGCCGGAGGCAACCCGCCCTCAGGCCGTTACGGATGCGAGCACGTCGAGGATGGTCTGCTTGCGTTCGAGATTATAGGCAGCCGCGATGCCGAGCTGCTCGGTGATCGATGCGGACAGCCTCGAATAATGCTCCGCCCGCACCAGATTGCCGGAAAGAGCCGCCGAGCGCGCCTCGTCCATCAGGAACTCGCCAAGGTGCTCGGTGAAGAAGCCGAAGGCAACGTCGCTGTCCTTGGCGCTCAAGGCATCCGCGAGCTTGTACATCGTCTTGCGCGCCGCTGGTCCCTGCTCGCCCAGCAGCTTGCGAAACGCCTCGATGAGGTCAGCACCGCCATAATTGGCGAGCTTCAGCGCCTGCGCCACGCTGCCCTTGGACAGGGAAAGCACCGTTTCGGCCTGCCCCTGCGGGATCGAAAGCCCGAGCTGGCCGAGCGCCTGGCGCATCGCCTCGTCCGAAAGGGCCGAAAGCTTCAGCGGCAGGCAGCGTGACCGGATGGTCGGCAAGAGCTTGCCCGGCGCATGCGAGAGCACCAGGAACATTGCCCGTTTCGGCGGTTCCTCGAGGATCTTCAGGATGGCGTTGGCCGCGTTGCGGTTGAGGTCGTCCGCCGGGTCGATGATGACGATGCGCCAACCGCCGGTGCCGGAAGTCTGCGAGAAGAAGTGACCGGCACGCCGGACCTCGTCAATGGTGATCGCCGTCTTGAACCTGCCGGTCTTCTCATCGACCGGGCGGGTCAGATAGAGCAGATTGTGGCTGGCGCCGGAGGCGATCTGCCGGCTGACCGCCGAGCCCGGATCCGGATCGGCAATCCGCTCCGGCGCGCTCTGTGGATCGGGATGCGACAGGACGTGGTTGGCGAAGCGAAAGGCCAGCGTCGCCTTGCCGATCCCCTGCGGCCCCTCGATCAGGATGGCGTGGTGGCCCTTGCCCGAACGGTAGGTACGCGCCAGGAACTCTTCCGCCGCCTCGTGGCCGAAGAGCCGCGTATTGACGGCCGGCGCGATCGCCCCGTCGAGAACCCCGTAGCGCTCCTCGCTCATTCGGCGCCAACCGATTCCGGCTGGCTGACCGGCTTGAGGTCTGCCAAGAAAGGCTGGATCGCCCCGGCGATGTCATCGGCGATCTCGCCGACGGGGCGGTCGGCATCGATGACGCGACAGCGCTTCGGATCGGCTGCGGCGATGTCGAGGAAGGCCTGGCGGCGCTTTTCGTGGGTATCCACTTCCTCCCGCTCGAAGCGGTCGGGCGCCGCAGCGCCATTCGCCTCGGCGGTCAGCCGGCCGCGCGCCCGGGCGAGACCGGTTGCGGCGGCAAGATCGAGAATGAGGGTGAGATGCGGCACCACGCCGTTCACCGCGATCCGCTCCAGCGCATCGATGAATTCCGGCTCGAGATTGCCGGTCACACCCTGATAGACGCGCGAGGAATCCATGAAACGGTCGCACAGCACCACGAAACCCTTGGCGAGCGCCGGGCGAATCACCGTTTCCACATGGTCGTTGCGCGCGGCGGCAAACAAAAGCGCCTCCATGCGGACACCGAAGGGTTCCGCCGCCCCGGACAGCAAGACATGGCGCAAGGCTTCCGCTCCGGCGGAGCCGCCCGGCTCGCGGGTGGTGATGACGTCCAGGCCCTTGCGTCGCAACATGTCGGCAAGGCGGCGGATCTGGGTCGACTTTCCGGCCCCCTCGCCCCCTTCGAAACTCACGAACAATCCGGCACCCGTCGCCAATTTCATCGCCCTGCTCTTGCGGCCGCTGCGGCCATTTTGCCCTGTGTAGCGCATTACATAGGGCCGCGAAACCGCATTCGAAGCCCTAGAGCCAGAAGAACAACAGTTCGAAAAGGGCGTCCCCGGCCTTTTGCCGGAGCGTGCCCACGCCGACCGCCTCGGCGGTCTTGAGCGGCACTTCCCGCAGAAGTCTCTCCCCTTGCGAGATCTTCAACACCCCGACATCCGCACCGGCGGGCAAGGGCGCGCGCAGCGGCCAGCGATAGACGATCCGCGCCTGAAGACGCTCGGGATCGTCCGTCGCCGCATAGACATCGACCGGACCAGAAGCGAGCAGGTCGACCTGCGGCCTCTCTCCGCCATAGACGCTGGCCGCGCCGATCGCCTCGCGGGCATCATAGAGGTGGCGCATCTCGAAGGCGGAATAACCCCAGTCAAGCAGGCGGACAGCTTCCTCGGTGCGTTCCTTGTCGCTCGCCAGCCCGCTGACCGCGAGAAACAGCCGCCGCCCCCCGCGCTCGGCCGAGGCCACCAGCGCATAGCCGCTACCTTCGGCAAAGCCAGATGCGAGCCCATCGACGCCGGCGCTGCGGCCAAGAAGCGGATTGCGGTTGCGCTGCAGGATCTTGTTCCATTCGAACTCAGCCTGCGTGAACATCCGGTAGAATTCCGGATAGGTCGATTGCAGATGGCGGGCGAGCAGAAGCATGTCGCTCAGCGTTGTGCGGTTCTGCGGATGCGGGAGCCCCGTCGGGTTGGCGAAATGGCTGTCGCGGAGACCAATGGCCTTGGCTCGCTCGTTCATCCGGATGGCAAACGCCTCCTCGCTGCCATTCATGCCCTCGGCAAGGATGATGCAGGCATCGTTCGCCATCTGCACCATGATGCCCTTCAGCAGATCCTCGACACGCAATTCGGATTTGAGCGCGGCAAACATGGTCGCGGTGCGCGACGGTGCGCCGCCGGTGCGCCAGGCATGTTCCGAAACCCGGTAGACCGTGTCGAGGCCGATCTCGCGGCGGCGGATGGCATCGAACACCACTTCGAGCGTCATCAGCTTGGCGAGCGATGCCGGCGCAAATGCCTTTTGCTCACCCTTGGCGAGAAGCACCGTACCGGTCGAGGCCTCGATCATCAGGGCCTGGGCGGCCTTGGTTTCGAACAGCCGAGGCGGCGCCTGCTGGGCCAAGACGGGTGAGGTAAGAATGAAGGCGACGAACAGGACGACAAGGGCAAGACTGTTTCGCATGATCTACTTCTGTTCATCGCCGCCAAGACCACAAGCCTCGGCTTGCGGCCCGCCCGTTCAGTCTAGCGACGCGCCGACAGTTTGGTTGCGCCGCGCGCCACCGAAGACAGAATCGATGCCTCGGTCAGGCCGTCATTGCGCACCATAATCGCCTCGAAGGCAAGCGCGGAGGGCGTGGTGGCCGCCTGCCCGGCATAGGCCGACGCGGCGCTCGAACCGGGCAGCCTCAGATAGTGACCGTCAAGCGGGCGTTCGGTCGGCATGGGACCGAAATCCGGGAGCATGACGAGCGCGTCGAAGGCCTCCGCGGCGGACGCCGCCCCGCCGGCCGGATAAGGCGCGGACGGTGTAGGTCCGGCCAGGCTCGTCATCGTTGGCGCGGCATAGGAGGGATTGACCGGCATGACCGAATTGTCGGCCGAGGCGACCATCACGCCGCTGGCGATCTGGCCTTGCGGGTCAACCACGGGCGAGCGGTTGCCCTTCTTCACATAGGAGGCCATCAAGTAGGGCATATCATGGCCGTCCATACGCGCGGGCCCGATATACTGCACGCGAACCTTGCCGGTGCCGCTGTGCTGCATGTCGAGCATGTCTGCGGTCTTGTTGGAAAGGTCGATGATGCGCCCGGCATGAAAGGGTCCGCGATCGTTGACGCGAACGACGACGGAACTGCCATTCTCCAGATTGGTGACCCGCGCATAGCTCGGCAGCGGCAGGGTCGGATGAGCGGCCGAGAGGTGGTATTGGTCGTAGAGTTCGCCATTGGCGGTCTGACGCCCGTGGAAGGCCGAGCCGTACCACGAGGCGATGCCGGTCTTGTCATAGGCCGGATTGTCCTTGGGAACGTAGACCTTGCCCTTGACGCTATAGGGCTTGCCGACCATGTAGCGGCCGCCGCCCTTTGGCACCGGGCCGTTTTTCACCAGGCGCGGGCTGGCTTTCACGCCATATTCGGATTCGGCGAAATATTCCTTGGAGCGCTTGTTCTTTGTCTCGCTCTTGCCGCCGGTCGTCGAGCAGGAGGCGAGGCTGGCGCAAAGGACCGTCAATGCGAGCCATTTCGCTCCGCCGAACAAGGTTGCGCCGCCGATGTCTTTCATCTGTCCCACTTGCCGAAATCCCGGTGACGGCCCCCTGCCGCCGCCGGTCCGCCCCGAGGCAACCGGCCAACCGTCCTGATACGATGCAGTAAATCGGCCACAACATGGCAGAATTGCGAACAATTGCCTCAAACTATCCAGAACAAAAGCAATCATGGTTAATAGACGACTAACAATGATTGCGGCATACTGCCGACGGAATGAACGGTACTTCCGGAATTCCAACCGGACTACCGTCGTGATGCAGGGGCTTCGGTCGTTTCTCCGTGTCGAGCAAATCCGTCTTGCCAAGCGCTTCGTCATTGCGCATAAGGCGGTTCACCGGAGGAGTGTCCGAGCGGTTTAAGGAACCGGTCTTGAAAACCGGCGTGCGGGAAACCGTACCGTGGGTTCGAATCCCACCTCCTCCGCCATGCCCATGGAATAAGCCGATGAAATAAAACGGGATCCGTTCGGATTTTACCGATGGATTTAGCCGTACCGGAACCAGTTTTGCCGCAATGTCGTTATAGGAGCGAGCGTCAGGAGCAAACAATGCGCGCCATATTCCTTGTGATCATTGCCTCGGTGCTCAGCATCCTGGCCTTCAAGCACAATGACAATTCGCTGGGCCAGGAACAACTCATGGCCTCGCCGGTGGATGTCGCCGCGGAAAAATAGGCGTGCAATGCGCAGGCTCGGCCGCGCATAGCCTTTTTCACAGCCAACAAATTCGCACCACCATAACGAGCGGAAATCCGCTCCGAGCTTTCTCAGGATTGATTTAATCCAGCCACTGCCTCAGCCACTCGGGCGCCAGGCGCGCCTCAAGCTCTTCGGCCAGTTCGTCCAGCGCCGTTTCCACACTCTGGCGATAGTCGCCTCCCCCGCCGCTGATGCCAAAACTCTCCAGAAGTCGACCCCGATACGAATCGCTGGCAAACAGGCCGTGCAGATAGCTGCCCATGACCCGGTCATCCTTCGACCGCGCCCCATCCGGCCGCCCTTCGATCGTCACCGCCGCGCGGGCGCAATCCGGGCCTTGCGTCACCCCGAGATGAATCTCGTAGCCCGAAAGATCCGCGTCGAATTCGACCGAGCGGGCACGGCTGTTGCGCACCGTTTTCTCCGGCGCCATCACGGTGTCGACTTCCAGCAGCCCCAGACCCTCCACCGTCCGGCTCTCTCCTTCCAGCCCGAGCGGATCTGCGACGGTTCGCCCGAGCATCTGGTAGCCGCCACAAATGCCGATCACGCGGCCGCCGCGCCGGACATGGGCGGCGAGATCGGCGTCCCAGCCATTGGCGCGCAGATCCTCGAGATCGCCGATCGTCGATTTCGATCCCGGCAGGATGACCAGGCCCGCATCGACGGGAAGTCGCTCGCCGGCCCGCACATAGACGAGGTCCACCTCAGGCTCGGCGGCCAGCGGATCGAAATCGTCGAAATTGGCGATGCGTGACAGGACCGGCACGGCGATCTTGAGCGCGCCGGCACGACCGCTCGCCAGCCGCTCCAGTACCACCGAATCCTCGGCCGGCAGGCGTCCGGCGGCCTTCAGCCAGGGCACGACGCCAAAGCACGGCCAGCCGGTGAAGCGGCCGATCGCCGCAATGCCGTCGTCGAACAGGCTGACGTCGCCGCGGAACTTGTTGATGATGTAGCCGACGATCTGTCGGCGGTCCTCGTCGGACAGAATCGTATGCGTGCCGACCAGCGAGGCGATCACCCCGCCCCGGTCGATGTCGCCGACCAGCACCACCGGCACGCCGGCGCGGGTGGCAAAGCCCATATTGGCGATATCCCCGGCGCGCAGGTTGATTTCCGCCGGCGAGCCCGCCCCTTCGACGATGACGAGGTCGGCGCCTACCTTGACCTTCTCGAAGCTCTCCAGCACGGCGGAGAGCAGTTGCGGTTTCAGTCGCTGGTAATCGCGTCCCCTCGCCTGGCCGAAGACCCTGCCCTGCAGAATGATCTGGCTGCCGGTCTCGGACTGGGGTTTGAGCAGCACGGGGTTCATGTGCACGGAGGACGGCACCCGGCAGGCCAGAGCCTGCAGCCATTGCGCCCGGCCGATCTCTCCGCCGTCGTCGGTGACGGCGGCATTGTTGGACATGTTCTGCGGCTTGAACGGCCTGACCTTCAGGCCGCGATTGGCGGCAAGCCGGCAAAGCCCGGCGACGAGAACCGTCTTGCCGACGTCCGACCCCGTCCCCTGCAGCATCACCGTCTTCGCCATCGCTCATCCCCAATGGTCATCGTCTCACGCGAGGCCAGCTATGCACGACCGAGGGCAAAGACACCCGCCCGGCCGCGTCATGGCACAACGCCTTCGCGTCGCACGCTCCCGTATCGAGGCCCGCCCGTGGCACGGTGCGACGCTTCCCCATTGCGCCAATTCGGCTGGAATCACAAGCGGCTGACCACTCAAGGCTCTGGCCGCGCAACTCGATCGGATTATGAAGGAGGCGGAAAGCGGCGGGCCACGACAGGGCCCCTTCGCCGAAGAAACTTCAGCGCTCCGGGACGCAAAACCAACTCCGGAGACGCTGACGGCAGTTACGCGCCGTTGGGGGCTTTGTAGCGCGGCAGTTCTTACCGGATGGTTATCCCTTCGCGTCCGAGATCAAAATTTTGTGCTTTTCTGCACGACACTGCTCCCGCCGGATCTGGCCGGGGAGCCTTGGTATTGCCGAAGCGCGGCTCCAAGGTTGATTTATCCGGCGGAAGCCGTAGGCTTCATCGATCGGCATGTCGGCATGGTTTGGCGACCGCGTTCTGGAACCTGATCGCTCCAGGGCGTCCCAGATCGAAAGCAGACCCCTATTGAGTGATGCGCGCCTTGCTTGCCGCCGATTCCGCCCTAGGTGCCAGGGATCAGCACCAAATCCCTCGCGCCGCCGCCTGTGCGTCGCCAAAGATCGAGACTGGGAGGTCTTAAGCTCATGAAGAAGCTCTTTGCATCCACCATCCTTGCAGCAGCCCTCTATGCTCTGCCGGGCGCGGCCCAGGCCGCGGAATGCGGCGAGGTGACGATTGCCGAGATGAACTGGGCTTCGGCCGGAGTCGCCGCGCATGTCGACAAGATCATTCTTGAAGCGGGCTATGGCTGCGACGTCACGCTGGTCACGGGCGACACGATGCCGACGTTCACCTCGATGAACGAGAAGGGCGAGCCTGACGTTGCGCCGGAAATGTGGATCAACACGGCCCGCGAAGTGCTGGAGAAGGCCGTCGCCGAAGGGCGACTGCTGCAACTTGCACCGATCCTGAGCGATGGCGGCGTCGAGGGCTGGTGGATCCCGAAATTCATCGCCGACGCCAATCCCGAGATCAAGACGGTGCAGCAGGCGCTGGAACATCCGGAACTCTTCCCCGCACCGGAGGATCCCTCCAAGGGCGCCGTGATCAACTGCCCCGCCGGTTGGAGCTGCCAGATCTCCACCGCCAATCTTTACCGCGCGCTCGGCGCCAAGGAAAAGGGCTTCGAACTGATCGACACGGGTTCGGCCGCCGGGCTGGACGGATCGATCGCCAGCGCTTTCGAGAAGAAGACCGGTTGGCTGGGCTATTACTGGGCGCCGACCGCCATCCTCGGCAAGTATGAAATGGTCAAACTCTCCTTCGGCGTGGCGCACGACAAAGCCGAATGGGACAGTTGCACGGCGGTCGCCGATTGCGCCGCGCCCAAGGTCAATCCTTATCCGGTGTCGGACGTCTTCACCGTCGTCACCCAATCATTCGCCGAGAAGAACCCGATCGCCATCGACTATTTCAAGACTCGTCAATGGGACAATCAGACCGTCGGCCAGGTGCTCGCCTGGATGGATGAAAACCAGGCGCCGAACGAAGATGCAGCCAGGCACTTCCTCGCGACCTATCCGGACCTATGGATGAGCTGGGTCGCTCCGGACGTGGCCGCGAAGGTCAAGGCTGCGCTCTGAGTTCCGCGCTGGCCGCCGCGTCTGGCCGCTGCATCGCCGCCGTTCGCGGCGGCCGCTGTTCGACGCAGCACTTGCCGGACGAAAGAACCCAGGGGGGTATGGGTGATGGCGCGCGCCCTTTGTGACTACCTGCCGCAACTGCTCTGCGAGTTTCCCACGCTCGACGAAGACTTTTTGCGCGATCTGCGAAAGTCCGTCGATGGCGGATTCAAGTCGTTCGTGCGCACCTATGGCGACCAGTTGGACAATGCGCTGGAGCCGCTGCAATGGTTCCTCAACTGGTTGCAGGCGCTTTTCGTCGGTGCGCCGTGGATCGTCTTTCTGGCATTGCTGACCACGCTGGTCTATCTGGCCAGCCGCAGCTTGAAGATCACGCTCGGCACCCTCCTGTCCATGGGCGTCATCGGTCTGGTCGGATTGTGGGAAGACACCATGGTAACGCTCGCCATGGTGACCGTGTGCACCCTGATTTCGATCGTCATCGGCCTGCCGATCGGCATCCTGATGGCCCGGTCCGACCGCATGCAGTCCAGCGTCAATCCGGTCCTCGACGTCATGCAGACCCTGCCGAGCTTCGTCTACCTGATCCCCGTCGTGATGATCTTCGGCATCGGCAAGGTGCCCGGTCTGATCGCCGTCGTGATCTACGCCGTGCCGCCGATGATCCGGCTGACCAATCTCGGCATCCGTCTCGTCGACAGGGATGTGCTTGAGGCGGCGGATGCCTTTGGCTCCTCCGGTTTCCAGAAGCTTTTCCAGGTCCAGCTACCGCTGGCCTTGCCGACGATCATGGCCGGCATCAACCAGACGATCATGATGGCGCTGGCCATGGTCGTGGTCGCTTCGATGATCGGTGTCGGTGGCCTCGGCAAGAACGTCCTCCAGGCGATCACCAACCAGTTCTTCACCATCGGACTGCTCAACGGCTTCGCGCTCGTCGTCATCGCCATCATCTTCGACCGCACCAGCCAGGCTTACGGACGACGGCTGCAGAAGCATACCGAGAGGATCCATGGCTGAGAGCATCGAGATCCGCAACCTTTACAAGATCTTCGGCCCGCGCGGTGCCGAACTGGTCGAGACGGTGAAGGGCGGTATCACCAAGGCCGAACTCAACGACCGCCATCACCATGTCCTCGGCCTGAAGAACATCAATATCGCCATGCCGGGCGGCTACATCACGGTCGTGATGGGGCTGTCCGGCTCAGGCAAGTCGACGCTGATCCGCCACCTCAACCGCTTGATCGAGCCGACGGCCGGCGAGGTACTGGTCGACGGCGTCGACGTCTGCCGCATGTCGCCTGCCGAATTGCGCGCGTTTCGGCGCACAAGGACGGCGATGGTGTTCCAGAAGTTCGCGCTGTTGCCGCATCGCACCGTGGTGGAAAACACCGCCTACGGGCTTGGTATCCAGGGCATTGACCGTTCCACGGCCCGGACAAGAGCCCGGGAGTGGATCGAGCGCGTCGGCCTTGCCGGTTTCGAGGACCATTATCCGCACCAGCTTTCGGGCGGCATGCAGCAGCGAGTCGGACTTGCCCGCGCACTCGCCACCGATGCCGGGATCCTCCTGATGGACGAGGCCTTTTCCGCACTCGATCCCCTTATCCGGGTCGACATGCAGACCATGCTGCTCGAACTCCAGCGCGACCTCAAGAAAACCGTCGTGTTCATCACCCATGACCTCGACGAGGCGCTGCGACTCGGCGACCGGATCGCCATCCTGCGCGACGGGGAAGTCGTTCAGCAAGGAACGGGCCAGGACATCGTGCTTGCCCCGGCCGACGCTTACATTTCGGCCTTCGTCAGCGAGGTCAACCGGGGCCGGGTTCTTCAGGCCGCCTCGGTCATGAAGCCGCTGGAGCCGTCTTCTCCGGCGCGCCACGGCATCGCGGTGCCGGCCGACAGCGTACTGGAAGACGCTGCCCGGCAGATGCTCGCCGCCGGCGTGGGCGTGGCAAGCGTCACCGACGCCACCGGGCGGCCCGTCGGCACCATCGACATGGCCTCGATCGTCGCCGCCATGGTGACACCGGCGGGTGATCCCCCTCGCCCGGCATAAAGGCTTGGCGCGAACGGGTCGCTGCGTTTGTCCGTTGCGGCTCCCGGCAGAAGCCTCTAAATCCTGTGAACCGAATTTACGAGGACTGAGCACCATGGCGACCGCACCCAATCCCCTTTCCGAACTTCTGGCCCAGAAAGGCGTGCTGCTCGCCGATGGAGCGACGGGCACCAATCTGTTTGCCATGGGGCTCGAAGCCGGCGAGGCTCCGGAACTGTGGAACGAGACCCAACCGGAGAAGATCACCAAGCTGCATCAGGATTTCGTCGACGCCGGTGCCGACATCATCCTCACCAATTCCTTCGGCGGCACGCGCCATCGCCTGAAGTTGCACCACGCGCAGGACCGTGTCCATGCGCTCAACAAGAAGGCAGCCGAGATTGCCCGCGCCGTCGCCGACAAGGCGCCGCGCAAGGTCATCGTCGCCGGTTCCGTCGGTCCGACGGGAGAATTGTTGCAGCCGCTCGGCGCCATGACCTATGACGAGGCGGTCGCTTCCTTTGCCGAGCAGATGGAGGGCCTGAAAGCCGGCGGCGCCGACGTCGCCTGGATCGAGACCATGTCTTCGGCGGACGAGATCCGCGCCGCGGCCGAAGCCGCCGTCAAGACCGGCCTGCCCTATACCTATACCGGCTCGTTCGACACGGCCGGCAAGACGATGATGGGGCTCGATCCGAAAGACATTCACGGCGTCGCCAAAGACATCGGTTCCGGACCGCTCGCGGTCGGCGCCAATTGCGGTGTCGGCGCCTCCGACATTCTGGCGAGCCTGCTCGACATGACCGCCGCCGATCCGGCCGCGACCGTGATCGTCAAGGGCAATTGCGGCATCCCCGAATTTCGCGGTACGGAAATCCACTATTCCGGCACACCGCCGCTGATGGCCGAATATGCAAGGCTCGCCCGCGATGCCGGAGCGAAGATCATCGGCGGCTGCTGCGGCACGTCCTGCGGCCATCTTGCCGCCATGCGCGCGGCGATCGACGGCTACACGCCCGGACCGCGTCCGACCATCGAGACGATCGTCGAGAAGATCGGCCCGCTGCGCAACAAGACCGCGGCGGAATCCGGTGCCCAGGAAGGCGGACGGCGCACGCGCCGCCGCGGCTGAACGCTTGCCTTCGGCGCCGGCTCAGGCCGGCGCCATCATCGCCTTGACGAAGGCCACGTAGCGATCCTTCAGGCCCGGCTGCAGACGTTCGACCATCATCAAGGCGATCTGGAACTGCATGAAGCTGTCCTGCTCTTCGATCGCCATGGTCGCGAGATGCCGGACCGTGCCGTCATAATCCTCCGGCGCGTTGGCAACCTTCTGGATGAAGGGGCCGAGCAGCCGGTTGGTGACGATCCGTCCAAGCCGCTGGCGCTGATCGGGCGGCACCGGACTTCCCGAACGCATAGCCAGGACGAAGAGGTCGAGATACATCAGGAGACCGTCGAACTTCGTCGCCTCGGCCGGCAGTCCGGCATTGCGATAGAGATCGACAACCATGCCGTCGATCTTCTCGACGGAATCCCACTTGCCCATGTTGTAGCGGAAGACCGTGCCGGGATCGTGCGCCATCTTGCCATAGCAGATCAACGCCAGCATCAGTGCCCAGTCGCAATACATGCCCTTGGTCGGATGGTGTTCGGCGAAGGCATGGATCAGCGATGTGAAAACATCGCGGCGAAACATGCTGTAGTAGAGACTGTTATTGCCCTGCGCACCAGTGACGTATTGGCCGATGCGCTCGGCAGGATCATCCGAGGTCAAGGCGAAGCCCTTGGTCTGCATCTGGCCGTGAAGGGCCGAGAACGGCACGCTGACCGGCAGGACACCGATGTAATCGTCGGGCAGGCTCGCCAGATCGAAGGCCGGCTGGCCTTCGGCGACGGCGATCTCGTCATCGTCGCCCATCGGCATGAGGAAGGGCGTCGTCGCGGCATCCAGAGCCAGGCGCATGTTGACCAGAGGGGGCGCATCGCCGGCGTCGATCACCGTCAAAAGCGGCGATCGGCCTGCAAGATAGGCGCGCTTTTCCGGATCGCCGGAATTGTCCGATACGATCAGAACGGCATTGCGCGCCTCGCAATAGGCGATGGCGCTGTCGATCGCTGCGCGCGACTGCGCGAGGCTGCGATTGCTCGGCATGCAAATGGACAATTCTGGCATTGTGAGGCTCCGACCTGGAAGGCGCCCGTCCCGGCACGCACGACATCATTTTTGTCTTGGCCCGAATCGACGGCCAATCGTCGCGCCAGCCTTTCCACTCGCGCCCTGCCTGTCAACCAAAGGCCGAGCCGCCGGAATGCCCGGCACAAGCCTTGGATAAGGCTCGCCGCCTAGCCTTCATTCACAAGACTTGTCAGACCGACCACGGAAGCACTGCCTCGAATGACATCCCAACAAGGACTGCCGGCCGCGGTCGATGCCTACAAGGCCGGGCGCTTTGAACAGTGCCTTCTGCGCCTGTCGCCGCTGATCGCAAAGGGCGGCCGCGATGCCAAGCTGATCCTGATGGCCGCCCAGTGCCATGCCAAGCTCGGCCAACTGGAACAGGCGGCGCAATACTATGCCCAGGCGGCCGATCTCGATGCCAAGAACGGCCGGATGCTGCGATTGCTGGCGGCGAGAAGCTACAGGCGGGCGCGACGCCGCTCCCCTGCCCTGACGCTGGCCCGCCAGGCGGCACGCGGCGGCCCGTTCGACGTCGAGGCGGAGAGCACCTACCGCAGCCTGCTGCGCGAGCAATTATTGCTCGCGGAATGCGAGGTCGAAGATGCCCTTATGCTCGAGCGTCTGACATCCGGCGATGCGCCGGCCTTCGGCGTCGATGACCCGCACGACCACATCATGTGGTGCGACGACGAGGGCCTGAATGCCAAGGTGACCCGGATGCACGGCGGCACGGCGTTTACCGCGCAGTCGCGGCTTGAGCGGCGCTCCCGGGCGCATTCATACGGCGAGCGGATCAGGGTCGGCTATCTGTCGAACGACATCTGCGACCAGCATGCGACCATGCGGCTGCTGCAGGGTGTGTTTTTGTCCCACGATCGGGAGAAATTCGACATCACCCTGTTCTGCTATACCGACGACGACGTGCTGTCGGCCGACCAGGGCCTGCGAAGCCAATACGGGACGATCGTTTCGATCCGCGATCTGGACGACGCACAGGCAGCCGATCTCATTCGCGGACACGGCATCGATATCCTCGTCGATCTGAAAGGCCACACGAAGGATGCCCGCATCAGCCTGGTCAATCGTGGACTGGCGCCGATCCAGGTCGCTTATCTCGGCTTTCCGGGATCGGGAACCGGGATCGACTGCGACTACATCATCGGCGACCGCATCGTCACGCCGGATGCGTCGCGGTCGTATTATCACGAGAAGTTCTGCCGGCTGCCGGACAGCTACCAGGCCAATGACCGCCTGCACCGGGTCCTGCCGCCCCCGGCGACGCGGGAGAGCCTCGGGCTTCCCGCCGATGCCTTCGTCATCGCCTCGTTCAATGCGGTGAAGAAGATCACGCCGCGCACCGCAAGGCTCTGGACCCGCATCCTCGTCGCCATTCCACGGGCCGTACTGTGGATGATGTGCGACGATGACGACGCGCGGGCAAATTTCATCGCCTTCATGGCGAGCCTCGGCGTCGCCGCCGAGCGCATCCAATTTGCCCGCCGCGCCGATTATCCCGCCCACGTCGCCCGCCTCCAGGCCGCTGACATCGCCCTCGACACCTTCCCGACCAATGGCCATACCACCACCTCGGACAAGCTGTGGGCCGGCCTTCCCGTGCTGACCTGCAAGGGCCGCAATTTCACGTCGCGGGTGTCGGAGAGCCTGTTGAACGCCATCGGCATGCCGGAATTGGTGGCGGACGACGAGGATAGCATGGTCGAACTCTGCATCGCTCTTGCGAAAGACGGCGACCGCCTTGCCGAGATCCGCGCCCGCCTTGCCGAAAACCGCCTCGTCGCACCGCTCTTCGACACCACGCGCTTCACGCGGCATCTCGAGCGGGCCTATGAGATGATGGTTCAACGGGAGAGGCAAGGCCTCGAGCCCGACCATTTCGACGTGCCGGCGCTCCCTCGACCGGACAAGTCCTTCGCGGTTTCTCCGACCTGAACCGCCTTTTCCGCAGATCCAACCTGTTTCCATTGCAAACTGAAAAGGAGGCAACAATGCCGCAAGGCCAGACATCCCCCGACATCATCGCCGACAAGCTCCGCGGCCTGAGCGAGACCGACAAGTCCTTTCTCCAGCTCGTCTTCGAGAGTGCGGAACACGACAACAAGCTGTTCGACGGCATCGCCCTTCATCTCGACCGCGAAAGCGAGGCCCCGTTCCTCAATACGCTCAGGCTTGAGCGGTGCGGCGAATGGCTGGGCAATACCGCGCCGGCGCGGCTGCAGATCCGCCTGATGGAAGCCGCCCGATCCAGCCAGCACCCCGCCTACCTCGCCCTGCGCAACGGTCTTGTCCGCTCCGGTGGGCTCGAACGCGCCTATCCCAAGGCCGCGGTCTGAAGGCTCTGCCGCGACACTGTCGCTATTGCGGCACCGTGCCGATCACCGCGATGATCGGCCCCAGCGGAAAGAAATGATCGCGCCGCCCGCTTTCGGCGGCGTAGAGGCTGGAAATCGTGCCGTCGAGATAGAGCGCGTTGCGACAGCCCAAACGGTCGCGAAACAGCCGGGCGAAATCGTAGAACCGCACCGGCATGTCCGAGACCACCATATGCACCCTGCCCTCTGCATCGACCCCGATCCCATTGCGGATCTTCAGACTATCGCTGTCGGGAAGAAATCGCGGATGGATCGCCCCGTCGATGACCAGCATCGGCCCTGACTGCGTCGCATAATCCGCCGAACGACGCTCGTTCAGATATCGAGAGGTCTCCGTCACCCCGGCCCGGCCATCCTTCAGCCAGAAGACACCGTTCGGCAAAAGGTGGAAATTGCCCCAGCCAGCCCTGGTGCTGATCGCATGGCGCTCGATGCCGTGCTCGACGAACAATCCCACCGGCGAAAGATCCTCGTGATACATGCCGCCGTTCATCGCGACGATCAGGTAATGCCGCTCGCGCCACAGCTGACGGATGAGGGAATCAAAACTGCCGAAAGGCTCGCCATTGGCATCTTCGTGATAGATTCGGATGACGGAGCGGGCCGGATCGAAGCTGCACAGCGTGTAGGACAGCCCGTCGAAAACACCGTCCTCGCAGGCCTGCCCGGCCATGGCTGGACCGGGGCTGACGAGACCGAGGATCATAGCTAAAATGATGAAAATCAGGTGCATGCGGTTTCCGGTTAAAGTTCTTTATAAAACACTGGCCAGCGTCCCGAACATTGATCGCAAGACGACCAGCATTCAAGCAGTTAACGAAATACTGCGGACATTTACATCTCATTAACCAATCCCGCCAACCATGCGTTTCAGGCAGCATGAAACCCGGGCTGCGGCATGGAGCGATGACTTGGCTCGGACCTTTGTTTCATCAAGGAAAAGATATGCCAGTACTGACATTTGCCAATACCAAGGGCGGCGCAGGCAAGACGACCGCAGTCCTCATTCTCGCCAGCGAACTCGCCGGCCGCGGCCACCGCGTCACCATCCTCGATGCCGATCCGCGCGGCTGGATCAGCCGCTGGCACGCGATTGCCGGCGCAAGCAGCCTCATCTCCGTCGCCCCGGTGAGCGAAGAGACAATCGAAGCCGCAACCGCGAAGGCGAAGAAGCGCGGCGGCTATATCCTCATCGACCTGCCGTCGAGCCATGACGCCCTGCTCGCCAAGGCCGTCGGCCTTGGCGATCACGTGCTGATCCCGGTCCAGGGCTGCGCCATGGATGCCCATGGCGGCGCCGAAGTGCTGGAATTGCTGAGGGAACTGGACGAAAGCTGCGGCGTGCGCATTCCGCATTCCGTCGTGCTGACCCGCGTCAATGCCGCGGTGACGACCCGTGCGCTTCAGGCGGCCAAGGATTTCCTCGCCGCCCGCGGCATCGCCACGCTGTCGACGGCGATCGCCGAGCGCGCCGCCTATCGTGACGTGTTCGACAAGGGTGGCCTGTTGCAGGCGATGAACCCCTTGGAAGTCTCCAACCTGGCCCGGGCTCTGGAGAACGGTTCGCGCCTCGCCGTCGAGGT
Organism: Ciceribacter sp. T2.26MG-112.2; assembly: GCF_900492205.1. Classification (GTDB taxonomy): domain Bacteria; phylum Pseudomonadota; class Alphaproteobacteria; order Rhizobiales; family Rhizobiaceae; genus Allorhizobium; species Allorhizobium naphthalenivorans_A. Next base: position 317,505 of record NZ_UEYQ01000005.1, read on the forward strand.
GATGGCACTCTTGCCGCAGAAGGCCGCCCGCGCCGCCGCGCCGCGCAAGGCTGCGATCGCCAAGGCCGCCTGATCTCAAGGCTGATCGGAAGGCGGGACGAGCGCTTCCATGTGGAAGCGAAGCTGGTCTTCCGGATAGCGGAATCCTTCCCCGACGGGACAGGCGGCCCGGGCAAGGCAACCCTTGCCCATGCAGCCTTCCCGTCCCGGTTCGCTCGCCAGATATTTCCGGCAGGCTGCCAGGTCGAAGCGGACGGCCGTTACGGCTCCGGCGGGACAGGCCGCAAGACACGGCCTGCCCTTGCAATCGTCGCACGGATGCAGTGGCGCCGAGACCGGCGTTTTTTCCGGCTCGGAAATGTCCTCGGCAAAACCCAGTGCACCGCGATAGCCGTGCCACAATCCAAATTCCGGATGAATGAGAATGCCGAGCGGTGACGCCCTCAAGCCTTCGGCCGACATGGCCCAGCGCTGGAACGGATGGTAGGGCGGGTCCGACGGGTAATAGGCCGTTGAACCGGTTTTCGTGGCAAGATCGCCGATGATCCGCTTCGACCAGGTGTCGAGCGGATCTCTTCCGCCCCGGTCGCTCTGGCCGGCGCGCCAGTCGCCAAAGGCCTGCCACATCGAACCGCCGATATTGCCGATCAGCAGGACCGCCCGCGCGGCTTGCCCATCATCGAGCAAGGGCCCGCCCTCGCCCTGCGGAAAACGCGCGGTGCCGCGCAGGTGCAGTCCGTGCGGCGCGAGATGCGCCGCGATGCTATCTTGGAAAGATGAAGGACGGATCATCGCGCCTCCAGGACTGCCGAAACGGCGCACCGGGCCCAGCCGACGATGTTTTCGTCAATGCCCTCGACGCAAGTTCCTGGATTCCCTCTTCTTCCCAGCGGGGAGAAGTGCCGAGCGTATGCGAGGCGATGAGGGGGGCGAAGCCATTCTGCTCAGCGCCAAACACCCCCTCATCCGGCACTGCACGCCACCTTCTCCCCGCCGGGGAGAAGGGAACCAAAGGGCCGCTCATCGCGGCCCCTCGTATTTGTAGTGCGGTCGCCAGACCGATTCCTGGATCATGTCCGCGACCTTCGCCGCTCCGCCTTGCTCCCTGGCGGGACCGGGATAGTTTCAGGTGAAGGCGTCCGGCATCGAATCCTTGCGCCTGGCGATATAGGCGGTGAGCGCCTCGTCGATGGCCGGGTCGAGCGGCGGGGCCTCGTAACTGTCGAGCCAGGAGCGGCAGAGCGCGTTGGCCCGATCCTCGATCCTCTTCTTTCCCTCGATCTCCCACTGCTCGAAGGAATTGTTGTCGGCGAGCGCCGAGCGGTAGAAGGCCGTCTGGAAATTCGCCTGGGTGTGGGCGCAGCCGAGATAGTGGGCGCCAGGACCGACCTCGCGGATCGCGTCCATCGCCTGGCCGTCTTCCGACAGGTCGACACCCATCGCCATCTTCTGCATCATGCCGAGCTGGTCCTGGTCGATCATGAACTTCTCGTAGCAGGCCGACAGGCCGCCCTCGAGCCAGCCGGCGGCATGCAGCACAAAATTGGTGCCGGCCAGCAGCGTCATATTGAGCGTGTTGGCGCTCTCATGCGCGGCCTGGGCGTCCGGAACCTTGGAGGCGCACAGCGAACCGCCGGTGCGGAACGGCAGACCGAGGCGGCGCGCAAGCTGGGCGGCACCATAGGAGACAAGCGCCGGTTCCGGAGTGCCGAAGGTCGGGGCGCCCGACTGCATCGAGATCGAGGCGGCAAACGTGCCGAACAGCACCGGCGCGCCGGGGCGCACCAACTGGGTAAACGCGGCACCGGCCAACACTTCGGCCAGGATCTGGGTGAGCGTGCCGGCCACCGTGACCGGGCTCATGGCGCCCGAGAGGATGAAGGGCGACACCACGCAGGCCTGGTTGTGGCGGGCATAGACTTTCAGCGCTCCCAACATGGTTTCGTCGAACACCATCGGCGAGTTGGCGTTGATGAGGTTGAGGGTCACGCAATTGTTCTCGACGAAGTCGTCGCCGAACACCAGCTTGGCCATGGCCACGGTGTCCTCGGCCCGTTCGGGCGCGGTAACCGACCCCATGAACGGCTTGTCCGAATATTTGATGTGGCTGTAGACCATGTCGAGATGGCGCTTGTTCACCGGGACGTCGACCGGCTCGCAAACCGTTCCGCCGGACGAATGCATCGACGGCGCCATATAGGCGAGCTTCACGAAATTGCGGAAATCCTCGATCGTCGCATAGCGGCGATTGCCGTCGAGGTCGCGCACGAAGGGCGGGCCGTAGACCGGCGCGAACACGGTCGCCTTGCCGCCGATCTGGACGTTGCGCTCCGGATTGCGCGCGTGCCAGGTGAATTCGCTGGGCGCAGTCTTCAGCAATTTGCGGCAAAGGCCCTTGGGGAAATGAACCCGCTCTCCCCTCACTTCGGCGCCGGCTGCCCGCCACATGTCGAGCGCTTCCGCGTCGTCACGGAACTCAATGCCGATCTCTTCCAGGATGATGTCGGCATTGCGCTCGATGATCTCCAAGCCTTCCTCGTCGAGCACTTCGTAGACGGGGATCTTGCGCTGGATATAGGGCATGGACGGTCCAGCCCCGCCGCCGCTGCGCGATGCGCGGCGCGCAGCCGCCCCGCGACCCTCGCTACGGGTGCGTCGGCCGCTGCCGGCGCCCGTCTCTGCTGTGATCTCGTCCATCTTGCGTTTCCTCTGTGTCGCGCGCTGCCGCGCTGTTTTCTCATCAATATGCTATTCGAATTTCGATGGGAAACATTCCTTAATGCGCCAACCACTTGCATGATGCAGACATCGGCCGCCCGGTATCGGTCCATCGCCCGTCGCTTTTCGCCCGGAGCGACGTCGCTTTCGAAAAGAGATTTTGGCGAACTTGAGGTTTAACTGCCAATGAGGCAGTCTTTTCCGGACTGCGTATGGAATCGCGCAACACCAGCCGGGAGGCACCCATGTCCGACGACGAAATCATTCTCTCGGAGCTCTCCGATGAAGAACTCGTGCAGCAGATGCACGACGACCTCTATGACGGCCTCAAGGAAGAGATCGAGGAGGCCACCAATATCCTGCTCGAACGCGGCTGGGCGCCCTATGACATCCTGACCCAGGCGCTGGTCGAGGGCATGCGCATCGTCGGCATCGACTTCCGCGACGGCATTCTGTTCGTGCCTGAAGTGCTGCTGTCGGCAAACGCGATGAAGTCCGGAATGAACATCCTGCGGCCGTTGCTGGCCGCGACCGGCGCTCCGAAGCAGGGCAAGATGGTGATCGGCACCGTCAAGGGCGACATCCATGACATCGGCAAGAACCTGGTCGGCATGATGATGGAGGGCGCCGGCTTCGACGTCATCGACCTCGGCATCAACAATCCGGTGGAGAATTATCTCGATGCCATCGAGCGGGAAAAGCCGGACATCGTCGGCATGTCGGCGCTTCTGACCACCACCATGCCCTACATGAAGGTGGTCATCGACACGCTCAAGGAAAAGGGCATGCGCGACGACTATATCGTGCTCGTCGGCGGCGCGCCGCTCAACGAGGAATTTGGCAAGGCGGTCGGCGCCGACGCCTATTGTCGCGATGCGGCGGTGGCGGTGGAGACGGCCAAGGAGTTCATCGCCCGCAAGCACAACAGCCTGGCTGCGCAGGCCTGAGAAGAAGCCGGCCGCGTTCAGCGGTCGGCGACATAAGACATCGCGGCAGTGTTCGTCGTGCCGATGCCGCGCGGCTGGAAGCCTTCCCAGAGCGTGAACCCGCTGGCCGAGACCAGGATCGTGAGAATATAGACGGCGCTTAACTTGGCGACGGTATCGAGCGTCATGCTCCCTGCTCCCGTCACTTTGCCGCATTCTCGACGTTACGGCCGGCCTGTTGCGTGGCATCGACGGCATTGGCCGTATCCTGGCCCATGCCGCGGATCGTGTTGCCGCAGGAGGCAAGGCCGAAGGCGGAGGCGATGAGGACGGCTGCGAGGGTGAGTTTGCGGCTGGTCATGGCAGAGGTCTCCCTATTGGATCAGCGAATGCGAAACGTGTCGAGAATGCGACGATGAAACGCACGGAAGCGGAAAAGGTTCAGATCATCGCCTGCGGGGCGATCGCCCGCGAAATCCTGGCGGTCCGCGAGGCGAACGGTCTCGACCATATCGATCTCGAATGCCTGCCGGCGATCTGGCATGTCTATCCGGAAAAGATCGCGCCGGCGCTGCGCGAGAAGATCGCCGCCGCACGAGAGGCCGGTTATGGCCGCATTTTCCTCGGCTATGCCGAATGCGGCACTCAGGGAGAGATCGACAAGATCTGTGCGGAGGAAGGCATTGAGCGCATTGCCGGCCCGCACTGTTACGCCTTCTTCTCCGGCACGGAGAAATTCCTCGCCGCGTGCGAGCACGAATTCACCGCCTTCTACCTGACGGACCTGATCACGCGCCAGTTCGAAGCCTTCGTGATCGAACCGCTGAAGCTCGACAGGCATCCGGAACTGCGCGACATGGTGTTCGGCAATTACACCAAGGTCGTCTACCTGGCGCAGATCGAGGACAAGCACTTGCAGGACAAGGCACGGTGGGCAGCCGACTATCTCGGGCTCGACTATGAATACCGCTTCACCGGCTATGGCGACCTGGAGCCGGCGCTACGCGGGCTCGAACCGTCTCCCAATCGGGTTGGCTGACCGGTTATCTCGCCGAATTGACGACGCTGCGCCCGGCATCCTGTGTCGCGTCGACGGCATTTCCGAGATCGCGGCCGACGCCGCGAATCGTGTTGCCGCACGCCGTGAGCAACACGAGAGAGAGGCCGAGGGCCAGGGCCGAAAGGACAGGTCTTGTCACCATGGAATGTCTCCAAGAAAAATGGATCGGATGCCGGCGTCCTTTGCACCGTCATTCGCCGAAATCAAGGCAACAGGTCCGTGCGCCGCGCCTTCTCCTGTCAGGCGGCTGGCCACAATGCCCACAAACGTCGTCGGCGCATGGATCGCATTTAACGCAAGTTTTATCATGCCGGACGAATTGACCATTACCTTAATACCTCTGCAATTGGTCCCTAACAGAATGGGGGTCAGGTCGTCTCAAGAACGAAAAGGCAAAAAGAAAATGACCGAGGGGGCAGGAACATTGGCACATTCGCTCGCTGAGCGTCACGAGAGGGAAAGGCCGGAGCATCTCTCCGATCTTCTGTTGCGGCTGGCCCGTCGCAGCGATGGCACGATCACCATCCGCGACATCGCAATCACTCTTCAGGATCGCTCCTTCGGCGCCTTCCTGCTGGTCTTTTCCTTGCCGAATCTGGTGCCCATGCCGCCGGGCGCCACGCTCTTCCTCGGCCTGCCGCTGATTTTCGTCGCCTGGCAGATGCTGGCCTCCGCCCAGGGACGGATCTACCTGCCCCGCCGGATCGCCGATTGCGGCGTCAGCACCTCCACCTTTCAAGGCGCCGTCAACCGTCTCGTCCCCTGGCTCAAACGTGCCGAGACCCTGGTGAAACCGCGCTTCTGGTTTCTCGAAACCCGCTTCTCCGAACGCGTGCTGGGCCTCTTCGCCCTGGTGCTCGCCATTGTCGTCTTCCTGCCGATTCCGCTCGGCAACTGGCTGCCGGCGCTGGCGCTCGCCATCATCGGCTTTGCCCATTCCCAATGCGACGGCTTCGGCGTGCTGATCGGCACGCTCGTCGGCCTGGTCTCCATCGCCGTGGCAGCCTTTGTCGTCTATACCGCCGGCGCTGTCCTGCTGCTGGTGTTCTGATCCGCGAGAGGACTTTTCCCATGAGCGTGCCGAGATCGACAGAGCCCTCTTCCGCAACAGCGATGGTGATGACCGCCGGCGGCCCCAATCCGGCGATCGTCATCAATGCCCTTGCCCGGCATTATCCGAACCTGCATGTCGTGCGCGAACAGCCGGAATCGAAGTGGGCGATCACCCGTCGCCGGGCCCGGCTGCTCGGCTGGATCACCGCACTCGGCCAGTTGGGCACTATGATCGCCGCCCGGCTGTTGCGCCCGCTCGCCAGGCGGCGGATCGAGGCGCTTCTCAAGGTCGGCGGCCTCTCCGCGACGATCGCAAACAATATCCCGGTCCACGACGTCGGCTCGATCAACGATCCGGCCACCCTTGCTCTCGTCGCCGAACTGAAGCCCGTCGCCATCCTGCTCGTCAGCACACGGCTGATGTCGCGCACCGCACTCGCCGCCATGCCCTGCCCGGTCATCAACCTCCATGCCGGCATCAACCCGCAATACCGCGGCCAGATGGGCGGATACTGGTCGCTCGCCGAGGAAGACGCCGCCAATTTCGGCGCGACGCTGCATCTCGTCGATGCCGGCACCGACACCGGCGGCACGCTCTACGAGGTCCGAACCCTGCCGGACGACGGCGATTTCATCGCCACCTATCCCCTGGTCCTGACGGTGGCGGCAATCGACATCACGCTTCAATCGGTCGAGGATGCAGTCCACGGCCGGCTTCGTCCGTTCCAGCCGGAAGGTCCCTCGATCCTGCGCTATCCGCCGACCCTCTGGGCCTGGCTTGCCAACGGCTTTCGGCGCAAGGTCTGGTAATTCGCGGGCAACGTCGCTTTTTGCTCCTTGCGACGTCGTCGCAAGCGCAGTCCGCCGCTTTGGACCTGTGCATTGTGACGAAAAGGGGAGTGTGAGGACATGGCTGACAGGATCATCGTCTACTGGCGCGACATACCCGCCCAGGTGATTGTCAAGCAGGGACGCAAAAGCGCCAAGCGCGAGCTGTCGCTGCGCTTCACCGAGGCGATCGACATGGCCGCCATGCGATCCGGCGCGGCCGAAACCGACGACTATCTCGCCGAATGGCGCAAGGGCGACCCCCTGCCGGTCGGCGACGATCTCGAGGCGGAAGCCGACATGGCGACCGCCGAACTCGAGGCGGCCTACGACAAGGACCGTCTGGTCTCCCTCCTCCATGCCGGAGGCCGCGACAATGGCTGACGGCAAACCCGCTCCCGGCCCCATGCCGGGCAATGCCGCCCCGGCCAAGAAGGCGACGACCGGCGCCTATACGCCAGGCAGCGTCTCCCCCAACCGCCGGGCCCGCCGTTCCTACACGATCCGTCTGTGGTCGGTCCGCCATTCGCGCTTCCTCGAATGGTTCTACGGCCGCTTCGCCAATGCCTTCCTTCTGCTTCACCCGCTGTGGAACAAGCTCGGTTATGCCCGCGTCGAGCGGCCGGTGACCTTCGTCGAGCGCAACGTCAAGGGCCTGCTGTTCGACTGTCGCATGTGCGGCCAGTGCGTCCTGTCGTCGACCGGCATGTCCTGCCCGATGAACTGCCCAAAACAGCTGCGCAACGGTCCCTGCGGCGGGGTGCGCGCCAACGGCAATTGCGAGGTCGAGCCCGACATGCCCTGCGTCTGGGTCCAGGCCTGGGCCGGTTCGCGCGCCATGGTCCATGGCGACGCGATCCTCAATGTCCAGAAGCCGGTCAACCAGTCGCTGCGCGAAACCTCGTCCTGGCTGCGGGTGACGGCGCAAGCCGCCGCCGCGCGCGAAACCTCCCCTTCGGAACAGAAGCCATGAGCCCCGACTTCAATCCACACGATCCCGGCGCGCCGCTCGATCCCCTGCCCGGTCATTCCTCGCGCGGCCGGCTGGAGCGCGTGCTCAGGCGCGGCGAATTCGCCGTCACCGCCGAACTCAATCCCCCGGACAGCGCCAACCCGCAGGACGTCTACGAGCGCGCCGCTGTGTTCGACGGCTGGGTCGACGGCATCAATGCGGTCGACGCCTCGGGCGCCAATTGCCACATGTCGTCCGTCGGCATTTGCGCGCTTCTGACCCGCATGGGCTATGCGCCGATCATGCAGATCGCCTGCCGCGACAGGAATCGCATCGCCATCCAGGGCGACGTGCTCGGGGCGTCGGCCATGGGCGTGCAGAACATCCTGTGCCTGACCGGCGACGGCGTGCAGGCCGGCGACCAGCCGGGCGCCAAGCCGGTCTTCGACCTCGACTGCATGTCGCTGTTAGAGACCGTGCGCACCATGCGCGACGAATCGAAGTTCCTGTCGGGCCGCAAGCTTTCCACCCCGCCGCACGTCTTCCTCGGCGCGGCCATCAATCCGTTCGCCCCGCCTTACGACTTCCGACCCTACCGGCTTGCCAAGAAGATCGAGTCCGGCGCGCAGTTCGTGCAGAGCCAGTATTGCTTCGACGTGCCGATGTTCCGCGAATACATGAAGAAGGTGCGCGATCTCGGCCTGCACGAGAAGTGCTTCATCCTGGTCGGCGTCGGACCGCTCGCCTCGGCCAAGACCGCCAAGTGGATCCGCTCCAACGTGCCCGGCATCCATATTCCGGATTCGGTCATCAAGCGCCTCGAAGGCGCCGAGGACCAGAAACGCGAAGGCAAGCAGCTCTGCATCGACATCATCAACGAGGTGAAGGAGATCGAGGGCATTTCCGGCATGCATGTCATGGCCTATCGCCAGGAGGAATATGTCGCCGAGATCGTCCATGAATCGGGCGTGCTGAAGGGCCGCAAGCCGTGGAGGCGGGAAGCCAACCCGGGCGACGCGCTGGTTGCCGAACGGCTCGAGCATATCCGCGAGGAGAAGGTCGAGGACCAGCAGCAGATGGCCGGTCTCGCCGCCCATCTGAACCCGAAGAATTCGCACTGACCGGCCGCGCGGCGCCTCGGCCCCGCGCGCTTGCAACCCCATTATAGGCCCGCCAGACCTTGTCTGAGCGCCCGACCGGAGAACAATAATGACCCGCACCATCGTCGCATCCGCCACACGCGAAATCATCATCGGCTTCGACCAGCCGTTCTGCGTGATCGGCGAACGCATCAATCCGACCGGCCGCAAGAAGCTTGCCGCCGAAATGATCGAGGGCAATTTCGACACCGTCATCAAGGACGCGCTGGAACAGGTTGCCGCCGGCGCCACCATGCTCGACGTCAATGCCGGCGTCACCTCGGTCAACCCGAACGAGACCGAGCCGGGCCTGCTGGTCAAGACCATGGAGATCGTCCAGGGCCTGGTCGACGTACCGCTGTCGATCGACTCATCCGTCACCGCTGCTATCGAGGCCGCGCTGAAGGTCGCCAAGGGCCGTCCGCTGGTCAATTCGGTGACCGGCGAGGAGGAAAAGCTCGAAGCCATCCTGCCGCTCTGCAAGAAGTACGACGTGCCGGTGGTGGCCATCTCCAACGACGAGACCGGCATTTCCATGGACCCGGACGTGCGCTTCGCGGTGGCCAAGAAGATCGTCGAGCGCGCCATGGATTATGGCATCAAGCCGCAGGACGTCGTCGTCGACCCCCTGGTCATGCCGATCGGCGCGCTCGGCGATGCCGGCCGTCAGGTTTTTGCCCTGCTCTACCGCCTGCGCAACGAGCTCAAGGTCAACACCACCTGCGGCCTGTCGAACATCTCGTTCGGCCTGCCGCACCGCCATGGCATCAATGCCGGCTTCATCCCCATGGTCATCGGCGCCGGCATGACGTCGGCCATCATGAACCCCTGCCGCCCGCAGGAAATGGAGGCCGTGCGCGCCGCCAACGTCCTGAACGGCACGGACCCCAATTGCGGCAACTGGATCATGACCTATCGCGACCACAAGCCGGCAGAACCCGGCGCCGCCCCCTCCACCACCGCCCCCGGCGCCTCCTCCGGCCGCCGCGGCGGCCGCGCGGCACGGGCGGGTGCGGGTGCTGCGACGGAATAGGCGGCACCACGGCGAAGGCTCGGCGCCGGCTGCTCGTCTTCTCCCCCACGGGGAGAAGGTGGCGCGTAGCGCCGGATGAGGGGGTGGCGAAGCCACTTTCACGCGTCAGTGTCTGCCGTCTGGTAGACCCCCTCATCTGCCCTGCCGGGCATCTTCTCCCCGCCGGGGAGAAGATAGACCCGCCGGCCGCCGACGAAATCCCCTCGCCCCGTTTACGGGGAGAGGGTTAGGGTGAGGAGCAAGGCGGTCCACTCGACATGGGCAAGGATCCCGCCTAGCCACTAACCTTGCTTCCAAGCCTCTCAGGAAACGCATCGCTCATGACCGAAATCGACCCCCTCGTCCTCTTCATGCCGTCCGGCAAGCGCGGCCGGTTTCCGGTCGGCACGCCGGTGCTCGATGCGGCCCGCCAACTGGGCGTCTATGTCGAGAGCGTGTGCGGCGGGCGGGCCACCTGCGGGCGGTGTCAGATCGAGGTGCAGGAAGGCAATTTCGCCAAGCACGGCATCGTCTCGTCCAACGACCACATCTCGCCGCCCGGGCCGAAGGAAAAGCGCTATGCCGAGGTGCGCACGCTGCCCGAAGGCCGGCGGCTTTCCTGTTCCGCGACGATCGAGGGCGATCTCGTCGTCGACGTGCCGCAGGATGCCGTGGTCAACGCCCAGGTGGTGCGCAAGGCCGCCAGCGACCGGGTGATCGAGCGCAATCCCGCCGTCCATCTCTGCTATGTCGAGGTCGACGAGCCCGACATGCACAAGCCGCTCGGCGATCTCGACCGCATGAAGGTCATGCTGGAGAAGGACTGGGGCTATACCGACCTGCAGGTCGAGCCCTATCTACTACCACAGGTGCAGAAGATCCTGCGCAAGGGCAACTGGACGGTGACCGCCGCCATCCACCGCGACAGCGACACCCAGCGTCCGACCATCGTCGCGCTCTGGCCCGGACTGCACAACGAGGCCTATGGCCTTGCCTGCGACATCGGCTCGACGACGATCGCCATGCATCTCGTCTCGCTGCTCTCCGGCCGCGTCGTCGCCTCGTCGGGCACGTCCAACCCGCAGATCCGTTTCGGCGAGGATCTGATGAGCCGCGTCTCCTACGTCATGATGAACCCGGACGGCCGGGAAGCCATGACCAAAGCCGTGCGGCAGGCCGTCTCCGAACTGGTCGACCAGGTCTGCGCAGAGGGCGGCGTCGCCCGCACCGACATCCTCGATTCGGTGTTCGTCGCCAATCCGATCATGCACCACCTGTTCCTTGGCATCGATCCGACCGAGCTTGGCCAGGCGCCCTTCGCGCTTGCCGTCTCCGGTGCCGTGTCCTGCGCGGCGAGCGACATCGAGCTTGTCCTCAATCCCGGCGCCCGCACCTATCTCCTGCCCTGCATCGCGGGCCATGTCGGCGCGGACGCGGCGGGCGCGACGCTCGCCGAAGGACCGCACCGCCAGGACCGGATGATGCTGCTGGTCGATGTCGGCACCAATGCCGAGATCGTGCTCGGTAACCGCACACGCACCGTCGCCGCCTCCTCGCCCACCGGCCCCGCCTTCGAGGGTGCGGAAATCTCCTGCGGCCAGCGTGCAGCGCCGGGCGCCATCGAGCGCGTGCGCATCGACGCACAGACACTGGAGCCCCGCTTCAAGGTGATCGGCGTCGAGCAGTGGTCCGACGAGGAAGGCTTTGCCGAGGCCGCCGAAAAAACCGGCATCACCGGCATCTGCGGCTCGGCGATCATCGAGGTCGTCGCCGAAATGTATCTCTCCGGCGTCATATCCGCCGACGGCGTGGTCGACGGCGCGATGGCGGCGAAAAGCCCACGCATCCTCGCGACCGGCCGCACCTTCTCCTATCTGCTGCACGACGGCGCCCAGACGATCACGGTGACGCAGAACGATGTACGCGCCATCCAGCTCGCCAAGGCGGCCCTTTATGCCGGCATCAAGCTCCTGATGGAAAAGCTGGACATCCAGACCGTCGACACGATCCGCTTCGCCGGCGCCTTCGGCTCCTTCATCGACCCGAAATACGCGATGGTGCTCGGCCTTATCCCCGATTGCGACCTCTCCGAAGTCAAGGCGGTCGGCAACGCGGCCGGCACCGGGGCGCTGATGGCGCTGCTCAATCGCGGCCACCGGCGCGAGATCGAGGACACCGTCACCCGCATCGAGAAGATCGAGACGGCGCTCGAGCCGCATTTTCAGCAGCTTTTCATCGATGCCATGGCGCTGCCCAACAAGGTCGACCACTTCCCCAGGCTCGCCGCGGCGGTGACGCTGCCGGAACGCAAGATCCTCTCGGACGGCGATGGCGAAGGCGGCGGCCGCCGGCGGCGCAGAAACAGGGAATGACACCGGGTTGCCGTTGCGCGCCGAGTCGCCCTAGGCATTTCTGCCAACCGGCAGGGCTCCCAGTCGCCGCTCTATCAGGCGGCGATCCCGATCATCTCGGAAAAGGCGAAGCGCACGCTGTCGGCCACCGCGCGGATCGTCTCGCTGGTCTCCGGCCCGGTCAGAAGCCGCACCTCGAACGTGCCGAGGTCCGGCAGTCCCTGCTTGGAGCCGAGCGCCGTCATGTCGTCGGTCAGGTAGCTGCGCGGCAGCGGCGCGACTGCCAGGTCGGCGATCACCGCAGCGCGCTGCGCCATCGTGTGGGCGGACAGATAGGCGATCCGGTAAGGGCGCTTGTCGCGGTCGAGGCGTGACAGCGCATCGGCCCGCCAGCAGCAGCCGTCCTCCCAGATCGACACCGGCAGGGGATCGCGCAGGTGGGCAGTGCCGCATTTGGCACCGGCCCAGACCAGCTGCTCGGTGTGGATCACCTCCCCGTCATGGCTCACCATGCCCGGCGCGCAATTGACCAGGGTCAGGTCCAGGCGTTGTTCCTGCAGACGGCGGCGCAACTGACCGGACGTGTCGACCGTGAGATCCACCATGATCGCCGGATAGACCTCGGCAAAGCGGCGCAGGATGGTCGGCATGAAACGCTCGCCGATATCGTCGGGCGCGCCGAGCCGCACCACGCCCTTCATTTCCGGCATGCGGAATCGCCCAACCGCCTCGTTGGACAGCGCCAGCATGCGCCGTGCATAGGGCAGCAGCGTCTCGCCACTCTCCGTCAGCGTCACCGAGCGCGCGTCGCGCAGGAAGAGTGTCGCGCTCAGTTGTTCCTCCAGCTTCTTGATCTGCATGGAAACCGCCGAGGGGGTGCGGAACACGCGGTCCGCCGCCGAAGTGAAGCTCCCGGTCTCGGCAATCGCCACGAAGGTGCGCAGGATGTCGTTGTCGAGCAGCGGCAGCGGTTGGCGGATCATCAGGGTCACGGTCAGGCATCTTTCAATAAAACTGATCTTAAGAACGATATCATCGCGTTTGATTGAATGTCAATCGAGGCGCATGCTGCAACCATCAAGAGAACACAAGGAGGCGACAATGCTGATTGCAACCCTGCTCGATATGGTGCGCCGCTGGCATGAAGTCCTGCCACTGACGCCGGCCGCACGCCAGAACCTGAGAGCGCGCCGGGAACTGGCGTCCCTATCGCCCGAATTGCAACGCGATATCGGCTGGCCGCCGGAGGAGTACACGGCCATCGAGCCGCACCGCAAACACCACACAAATCGATCGCTAGCATCATAAACATTCGTTTGAATGATGAATAAGAGGCGAGCAAAACACCAAGGCCAGACAGGCAGCCGAAAAGGATGAAGACGATGACCCTCGTTGGTTATGACAGCCGGATCACTTTGCAGAACCGCCGCTTGCCGACGGTCGCGCACCCCATCGCCATTCTCATGACCGCAGGCCGGGCCGTGCGGCAATGGCAGGAGCGCCGGGCCAATGCCCGGGCGCTGGAAGCCCTGCCCTTCGACCTGCGCAAGGATCTCGGCTGGCCTGCCACCGACAGACCGGTGCCCAGGCTTTGAGACATTTGCGACACGGCCCGCCCCGCCGCGTCGCAATCGGGCCGAGCCGGTTTTTCCCCATTTCCCGGCTCGCGCCCGAAATTCCGTCGGTCTTTCAAGTTGATGCCTCAGGCGCCGCAAATGCACCGCTCCTTTCCAGGTCGCAATGAGAAAACTGCGAAACGGGCGTCGCATTTTCGCCTGTCCCGCGCTATTCTGCCGTGTTCCTGAAGACGCACGTCGCATTCGGAACATCTCCATGACGCCTGCCACGCAAGGAATAGCGAAAAACGCGGGAACACTGGGCATCACACATGAACAAGGCGCCAACCAAGAAACGTTCGCTGGTCTTCTTTCTCGTCCCCCATTTCACGCTCCTGCCCTTTGCAGGCGCGATCGAAACGTTGCGCATCGCCAACCGGATGCTCGGCTATCAGGCCTATGAATGGCGGCTTGCCTCGACCGACGGGCAGAAGGTCCATTCCTCGAGCGGCATCGCCATGGAGGTCAATTCCTCGCTCGCCGACGAACGCCGCTACCTGTCCGGTGAAAACCGGCCGAGCATGGTGATCGTCTGTTCCGGCGTCTATGTCGAGGAGTTCCACAACAAGTCGGTCAATGCCTGGCTGCGCGAGGCCTATAACCGGGGTGCTGCCGTCGGCAGCCTCTGTACCGGCGCTCATGTGCTGGCCCAGGCCGGCCTGCTGAACGGCAAGCGTTGCGCCATCCATTGGGAAAATCTGCCGGGCTTTGCCGAAGCCTTCCCGCAGGCGGAAGTCTATGCCGACCTCTACGAGGTCGACAGCAATCTCTATACCTGCGCCGGAGGCACCGCCTCGCTCGACATGATGCTGAACCTGATCGGCCAGGATTTTGGCGAAGGCCTGGTCAACCGGGTCTGCGAGCAGCACCTGACCGACCGGGTACGTAGCCCGACCGACCGGCAACGCCTGCCGCTCCGGGCCCGTCTCGGCGTGCAGAACTCCAAGGTCCTGTCGATCATCGAACTGATGGAAAGCAATCTCGCCGAACCGCTGACGCTCGTCGAGATCGCCGAGGATGCCGACCTGTCGCGGCGCCAGATCGAGCGCCTGTTCCGCCAGGAAATGGGCCGCTCGCCGGCCCGCTACTATCTCGAGATCCGGCTCGACCGCGCCCGCCACCTGCTGGTCCAGTCGTCCATGCCGGTGGTCGAGGTGGCGGTCGCCTGCGGCTTCGTCTCCGCGTCGCACTTCTCCAAGTGTTATCGCGAAGTCTACAACCGCTCGCCGCAACAGGAGCGCGCCGATCGCAAGCTGAGCATGGCGGCGATGCGCTCGGGCGCTGCCGCCTGAGGCCATAGGCTCCCGACGCGCCCGCTCAGCCGTAGAGGCTGTAGAAGAAGCGGGCCGAGACGAAGATCAGGAACAGGCCGAAGCCGATCTCGAGCTGGCGCTTGCTCATCGCATGGGCGATTTTCGCACCGTAGGGGGCGACGACCAGCGTCACCGGAATGATCAGCACCACGGCGATCCAGTTTATGAAGCCGGTCGACAGAAGTGGCAGCCCGTCCTTGCCCCATCCGGCCCAGATATAGCCGAACAGGCCCGGCAGCGAGATCAGCACGCCGACGCCGGCCGAGGTCGCCACCGCCTGGTGGATCGGCCGGCCGTAGAGGCTCATGAAGGTATTGTTGAGCACGCCGCCGCCGATCCCCATCAGCCCCGAAAACACGCCAATGCCGGTGCCGACGGCAAAGCGCAGGGGCTCGCCGGGCAGGTCGGAACCGAGATGCCAGCGCGACGAGAAGAACATCATGCGGGAGGCGAGCAGCAGCGTGATCACCGCGAAGATCAGCCGCAGCGCCTCGCTCGACGCCTCGGCGGCGATCACCGCGGCAAGGATCGCCCCGAGCGGTACGGCGACGACCCAGCCCCTCAGCAACTGCATGTCGACGGCGCCCCGCCGCCGGTGGGCGGCAAACGACCTCAGCGAGGTCGGCACGATGATGGCGATCGATGTGCCGACGGCGAGATGCATGCGAACCGCATCATCAATGCCGGCGAGCCCGAAGATCTGGTAGAACACCGGAACCAGCACCGCGCCGCCGCCAATGCCGAAGACGCCGGCGAGCAGGCCGGCCACGCCGCCGGCAACCACCAGCAGGCCGGCAAACAGCATCAGTTCCGAAACGGGGGGCATCACGGCCTGTCCTTCCTGGCGCGCACCGGCTTGCCGCGCCTGTCATCAATCCGTGTCGCTTCTACCCTATCGTCGGCATCAGGCAAGGACAGGCAGCCGCAACGCGGTACGCCTGGCAAGCAAGCGCCGTTCGTCAGGGCGGCAGCCTTGCCGGTTTTGACACAGTGATTTCAGGCAGACATTTTCGCTCAATCCCTTTGCGACCGGCGGCGATGTCCCCCGCCCCATTGCCCTGGTCAGAAAGCCGGCGTTCGCGCCGGCTTTCTCTTGGGGGCGAGCCTGAAAGCTCACAATGGGAGCGGCGGATTGGCCGCTTGCGGCCGCGACGGCGTCAAGGCCGTAGGATTGTCGGTGCCGATACCGTCGACCACCGGCTGGCTTGTCTCACCTTCGGCGATCGCCATCGGACCCTGCGGCACCATGATCTGCGCTGCGACCGGCGCTGCGGGAGCCGGTGGCTTTGCCTCGCCAAAGTCGGTCCGGTTTTCGTCGCCGATACCGAGATCGGCATCGATATTCACGCCTTCCGCCGGAATGGCGTATTCAGCGGCTTGCGGCATGGGTTGCTGCTGCGCCTGCTCGCGCAAGGACGGCTGCTGGTCGGCCAATGCCATGGCTTCACCCGGCACGGCGGGCGTTGTGACGCCACGCGGATCATTGACCCCGAGCGGATCATCATCCGCCCGATTGTCGACCCCGGCAAGGTTCGGCGTGTCGAGATAGTCGATCGCGTCCGTGGCGCGGTTGCCGCTCACGGTCGCCGGCGCATAAGCGGCACGCGCTCCGACCGGACCAAGCAATTCCCTGTCGGCAACGCGGCCTTCCGGCTGCAGGCGCGACGAAAGCGCCGGCGGCGCCATGCCGTCACCGTTACAGGACAAAAGACTCGTCGCCGAAAGGATGACCAATGCGGACCGCTGAAGAAAGATCGAGAACGCCATACCGAAACCCACTCTGCCGCCGCCGAAAGCCGGACGTCATCCGGTCCAGAAACTAACACTGGGCCGTTAAGCCTTGGTTTAGGGCATCGATGAAGCCCTTACGTGCCGGTGGCCCCCAGGCTTTTCATCCGCTCGATCCATCGTTCGCGACCGGCCGCATCCCTGCCGGCGACATTGCCGATGAGGCTCGCCCGGATCGGCTTGAACCCGACGAAGCCGAAAATGCCGACCTTCATCGCCTTCAGGCTATGGGCACCATAGACCAGCCGGTAAAACCAGACCGGCATGCCCATGGTGATGACGATCCTCAACGAGCGCCCCTTGAGCAGTGCACCCTTCAACGGCCTGCCTTCGCGGGCATAGGCATATCCGGGCCTGAACACCTGCTCGAAGAAGGCCTTGACCAGTGCCGGCATGCCGCCGAGCCAGAGCGGGAAGACCAGGACGACATGGTCGGCGGCCTTGATCTCGGTCTGCGCCGCAGCAATGGCAGCGCAGACCGGACCGCCTTCCTGTTCCTTTTGTGACCGCAAAATCGGAAAGTCGATCGCCCCCAGGTCCAGCCTTTCGACCCGGTGGCCGGCCGAAGCGGCGCCGGTGGCATAGGCCTCGGCCAGCGCGTGGCAGAGATGCGGTCCGCTGGCGTCCGGGTGGCCTTGAATGATGAGAATGCGGCGCATGGCTTTCTCCCGTACTGGCCCTCCCGCGCCACTGGGAACAGGGGGCGCCTTTCGCCTTGCCCCGAGGGGCGGGACGGCCCTAGATTGGATCGACCGCCATGGTTCTCGCAACAGGGGCAGCCGAAATGCCTGGAAAATATCGTCTCGCGGCAAGCCAGCTTTCGATCCTTGTGCTCACCGCCCTGCCCGGTTTTGCCGCCGATTGCGACGGATGGAAAGCCGAAGTCTGGGACGTCGAGGGCGGCAGGGCACTGACGGCCCATATCTGCTCACCTGCGGCCGGCACGGAGCGTGAGGCGATGCTCTACCTGCAATGCGGAGAGGAAGGCGCCTTTGCGCTGCGCTTCGACGACGGCGGCCAGGGCGATCCGCCCGACGGCAATCCGGAATGGAGCGGCCGCGTGGTCTTTTCCGATGGCAGGACGGACGTCGAGGTGACGATGATTTACGAGGCGATGGACGGGGTTCTTTACGCGCCGGCGGCTTTCTCCGGACCGCTCACCGCCCTCTTGCGCTCCGGCAACGACATCACGCTGACGCCGGACGAGACGACCTTCAAGGCGCGACGTTTTACCCTGAACGGGTCTTCGGCCGCTCTCGGCCGGCTCGGCCCCACATGCGGCGCTCGGTGACTGCGAGAAGGACAAACGAAAGCGCCGGCGGGAAGTCCCGCCGGCGTCCTGTCTCATGCGCAAGGGCAAATCTCAGGCTGCGTGACGCCTACCCGGCTGCGCGGAGGTTTCTGCCTCGAGCTTGAGCCGCGAGAGCAGTTGACGCAAATGCCGGCTCTCCTCCGCCAGCGTCTGGCCGGCGGCCGAGGTTTCCTCGACCATGGCGGCGTTCTGCTGGGTCATCTGGTCCATGTGATTGACCGAGGTATTGATCTCCTGCAGGCCGGTCGCCTGTTCGCGCGAGGCCGTGGCGATGCTGTTGACGTGATCGTTGACCTGGTTGACCAGTTTCTCGATCTCGACGAGCGCCTCGCCGGTCGAGCGTACCAGCGACACGCCGTTGCCGACTTCGGCAGCCGAAGCGCTGATCAGCGCCTTGATCTCCTTCGCGGCATTGGCGGAACGCTGGGCGAGTTCGCGCACTTCCTGGGCAACGACCGCAAAACCGCGACCAGCCTCCCCGGCACGTGCTGCCTCGACGCCGGCGTTGAGGGCCAGGAGGTTGGTCTGGAAAGCGATCTCGTCGATCACCGAGATGATCTGGTTGATGCGCGCCGAAGAGCTTTCGATGCGGCCCATGGCGTCAACCGCGTTGCGGACAATCTCGCCGGAACGGTTGGCGCTCTTCTTGGTCTCGGCGACCATGTCGCGGGCCTCGTTGGCGCGTTCCGATGCGGTGCGAACCGCAACCGTGATCTCGTCGAGGGCGGCGGCGGTCTCCTCGAGGGCGGCGGCCTGCTGCTCGGTGCGGCGCGACAGATTGTTGGTCGCTTCGCTGATGTCGCCGGCGCTGTCGCTGACCACATTGCTCGTCTGATTGATCGAACCCATGACGCTGCTGAGGGCTGCAACGGCGGCGTTGAAATCGCGGCGCAGCTTGTCATACTCGGCACCGATGTCGCCGACACTGACGGTCAGGTCGCCCTGGGCCAGCCGTTCCAGAGCGTCGCCGATCTGGTGGATCGCATGGTCCTGCCGCTCGGAAGCGGTGCGCAGAACCGTCTCGTTGTTCTGTCGCTCGGCGTCGATCTTCTGCTGCTGCTCGGCTTCGCGGCCACGCATGTCGATGCGGTCGCGCACCGAATCGCGCAAGACGATCAGGGCGTCGGCCATACCGCCGATTTCGTCCCGGCGGTCGGCATCGACGATCTCGGTGTCGACCTTCTCCTCGGCGATCCGGCCCATGGCGTTCTTCAGGCGGGCGATCGGACCAACGACGCTGCGAACCACGGCATAGGCGCAGGAAAGGATGACGATCACGCTGGCGGCGATGATGGCACCGAACGACCAGGCATTGCTGTAGAACATGGCGGCAAGGTCGTCGGCGTAGACGCCGGTGCCGACGATCCAGCCCCAGGGCTCGAAACCGACGACGTGGGAGAACTTCAGGACCGGCGCCTCGAAGCCAGGCTTCGGCCAGTAATAGTCGACGAAGCCTTCCTTGTTGGCCTTCACGGTCTTCACGAATTCCATGAAGATGTGCTTGCCGTTCGGATCCTTGTTCTGGCTGAGGTCCTTGCCGTTAAGCTCGGGCTTGATCGGATGCATGACCATGACCGGCTGCATGTCGTTGACCCAGAGATAGCCGTCCTTGCCATAGCGCATGGCGCCGATGACCTCGAGGGCCTTGGCCTGGGCCTCCTCGCGCTTCAGCACGCCGTCCTGCTCCATCTTGTAATATTTGGAGAAGACCGCGAGCGCCGTCTGGTCGATCGAGGCAAGGCCCGCCCGGCGTTCGTCGGCCAGCGAGTTATACGAATAGAACAGGCTGAAGGTCAGCGTCGCCACGAGCACGCAAAGCGCCAGCGCCACCAACAGATACAGCCGTACCGAAATGCTCAGATTCTTCATAGAAGTTACTCCCCCTAATTCTCAGGGGAACGATCCCATGGGAAAATTACGAAATCGATAAAGGTCGATACCCTAAATTTAGCGGTGTGTACTTAAGCCGGGCCCGGCATTTGGGGCGTCGCCGGTGGACCTGTTGCCCGGACCGCGGCAATTTCATAGGCTCGCCTTCACCACAGGGCGATTCCGGCGCGGATCGTGTTAACCCGCGACAGCAGATGGGACAGACAATGCGCAGCGCAGCAGCAACGACCGGTGAGCTCACCTTGAGGACGCTCGCCATGCCGGGTGACGCCAATGCCGCCGGCGACATCTTCGGCGGATGGGTGATGGCCCAGATGGACCTCGCCTGCGGTATCCGCGCCGCCGAACGCGCCCGCGGCCGTGTGGTCACGGCGGCCGTCCAGGAAATGGCCTTTGCCATGCCGGTCAAGATCGGCGACACATTGTGCGTCTACACCGACATTTCCAAGGTCGGACGCACCTCGATGACGCTCGCCGTCGAGGTGTGGGCCCAGCGCTATCTGACGCACACGATGGAGAAGGTGACGGCCGCCACATTCGTGATGGTCGCGCTCGACGATGAAGGCAGACCGACGCCGGTTCCGGCGGAATAGGCCAGGCAGAGGGCCAGGCCCGCATCATTAGCCCGCTCGATCAGGCGCGAAAGATCAGTGCGGCGCCGCCGGCAATCATCGCGAAACCGAGGAAGTGGTTGATTGTCAGCGATTCCTTCAGCCAGAAGACCGAAAAGCCGGAAAACACCAGCAGGGTGATCACCTCCTGGATCGTCTTCAACTGCGCCGCGGAATAAACCTGCGAACCGATGCGGTTGGCGGGCACGGCCAGACAATACTCAAAGAAGGCGATACCCCAACTGACCAGCACCACCAGGGTGAGCGCCGAGCCCTTGAATTTCAGGTGGCCATACCAGGCAAAGGTCATGAACACGTTGGAAAGCGCCAGCATTACGATCGGCCATACGGCGGCGGGACTGAAGGTCGGCATTGGTATTCCTTGAACATTGATGGTGGGACGCCGGCCTTGCGCGGCAGCGGACGATCGCGCAGCGGCGCAAACGAATCCGCCGCCGACCGACGAACCATGCCGCATTCGCCCTTAGGCATGCAATCCGTCGGCGTGTCGGCCCTGTCCGCCGCGAGGCACATTGCAACCGAAAGTGCACAAGAACCTCGCCCGATCCAAGCACGCGATAAGCGGCAATGCGGCGTTAAATGAATTTTATCATAATCATGCGAGCGTGGAGGCTCGCATCACACTCGTTTTTTCCAAAGAAGCGATTTACAATCGGATATTGCATTTGAACCAGCAAGCAATTCCCCCCACCGCCCAGTTTCTCGCCGCCACAAAACGGGCGCAGGCGGCGCACATCGTTAGCGGCTTGGGGTCCACGCTATTCTTCAATATCACGATTTCCCTGTCGGCCGCGCTGATCGTCTTTCTCGGCTACGGCTTCTCGCAGCACATCGTACTATGGCTGGCGGCCATCATTCTCTCGGCGGGTTACCGCGCCATGACGGCCCGCCGCCTCGCCCGGTTCAACTATATCGAGACCGACCCGGACTATGCGCTGCGTTTCATGTCGTTCGGCGCACTTCTGTCCGGGCTCATCTGGGCCTCGCTGCCCTTTTGCGTCCCCGATTTCAGCGCGGCGGGCAAGGATGCGACGATCAGCCTGATCATGGTCGGCATCTCGGCCGGCTCGATGATCCGCGGCATCGGCTATTCGCAGCTGTCGATGGCCTTTGCCGTGCCGATCCTGCTGTCGATCGTGGTGTGGCTGATCTATGTCGGCGAATCATCCTCGGCGATCATGGCGGTCGATGTGCTGGGCCTGATGATCGTCATGGTGCAGAGCAATCTCTCCGCCGAACGCGTTTTCATCAGCAACGAGATCGCCAAGCTGGACGCGACCAATCTCGCCCAATCGCTCGAGATCGCCAATGAGGACATCCAGCAGAAGAATCGCCGGCTTGAGGTCTTGGCCAATCGCGACACCATCACCGGTCTCGCCAACCGCATGCACTTCAATGGCAGGCTTCTGGGCGACATAGCCCGGGAAAAGACCATCGGCGGCGAAGTCGCGCTGCTGCTGATCGACCTCGACCGTTTCAAGCAGATCAACGACACCCTCGGCCACAGTGCCGGTGACGCCCTGCTCAAGGCGGTGGGCGAGCGCTTAAGCAACACCGTGGGCGAAGACGGGCTGATCGCCCGGCTCGGCGGTGACGAATTCGCCATCCTCGTGTCCGGCCCCAATGCCAGATGGCGTTGCCGCGACCATGCGGAAGCCCTGCTGCAGGAAAGCCTCGCCCCGATTGCCTTCGGCGGCAGCCAGTCGGTGATCGCGCTCAGCATGGGCCTGTCGACCTTTCCCGCCCACGCCTCCACCGCCGAGGAACTGCTGGCGAGCGCCGACATGGCGCTCTACGACGCCAAGGGCAAGGGCCGCCGGCAGATCCGCGAATTCGATCCCGGCCTCAAGGCGCTCGCCGATCGCCAGAGCCTCATCGAGCAGGATATCGAGGCGGCGATCCGCAATGGGGAGGTCGAGACCTGGTTCCAGCCGCAGATCGATCTGCAAACGGGCGCCATTGCCGGCTTCGAGGCACTGGTCCGCTGGCATCACCCCAGGCTCGGCTTCGTCTCGCCGCCGGAAATCGTCGCCGCCGCCCAGTCTCTCCATCTTGCCGAGAGCCTGACGGCGCATGTCGCCTCGTCGGTTTGCCGGCTGCTCGCCCGCCTGCCGGACCTCGATCTGTCGGAGGTGACGGTGGCGCTCAACGTCTCGCCGCGCGAATTTGCCCTCTATTCCGTCGCCGACATGCTGGAGCAGATCAGCGCGCAGCACGGGATCAATCCCGCCCGCCTCGAGATCGAGATCACCGAAGAGGCCATCCTGGATGCCGACGGGGCGGGCGAACAGCTGAAACGACTGGAAAACGCGGGCTACAAGCTCGCCGTGGATGATTTCGGCGTGGGCCATTCCTCGCTCGCCTACCTGATCAGCCTGAAGGTCGACCGGCTGAAGATCGACCGCAGCTTCGCCAAGGGCGTGGCGGAATCCCGCGCCAACCAGGATCTCATAGCCGCGCTTGTCGGCCTCGGCCATGCGCTGAGGCTCGACATCGTCGTCGAGGGCGTCGAGACCGCGGAAGATGCCGCCGTGCTCGAAATGCTCGGCTGCCGCATGGCCCAGGGCTATCATTTCGCCCGGCCCATGCCGGTCGAAAGCCTCATCGCCTGGATCGCCCGCCGCGCAGAAAAGAAGGATGCCCGCAGAGCTGTCGCCTGAGACCGGCCGGCATCTTGCCTTCCGTTATATCCGGCTGACCAGCCGGGCGGTCGACACCAGGGTCACCAGATCGGCGATCATCGGCCGCACGTGGACATCGAAATCGAGCGGCGTGCCGATCGGCGGCAGTTCGAAGAAGTCCTTCTGCGTCGGCACCAGCAGGAAGCCGTCCTTGTGGCGAAGCGCAATGCGGATCACGCCATCGGGCCAGGTCCCGGCGAGATAGTCGAGCGCCTTTGCCATCGCCGCCACCCGCGATCCCGCCGCCTGCGGATTGTCGGTGCGAAATTCGTGGCTGGCGTCGATGCCGGCGTCGCCGCTCTTCACCTCGCTCAGCGTTCCCTCCTCGAACAGGCTGCGGATCGCCTTCGCAAGCCGCCCCGGTCTCTTGGCCGCCAGCAGTGTGCCGGGAAAGCCGTTTTCCTGCTGGAAGGCGACGACGACGCCGGTGAAGGTGATCTGGCGCTTGCTGCCATTGCCGATCGAAAGCTCGCTCTCGCACAGGGTGAAGCGGAAGCCGTCATAGCGCCCCGAGAACAGGTCGCGATGACGGCTGTGGGTGCGGCGCAGGAACTCATTGCCCGGCATGCGCTCGAGGAAGCGCGGCGACCCGCTGCCGGCGTAGCGCAGATCGTCGACAAAGCCGAAGACCGCCGGAAGCAGGCGGTCACGCACCGTCTGGCGAAACTGGCGCCGCGGCGCAATCGCCCGGTCGAAGAGAAAATAGCCGCTGAACAGGATGGCGACGCAAGCGAGGCCGAAGGCCTGGCTGTTGCCGGCGACGACGAGCGGCCAACAGATCGCGACAGAGATAAGCGCCCAGCCGCCGAGCAGAAGCACCAGCCGGGTCCAGGTGTGCCGTGCCACCTGCGCCCGCTGCCCGTTATAGCCGTCGATTTCCGCCCTGATCCGCGCCAGCGCCTCCGGTCCCGGCATCAACCTGTCCAGCACGGCCTCCGCCATCAAAGCCTCCCGCCCCGCCGGCACCGCCCATCCACACGGCCGGGTGTTCATCCTACCACCGGCAATGGCCGGGGCAAAGGCGGCACTGCCGGGAGCTGGGACCACCGCAACTGGGTAACGCAACTGGGTACCGCGACGGCCGGGCCGCAAAGCGACACGGCTGCCGGGCGTCAAGTTGCCGATGCGTCAAGACCCATGCCGATTTGCGGATCGCACGTGACAGATCCTGTCAGTAGCGGCGGCCGGTACAGCCCGGTCGTTGCTTTTTTGTTCCCATTTTCCGACCTTCGCCCTTCCCTTTCGTCCTGACTCTCGCCATATTCGCCGCATGGCCAAGACACCGAAAAATCCCGCCGTCCCCTCAGGTTTCGAGGAGGCTCCCCAGGCATCGTTCGAAGGCGCGCCTCTGTCCGGGACGCCCTTCGAGAGAAGCGAGAAGGATCGGCTAGTCCCGGCGGGCGAATTGTCCGGCAGTGTCTCCGACTGGGTGAAGCAGCTCGAGGCGGAGGCCGAGGCGGCTTCGGTCGAGAGCCAGCGCGAGCTCGCCTCCAAGGCCGGCAAGCATCGCAAGAAGATCGAGATCGAGGCGCGCAGACAGTCGGAAAAGGTGGCGATGGCGAAATCGTCGCGCGGCACCTCGATGGGCGTGTCGACCGATCCGAAGACCCGCGCCGCCGCCGGCCTCAACCCGGTCGCCGGCATGGACGTGTCGCTGGAAGAGGCCGGCAATCTCGCGCCGGGTGCCGTCACCGCCACCGTCGAGGCCCTCTCCTCGCTGATCGAGAGCGGCAATCCGCTGTTCAAGGACGGCAAGATCTGGACGCCGCACCGCCCGGCCCGGCCGCAGAAATCGGAAGGCGGCATTCCGATCCGCATGGTCTCCGACTACCAGCCGGCCGGCGACCAGCCGACGGCCATCAAGGACCTGGTCGAGGGCCTTGAGAACGACGACCGCACCCAGGTCCTGCTCGGCGTCACCGGCTCCGGCAAGACGTTCACCATGGCCAAGGTGATCGAGGCCACCCAGCGCCCGGCGGTCATCCTCGCGCCCAACAAGACGCTCGCCGCCCAGCTCTATTCGGAGTTCAAGAACTTCTTCCCCGACAATGCGGTGGAATATTTCGTCTCCTATTACGACTACTACCAGCCGGAAGCCTATGTGCCGCGCTCCGACACCTTCATCGAGAAGGAATCGTCGATCAACGAACAGATCGACCGCATGCGCCATGCCGCCACCCGCGCCATCCTCGAGCGCGACGACTGCATCATCATCGCCTCGGTCTCCTGCATCTATGGTATCGGCTCGGTCGAGACCTATACGGCCATGACCTTCCAGATGAATGTCGGCGACCGGCTGGATCAACGCCAGCTGCTCGCCGACCTCGTGGCGCAGCAGTACAAGCGCCAGGACATCAACTTCGTGCGCGGCTCGTTCCGGGTGCGCGGCGATACCATCGAGATCTTCCCCGCCCACCTGGAGGATGCCGCCTGGCGCATCTCGATGTTCGGCGACGAGATCGACGCGATCACCGAATTCGATCCCCTGACCGGCAAGAAGACCGGCGAGATGAAATCGGTGAAGATCTACGCCAATTCGCACTATGTCACCCCGCGGCCGACGCTGAACGGCGCGATCAAGTCGATCAAGGAAGAGCTTAAAGTTCGCCTTGCCGAACTGGAAAAGGGCGGCCGTCTCTTGGAGGCGCAGCGGCTGGAACAGCGCACCCGCTACGACATCGAAATGATGGAGGCGACCGGCTCCTGCGCCGGCATCGAGAACTATTCGCGTTATCTCACCGGCCGCCGCCCCGGCGAGCCGCCGCCGACGCTGTTCGAGTACATCCCCGACAACGCCCTGCTGTTCATCGACGAGAGCCACGTCTCCGTCAGCCAGATCGGCGGCATGTACCGAGGCGACTTCCGCCGCAAGGCGACGCTGGCCGAATACGGCTTCCGCCTGCCGTCCTGCATGGACAATCGCCCCTTGCGCTTCGAGGAATGGGACGCCATGCGCCCCCAGACCGTCGCCGTCTCGGCCACGCCCGGCAATTGGGAAATGGAACAGGCCGGCGGCGTGTTCGCCGAACAGGTCATCCGCCCGACCGGCCTGATCGACCCGCCGGTGGAGATCCGCCCGGCCAAGTCCCAGGTCGACGACGTGCTCGGCGAGATCCGCGAGACGGCGCTGAAAGGCTACCGCACGCTGGTCACCGTGCTCACCAAGCGCATGGCCGAGGACCTCACTGAATACCTGCACGAACAGGGCGTGCGCGTGCGCTACATGCACTCCGACATCGACACGCTGGAGCGCATCGAGATCATCCGCGACCTGCGCCTCGGCGCCTTCGACGTGCTGGTCGGCATCAACCTGTTGCGCGAAGGCCTCGACATTCCCGAATGCGGCTTCGTCGCCATCCTCGACGCCGACAAGGAAGGCTTTTTGCGCTCGGAAACCTCGCTCATCCAGACCATCGGCCGCGCGGCGCGAAACGTCGACGGCAAGGTCATCCTCTATGCCGACCAGGTCACCGGCTCGATGCAGCGCGCCATGGACGAGACGGCGCGCCGCCGCGAAAAGCAGAAGGCCTACAATCTCGAGCACGGCATAACGCCGGAGTCGGTCAAGGCGCATATTTCCGACATTCTCGACTCGGTCTACGAGCGCGACCATGTGCGCGCCGACATTTCCGGCGCCAATGTCCAGGGCGGCGGCAAGGGCTTTGCCGATGGCGGCCATCTGGTCGGCGCCAACCTGCAGACCCATCTCAACGCGCTGGAAAAACAGATGCGCGACGCCGCCGCCAATCTCGACTTCGAGGCCGCCGCGCGGCTGCGCGACGAGATCAAGCGCCTCAAGGCCGTCGAACTCGCCGCCATGGACGATCCCATGGCGCGGGACGAGGCAAAGGCTCTGGAGGGCGGCAACAAGGGCAAGGGTGCCGCAGGCACGACGGGCTCCCTCCCCCTTGTGGGGAGGGTCGGGGAGGGGTCTGAGCCAGACGCCACCCCTCCCGGCCCTGCGGGCCACCCTCCCCACAAGGGGGAGGGTTCGGGCGCCGGCAACTCCTACTTCGCCAAGCCCACCCTCGACAATATGGGCCCCGGCACCGAGATGGCCCGGCCGCTGTTCCGCAAGAACAGCCTCGACGAGATGACCGTCGGCCGCACGGAAAAGCCGGTTCCCGGCAAACTGCCGGAAAAGCCGAAACCATCGGCCGCGAAACCCTCCTCTCCCCTCGTGGGAGAGGATAGTTCGCCCCAAGAGGCGAAGCCGATTGGCGAGGCGAACTTGGTGAGGGGGTCTTCCGACCCCCGCCCGATCCTACGCGCCAAACCCGGCGCCGGCTCCTACGAGGATCCGGGCGAGCAGAAGCGCAAGACCCGCACCAAGGGGAAAACGGGGCGGCCGGGACGCTGACCGCCAGTTTCCTTCTCCCCGCTGACGGGGGTGAGGCGCGGTTCGCGAAGCGAAGCAATCGATCCAGTGAATCGATTGCAGCGACGAACGCCCTGAGCCATGCGAAGGGCCGGGGTGGCGGCAGCCGGATGAGGGGCGCTCCCTCCCCCTTGTGGGGAGGGTCGGGGAGGGGCAAGCCACAATCGCGACACCCTCCTCTCCCCTTGTGGGAGAGGATAGTTCGCCCCAAGAGGCGAAGCCGATTGGCGAGGCGAACTTGGTGAGGGGGTCTTTCCGCTGCACCCGCACACCCCCTCACCAACAAAATCTAACACTTAGCCTTCGGCTAAGCCGTTGATTTTGTAACCTCTCCCACAAGGGGAGAGGTGGCGCACCACCAACCCCTGGGCCGACTCCTACGAAGACCCTGGCGGCCAGAAGCGCAAGACGCTCACCAAGGGCAAATCCGGGCGGGCGGGACGGTAAGGCGAACGCGACAGACCCCCTCCCCCTTGTGGGGAGGGTCGAGGAGGGGCAAGCCACAATCGCGACACCCTCCTCTCCCCTTGTGGGAGAGGATAGTTCGCCCCAAGAGGCGAAGCCGATTGGCGAGGCGAACTTGGTGAGGGGGTCTTCCCGTTGCACCAGTCCCCACCCCCTTCACCAACAAAATCTAACGCTTAGGCTTCGGCTAAGCTGTTGATTTTCTAACCTCTCCCACAAGGGGCGAGGCGGCGTCGCGGTTACCGACGGCGGCAGATATTACAGGTTCATGCATTCCTTCACTATCGTCGATGAAGAAACATTCGGTGACTGAATGATGCCTAACGCATCCCCTCTTTTCGTCTTCGTCCCCGCATAGGTGACTTTTCCTTTTCTGCCGGTTTCGACTATGAATTTATGCCGGAGTAGAAGCGCGATTACTTCCGGAACCAACATCTTTGACCGCTGGTCCAACCCTCTATAAAGTGCACTCTCTAACCGAGACGATCCACCTTGGGTAAACAACTTCCTCAGTGTAACAATTAAGACACGAACCCCAAGCGGAAGGCTAGAATCAAGTATCTCGCTATTAACATTGTATTCGTCTGTAAATTCACCGACTTCGCATTCCACGAACTGACTCTTGCTCAAATCTGACGAAGAAACTCTGCCTTCGACTCTGCCAATAAGGCAATCTGAGAATTTTATATTCGCGTTTGTATCCTCGGGAAGCGGAAGTATTACCCTGTCAATAAGACACCCAGCAAATACAATAGAACACCCATCATATTCTCCGTCTGACAGATCAACCTCGTCAATTGCAATACCGTCAAATGATAGAACTTCCGATGATGTATGGATTTTTCTTGTTGCGCGAAAAATATCAAATGCTAATTGCGATAGATTGGTTTCTAGTGATCTGTTTATAGATGCATAGGCTACGCCAGATTGAATTCGATCACGTGCCATTGAGGTCGCCAATGCCTCAAGTCCGATTGCACTCATCGGCTCACCCAAATTCTCAAACGCGTAAGTTCTTGAGTAATCTGCGTATGGGTTTCGTATGTAGTTCATTATCGGCAAAGAGCAGCAAACGTTCATAATGTCATTATCAATGAATGAACGATTTAATGCGTTGTCCTGCGCAGAGCCGAGCCCAGGAAGACGGAGCAATAGATTTCGCTCATCTTCCATTATGGAGTTGCCAGTGACTGTTGATTTCCACTGAGAGCTGACCCGGCGCAGCCTGATATTTCCATTGAGAATTGACCCATGTTTCAACCGTCCCTCGCATGTTTTCAGCGGGGGCTCTGGAGTGATCGACATGGCGTTACTGAGCGTGATCCGACGCTGGCATTTTCGAGAGCATTTATCGATCCGGGAGATATGC
>NZ_UEYQ01000044.1 GCF_900492205.1 Ciceribacter sp. T2.26MG-112.2
GTCATGTACTCGTTCAGCAACTGCTGAGTATCTCTCTCTGGGTCAACGCTGATGAAAACAACGTTGAAACCGCTCGCAGCGGGCCCGAGTTCACTCATTAGGTCACTCAACTCGAACAGCGTTGTGGGGCAGATGTCAGGGCAGTGGGTAAAGCCAAAGAACGCCAAGTACGGCTTTCCTTTGAGCACGGCATTGTCGATGACTTGGCCACGGTGGGAAACCAACTCAAATGGCCGACCGACCGCAGGGGTAGAGGTCGTGTCTGACACACCCAGGCGTTTGCTAGTATCCGATTGCGACACATAGCCGATGAGCAATAGCAATGTGATGATCGCAACTACGCACCACGCCACCAGTCGAAACGCTTTGAGAGATTTCATATAATTCCCTGCCGATGTTCGCCCCGGATGAACCGTCCGGAGCACTCCTAATCCCTCTAGCAGCTTGAGGTTCAAGGCGAGTTCAGAAGAAAATTGCAATTCTCCTCAGACCTACCGCTGCAGAGCCCCGGAAATTGCTGCAGACCGGAAACCGCCCTTGACCCTCAAGCTACTAGAGGTTTCATACTGACAACGCATCAATGAACGACAGGAATGGCCGAGCAGTGGTAAAATCTAACGACGGGGCATGGCTTGCGATCTTTAGCGCGTGGATGATTGCCATGAGTTCGACGCTCGGCGCATTGTTCATCGGTGAGGTCATGGGACAAATGCCATGCGATCTCTGTTGGCACCAACGAGCCTTCATGTTTCCACTGGCAGTCCTGCTCGCCGTCGCCGCCTTCCGCTCTGATGCCCGTGCCTGGATCTATGCAGTTCCGCTGGCAGCGGTGGGATGGTTGATCGCGGCATTTCACAACCTCCTCTACTTCAATATCATCCCCACGGCCATCAAGCCTTGCGGCCAAGGGCCATCCTGCTCGGGCGCGGGTATGCTCCTCTTCGGAACCCTCCCCATTCCGCTCCTGTCGCTTGGCGCGTTTACCGTCATCATCGCCCTACTTCTAATCGTGCGCCGGAGAACACCAGCATGAACAGACGCACTTTCGTCATCGCTTCGGCTTCAGCTGCGATCGCAGTTTTCGCAGGAGGTGCCGCCCTCTATAGTGGGCTCACACCAGAAGCTGAGCCAGCGCCCTCCCCAATGCCGGGCAACAATACCCTTGTCAGAATGCACTCGCCGGTCATGGGGCCGGTTTCGGCGCCTGTGACAATTGTCGAATTTTTTGATCCGTCATGTGAGGCGTGCCGGGCATTTTATCCGCTCGTAAAGCAGATGATGGCGCAGACCGGAACCGACGTGCGGCTCGTCCTGCGATACACCGTATTCCACGAGGGTTCCGACGATGCCGTGCGCATATTGGAGGCCGCGCGCAAACAGAACCTGTTTGAACCGGTCCTAGAAGCGATACTGGAACAGCAGCCGGTCTGGGCCGATCATGGCAAGCCAGATCTGGAAAAGGCATGGCAGATTGCGGCAATGGCCGGACTTGATGTCGAGCAGGGCAAGAAAGATGCGGTGTCCCCCGCGATCGACAATATTCTTGCCCAGGATATGGCGGACGTTCAGGCCAACAATGTGAAACAGACCCCGACATTTTTCGTCAACGAAAAGCCTCTGACAGAGTTCAGTCCGCAAGGTCTTTTCACACTGGTGAAGGCTGAGATCGATGCCAGCAAGGCAGGATCCTGACCTCGGAGACAGGACCGGAATTCATGAGTGGACATCACCACGATCATGGAGCGGATGCCGGAGACAAGCGTATAGGGGGAGCAATTCTCGTAAACGTGTTCCTTACCTTTGCGCAGATTGCCGGCGGCATCTTCTCCGGCAGTCTTTCCCTGATCGCGGATGCGCTCCACAACTTCAGTGACGCTGCATCACTTGTGATTGCGTATGGCGCACGCCGAATCTCGCGCCGCCCTTCCGACGAAGGGATGACGTTCGGCTATGTTCGTGCCGAAATCGTCGCATCGCTGATCAACTATACGACTTTGATCGTCGTTGGGCTCTATCTCGTGTATGAAGCGGTCATGCGGTTCATCACACCGGAGCCGATAGAAGGGTGGACGGTCGTGATCGTCGCAGGCATCGCGCTCGTCATCGATTTGATCACAGCCATGCTCACCTACACCCTTTCAAAAACCAGCATGAATATCCGCGCCGCTTTCTTGCACAATGTGTCGGACGCCCTTGGATCGGTGGGTGTTATCATTGCCGGCACGCTTGTGCTGATATACGGCTGGACATGGATTGACCCGGCGATCACCCTCATGATCGCAGGCTACATACTCTGGCAGGCCTTCACTGAGATCGGAGGATCGATCAGGATCCTGATGATGGCGGCGCCTGAGGACGTGGATGTGAACAAACTTGTTTCAGACATGCGTTCCGTCGAAGGCGTCCAGGAGGTGCACCATGTCCATGTGTGGCGGATCGATGAAGATCACAAGGCATTGCAAGCGCATCTCGTTGTGACGGAGTCATCTCTGCGCAGTGTTGCTGAAGTGAAAGGCGCAGTGCGAAAAATCCTGCGGGACAGGCACGGTATCGACCACAGCACTCTGGAGATCGAAACGCCAGAGGACGGTTGCGAAGACGGCGTACAGGTCATCGGTCATAATGTTATAGAGACCTGAGACTAGAGGCTTTGCAGGCACCGTTGACGGATATGCTCGACGATGAAAGCCGCATCGTCAGCGGCACCTGCGATCAGACCAGAGGCACGGTTACGCTGCCAAGGTCGGCCAACATAGTAGAGACCGGCAACAGGCGAAATCCCGTTGGAGTGTATTGGGACAGCCCGAGCATCAACTGCACCCTCGACTTCAATCCAGGGGAGCTCATCGGCATAGCCTGTCGCCCAAACTATGGATCTGATGTTCTCGCTCGATCCGTCGGCGAAACTTGCCCCGCGGTCATGGATCGCAGCCAGTCTCGGCTTCAGGATTACCCCCAACCGCCTAAGTGAAGCATCGTCATTGCCACGAACAGGGAATGGATCCTCACGCCTCATCCTTCGCCCGATGATCCCCTGCGCCGATACACGTAGAAGGCCGAGCTGCCCCAGCCATACCCACAAACTGCGTCCGAGGATCTTCTCCGGTAAAAGCCTGCGCTTTCGCCCGCGTGCAAGCAGCACCTGTTGAAACCCAGCCATCGCAATTGCCACGTCCCTTCCACTCGCGCCATCTCCGACAACAAGAACAGGGCCTTTCGCCACCGAGCCCGGATTGCGGAACTCAGCTACGTGCATCTGCTGAATGTCGGCCGGGAGCAGTTTCGACAATCCAGGAATTCGCGGTGTCGAAAATGCCCCCGTGGCAACGATGACGGTATGACATGTGATTCGATCGCCGTCTTGCGTTGACGCCACGAAGAGACTGCCTACCTTCTCAAGTCGGACGACCTTCTTCGAACTGATGACCGGAAGTTTATGGAAGGAAGCATACCGCCGCAGATAGTCAGCAAACTCATCCTTTCCAGCAAAGCCATTTGCATCACCAACCAGGGGCATATCCGAGAGCGCGCTGATGCTGCGAGGGGTAAAAAGTGTGAGGTTGTCATATCTGTTGCGCCAGCTGTCTCCGATTTTTATGCCAGCATCGACAATCAAGAATGTCAGGCCCTGCTTCTTCAAGGCATACGCCGCGGCGAGCCCGGCTTGCCCCGCCCCGATAATCAAGATGTTGGTCCGCACTGCATGCCCCTCAAGCAACATCGTCTTTACCCATCAACGGCTGGGGACGTTACGATTACATTGGGTTCAGGCCTTGCCTCTCGACCAATATGCGAGAAGCTCAAGAGAAAGACCGCCACAACGAAAATCGTGAGCACTGCCAACACAATCCAGTTATTGCGCCGTATCTTCTTAATCCGATCATCGGGCTGGGCCATAATTCAGTCTCCTGTCGCACTTGCGGCGGTCACCCCGTCGCCAGACCTGGCTTTCTTCTTTTGGAATGGGTCAGCCAACGCCGCATCTGGTCTGCTGACCGGATATTTTGTGCCCGAAATGCGAGCCGCAAGTCGGTCCGGACCCTCTTTCTTAAGGAGTGCGCGGAAACTCGGATGCATTCCGCCATCCACATAGGATGACACCGTCGAGCCGCCGGCCTGTTGAAGAGCAGCCTCAAGCCTTTGGGTTTCTTCGGCCATGCGGGCCATCAGTGCGGGATCAGAAGAAGCGGCGCTTGCGGGGCAAGCCTCCAGTGGGTAACGGGGCTCTCCGCCCACGAACTCTTTGTTGAACATGTAGCGGCGGCCACACACCGAGACTTTTGGTTGCTCCCGGGTCAATTCGAAAACGTCGTATCCCTCCTTCAGCGTCCGCCAGAACGACAGGTTTTCGTTGTCTCTGTGCAGCGTCATATTTTCCGTCGTCATTCGGAAAGGATAGGCCTGGACCTGGAAACGCTCCTGTCCCGATGAAAGTGCCTTGGCGACGATCGCATATATTTCACCGACGCCCTGGTCTGTCAGCGCAAAGCAACCGGAAGAGGAGCAAGCACCGTGGACCATCAGCGCCTCGCCGGTATAGCCGAGTGCCGACTCAAGCCTGTTTGGATAACCCAGGTTGAAAGATACATAGTACTGCGATTTAGGATTCAGCATCCCTTTCGAAATGTGGTAGAACCCCTCGGGCGCCTGGCGATCACCTTCCTTGACCTTGGGGCCTAGCTTCCCGGACCACCTGCACATCGGATATGTCTTGAGCAGCGCGTAGCGCCCACTTCGGTCGATCTTCCAGACCTCGAGCTCGCTTTCCTGCTTGAAGATCCTGATGAGGACAGGACTCTCCGCTGCCATACCCTTCTTTGACATCTCTGCCAGCATCTTGCTCGACAGTTCGGGTGCCCTGCTGGACAGGTCGTCCAGCCCCATGTCTGAAACACATCCGGATAGGGAGACAGCTATAAACGCTCCAATGCAGGCATTCTGCGCGATCAGAAGTGCTCGCTCAGTCAAATTCTGAAACCAATTCATTTCGTCACTCTTCGCGCTTTCAATGAAACCCTGCCAAAATCACCCGGAAGATGCCGAGCGCACCACGGCAGCCGGCAGTCCAAGAAGGGGGGACGACCGCACGACGCCGCATCGAACAAATCCTTAGCCGCCGGTATAAATATAGGACCTCAAGTAACTAGAGCTACAAGGGGTCGCCCTCGGAAAAGCTGAACGCTTCTCCCACCCAATCATCTACCCATCTTTGGGCACCGGACCAGGCACGACATCGAGCAGAGATTTATCAACCAGGGGAGTTACCTTCATCGGGCTTGCCCCGGAGGTGCGCATCCGGTCCATGTCTGCTGCAGTGAGGTAATCGAGCTTGGTGATCAGAGTTTTATAGTAGGCTTGCAGACCAGTCCGCTTGTTCATCCGCTCCACCAGATCTAACCTCAGGGTGTCAGCTGCGAATTCGGGATCGGTAAGAACCGGTGTGGACACCAGTGTCGCGATCAATTCGTCCGTCAGTTCTGCCTCCGGACTGGGACTAGCGCGGAGTGCCTCGTCATTTGCGGTCATCGTCACTTCCGCGACGACGTAACCGTCAACCTTGTTCTCCCGAATGATCGGTACGGTCACCATCGCCGACTTAACCACCTCATGTTCGGTCAGCCTAGGAGACTGCGCCTCAACCTGTTTGGGCGCCGGTGCCCACTGGAAACCAGCGTAGACAGCAACCAAACACACTACGACACACCACACCCCGGAGAATGCAATCTTCCACATTTACTGATCTCCATGAGGACCAACCGGTGCTACGCCGGGATCCTTCGACGGATCGCTGTCTTGTCATCGCATTCAGGCGTGATTGGACAGTGCTCGATCCTTTATTCGATGAGAGCCGCTTTCAAGCCGCGTGTTGGACCCAATCCAACATCTACGGAAACTCGTCGACGATCCGTGCGCTTTAATCGGGAAGGTCAGGCTCGGGGAGGAGGATCAAGGAGATCGATGCCGGCGAAGATGCGGAACCGATTTGGTGAGACTCTATAGGCAGAGCTCATTCGCTCCGAAATTGGAGCGCTTTTCTGTATGCAAGCCAGAAGCTCGTGGGAATGTTCGACCAGATGGTGGCATTTCGCATGGGTACCGCCAGACCCAGTCCCTTGATGGACGTTCATGCATATCGTCGGCCCGGAGCTGCTGTCTCGCGCGACTGAGCCACGCGGACCCATGATGACAACTGCCAAAAGCAGTGCCACACACAAAATCCGAATCGATTTTCTAAGCCGCAACATCATCACACATTACACTCAACCTGTTTGACATTGCGTGAAGCTGGTGCGCTGACCTTGCCGCAGAACGGTTCATGCAGACAATAAGAATTGATTTCCCCGTGTAAGACCGTCGCCTCTAAACTTGGGATATGATCGCGTCAATTACACAAATCTCAAAGAACCTTGGAATGATCGTTGCGTTTTCGCTGGCGGGATTTGTGTCCGTTAAGATTGCTTTTGCCGTCGTTTGCTGGGGCATAGGACATGACTCCTTCGAGGCCATCGCGGGCATGGTCGCATCCATTGGTCTTGGGGGCTGGATCGGCATAGAGGCCTATCTGTCGTTCACAAGCTGGCGATCCAATAGGAAAGTGTCTGAATTCGACACAAGCCGATAAAATTGCACTGAATATCTTTGCGTGATGGTCGTGTTCGATCCTCATAAATCGTCCAAGCACACAGGGACGACTTATGACCGCTAGATTTCTGCTCGCAATTTTCGCCATAACGATCTTTTCGACCGGCGCCGCCTGGAAACCGGAAGCGGCAACGTGGGATTCCATGCCTGTCGCCGGGGCGACGTCACAACCGATCGGCCACTTCGAATTTTGCAAACGATATCAAAAAGAATGCCAGCCTAACGCTGCAGATCGCGCACGCCTGAAGCTCACAGAGGAGATCTGGAATAGCCTCGTTGAGGTCAACCAGGTCGTCAATACAATCCCGGCCATCGAGGATATCGAGATCTATGGCGTCGAGGAATTTTGGAACTATCCTACCACCGCAGCCGACTGCGAGGACTTTGCTCTTCTGAAGCGCAAGCTTTTGATGAGACGCGGGATCGCGGTCTCCAATCTGCTGATCACAGTTGTACTCCAGCCGGACGGATCCGGGCATGCTGTTTTGACGGTGCGATCACAGATGGGCGATTTCATCCTCGACAACCTGCGTGGTGAAATCAGAAATTGGTCAGAAACTGAATATACCTACCTCAAGCGTCAGGATTCACGCAATCCGGGGAAATGGGTGAAGATCAGGGACGGTCGAGACACAACGGCAGTCAGCGGCATTCACTAACCCGACTAACCAGGTAGACCGGCCGACCCTGCGGCAGTCAGCCGGGGATGCCTGACGAGGCGAAACCTCGCAGTAACTGGTGACCCAGCTCGGATGATGAGCTCCGGCCGCCACTACACGTTTCCTTGATGCAATAGCTGGCGCCCAAGTTTACGCTTGAAGCTCTAGTTCCTGGAGGTCGTATGGCAAGAACCCTGTGAGCATGAAATCTCGCTCGCGGCCAATCTTGCAAATCTTCGCGCATGTCAGAGCGTGCTCAGCCTGGAACTGAAAATGTTATTCTCGAATAAAGGCCTGTTCAGGCTTACCCTTATCGTCCTCGGGGTTGTCGTAATCTGCGGTATCGATCTGTCCGTCAAATCCGTCATGGCCGAGCTTCTGGAAGCCCCAACGGGGGCCATTGAGTTGACCCCCTTTTTCAACCTGACGCTCACCTACAACACGGGTGTCAGCTTCGGACTATTTTCCGACACCATCGTGTCAGCACCCCGGATGTTCGCCACAGTTCAAGGGGGCATCGTTGTCGGACTAGTGATCTGGGCAGTATTCGCCAACAGTGTGCTGGAAGGAATGGCCATCACGGCAATGGCTGGGGGTGCGAGCGGAAATGTCGTCGATCGTTTGATGAACTTGAGAGTTACCGACTATCTAGATTTTCACGCGTTCGGGTGGTCATGGCCTGCCTTCAATATTGCGGATGTGTTCATCGTCTGCGGTGCCATTGTCCTTGTGGCGGCCTCGGTAGTTCAGACCAAAGACGAACATTCGTCGACGAATTCCTGACGACGTGCGGCGCGAGGACAAAGCAAAGCACCAACTTCCAGTTTTTGGTGGCTTTCATTCGCGATTTGGTTCTCCATGGTGATGATTGGTTTCCGCAGAATCTGGAGCAATAATCTCAAGCGGGACAGCACGCGAGGTTCCGTCATCAAATTTCAGCGTCATTGTTGCTGCTTTGGGAGGACCCGAGTTACGCACCAGTGAAATGAAAACCGAGTCCGGTCCCATGTCCAGTTCCGCCTTTCGGGGTATCACGACATAGGTGTCCGACAGCGGCACTTGTTCGAAGCCCTTGGATTTCGCCATTGGGCTCACGAGTGTGGCAGTCGTGTACCCTGCGACCTTGACAGAGACAATCGCCATGTCATCGGGCGTACCATTGTAGACGGTGACATATGCTTTATCCGTTGCCCCGTCCGGCGTCAGAGCCAATTCGGCGTGTTCGATGGTCAAGGCATCGTAGCTGATTTGATGAAGACCATTTGTCACTTCAGCCAATACGCCACTTTGACCGGCGATAAAAAATGCGCCGGCTGCCACACGCCAACGTTTCGCTTGATTTGCCATATGTAAATCCTCACATGTGCCGAACCAT
This sequence comes from Ciceribacter sp. T2.26MG-112.2, assembly GCF_900492205.1. GTDB lineage: Bacteria > Pseudomonadota > Alphaproteobacteria > Rhizobiales > Rhizobiaceae > Allorhizobium > Allorhizobium naphthalenivorans_A. The sequence goes on from NZ_UEYQ01000044.1 coordinate 8,677, forward strand.
TGCTTACATACCTCTCGGTTGCCCGAGGGTTCAGGTTCGCGTGATGGGCTAATTTGTCGCGGCCTGCACCTGCCGCGTCTGGAGAGGGAGGAAGCATGCTCACGATCGGAGATCTGTCCAGGACCACCGGCGTCAAGGTACCAACAATTAGATATTACGAACAGATGGGACTGCTCTCACCGCCGGAACGTTCTGAGGGCAATCAGCGACGATACTCGAAGAGCGAGCAGGAACGCCTCTCATTCATTCGGCACGCCCGCGATCTTGGACTGACGATCGAAGCTATTCGCGAGCTTATAGAGCTCAGCCAGCATCCCGAAAAGCCGTGTGCGGAGGCCGACAAGATAGCTGCCGAACAGCTCGTCACAATCCGACAGAAGATCGAGAGGTTGAAGAAGCTGGAAGCCGAACTCGAACGGATCTCAACACACTGCCATTCGAATCAAGTACGCGATTGCTATGTGATCAGGGCTTTGGCGAACCACGATATGTGCGCCACCGAGCACGACTGACGCTCACGTTCGAACGCCTAACGCTGAGTACGCGGTCATTCCAGTTGATGCCGATCTGTTTTGTCGGTGCGATGCGTGGCGCGCACAAAGTCACACACATCGTTTAGGCTTATAGAATGCATCAGTGGCACAGGCACTAAATCTCGTAAGGGTTACATCAAGGTGCCCGCTACCTCTCGGAGTGGTTCGAAGTACTCCGGAAAAGATGGGTCTATCGTGGCTACTGCATCACGAAACGAAGTCGACCAACAGCTTCAGGTTCAGCAAAGCGATCACGATGGCGATGATCCAGGCGAAAGCTGAGAGCCATAGGGGTGCTTTCATCTCTCCCATTTTAGCAGCGTCGGCGGTAAACATGACCAGTGGGAAAACCGCAAAGGAAAGTTGGAGACTAAGCACAACCTGGGTAAATATCAGAAGTTGAGCAGTGCCGC
>NZ_UEYQ01000038.1 GCF_900492205.1 Ciceribacter sp. T2.26MG-112.2
GTGCATGGCTATAACGCGCTGGAGGGCACGTTCCTCGGGGGCTGCCTGTTCTCCGGCCGGATTGCCGGGCGTTCCGTCGGCGCCTGAAGGCCGCCGACGGGTTCCCGGATCGCCTATTCGCTGGCGGGTGCGGTGAAATCGCTGCCGCCGGTCTCGAATTGCAGGCGGGCCAGCTTGGCATAGAGGCCGCCCTCGCGGATCAGGCTGTGATGCGTGCCTTCCTCGGCGATATGACCGTCGTCGAGCACGAGGATACGGTCGGCTTTCAGCACGGTCGCCAGGCGGTGGGCGATCACAATCGTGGTACGGTCCTTCATCAGGCCGTCGAGCGCCTTCTGCACCAGGGTTTCGCTCTCTGCGTCGAGCGCGGAGGTCGCCTCGTCGAGCAGCAGAAGCGGAGCGTTGCGCAGGAGCGCGCGGGCAATCGCGATGCGCTGGCGCTGGCCGCCGGACAGGGTGATGCCGCGTTCGCCGACCTGCGTGTCGAAGCCGTTTTCGAGGCGCTGGATGAACTCGGTCGCCTGGGCTGCCTCCGCCGCCGCCTCGACCATGGCGCGCGTCGCTCCCGTCGAGCCGAAGGCGATGTTGTCGTGGATCGATGCGGCGAAGATCGTGACGTCCTGCGGCACGATGGCGATGCGGGCGCGAACCTTCTCGGGATCGGCATCGCGAATATCGACGTCGTCGATCCGCACGGTTCCGCTGACCGGATCGTAGAAGCGCAGGATCAGGGAGAAGACGGTGCTCTTGCCGGCGCCGGACGGACCGACGATCGCCACCGTTTCGCCTGGCTCGACCCGGAAACTCAGGCCCTTGAGGGCGGACCTGGAAATGCTCGAGGGATAGGCGAAATGCACGTCGGCGAAGCTGACGCGGCCGAGTGGCGGGACGGGCAGTGGCACCGGATTTGCGGGGGCGGCGACCTGAGAGACTTCCTGCAGCAGTTCGCCCAGCCGCTCCGCCGCGCCGGATGCCTGGGAAAGTTCGCCCCAAACCTCGGAAAGCGTTCCCATCGATCCTGCCGCGATCAGCGAATAGAGCAGGAACTGGCCGAGCGTGCCGGCCGAAAGGGTGCCGGCAAGCACGCTCTGGGCACCGAACCACAACACGGCGACAATGCTGCCGAAGACCAGGGTGATCGCCACGCCGGTCAGAAGCGCGCGCGACTTGATCGCGGCGCGTGCCGCTTCATAGGCTTGCTCGACGGCGGCGCCGTAGCGCTCGGTGGCGATGCCCTCCGCGTTGAAGGCCTGGACGGTGCGGGCCGCGCCGATCGTTTCGCCGGCAAAGGCGGAGGCCTCGGCCAGCGTATCCTGCGCGGCGCGCGAGCGGCGGCGCACGGAGCGGCCGAAGGCGACGAGCGGGAAGACGATGATCGGGATGGCGGCGAGCACAAGGATGGAGAGCCGCGGACTGGTGGCGATCATCATCGCCATGGCGCCGAGACAGAGGATGGAGTTGCGCAGCGCCAGCGAGGCGGTCGCGCCGACGGCGGACTTGATCTGCGTCGTGTCGGCGGTCAGCCGCGAGACGATCTCGCCGGACTGGTTGACGTCGAAGAAGGCAGGCGACAGCTTCGTCACATGGGCAAAGACGTCGCGGCGAAGATCCGAGACGACGCGTTCGCCGATGGTGATGACGAAATAGTAGCGCATGGCGCTGGCAAGCGCGAGGATGATGGCCAGAATGGCCATCATGCCGAAATAATTGTTGATGAAGCCGCTGTCCGCGGCGCTGAAGCCGTGGTCGATCATACGCCGGACGGCCAGAGGCAGGGCAAGGGTGGTGGCGGCCGCCAGACCGAGGAAGAAGACGGCGCCGGCGACCAGCTTGCGATAGCGCATGACGTAGGGCAGGAGGCGCGACAGAGGTTTGAGTGAGCGACGCTTCGACTGTTCTGCTTCGGTGGCTGCGGACAATTTTCTCATCTCCCCCCGCTTGCGGGCTTTCGTGTCAGGGCACTTGTTATCCTTGCGCCCTTCATGTATAGGCACCGCATCGAATTGGGAAGCCGTGGCCTGTTCGGACATCGGCTTGGTTTATTGAATAGGTCTCCATGACGCAATCGCGACATTTGGACCCTCCGGCACAGCAGGAAAATCGCAATGAAGGCTGATATCCATCCCGACTACCACGTCATCAAGGTCGTCATGACCGACGGCACCGAGTACGAGACCCGTTCCACCTGGGGTTCGGAAGGCGCTGTCATGAACCTCGAAATCGACCCGCGCTCGCATCCGGCCTGGACCGGCGGCAACCAGCAGATGCTGGATCGCGGCGGCCGCGTTTCGAAGTTCAACAAGCGTTTCGGCGGCCTCGGCCTCTGATCGATCCTCTCGATCGACGTTTTCATCAAAGCCCGGCTCGCCGGGCTTTTTTGTTGCCTGATTTCTGCTTGCAACGCGTCGCCGGCGAACAAAGAAATGCCCGGCAATGCGTTGGCATGCCGGGCGAGTAAGTGCCGGTACGAATAGGGACGTCAGTTGAGATTGAAGGCCGTTCGCAGCAGGTCGAGCTGGGCCTGGACGCTGTTCTCGTTGTCCGGGACGACCGGCGTGTCGGCCGGGCGATAGATTTCGCGGTCGAGCAGGGCGATGCGGTTCTGCAGGCGCAGCGAGCGCTCCACCAAGTCGCGGAAAGCCTCCGGCAGGTCGTTCCAGCCCGGAGCCTGGCGGTCGACGTTGAAGCCGTCGAGACGAACCTTGCTCTTTTCTGAGAGAACCTGGTCACGGCTCATCTCGCCATTGTTGACGGCGCGCTGCAGCAGCAGCCAGGACGCCATCTGCATCAGCCGGGTCGTCAGACGCATCGATTCGGCCGCATAGAGCACCGAGGCCATGCGCGGCAAAACTTTGGCGGCGGAGCGGCCGGGACCATCGAGATAGGCGGCGGTTTCCTCGACAAGGCCCATCCCCTCGGCATACGTCGCCTTGAACTGCGTCGACGCAGCGGCGCGGCCGGCAAAGCTGACAGTGTTCAGTCCGAGTTCAGACATCGGTTCACCCTTGAATTACGCATCACTTTAACTGGGTAACGGCGTGGATGCTGTCTTGTTCCTGCCGCTTTTCATGGCCGTACGATGCTACCAATACCCCAAATGCGCAAGCCGTTTATTAAAGAAGGGTTAATTCCCACAATTTTGAATATAGGAATTAAAACGGCACAAAAAAAGAGCCGCAGAAGCGGCTCTCAAGGTAAAACAGGGAGAAAAACTCAGACCTTCATCACGAGGAGAAACTGCCTGAACCCGGCAGAACCGGATGATTGACAATCGCATAGAAGGCTTAACGGTCGGTAAATGCGAAGCCGAAAATGCGATCTGTTCTCGCAATCGACCGGTTTTTCGCGAGGATACCTTGGCTATACTCTGGGTTTGAAGAAACTGTCGGCGGCTCGTTTTCCCGCTTCCTTGCGCCCACGCTCGGCCTCCAGCCGCTCGATTTCCCCGCGGAGGAGATCGATCCGCGCCAGTAGTTCTTCCGCAGACAGGGCGGAAAGATCGCAGCCGATGTCATGGCCGACCGGCTTTTTCGGCCTTTCCTCGTCGAAGATCATGATTTCCGTTCTCCCGTTGCATGCGATTCGTCCGGATCGGGCGTCTCGGTATGGGGCGGCAGGGGTGCGGCGCGCGGGTCGAGACTGAGGCTTTCCGGGGTGCTCATCGGCGAGGCGGATACCGGCATGTTCGGCACGTTCTCGCGTTCGGCAGCCGGTATGGCGGCACGCAGGCGGCTCCGGTAGAGCGCGTAGGCCGTCAACAAGACGTGGGCGACGGCGGTGACGGCGAAGAGGGCGTGGGGTCCGAGCTCCGTCATCACCGGACCGCCGATTGTCGGGCCGATGATGGTGCCGATTCCGTAAAGCAGAAGGAGGCCGCCGGATACCTGGACGAATTCGTCGGAACTTGCGAAGTCGTTCGCATGGGCAACCGCGATCGGGTAGAGGGCATTGGCGGCGGCGCCATAGATCGCGACGAGGACAATCATCATCATGGCGTCCTGCGGCCGCAGGATAATCAGCAGGAGGGCGGCCAGCGCGGCGATGGCCGAAAGTGCTGCCAGCACGTAGCGCCGATCGATGCGATCGGACGCCTTGCCCGCCGGAAACTGCGCGAGCGCGCCGACGAAGATGGTGATCGACAGCATGATGGCGATCATGTTGGGCGAAAGGCCGGCACGGGCGCCGAACACGGCGCCGAGCGTGCCATAGGCGCCGTTGGCGATGCCGACCATGAGGATGCCGACGAAGGAGACGGGAGAATTGCGGTAGAGGCGCGGCAGGTTGAGGCTGACGGAGGTCAGGGGCTGGGGCGTCGCTGCGGTCGATACCGTGGTCGGCAGCATGGCGAGACAGTAGAGAATGCCGCAGATCATGAACAGGATGGTGGTCGAAGGGTCGACGATACCGACCAGCATCTGGCCGCCGACCACGCCGATCAACGTGACGGAGATATAAAAGGAGAAGATCGTGCCGCGGCTCTCGTTGGTGGCGCGTTCGTTCAGCCAGCTTTCGATGATCATCGAGGTCCCGGCGATGCAGAAGCCGGTAACGGCGCGTAAGGCCACCCACCAGTACTGATCGACCAGGATGCCGCTCAAAAGCGCGATGATGGCAATCAGCGAGATGAAGCTGGAGAAGGCCCGGACATGGCCGACCCGCATGACGAGTTTTGGCGCAATCAGGCAGCCGGCGACGAAACCCGTCGCCCAGGATGTTCCGAGCAGGCCGAGGATCTCGTTGGAATAGCCCTCCGCCGAGCCGCGCACCGGCAAGAGCAGACCGTGCAGGCCGTTCCCGAGGAACAGGAACAGCGTGCCGAGAAGGAGCGCCATGACTGGCAGGAGATTTCTTCGCATGGCCTGGCAATCGAAAGGAGTTGGGGAGGCTGTGGAAACAGGTTCCTGAAACGTCACAGATTAGGGCAAGGTTCCTACCGATCCCTGAATAGACAACGGCCCTTGCGGGAAAACCTTCTGGCGGGCAAAAGTGTCGCCGTTGTGACAAGGGCCGAAACAGGCGTGCCGGGATTTATCCATGACCAAAGTGATCGGCCTTCTCCTCATCCTCGCCATGTTGGTGCAGGTGATCCGGCCGCTCGGATTGCCGGGCCTGAGGAAACGCAGCGATTTCTGGAAGATCGCCGTGATTGCCTTTGTCATCTGGTCGATCACCCTGCTCATCCGTCCGTGACGCCGGGAGGCGCGGCTGGCCGTCGGACGGCTTGGTTCATCTGATCGTCAGTTCGCGACGCGTCCCTGCGGCGCCTGCCATTCCGGGATCGGGAACAGGCGGTCATAGCCCCAGTTGAAGGCGAAAGCGTAGACCATGTAGAAGAGCGCGAACGAGACATCCATCACCACCGCGTGCCACAGGCCGACGCCGAGATACCAGGCGATGAAGGGGGCGAGCACGAGCAGCAGGCCGGCCTCGAACAGCACGGCGTGCAGCACGCGGATGGGAACCGTCTTGAGCGTGCTGCCGGCAAGACGCTGCATCGCGCGGTCGAAGCCGATATTGTAGACGTAGTTCCACAGCATGGCGATCGTCGCGCTGCCGACGCTGACCACGCCGATATCGGAGAGCGGCAAGGAAAAGACAAAGGCGCCAAGAGGCACGACGATGCCGAGGGCGAGGAGTTCGAAGCTGATGGCGTGCCGGATACGGTCGCGGGTCGTACGCATGTCTGGTCTCCCACTGGGATAGGTCGGGTCGTCCCGGTCAAATGCCCATTGTGGGGAGAGGTCGTCCTCAGCAGTCACCAATATAGTCTGCCGATCGTTGAAGGCAAGGGACGCTGCTGGCTGGGCTGCCACGAAGAAGCCCCGCCAGCGTCGCCGACGGGGCTCAAGAAACCGGCATCGAAAGGCGCCGGTCAGGCCGCCTTTTGATGCCTTGCGGACCTGATCAGGCCTTGTTGACGCTTGCGGCGTAGATCTCGTCGATCGTTTCGGCCAGGCTCGCGTTGAAATCGGCATCGCTCATCGTGACGCGCAGGTTTTCCGTCAGCGCGCGTGAGAAGCTGGCGATCATGCCATGATTGTGGCTCAGCTTTTCGCAGGCATCGGCACGGCTGTAGCCGCCGGAAAGGGCGACGACGCGGACGACCGATCTGTGGGCGACCAGAGGCGCGTAGAAATCGGCGTTCGTCGGGATCGTCAATTTCAGCATCACGGTTTCGCCTGCCGGAAGCTTGTCGAGCTGCTGGGCGATCTCGTCGCGCAGAATGGCTTCAGCCTCGACCTTCGTCGGGCTCTTGATCGAGACTTCAGGCTCGATGATCGGCATGAGGCCCTGGCCGATGATCTGGCGCGCGACCTCGAACTGCTGCTTAACGACGGCGGAGATGCCGGCCTTGTCGGCATGCGCGATCACCGAGCGCATCTTCGTTCCGAAAATTCCCTTGTTCCGACCGCGGATCAGGAGGGCGTCCAGGTCGGGCATCGGCTTCATCATCTGAGCGCCGTTCTCTTCGGCGTCGAGGCCCTTGTCGATCTTGAGGAAGGGCACGACGCCACGCTTTTCCCAGAGATAGGACGGAACGGCCTGACCGTCGACGTCGCCGTCCATGGTCCGCTCGAACAGGATGGCGCCGATAACCTTGTCGCCGGTGAAGGCGGGCGCGCTCATGATGCGAACGCGCATGGCGTGCATCAGGCGGAACATCTCCTCGTCACCCTGGTAGTCGGACTCGGATACGCCGTAGAGGCTCAACGCTTTGGGTGTCGAACCGCCGCTCTGATCCAGCGCCGCAATGAAACCAGGCGCCGAGCTGATCTTGTTCAACATCTTCGCGTCCACCATATCTCACTCCTATCCCAAAAAATCGGCGCGGTTCGCGCTCAGCTATGTTCGTTGACTTTGCGACCAGTCGGCAATGCCGAATTGATCAATCCTCGGATATAGATGAGGCGGATAACAGATGTTTAGCGACAGGAAAATGGCGGCTTAAAATGTTGAAACGATTGAAATTGATTTAATCGTTTGAAAGTCTTGGAAATATCCGCCGGTGCGTGACGATGGCGGACCGCGTAGCCCGCCATCGCAAAAGAAATCACTTTTCGGCGATCAGGACGGCCACGCCGGGCAGTTCCTTGCCTTCCATCCATTCGAGGAAGGCGCCACCGGCGGTCGAGACGTAGGAGAAGTCGTCGGCCACGCCGGCATGGTTCAATGCGGAGACGGTGTCGCCGCCGCCGGCAACCGAGACCAGTTTGCCGGCGCGGGTGCGCTCCGCGGCGTGCCGGGCGGCAGCCACGGTGGCGGTGTCGAAGGGGGCGATTTCGAAGGCGCCGAGCGGACCGTTCCACACCAGTGTTTCAGCCTTGGAGATCCAGCCGTTGATCTCCTCGATCGACTTCGGGCCCACGTCGAGAACCATGGCATCGGCCGGAATGGCGTCGATCGCCACGGTCTCGTTGTCGGCGCCGGCCTTGAATTCGCGGGCGATGACGCCGTCGACCGGAAGCACGATGGCGCAGCCGGCGGTTTCGGCATTGGCCATGATCTGCTTGGCGGTCTCGGCAAGATCATGCTCGCACAGCGACTTGCCGACATTGATGCCCTTTGCGGCGAGGAATGTGTTGGCCATGCCGCCGCCGATCACCAGGGCGTCGACCTTCTTCACCAGGTTGGACAGAAGGTCGATCTTGGTCGAGACCTTGGCGCCGCCGACGATGGCGACAACGGGGCGAACCGGCTTGCCGAGGCCCTTTTCCAGCGCTTCGAGTTCGGCCTGCATGGTACGGCCGGCATAGGCCGGCATGTGGTGGGCGAGGCCCTCGGTCGAGGCGTGCGCCCGGTGGGCGGCCGAGAAGGCGTCGTTGACGAAGATGTCGCCGTTCTTCGCGAGCTCCGCGACGAAGCCTGCTTCGTTCTTTTCCTCGCCCTTGTGGAAACGGGTGTTTTCCAGAAGCAGGATGTCACCGTTTTCCATCCTGGCGATGGCTTCGGCGGCGGGCGCTCCGATGCAATCGGAAGCAAAGGCAACCTTGTGGTCCAGCACTTCCTCGACGGACGGCGCAATCAGCGACAGCGACTGGTCGGCGACCGGCTCGCCCTTGGGACGGCCGAAATGGGCGAGAAGGATGACCTTGGCGCCCTTGTCGGACAGCTCCTTGATGGTCGGCGCAACGCGTTCGATGCGGGTCGTGTCGCTGACCTTGCCATCGGAGACCGGGACATTGAGGTCGACGCGCACAAGCACGCGCTTGCCCGCGGTGTCGGTGAGATCGTCGAGTGTCTTGAAAGCCGGCATGAGGATACCCGTCGTTAAGGTGTTGCTGGAATGGGGCTGACGGGGTCGGACCTTACACCGCCTGAACGGCTGCGCAAGGCGACCGGATCATTTTTTGCCTTCGTCGGCCCTGGCGCGTTTCCTGCGCAGATAGTCGCGGAGCGCATGGGCCAGCTCGCGAATGTTGAGGAAGATCGGCAGGTTGGTGGCCGGCGCGACCGGCTCGAGCGATACGCCGACCGAGGCAATATGTCCCGTCTCGTCGAGATCGCGGACGATCAGCACGATTGTCCCGAGGCGCACGCGGTCGGCGTAATCGGCTTGTCCGCCGAGGCGTTGCGAGATCAGCTCGGCCACCGTCTTGGCGCGGTCGGCTTCATTGATCGTGAGAGGCCCATAGGCCTGGTCGAGGTCGTCGACCCGGGTCGAGGGGGCGATGGCGAAGGTGCCGAAGAACTCGCTGTCGTCTTCTTCCACCGGCGCCTTGCTGGCGAACAGGCGGTCGAGCAGCTTGGAATAGCCCGGGGCGATGAACAGGTAGACCTGATCGCTCTCGCGCAGGCGTCCGGCATATTGGTAGCGCATCGACTTGCCGTCGCGGATGACGAGCGACGGCATGGCCCAGCGCGGAATGCGCTCGCCGCGCAGGACCGGGCTGTCGGCGACGACGCGGTAGGCGAGAAGTTCGTGATGGGCGGTCCCCGGCAGGTCGAGTTCCAGCTTGTCGATCGCGCCGATGCGCGGGGGGATGATGAGGCCGAGCTTGCGCGCCACCGGCTTGATGGTCCAGCCCTGGAGGACGAGCGAGATCATCACCACGAGGAAGGCCATGTTGAAGTAGAGCTGGCCGTCCTCGAGCTTGCCGAGGATCGGCAGGATGGCGAGAAGGATCGACACGGCACCGCGCAGGCCGACCCAGGCGATGAAGCCGGTTTCGCGCTGGGTGAAGTCGAAGGGCAGGAGACAGATCCAGACGGCGAGCGGCCGGGCGACAAAGACCAGGAAGAGCCCGAGCAGGATGGCCGGCAGCAGGATCGAGGGAAACTGCGACGGCGTCGCCAGCAGGCCGAGAACAAGGAACATGACGATCTGGGCCAGCCACGTCATGCCGTCCTGGAAGCGCCTGATGGCGCCGCTGGCCGGGATCTTCTGGCTGCCCGCATAGATGCCGGCGACGTAGACCGCGAGGAAGCCGCTGCCGCCGACCGCACCGGTATAGGCGAAGATCAGCATGGCCATGGCCAGCATGAAGATCGGGGCGAGGCCGCGCTCCACCGAGATGCGCTTCAGGATGAAGACGATCAGCGCCCCACCGATCAGGCCGAGACCAAGGCCGAGGCCCATCTGCTCGACGAACAGGCGCAGAAGCTCCATGTCGAAGCCCGAGGCGCCATCGCCGTTCGCCAGCAACTGGACGAGCGCCATGGTCAGGAAGATCGCCATGGGATCGTTGGTGCCGGATTCAACTTCGAGCGTGGAACGAACCCGGTCGCGGATATTGATCCCGCCGATGCGCAGGAGGAAGAATACCGCCGCCGCATCGGTCGAGGCGACGATGGAGCCGAGCAACAGTCCCTCGATCACGGAAAAATCGAGCAGGAGATGGGCCATCAGGCCGAACATGCCGGCGGTGATCAGCACGCCGGCCGTGGCGAGCGTCAGGGCGGGGAATGCCGAGAGCTTGAAGGACTGCAAGGACGTGCCGTAGCCCGAATCGAACAGGATGACGGCCAGCGCGATCGAGCCGAGCGCATAGGCAAAGGCATTGTCGGAGAATTCGATGCCAAGGCCATCGACACCGGTTACCAGGCCGATCACCAGGAACAGAAGAAGCAAGGGGGCGCCGAAGCGAAAGGCGATCAGGCTGGAGAATGCGGCCAGGAGAACGAGCGCCGTAGCGACCAGCGTAATAGCGTAAAATTCGTCCACCCCTTGCCCCTCTCATCAACCGCACCGTCGTCCGGCACGCCTGATCAGGTCATACCACGGGCGCGGCTCGACGCGGTGTCGGCGGTGCTTTTCGTCCCGCGCTCAAGGCCGGTGACGGGGGTGGAATGATCTGGCAGGACTGCCGGAAGACGAGATGAAAAACCAATCGTCTTCAATCGTGATCAGAGTAGGGCGGAACTTAAAAATTTAAAAGGCGGGCCGGAGTTTCCGGTCCGCCTTTTTTAAAGCGAGCGCTAATTCTTATGCGATCAGATGAGCTTGGCCATGGCGACCGCGGTGTCGGACATGCGGTTGGAGAAGCCCCATTCGTTGTCGTACCAGGTCAGGATGCGGACGAAGTTGCCTTCGAGAACCTTGGTCTGGTCGATGGCGAAGATCGACGAATGGCTGTCATGGTTGAAGTCGCGCGAGACCAGCGGCTCTTCGGTGTAGCCGAGGATGCCCTTCAGCGCGCCGTTCGAGGCGGCCTTGATCGCGTCGTTGACTTCCTGAACCGTGGTGTTCCGCTTGGCGACGAACTTGAAGTCGACGACCGAGACGTTCGGGGTCGGCACGCGGATCGAGGTGCCGTCCAGCTTGCCCTTGAGTTCCGGCAGGACCAGGCCGACGGCCTTGGCTGCGCCGGTCGAGGTCGGGATCATCGACAGGGCGGCTGCACGGGCGCGGTAGAGGTCCTTGTGCATGGTGTCGAGGGTCGGCTGGTCGCCGGTGTAGGAGTGGATCGTGGTCATGAAGCCGTGATCGATGCCGATCGCGTCATTGAGGACCTTGACCACCGGCACGAGGCAGTTGGTGGTGCACGATGCGTTGGAGATGACCAGGTGGTCCTTGGTCAGCTTGTCGTGGTTGACGCCGTAGACGACCGTCAGGTCGGCACCGTCGGCCGGTGCCGAGACGATGACGCGCTTGGCGCCAGCCTGAAGGTGCATGGCAGCCTTGTCGCGCGAGGTGAAGATGCCGGTGCATTCCATGGCGATGTCGACGCCCATTTCGCCATGCGGCAGCGTCGACGGATCCTTGATCGCCGTCACCTTGATCGGCTTGCCGCCGGCCACGATGATGGTGTCGCCTTCGACCTTTACGTCGGCCGGGAACTTGCCGTGAATGCTGTCGTAGCGCAGCAGATGGGCATTGGTCTCGACCGGGCCCAGGTCGTTGATGGCGACGACTTCGATGTCGGTACGACCGGATTCGACGATGGCGCGCAGTACGTTGCGGCCGATGCGGCCGAAGCCGTTAATGGCAACTTTCACAGTCATTGGTTCACTCCCGCGTTTCAAATCAGAACTTCAGATTATGGGAAGAATGGGCGTCCGGAAACGCCCATGCGACAATTTGACCTATCAGGCGAGCTTTGCCTCGGCAGCGGCGACGACCGCTTCCGGGGTGATGCCGAAATGCTTGTAGAGTTCCTTGGCAGGGGCGGATGCGCCGAAGGACGTCATGCCGATGAAGGTGCCGTTCGAGCCGATGAAGCTATCCCAGCCCTGACGGATGCCGGCTTCGACGGCGATATTGACGGTAGCGGAACCGATCATCGCCTGGCGATAGGCTTCCGGCTGCTCGAAGAACAGTTCGAAGCAGGGAACGGAAACGACTCGGGCGGAAACGCCCTTCTGGGCCAGCATCTGCTGGGCCTTCAGCGCGATCTCGACTTCCGAACCGGAGGCGAAGATCGACACCTTGGCGTCGCTGGCCGAGACCAGTTCATAGGCGCCGAAGCTGCAGAGGTTTTTCTCTTCATAGTCGGTGCGCGCGGCCACCAGGTTCTGGCGGGTCAAGGCAAGGCCCGACGGACGATGCTTGTTTTCCAGAGCGATCTGCCAGCACTCGACCGTCTCGGTCGCGTCGGCCGGACGGAACATCAGGAGGTTCGGGATGGCACGAAGGGCTGCCATGTGCTCGACCGGCTGGTGGGTCGGGCCGTCTTCGCCAAGGCCGATCGAGTCATGCGTCAGCACGTGGATGACGCGGATGCCCATCAGCGCGGCGAGGCGGATCGACGGACGGCAATAGTCCGAGAAGATCAGGAAGCCGCCGGAATAGGGGATCAGGCCGCCATGCAGCGCGATCCCGTTCATGGCGGCGGCCATGCCGTGCTCGCGGATGCCGTAGTGGATGTAACGGCCGGAGAAATCGTCCGGGGTGATCGACTTGGTCTGGCTCGTCTTGGTGTTGTTGGAGCCGGTCAGGTCGGCCGAGCCGCCGAGCGTCTCGGTCAGAACACCGTTGATGACTTCCAGCGCATCCTCGGAGGCCTTGCGGGTGGCGACCGTCGGCTTTCCTTCGGCGAGCTTCTTCTTGTAGGAGTCGACGGCGGCGGCGAAATTGCCCGGCAGGTCGCCGGCGAAGCGGCGGGTGAATTCGGCCTTCTTCTCGGCCGGGCTGGCGGCGAGGCGGGCTTCCCAGTCCATGCGCGTCTTGGTCGAGCGCAGGCCGGCAAGCCGCCAGGCGTCGAGCACGTCGGCGGGAACCACGAAGGCTTCCTCGGCCCAGCCGAGCGCCTTGCGGGTGGCGGCAATCTCGTCGGCGCCGAGCGGCGAGCCGTGCACCTTGTGGGTGCCGGCCTTGTTCGGCGAACCGAAGCCGATGACCGTCTTGCAGGCGATCAGGGTCGGCTTGTCGGAGGTCTTGGCGGTCTCGATGGCAGCCGCGATCGCTTCCGGATCATGACCGTCGACGGCCAGCGTGTTCCAGCCGGAGGCCTTGAAGCGGGCATGCTGGTCGGTCGAGTCGGCGAGCGAAACCGCGCCGTCGATCGAGATGCCGTTGTCGTCCCAAAGCACGATCAGCTTGTTGAGCTTCAGGTGGCCGGCAAGCGAGATCGCCTCCTGGCTGATACCTTCCATGAGGCAGCCGTCGCCGACCAGCGCATAGGTATGGTGGCTCATCAGTTCCGAGCCGAACTCGTTTGCGAGCTTGCGCTCGGCGATCGCCATGCCGACGGCATTGGCAATGCCCTGGCCGAGCGGGCCGGTGGTGGTCTCTATGCCGGAGGCGTGGCCATATTCCGGATGGCCGGCCGTCTTGGCGCCCATCTGGCGGAACTGCTTGATGTCCTCGATCGACATGTCCTCGTAGCCCGTCAGGTAGAGCAGGGCATAGATGAGCATGGAGCCGTGGCCGGCGGACAAGACGAAGCGGTCGCGGTCGGGCCAGAGCGGGTTCTTCGGGTCAAAGCTCAAGAACCGGGTGAAGAGAACGGTGGCGACGTCGGCGCAGCCCATCGGCATGCCGGGATGGCCGGAATTGGCTTTTTCCACCGCATCCATGGCGAGGAATCGGATCGCATTGGCCATCCGGTTATGTTTTTCGGGAGAGATCATGGCTGTTCCGCTTGTTCCGGGTCTCAAGGGACGGCGGCACTCGGCACGGTCCGTCTGAAAGCGGCTGATCCATAGCAGGTGGATCGGGCGAGTCAATAAATGCCGGCTGTTCTGACCTTATGTCGCCGGATAATTCATGCTTTTGTCTATTCTGTGTGCACTGCACGCGCGCGCCCGAAAATGGGCATGGCGGCAGCGGTCGTCCACAGCTTAGGCAACCTCCCGAACCCCCGCATTTATTGACGGGTGGCAATCGAGGGGCTTACTGTCCGCCATCAACGCAGCGGTTCTTCCGGGTCGATTCGAACGACCTCCTCTGCAAAGCCGGAACGGAAACATGCCGACAGGGAATTCGGTCGAAGCGGCGCTCGGCGCGCTCAGGCAGGCGATTGCCGGGCTCGAGAACGCCATCGACATGCGCATCGAGGTACAGCGCGAGAGCGGCGAGGTCGAGGGCGAGGTTCGGCGCGTGCATGCCGACCGTTCGCGGCTGGCGCAGGAACTCGACCAGTCGGAATTCCGCGCCAATCGGCTGGAAGAGGTCAATCGCGAGGTTTCGCGGCGGCTGGTGACGGCCATGGAAACGATCCGGGCGGTTCTTGACCGTTAGGAACAGGGCGCTCGGATCAGGGCATTGCGAAGCCGAGCACTCGGCTGCACTTGGGAAGATTGATGGCACAGGTCACGGTTACGATTGACGGGAAAGCCTACCGCATGGCCTGCGAGGAGGGCCAGGAAGGCCATCTGATCGATCTCGCCACGCAGTTCGACCGCTATGTCAGCCATCTGAAGGCCCAGTTCGGCGAGATCGGCGATCTCAGGCTGACGGTGATGTCCGGCATCATGGTGATGGACGAGCTTTCGGAGGTCAATCGTCGCGTGGCGGCGATGGAGAAAGAGCTTTCCGCTTTTCGCGAGGGACGCGATGGGGCGCTCGAGGGTGCTCAGCGCCGCGAGGAAATGCTGACGACGGCGCTCGGCGAACTGACCGAGCGGTTGAACGGGATCACCCGCAAGCTGACCGCCAAGCCGGCACCCGCCGCGCGACCGGAGCACTGAGCAGCCGCTATTTCCTCCAATGTGCCAATGCCGATGTGCGAATGATTGATGCGGCCACTGGCGCCCGGCTCGAATTGGACCTATATCTGATCTGCGGTCTGCGCCTCACGACAGGAACCACAATCCCTGGGGCCATACTCGATCCAAAGGGAGCTGTCCCTGACCAGGCCCGTGGGCTTGGACATATGGCGCCCACCTACGTTTGTAGGCACCCAGGATCGTAAAACTCCATCGGTTGCCGTGGATCGCACTTTTTCTTTTCTCGCAAAGATCTGACGGCTTGCGGACAATTGCGCCTGCACGCAGCCGTTTCGCCGCAGTTCGACGCTGAAGGCAATGACCAGGCGTCTTGAGCCCGCCCTTGCAAGCGCCGCCGCAGACCGGCCGGGGATTGACGGGGGAAACCCTGCCGCGTCAAATGCCGGCGAACCACAGGCATTCAAGGACCGACCCTTTTCATGTACCAGCCGCCACATTTTCGCGAGGAGCGCCTCGACGTCCAGCACGCCCTGATCCGCAACCACCCGCTCGGGCTGCTGATCTCGTCCGGCGAAGACGGGCTGATGGCCAATCCGATCCCGTTCCGGCTGGCGAAGGAGAGCCATGGGCTGGGCACGCTGCAGGCGCATATGGCCAGGGCCAATCCGCAATGGCGGGCGCTGGCAAAAGGCGCGGAGGCGCTGATCGTCTTCCAGGGCGCCGATCACTATATCACTCCGTCCTGGTACGAGACCAAGCGCGAGACAGGAAAGGTTGTGCCCACATGGAACTACGCCATCGTCCAGGTGCGAGGCAGGGTCCGGGTGATCGAGGACAGCCAGTGGATCCGGGCGCAGGTCGACCGGCTGACCGACGGCCATGAGGCCAAGCGCATGATACCCTGGGCCGTCGGCGATGCACCGGACGAGTTCATCACCGCGCAGTTGAAGGGCATTGTCGGCATCGAGGTCGAGATCACCGCGATCGACGGCAAGTGGAAGGTCAGCCAGAACCGGGGCGAGCCGGATCGCCGGGGTGTTGCCGAGGGGCTTTCGGGTGCGGCGAGCGAGGAGGCCGGTGCGATGGCGGAACTGGTCAGGACCTATGGCGGGCTCGACTAGTCTCTTGCCTCAGACGTCGATCCCCAACTCCTTTTCCCGCGCGATATAGGCGCGTTGGCCATCCGTCACGTAGTCGCGCACGATCGGGGCCGCATCGCGCTTGCGCGACAATTGCAGGTGGAAGACCATCTGGCTGCCGGTGCGGAACGCCATCTCGCAACTGATCAGGTAGAATTCCCACATGCGGGCGAAACGCTCGTCATACATGGCGACGACCTTGTCGCGGTTTGCCTCGAAGCGCTGGCCCCAGTGCGCCAGCGTCGTCGCGTAGTGAAGGCGCAGCACCTCGATGTCGGTCACCCACAGGCTGTTCTGCTCGGTGACGGCGACGACCTCCGACAGGGCCGGCGAATAGCCTCCGGGGAAAATGTACTTGCGTAGCCAGGGGCTGGTCATGCCCGGCGGGCTCATGTGGCCGATCGAGTGGATGACGGCGAGGCCGTCATCCGGCATCAGCGCATTCAGTTTCTTGAAGAATTCGTCGTAGTGCCGCACGCCGACATGCTCGAACATGCCGACCGAGACGATGCGGTCGAAGCTCTCCTTCACATCGCGGTAGTCCTTGAGCTCGAACCGAACCCGATCGGCAAGGCCGGCAGCTTCGGCGCGGCGGGTTGCCAGCGCATGCTGTTCCTTCGACAATGTCACCCCGAGTACTTCGACATTTTCCAGCTGGGCGAGGTAAAGCGCCAGGTCGCCCCAGCCGCAACCGATGTCGAGAACCTTCATGCCCGGCTTGAGGTTCAGCTTGACGGCCAGGAGCCTGAGCTTGTTGCGTTGTGCCTGTTCCAGCGTTTCGCCCTCCTCGCGGAAATAGGCGCAGGAATAGAGCATGTGGTCGTCGAGGAAGAGCTTGTAGAAATCGTTGCCGAGATCGTAATGGTGCGCGACGTGGCGCTGGGCCTCGCCCTTGCGGTTCGACTGCATGCTCTTGCGAAAGCGCATCTTGATGGCCCGCAGCACCTTCTGGACCGGATAGGAACCGAGGGACAGGCGGTTGACCGAGAACAGCCTGAGGAAGTCGCGCAGGGTCGAGCCTTCCTCGAAACGCATGGTGCCGTCCATATAGGCCTCGCCGGCGGCCAGTTCCGCCTTGAACACCAGCGATCGATAGAGCTTGGGGTCGGTCAGCCGCATGGTCACCTGCGGTCCAGGTTCCCGGCCACCGAACACGTGCCGTTTCCCCTCGGCATCGATAACCGTCAGCTGGCCTTTGCGGATGAAGGACTTGAGCATATGCGACAGCAGAAACATGCGCACCTCATGGCGTTATCACCGATCAGGCGGCCAGTTTAGCGCAAATGTGCGGTACCGTACCTGTTAAAAAATCCAAGGGAAACTGCGTGCCGAACGCAAGACGCCGACGCATCCCGGGGGAGGCGTCGGCGTTCGCTTCACTGCTGGCCCGGCATGGCCGGTCGATCAGAATTCTTCCCAGTCCGATGCCGCCGTTGCCGCATTCGCGCCGCCGGAGGAAAAGGCCTTGGTCAGACTGCCCATCATGTTGCGGGCCGGCGAGGGGACGGCGCGTGCGCCATTCCCGGCCGGACGGAGCGCGGCCGGTGCCGCATGAGCGGCGGTGCGTGCGGCCGGCCTGCTCGACTGAACGGGCGGCTGAACGACAGGCGCAGCGCCCGTGCCGGAGGTGCGGAACTGGCCCACGAGGCCTGAAAGAGCCGTCGCGCTGTCGGCAAGACGGTGGGTGACCGCGGTCGTCTCCTCGACCATTGCCGCGTTCTTCTGGGTGAACTGGTCCATCTGGTTCATCGAGGTGTTGATCTCCTGCAGCCCGGCCGACTGTTCGCGCGCCGCCGTGGCGATCGCCGCGATGTAGTCGTTGATCTGCGCGACCTGCTGGGCGATCTCTCCCAGCGCCGTGCCGGTCTTGCGCACCAGCGTCACGCCGCCGGCAACCTCGTCGCCTGACTTGGTGATCAGCGCCTTGATGTCCTTGGCCGCATTGGCCGAGCGCTGGGCGAGTTCACGCACCTCCTGGGCGACGACGGCAAAACCCTTGCCGGCCTCGCCGGCGCGTGCCGCCTCGACACCGGCATTGAGCGCCAGGAGGTTGGTCTGGAAGGCGATTTCGTCGATGACGTTGATGATCTTCGAGATTTCGGCGGAAGCTGCCTCGATGCGCCCCATGGCTTCGACCGCCTGGGAGACGACCTGGCTTGACGTCTCGGTGCTCTGGCGGGTCGACTTCGTCAGTACGGCGGCCTCGTCGGCCTTGGCGGAGGCGCTGCGGACGGTTGCCGTGATCTCGTCCAGGGCGGCCGAGGTTTCCTCGAGCGAGGCTGCCTGCTGTTCGGTGCGCTTCGACAGGTCTTCGCTGGCGGAGCGCATTTCGCCGGAGCTTGCCTCGATGCCGTGCGTTTCGGTGCGCAACTGGGCAAG
Source organism: Ciceribacter sp. T2.26MG-112.2 (assembly GCF_900492205.1). Classification (GTDB taxonomy): domain Bacteria; phylum Pseudomonadota; class Alphaproteobacteria; order Rhizobiales; family Rhizobiaceae; genus Allorhizobium; species Allorhizobium naphthalenivorans_A. The sequence continues at coordinate 18,066 of NZ_UEYQ01000038.1, forward strand.
CGTGCCGTTGAGCTTCTCGACGGAGTGGTTGAAGTCGGTGCGCAGTCGGTCGAGGCCACCTTCGAAGGTCTGCTCGAGCCGGACGGTGAGGTCGCCTTCGCTGAGGCGATGGAGGCCGCCCGCAAGAGCGTCGACGGCCTGCTGGACGCCGAGCGCTTCGCGCGCCCTGGCGGCCTCGCGCTCATTGCGTTCCTGCTCGCCGAGCGCGGCGTTTTCCGCCGCCTGGCGTTCGAGTTCGATCTTCTGCAGAGCGCTGTCGCGGAAGACGTCGAGGGCGCGGGCAAGGGCGCCGATCTCATTGCCCATATCCTTGTGCGGCACAGTGGCGTCCAGGCGGCCCGAAGCCATGGCGTCGGCGACCGCCGTCAACTGCGGCAGCGGACCCATGATGCGCCGTGCGATGAAGACGACGAGGGCCGTTGCGACGAGCAGGACGGCGAGGGCGGTGATGCCGATTGCCCAGGCCATCTGATTGGCCATGCCGTCGATCTCGGCGGCGCGCACGCCGGCATAGAGAATGCCGATGACGTCGCCCGCCGGAGAGAAGATCGGCTGATAGATCGTATAATAGGGCACGTCGAGGATGACAGCTTCGCCGCGATAGGTCTGGCCCTTGGTGACGACCGGATAGACTGCGCCTGCCTGGCCGAGGGCCGTTCCAACGGCACGCTTGCCGTCAGGCTTGATGATGTTTGTCGTGCGGCGCCAGAAATCCTTGCTTTCGCCGTCCCAGGCGAAGATCGTCGCGGTCTGGCCGGTCATCCGGCCGACGCTGTCGATCATGTCGTGCGCGGCAAATTCCTTCGGGATGGCCGTGGCGACAATGCGCTCGACATTGCCATCCTTGCCCCAGGTCACCACGGTGCCCGGCAGATCGCGCTCGACGATCGTCGCCGCGGTCCTCAGGCTGGTGTTCTGGCTGGCGATGGCCTGTTCGCCGATGCGGGCGGCAATGTTGCCGGAGATCACCCAGGCGACCGCGCCCAGCGATGCCATCAGAATCAGGATCGTCATGGCGGTGACAGTGCCGACCAGACCGAAGCGGGAGAAGATTTTCATGCACAGAATTCCTTGGTGAGCTTGCTTCGTATTCTATGAGGTGAACGTTAATTCGGCCTTTCCCGATACTCCTGCCGGTTGGTTTTTTTGCACTGCGGAATCTCAGGCCCTCCCGCCGGCCTTGAAACGCCCGGCATCTCGGCTATGGTCGCGCCTATCTCGGGAACACAGCGCGCATGAACATCAAAGACCTGAAGTCCAAATTCCGAAATGAAAGGCTTGCCGCGCGCGATCTCCTGCCGGCCGACACGCGCACCGAATACAGCCTCCTCATGGCCGACCATGGCGGGGATGCGTTCGATTTCGAGCCGGGAACGATCATTTCCGGCTTTCTGCCGATCCGCTCCGAGGCCGATATCCGTCCGCTGATGGCGCGGCTCAAGGCGCGCGGCGCGCGGCTGTGCCTGCCGGTCGTCCAGGACAAGATGACCATCGTCTTTCGCGAACTGGTGACCGGCGCGGAGCTCGTCGATACGGGGTTTGGAACCCGTGGGCCGGGTCCGGATGCTGCCGTCCTCGACCCCGAGATCCTGCTCGTGCCGCTCTCCGCCTTCGACGCCCGGGGTAACCGCATCGGCTACGGTGCCGGCCATTATGACCGGGCGATCACCCGATTGCTGCAAAAAGGCAGGGAACCCAGGCTGATCGGCATTGCATTCGACTGCCAGGAAGTGTCAGAAGTGCCGACGGAACCGCATGACGTCCGGCTGCAGGCCATCCTCACCGAAAGCGGGTTCAGAACATTCTGAAGGCGATTGGACAGGTGGAATGCGGCTTCTTTTTCTCGGAGACATGGTTGGCAAGACGGGGCGTACCGCGGTGTGGGAGCGTCTGCCCGGCCTGATCTCCGACCTGAAGCTCGATTTCGTCATCGTCAACGGCGAGAATGCCGCCGGCGGCTTCGGCATCACCGAGGACATTTATCTGGAAACCATCAATGCCGGCGCCGACGTGGTGACCACCGGCAACCACGTCTGGGACCAGAAGGAGGCAGTTTCCTTCTGCGAGCGCCACGACCAGTTCCTGCGCCCCGCCAACTATCCGGCCGGCACGCCCGGCAAGGGCTCCGGCATCTTCTACGCCCGTAACGGGGCCCGCATTCTCGTCGCCAACATCATGGGCCGGGTGTTCATGCACCCGGAACTCGACGATCCCTTCAAGTCGGCTGAGACCATCCTCGCCGCCTGTCCGCTGAAGGAACAGGCTGACGCGATCGTCTTCGACTTCCATGCCGAGGCGACCAGCGAGAAGCAATGCTTCGGCCATTTCGTCGACGGCCGCGCGAGCTTCGTCGTCGGCACCCACACCCATGTGCCGACCGCCGACCACCAGATCCTCAACGGCGGCACCGCCTACATGTCGGATGCCGGTATGTGCGGCGACTATGATTCCTCGCTCGGCATGGAAAAGGAAGAGCCGCTCAACCGGTTCATTTCCAAGATGCCCAAGGGTCGTTTCGAGGCGGCCCATGGCCCGGCGACGATCTGCGGCGTCGGGGTCGAGATCTCGGATCGCACCGGTCTCGCGGAAAAGATCGCGCCGCTTCGCCTCGGCCCGCGGCTGACGGAAACCGTCCCAGACTTCTGGCGCTAGTCGCAATCGACTGGCGGTCACGCCATTGTGAGGCCAATCACAAGGCTGCCGGCTTTACCGCAGCCGAGCTCTGCCGCATCCTCTACCCCTCCAAACGAGGTGCGGGAGCGGCCGGATGCTGCACAGACTGTCCCTTGCCCTATGCGTCCTTTCAGGTCTTGCGGCGCCGGCCGTCGCGGAGGATGCCCGACCGCCGGTCAGCCAGTGCCAGTTGATCGCGCAGAAGCTTCCGGCCGTCACCTTCGCCGACTACAGGCCTGCCGAGGATGCCGCGACGCGGCTGCAGGCGGCGCTCGACGAGGAGGTGACGATCCGCTTTATCGGGCACTCCACCTTCCAGATCGAAACGCCGGGCGGGATCTCGATCGCCACCGATTTCAACGGCTGGCTCCGCACCGCGCAGCTTCCCGACGTCGTGACGATGAACAAGGCCCATTCCAGCCACTACACTCTGATGCCGGATCCGGGCATTGCCACCGTATTGCATGGATGGAACGACGAACGGCCGGGGGAGAAGGCCGAGCATCGCATCGTCGTCGGCGACGCCTACATCCGCAACGTGCCGACCGATATCCGCAGCTGGGGCGGCGCGTTCGAGGCGAATGGCAATTCGATCTTCATCTTCGAGGTGGCGGGGCTGTGCATCGGCCATCTCGGCCATCTGCATCACGAACTGACCGACGCGCATTTCGCCGAGATCGGACGTCTGGACGTCGTCATGGTGCCGGTCGACGGCGGGCTGACCATGGGTGCACAGAGCATGAGCAATACGATCAAACGCCTGCGCTCCGCGCTCATCCTGCCGATGCACCGGCGCGGCCCGCCGATCGAGACCTTCCTTTCGATGTTCGATCCGAGCTTCGACTGGAAGATCGCCGACACCGCCACGGTCAATGTCTCGGTGCGCAGCCTGCCGCGAAAGCCGCTGATCCTGGTGCTGAACGGGGTATGATACGCCCACCGCGGGGGCGTCCTGCTAGTGACGCGTGAGGCGCAGGTTGCCGTCGATCTCCAGCCCGATCTTGCCGCGCCCGAGGCGAACGAGGCGGACCGGCAGGTCCTTCTCCTCGAGCCTTCGTCGCAGCAGCAGCAGCCGGGTCTCGAGATTGTCCTTGAAGTCCGGCAGCTTGAGGGTGCCGTCGAGCCGGATCTCGCGGTTGGAGAACTCCCGGCGTTCGTTCGCGAGGCATTGCTCGATCATGAAGACGAGGAGACGCCCTGCGACGCCCTTGATGACGTAGTCGCCGTTGACGAAGACGCTGTCGTCGAAGCCGTGATGCACGACGTCGATGAGGGTTTCGCCCGCTGGTGGGTCGGCGGGGCGGGGAGGCGGGGCCTCGTCCTCGACCGACAGCCGTTCGCTCAGCGCCAGTGACGCCGCCGCCTGGCGGGCGATGATGGCCAGCGCCGCTTCGTCATCGCGGCCGAAGGCGAGCCTCCTGGCACTCTCGAAGAACAGCACGCCTTCGACCGTGTCTTGCACCAGCAGGGGCACGGCGATCTGGCTCATGGCCTCGGCCATGCCGGGCAAGGGGATCGAGCGGGTACGGTTCTCGTCCGGCGTCGTTGCGCGGATTGCCGAACCGAAACGGCGGATGCGGCTCATGTCGCTGACTTTGACCACCTTGCCGCTCGCGGCGGCTGCGCCGATCAGGCCTTCGCCCAGCGGTACTTCCGCGCCGATACCGGAGGCCGCGTAGCCGGTGCTGCCGATCGCCACCACCTGGCCCTTGTCAGGATAGCAGTGCAGGAACAGGCCATGGTGGAAGCCCAGACCGTCGCGGATGCCGTTGAGCGTCGCGTCGACAATCCCGTCTGCGTCGCTCTGCGCGGCCACCATGTCGACAATTCGACGGGTGACCTCGAGGCGGTTCCTCTCCGGCTTTCGCACGAGCGGCGTGCCGGTCGGGGAGGGCGTGTCGACGATGTCGAGAACGCGGAAGACGTCGACATGCCGCAACCGCATGACGTCGCCCATGCCTGCCTGCGCGCTGCTCGCCTCGACCTGCAGGGCCAGGCTGTCGAAAAGGGCCCCGCTTTCCATCGAATAGGCAAATCGCAGGTCGAGGCGAAACTGGGCGCCGTTGTGCCCGTCGACCACGAGAAGCGTGGCCTGTGGATTGAGCCGGATATTGGCGGCCGTCTTGGCGAAGAACTGGTTGGACAGGGCGACGTGCTCGTCATCGACGATTGCGACGTGGGACAGGTAGGAAATATTGGGAAGGCCGTGTACCTGGAGCAAATCCGGTGGCACCAGGGATTCCTGTTTCCGGTAATTCATGATTCACTCCCGTGATGACGAAGCGCCGCCTGCCTATGGTCGAGCATGCCGACACGCTGTCGCTGAAGGCGCTGCGCGAGCTCGTGACCGG
>NZ_UEYQ01000006.1 GCF_900492205.1 Ciceribacter sp. T2.26MG-112.2
CCGGGTCATGTATGGATGCCCCCGTTCATGCAAGCAGTTCTTCGAGCGGTTTTGAACGTGTGATCGGGTGCGGTCATGTATCAGGCCTGTTGTGCGGCTAGAGTACGACCGCTGGCCGGTATGGAGCTACGCGGACCTGGTGCATAATCAGCTCTACGAGCTCGTGGCTCACTGACCCGGATGCATTCCCAGACCCACTCTCACCGATCTTCGTCCTTACCGTTCGCTGACCTCCTCACACGCCGACGATCCGTTCTGACTTCAGCTCAGCACCTACTAAGCTGCAGCCAGAGCGGAATCCTTGTAATCTTCGTTCTTGGTCATCATTGCCCAGATGGATCGAGCCATTTTGTTGGCGAGGGCGATCGCAACGAGCATACGAGGTTTGCGCGCCAGCATTCGTGCCAGCCACGAGTTCTCGGGTGGAGCTTTCCGGCATGCCCATCGAATGACGGTCATCGCGCCGATGATGAGAAGCCGACGGATGTCGCGTTGTCCCATCTTGGAAGTTCGGCCGAGCACCTGCTTCCCTCCGCTCGAATGCTGTTTTGGCACCAAGCCGAGCCAGGCTGCAAAATCTCGTCCCCTTCTGAAGGTCACCATTGTGGGCGCGAAAGCCACGACTGCCATTGCCGTAATTGGTCCCATTCCGGGCATGGACATAAGGCGGGCGGTGCTCTGCGAACGCTTCGCTTCAGATCTGAGCGCCTTTTCCAGCGACGCGATCCGAGAAGAGAGCACCCCTATCTGGTCCAGATACAGTCGAGCGGTCTCCACAACGATAAGGTCGAGGCCCGTGTCGTGATCTTCAACAATCTCCGTCAACAAGGTCAGGTTCGCAATTCCCTGCGGTGCAATGACGCCATGCTCGGCCAGATGTGCGCGAAGGGCATTGATAAGCTGCGTTCGCTGACGGACGAAGAGGTCTCGCGTCCGGAAAAGCATGGAGCAGGCCTGCTGGGATTCAGTCTTTGGAACGACGAACCGCATCGACGGCCGGGTCGCTGCTTCAACGATCGCTTCTGCGTCGGCCGCATCATTCTTCTGCCGTTTGACAAAGGGCTTAACGTAGGCCGGCGGGATCAAGCGAACATCATGGCCAAGTTTGCCGATCTCACGCGCCCAGTAATGCGCGGTGGCGCAGGCCTCCATCGCCACCGTGCATTTGGGCAGTTCCGTAAAGAAGGTGACGACTTGGCCGCGAGACAGTTTCCTGCGCAAGACCACGCTTCCATCGCTTCTGGCGGCATGAACCTGAAACACTCGCTTTGCTAGGTCCAGGCCGACGATGCTAACTTCCTTCATGGATGCTCTCTCCTCTAAGTGACGTTCTGGCGAACATCACTCTGGCACATTGCGATGCCGTCGGGAGGGGGCATCCACTCCATCAGCTCTCAGTGGAAATCAACATTGAAGAGCAGGAGTCGTCGACGGCGAAGGTATAAGAAGCCGATCAGAACCGATGTCCTGTTCAGGAGACATCGCATGTCAATCGTTTTCGAAACGTTACGGAACGTCCCTGTGCCCTGAAGCGGGGCACCCTTATCTTTGTCCAAGAGAGAAGTCATCGATACCGGCGCCGACAAGCGCTATGTAAGTCGAGACGAAAACGGGTCAGTTCAAGGAAAGCGTCGACGTCGGCTGCTCGCTGTCGCCGGACATGCGCCGCAAGGCGAGGCATGAGCAAAGCCCTGCGAAGGCGACCGGTGCATCCGCCATCCGAAGCCCTGATGTCATCATGGGCGAGGACTTTTCCGGCGAGATGAGGCTGCAGCTTGAACAGCTTGTTGACCGCTTGGTCGTCAAGGGCGACATGGCTCGCCACGTCATTGAGATCATGCTGCGTGAACTTGAAGATACGAAGGCAGCCTACGAGCAGGATCCTGATCCGGCCAAGATCCCGCCTCGATCGAAGAGCCAGCCAACGACTGGCCGGGTGCGCAGGCATAGGGGATCACGTCGGCAGCGCCACCATCTCGGCGATATCCGACATCGACCCCAGCCAGACAGAACTGCGGGAATACAAGAAGAGGCTGATTGCGTGCCTGGATGCCGCGCGACCAAGGGAGGCTCGCCGACCGCCCAGGTTCGCCTCCAACTTCCCCGTTTGTTTCACGATTTGTTCTGAGAGGCATTTTCCGGGCACATTTCAGTGCCCGGAGGTGGCCGGATGTGGAGTTGGCCAGTTCTTGCTTCCAAAATGGCCAGTACTAGCGTCGGTTTCTCACCCGATCAGGCGTCGGACTTCGAACTGTATGACAGCGGGATAGGCTACTGGTGGCTACGCGGCAAAGGCGCGGCATTCTGGTGCGAAAAGGTCACCAAGAAAGGTATGAGCTTTTCAAATTGCGACCTACTGACACGGGATGCCCAGGGCCGTTTTCTCGTTCCACTGGATGGCGGCGCTGATCCGAAAGCTATCGTTGCTGCGGCTGATTTCCAACTGCCTCGAGGGTGCTTAGCGCGCTGATTCCAAGTTCAGTGGAGACTCTTTCGGCGCGGTATAGCCGCGTTTCCCCGTCAGCCGATCGGTCGCAGCCATGCCTGATCTTCTTCAGCCATTCGATGAATGGGGACTCGTCCGCACCTGCCCGTGACGACCAATACGTCCCATTCCGCACCATCGCCTTTTCACCTCAGGGTACTTCTCAGCGCCCTGAGGTGGGTCACACATGGCGTTGGCCAGTTTCAGCTTCCAGAATGGCCAATTATTAGTTCAATTGGCCAGTACTTGGATTGGTTTCTCACCACGGCGACATCCACACGCGCAGATCCCCGATTAACCCGGAGTTCGTCCACGATCACGGCGTCCTCGCCATCATGGCTCGTGGCGAGCCGTTGGCGGATGGCCTTTCTGATCATGGCGTCGTTTGTCGAGGTCATAGGAGCCTTGCTGCGGCTGGCCGCATTCCCGTGCCGCCGAGCGGCGAGTGCGTACTATCCTCATCGCCGGCGGCGAACAAGTCACTCGCGGATCGAATTTTAGACGTTGGCCCGTTAACGCCTGGTTTCACCTTTCGGAGATTGGCTACAATTTCCAAACAGGGCCCTGCATTGACGGCGCTGCCGTCCCTGAAGAGATGCCGACGACGACGCCCGGCGTGGTCTCGTCCAGGATGCTGGCATCGATCTCGGCGAATGCGTGAAGCACCGGTCCGGGTCGCGAGGGCGCGGCTCCAGACGATCTCCCAGATGCGCAGAGGGTGTGATCGAGGATGACGATCTGTTCATACCCATTCCCATTGGCCCGCTGCCGGAAGGCTTCGAGGTTCGGCGCCAGCCCGCCGGGCATGCGCCTTGCAGTGACTGCTGAAGCGATCTCCGTCAGGAAGTCTTGGCCGGACGGGTACCGGTCCGCCTCCAGGAAGCCGTAGAGGTAGGTGACCAGGTCGAGCCCGCCGTCGTCCTGTGTGTGCCCCTGTGCGTCAGGTCTGGCCGCCGGATAGCTTGGAATGATCCCGATGTCGCCGTAGAGCCTGAGGAAGCCTCTGATCTTGCCGCGGGCCTCGCCGAGCCGTCGATGCTCGTTCGCGGTTAGGTACAGCGGCGCGTGGCGAATGCCCGAAATGAGAAAGCCTACCGGACAGGCGAACATCAACATAATCGCCGTGCCTGCTGACCCCTCGTCTTGCTTGCTGTCGATCAAGCCCGACCGACGGGGTTGCGAGATAATCCGCGCGATGGCCCTGACGGCGACGCCGACCTGTTCCTCGGTCACGCGGCAGTGTTCGTACGCCTGCATCATGTCAGCGGCGTGGAACATCCCGGGATTGCGAAGCTGCGGCAGGCAGCTTCGGGGATCCAGTGCGACGTCGAGACCGCTGTCGCGAGCGCTCGAATTGAACCATTCCGCCATCTGCTGGAGGTGGTCTATTACCGGGATCATGGAATCATTTGGATGAGAGCGCATTTTGAATCTTCAGGACTGCGGGCCAACAAGGCGCTCATACAGCCATCCGGTTAAGGAGATGGAACCGATAAGAGAGGCCGCTTGCTGAGCCGGAGTGATGACATTTTTCTTGGCATTCTTGGATAGATGTCGGCAAGATACAGATGCGCATGACACTTGTATCCCCGCGGATGTGGGCATCCTCTCAAGGCTTCACTTTTGGCCTTGACCTTCGAGGCGGACGACCACGCCTCGGTGGAACGTGATCGACGTAGTCGGTCGGCCGCCGGGGAGGACCCTGTGGCGCCCTTGTAGCCAGCTCTTCGGGAGATGGCGGCGCCGGAATGGCCTTCCGCCGGGGTGGATAGTCGGTAACGATTGGTGCGGGGTCGTTTCGGCCGAGCCTTGCCGAAATCGCCCACACTGATCCGCGCGGATCGATGTGAAGCGCCGACAGGATGCGCTTCCGGTGCGCCCCGGTGTTGATGGCGATCCGGTTAGGGAAGGATTCGACAGTGCCGGACGGTGAGGCAACGCCGCCGTGAACGACGGTCTTTCCGAACGAATCCTTGTAGGTCACGAATGACAGGTTGCTGAAGATCATCCGCTCCGGACGCTGATCCGCTGGCGCTATTCCTGGCTCTAGCGCAGCGTGAACCAGGACATGGCGTTCGAGCTCGACGTACCGCGACGCGCGACGCAGCATCGCGACGTGGTCGCGGCCTATCATCTGCTTGATGTGTCCGAGTTCCTCGGGCCGCCCGTTGAAACCGTAGGACGCGAGGGTGGCGCTGCCCCCCATCTTGTCCATCCATCCGATCAGGAGCTTCTGCCGCTCGTTCCACTCCACTTCATCGAGAAGCCGGAGGAGGTGGACCTCGTGATCTCCGAGAATGAGTTCCGAACCCGGCAGGCGTTTTAGGGTCTCGTTGACGATGTCCATCGCCTGCTTGCTGTTAGGGCCGTAATCGATGATGTCACCGATGAAGACGATACGGTAGGTGATGGACATCCTTCGAGCGAACCTGTCGATCGCTCCCAGTAGATGCCGCAGGAGATCGGCGTGACCGTTGACTTCGGCGATCACGTAGGTGTGGATGCCTTCACCTGGAGCCATCTGGTCAGGGCTGTGGTCGCGCGGCTGCATCGATCTTCATGAGAACGCGCTTATCCTGTCCGGCACCCAGAGTGATCTGCCACCTGGTGAAGGCAGCTTCGATCGGTGAAGGCGGGATGGCGCCGAGTATGGCGACGACGATCCCATGCGATCGCGCCCCAGTCATCTCGGCCCTGATACCGACCACGCCCTCCGCGCAGACGATGGAACCGCGTGGCGTGTCCCACGAATCGTTAGGGACCAGGCTGACCTCGTCGACCTGGATGGAAACCGACGGGATGATCAATCCCTTGTGGCTTGTGTTGTCCTTGGCGGGGAAGCCTTGGAACCGGTGTTCGTCGCCGAGAATGACGAAGAACGGCTCATCCTTGTGTAAGGCTACGATGCCGCACCGATCGTACTTGTCTCGCGGTAGGATCAGGCTCCCTGAGGGAGCATCCGCTAAGGTTCCCGGAAAGAACTCGGATAGAGCCAGCATCTGTTCCCTTTCAGCGCTCCCTCTGGAGCGGCGCCATGAAGATCGACCAGAAGTATTCGGCACCGCCTTCGGGGGTGAGCTTCTCCCTGCCATGTCCACCCATGCCATGGCGCATCCCCATCGCCGTCAGGTACAAGGACTGGTCGTTGAAGCCTATGCTCAGCATCTCTCCGAAGCTATTGCTTGCGGCGGTCTCTCCCTCGACGAAGGCGATCCCGTTCGCGAAGCCGTTGTCGCCTCCGACGTAAACGGTGCAGCGGCTCAGCGCCTTGCCGTTCCGGTACACCGCTGCATAGAAGCGGTTCGCATCGATGCGGCGGTATTCACCTTCGATGCCATCGTTCCGCTTTGAGATTTCATCAAGCGAGTTCTCGAAGAACTTCGCGAGAAATTCGAACGAGTCGTGCTTGAAACGATCCTTGTCCCGATCGGTGAATGTCTTCGTGATCCGGAGGTTCGACGAGCGCGGTCCAAGCTCCCTTAAGGGCGACTGCTGGATCGAGGATAATGGCAGCCGCATCACGGGAGGACTGGAAGTGACGTTTCCACGGCCTAGCCTCTTCACCGCGGCCTGAACCGCGTCGGCCACCTCCAGGAATGCCTGGTCGCGGTCGACGGCCTGCGTGATCGGACGGCCATCGGGAGGCGTGGCGTTCAGCTTTCCGAATGGCGCTCCGTGCCACTGGCATGCCCGCAGGATGACCGGGATGACGATCGCCTCTCCGCGTTCGTGCCGCTCCATTGCTGCAGTCATTTCGCGATCATAACAGTAGTCGGAGTTGATGAAGTCCGGACTGATCAGAAGAAGGATTATGTCGGCGGACATCAGGTTGTCGCTGATGGCCTTGTCGATCTCTTCGCCTGCTCCGATGCGGCGATCATGCCAGGTTTCGATCACGCCCTGCCGCTTGAGGATGGATAACTGCCTCTCGAGCTGATCGCGGAGACCTTCGTCCGAATGCGAGTAGGAAAAGAATACGCTGGCCAAACTGAACTCCAGATAGCCGTCGAAGCGTTACCCATCAATCGGGCCGCTCTCTTGCCTTGGTTTGACTCCGCTCAATGCGGCTTAGGACTTGATTGTTCTGCTCGTAAGAATTTCTGTAGTTGCGATTTTTGGTCGCTCCCCCAAGTCCTGTTACTCAACCTGGGGAAGCGTTTCATCAATTAAGCGTGCTCCTGGGCAAGATCTCTGTGCGCGTCACATCAGATCAGGCGAGTGGAAATCGAAATCTCCACCTATCCCTGCAATGCTCAAGAGCACCCGCTGGTCGCCCCACACGTGTCGCACTTCTCGCACGTGCCATTCCGCACCATCGTGAAATTCTGGCACTCTGAGCACATGTTGCCGGTATAGCCTTGCGCGATCGAGCGCATGCGGCGGTCGGCTTCCTTCTTCTTGGCGTCGGCCTTGGCGGCGGCGGCGTCGGCGGCGGCCTTGTCGGAGAAGAGGGCGGTTGCTTCCTGCGCGCCTTCGCTGGCGATTTCCTCGGCCAGTTCCACCGCGCGTTCCTCGTAGTCACGCTTGAAGGAGACGACTTCCGAAGTTGCAATCGCGGTGGTCACTTCCAGCTTGCGGGCGGCCGAGCCGGCAAAGGCGGTGACGCTGCCGCCGGACGAAGCCTTGGCGGGGGCGGCGGTTGCGGCACCCTTGGGCTCGGCGAGCGAACGGTCGACATTGCTGCCAGACACCAGCGTCGGCTTGTAGCCGCGGGTCCAGCCGGTCGAGATCAGGTTGGTCTTGCCCTCCGAAATCCCCTTGCCGAGCGCGGTGTTGGAGAAGTCGGACGTGTCGACATGGGCGAGATCATGGCGGCCGAGATAGGAGACGGCGAGTTCGCGGAACACGTAATCGAGGATCGACGTGGCGTTCTTGATCGCGTCATTGCCCTGGACCATGCCGGCCGGCTCGAACTTGGTGAAGGTGAAGGCCTCCACATATTCCTCGAGCGGCACGCCATACTGCAGGCCGAGCGAAATGGCGATGGCGAAATTGTTCATCATCGCCCGGAAGGCGGCGCCTTCCTTGTGCATGTCGATGAAGATCTCGCCGATCCGGCCGTCGCCGAATTCGCCGGTGCGCAGGTAGACCTTGTGGCCGCCGACGGTGGCCTTCTGAGTATAGCCCTGGCGGCGGTTCGGCAGCTTTTCGCGCTCGCGAACGACCCGCTCGACGACGCGCTCGATGATCTTCTCGGTGATGGTCACGGCCTGGGCGGCCGCCGGCTGCTGGATCAGGTCCTCCAGCGCATCCTCGTCCTCCTCGTCCTCGATCAGCGAGGCGTTGAGCGGCTGGGAGAGCTTGGAGCCATCGCGATAAAGCGCATTGGCCTTGATCGCCAGCTTCCACGACAGCATGTAGGCAGCGCCGCAATCCTCGACGGTCGCGTCGTTCGGCATGTTGATGGTCTTGGAGATCGCACCCGAGATGAACGGCTGGGCGGCCGCCATCATGCGGATATGGCTCTCGACCGACAGGTAACGCTTGCCGATCTTGCCGCACGGATTGGCGCAGTCGAACACCGGCAGATGCTCAGGCTTCAGGAAGGGCGCGCCTTCGAGCGTCATCGCACCGCAGATATGGACGTTGGCCGCCTCGATCTCCTTCTTCGAGAAGCCGAGATGCTGCAGCAGGTCGAAGGCCGGATCGGACAGGTGTTCTTCCGGGATCATCAGCGCCGACATCTGCTCGTCGCCGATGGTCCAGCGGTTGAACACGAACTTGATGTCGAAGGCCGACTTCAGCGCCGCATTGATGGTCTCGATCGTGCTGTCGTGGAAGCCCTTGGCCTTCAGCGTGCCGGGATTGATGCCCGGCGCCTGGTTGAGATTGCCGTGGCCGACGGCATAGGCCTCGATCTCGGCAATCTGGCTCTCGCTGTAGCCGAGCGTGCGCAGCGCTTCCGGGACGGCGCCGTTGATGATCTTGAAATAGCCGCCGCCGGCAAGCTTCTTAAACTTGACCAGCGCGAAGTCGGGCTCGATGCCGGTGGTGTCGCAGTCCATGACGAGACCGATCGTGCCGGTCGGCGCGATGACCGAGACCTGGGCATTGCGGTAGCCGTGCTTTTCGCCGAGCTTGAGCGCCTTGTCCCAGGCGGCGGTGGCATGGGCGACCAGCGCCGGGTCCGTGCATTCGGCATGAACGAGCGGAACCGGGTTGACCGACAGGCCTTCATAGCCGTCCGACAGGCCGTGGGCGGCGCGGCGATGGTTGCGGATGACGCGCAGCATGTTGTCGCGGTTCGGCGCAAAGCCCGGGAAGGGGCCGAGTTCCGAGGCGATTTCGGCAGACGTCGCATAGGAGACGCCGGTCATGATGGCGGTCAGCGCGCCGCACAGCGCACGGCCTTCTGCCGAATCATAGGGAATGCCCGACGACATCAGGAAGCCGCCGATATTGGCATAGCCGAGGCCGAGCGTGCGGTATTCGTAGGACAGTTCGGCAATCTGGCGCGACGGGAACTGCGCCATCATCACCGAGATTTCCAGAACGACGGTCCACAGACGGACGGCATGTTCGTAGTCGCCGATATTGATCTTCTTGGTGGCGGCGTCCTTGAACTGCAACAGGTTCAACGAGGCGAGGTTGCAGGCCGTGTCGTCGAGGAACATGTATTCCGAGCACGGGTTCGACGCGCGGATGGGACCTGCGGCCGGGCAGGTGTGCCAGTCGTTCATCGTCGTGTTGAAGTGCAGGCCCGGATCGGCCGATGCCCAGGCGGCATAGGAAATCTTGTCCCACAGGTCGCGGGCCTTCAGCGTCTTCATCACCTTGCCGTCCTTGCGGGCGGTCAGGTTCCAGTCACCGTCATTCTCGACAGCGCGTAAAAAATCGTCCTTGAGCGACACGGAATTGTTGGAGTTCTGGCCCGAGACGGTCAGATAGGCTTCCGAATCCCAGTCCGTGTCATAGGTCTTGAATTCCATGTCCTTGTAGCCCTGCTGGGCGAACTGGATGACCCGCTTGACGTAGCTTTCCGGAACCTGGTCCTTCTTGGCGGCCTTGATCTCGCGCTTCAGCGCCGGATTCTGGTTCGGGTCGAAGCAGGCATCGTTCTCAGCCGAGCAGTTGACGCAGGCCTTCATGATCGCCTTCAAGTGGCGGGCGACGATCTTCGAGCCGGTGACGAGGGCCGCCACCTTCTGCTCTTCCTTGACCTTCCAGTTGATGTATTCCTCGATATCCGGATGGTCGATGTCGACCACCACCATCTTGGCGGCGCGGCGCGTCGTGCCGCCGGACTTGATGGCGCCGGCGGCGCGGTCGCCGATCTTGAGGAAGCTCATCAGGCCGGACGAGCGGCCACCGCCCGACAGCTTTTCGCCTTCGCCGCGCAGATAGGAGAAGTTGGAACCGGTGCCGGAGCCGTACTTGAACAGGCGGGCTTCGCGGACCCAGAGGTCCATGATGCCGCCTTCGTTGACGAGGTCGTCGCCGACGGACTGGATGAAGCAGGCATGCGGCTGCGGATGCTCATAGGCCGACTTCGACTTGACGAGCTTGGCGGTGAACGGGTCGATGTAGAAGTGGCCCTGGCCCGGACCGTCAATGCCATAGGCCCAATGCAGGCCGGTATTGAACCACTGCGGGCTGTTCGGGGCGACGCGCTGGGTGGCGAGCATGTAGGCGAGTTCGTCGCGGAAGGCGAGTGCGTCTTCTTCCGAGGTGAAATACTTGCCCTTCCAGCCCCAATAGGCCCAGGTGCCGGCGAGACGGTCGAAGACCTGGCGGGCATCGGTTTCCGAGCCGAAGCGCTCGTTTTCCGGCAGCGCCTTCAGCGCGTCGGTGTCGGGGACGGAGCGCCAGAGGAAGGAGGGGACATCGTTCTCCTCGACTCGTTTCAGCACTTTCGGCACGCCGGCCTTGCGGAAATACTTCTGCGCCAGAACGTCGGTGGCGACCTGGGAGAACTGCGCCGGCACGGCGATGTCGGCCAGGCGGAAGACGATCGAGCCGTCGGGATTCTTGATCTCGCTCACCGCCTGGCGGAATTCGATTTCCGCATATGGCGATTGGCCCGGCTTGGTGAAACGTCTCTCAATGCGCATCTTCGTCCCTCGAAATTGAAGCGCCGCCGACGGCGCAAGAAGTCCCCGTCCGGCTGCTCGGTTTCAACGCGCGCAGCCAGTTTTTCATCCGTCAGTCAGGTGAATCATCCGGAGATGGACACTCTGTATCTTGTGGTGATTTTGGCTGCAAACGCTAAATATAGTATTAACAGTTTATTGCCGCCAGTCCCCGCATCATGTTTTCGGCGGTTGAAGATCGCGCAGAAAGGCTGGTCGGGTGAAAGGCCTCATGGCCCGGACCCGCGCTTACGCCTCGCGAAATTACTGAAACGAACCGGCCTCGTTATGTCCGGTTCAGTCGCCGCCGCAACATAAGAATGCATTAACTTTGAAAGGCCTGATTCCGTCAAGGGGTGGGTTATGACGAATTTATTAATACAAGATATTGTGGTTACCGGCTGTGGAAAACGGGGAAAGGAAGCATGTCGATGGAATCGCTCGGGTTTTTGATGGGCGGCTGCCGGCGGGATGATCTGCTGGTCCCGTTGCGCGACGCCCGCTTACCGTCATCCAGTCGCTTGGACCACAGGAGCCTGATACCACGCAGACACGCATGAACGCTTCGAATCACCCAGATATGGTCTGCGGCCGCCCATTTCGAGCATTGCTAATTGAACCTTATTCTATAGACTTCAATACACGCGCAAGGCGAATGTATCGCGATCTCTAGAACCTGGTCTCTCGATGAAAGTTTTCACCTGGATGGTTCCCTTCGTGATGGCGGTTGCCGGTACCGGCAGCGCTTCTGCTGGCAGTGCGCCGGTCCTCTATTGCGAGGCGCCTGCGACGGACGAGGACGCCGAGGTCTACAGGGCAGCTTGCGCCGAGGTGGCACGAGAGTTTCGGCTGAAATATCCGCTGCTGGCGGTGCACGATGGGGCGGCTGTTGAAAAGCCTGCCGGCGATGTGATCAGGCTGGATATCATCAAGGTCGACCGACATGCGATTACCGGGCGCCTTGCCTGGGCCGGCAAGAAGCCTTCGGGCGCCGGCTACGTGCTCGGGCCCGTCATCACCACCACGATCTCCGACGCGGAGTTGAACACGCGTACGCTGCAGGAATTTGCACGCGGTCTCGTCTTGGCGTCCAAAATCCAGTTTCCGAAATCCTGAACTCGACCGGGGGGTCTGTCACAATGACTGTCAACGCAAATTCGTCCGCGACTTCTGTCACGTCCACCGTGACAAATGCAAGCTTCACCGAGACCACCGACGCTGCCGCCGGCACCGGCACGGGCTATACGATGGGCATCGGCGACACTTTTACCGGCAACCTGTCGCCTGTGGGCGACCAGGATTGGGTTCGAGTTCAACTTACGGCCGGACAGACCTACACGTTCACCCTCGACGGCTCCGGCGGAACGCCCGTGTCGGACACCTATCTTGAATTGCTGAATGCGGGCGGTTCACTGGTTACCTTCGATGACGACAGCGGAACCGGCACCAACTCGGCACTGACGTTCACCGTCACGACCGGCGGCACCTACTATCTCAACGCCGGCAGTTACAACAATTCCTATTCCGGCGGTTACACGCTGACGACGGCCGTTGCCCCGCCACCGACCGTCTTTACCCATGACCAGATCGCTGACCAGTTGACCGACGGTTATTGGGTATCGAACGGAGCGAGCCGCCGTGCCTTCGACATCAATGCGGGGCAGGCCCTCACCGTCAATATCACCGGCCTTACGGCAGAAGGCCAGCAACTGGCGGTATGGGCTTTCAATGCCTGGACCGCTGCGACCGGGATACGCTTCACGCTCACCTCCGGCACGGCGCAACTGACCTTGGACGATTCCGACACCGGCGCCTATTCGACGTCGACGGTGAGCGGCGGCACGATCCTGTCCTCCTTCGTCAATGTTTCAACCGATTGGTTGGCCAGTTATGGTACCACCCGCAACACCTATTCGCTGCAGACCTATATCCACGAAATCGGCCATGCGCTGGGGCTTGGCCATGCCGGAAACTATAATGGTGCTGCGACCTATGGGGTCCACAACCATTATGCCAATGACTCGTGGCAGGCCACGATCATGTCCTATTTCTCGCAGTCCGATAACACCTATGTCGAAGCGAGCTATGCCTACATCGTCACGCCGATGATCGCAGACATCCTGGCGATGCGCGACCTCTATGGCACGACCGCGATCGCCGCCGGCAACACGACCTACAACTTCCAGTCGGATTTCGGCGATCACGTGGCGCGCACGATCGTCGATACAGGCGGGATCGACACGCTCGACTTCAGTTGGGTTTCGGCGGCGCAACGGATCGACCTCAATCCGGAGACCTATTCCAATACCGGCGGGCTGATCGGAAACCTGGGTATTGCGCGCGGGACGATCATCGAGAACGCCCGGGGTGGTTCGGGAAATGACGTCCTCTATGGGAATAGTGCGGCCAACGTGTTGATTGGAAACGGTGGCAACGACATCTTATTCGGTCGCGGCGGTCGCGATACACTGAACGGCGGTCTGGGCAATGACACGTTCGTGTTGACCAACGAAAACGACACGGTCATCGACAGCGGCGGCAACGACCTGATCACCTCGACGATCAGCCGCTCGCTCGCCGGCTATGCAACGATCGAACGACTGACGCTGGCCGGGACCGCGAACATCAATGGCACCGGCAACGCGCTCGTCAACATCATCACCGGCAATGCCGGCGTCAATGTGCTTGATGGCGGTGCCGGTCTCGACCGGTTGGTCGGCGGTCTGGGCAACGATGTCTACGTGCTCGGCGCCGAGAACGATACTGTCATCGACAGCGGTGGTAACGACCTCATCACCTCCACGATCACCCGCTCGCTCGCGTCCTATGCAACGATCGAGCGGCTGACACTGCTCGGGTCTTCCAGCATCCATGGCAGCGGCAACAATCTCAATAACCTCATTACCGGCAATAGCGGCAACAACATCATCAACGGCGGTGCCGGCAGCGACACCATTCACGGCGGCGCCGGCGCCGACAGGCTGTATGGCAATATCGGCAACGATACCCTCACCGGTGGTGCCGGGACCGATGCCTTCATCTTTCATTCGACACCAAACGCCCTGACCAATGTCGACCGGATCACCGACTTCTCCGTGGCCGACGATGCGATCTGGCTGGAGAACGGGGTATTCACCGCGCTGGGCGCGGCCGGTGCGCTGTCGGCGGCGGCGTTCGTGCGCAACACCACCGGTCTGGCGCAGGATGTCAGCGACCGGCTGATCTACGAGAGCGATACGGGCGAGCTTTATTATGACAGCAACGGCAACGCCGCCGGCGGCAGTGTGCTGATCGCCGTTCTCAACCCGAACCTGTTGATGACGCACCTGGATTTCACGGTGATCTGAGGCTCAGCGGCCGGCCGAGATCGGACGGCACGGGATGCAAGAACGAAAAGGGCGCGATCTTCTCGCGCCCTTTTTGCCGTTTCGAGGTCGTACAGCGTGTTGGCGCCGGCGCCGCTCAGCCGCGGTGGTTCTTGGCGATCGGTTCCTGGTAGGTAAAGCCCATGTCCCAGGGGAAGTAGATCCAGGTGTCCTGGCTGACTTCCGTGACGAAGGTGTCGACGGTCGGCACGCCCTTCGGCTTGGCATAGACGCAGGCGAAATGCGCTCTCGGCATCATCGCCCGCACTTCCGTTGCGGTCTTGCCGGTGTCGGTCAGGTCGTCGACGACGAGCACGCCTTCGCCCCCGTTGGTCGTCAATTCTGCGGAAATGCCCTTGAGCAGGTTCATTTCACCCTGGCTGGTATAGTCGTGATAGGAGGCGATGCAGACCGTCTCGATCAGTCGGATGTTCAGTTCGCGCGAGATGATCGCCGCCGGTACCAGGCCGCCGCGGGTGATGCAGACAATGGCGCGGAAATCCTGCTTGAGGCCGGCGAGCCGCCAGGCCAGCGCCCGGGCATCGCGGTGGAACTGATCCCAGGAAACGGGAAAGGCTTTATCGGGCAGGGACATCGATCTGGAGCTCCGCGCAGGCTTGGGTTCGAGGTGCCGGCTTTCCCCGGCGGTTTCAAGAACGGCCGGTTGTGGGCGATGCAGCTGCCTTCGGCCTAAGCCTGAAACGCTGTTCGCGCGGACATGGCCCGCGCGACATGCTGCCCACAAGGGCTTTGTCCTTGCCCGCTGCTCTTAGCGGTATTTGCCGGGGCAAGGCAAGGCCCAGCACCTGAGCGTCAGCGTGAAAGCAGGGTCAGTGCCGTCATCGATTCGAGCACGGTGCGGGTCACGCCGCCGAACAGCATTTCCCACCAGCGCTTGTGGCTGTAGGCGCCCATCACCAGGAGGTCGATCGAACTGTCGGAAAGACGGTTTTCGATCGCGGCGGAAGCCGGCAGATGGTCCGATTCCTGGCGCACGACCGTAACGTTGACGCCATGGCGGGCAAGCGTCGCGGCGATTTCGGCACCGGCCATGGCCGACGACTGGGTGCGGGTCTCCGCCGGGTCGACCGAAAACACCTCGACCGCCTCCGCCGCCTTCAGGAAGGGCAGGGCGTCGAAAGTGGCGCGGGCCGCCTCGCGCGAGCCGTTCCAGGCGACCAGAACGCGCTTGATCGGCTTTGGCTCCTTCAGGATATAGGGGACGAGCAGAACCGGGCGGCCGCTCTCGAACAGGAAGTTTTCCAGCTCGGCGCGGCTTTCCGACAGCACGGTATTCTCACCCTGGGCGGCGATCACCAGGTCGACATTGCGGGCGCTGTCGACCAGCGAGGAGGCGCTGTAGCCGGCGGAGGAAACGAAGCTGCGCCATTCGTGCGACGTGCCGTTGCGGGTCGCCCGTTCGCGGAAGATCTTTTCGACGTCGAGCGTCTCGGCATGGGCCATGTCCTGCAGCGCCTGGACCGTCGACGGATCGGGGATTTCCATCGGTGCGACCAGCGGCACGGTGGCGAGTGCCTCGGCATGCAGGCCGATCACGTGCGACTGGAACTGCTCGGCGAGCGAAATGGAAAAATCAGTGATTTGCTGCGCGTTCTTCGGGGTGTCCAAGACGGCGAGAATGGTTTTGTAGCCCATAATTATCTCCCTCGAGCGGTGATGGTCCATCCCGCATGATCGATTAATGGCGACAATCCTTGGGACCTTCCTTGACTTCGGTCAATAGCGACCGCGCATGCGTTGCGAAGTCGTCAGGCAAGTTCGCCGGTGCCGAGATCCCTGGTCCTGGCGCTCTCCCGCTCGCCGGCCAGCGTCTCGACCATCGCAACGATAGCCTGCGCCGCGGCCTCGAGCGCGGCACCGTCTCGCGCCCGCACCACCAGTTCGGTGGAGAACCGCCGTCCATCGAAATGCGGATAGGAGCCGATCGAGGTCTGCGGATGGGCTTTTTGCACCGCCCCCAGCAGGGTGCCGATGTCGCCTTCGCCGAACGGGCAGGGGATGGAGCGCGACAGAACCCTGGCCCCGGCCGGAAGCGTGGCGACGACCGAATCGAGCATGGCCTGGAACACCTGCGGCACACCCGCCATCACATGGACATTGCCGATGATGAAACCGGGCGCGACCGACACCGGATTGGGGATGTGGCGGCTACCCTCAGGCATGCGCGCCATGCGCTGGCGGGCTTCTGTGAATTCCATGCTGCGACGCGCGTACATCTCGCCGAGCAGGCGCATGGCCTCGCCGTCATGCAGGCACGGCACGCCGAAGGCCTTCGACACGGCATCGGCGGTGATGTCGTCGTGGGTCGGCCCGATGCCGCCGGAGGTGAAAACGTAATCATAGCGCGTGCGAAGGGCATTGAGGGCGGCGACGATCTCGTCCTCCTCGTCGCCGACGATGCGGACTTCCTTCAGGTCGATGCCGGAAAGCGTCAGCACCTCGGCGAGGTGGCCGATATTCTTGTCCTTCGTGCGGCCGGACAGGAGTTCGTCGCCGATGGCGAGCATGGCGGCGGTCTTGATGGTCGTGTCAGTCATGAGGATTTCCCGATCGTTTCAACGCGAGTTCTATCGGCTGCCGGAGGCTTGGCAAGGGGCTTCTGGATGGACTTTGCCGTTTGGCGCTGCGAGGCCATCGCTGTGTTCGGTCGCTGAAACATGAACAGTCCGTCGCCCGACCGGCGTCTGGTTTGTTGGCCATGGTCCGCTACATAGGGATTATCGATTTCGCAACGCGGTTTTGACCGCCAGTCCAAACGGAGATACGTCATGGCCAAGGTTTTGGTTCTCTATTATTCCTCTTACGGCCACATCGAAACCATGGCTTATGCCGTTGCCGAAGGGGCAAAGTCGGCCGGCGCGGAGGTCACCGTCAAGCGCGTGCCGGAACTGGTGCCGGAAGAGGTCGCCAAGGCCTCGCACTTCAAGCTCGACCAGAAGGCCGAAATCGCCACGCCGGGCGAACTTGAGCAGTATGACGCGATCATCGTCGGCGCCGGCACCCGCTTCGGCACCGTCGCCTCGCAGATGCGCAATTTCTGGGACCAGACCGGCGGCGCCTGGGCGCAGGGCAAGCTGGTCGGCAAGGTCGGCTCGGTCTTCACCTCGACCGCCACCCAGCACGGCGGCCAGGAATCGACCATCCTCGGCTTCATCCCGACCCTGATGCATCACGGCATGGTCGTCGTCGGCCTGCCTTACGCTTTCCAGGGCCAGTCGGGCGTCGAAGCGGTCAAGGGCGGTTCGCCCTATGGGGCCTCGACCATCACCGACGGCGACGGTTCGCGCCAGCCCTCCGAAATCGAGCTGGACGGCGCACGCTACCAGGGCGCCCATGTTGCCAAGATCGCGGCCAAGCTCGCCTGATCGCCACGCGGCATCGAGATTATGAGACGGCGGGGCCTGGCCCCGCCGTTTGCCTTGCGGCGCATACCACAGCGAGCACAAACGCCGGCCCCCGCGACCGAACGGCCTTGACCTTGACGGCCAAGTCGGGGAAACAGGTTGCCGCGCGGACGTGGCGAAACTGGTAGACGCAAGAGACTTAAAATCTCTCGGCCTCAGGCTGTGCGGGTTCGATCCCCGCCGTCCGCACCAGATGCTCGCATCGTGGCAGTTCTGCAGACAATCAAAAACTCTGATACAGGAGTCTGTTTATTCCGGGTTGTCTTAAGGTGAATTATAATCCTATCAGGCCTTGAACAGGTCAGAGATGGCTTTGCGCTGTTCACCAACCCGCCGGAGTTGGTACCGGACCCTAATTTCTTCAGCCAGCTGCCAAGCCTCCGTCCCTCGAATCCGCACTTCGTCGTCCCAATGAAACGGATTGTCTTCTAAGTTCTTGGCAAATTCGGCGCGATACTCGGAAATCCTGATCTCATTCAAGAATGTTGCTACTTTGGCCGACAGGTCGCCGTCGAACGACCTCCAGTCGCGTTCATTTGGCAAGCTCGGTTCATTTGGAAAGTCTCTCCAACCCGACGCCACATTACCCCGATGGTGGTATGCATCTGATACTTGTTTTCGATGCCAGCATTCGATTGCGAAGCGTTCAAGTGCAACCGCGGTGTGCAGGGCAATGAACTTTGCCTCTTCGCTTTTAATGGATTGCGCTTTCAAAAAGTCAAAGAGCGCTATCAATAAAGCAGACCCCAAACCGGACACTAGTCCCGTTCCGCCTATGAACGCGATGTATTCGCTCCAAGACCACACGTCGGGAGATGTCATCCTATGATCCTATTTCTCTGCGGGTTCGATCCCCGCCGGCTGCACCAGCAAGAATTCGACCATAATTAATCCGGGATGGGATAGGCGCGTCGGTCGACGAGTCTCAGGGTGCCGTCCGGCTGGACGATGTAGCGCTCTTCCCATTCCTTGGCGAATTGATCGGAGAAGCGGTGGAACACCGTGCTGCCGGCCGGTGACTTGGTCAGCCGGGTCGACGGGTTTCCGCCATAGGTGATGCTGCCGGGCACGGGTTCGATTTCACCCGGGGCGCTGGTGCAGCCGGCCAGAAGCATGAAGAGGCAGAGGGCGGCGAGAGGTTTCATGGGTCTTCTCCTTCATTTACGGTAGAATGACACATGGGGGCGCAGGTTCCAGCGCCTATGGGGGCTACCTGTCCCGGACCGTGAATTTCTGTTCGAAACTGGTGAAGCGTTTGCCGACGAGATCGTTGATCGTATATTTCAACAGGTAGTCGCCCGGCTCGGCGCCGGTGATATCGAGTGTCAGGTGCGTGAAAAGTTCCTGGTTGCGGACCAGACCGGTGGAGGTGAATTCGCCAAAATTCTTCTGCGCAGCGAGGATCTTGCCGTCGGGCTCGGAGATTTCGAAGTCGACGCTGAAATTGGCTTGCTCAAGACTGTCGTCGCTTGATTTCCAGGTCAATCCGATCAGTTCGACATAAGTAATCAGCGGCTCGCCCGGCTTGAACACCGGCTCCGGCCGCGGCGAATAGGCGCCATAGGCCTTCGGTCTCTCGCTGACGAAGACCGCCTTGCCGACGCTGAACGGCAGCGTCATGGAAAAGGCGCCGAAGGCATCACGGATGGTGTCATAGGCGCCCACGGCATCGCCGGCGGCGGCCTTGCTTTCCGCCTCGCGGGCCGCATCGAGAAGCGGACCGGCCCTGGCCACGGTTGCAGCGGATACGGCCGCCAATGCGGCGGCGAGAAGTGCTGCGGTTATCCGTCTGCCCATGATTGCGGCCTGTCCCTGCATCGCGTCCCCCTTTTCAGCCCATATGAGCACACTCTGAAAAATTGGGGAGAGTCGTCAAGCGGTCTCGTCAGGTGCGCCAGAAAATGGGCATGAGCAACACCAGGACAGACAGGACCTCGAGACGGCCGAGCAACATCATCAGCGAGAGCAGGTAGAGTTCCGGATCGTTGAAGGTGGCAAAATTGCCGACCGGGCCGATCAATGTGCTGACGCCGGGACCGACATTGGACAAGGCGGTGATGACCGCCGAGGTCGAGGTGGCGAAGTCATAGCCGAGCGCGGCCATGACCATGCTGCCCATCACCCACAGGAAGACATAGGCACTGAAAAACAGGAAGACGGTGCGCTGGGTTTCCGCATCGACCGTCTGCTTGCCGTAGCGGACGGAATAGACGGCATTCGGATAGATCAGCTTCTTCAGCCCCGTGGTGATGACGTTGAACAGGATGATGAACCGATAGGCCTTGATGCCGCCGGCGGTCGAACCGGAGCAGCCGCCCATGAAGGTGGCGAAGAAGGCGGCCATTACGACAAACGGACCCCACAGCAGATAGTCCTGGCTGGCAAAGCCGGTGGTCGAGAGAATCGACGAGAAATTGAAGAAGGAATGGGTGAGCGCCTCGAGGAGATCGACGCCGTTCTTCACGTGGTTGTAGACGGCCGTGGCGATGGCGAAGGCCGAGACATAGCCGAGGAAGACGAGGATCTGCGGGTCGCGCAGCGCATCGAGCCGGCCGCGAACGGCAAAGACGATCAGGATCGAGAACGGCAGGCTGCACAGTGTCATGAAGAAGGTCGACACCCAGAGGATCGCGTCGCTCTGGAAATAACCGAAGGACGCGTCGTGCGTCGAGAAACCGGCGGTCGCCACCGTCGAGAATGCGTGGTTGATCGCATCGAAATGGCTCATGCCGGCGAAGTCATAGGCGATGGCGCACAAAAGCGTGATGCCGACATAGATGGCCATGAATGCGCGGGTAAAGGTGGCGAGCCGGGCAAACGGTTTGTCGTTGGTGTCGGACGATTCCATCTTGAAGAAGGACATGCCGCCGACCCGCAGGAAGGGCAGGACGAACAGACCGAGCGCGACGATGCCGATACCGCCGAGCCAGGCGAGCAGCGAGCGCCACATCAACAGGCCGGGCGGCATGGTATCGAGCCCGGCGATCACGGAAGATCCGGTCGTGGTGATGCCGGACATCGATTCGAACAGGGCCTGGGCGAAATTGAGTTCCGGGCCGGAGAACATGAACGGCACGGCGCCGACCACGGCGAAGACCGCCCACAGCACGTTGACCAGCAGAAAGCCGAGCCGCTTGCTGAAGGTGGGCGGCGCGCCGCGCGTCGCCATCGCCGCCATCAGCGAAATTCCGCCGACCATGAAGGCGCAGGTGGCGAAGACCCGCCAGTCCTCATGGCCGTAATAGAGATCGACCATGGCCGGGACGAGCATCGCCGTCGAAAGATAGAGGCCGCAGAGCGCGGCGATGTAGACTACCGAACGGAGGATGCTGGCGTTCAAGGAGATTTCCCGGTTTGTTTGCCCGCGCAAAGATGCTTTGTCTCCGCCACGTCTCTATGCCATAGCGGGAGCGGGATCAAAATTCAACGGATGGACGACGTGACGAAGATGGACGTAGAGGCCGCGGTCGAAGCCCTGCGAGAGCTTTTCCCGGCGACCCCGCTGCAACTCAACGAACATCTGAGCGCCCGATACGGTGCGCAGGTCTATCTCAAGCGCGAGGACCTGACGCCGGTCCGCTCCTACAAGATTCGCGGCGCCTTCAACTTCCTGCGCAAGATCGTCGCCGACGGGACAGGGGAAAAGACCTTCGTCTGCGCCTCGGCCGGCAACCATGCCCAGGGTTTTGCCTTTGCCTGCCGCCATTTCGGCGTGCAGGGTGTGGTCTTCATGCCGGTGACGACACCGCAGCAGAAGATCGACAAGACCCGCACCTTCGGCGGCGAGTTCATTACCATCCGCCTTTTCGGCGACATCTTCGACCAGTGCTATGCGGCGGCCCGCGAGCATGTCGAGGCGATCGGCGGCTTCATGGTGCCGCCCTTCGACCACGAGGACATCATCGAGGGGCAGGCGACGGTGGCGGCCGAGATCGTCGACCAGTTGCCGGAGGGCGTGACGCCGGATCTGGTCGTGGTTCCGGTCGGCGGCGGCGGGCTTTCCGCCGGCCTCACCGGCTATCTTGCCGACCGGCTGCCGCGTCAGGCCTTCCTTTTCGCCGAACCGGCCGGGGCGCCGAGCCTGAAGAAAAGCCTGGAGGCCGGCCAGATCGTCACGCTGCCGAAGGTCGACAATTTTGTCGACGGCGCCGCTGTCGCGCGCGTCGGCGATCTCAACTTTGCGGCCTTGAAGCATTTTTCCGCCGACCAGGTGATGATTATCGCGGAAAACGCCGTCTGCGTGACGATCACCGAAATGCTGAACGTCGAGGGCGTTGTGCTGGAGCCGGCCGGCGCGCTGTCGATCGCGGCGCTCGACCAGTTGGGGCGGGAGAAGCTCGAGGGCAAGACGGTCGTCGCCGTGGTCAGCGGCGGCAATTTCGACTTCGAGCGGCTGCCGGACGTCAAGGAGCGCGCCATGCGCCATGCCGGCCTGAAGAAATATTTCATCCTGCGCCTGCCGCAGCGCCCGGGCGCGCTGCGCGATTTCCTCAACCTGCTCGGCCCCGACGACGACATCGCCCGCTTCGAATACCTGAAGAAGTCGGCGCGCAATTTCGGCTCGATCCTGATCGGCATCGAGACGCGGGACCGCAAGAGCTTTGCCGACCTGTTCTCGCGCTTCGAGACCGCCGGCCTCGGCTACGAGGACATCACTGAAAACGAGATCCTCGCCAACCTGATCATTTGATCAGGCCGACGCCGGCGGCCTGCGACCATTCCCGCGCTTTTTCGATCCGGTTGGTCCAGACCAGGCCGGGGAAGTTTTTCGGCACACCCTTCCACGCCTCGAGGCTGTCGATGCCAGCGGAACCCGGATCGCCCTTTCCGTAGGGCCCAAGCAGGATGACGTCCGTGTCGGCCGCCTGCATGCGTTCGACGAAGCGGACCGGCCAGCCCCAGAGCAGCGGCGCATAATTGACCGGCACCGGCAGCAGCCGGTTGCGGCAGCTGGCCGGTACATGGCCTGACCATCCGGTGGCGAGATAGGACAGCAGGCAGTCCTTGACTGACGTTCTGGTGTAGCCGCGAAGGGCGGGCAGGGCGGCCAGTGTATCGTCCGTCGGCCGGGCGCCGCCATAAACCCCGAAGACGGTGGCGAGGGCCTTCGGATCGCGCGCAAGCCTGCCTGCGAGTTCCGCGCCTTCTTCCGCCCGTTCGCTCTTGAAGTTGACGAGGAAACGCTCTTCGGGGAAAGCCTGGAACACCTGGTCGAGTTCCGGCATCAGGCCGACACCCTTGCCACGAAAAGGGTAGGTGCGGCCGCCGTCGGCCGTGTAGCCGTAGCCGATGTCCGCGCTCGCGAGTTCGGCATAGGGCGTGTTCTCGGTCACGCCGGCGAGGTTGGTACGACAGTCGAGGGTCCAGTCGTGGAAGACGGCGAACTTTCCGTCCGGCGTCAGGTGGACATCGAGTTCGACCACCTCGGCCCCGGCGGTAAAGGCGGCCTGCATCGAGGCAAGCGTATTTTCGAGATAGAGATGCGAGGGCGGCCCGATCCGTGTCGCGGTGCAGGTGTCGTTGTCGAGGCCGGTCCGGTCGAATACCTGATGCTGGCCGCGATGGGCGATTACTCGTGGTCCGCTTCCGTCCGGAAACCGGCTGAACAGGCTGTTGTTCATCAGCCAGACTATGCCGGCGACGGCGGCCAGCGCGACGAGAATGCGGCGGATCATGATCTCTCCCTTTTTGCTGGGAGGGGTGGCGGCTGATTGAGGCAATTCGGCGACCGAGGTACCGGCAGGGGCTTCTGTCTGCGGCGCTGCTGTGCTAGGCAGGCGCCATGTCCATCTTGTCCAGTCTCCTCTCGATCTTTTCCGGCGGCGCCAAGCCGCAGACGGCGTCCGCCGGCCCGTCTGCCGAACCACAGGTTCACCAGGATTGCATCATCTTTGCCGCGCCTATCCGCGAGGGCAGTCAATTGCGGCTTGCCGGCCGAATCGAAAAGCAGGTGAACGGCGAAACGCTGGAGCGTGTCTTCATCCGCGCCGATGTCTTCACCTCGGAGCAGGATGCGCTGGAATGCACCTTCCGCAAGGCACGCCAGATCATCGACCAGAATGGCCCGTCGCTGTTTGCCGATGGTGTGAAATCGCGCAACGTCTGAACTTCAGCCGCCGCAGCCCCTCCATCGCCGCTGAAACAGAACGGCCGCCACGATAATTCGGGCGGCCGATGTTTGGTGTGGGCGATGTCAGTCCGGATCAGGCGGCGCGCGCCAGTACTCTTGCCTTTTCTTCCGCCGCGGAAATTGCCTTTTCGGCCGCTTCCGGGCCATAGGCGACGCCTTCGATGCGGATCGTCTCGACATCCGTGATGCCGAGGAAGGCCAGCACGGACCGCAGATAGGGCTCGGCGAAGTCCAGCGTCGCGCCCGGGCCGGAGGAATAGATGCCGCCCGAGGCGATCACCAGATAGGCCTTCTTGCCGGTGGCAAGACCGACAGGACCGTTTTCCGAGTAGCGGAAGGTGCGGCCGGCGCGGGCGACATGGTCGACCCAGGATTTGACGATCGACGAGATGCCGAAATTGATGAAGCCGGTCGAGATGATGATCGTGTCGGCGGCGAGCAGTTCGTCGACCGCGGCATCGGAAACAGCGATGGCTTCGGCCTGGGCCGCCGTGCGCTCATCCGGCTGCAGACGAATGGCCGAGGAGAAGTCGGCGCCGATATGGGGCAGGGGGGCACGGGCGAGGTCGCGCTCGACAATGGTGGAAGCCTCGGCCTTGGCGGACAGGTCGTCGGCGAGCTGGCGGGCGATCTTGTTGGAGAGCGAATCGTCGCCGCGCGTGCTGCCGGTTACGAGAAGGATGGAGGACATGGAGGTCACCTCTTGGTGTGAAACGGTCTTTCCACCCGTGGCCCTGGGAGCCGGCCTCAGGCGGTGAGTCACAGATAATCGCCATTTCCCATCGATTGAACTGTGATAATGTGGATCGAAACTATCGATGAAGTGGATAGAGCCATGCTTCCCAATCCCACACTGGACCAGTTGCAGGTCTTCGTCGCCGTCGCCGAGACGGGCAGCTTTTCGGCCGCCGCCCGTCAGCTCAACCGCGCGCAGTCGGTGATCAGCTACACGATCGGCAATCTCGAGGCGCAGCTGCAACTGACGCTGCTCGAGCGCAGCGGTTCGCGCCAGCCGGTGTTGACCGATGCCGGGCGGGCGATCCTCGAAGATGCGCGCCGGATGATTTCGGACCTCAACAGCCTGCGCGCCCGCAGCAAGGCGTTGACGCAGGGCCTCGAGGGCGAAGTGAAGCTTGCCGTCAGCGTCATGGTGCCGGACCGGCTTCTGGTCGAGGTATTGCGCGACTTCCAGGAGAGTTTCGAGACCGTGCGATTGCGGCTGACGGTCGGCAGCCCGTTTCTCGTCAGCCGTCTGCTGGACCAGGGCGCGATCGACGTCGGCATCGGCGGCTCGATGGAGATGTCGACCGATGCCCTGACCAGCGAGCGGATCGGCGTGTCCTTCCTGACGCCGGTCGCGGCCAGCGATCATCGCCTGGCCAGGCTTGGGCGGCGCCTCTCGATTTCGGACGTGCGCGAGGAGATCCAGATCGTCGTCGCCGATTCGACCGCGCCGAGCGACGGCAAGGATTTCAATGTGTTCTCGCGCCGCACCTGGCGAGTGAGCGACATGGCGACAAAGAAGCAATTGATCGCCGGAGGGCTCGGCTGGGGCGGCGTGCCGCTGGCGATGCTTCGCGACGAGCTGGCGAGCGGCGAGATCGTCCGGCTCGACGTCGATGCCTACGAGACGATGGACTATCCGATCTTCGCCACCTGGCCCGCGGCGAGCCCTCCGGGGCCGGCGGCAAAATGGCTGGTCGAGCGTTTTCGCGACACGCTGGTGGGTTGCCCGACCTCGGTGTCCGACGCTCTGCAATTGCTGCATGAGACACCGGCGCATGGGGCAGAGCCGGGCCGCATGAACAGGATGGGTTGAAAACGGGGTGCCTCGGCACCCCGCAAGTCAGGCGTTCCGTCGGTCTCCTCAGAGAACCAGGCGGAACTTGGCAAAGCCCTCGGCGGCGTCACCGGCATCCTCGATCTTGGCGCCCTTGATCGCCGAGGCATACTGCCGGCCCTTCGGCCCGCTCTCGAAAATCGCCGTCGTGTCGGCCATCGGGGCGAACGACCAGTTGCCGTCGGCCGACGGATTGATCTCGCCCTGCGCGATGATGTAGCGCACGATCACGTCTCGATTGGTGTCGGGGGCCACGAAGACCACCTTGTCGGCTGCGATCTCGGGGAACTTTCCACCGCCGCCGGCGCGGTAATTGTTGGTGGCGACGACGAATTTCTGCGCCGGGTCGATCGGCTTGCCGTCGAACATCAGGTTGACGATGCGGTTCGCGTCCGGGTTCACCGCCTTGCCTTCCTTGTCGAACTTCGCCGGCTGCGACAGGTCGATCTGGTAGGTCACGCCGTCGATCACGTCGTAATTGTAGGACGGGAAGTCCGGATTGAGCAGCGGCTGGTCCTTATTCCCGGGTTTCAGCTGGTTGAACATGCCGGCCGACATTTCCAGCCAGTTCTTGACCTGCTCGCCGGTGATCACCACGGCCTGGACGGTGTTGGGATAGAGGTAGAGGTCGGCGACGTTCTTGATGGCGATGTCGCCCGCCGCGACATCGGTGAAATAGTCCGCGCCGCCGCGTCCGCCGGCCTTGAAGGGGGCGGCGGCCGAAAGCACCGGCAGGTCCTTGTGCGGGCCGTCCTTCAGCATGTCCTTGATGTACCAGGTCTGGGCATTGGAGACGATCTGCACCGACGGGTCGTCGGCGACGAGCGCGAAGTAGGAATAGAGCGGCGCCGAGGTCTTGCCGACGGGCGTGCGGACATAGTCGAGGGTTGCCGCATGGTCGTCGGCGACCGAGGCGACGACCTCGGTCTTGTCGGTGACATCGGCGACGATCTTGCGGTTTTCGTCACGGTGGTAGATCGGCCGGGCTTCGCAGGTGAAGTCGACGATCTTCCAGCCACTGCCGTCCTTTTCGATCAAGAGATCGATCAGGCCCATATGCGAGCCCCAGAAACCGGCCATCACGGCCGGCTTGCCGAGCAACGTGCCTCTGGCCGCATCGACGCCCTGGATATCGGCGAAATCCTTGGGGCCGGGGAAGACCAGATGCTGGTGGCCGGTGAAGATCGCATCAATGCCGTCCACGCCGGCGAGATAGAGCGAGGCGTTTTCCATGCGATCCGTCTGGCCCTTACCGTCGATCCCGGAGTGGGACAGGGCGATGACGATGTCGGCGCCTTCCTCCTTCATCACCGGCACCCAGGCGCGGGCCGCCTCCACGATGTCGCGGGTCTGGCCCTTGCCTTCGAGATTCTTGGCGTCCCACAGCATGATCTGCGGCGGCACGAAGCCGATGAAGCCGACCTTGATCGGGTTCTCGCCGCCGGCGCCGTCCTTGATCATCTTCTCGACGATGACATAGGGCTTGAAGTGCAGCTCGTCCTTGGTCGGGTCGCTGGCGAGCTGGCCCTTCGTCAGGTTGGCGCAGACTATCGGGAAGTTCGCGCCGGCGAGCGTGTTGAACATGAAGTCGAGGCCGTAGTTGAACTCGTGATTGCCGACCGTGCCGCAGTCATAGCCGAGCACGTTCATCGCCTTGATCACCGGATGCAGGTCGCCGGCCTTCATGCCCTTCTTGTAGGCCATGTAGTCGCCCATCGGATTGCCCTGGAGCAGGTCGCCATTGTCGACGAGCATCGAGTTTCCGGCCTCGGCGCGAATGCTGTCGATGATCGAGGCGGTGCGGGCGATCCCCATGGTGTCGTTCGGCTTGTCGGCATAATAGTCGTAGGGCATCACGTTGACGTGGATGTCGGTCGTTTCCATCAGCCTCAGATGCGCCTGGGTGGCATTGCCATTGGCGCGCACGGCAAAGGGATGAAGCGTGATCAGCGCCGTCGTGGCGGCGAAACCGCCGAGGAAGGCGCGGCGGGACATGGGGTGGAGATCGATCAGGGACGACATGGGGGCTCCTTCAAAAAGGCGGTCTCGAACGGAAGACTAGGTCCGTTCGCGCAGGAGTGCATCCGTAAAATGACAGGGGTGTGATGGCCGGCATACACCGGACATGCGCATTTTGGAGGCGCGACGGTCGCATAAGGTTGTGCAATCATATGGTAGCAATCTGAGATTGCAATTGCCGAGCCTGTGGAGTAATATGGATCATTCTCGAAAATGGGAGGGGACCATGCAGTGGTTGAAGTCCGCATTTGTCGCTGGTGCTCTGGGGGGAATGTCTCCCGAACTGGCACGTCTTCTCGTTCGTGTGCAGGATGGACAGCTTGCCGCTTGGCTCGCGCGCCTTGTCGACAAACCAGCAACGTCGATCGCTTTTGCCGTTGCGGCATCGATCGTGATCTTTGCTCTTCTGGGTTTGCTGGGCGGGCTCGTTGCGCATTTCGGCAATGAGCCGAACATCGGAAAGGCCTACATGTTGGGCATAGGCGCGCCCGCCTTCATCCTGTCGACCGTCGGGGCATCGAGCCCGCCGGATCAGGTCACCAAGGATACGAAGGTGGAACAGGTCGGAGCGCGCCTGTCGACGGTTCCGACGTCTACAGGGGTCGGCTGGCTGGAGCTATTGGTCGGGACCGCTCATGCCCAGACGGCGCTGCCGACACCGGAGCAGGGTGCGCCCCTGCTGACGCTCGACACCTCGGCAATTGCGGGGGATTGTGCGGATTGCCGGTTGATCTTCAAGGATGTCTCGGGAAGCGTTCTGGCCTCGGAGGCGGTGGGGGCTGCGGGTGGTTCGTTCAGCCTGCCTGTTCCGGACGCGGCCGCAACGGCGACGCTGGAGGGTGTCGCGAACGCTAACAACGCGCAGTTCTCGCTCGATGCACTCGGAGAGGCCGCCGCCGCCCCGTCGGGCGAGCCGCTGGCGCTGGAGATCAGCAAGAGCCGCAACTTCGCCAATGATCTTCGCTTCCTGCTCGGCAACAATGCCATTCAACCGTTCGACATCGAGCTGAAGGCGACGCGAATGGAAATGATCCGCTAGGAGCTAGCGCGCCAGCACCGGCCGCACCTCCTTGTGGAAGTTGCGGAAATAGGCCGACATCTGCGCCAGCGTATTGCTGTTCTGCTTGATCTGCACGCCGAGGCGGCCGTTGCGGCACCACCGCACGGTGCCTTCGATAAGGCCGATGGCGTCGTTCTCGATCAGCACGGTGCTGCCGCTGGCCGCATGCAATTTCCCATAGATCTCGAAGGCGATGCCGGTGCGCGAAATATTCAGGACGCGGCCGTCCGTCGACTGGTTGAGATGACGGATCCGGCTGTCGATCCGGCACTGGCTGCGGGCGGATTTTCGAACATCCATGTTCAGTTTCGGCTGCATCGGCTTCTCGCGCTCAAGACAGGTGGTTCATCTTGAAGGAGAATAGGGACGAACTCTTTCCGTCGCCTGAAGCGAGATGGTAAAAATCTCGCCATCCTATAGGCCGACATTCGAGCGTTCGATCACCTCGCGCAGGGCAAAGCTGGAATTGATCTTCACCACATGCGGCAGGGCCGACAGCCAGTCGCGATGGATTCGCTCGTAATCCTGGAGATCCTTGGCGGCGACGCGCAGGATGTAGTCGTATTCTCCCGACATCAGGTAGCAGACGAGCACATGCGGGCATTTCTTCACCGCCGTCTCGAACTCGGCCAGCGTCTTGGCGAACTGGCCCGATAGCGAGATGTGGACGATCGCCACCATCTTGTAGTCGAGCGCCTTGTTCGAGAGGCGCGCATGGTAGCCGCTGATAATGCCCGACCGCTCCAAGAGGTCGTGCCGGCGCGAACAGGCCGAAGGGCTGAGGCCCACCTTCTGCGCCAGCTCGGCATTGGTGATGCGGCCGTTCTGTTGCAGTTCCTTGAGGATGGCAAGATCGATGGTGTCGAGATCGGACATTCGAAGAACCTTCGAAGACTATAAGAAAAACGCAATTCTCTGCTAAAAATTCCGTCAGGCAAGCGGAATTTGCAAGGACATTGTCCCAGCTCCGATGTTTCAATTCGCGCCTTGATCAATGCCCGGCCTGAAGCCGGCACGAGAGGAACAAAGATGCGCGTTGGCTGCCCGAAGGAAATCAAGAATCACGAATATCGCGTCGGTCTGACGCCAGGCGCGGTGCGCGAATACGTGGCGCACGGCCACGAGGTGCTGATCGAGACGGGCGCGGGCGCGGGCATCGGCGCGGACGACGGCGCCTATATCGCCGCCGGCGCCAGGATCGCCGCATCGGCCAGCGATGTGTTTGAAAAGTCCGACATGATCGTCAAGGTCAAGGAGCCGCAGCCGAGCGAATGGGTGCAGTTGCGCGAAGGACAGATCCTCTACACCTACCTGCACCTCGCCCCCGATCCGGATCAGACCAAGGGGTTGGTCGAAAGCGGCGTCACCGCCGTCGCCTATGAAACCGTGACCGACGATCGCGGCGGCCTGCCGCTGCTCGCGCCGATGTCGGAAGTGGCGGGTCGTCTCGCCATCCAGGCGGGTGCGACCGCCCTGCAGAAGGCCCATGGCGGTTCCGGCATCCTGCTCGGCGGCGTGCCCGGCGTTCTTCCCGCCAAGGTCGCCGTCATCGGCGGCGGCGTCGTCGGGCTGCATGCGGCCCGCATGGCAGCCGGTCTCGGCGCCGACGTCTCTATCATCGACCGCTCGCTGCCGCGGCTGCGCCAGCTCGACGATCTGTTCGCCGGCCGCGTCCACACGGTCTATTCGACAATCGACGACCTGGAGCGCGAGGTCTTTGCCGCCGATCTGGTGATCGGCGCGGTGCTCATTCCCGGCGCCGCCGCGCCGAAGCTGGTCACCCGCGACATGCTCTCCGGCATGAAGGAAGGCTCCGTCATCGTCGACGTGGCGATCGACCAGGGCGGCTGCTTCGAGACTTCGCACGCCACTACCCATTCCGATCCGACCTATGTGGTCGACGGTGTCGTTCACTATTGCGTGGCCAACATGCCGGGCGCCGTTCCGGTCACCTCGGCACATGCGCTGAACAATGCCACGCTGATGCATGGGCTTGCGCTCGCCGATCGGGGCTTGCGCGCCATTGCCGAGGACCGGCATCTGCGCAACGGCCTCAATGTCCATCGCGGGCGCATCACCAACAGACCCGTTGCCGAGGCGCTGGGCTATGAGATGCACGCGCCGGAACTCGTGCTCAACGTGGCCTGATCGCGGCTCTTGAGTTTCTTCCCGTTTCCCCGGCGTCAGGTCACCGATTGCCGGGGAACGGACACAAGGGGCTGGCCTTTCCCATCAGTCCGGCCCCTTTTTTTCGTTCTCGTCTTCAGGCCTGGTCGATCCGGCACTGGTAGCAATTGTTGCGCGCCGAGCGCACATGGACATAGGCGATCTCAGGATTTCCGAGGAGTTCTCGCGCTCGGTCCTCGACCTTCTCCCGCAAGACGACGGCGCCGGTGCCGTAGATGATGCGGTCGTCATGACCATAGCCGCGCAGGATGAAGTCCGGGCTCTTTGTCAGCACCGGCGGCATGACCTCGCTTGCGGTGTAGCGCGGGCAGGGCTCGCCATGCAGGAAGATCGGCCCGGTCTCGGCATAGGGCTGGAGCGACGGGAAGGGCCGGTAGGCGAGGGTGAGATAGGGGGCGCCGACGCCGATGAAGTCGAGGCAGTGGCGGCACGGATAGCCGTCCCCTTGGGTGAAGCGACTTTCGGGACTGAGCCCGTAGGCATCAGGCGCGCCGGCCCACAGGGCTTCGGCGTCGGAGGTGGGGATGGCGTTAAAGGCAATGGTCGTCATCGGGGTCGTCTCCGCTTGGATGCGACGACCATGCAGCCGACGGCGATGGCCGGCCACCCGATTCCTGCCGCGCGCCAAGGATTTGCGCCCCAGCGGCGCCGCGTCTTCATCAGAGAGCGCGGCGCGGAACTTGTTGCGGGGAAGGAGCCTTGCCCTTAGAGCGCCGCGCCATCGCGGCGCAACATTTGCAGCAGCTCGTGTTCGCTCAGCGGATCGACCAGGGCCTCATAGGTCTCGACCGGCGAGAAACCGAACTGCTGATAGAGCTGCAGCGCGCGCGGATGGTCGAGCGTATTTGTCGTGACGGAGACCTTCTGCGGGTTGGACTGCCAAGCCGCATAGAGCGCCTGGAGCAGGAACCATTTGCCGAGCCCCAGGCCGAGCGCATGCTCGAACAGGCCGAAATAGGAAAGTTCGACCAGTTCTTCGCTTTCCTGGCTGAGTTCGTAGAAACCCGCCGGTGCACCGTTCACGTAGAGCACCGAAATGGTGACCTTGGGCGCATGGATGATCGCCTTGAGTTCGCCTTCGCTCATCCGCAGGCGCTGGTACCAATGCCAGCGCGCGCCGACCTGCCGTTGCAGGAAGCGGTAGAACGGCACGGGGATTTCATGGGTACGCATGATCGCCGTCTGGATATTGACCGGGATCGGCAGGCTCGCCTTGGGCGGCGCCGTCATTTCGAGCCGTGTGACATGGGCGGTGAGCGGCCCATGCGCGGTGGTCGGCACGGTTTCCGCCGGTCCCGTCGCCACCGGCGTGTCGTCGCGTCCGCCCCATTCCGACCACGAGCCGTCATAGAGTGAATTGTCGGTGTGACCGAGCGATTCCAGGGCAAGCGTCACGACGGCGGCGGTAACGCCCGAGCCGCAGCTGGTAATGATCGGCTGGCTCAAATCGATGCCGGCCTCGGTGAAGATCGAACGCAGCGTCGGCAGGTCCTTGAGATGGCCGTTTTCCGAGAGCGAGGAGGCAGGAACGCTGCGGGCGCCGGGGATGTGACCGGAGCGCATCCCGGCGCGGGGCTCGGGCTCTTCACCGGTAAAGCGCCCGGCAGGCCTTGCATCGGCGATCTGGCGAATGCCACTTTCGGCAATGTCGCGCATCTCATTGAAGGAGGTGACGCGGCTGCGATCGAAATTATAGTCGAAGGTGACGGGAGCCGGCTCCGGAAGATCGGTTTCCAGAGGCCTGCCTTCGGCCTTCCAGGCGTCGATGCCGCCGTCGAGCACGTAGACATTGCGCGCACCCATGACGCGCAGCATCCACCAGGCGCGCGGTGCCGAGAAAAAGCCGGGGCCGTCATAGACGACGATGGTGTCGGTCACGGAAATGCCGAGCAGGCCCATTTCCTCGGCGAATTTGGCCGGAGAGAGCAGCGAATGGGGAAGCCCGGTGGTCTGATCGGCGATCGCGTCCTGGTCGAAGAAGACGGCGCCGGGAATGTGGCCGGAGGCATATTCGACCGCGCCGTTGCGGCCCTGGGCCGGCAGATACCATGACGCGTCGACGATCCTGAATTCCGGTGCGCCGAGCTGCTTTTCCACCCAGTCGGCGGATACGACGAAACGGCTTCTCTCCGCGGCCATGCACTTCTCCCCATGCTCTTTCAGGTCAAGGCCTCCGGGGTGCCGAAACGAATGCGGAACCGACGGTTCTCCTTGCCTTTTTTCTCGATTTTGGCGATGTGAATCGCCCCGACCTCCTGGGTCTCAGAGACATGTGTGCCGCCGCAGGGCTGGCTGTCAACGCTCGAATTCTCCCCGATGCACACCAGGCTGACGCGTCCCATGCCGATCGGCGGGCGCACGTTCTTCGATTTGACGATGGCGGGATTGGCGGCGAGTTCCTCGTCGGTGATCCACTGGACGAAGACGGGGTGATTTTCCTCGACGAGCCGCATCATGTCGGCCGTCACCTGCTCCTTGTCGATCGTTTCGCCCATGTCGAAGTCGACGCGGCTCTCGTCCTCGCCGACCGCGGCGCCGGTGATCGGATAGGGACAGACGACGGACAACAGGTGACAGGCGGTATGCATGCGCATCAGCTTGTAGCGGCGTGGCCAGTCGACATGCAGCACCAGCTTTTCGCCGATGGACGGCAGGGCTTGGCCCTCGGCTGGTTGGTGCAGGATGATGTCCTTGCTCTCGCCGTGGCGGGTGAGTGCGATCTCGATCTTCGAGCCATCGGCTCGTTCGAACAGGCCCGTATCGCCCGGCTGGCCGCCGGACGTCGCATAGAAGCAGGTCTGGTCGAGCTCGATCGCGCCGTCTTCATGGATCCGTGTGACGACGCCCTCGGCCGTGGCAAGATAGAAGTCGTCGCGGTAGAGGGCGGTGGTCGGCATGGGTCTCACTCTGTCGGTTCGAAGGACACCGCGAACTCGGTCTTTTTCTCGATCCAGGTCGGTACGGGCAACTGCTTGGAGCGCAGGAAGTCCGGATTGAACAGCTTGGACTGGTAGCGGTTGCCGTAGTCGCAAAGCACGGTGACGATGGTATGGCCCGGCCCGAGATCCCGCGCAAGGCGGATGGCGCCCGCGATGTTGATGCCCGACGAGCCGCCGAGGCACAGGCCCTCATGCTCGACCAGGTCGAACACGATGTCGAGCGCTTCGGCATCCGGGATCTGGTAGGCGTAGTCCGGCGCAAAACCTTCGAGGTTGGCGGTGATGCGGCCCTGGCCGATGCCCTCGGTGATCGAGGAACCCGAGGATTTCAGCGCGCCGTTCTTGTAGAATTCATAGAGCGCTGCCCCTTCCGGATCGGCAAGGCCGATCTTGACCTCGGGTTTCAGCCGGCGAAGGCCCATGCCGACCCCCGCCAGCGTGCCGCCGGAGCCGACGGCACAGATGAAGCCGTCGACTTCGCCGCCGGTCTGCTCGAAGATCTCGCGCGCGGTGGTGGCGATGTGGGCGTCGCGGTTGACGGTATTGTCGAACTGGTTGGCCCAGATCGCCCCGTTCGGCTCGCTCTTGGCGAGCTCGGCTGCGAGCCGGCCGGAGAGCTTCACATAGTTGTTCGGGTTCTTGTAGGGGACGGCCGGGACCTCGACCAGCTCGGCGCCGAGCAGCCTCAGCGCATCCTTCTTTTCCTGGCTCTGCGTCTCAGGGATGACGATCACGGTGCGGTAGCCGAGCGCCTTGGCGACGAGCGTCAGGCCGATGCCGGTATTGCCCGCGGTTCCCTCGACGATCACGCCGCCGGGCCGCAACAGGCCGCGCCGCTCGGCATCGCGGATGATGAAGAGCGCCGCGCGATCCTTGACCGACTGGCCGGGATTGAGGAATTCCGCCTTGCCGAGGATGGTGCAGCCGGTCGCCTGGGATGCGGCCTTCAGCCGGATGAGCGGCGTGTTGCCGATCGCCTCGAGAACGGATGGATGGAATGTCATCGGATCTGCCTTCTCTTTGCCAGAAGATTAAGCGGCGACTTTTCCGGGCACAAGCGTTCAATGGCAAGGAAACGGTTTTCAACCTTTCGGTGGCTTGAGGAAAACCATGCCAGACGACTTTCGGTGCTCCGTCGCGCCGGTTTCACGACGGCAGGTTCGAACCTCTGGTCGCCAGGAGTTATATGGACGGCGGTGGCGGTTCAGGCGGCGTCGTCCGGCCGCGGGAGCGCCTGGTAGGCTGCCATGGCCCGGTTGCGGGCGGTCTTGTGATCGACGATCGGCAGGGGATAGGTCTCCCCAAGCTTCACGCCAGCGGCGGCAAGAAGGGCGGGCGGCGCCTCGAACGGCCTGTGGATGAAGGCGGCGTCGAGTTTCGCGAGTTCCGGCACGAAGGCGCGGACATAGTCGCCGTTGACGTCGAATTTCTCGCCCTGGCTGATCGGATTGAAGATGCGGAAGAAAGGGGCGGCATCCGCCCCCGAACCCGCCACCCACTGCCAACTGGCCGCATTCGACGCCGGATCGGCATCGACCAGCGTGTCGCGGAACCAGCGCTCGCCGTGACGCCAATCGATCATCAGGTTCTTGATCAGGAATGAAGCGACAATCATCCGTACACGATTGTGCATGAAGCCCGTCTGCCAAAGCTGGCGCATGCCGGCATCGACGATCGGATAGCCGGTCTGCCCGCGCTGCCAACGCTCAAGAAGGTCCGGCGCATCCTGCCAGGGAAAGGCGTCGAACCGCTCGTTCCAGTTCTTCGTGTCGA
The DNA here is from genome assembly GCF_900492205.1 of Ciceribacter sp. T2.26MG-112.2. Classification (GTDB taxonomy): domain Bacteria; phylum Pseudomonadota; class Alphaproteobacteria; order Rhizobiales; family Rhizobiaceae; genus Allorhizobium; species Allorhizobium naphthalenivorans_A. Next base: position 35,293 of record NZ_UEYQ01000006.1, read on the forward strand.
GTTCAGGGAAGTGATAGAGCAGATGGTAGGAGAAATCGCGCCAGGCGAGTTCCTTGCGGAAATGGACCACGTCTTCGGTGGCCATGCGGTCGGTCATGCCGCGCGTCGCGTGCCAGACGGTTGCCGGCGAGATTTCGCCAAGCGCGAGATGCGGCGAGAGCATGGAGGTGTGGGGTAGCGCCGGATAGTCGCGCCTGGCCTTGTAGCCGGAAAGGCCCGTGTCGATGAAGTCTTCAAGCCTTTGCCGGGCACCGGCCTCGCCAGGCGTCCAGACGGTGGAAAACGCTTTCGCCCAGTCCGGCTTGGTCGGTAGCAGCTTCCACGTCTCCAGCCGTTCCGACGCGGGCCAGCTGTCCGGCGCGGCAAGACGGGCGGGCGCGGGGACCGGTTCTGCGGGTTCTCCTAAGGCCTCGAGCGCGCGCCAGAATGGCGTATAGACCCGGTAGGGTCCGCCGGCGCCGGTTTTCAGCCGGGACGGTTCGTGCAGGAGCTGGCCGGCGAAGCTGCGCACGGTCAGGCCGCTTCGGGTCATTTCTTCCTTGAGTGCCGAATCGACCGCGATCCCGGCCGGATCATAGCGGCGGCTCCAGAACACCCTGTCGGCCGCGGTCTCGGCGATCAGCGCGCCCAAAACCTCGTCGGCGGGGCCTGCACGCAGGATCAGCCGGCTGCCGGCCTGTTCAAGGGCGCGGTGCAGCGCTTGCAGGGCGTGGTGCAGCCACCAGGCCTGCGCGGCGCCGAGCGGACCGTTTCCCGCCTCGCGGGGCTCCAGAATGTAGACGGGGATGATCGGGCGTCCGCACTCGGCCGCACAGGCCAGCGCCGCATTGTCTTCGAGCCGCAGATCCTTGCGGAACCAGAGGATGATGGGCGCGCTCTCGGAATTCGTCATCATATTTCACCATGCTGCATGCGTCTTGAAAGGCCTTACGCTGGAAGGCCCCGTCAGGATCACGTCGCATGCCGACAAAATGCATAGGTCAGTCAGACGATCGGGAAAAGGGCGCCGGCGCCTGGGCCGGCCGGGGCGCCGGTCGCGATCGAAGCACGGCGCGCGAGACCTGTATCGCAATATCACGATATTCGTGTGTTCTTCACCTTGGGGAAACCTCCCATGCGCTAAGGTTGGCCGAATGGGCACGGCGCCGGGATGCGCCAGGCGATCGGAATAGCCGGGAGATGAGGATGGCAATCCCCAACATATCCGACGAATTCATGCGGATGGCGCTGAGGGAACTCGAGCAGGCCGCCTATCATCATGAGCAATGGGCAGAAAAGCTCCACGGCACTCTGGTCTGCCGGGCCGTGCCGGACGAGACGGACCTGAGGGCCGATGCCCACTGCCAGTGCCGCTTCGGCCAATGGTATTACCAGACCGGATCGATTGCGCTGAAGAACCACCCGGGCTTTCTGGAGATCGGCATCGAGCACGAGCGCATGCACAAATGCGCTGCGCACCTGCTACGATCCTCGACGGACGGCCGCGTGGTGGCGCGCGCGGATTACGAGCGTTTCGTCGGCGCTCTGAAGCGCATGAACCTCGAAATGTCCAGCGTCCGGGACGAGCTCCAGAGGGCCCTGTTCAATCTCGATCCCCTGACGGGAGCGCCGAGCCGTATCGGCATGCTGAGCGCCCTTCGCGAGCAGCAGGAGTTCGTCCGGCGCAGCCATGTCTGCGTCGTCGCCATGCTGGACCTCGATCACTTCAAGTCGGTCAACGACAATTATGGGCACATGGTCGGCGACACGGTGCTGGTCGAAGTCACCCGCTGGATCATGGCGCGCCTGCGACCCTACGACAAGATATACCGCTATGGCGGCGAGGAGTTCCTGATCAGCCTGCCGGACACCGACGCCGCCACTGGCAGCGAGATTCTCAACCGGTTCATCGAGGGGATCGCCGCCCTGCCGTTCGCGGTCGAAGGCAAGGCCGGGTTTAGCGTAACCGCCTCGGTCGGCCTGGCGGATCTCCATCCGCACCTGCCTGTCGAGCGTTCGATCGAGCGCGCCGACCGGGCGCTGTACCTGGCCAAGGCGCAGGGAAGAAACCAGGTCGTCGCCTGGGACGCTGTGATGGACGAAATGCTGGCGGGTCCCGAGAAATCGGCCTAGGTCGGGCTTGATCTACGACCCTGCGTCCGGCGCGTGCCGGGTGGCAGACGCCACGATGTGGTGGCGCCGCCGAACCTGTCACGGGGAACGAATGCCCCCGCGGGTCAATGCCGCTGTCAGGACGCGGCCGCGATCTTTGACGCCGGCCTGGTCTGGCCCTTGATCATCTGCATGATTTCGACGGCGCTTTCCCGGACGAACAGGCGGTGCAGTTTCTCGGCGACAGGGGCGGTCGTGAGCAGGCAGGTATATTTTTCCCGTTCGTACCAGCGAAAATCGACGACATTGTCCATGTTCACAAAGAAGGGAAAACCGTCCCCGTCATGAAGCTGGAGCCACATATGAATTTTCTCCTGATAGCGACCATTATGTCGGTGGAGATAACAGGCAAAAATGAAGACAGGGTTTCCGGGGCCACCGAAGAATCGTTTGGACGCGATAGACATAAAGAAAAAGGCCTGCGCCGAAACAGCGCAGGCCTTGAAATGAATGGCTCCCCGGGCCGGATTCGAACCGGCGACCTGTCGATTAACAGTCGAATGCTCTACCGCTGAGCTACCAGGGAACAGCCGCTTGGCGCGGTGTGAGCGGGGTAATACAAATGCTCGTTCGATTTGCCAAGCGATTTTTCAAAAAAAATGTCACAGCCTTGCTTTATTCTGTGGGCATCCCATGTTTTGCCGGACCGGGCAGGCTGTGCTTTCCCAGGTTTTGCAAGGGATTTGAATGGCCAGCCAGAAACGCAGACACTACATAGACGCCGAGCGGGGCCGCATTGTGCTGGGCCGCTATGAGCTGCCGTTTCCGCGCACCAAGCTCGGTCGAGTGATGGCCGGATCCGCGTTGGTCGGCGGTGGCCTTTTGGGTTTTCTGCCGGTGCTCGGCTTCTGGATGGTGCCTCTCGGCCTGTTCGTGCTGTCCCATGATCTGGCGACTGTGCGCCGGCGCCGGCGTCGGCTGGCGATCTGGTGGCGCAAGCGCTATCCGACGGTCCATCGCGCCGGCAAGCGTTGAGCCGGTCATTGCCGCAGGCCTACTTGACGACTTCGCGGTCCAGCTTCGCAAAAATTCGCGAGCGAGGGGCGCCAAGCCCCTTGCGCTCCATCTCGATCCGTTCTAAACGCCGCCCACCACTCGCTTTTAAGCAAACGGACGGCCTCGTGGCGGAGTGGTTACGCAGAGGACTGCAAATCCTTGCACCCCGGTTCGATTCCGGGCGAGGCCTCCACTTCCTTCTTCCCCCCCACCTCCACCTTTCAGAAGATCGACAGCGTCGCTCCGTGCGGCCAGATTTGGGCTTAATGGCTCTCATGGCCCGATTGGCGCAGTTTTGGCCGATCCGGCCCGTTGCGCGGGACCACCGCTCGGCTAGATCTGCTTCGGTATCAACCGGGAGCCGACACGATGCGCCAATTTGCTTCTCTTGCCCTGATCGCCGCCGCGATTTTCGCTCCGTCTGCGGCCTATGCGGAAAATCTGGCCTTCAAGCTGGAAAACAACACCTCCCGCATGATCGTCAAGTTCTATGCCACGCCGGTTGGCGGGGATGGCAAGCGCCTCGAACTTTTGAACAAGAAGGGCTTGTGGGCCGGCAAGTCGCGCAGCCTGACGATTGCCGACGGCACTGATGCCTGCGTCTACACCACGCGGGCGGTGTTCGAGGACGACAGCTTCTATGATGTGACCAACAAGGTCGATTTCTGCGAGTCGGACGTCTACTCGATCGAGGAATGATGGACGATGCAGCGGGGCAGGGCCTCGCCCTGGTCCTTGCCGAGGCGATAATCTGTTCCCATCGCGTCAACCCCGCTTGAAAGCGGTGCTGCCTCCAATTAAGACAGCTGACACAAACCGGCCGCAAGTGGGACGACTGACATGATGGATTTTGCCGCAGCACGCATCAAGATGGTGGACAACCAGATCCGCACGACCGACGTGACGTCCCATTCCGTGTTGAACGCCTTCCTGTCGGTGCCGCGCGAGGCCTTCGTGCCGGACAATCTGCGGCCGCTCGCCTATATCGACGAAGACATGCAGGTCGCACCCGCGGCAAACGGCCAGCCCGCCCGCTATGTCATGGAGCCGTCGCCGCTGGCCAAGCTCCTGCAGCTCGGCGCGATCACCAGGGACGAACTGGTGCTGATCATCGGCTGTGGCGCAGGCTATGCGGCAGCCCTTCTGTCTGAACTGGCCGGATCCGTCGTCGCCGTCGAAAGCGATGAGGCGCTGGCGGCAAAGGCGACGGCAACGCTTGCGAAGCTCGGTTGCGACAATGTGGCTGTGGTGACCGGAGAGCTGGAGAAGGGCTATCCGGCAGAGGCGCCCTATGACGTGATCTTTGTCGAGGGCGCGATCGAAGAGGTGCCGCAGGCCCTGCTCGACCAGCTGCGCGAAGGTGGGCGACTGGTCGCGGTGGTCGGTTACGGCAATGCGGCGCGCGCGCGGCTCTATATCCGCAGCGGCGGCTCCTGGTCCTATTCCGAATATTTCAATGCGGCGATCAAGCCGCTGCCGGGTTTCCGCAGGGCCGCCGAATTCGTATTCTGATCCGCTCAGTGGGGCATCACCCCGGCAGCAATCGGCCTCCGGTGGCGATTTAATCAGTTACGTCTGAAAATGTTGCCAAAGCGCAACGGTTCTCCGGTTTTTCCGCCCAGGCCGGGCGCTGCCGTTGCGGCTCGGGCCGCGACGGGTCATCAAGTCCGCATAGTTTGTTTTGATGCGCCGCCGTGCATGAAGCTGCGGCCGCGTATCGGGCGAGGCCTCCGGTGGCGCGCCCCTTCATATGTGGAGTGACCTGTGTCGTTCATTCGGAAAACCGCTCTCGCTGCCGCAATCCTCCCCGCGCTCGTCCTGCCGTCCGGGCCGGTATCGGCCGAGACGCTGTTCGGCGCCATGGCCAAGGCCTACGAGAACAATCCGGACCTCAACGCGGTGCGCGCAGCCCTTCGCGCCACCGACGAGAACGTCACCATCGCCAAGGCCGGCATGCGGCCGCAGATTGCCGCGACAGCCTCGGCGTCGACCACCCGGATCAACAATATTACCTCGCCGCCCAGCCCGAGCTTTGGCTACAATACGCAAAGTGTCGGCATTTCGATCACCCAGCAGATTTTTGACGGCTTCCAGACGCTCAACAATGTCCGGGCTGCTGAATCCGGCGTGTTCGCCAGTCGTGAGAGCCTGAGGGCCGAGGAGATCTCGATCCTGCTTGCCGCCGCCCAGGCCTATGCCGATGTCGCCCGCGACCAGCAGATCGTCGTGATCCGCAAGCAGAACCTGGCCTTTCTCCAGGAGCAGCTGAATGCCGCCAGGGCCCGCCTGGAGGTGGGCGAGGGGACTCGCACCGATGTCAGCCAGGCGGAAGCCCAGCTGGCCGGCTCGCAGGCGCTGCTCGCCGCGGCGATCGCCCAGCTGAAGCAGAGCGAAGCGGCCTATGTCCAGGTGGTCGGAGAGGCGCCCAAGGGCGTCAAGCAGCCGGCGCCCGCGACGAAGGCACTGCCACCAAGCGTCGATGCGGCGGTCGCCATCGGCATTCGCGAACACCCTTACGTGCTGGCTGCCCTCCACGCCGTGGATGCCGCCGGCTATCAGGTGAAGTCCGCCGAAGGCACACTTCTTCCTGGCGTCGTGGTCCAGGGCAATGTCGCGCGCAACTGGACGAACGAGCCGCCGTCATTCTCGAACCCGGATGCAACATCGGCCACCGTCTCGGCACAGCTGAAGATCCCGATCTATCAGGGTGGCGCCGAGTACGGCAATGTCCGCAAGGCGAAGGAAACGCTCGGCGAACAGCGCATCAAGGTGGATTCCGCCCGTGCCAACGTGCAGCAGCAGGTGACGTCCGCCTATGCGCAGATGGAAGCGGCGACCGCCGCGATTTCCGCCGCTCGCAAGCAACTGTCCGCCGCCAATCTGGCGCTGCAGGGCGTGATCGAGGAACGCAATGTCGGGCAGAAGACCACCCTCGACGTGCTGAATGCCCAGCAGACCGTGCTCGAGGCCAAGGAAAGCCTGGTCAGCTACCAGCGCAATTCCGTCGTGGCGAGCTATAGTGTGCTGGCGGCATCGGGCCGTCTGACGATCAAGAGCCAGGGGCTGGATGTGGCCGAATATCGCTCCGAGGAGCATTATGAGGCGGTCAAGGATGCCTGGTTCGGCCTGCGCACGGTGGATGGCCGCTGACCTCGCGGCCCGGTCCAACAAAGCTGTGCATCAGCCCCAATTAGTTGGGTCCGCGTGATTTTTTTCAACGAGCGAGTATCCTAAGGTGATTCGAAATCGGCCAGGCTGTCTGCCGCGTGCCGATTGTCGGGGACCAACGGGGATGAATATGGCCCAGCCAAGTGTAGCGCGTGAACCGTCCATGGAAGAGATTCTGGCCTCTATCCGCCGGATCATCGAAAGCAATGATCCCGGCGGCAGCCAGTCGGTTTCCTCTTCCCTGCCGCCGGTCTATGGCGACGATGCGGATGAGATCGATAGCGATGTCCGGTTGACGATCGATGACGAGGATGCCTATGCCGCAGCCGAAATGGTGGCGGCGAATGATGCCGGTCCGGTGCCGGGCCAGGCTCCCGTTGCCCCCCAGCCCGCGGTCGAGGGCGATCGGGCGAAGAATATCTCGCTCGCCGATCTTGCCGCGCGGGTTCGCTCCGCTTCCGAAAGGGTCGAGCGTCCTTCTTTCATCGAGACCGCGCTCGCCGAGCCCGCCGTTCAGGCGCCGCGCGCCGAAAATCCGACCATGACCGGCCGCATGGCCGATCTGCGGGCCGCCGCCGATCCGCGCCCGGCAGAGCCGCGCGTGGAAATGGCCAGCGTACAGCCCGACGCCTACGCCAACGAGAAATCCGAGTTTGAGGCGGCGGCCATGGCGGATGTAGAACAGGCGGCTTTGGCTGTCGTCCAGCCGGAAGCAGAACCCGTTCGCGCGCCGGTCCCGTCCGAGAACGGGCAGGACCTGAGGACGCTGGTATCCGCAGCGACCGTCGAGCAGGTGTCGCGCTCCTTCGGCGAACTCGCCGCCGTCCTCGATGGACAGCAGCGTCGCTCGCTCGACGAGATGGCCGAGGAAATGCTCCGTCCGATGCTGCAGGAATGGCTGGACGACAACCTGCCGACACTGGTCGAGCGCCTCGTGCGGGAAGAAATCGAGCGCGTGGCCCGCGGCCCGCGCCGCTGATTTTCCGGCCCGTTCCGGCCATGAGCCGCTCCGTCGCCGGGGCGGCTTTTTTATTGACTCACAATCGGCCATCCTGTTTACCAAGCTGCAACATGAACCCCGAAGTGTGGTCCAAAATGCTCGAAAAGACCTACGATTCCGCCGCCGTCGAACCGAAGATCGCCAAGGCCTGGGAAGAGGCGGACGCGTTTCGCGCCGGCGCCAATGCCAAGCCCGGCGAGGATACGTTCACCATCGTCATCCCGCCGCCGAACGTCACCGGTTCGCTGCACATGGGGCATGCGCTCAACAACACGCTGCAGGACATCATGATCCGCTTCGAGCGCATGCGCGGCAAGGACGTGCTGTGGCAGCCGGGCATGGACCATGCCGGCATCGCAACCCAGATGGTCGTCGAGCGCAAGCTGATGGAGACCCAGCAGCACCGTCGCGCCATGGGGCGCGAGGCCTTCATCGAGAAGGTCTGGGAGTGGAAGGACGAATCGGGCGGCCTGATCTTCAACCAGTTGAAGCGCCTCGGCGCCTCCTGCGACTGGTCGCGCGAGCGCTTCACCATGGACGAAGGCCTGTCCGAGGCGGTCCTCGAAGTCTTCGTCTCGCTCTACAAGGAAGGCCTGATCTACAGGGACAAGCGGCTGGTCAACTGGGATCCGAAGCTCCTGACGGCGATCTCCGATCTCGAGGTCGAGCAGGTCGAGGTCAACGGCAATCTCTGGCATCTGCGTTATCCGCTGGAAGAGGGCGTGACCTACCAGCATCCGGTCGCCTTTGACGACGAGGGCAAGCCGACCGAATACGAGACCCGCGACTATCTGGTCGTGGCCACCACGCGTCCCGAAACCATGCTCGGCGATACCGGCATTGCCGTTCATCCCGACGACGAGCGCTACAGGGCGATCGTCGGCAAGCACGTCATCCTGCCGATCGTCGGCCGCAAGATCCCGATCGTCGCCGACGAATATCCCGATCCGACCGCCGGCACCGGGGCGGTCAAGATGACGCCCGCCCACGACTTCAACGATTTCGAGGTCGGCAAGCGCGCCGGCCTGCGGGCCATCAACGTGCTGACCGTCGAGGGCAATATCGCCATCGTCGGCGACGAGGACTTTCTTGAGGGGCTGACGCCGAACCGCGAGCAGGAAATGGTCTGGGGCGAGCTCGAAGGCATGGACCGCTTCGCCGCCCGCAAGAAGATCGTCGAGATTCTCGAGGCCGAAGGCCTGGTCGACAAGATCGAGCCGCACAAGCACATGGTGCCGCATGGCGACCGCGGCGGCGTGCCGATCGAGCCGCGGCTGACCGAACAGTGGTATGTCGACGCCAAGACGCTGGCGAAGCCCGCGATCGAGAGCGTTCGCGAAGGCCGCACCAAGTTCGTGCCGAAGAACTGGGAAAAGACCTATTTCGAATGGATGGAGAACATCCAGCCGTGGTGCGTCTCGCGCCAGCTGTGGTGGGGTCACCAGATCCCGGCCTGGTATGGTCCCGACGGCCAGGTTTTCGTCGAGAAGACCGAGGAAGAGGCGCTCGACGCCGCCGTCCAGCATTATCTGGCGCATGAAGGCCCGTGGAAGGCCTGGGTCCAGGAAAAGCTCGAGAATTTTGCCCCCGGCGAGATCCTCACCCGCGACGAGGACGTGCTCGACACCTGGTTCTCCTCGGCGCTCTGGCCCTTCTCCACACTCGGCTGGCCGGGCGACACGCCGGAACTGGCAAGATATTACCCGACCGACGTTCTGGTCACCGGCTTCGACATCATCTTCTTCTGGGTTGCCCGGATGATGATGATGGGCCTGCACTTCATGAAGGACGACGCCGGCAATCCGGTCGAGCCCTTCCATACCGTCTATGTCCACGCGCTGGTCCGCGACAAGAACGGCCAGAAGATGTCGAAGTCGAAGGGCAACGTCATCGATCCGCTCGAACTGATCGACGAATACGGTGCCGACGCGCTGCGCTTCACGCTGGCCATCATGGCGGCGCAGGGCCGCGACGTGAAGCTCGACCCGGCCCGCATCGCCGGCTATCGCAATTTCGGCACCAAGCTGTGGAACGCCACGCGCTTTGCCGAGATGAACGGGGCAAAGAGCGATCCGCACTTTCTGCCGGAAACCACGACGCTTGCCATCAACCGCTGGATCCTCACGGAGTTGGCGCGTACCGAGCGCGATGTGACGGAAGCGATCGCAAGCTTCCGCTTCAACGAAGCGGCGGGCAGCCTCTATCGCTTCGTCTGGAACAGCTTCTGCGACTGGTATCTCGAACTGCTGAAGCCGGTCTTCTCCGGCGAGGACGAGAAGGCCAAGGCCGAAGCGCAGGCTTGCGCGGCCTATGTGCTCGAGGAGACCTACAAGCTGCTGCATCCGTTCATGCCGTTCATGACGGAAGAGCTCTGGGCCCACACGGCGGGCGAGGGCAGGGCACGCGAAACGCTGCTGTGCCACGCGGCCTGGCCGGCACCGGATTTTGCCGACGATCTCGCCGCGGCCGACATCAACTGGCTGGTCGACCTGGTTTCGGGCATCCGCTCCGTGCGGGCCGAGATGAACGTGCCGCCGGGTGCCGTGGCGCCGCTGGTCGTCGTCGGGGCAAACGGTGTCACGCGTGACCGGCTTGTTCGCCACGAGGCGTCGATCAAGCGCCTCGCCCGTGTCGAGGCGATCACGCTTGCCGACGAGGCGCCGAAGGGAGCCGCCCAGATCGTTGTCGGTGAGGCAACCGCTTGCTTGCCGCTCGGTACGCTGATCGATCTTTCGGCGGAAAAGGCGCGGCTCGAAAAGGCGATTGCCAAGGTCGAGCAGGAGATGGATCGCATTGCCGGAAAACTCGCCAACGAGAAGTTCGTCGCCAATGCCAATCCGGACGTTGTCGCCGCCGAGCGCGAGCGTTACCAGGAGCTGGAACAGCAAAAGGCAAGCCTCGACACGGCACTCAAGAGAGTGGTCGAAGCCGGTTGACCGATCCTGGGGGCGGCCTGCGGCCGCCCTTTCTTTTTTCTAGAGCGATCGCAGGCTGATTCTCAGACAAAAGCGCACCTGCCTCCTATCTTGAGTTGCAAATCGCCGCGGCACGCAGACGTTTCAAGGCGTTGCGATCGCTGCGATGGCACGAGACGCGCTTCCAGACAAGATTGTGACCGTGCGCACACAAATTGGGTTTTGTGGCATTTCGGCAACGCAACCGGCCGAAAATGGAATGAAATTCTTCCATTACGCCTATTGTGCGCTGAAAATAGAACAATAAACCAAGACTGCATCCATCTTACGTGCGCGGAAGAGTCTTTACGTAAAAATTGAGGCAAGGCACCCCTGTTCGGGGGAGAGGTTGCAAGATTGTCATCCGCGTCGACGCGGCTACACTGCAAATCAGTTTTTGCCAGTAAGTGGGGAGAGAGACGGCAATGTATCTCAAGAAGACGACTATTTTGTGTTTGCTCGGCGTCAGCGCGCTGGCCACGTCGGCGCATGCGGGCGGCTGGAACCGCGGCGAGGCGGACACCGATATCCTGTTTGAAGAAGGCGATTATATTGCCCGCAGTGGCGTCACGTTCGTCTCGCCGCGTCGCGACTATGACAAGATCCGCATCGGCGGCGTGATGGTCGACGGCACGGACGAGGATTTCTCGCAGAACTACTGGATCCCGAGCTTGGCCGCCAAGATCAAGCTGACCGACAATGTCGCTTGCGCACTGACCTACACTCAGCCCTTCGGTGCCGATGCGGATTACGGCCCGCAGGCGCAGATGGCTAGCCTGATGGCTGGCGGCACCGGTGCGAGCCACAAGGACTTCATCACCAACGAATACGGCGCCACCTGCGACGTCAACATGGAAGCCGGCAAGGGTCGTGTCCACGTGCTCGGCGGCGTGTTCATGCAGGATTTCGAGTATACGGCAAACAGCTATGCTGGTGACTTGCATCTGGAAGACAACGCGGCGTTCGGCTATCGCCTCGGGGTCGCCTATGACATTCCGGAATACGCATTGCGCGCCCAGCTGATGTACCGTTCGAAGGTCGAGCATGATGCCAGCGACAATGGCAGCTTCGATTGGGGCGCCGGCGCGGTCAATCCGCTCTGGGGTGTCCAGGACGCGTTCGGCAGCGGTACCCTGCCGCAGTCGATCAAGCTGTCGCTCCAGTCGGGCGTGGCGCCCGGCTGGCTGGTCTACGGCTCGATCAAGTGGACCGACTGGAGCGTCATGCAGTCGCTCGACTACAGCCTTGGCACACCGGCTCCGGGCGTCTATGTCCCGCGCGAGGACGTCTACAACTGGCAGGACGGCTGGACCATTCAGGCCGGCGTCGGCCATGCCTTCAACGAGAAGTTCTCCGGCACGGTCAACGTGACCTGGGACAAGGGTGTTGATACGGGCGCCGACATCTACACCGACACCTGGACCATCGGCACTGGCGTCTCGGTCAAGGCTGGTCCCGGCGAGCTTCGCTTCGGCGGTGCAGTCAGCTACCTGACCGAAGGCAGCCAGTCGGTTGCGGACGACGCGACCTATGACGCGACAGCAGATGCCGACTGGGCTTATGCCGTCTCGGCCAATTACAAGATCGTCTTCTAAGGTCGACGATCCGGTAGAAAGCGGAAGGGAGCCCGGCATGCCGGGCTCTCTGTGTTTTGGATTGCGTGTCGCGGAAAATGTGACAGATCTGCAACAGCAGTTGAATCCTCGCTCGACGTGCTCCTGGCCGCCGATTTTGTCCATTTCCCGCCACAAACGAAGCGCAGCGATCAGGTCTCGAAACGGATGGGGCCGTTTCGTGTTAGCGTGGCGTGTGAGTAGGCATGGGACAGCTCGTCGGGAATTATCTCCGGAAATCAACCGTGGTGAACGGGTGGGATGATTTTCGAGCTGCAATGGGCGTCGCCGTCGGCGTCGAACGGACCGCAGTCGTAGTCTTGCCCGAAATCTCTCCTAAGCTCCCTTTCGTCGCGGCGGATAAAGATCCGTCATTCGGCGAAGTGCGTTGCACGCCCCCGCGGCGGAGCGATGAACCGGTTGTTCACGGTTTCAAGCTCAAATGTCTGGCGGACAAGGCCGAGCTTTCCGTATCGAGCGGAGGGTGGTGGTGATGTCTGCGGTGTTGTGGAAGAAATACGGAATTATGCAGACATCAGACTGGAAGTCTCCGGCCACATTGTTTCTCTCGGCATTCCTGTTCGTCATGGCGGGAACGGCCGGTCACGCCTTCGACATGAATTCCGGGGTGACGAAGGAATCGGGTCCCTTCGACCTCTTCAAGTTCGGCTTCAAGGCCTACAAGAACGGCCAGAAGCAGGACGCGGTCGAAGCCTATCGCTATGCCGCTGAAAAGGGTCATACCGGATCCCGCTGGGCGCTCGCCAACATGTATGCGGCGGGTGACGGCGTGGTCGAGGATGATTTCGAGGCGTTCAAGATCTATGCGGACATCGCCAGCCAGGGCGTGGAGCCGGGTTCCGAAGATACCGGCTTCTTCGTCAATGCGCTGCTGTCGCTCGCCCGTTACTATCGTCAGGGCATTCCCGGCAGCCCGGTGCGCAGCGACCTTGCCCAGGCCCGCCAGCTCTATTTCCAGGCGGCGTCGACTTTTGGCGTGCCCGAGGCGCAGTTCCAGCTGGCGCGGATGATCCTGGCCGGCGAGGGTGGCAAGAGCAATGTCCAGCAGGCCAAGAAATGGCTGAACCTTGCCCGCAAGAGCGGCCATACCGGCGCCATGGCGGTGTTCGGCAATGTTCTTTTCGAAGAGGGCCAGACGGTGCGGGGCCTCGCTTTCCTCACCGCGGCACTGGACAATTGTCCCCCGAAGGACTGCGGTTGGATGCAGTCGCTGCAGGAGCAGGCTTTCTCCATCGCCAATGAGGAGGACCGCCGGGTGGCGGTCGCGCTGGCGCCGCAGGTCATCAGCCAGACGGAATAGGTGAGCCGCCGGTCAGGCGAAATCGAACATCGCCGTCACCGGCACATGGTCGGACGGCCGTTCCCAACTGCGCACGTGCTTTTCGATCGTGGCGGAGACCAGGCGGTCGCTCGCCTCCGGCGACAGCATCAAATGGTCGATGCGGATGCCGTTGTTCTTCTGCCAGGCACCGGCCTGGTAATCCCAGAACGAGTAGAGCAGGGGATCGTCACTCGTCGCGCGCACCGCGTCGGTGAGGCCGAGATTCTCCAACCGTCGAAACGACTGTCGGGTCTTGGGCAGGAACAGGGCATCGCCCTCCCACAGGCGCGGATCGCGGCAGTCGTGTGGCTCGGGGATGACATTGTAGTCGCCGGCAAGGATCAGCGGCTCTTCGAGCGAAAACCGGCTCTCGGCAAAGGCTTTCAACCGCTCCATCCAGGCGAGCTTGTAGGGGTACTTGACCGGATCATCGGGCGGATTGCCGTTGGGGAGGTAGAGCGAGCAGACCCGCACCACGCCACCTGCGACCGAAAAGACCGCCTCGATGAAACGCGCCTGTTCGTCGCCATCGTCGCCCGGCAGGCCGCGATTGACTTCGTCGGGCTTCGTCTTCGACAGGATGGCCACGCCGTTGAAGCCCTTCTGGCCATGCGTTTCGACGTGGTAGCCGAGCGCCTCGATCTCGAGACGCGGAAAACCTTCGTCGACCGACTTGATTTCCTGCAGGCACACCACGTCCGGCGCCGAGCTCTGCAGCCATTCGCAAAGATTGGTGATACGCGCCTTGACGCCGTTGATGTTCCAGGTCGCGATCTTCATGGCGTTCACCCTCTCGTCTCGCCTCTACATACCCGACGGTGCGGATTTTGCCATCGGCTTTTGTCGGTTATGCAGGGGCGCGCGCCGAGACGGCCGGCGATCAGACGGAGAAGCTGGTGCCGCAGCCGCAGCTGGCAACAGCATTGGGATTGTTGATCTGGAAGGACTGGCCGAGCAGGTTGTCGACGAAATCGATTTCCGATCCGGCCATGTAGATGAGCGACATCGGGTCGATCAGCACCGTGGCGCCATTGCGGCTGATGACGATGTCGTCGGACTGCGGCCCCTTGTCGAGGTCGAACTTGTAGGAGAAGCCGGAACAGCCGCCGCCTTCGACGGAGACGCGCAGCGCGCTCTTGTCCGCTTCACTGGCGACGATCTGGGCGATTCGTTTCGCCGCGGCTTCGGAAAGGGTAACGGTCTGGGTGCTCATCTCGCCTCCTGACGGGTTCAAGGCCCGTGGAAAACTGCTGGAACGGCAGAAAATTCAATGTTCTGACATGCAATGCAGCCATTCTGCCCGAGATAGTAAAGGCCGCCCTTGCGGCCCGTGCTATAAGGGGCGTGCCTTGCGGCGTTGCCCGCTATAGGTATGAAGGCGGGCCGATGGCGTCAATGGGGAGCGGACAGGACGCGACATGACGATTGATAAAAGTGCATTGGGTTTCGGCACAGGCGAGCGGGCGATCTATGCGACCGATCCCTGGACGACACGCGGTCGGCTGTTTGCCGAGGGTGGCAGCCCGACCCGATCCGACTTCCAGCGTGACCGCGACCGCATCGTCCACACCACCGCCTTTCGTCGGCTGAAGCACAAGACGCAGGTCTTCATCGGCCCCGACGGAGACCACTACCGCACCCGGCTTACCCACACGATCGAGGTGGCGCAGATCGCCCGCGCGCTCGCCCGCGCCCTGAAGCTCGACGAGGATCTGGCCGAAGGCGTGGCGCTCGTCCACGACTTCGGCCACACGCCCTTCGGCCATACCGGTGAGGATGCGCTGCACGAGGTGCTGGCGCCCTATGGCGGCTTCGACCACAATGCCCAGTCGCTCAGGATCGTGACCAAGCTGGAGCGGCGCTATGCCGAGTTCGACGGGCTCAACCTCACCTGGGAAACACTGGAAGGGCTGGTCAAGCACAATGGCCCGCTGCAGACCAAGGCGGGCGAGGGGACGCGCGGCCCGGTGCCGCAGCCGATCCTCGACTATTGCGAGCTTCACGACCTGGAACTTGCAAGCTATGCCGGCCTTGAAGCCCAGGTCGCCGCGATCGCCGACGACATCGCCTACAACACCCATGACATCGATGACGGCCTGCGCTCGGGCTATCTGAGCTTCGACATGCTGGAGGAGGTTCCCTTCCTCGCCGCGCTGATGAAGGAGGTGCGGGATCGCTATCCGCATCTCGAGCCCGACCGCTTCACCCACGAGATCATGCGCCGGCAGATCACCCGCATGGTCGAGGATGTGATCGGCGTGGCGCAGGCGCGCCTCGCCGAACTGAGGCCTTGCAGCGCCGCCGATATCCGCGGCGCTCCACACACCATCGCCACCTTCTCCGACGAGATGGCCGAGACCGACCGGCAGATCAAGAAGCTGCTGTTCAGCCGCATCTATCGCCATCCGGACATCATGCGCATTCGCGCCGGTGCAGCACAGATTGTCACCGATCTTTTCCACGCCTACATGGCCGATCCGGCGTTGATGAAGAGCCACTACTGGGTGAACCACATGGCCGGCCTGAACGAGCCGGCAAGGGCCCGCCATGTCGGCGACTATCTGGCGGGGATGACAGACACTTATGCGGTGCGTACCCACAGCGAGCTGTTTGACCGGACTCCCGATTTGCGCTAGGCAGCGCTGCAATTCCACTCCATTTGCGGGCTATCGAACTGCTTGCGCGGGTACCACGACATGAACCTCTTCGCCGACTTCGAAACGAGAATCAAAACCGCGCTCGAGCAGATCGACAGCATCAAGGAAAAGCGCTCCTCCCTCGATTTCGGCCGCATCGTCGTCGAGCCGCCGCGCGATCCGAGCCATGGTGATGCCGCGACCAATGCCGCCATGGTGCTCGCCAAGGCGCTCGGCACCAATCCGCGGGCGCTGGCCGAGGTGATCGGCGACAAGTTGAAGGAAGACGGCGACATCGCCGAGGTGAGCGTTGCCGGTCCCGGCTTCATCAACATCCGCCTGTCGACCGGCTACTGGCAGCGGCTGCTTTCGACCATCATCACCGAGGGCACGGATTTCGGCCGCTCGACGCTCGGCAAGGACCGCAAGGTCAATGTCGAATATGTTTCGGCCAATCCGACCGGCCCGATGCATGTCGGCCATTGCCGCGGCGCCGTGGTCGGTGATGCGCTCGCCAATCTCCTGGCCTTTGCCGGCTATGACGTAGCCAAGGAATATTACATCAATGATGCGGGTGCCCAGATCGAGGTACTCGCCCGCTCGGTCTTCCTGCGTTACCGCGAGGCGCTGGGCGAACGGATCGGTGAAATTCCCCCGGGCCTTTATCCGGGAGACTATCTCGTCCCGGTCGGCCAGGCACTGGCTGAGGAATTCGGCACGAAGCTGCACGCCATGCCGGAAGAGCAATGGATGGAGATCGTCAAGGAGCGCGCCATCGCCGCGATGATGGTGATGATCCGCGACGACCTCGCGATCCTCAACGTGCATCATGACATCTTCTTCTCGGAGCGCACCCTGCATGCCAATGGCGCTGCCAAGATCCGCACGGCCATCAACGACCTGACCTTCAAGGGGCATGTCTATCGCGGCACGTTGCCGCCGCCGAAGGGTCAGCTTCCCGAGGATTGGGAAGACCGCGAGCAGACGCTGTTCCGTTCGACCGAGGTTGGTGACGATATCGACCGTCCGCTGGTCAAGTCCGACGGCGCCTACACCTATTTTGCCGCCGACGTCGCCTATTTCAAGGACAAGTTCGATCGCGGCTATTCCGAGATGATCTATGTGCTCGGTGCCGACCATGGCGGCTATGTGAAGCGGCTCGAAGCCGTGGCGCGGGCCGTATCGGAAGGCAAGACCAAGCTGACCGTGCTGCTCTGCCAGTTGGTCAAGCTCTATCGCGACGGCGAGCCGGTGAAGATGTCGAAGCGCTCCGGCGACTTCGTCACCCTGCGCGAAGTGGTCGAGGAAGTCGGCTCCGACTCCGTCCGCTTCATGATGCTCTACCGCAAGAGCTCCGAGCCGCTCGACTTCGATTTTGCCAAGGTGACGGAACAGTCGAAGGACAATCCGGTCTTCTACGTGCAATATGCGCATGCGCGCTGCATGTCGATCTTCCGCCAGGCGAAGGAGGCCTTCCCCGATCTCGACGTCGGCCCGAGTGATTTCGCCGCGGCCGTGGCCGGGCAGATTTCCGATGTGACCGAGCTCCAGCTGGTCGCCAAGCTTGCAGAATATCCGCGCGTCATCGAGGCTGCGGCCCAGTCACAGGAGCCGCATCGGCTGGCATTCTACCTCTATGATCTGGCAAGTTCCTTCCACGCGCACTGGAACAAGGGCAAGGATTCGCCCGAATTACGCTTTGTTAACGATAAAGATAGACAATTGACCATCGCCAGGCTTGGGCTGGTGCATGCTGTCGCCTCCGTTTTGAAGTCCGGTCTGTCCATTACGGGCACCGCAGCTCCGGCCGAAATGCGATAGTATCGTCACCATTTACCCACAATGCACTGGCAAGCGTCGAGTCGCGTAGGGTGAGTGGATCAAGTAATGGTACAAAAACAGGCCGCATTCAGCAGTCGATTGGGGAGCGATAGTTTCGCGGACGATGATCCGTTGGCGGAACTGGCCCGGATCGTCGGCTTCGAGTCGCCCGTTGAGCGTGACGCCGCGCCGACGCGCGCCGCAGAACCGGAAGAGCCGCAGTTCAATCTGGAAGACGAGTTGCTGCGCGAGTTCGAGGTTTATGATGCGCCTCTGCGAAGCGACGAGGCGCCGCTCCTGGCCGAGCCCGTCGCGGCTGCTCCGTCCCCTGCGCCTGCCGATGCGTTGGAGGATCTGGACGACATCTTCTATCCGGAACCGATGGCCGAACCGGTTGTCGAAGCGCAGGTCGCTCGCGTCGAGCCGGCAATCGCCGCCCCATCTTTTGAGTCCGAAGCGTCCTTCGAGCCCGAACAGCGCGCCGAACCCGCATTGTCCGCCGATCTTGCCGACGAGCTGGAACTGGCCGTTTCCGAACCGGCCGTGACGCTCGATTGGCCGGCGCCCGAGGTGGGGCCGGAGCCGAAGCTGCGGCTCCCCCTTGCCAATTTTGCAGCGCAGCCTGTCGCGCGCGCCGAGCCGCAATTCTTGCGCGAGGAAATCGTCGAGGCAGCACCCCATGTGGCGGCCGAGGCTGAAGCCTCCAACGCGGACAAGCCATCCGCAGTGGATGATTTCTTCGCCAACGAAGTCTTCCAGTGGAACGAGACGATGTCCGGTCCCGCCTCGGCGGTGCCCGTCGCGCCCGTGGAACGCACACCCGATCCGTTCGGCTTTGACGATCTCGCGGGCCGCTCCGGCGAAGGACACACGGTCGCGACGGAAGCCGCGCCGGCCCCGGTCGCCGCGCCTGCGGCGCGGACCGAGCCGTCTTTTTCCTTCTCCTTTGCCGACGAACTCGCCGCAAACGAGGATTTCTCGGTTTCCGCGCCCGACGTCGCCTCCGCTGCCCCGGCAGAGCGGATATCTGCGCTACAGTTCGAACAGGCCTCTGACCTGACGTCCGACAAGCGCCCGTCCATCGAGGAGGAGGAGTTCGATCCCTTCACCGAAGGCGAGTTCGACCTTGAGCTCGATGACCTGGAGCTTGACCTCTCCGACCTTGAGGAGGATTTCGACGAGCCGGCGGTCGCCCCGATCGCACCGGTCGTCCCTGTTGCTGCACCGGCACGGTCGTTGGCCACTCCGGTTGCGTCCGCTCCTGCGACGTCTTCGGTTGCTCCTGCCCCGGTCGCCGCTATCCCGGTCGCGCCGCGTGTGGTTGCCAGCGATGCCGGCTCTGCGCCGGTAAAGCCCGCCCCGGCGGTGTTGCAGGTGGCCGACGAGCCGCTGGCCTTCGATCCGACGGAGATCTCCGAGCAGGACGATCATCTCGAATCCATCGCCCACATGGATGTGCCGGAAGTTCCGGTGCCTGAGAGCAAGCCGGCCCCGGTCGCTTATGCGCATGATTACGATCTCGACATCGACAACGAGCTGGCGGCCTTGTTTGACCAGCCGTCGACGACGGCGGCCGTAAGCGACAAACCTTCGGTCGCGGCGACGCCTGTATCGCGGGCAACGCCTTCGGCACCGGCACCGGCATCAGCAGCCGCACCCGTACCGGGTCAGGCAGCCGCGACAAAGGCCACGTCGCTGCCGCCGATGGACGATTTCGATGCCTTCGAACGCGCTCTGGAAGAGGATTTCCGACAGACGCTGGACAGGCCTTCCGATTATGCGGCCGCCAATGCCGGCCGGATCGCAATCCCAATGCAGCCGAAGGGGCTCTCGCGTTTCGGCTCACGCGGTCTTCTGATGGCGGGTACGGCGGCTGTGGTCGTGCTGCTGGGCGGTGGCGCCCTCTATGCCTGGCTGAGCGGTGGTGCAAGTTCGGTGATCTCCTCCGGCGAGCCTCCGGTAATTACTGCCGACAAGGATCCGGTGAAGATCGTTCCGGAAAATCCGGGCGGCAAGTCGGTCCCGAACCAGGACAAGGCGGTCTATGACCGCGTGGCCGGCGCCGCTGTCGAGGACCCCAAGCAGGAGAGCCTGATTTCCTCGAGCGAGGAACCCGTCGACGTCGTGCAAAAGACGCTGATCCCGGAAACCCTGCCGCTCGAAGGCGAAGCCGAAGCGCAGGCGCTCGGTACGCCGGTGGGTGATACCGAGGACCCGAGGCTCTTGCCGGATCAGGCCGGAACGGAACAGGCGCCGGGTGCTTCGACGGAACCCGCGACGATTACCCCCCGCAAAGTGCGCACCATGATCGTCCGTCCGGACGGCACGCTGGTGGCGCAGGAAGCTCCAGAACCGGCGGCATCCGCTCCGACGCTGGAGACGCCAGCCTCCGACGCCGCAGCCGCCGCTCCGGCATCTGCAACGCCCGCACTGGCTGCGCCGTCCACGACCCCGGCGACGACCGATCTTGCCCCGCCGGCTGCGACAGCCACGCCTGGTCCGGTCCCGACGGCTCGTCCGGCGAGCCCCGCCGAGACCGCGGCTACTCCGGCGCTCGCTTCGCCGGCGGCCGCTCCGGCCCCCGAGCCCGAGGTTGCTGCGCCGGCCGCAGCAGAGCCGGAACCTGCGGCAGCCCAACCGGCACCTGCCGCGGGCGGCTATTACATGCAGGTGGCTTCGCTGCCGTCCGAAGCAGAGGCGGAAAAGTCCTACAGGAACATCTCGGCCAAGTTCGGTAGTGTCGTCGGCGGTCGGGCCTACGAAATCAAGCGAGCCGAAATCGCCGGCAAGGGCACCTACTACCGGGTCCGTATCTCGGCGGGTACGAAGGCCGAGGCACAGGCGCTGTGCGAGCGCTACAAGTCCGCCGGCGGCAGTTGCCTGGTCACGAAATAACGCAGGCGCTCCAACAGAACGAAAAAAGAGGCGGGAACCGACGGTTTCCGCCTCTTTTCCTGTGTATGACCTCATTGCGTCGCTTCGGCTTTGATCCGACCCCTCCTATGATTCGGCCATGACAGAGAAACACATGCCCGCAAAAGCAATGATCCTGGGCTGCAGCGGCCTTGCCCTGACAGCCGACGAGAAGGCGTTCTATCGTGACGAACAGCCCTGGGGCTTCATCGTCTTTGCCCGCAATCTCAAGGAGCCGGCGCAGATATGCGATCTGGTCGCCGAGATGCGCGACACCGTCGGCGGGCGCAATGCTCCTGTGCTGATCGACCAGGAGGGCGGCCGGGTGCAGCGCATCCGCGAGCCGATCGCGCCGCGCTATCCGTCCGGCGCCGTGCTCGGCGAACTGTATCGCCGCGACCGTGACCTCGGCCTGCGCGCCGCCTGGCTGATGTCGCGCCTGCACGCCTTCGATCTCCTTCGCCTCGGCATCAATGTCGATTGCCTGCCGGTGCTCGACGTGCCGGTGGAAGGCGCCAGCAATGTCATCGGCGACCGCGCCTACGGCAATGATCCCGAAACGGTCGGTGCCATGGGCGAGGCGGCGGCGGCGGGCCTCAAATCCGGCGGCGTCCTGCCGGTGATGAAGCACATACCCGGACACGGGCGCGGCATGGCGGATTCGCATCACGAACTGCCGGTCGTCACCACGCCGGTCGCCGAGCTTCAGTCGCATGATTTCCCGCCGTTCAGGCGACTGCGCAACGAGCTGATGGCGATGAGCGCGCATGTGGTATACTCGGCCATCGATCCGGATTACCCGGCATCGACCTCGCGCAAGGTGATTGACGAGATTATCCGTGGCTCCATCGGGTTTGACGGTTTGCTGATGTCCGACGATGTATCGATGAATGCGCTCAAAGGGTCGCTCGGCGAGCGGGCGGCGGCGATCGTCGCCGGCGGCGGCGACGTCGTGCTCCACTGCAACGGCGTGATGGACGAGATGCGGGCGGTCGCCGCCGAGGTGCCCTTGCTCACCGGCAAGGCGAGGGCGCGCGCCGATGCGGTGGAAGCAGCCTTCGGCGCGGTCGATGGGCTGCAGGAGATTGCGATCCGCGACGAGTTCGACGGGCTGAGGGCGACCGCCTGATGTCGCCCCCGACCGGCAATCCGCATCCTTCGCCGAAGACGAGCAGCACCGCGGTCGCAACGCCGATGGATAACCTTTGGCAGGAAAACGCGGCGGAGCGCCTGACCGGCGAACCTGCGCTTGTCATCGATGTGGCCGGCTTCGAGGGACCGCTTGATCTGCTGCTGTTTCTGGCGCGCAATCAGAAGGTCGACCTTCACCGGATCTCGATCCTCGCCCTGGTCGAACAATATCTCGACTTCATCGAGAGCGCCCGGCGCATCCGCCTGGAACTGGCGGCGGACTATCTGGTCATGGCGGCCTGGCTCGCCTACCTGAAATCTCGGCTTCTCATTCCGCAGCAGGCCAAGGACGAAGGTCCTTCGGGTGAGGAAATGGCAGCGACATTGGCCTTCCGGCTGAAGCGGCTGGAAGCGATGCGCGAGGCGGCGATGCGGTTGATCAACCGCAACCGGCTCGGCCGCGACGTACATGTGCGCGGCGCGCCGGAACACGTGCCGACCCGCGTCGACAACGCCTATGAGGCTTCGCTTTACGATCTGCTGACCGCCTATGCCTCGCTCAGACAGCGACAGGCGACCACCCAGGTGACGATCACGCGA
Organism: Ciceribacter sp. T2.26MG-112.2; assembly: GCF_900492205.1. Taxonomy (GTDB): domain Bacteria; phylum Pseudomonadota; class Alphaproteobacteria; order Rhizobiales; family Rhizobiaceae; genus Allorhizobium; species Allorhizobium naphthalenivorans_A. The sequence continues at coordinate 57,618 of NZ_UEYQ01000006.1, forward strand.
CGCCGCGTCTGGTCGCTTGCCGATGCGCGCGCCATCCTGACCCGCATGATCGGCGAGATCGGCGACTGGACGGCGCTTGACCATTTCCTTCTGCGCTATCTGACGACCCCCGCCGAGCGGGTGAGCGCGATCGCCAGCGCCTTTGCCGCCTCGCTTGAACTCGTGCGCGAGGGACGGCTGGAAATCCGCCAGGAGGGGGCATTCCAGCCGATCTACCTGCGCGGCGGCCCGCGGGCCGGCGAGTTGGCGGCGGTGGAGTAAGGCCATGGCGGAGATCAGGGACAAGGACTTCTTCCTGGAGAGCGACGATGGCGAGAGCCCGGAGGAGCGCGATCCGGCGGCGGTTCGCGCCGAGCGCGAGGCGGTCCGGATCGCCGAGGCATTGGTCTTCGCCTCCGCAGGACCGGTCTCCGAGAACTTCATCGCCGATCGTGTGCCGCGCGGCATCGATGTCGGCGCGATCATGCGCCGGTTGAAGGAGGACTATGCTCCGCGCGGGGTCAATCTCGTGCAGGTCGACGACCATTGGGCCTTCCGCACGGCGGCGGACCTTTCCTTTGCCATCCGCAAGGACGAGGCGGAGGTGAAGAAACTGTCGCGCGCCGCGCTCGAGGTGCTGGCCATCATCGCCTATCACCAGCCGGTGACCCGCGCCGAGATCGAGGATATCCGCGGCGTGCAGACGTCCAAGGGCACGCTCGACGTGCTGATGGAGGCCGGCTGGGTGCGCTTTCGCGGCCGCCGCCGCACGCCGGGCCGTCCGGTCACCCTCGGCACCACCCGCGATTTCCTCGACCATTTCGGCCTCGAGGAGCTGCGCGATCTGCCGGGTCTCGAGGAGTTGAAGGGGGCGGGGCTGCTGTCGGGCCGTATTCCGGCGAATTTCAACATCCCCCTGCCGCTCATGGGCGACGAACTCGCCGAAGACGAGGATCCGATCACCCAGCTCGATCTCGAAGAGCTTGGCCTCTTGACACCGGGCGGAGAAGCGGACGAATAGCTTCAGGTTTTAAATGGTAACCGGGCGGTGTCCGGATGCACCGGGCGCCTCGCCGCCACGCATCCGCGATCATCGGCCATTCGGGCAGTGGAATGGGCGCGCAGACGACGCAGACCGACAATTCGAGGCGAACCGCCGGTGTGACCTTCGCAGCGCGTTTGAGCTTCGAGGCAATCCGCCACGGCTATCACGGGCGCGAGACGCTTCGGGGCGTGTCGCTGACCGCCGAGCCCGGTGAGGTTCTTTGCCTGCTCGGACCGTCCGGCTCCGGCAAGACGACGCTGCTGAGGATCGCGGCCGGCATCGAGGCGCAATCGTCCGGCCGGCTGCTCCTCAATGACCGCGAAGTGGCCGGTCCCTCGGTCTTCATACCCCCGGAACAGCGCGGCATTGGGCTGATGTTCCAGGATTTTGCCCTCTTTCCGCATATGAGCGTGGTCGAGAACGTGCGATTCGGGCTGACCGCCATGCCGGCGCGTGAAGGAACCGCCGAGGCGATGCTGGCGCTGGAGCGGGTCGGGCTTTCCCATTATGCGCAGAAATACCCGCATGCCCTTTCCGGCGGCGAGCAGCAGCGCGTGGCGCTGGCCAGGGCGCTTGCGCCGCGTCCGGGCGTGCTGCTGATGGACGAACCCTTTTCCGGCCTTGATTCGCGGCTGAAGGACACGATCCGTGCCGATACGCTGGCGATCCTGCGGGAGACCCGCGCGACCGCGGTCGTCGTCACGCATGATGCCGAGGAGGCGATGCGCATGGCCGACCGGATCGCGCTGCTACGCGACGGCAAACTGGTGCAGGTGGGCACGTCAGACGACCTCTATCGCCGACCGAAGGATTTGTTCGCCGCCGCCTTCTTCTCCGAGATCAACGAGTTTTCCGGCGTGGTGCGCAATGGCCACGTGTCGACGCCGCTCGGGGTCGCCGAAGTCAACGGCATGGCCGAGGGCAGGGAGGTCTCGATCGCGGTTAGGCTGTCCGGTGTCGGCGTAAGCGCGGATAGCGGCGTGATCCCGGCGCGCGTCGTTTCACGCCGCTTTCTCGGCGTGGTCGAATTGCTGGAACTGGCGATTCCCGGCAGCGAGCGCCCGGTGCGTGCGCGCATTCGCGCAGACATCCTGCCGCCGGGTGTGAGGGATGCGACAATCTCGGTCAATCCGCAGGACATTTTGGTGTTTGAAAAAGACTCTGAAACCCCTTACATCGGGGAAACGAAACACACGGAGTGACGGGTATGGGTTCTTTTAGCATGTGGCACTGGCTGATCGTCTTGGCCATTGTTCTTCTGTTGTTCGGCCGCGGCAAGATTCCGGAATTGATGGGTGACGTCGCAAAGGGCATCAAGAGCTTCAAGAAGGGCATCAGCGACGACGAGACCGACACGGCTGCGCCGGGCAAGTCCGTCGATCACAAGGCCGATGAAACGAAGTAAACCCTCAATCGGCCGCCCGTGAGGCGGCCGGTCTGCCTCGTTGTTCTGCGCTCTGCATGTCGAAGCGCAGGATACGGCGGGCGGGCAAGGGGACAAGCAGTGCGTTGTCCACGACGCGCGTTCCCCGCAAAGCAAGGCTTCAGGAGCCCGTTGAATGCTGGATATTGGCTGGACCGAGTTGCTCGTCATCGCGGTGATCCTGATCGTCGTGGTCGGTCCGAAAGACCTTCCACCGATGATCCGCGCTTTCGGCAAGATGACGTCGCGGCTGCGTCGTACCGCAGGTGAATTCCGAGCCCAGTTCGACGAGGCGCTGCGCGAGGCGGAACTCGACGACCTGCGCAAGTCGGTCGACGAGGTTCGCAGCCTCAATCCGAAGAATGCGCTGCGCGACGCGATCAACCCGCTGCGCCAGGTGGGCGACGAGATCAAGGCCGACCTGAAGAAGGCGACGACGGCGGATGCCAAGGCCGCCGCCGGCATTGCACCGTCCGAGCCCGCGGTCCATCCGGCGCCCTTGCCGGAAATGCCGTCGCCGCTGACCGGGGTGCCGAACGAATTCGCCCAGCCTATGGCTGATCCCGCGCCTGCTGCGGCTCCGGAGCCTGTGAAGGTCGCTGCGCCGAGCAAGGCAGCGAGCAAGTCCAAAAAACCGGTATCGTCCGCAGACAGCCCTGTCGCCAAGCCGGCGAAATCGACGACTGCGGCCACGCCGGCCAAGGCGAGCCGGGCAAAGCCCGCGACGGTCGAGACCGCCGCAGCCAAGCCGACGACGCCGAAGAAGCCCCGCAAGCCGAAGAACGAGGAGCCCGCATGAGCGGCGACATCGAAGACAAGCCGCAGCCGCTCGTCGAGCATCTGATCGAACTGCGCTCGCGCCTGATCTGGGCCCTGGGTGCGTTCTTCATCGCCTTCATCGGCTGCTTTGCCTTCGCCAAGCAGCTCTTCAACATCCTGGTCGTCCCTTACAAGTGGGCGGTGCAGTGGGCAGGCCTCGATCTGGCCAAGGCGGAACTGATCTACACCGCGCCGCAGGAATTCTTCTTCACGCAGGTCAAGGTGGCGATGTTCGGTGCCGTCGTGATCGCCTTTCCGGTGATCGCGGCACAGATCTACAAGTTCGTCGCGCCCGGTCTCTACAAGAACGAGCGGGCGGCCTTCCTGCCGTTCCTGGTGGCATCGCCGATCCTTTTCCTGCTCGGGGGCGCGCTCGTCTATTTCTTCTTCACGCCGATGGTGATGTGGTTCTTCCTCGCCATGCAGCAGGCGCCGGGTGAGGGCGAGGTGGCCATCTCGCTGATGCCGAAGGTTTCGGAATATCTGAGCCTCATCATGACGCTGGTCTTCTCCTTCGGCCTGGTCTTCCAGCTGCCGGTCGTCACCACGCTTCTTGCGCGTGTCGGCATCCTCGAAAGCCAGTGGCTGGCCGACAAGCGCAAGTACTTCATCGTCGTCGCTTTCGTCGTCGCCGCGGTGCTGACCCCGCCCGATCCGATCTCCCAGATCGGTCTTGCTTTGCCCACGATCCTTCTCTACGAGGTAGCCATCTATGCTGCGCGACTCGTGGAGCGTCGCCGGGCCGCCGAGACTTCGGTTGTCGCGGACGAGGCGGGCGAGCAGGACAGCGCGTAAATCGCGCCGTTCGTCCTCCTCCACTCCCGAGCATGCATCCATGGGGCCGGACAGGGCGCCCGCCAGGTCCGATCCGACGATCACGAGAGATGACCTGGAACGACGATGCTTGATATCAAATGGATCCGCGACAATGCCGAAGCCCTCGATGCCGCTCTGGCCAAGCGCGGTGCCGAGCCTCTGGCCGCCAGCCTGATCGCGCTGGATGAAAAACGCCGCTCCGTCGTCCAGTCGCTGCAGGACATGCAGGCCCGCCGCAATGCCGCCTCCAAGGAGATCGGCGCGGCCATGGGCAAGAAGGACATGGACCTCGCCGAGAAGCTCAAGGCCGAGATCGCCCATTTCAAGGACATCATGCCGACGGCGGAAGAAGAGGAACGCCAGCTGACGGCGGAGCTCACCGACCAGCTGTCGCGCATTCCCAATATTCCGCTCGACGACGTGCCGGTCGGCAAGGACGAGCACGACAATGTGGTCAGGCGCGTCGTCGGCGAAAAGCCCGGCTGGAACCATGCGGCCAAGGAGCATTACGAGCTCGGCGAAGCGCTCGGCTACATGGATTTCGAACGCGCCGCCAAGCTTTCCGGTTCGCGTTTCACGGTCCTGACCGGCCCATTGGCCCGGCTGGAGCGAGCGATCGGCCAGTTCATGCTCGACCTGCACACCAGCGAGCACGGCTACACCGAAGTCTCCTCGCCGCTGATGGTCAAGGACGAGGCGATGTACGGCACCGGACAGTTGCCGAAGTTCGCCGAGGACCTGTTCAAGACCACGGACGGGCGCTGGCTGATCCCAACGGCCGAAGTGACGCTCACCAACCTCGTCTCCGGCGAAATCCTCGAGCAGGACAAGCTGCCGCTGCGGTTTACCGCGCTCACCCCGTCCTTCCGCTCCGAAGCAGGTTCGGCCGGTCGCGACACGCGCGGCATGCTGCGCCAGCACCAGTTCTGGAAGTGCGAACTCGTCTCGATCACCGATGCCGACAGCGCGATCGACGAGCACGAGCGCATGACCGCCTGCGCCGAGGAAGTGCTGAAACGCCTCGGCCTGCATTTCCGCACAATGACGCTGTGCACCGGCGACATGGGCTTCGGCGCGCGCAAGACCTATGACCTCGAGGTCTGGCTGCCGGGGCAGAACACCTATCGCGAAATCTCGTCCTGCTCGGTCTGCGGCGATTTCCAGGGGCGGCGCATGAACGCTCGTTATCGCGGCAAGGACGGCAAGGGCACGACCTTCGTCCACACCCTGAACGGTTCGGGTACGGCGGTCGGCCGGGCGTTGATCGCGGTCATGGAGAATTACCAGAACGACGACGGTTCGATCACCGTTCCAGACGTTCTGCTGCCTTACATGGGTGGCCTGAAGAAGATCGAAAAAGCGGCTTGAGGCAGAGTTTTCATGCGTATTCTCCTGACCAATGACGATGGCATCCACGCCGAGGGCCTGGCGGTTCTCGAACGGGTCGCCCGTACGCTCTCCGACGATGTCTGGATCGTTGCGCCCGAGACCGACCAGAGCGGGCTTGCGCACTCGCTGACGCTGTCGGAGCCGCTCAGGCTGCGCAAGATCGACGAGAAACGCTATGTGTTGCGCGGCACGCCGACCGATTGCGTGATCATGGCGATCCGCGAGATCCTGCCGGAAAAGCCGGACCTCGTCCTGTCCGGTATCAATGCCGGTGGAAACGTCGCCGACGACGTGACCTATTCCGGCACGGTCGCCGGTGCGATAGAGGGCACGCTGCAGGGTGTCCGCTCGATTTCGCTCAGCCAGCTCTATGAATATGACAATGGCGGCCGTGTCATTCCCTGGGAAGTGGCCGAAACGCTCGCGCCGAAGCTTCTGGCACAGCTGGTCAAGGCCGATCTGCCGCCGGGGACCTTCCTCAACGTAAACTTCCCGCGCTGCGCACCGGCCGACGTCCAGGGGATCGAGGTGACGTCCCAGGGCAAGCTCGACTTTGGCCTCGAGGTCGAACAACGCGCCGATGGCCGCGGCTTTCCCTATTACTGGCTGCGATTCGGCGATCGCGGCAGCAAGTTCCGCGAAGGAACCGATCTGCAGGCACTGAAGGAAGACAAGATTTCCGTCACGCCGCTGAAGCTCGACATGACGGACTATGCCGCCCAGGACAGCATTGCCCGGGCGCTTGGCTTCGGAGTGGCCGATTGAAGCCGGGCATGCTGGAGAAGGAGGGCTTTGCCGCGCTGGTTCTCAGGCTGCGGGCGGAAGGGATATCCGATCTCGATCTCCTGACCGCTGTCGAGCAGACGCCACGCTCGCTCTTCGTTCCGCCGCAGTTCTCCGAACAGGCCTATTCCAGCCGCTCCATTCCGATCGATTGCGGCGCCTTCATGGAGGGTGCCGACCTTGCAGTGCGGCTGCTCGCCCAACTCCATGTCAAGCCCGGCCAGCGCGTACTGGAGATTGGCACCGGCAGCGGTTTCATGACCGCCGTACTCGGCCGTCTGTGCGAGCGCGTCATGTCGATCGACCGATACAAGACGCTGATTGCCGCCGCCCAGAGCCGCATGGACGGTCTGGGTCTTCGCAACGTGGTGCTGCGTCAGGCCGATGGCAGCAATGGCTTGACGGGCGAGGGAACCTTCGACCGCATTGTCGCCACCGCGGCTTTTCCCACCATGCCGCGCTTCCTGGCCGACCAGCTGGTATCCGGCGGCGTGCTGCTCGCGCCCCTGATGACCGGCGAGGAGACCTGCGTGATGATGCGTCTGACCAAGACGGGAAGCCGCTTCGACCGCGAAGACCTGTTCGAGGTTCCTTACCTGCCGCTCGTCCCCAGGCTCGCATCCTTCCTTTGACACCGTCGTACGGGGCCTTGGTGCGCCTGCGAATGTTCGACTTCTCGAAAATAGTTCACGGCGATTCTCTTCGATTAACCGGCCAGTAACACTAACGCGCTTTAATCATAGCCACATCAAGTTGCGTAATAAGTGGGTCGAGTTATGCGTATGAGTGTATCGCCGAAATCCGGACCGTCTGTCACCCGTATCCTTGTGGCGATCTTGCTTGCCAGCGCTGCGACCGGCTGCAGCTCGGATGCGTCGCGGTTTAGTTCCGTATTCTCCACTGACAGTCTGACGACGGCGTCCATTCCGCGCCGCAACGTCGTTGCCAGCCCCATGCCATCGGCCGATGTCGGCGGTATGCAGCCGGCGGCCCAGGCGGACTATTCCAGCCGTCAGCAGGCGGTCAATCAGCCCTATCCGAGCCAGCCGGCCTACGCTCCGTCCTCGGCAGCCCGTGCAGCCGCTGCACCCGTCGCCGTCCAGCGCGGCGAGCTCGCGGCTCCGGCAGGGGCGGGCACCACCAAGTCTGCCGAGCGCGCCGCAGCCCTCGGTCAGCCCTTCCCCTCGGCACCCGCACAGCAGCAGACCGCGATGCTTGCGCCTCCCGCAGCCGGCGATGCGCTGACCACCGGCACGACCAGGACGGCCCCGGCCTGGAGCACGGCGAACGCGGCACGCGTGACGCTGAAGCGCGGCGAGACGATTTCGACGCTGTCCGGCCGCTACGGCGTCCCGGAACGGGAAATTCTAAAAGCCAATGGCCTGACGCATCCAAGCGACGCGGCCACGGGTCAGCTGGTGCTGATCCCGAGCCCGGTCGGCCAGGCAAATGCGGCCCGCGCGGCGGCAGATGCCTCGGTTCTCCCCGATGGCGGCAAGAAGCCGACCCTGCCTCAATCGCCGGAACAGAATGTTGCGGTCCTGCCGACGGCTCCCTCTTCTCGCGAGAAGTTGCAGGGCCCCGCCTCGAGCGCTACCGGTAAGGCTGTCGCCGGTGCGGGCGAGGGTGCTGCTCCCGGCACCTACGTGGTCAAGGCAGGGGATTCCCTCAACAAGATCGCCAAGGCGACCGGTACGCCGATCGACAGGCTGAAGGCGGCCAACGGCCTGACGTCGGCCAATATTCGCATCGGCCAGACACTGAAGATTCCCACCGGTGGTGATCCGGCCCAGGTGGCGTCGACTGCGCCTGCAACCGATCCGGTCAAGACGGCGACCATCCCCGCCGGCAAGGCTGACCCGAAGGGCAATGCTCCGGCAGCCTACAAGGCGCCGGCCGCGACTCAGTCGGTCAGCGAGGTCGCTTCGGTCGATCCGAAGGAAGAGGCACCCGAAACGACGGGCATCGGCAAGTATCGCTGGCCGGTCCGCGGCGCGGTCGTCGCCGGCTATGGCGCCAATGTCGACGGCAAGCGCAATGACGGTATCGACATCTCCGTTCCGGCGGGAACGCCGGTCAAGGCGGCCGAGAACGGCGTGGTCATCTATGCCGGCAACGGGTTGAAGGAACTTGGCAATACCGTTCTCGTGCGCCACGACGACGGAACGGTCACGGTCTACGGCCATGCCGACGGGCTTTCCGTGCAGCGCGGCCAGAAGGTCCAGCGCGGCCAGCAGCTCGCCACCTCCGGCATGAGCGGCAGCGCCAAGCGCCCGATGCTGCATTTCGAGGTTCGCAAGGATGCGACCCCGGTCAACCCGATGACTTTCCTGGATTAGGTTGTGCGTTCCAGGCATGTGGTGAAAAGGTCCGGTATCCCCGGGCCTTTTCTCGTTTCAGGCGCGGTCCATTGAAATGCGAAGCCGGCCGGCGAGGTCCTGGATGTACTGCCAGGCCACCCGGCCCGACCGTCCGCCGCGCGTGGTCGCCCATTCGAGCGCCTGGTGGTGCAGGTCTTCGCGGTCCAACGGCAGTTTGAAATGCGCGGCATAGCCGTCGATCATCGTCAGGTAGTCGTCCTGGCTGCACTTGTGGAAGCCGAGCCACAAGCCGAAGCGATCCGAGAGCGAGACTTTCTCCTCGACCGCCTCCGACGGGTTGATCGCCGTCGACTGCTCGTTTTCCATCATGTGGCGCGGTAAGAGATGCCGGCGGTTGGACGTCGCATAGAAGAGGACATTGTCCGGCCGCCCCTCGATGCCGCCGTCAAGCGCCGCCTTCAGCGACTTGTAGGCCGTATCGTCATGGTCGAACGACAGGTCGTCGCAGAACAGGATGATGCGATGCGGCGTGTCCTTGAGCAGGTCGAGGAGGGCGGGCAGCGTGGCGATGTCCTCGCGGTGGACTTCAACCAGCTTCAGCGAAATTCCGGTTTGCGCACGGATATCGGCATGCACGGCCTTGACCAGCGAAGACTTGCCCATGCCGCGCGCGCCCCACAAAAGGACATTGTTGGCCGGATAGCCTTCGGCGAAGCGCAGCGTGTTTTCATGCAGGATGTCGCGCACGTGGTCGACGCCGCGGATCAGCGACAGCGCCACGCGGTTCGGCCGCCTGATCGGCTGGAGATGGCTGCGGGCCGGCGACCAGACGAAACAGTCGGCTGCTGTCCAGTCGTTCTCCGCCGGCGGCGGCCCGGCGAGGCGTTCGACCGCCGCGGTCAGGCGGCGCAGTTCTGCAAGCAGGATCTGGTTTGCTTCTTCGGACATCGTGACCTCCTCGACATGGCGCCGCCACGGCGCCGGGCGGCATTTCGCCGGCGGTAGCATGGCCTTTTGTGAGCCGAAAGGGTAAGAGGCTGTAAAACGGTACTGGCCGCCGCTGTTTTTGTTGCATTCACAAGTCCCGGCACTATATTCCGGCGACCTGAAGCGGGGGGCGAGGCTGCCCGCGATCATCGCAGTCTAGGGAGTTATTCCATGTTCATTACGCAAGCCTTCGCTCAGGACGGTGCTGCCGCCGGCGGTGCATTCGGTTCCGGCCTCGAAATGCTGTTCCTCTTCGCCCCGCTCATGCTGATCTGGTACTTCCTGCTGATCCGTCCGCAGCGCCAGCAGATGAAGAAGCGCGCCGAGACGCTGGCCTCGATCCGTCGCGGCGATCAGGTCGTGCTGGGCGGCGGCATCATCGCCAAGGTGACCAAGGTCGTGGATGACAACGAGGTCGAGGTCGAACTGGCCGAAGGCGTCAAGGTTCGCGCGCTGCGCACCTACATCGCCGAAGTGCGCGTCAAGGGTGAGCCGGTCAAGACCGACGCTGCCGCCTGATCGCTGAGAACACTCTGCAACCGGCCTTGCCGGTTGCTTTTCTTTTCGATGGAAACCATCCGACTTCGAGAGTTTCATGCTGTATTTTTCGCGCTGGAAGACAATCTTCATCTGGTTCACCGTCCTGGTGAGTATCCTGGTGGCCGTGCCCAATCTTTTCAGCGATGAGCAGCTTGAAGCTTTCCCGTCGTGGATGCCGACCAAGAAGGTGACGCTCGGCCTCGACTTGCAGGGCGGTTCCCACATCATGCTCAAGATCGAGCAGGCCGACATCGTGAAGGAGCGGCTGGAAACGACGGTGGGCGACATTCGCGCCGCGCTGCGTGAAGCCGGCATCCGCTATACCGGCCTTTCCGGCGTCGGCCAGCAGGTCCAGGTCCGCATCACCGACGCGGACAAGGTCGAGGCGGCCAAGCAAGCGCTGTCGTCGCTGTCCGAGCCGGTAAGTGTCGGCGGCCTGACTGGTGGCACCATTCAGGAAGTCACGCTCCAGGAAGACGGCACCCTGTTGCGCTTCAACCTGACGGATGAGGGGATCGCGTACCGCACCGGCTCGGCGCTCACCCAGTCGATGGAGGTCGTGCGCCGACGTGTCGACGAACTCGGCACGACCGAGCCGCTGATCCAGCGCCAGGGCAATGACCGGATCATCGTCCAGGTGCCGGGCCTGACCGATCCGCAGCGCCTGAAGGCGCTGCTGAACCAGACCGCGAAGCTTTCCTTCCATATGGTCGATATGAGCATGCCGGTCGAGGAAGCGATCAACGGCCGACCGCCGGCGACTGCCGAAGTGCTCTATTCGGTCGACGACCCGGCGGTGCCCTATCTCATCGAGAAGCGCTCTCTGGTGTCGGGCGAAAATCTCGTCGACGCGCAGGCCAGCTTCAACCAGCAGACCAACGAGCCGGTGGTCACCTTCCGCTTCGACAGCAGGGGTGCCCAGCGCTTTGCCCAGGCGACCCAGGAGAATGTCGGCCGTCCCTTCGCCATCGTGCTCGACGATCAGGTCATTTCTGCCCCCGTCATCCGCGAGCCGATCATCGGCGGCTCCGGTCAGATTTCCGGCAATTTTTCCGTCGAGGGCGCCAACGATCTCGCCGTGCTGCTGCGCGCCGGCGCGCTGCCCGCGACCCTTACCGTCGTCGAGGAGCGTACCGTCGGTCCGGGCCTCGGTCAGGACTCGATCAATGCCGGCGTCCTTGCCAGCGGCATCGGCGCGATCTTCGTCGTGCTTTTCATGCTCGGCTTCTACGGAACCTTCGGCGTGATGGCCAACATCGCGCTGGCGGCCAATATCGTCATGATCCTGGCTCTGTTGTCGTTGCTCGGCTCGACGCTCACCCTGCCGGGCATCGCCGGTATCGTCCTGACCATGGGCATGGCGGTCGACTCCAACGTCCTCGTCTACGAGCGTATCCGCGAGGAGGCCAAAAGTGGCAGATCGCTGGTCCAGTCGATCGAGGTCGGCTTCAACAAGGCCTTCGCAACCATCGTCGACGCCAACCTGACGACCCTGATTGCCGCCGCCGTGCTGTTCTTCCTCGGCTCCGGCCCGGTCAAGGGCTTTGCCGTCACCCTCGCCATCGGTATCGTCACCACCGTCTTTACCGCCTTCACCATGACGCGCTGGCTGATGGCCGTCTGGTTCCGTTGGCAGCGTCCGAAGCACCTGCCGAAGGGCATCCGCACGGGCATGTTCGACGCGCAGAACATCCGTTTCATGGCGATCCGTCGCTATACCTTCGCGGTGGCCGGCGCGCTGTCGCTCATCTCGCTGGTCGGCTTCACGACCGTTGGCATGAACCTCGGCATCGACTTCCAAGGCGGCTCGATCATCGAGGTCAAGGCGCGTTCGGGCGAGGCCGATATTTCCGATATCCGCGACCGGTTGAGCGAACTCAATCTGGGAGAGGTCCAGGCCCAGGGCTTCGGCGATCCCGCCAGCGTTCTGATCCGCATCCAGGCTCAGGAAGGCGGCGAGAATGCCGAGCAATCGGCGATCACCATGGTTCGCGGCGAACTCGAGGAGGCCTACGAATTCCGCCGGGTGGAAGTCGTCGGTCCGGCTGTTTCGGCCGACCTCACCTGGGGCGCGACCATTGGGGTTGGGGCATCGCTGCTCGCCATTCTGGTCTATATCTGGTTCCGCTTCGAATGGCAGTTTGCGCTGGGCGCGATCATCGCCACGCTGCACGACGTCATCCTGACGCTCGGCCTCTACGTCTTCCTCGGTATCGAGTTCAACCTGACCAGTATTGCGGCGATCCTGACGATCATCGGCTATTCACTCAACGACACCGTGGTCGTCTACGACCGAATGCGCGAAAACCTGAGACGCTACAAGAAGATGCCGCTCGATGTGCTGATCGATATCTCGGTCAACCAGACGCTGTCGCGCACGGTTCTGACGGGCTCGACGACGTTGCTGGCGCTCATCGCTCTGTATTTCTTCGGCGGCGAGGTCATCGCGTCCTTCACGCTGGCGATGATCTTCGGCGTGGTGATCGGTACCTTCTCGTCGGTCTATATTGCCGGTCCGGTGCTGATCGCCTTCAAGCTGCGTCCGGAGACTTTCCAGGAGCGGGATGCGGAAGTCGAGGCCGCCCGTCCGGTTTCGGGCAAGGTCGAGGCTTAAGGCCGATGTCGTCGTTCTCGCCGTCCGGCAAGGGGATCGTCGTCAGGCCTGCCCATTTTCCCGGGCGCGCCCCGATCGATTCCTACGGCAATGGCGGGTTCCGCTTCGCCGACATGTCGCATCGCGGTTCGTTGCTGATGCTCCCTTCCGGGATCTATGGTTGGGAGATGGACGGGGACATGCCGTTGACGGTCGAGAACTTCCGCCGCGTGCTGGAGGATGCCGCCGAGATTGAGGTGCTGCTGGTCGGCACGGGTAAGCAATTGCGCCCGCTTCCGGCCGAACTCAAGGCCGCGCTGAAGGCCAAGGGCATTGCCAGCGATCCGATGGGAACGGGAGCCGCAGTGCGGACCTACAACATCATGCTCGCCGAGCAGCGAGCGGTGGCGGCTGCCCTGATCGCCGTTTGAACCGGGAAGACGTCGTTGAGCAAGGTTGAGACAGCAAAGGGCATCCTCGAGATGTCGGGACTGCGCGATACCGATCGCGACCGCTATCTCGCCTGCCTGTTGACGCCGCCTTTGAGGCGCGATGCAGTGGCGTCGCTCTATGCCTTCAATGCCGAGATCGCCCGCATCCGCGATCTCGTGCGCGAGCCCCTGCCGGGTGAGGTGCGTCTGCAATACTGGCGTGATCTGCTCGCGGGCGCCGCCCATGGTTCGACCGAGGCCAATCCCATTGCCGCAGCGCTCCTGGAGACCATCCGGCAGCATCAGCTTCCCCTGACCGCGCTGACCGCCATGATCGAGGCCCGCCTGTTCGATCTCTACGACGACCCGATGGAGACGACCGGGATGTTCGAGGGCTATGCCGGGGAGACGGCGGCAGCGCTCATTCAGCTTGTCAGCCTGGTGCTCGATCCGAAGGCTGCGGCAGATGCGGCGACGATCGCCGGCCATGCGGGCGTCGCGCAGGCGATTGCCGGAAGCCTTCTGCTGATGCCGGTTCATCGGGCGCGGGGCCAGCTCTATCTGCCGCTGGAGATCCTTTCGGCGGTCGGGCTCGATCGCGACGGCTTCCTGGCCGGTGACGACAAGCCACGGATTTCGGCCGCGATAGAGGCCTTTGCCGGGCTGGGCATGGATCATCTGCGCAAGGCGCGCGAGGCGGGGCCACCGCCGAAGAGCCTCGTTCCGGCTTACCTGCCGGTGGCATTGTCCGAGACCGTCCTCATTCGAGCGCGGAAAGCAGGCTGGGCGGTGTTTGACGGCGATTTGCGGGAGCCGCAATGGCGCCGGCAGTTGCGCCTGCTGCGCGCCACCTTGATCGGTCGCTTCTGACGCGCCACATTCGCGCAAGGCTCGGCTGTTAAGTCCTCCGATGAAGAACGTGTCGGCGGATGTCCGGCCAAAGCGGGAGGCAAGGCGTGGCGTCGATTACCTGGATCGTTATTTTCCTGCTGGTGGCTGTCTTTGCCTACTATTCGACGCGCATGGCAAAGCAGGCCAATGAGGATGATCTCCACGACTCAGGCCTGGCGATCGTCGAATTCGGCCGTGCCTTTCCCAACGAGGCGATCCGGAGTCTGCATGCCACCGAGGACGGACGCGCCGTGTTCGTGCGGCTGCACGACAACAAGGCCGGGCTCATGCGCAACATGCGCAGCCACTATGCCTGCCATCTGATCGAGCCCGGAACGGTGCGCGTGCGCGACCTGCCGAACGGCCGGGGCTTTGCCATCGAGTTTCTCGATGCGCCTTTCCACAATGGTGAGTTCACCTTCGCGACGCCTGTCGAGGCGGCGGAGGTCTCGCTTTGGCTGCTTGGCAACTATGTCGGCAATGCCGAGCGGGATGCCCCGGCCGGGGCGATCCCGACGGCCTGAGCCGCCACGGCCTGTTCCGTCATCGTCTCAGGCGTGTTCGCGGGCCAGCCAGGCCTTGCAGTCGTCGAGCGCCCGGGCGGCCATCAACTGCCGTTTCATGATCGTCTTGTCCTTGCCGCGAAAGCGCTTGATGCCCTCCGGCTTGACGATCGACCCCGGAGCGAGGTCCGGAAACAGCCCGAAATTGATGTTCATCGGCTGGAAGGAGCGCTTGCCGGGCTCCTCGTCGCTGACGAGATGGCCCCCGGTAATATGGTTGAGCAACGAGCCCATGGCGGTCGTCTGCGGCGGCGGGACGGGCATTTCACCCTTGCGCTCGGCGGCGGCGAAGCGACCGGCGAGGAGTCCGATCGAGGCGCTCTCGACATAGCCTTCACAGCCGGTGATCTGGCCGGCAAAGCGAAGTTCCGGCCGGCTTTTCAGCGCCAGCGTCGGATCCAGCAGGACAGGGGAATTTATATAGGTATTGCGGTGCAGGCCACCGAGGCGGGCGAACTCGGCATTTTCGAGGCCCGGGATCATGCGGAAGATTTCCGCCTGCGCGCCGTAGCGCAGCTTGGTCTGGAAGCCGACCATATTGTAGAGCGTGCCGAGTGCGTTGTCCTGGCGCAATTGCACTACCGCATAGGGCTTGACGGTCGGATCGTGGGCGTTGGTGAGGCCCATAGGCTTCATCGGGCCGTGGCGCAAGGTTTCGCGGCCGCGCTCGGCCATGACCTCGATCGGCAGGCAGCCATCGAAATAGGGCGTGCCTTCCCACTCCTTGAAGCCGACCGCGTCGCCGGCAATCAGCTCATCGATGAAGGCATTGTATTGCGCTTCGTCGAGGGGGCAGTTGATGTAGTCCTTGCCTGTGCCGCCGGGCCCGACCTTGTCATAGCGTGACTGGTACCAGCAAATGTCCATGTCGATCGAGTCGCGATAGACGATCGGCGCGATCGCGTCGAAGAAGGCGAGGGCGTCCTCGCCCGTTTCCGCGCGAATCGCCTCGGCGAGATCGGGCGACGTCAGCGGGCCGGTGGCGATGATTGTCGAGCCCCAGTCTTTCGGCGGCAGGCCGGTGATCTCTTCACGCACGACGGTAATCAGAGGATGAGCCTCGACCGATTGGCTCACCGCCTCGGCAAAGCCGT
This sequence comes from Ciceribacter sp. T2.26MG-112.2, assembly GCF_900492205.1. Lineage (GTDB taxonomy): Bacteria > Pseudomonadota > Alphaproteobacteria > Rhizobiales > Rhizobiaceae > Allorhizobium > Allorhizobium naphthalenivorans_A. The sequence continues at coordinate 73,292 of NZ_UEYQ01000006.1, forward strand.
CTCTGTCGACGGCCAGTGCGCCGCCGGCCGGCACCTGGTGTTTATCGGCGCAGGCCATGATGAGTGATCCGGCAAGCCGCATCTCGGCGTGAATGACGCCGACGGCATTGGCGGTCGCGTCGTCCGAGCGGAAGGAATTGGAGCAGACCAGTTCGGCAAGACTGTCTGTCTTGTGCGCGTCGGTGCCACGCACGCCGCGCATTTCGTGGAGAATGACCGGAACGCCGGCCTCGGCCGCCTGCCAGGCGGCTTCCGATCCGGCAAGCCCGCCGCCGACGACATGAATGGGGAGAAGAGTGCTTTTCATCATGGCGTGCTGCTTATCACGGGGTGGGCGAAGGGCCAATCCTTTCCGGCCTGCTGCAAGCAGGCAGAGGGAAGACCGCGGGGCAGCCCGGAATCAAGAACGGCACCCGAAGGTGCCGTTCCCGCCGCCAGAAAGCTCAACCTTCGCGATTAGCGAAAGGAGCGAGCGGCGATGTTGCGAATTTCGTAGCGGGTGATGCCGATGTCGGACAGGGCCTGGTTGGACAGGTTGCCCAGTTCGTTCATCGTGCGGCGGTAGCTCATCCAGTTCTTGGCAATGCGGATCGGGTTCATGGTCGTTTCCTCGGGTGAATCTCTTGCGCTGATCTCGTGGTTTCCTCCACCTCAGCGATTGAGCGTTTTATACGCCCGTAAAACAATATTGTGCAGTGCAAATTATGAGCGACTGCTATGCAATTGTGCATGGAATGGCGAATTATGTGGCAGAGACGAGGAAGTAGGCAATCGTCCGTCCGGACAGGCAACAAAAAAGGCCCCCGAAGGAGCCTTTTGTCATCATCTGGGATGGCGATCAGCCAGCGACGGCGTGCCGTGCAACCCGGCGAATATCTTCGCGACCAATGCCGAGGTCGCGCAGTTCCCGGTCCGACATGCGTCCGAGTTCGGTGACGGTCTGACGGTACTTGCGCCAGTTGTTGAGCGAGCGTGCGATGTTCATGGTCTTGCCTCTTGTTTCGCGGCTTCCCATCGGGGTGCCGGCCTGAATCTGATGAATGTTATATATGCTGCGGTGCGAAAGACTTGAAGTGACGGAGTCGTATGACTCCTATGCGGCAGTTGCATAGGCCATGGATCGAGGGGCGGTGGCGTTGATCAAGAATTCGCCAGGCGCTCGAGCGCCGGCCGGCTCGGAAATCGCCCGCAGGATCATGTGGGTTGGCGGCTGCGGTGGAGTGAAGACAAAAAATAACGCTCACCGGGGGAGGAGGATCCGGTGAGCGTCATTTTGACAGACTGACGACTGGGAGGAGGAGTGTCGTCAGTCAAATCGACGCTGCGCTGGGAGGAGGAGTGCGCAGGGTCGAAGGTCGTATCGGTGGGATGTCCACCGCTTGAGCGGGTCGAAGTCATTTCGTCCGCGCTCTGTTGAAATTGACAATAGCGGAAAAATCGATCTTGTGCAGTGCAATATCATCATGGAAGCCATGCGCAAAGTGCATGGTGGGGCCCAGGCCGTTGGTCCCAACTTGGTCGGCGGCCCGGATTGTATTTTGCCGGCGCTCGGCTCAAGAATGGCAGCCAGAACCGGAAGGGCGCATTGGGCTTCGCCGAGCGGCCCCGTGGGGCGGAGGGTTGCATGTATCGCGGACGATTGAAGCGGGATTTGGCGCTTTGGGTGGAGAAGCGGCTGATCGGCCAGGATGTGGCCGACGCCTTGTTGCGCGACTTTGATTCTCGCCGTTCGTCCTTCAGCATTGGCGGCGTTCTGATGATCCTGGCCGCCGTGCTGATCGCCGCTTCCATTCTGTTGCTGATCGCCGCCAACTGGCAGGAGATCCCGCGGCTGGTGAAGATCGGCGGGATCGTTGCGCTGATCTGGATCTTTTATGGCCTTGCGGCCATTTGCTTCGCCCGCGGTGCGGATCGCCTTGGCGGCGCCTTGCTGGTCTTGGGTGCGGCCTGCTTCGGCGGGGCGATTTCGCTGATCGGCCAGCTCTACCACCTGTCGGGTGACGCGTTCGACGCCATGCTGCTGTGGTTCGCCATGACCGTGCTCTCGGCAGCGGCGTTCCGATCGGCCGCGCTGACGGTCATGGCCGGGCTTCTGTCCTTTTCCGCCTTCGGCGCCTTTCTCGATCTGTTCGAGGGCGAATGGCATGGGCTCTATGGCTGGTGGCCGGTGCTCTCGAGCCTCGTCATCGGGCTGTTGAGCGCCTGGACCGGGGCCGAGCGGGCCCGGCATTTCATCTATCTCCTATTGCTCGGCTGGTGCGGCTGGCTCTATTCGCTCTGGCCGGAGGTGGGAACGGCGGTTGCCTTCGCCGCGGTCGGACTTGCAGCTTTCGTCGCCGTAACGTTGCCTATGTCGCCGGTTTCTCGGATCCTTGGCGGCCTGGGCGCGGGCCCGGCCTTCTATTCACTGGTGCTGGCCCTGCTCGGGCTCGGGCTGCTGCACCTTGAATGGACCGATGGCGCCGGTCTGGCCCTGCTGGGGATCGTCACCATCGCCGTCACCCTCCTGGCGCTTGCGCTCGACGGGCGCGACAACGGCGCTGTGCGCTATCTCGCCTATGCGGTTTTCGCCGGCGAGGTGCTCTACCTTTCCTTCGTCACCATCGATTCCATGCTCGGCACCTCGGCCTTCTTCCTGCTGGCGGGCCTGGTTGTCGCGGTTCTGGCAATGGTCGTGGTGCGGCTGGAAAGGCTGTTTGCCACACGGATTTCGGAGGATCGGGCATGAGCGAGCAAGGGTCGAGACGATCAAGACTGCGCTATCTGGCGATTGCCTTTGGCCTCTGCGTGCTGCAGACCGCCATTCTCGGTGCGATGATCGAAAGCCGTGCTGGGGTTCTGCGATCGGGAGACGAGATCCTGCTCAAGACCGCGCCGGTCGATCCGCGCGATCTGCTGCGCGGCGACTATGTCGTTCTTGCCTATGACATATCGACCATCCCGGTCGCCGTGATCACGGGCGAACGTCCGCTCGATGCCGGCTGGCAGACGATGCAGGTGCGGCTGCGGCCGGGAAGCGACGGCTATTGGACCGTCGCCGAGGCCGCCTTCGGCGCGCTTGCACCGCAGGAAGGCAGCGTCATCCTCCAGACGCAGCGCTTCCGCTATTACGGCGCGGGTGAACTTGCGGCCAGCGCCGATGCAAGCCTCAGGGTCGACTACGGCATCGAGCGCTTCTATGTGCCGGAAGGCGAGGGCTACGATATCGAAACGGCGCGCAATGCTGGGGAAGTGGCGGTCGTCGCACGCGTCGGCAAGGGCGGGCAGAGCCAGATTCGCGAATTGCGCATGGGCGGCGTGGCGCTCTACGATGAGCCGCTTTACTAGAGCAATTCCAGCAAAAGTGCGAAGAGGTTTTGCGTCCGGATTTGCGTCAAAACAAAGAGATAGAACATCGAAAGCGCCCCGTTTTCGCGGGAAATGCTCTAGCGCGGGGTGCTCGTTCCGGTGGCGAGTGAACTTTGGCCGCGCTGGTCGGCCTTGATGCGCAATCGTCCACTCTGATGACGGCTCAGTTCGCTGCGCTGCCGTTCAGCAGGCCATCGATATGCTCGGCCAGTTCGCGAACCTCGTCCTCCGCGTCGATCGGCACGACGCCGACCACCGAACATAGATCGGAGACATATCCATTGATGGTCTGCCGCACGCAGCTCAGATAGCGGTCCGGCTGGACGCCGGCGGCGATCATCTCCTCCTGCGTCACCGGGTCGCGCGGCGCAAGAAGCCGCGCATCGCCGATCTTCAGGCCGGCCGTTGGCCCATAGCTGCGGAAATTACGCTTGTATTGGGAGGCGACGACCAGCGATCCGGGCTCGGGGCCGAGACCGTTGCGGTGAAGCCGCTTGGCGGCAATCCAGATTTCGGCGAGGCGGCGGGAGATCGGGGTCGCCAGCGCCTCCTTCCACACGGATATGGGGTAGCGCCCACTTAGTTGATCCTCCGCCATTTCCGTGAGTTGGCGAACGCTTGGCCGGCTGCGGGCTGTCGAATCGATCTTGCCCGCCCGCACATGAAAGTATTTCTCCTGTAGTGCGGGATTATAGAACATCCATTTTCCGAGATGGACGTCGTAGAGCCGCCCATCGATGCGACAGCGTTTCGTCCATGTATTGAGCGCTATGCTGGAATAGACGATGCAGGTCAGGGGAGATGACATTGCCGAGCTTCGCGATGGGTGATTGTGACGTTTTAATGACGAAAAGCGCATCTCACCGGGAATGTAAAGCAGCAATTTTGGATATACCTTCCGTGATGCCGCGGGAAACGTGCCCCTGGCCGCGATGACCACACGGTCGGGATCCTCGGGGTAAGCCGTTCCGATGGCCCTGCGCCGCGGGCTCCGTTCCTGCCGTCTTTCCTCGGGAAGCCGCCGCCAGAACCGTCATTTTTCCTTTGCGCGGGCAAAAACGGGTGATATAGAGACGCGCGCTCCGGAGGGGCATGCGCAACGGCTGCATGCATTTTCTTTGGACGCGGGTATGGTGAAATTGGTAGACACGCCAGATTTAGGTTCTGGTGCCGCAAGGCGTGGGAGTTCAAGTCTCTCTACCCGCACCAGATTTGCCGAGCGGGGCGGTGCGAGGCGGACCGGGGACGATCCCGCCACTCCTTTCACCGATTTGCCTGGCAGGAATGCTTGAAGACTGCGCCGCAGCCACGTCCGGGAACAGAAGATTCCGGCGTCGTGCTCAGGGAAACAACCGGCTGTCCGAGCACGGCCGCCACGACATGAAGGTAAGAACATGCAGGTTATCGAAACGCTCGCTGAAGGGCTGAAGCGCGAAATCAAGGTCGTCATCCCGGCCAAGGACATGGAAGCTCGCATGAACGAGCGCCTGGCCGAGACCAAGGACAAGGTCCGCATCAACGGCTTCCGTCCGGGCAAGGTTCCGGTCGGTCACCTGAAGAAGATGTACGGCAAGTCGATCATGGCAGAACTGGTTAACGAGATCATCCGCGACAAGCCGTCGGCGATCCTGTCGGAGCGCGGCGAGAAGTCCGCGACCCAGCCGGAAATCGCCATGACCGAGGACGAGGCCGAAGCCGACAAGATCCTGTCTGCCCAGGCCGACCTCGAATTCACGCTGTCCTACGAAATCATCCCGCCGATCGAGCTGAAGTCGGTCGACGGCATCAAGGTCACCCGCGAAGTGGTCGAGGTTTCGGATGCGGAAGTCGTCGAGCAGATCGAGAAGATCGCCGAGAATGCCCGCACCTTCGAAGCCAAGAAGGGCAAGGCCGCCGAAGGCGACCGCGTCACCATGGATTATCTCGGCAAGGTCGACGGTGTCCCGTTTGACGGCGGCAAGGACGAAGATGCCGAACTGGTCATCGGTTCGAACCGCTTCATCCCCGGTTTCGAAGACCAGCTCGTCGGCCTGAAGGCTGGCGATGAAAAGGTCATCACCGTGACCTTCCCGGCCGACTATCCGGCCGCCAACCTCGCCGGCAAGGAAGCCACCTTCGACATCACCGTCAAGGAAGTGGCAGCCCCTGCCGCGATCGAACTCAACGACGAACTCGCCTCCAAGCTCGGCATCGAATCGCTCGACAAGCTGAAGGAAATCGTCCGCGGCCAGATCGAGAGCCAGTACGGCAACGTCACCCGCCAGAAGGTCAAGCGTCAGATCCTCGACCAACTGGACGAACTCTACAAGTTCGACACGCCCTCCAAGCTCGTCGACGCCGAGTTCGAGAACATCTGGCGCCAGATCAACACCGATCTCGCCCAGTCGGGCAAGACCTTTGCCGACGAAGACACGACCGAAGAAGAAGCCCGCACGGAATACCGCACGCTCGCCGAGCGCCGCGTCCGCCTCGGCCTCGTTCTCTCGGAAATCGGTGAAAAGGGTGGCGTCGAAGTCACCGAGGACGAAATGCAGCGCGCGCTCTACGCCCAGCTGCAGCAGTTCCCGGGCCAGGAAAAGCAGATCCTCGACTTTTTCCGCAACACGCCCGGCGCTTCCGCTTCGCTGCGCGCTCCGATCTTCGAAGAAAAGGTCATCGACAAGCTGCTGGCCGAAATCGACGTGACCGACAAGAAGGTCTCCAAGGAAGAGCTGCTGGCCGACGACGAAGCCGAAGAAGGCGACAAGCCGGCCAAGAAGGCTGCCCCGAAGAAGAAGGCCGCCGCCAAGGCTGACGACGCCACTGACGGCGAAGAAGCCGCTCCGAAGAAGAAGGCTGCTCCGAAGAAGAAGGCTTCTGAGGGCGACGCCGAGTAAGCTTCGGATTGTTGAACGGACATGTGGAAAGGCCGCCCGGTGGGGCGGCCTTTTTGCGTTTGGGGGGAGTGGGAGCGGTCAAGGTTGCTTACGGTCCGAAGCGGTCAACGGGCGCCGTGAAAGTTCCGCCGCGAAACTCCGACTTTGGCGAGGCGTCTTGCGGCGAAACCGCTCGAAACTTTCGCGGCGGCTCAGGACGGATACGAGTTTTCAGACTGCCACGAAGCCGCCATCGACGAATAGCTCCTCGCCGCCAACGAAGCTGCTTTCCTCCGATGCGAGAAACAACACCGCCTTGGCAATCTCTTCGGTCCGGGCGAGCCTGCCGAACGGAATGGTTTGCTGCATCCATTCCTCGGCGCCGGCATTGTTCTGAAGATAGGTCTGCATCGCCGGTGTCAGGACCATGCCGGGTGATACGACGTTCACGCGAATGCCCTGGCTTTTGAGATCGGTCGTCCATGTTCGTGCGAACGAGCGGATTGCGGCCTTTGTAGCGCTGTAGATGGAGAGGTTGGCAAAGCCCTTGGCTCCCGCCCCGGATCCGGTCAACACGATAGCACCACCGGCAGACATCAGGGGCAGAGCCTTTTGCACGGAGAAGACCGTGCCCTTCACGTTGATGCCGAAGACGCGATCGAAATGATCCTCTTCAATGGCGCCGATCGGGGCGGACTCCGACACGCCGGCATTTGCGAAGACCACATCCACGCGACCTTGATCACGCTCTACTTCCGCATAGAGCCTGTCGAGACTTGCCAGATCGCTGACATCGCCTTGAACGCCGACAGCGCCGTTGCCGATTTCCTCCAGCGCCTCGTCCAGGCGTTTTTTTCGGCGTCCCGTGACATACACATGGGCACCTTCTGCTGCGAATAGCTTGGCCGTGGTCAAGCCTATGCCGTCCGTTCCGCCCGTGATCACCACGACCTTGTCTTCAAATCGCCTCGTCATGCCATTCGCTCGCTTTCATAGTAAGTGGAGGATTGCTCCACTTACTATATGGAGATATCCTCCACTTGCAAGTCAGGATGAGGAGGATTTTTTTGGTTGACGAAACCCCGTTGCGCGCCGATGCGCAGCTGAACAAGGAGCGAATCCTTGCTGCAGCCGAGGAAGTCTTTATGGAGCGGGGCGCGGGCGTTTCATTGGACGAGGTCGCAAAGCGCGCCGGAGTTGGGATCGGGACGCTTTATCGCCGTTTCCCCAGTCGTGAGGATCTGCTCGCCGCGACGTACAGCGCCCGCTTCTCCGCTTTTGCTGAGACGAGCCGTGTCAGAGCAGTTGGTCTCGAACCCGCGGACGCCTTGCGCGCCTACCTTGAAGAACTCGTCCGGTATTCGAATGTGTATCGAGGTTTTGCCGCGTCTCTCGGGACGGTTCTACAGATTGGAACTCCCGGATGTCTCGCTACCAGTGAGGAAGGTGCCCGACTTCTGCATGCCGCACAGGAGGCGGGGGCTATTCGACCTGATATCAGCTTCAACGACATCGTCTGCGTAGCGACCGCAATATCGCTCGCTACCGAGCAGGACAGTTCATCGCACGCGCACATCGCTCATTTGGTTGGGGTATTCATGGATGGGATCGTTGCGCGCTGAAACTCCACGACGGCTCTGTTGGCGCAATCATCCTCCGCCCTGTCGAAACCGATGATCCCCCTCAGATCAGCCTCAGCCCCCTCAGGCTCGCATGGCCGTCGCGGCCGATGATGATGTGGTCGTGGACGGTGATGCCGAGCGGCTTGGCCGTGTCGACGATCATCTTCGTCATGTCGATGTCGGCGCGCGACGGGGTGGGGTCGCCGGAGGGATGGTTGTGGACGAGGATGATGGCGGTGGCCGAGAGTTCCAGCGCCCGCTTGACCACCTCGCGCGGATAGACCGGCGTATGGTCGACCGTGCCGCGGCCCTGCACCTCATCGGCGATCAGCGCATTGCGCTTGTCGAGGAACAGGATGCGGAACTGCTCGGTCGATTCATAGGCCATCGCCGTGTGGCAATAGTCGATGACCGAGGACCAGGAGGACAGCACCTGGCGGCCACGGATTTCGCTTTTCAGCATGCGCTGGGCGACGCTGGCGATCAGCTTGAGTTCCAGCGCGACGTTTTCGCCGACGCCCTTGACCTCCTGCAGCAGCGCCGGCTGGGCGCCGAAGACGCCGGCCAGCGATCCGAAGCGGGCGATCAGCGCCTTGGCGATCGGCTTGGTGTCGCGCCGCGGGATGAGGCGAAACAAAAGGAGTTCAAGGATTTCGTAGTCGGCGAGCGCGGTATCACCGCTCTCGCGGTAGCGCTCTCTCAGACGGTCGCGATGGCCGTGATAATGCGCATCCGCCGTCTCGACCGTTTCGCTGACGGCGGAGCGTTTTTTCAATCCGCCGGATTTCGTTGCCTGCTCGGCGAAGAAGCCGCGTTCGTCACCCGCTTCACCTCCGGCCCCTCCGTCCGCCCCTTGCAGGTCGAAGGCGGGTTCGTCTTCGCTGTCGAGGGGGGCGGGAGGAGGGGGCTTTGCCATGTTCAGCCCTTGAGCGGCGGAAGACCCGGCCGGTCGAAGCCGCCCGGCGACAGGGTAAAAATCTCGCAACCCGTCGCGGTGACGCCGACGGCATGCTCGTACTGCGCAGTCAGCGACCGGTCGCGGGTCACCGCCGTCCAGCCGTCGGAGAGCACCTTCACATGCGGCCGGCCGAGATTGATCATCGGCTCGATGGTGAAGATCATGCCTTCCTTCAGTTCCGGCCCCTCGTTGGCGCGGCCGTAATGCAGGATGTTCGGGCTGTCGTGGAACAGCCGGCCGACGCCATGGCCGCAGAAATCACGCACCACGGAGCAGCGCTCGGCTTCGGCATAGGTCTGGATCGCCTCGCCGATCGCGCCGGTCCGGGCGCCGGGGCGCACGGCGGCGATGCCGCGCATCAGGCATTCATAGGTCACTTCCAGCAGCCGTTCGGCGGCGCGCTTGATCTCGCCCACCGGATACATGCGGCTCGAATCGCCGTGCCAGCCGTCGAGCACATAGGTCACGTCGATATTGACGATGTCTCCCTCGCGCAGCGGCTTGTCGTTGGGAATGCCGTGGCAGACGACGTGATTGATCGAGGTGCAGACCGACTTGGTATAGCCGCGATAGTTCAGCGTCGCCGGCAGGGCGCCGTTGTCCATGCCGAATTCGAAGACGAAGCGGTCGATGGCGTCGGTCGTGACGCCGGGCTTGACCATCGGCACGAGTTCATCGAGGCAGCGGGCCGTCAGTTGGCAGGCCTTGCGCATGCCTGCAAAATCTTCAGGCCCATAGAGCCTGATCGCGCCGGTGTTCTTGAGCGGGGCGGTCGCCGCTTCGATATAGGTTACCATTCATCCGCTTTCGATCGTGGAAAAGGCTGTGTTTGTCGTTCATAATGCAGCAGGACCGGGTTCGTCCATGGCGATCGGCTCGAGCGGCACGATTTCCGACGGCGTGACCCTGCATTTCACCGCATAGGCCTCGACGCCGACCGCGATCGCGCGGGCAAAATTGCGCGCATAGACCGGGTCGAGGTCGGCGCAGATGCGCAAGGCGTCGCAATCCTCGCGTTGCACCAGGTAGAGCATCACGGCCCTTTGCCCACCCCGGACGATCTCGATCAGTTCCTCCAGGTGTCGCGCGCCGCGCATCGTCACCGTATCCGGAAATTCCGCGAGACCTGGCCGGCGGATGAAATGCACGTTCTTAACCTCGACATAGGCGGCGGGGCGATCGGGTGCCGAGAGCAGGAAGTCGATCCGTGATCGGGCGCCGTAGCGCTGTTCGCGGGCAAGGACCGGATAGCTGGCGAGATCCGACACCAGACCGCTCCGGATCGCCTCTTCCGCCAGCCGGTTGGCGATCGCCGCATGCACGCCGACCACGGTGCCCTCCGCCTCGATCAACTCGAAGGCATGGGCATATTTGCGGTTCGGGCTGTCGTGCTCGGAGAGCCAGATGCGCGAGTCCGGCGCCGTCAGGCCCTGCATCGACCCGGTATTCGGACAGAAGCCGGTGATCTCGCGGCCGTCGTCGAGCACGGCATCGAACAGGAAGCGCTTGTAGCGGCGGACGAGGCGGGCAGGGACGAGAGGCGGGTCGAAGATCATCGGGGCGGGCTGGCCGTGCCGTCTGGCGTCGGGAGCGGTTCGGTGCTCTCCGGCTTGTTCTCCGCCCAGGTGAGCAGCGCATCCAGCGCCGGGCACAAGGTCTGCCCCCATTCGGTCAGGCAATATTCCACCCGGGGCGGGACCTGGTGGTATACGATCCGGCGGACTATGCCGTCCGCCTCCATCTGGCGCAGTTGCTGGATGAGCATTTTCTGCGAGATGCCCGGCGTCTGGCGTTCCAGCTCGGAGAAGCGCAGGACCTTGCCGCCGAACAGGTGAAACAGGATCACCAGCTTCCAGCGCCCCTCCAGCATGCGAAGCACGTTCTCCACGCCCGCAGCCCCGGCGCTGGGGGTCGGATACCTATCCTTACTTTTAGGTGAGTACCTTACATTTTCGTCGGTTCTTGTCATATCGCCAGCTTATGGCCATCTTGGTTGTCGAGCAAGCGCGCAGGCTCTCAACGCAATCGAAGATGAGAGAGATATCATGCCAAAGAATTTTCCCAGACCGGTCGAAGATTATTTCGCCGGCAAGAATTCCGGCGACTTCGCCGCCGCACTGTCCGGTTTTGCCGAGGACGCGGTGGTGAGCGACGAAAACCGCGCCTACCAAGGCAGGCAGGCCATCCGCAGCTGGATGGAGGAGACGCGGGCCCGCTACAATGACAGGTCCGTCGTCCGCGACTTTGTCGTCGAGGGCGACACGGTCGTCGTGTATGCCGAGGTCTCGGGTACCTTTCCGGGAAGCCCAATCACCCTGCGGTACCGCTTCACGCTCACCGGCGGCAGCATTGGCCGGCTGGAGATCGGCGCATGACGGTTCACCAGCGCTTCCGGGGCGATCCGACGGAATTTGCCGGCCGCCGCGTCGTGGTGACCGGCGGTGCGTCTACACCCGTGCCAACACGTAAGTTCCCGGCGCATCGGCGATGGCGTTGAGCGCGCCGCCGCCGGGAATGCGGGCGGGAACCCGCTCCTCGTCCATCGCCTCGATCCAGCGCTGCCAGTGCGGCCACCAGGAACCCGGCGTCTCCTTGGCCCCGGCCACCCAGTCTTCGTAAGCGCCCTTGACCGCGCCATTGGTCCAATACTGGTATTTCTGCTTGTCGGGCGGATTGACGACGCCGGCGATGTGGCCCGAGCCCGACAGTACGTATTCGACGGGGCCGCCGAACAGTTTGGAGCCGACGAAGACCGACTTGGCCGGCGCGATATGATCCTCGCGGGTGGCGAGATTGTAGATCGGGATCTTGATGTCCTTGAGCGACAGCGTCTTGCCGGCGAGCTCCATCTTGCCCTGGCTCAGCGTGTTGCTGAGATAGCAGTTGCGCAGATAGTACGAGTGGTTGGCGGCCGCCATGCGGGTCGAATCGGAGTTCCAGTACAAAAGGTCGAAGGGCATCGGATCCTGGCCCTTCAGGTAGTTGTTGACGAAATAGGGCCAGATGAGTTCGGACGCGCGCAGCATGTTGAAGGCGGCTGCCATCTTCGAGCCGTCGAGATAGCCCGAGGCCTTCATCCGGTCCTCGATGCTGCCGATCTGCCCCTCGTCGACGAAGACCTTGAGGTCCCCGGCATAGGTGAAATCGACCTGGGTGGTGAACAGCGTGGCGCTGGCGATCCGCTTGTTGCCCTCCTGGGCATGCAGCGCCAGTGCCGCCGCCAGGAGCGTTCCCCCGACGCAATAGCCGATCGCATTGACTTCCGTTTCGCCGGTCGCCTTTTCGACGGTGTCCAGCGCGAAATCGACGCCTTCGCGGATATAGGATTCCCAATCCTTGTTCGCATGCCGCTCGTCCGGATTGACCCAGGAGATCACGAACACGGTGTGACCCTGTTCGACGCACCACTTGATGAAGGATTTCTGTGGATTGAGGTCGAGAATATAGAACTTGTTGATCCACGGCGGGCAGATCAGCAATGGGCGCTTCAGTACCGTTTCTGTCGCGGCTTCGTACTGGATGACCTCGCAGATCTCGCTCTGGGCGATCACCTTGCCCGGCGTCACCGCCATGTTCTCGCCGACCTTGAATTTGCTGGTGTCGGTCTGGCGAATCCTCAGATCGCCTCCGCCGGCTGCTATGTCCTCGGCAAGCATCTGCATGCCCTTGACCAGGTTGGCGCCGTGGCTCGACACCGTCTCTCGATAGAGCTGCGGGTTGGTCATGACGAAATTGGTGGGCGACAGCGCAGCGGTGATCTGGCGCATGTAGAACTCGGCCTTGTGCCGGGTGTGCTCGTCGAGGCCCTCGGCCTGCGTGACCATCTTTTCCGCCCAGTCCGACAGGATGACATAGGCCTGCCGCAGGAAGTCGAAGAACGGATTGCGTTGCCAGTCCTCGTCGGCGAAGCGTTTGTCCTTGATGGGCTGCGGCGGCTGGGCCTCGCCCTCGCTCGAGAATCGCGACAGTGTTTGGGTCCACATGCCGAAGAGACCGGCGAGCAACTGGGTCTGGGCCTCCAGCGTTCGCTTCGGGTCGGACATCCAGTATTCCGATACCTTCGACATGGTCTTGACCATTTCGGCCATGGGTTCGGAAACCGGGTCGACGACTTCCCCGCGTTCGCGGGGGGCCAGCCAGGTCGAGGCTGCCTTGCCGAGGTTTTCCAGCGCCTTTGCCACGTTGAGCGTCAAGGCTTGCGGGTCCTTGACGACATAAGGCTCGATCAGTTTGGGATCGAAGCCCGCCGCCTTTGCGCCGCCCGGTCCTGCCTCTTCGCTTCTGCTGGTCAAACCGTCCTCCCCAGGATCATTTTCTCGGCGTCTTTTGCAATTGCGCATCCTGCCTGAAAACGACTACAAGTTCCATAGTTACGAAAGCATAGTCTGACATAGACCATGTGACGAGACGATGGCTTGAACCTGCCGGGCAAGTTCCCGGCGTCTGGATTCGATAATGATCGCTGATAGTTGGGCAATGGGGTCAATGCGAAGCACAAGCGGCCTGGCCGTGTTCGGGCTTGTGGCGGCGCTTTCGGGCTGCACGACCCCGGCAGAGCCGTCCGTGGTGGCGCCCGCCCGCGCGGCGAGCATAGAGGTGACCGTCGCCGATCCGGATGCGCCGGCAACCGCCCCGGTGCGCTCGGCCGACGGTTACCCGGACTTCTCCGGTTCGCTGACGGCCGCCAATGTGCAGATGGGCAACGAGGAGGCGGCCGATCTGCAGGCGAGACTTTCCGCGCTCGGTTCGGCGCGCAAGGCCGGCACCATTTCCGAGGCCGAGTATCAGCGCCGGCTTCTGCAATTGCGCAAACTCGCGGCCGAACACGGCGCCGACGCGCAGGCGCAGATCGCCAAATAGCGCTTGCCTTTGTCCTGCTTTTTACGCAAAGCAGCATATAGGGGCAGGAGGGTCCGCTGCGGATCGCTTCAGTCCCTGAGGCGCAATTGCGTCAGGATTTGCGGTGACCATGCCGCATGCGTTACAGTTGGGCCGTCCCGGTTATGCGGTTCGTTGCGGGGCGGCTTTCACCAGGCAAAACGAACCCGCCTGCCGCGGTCATGTCCGTGCGGTTCCAGGGGTTGAAGATGGAAGAATTTCACAAGGTCCGGCGTCTGCCGCCATACGTTTTCGAACAGGTCAATCGTTTGAAGGCGAGCGCGCGAGCCGGAGGCGCGGACATCATCGACCTCGGCATGGGAAATCCCGATCTGCCGACGCCGCAGGCGATCGTCGACAAGCTCTGCGAAGTGGTCCAGGACCCGCGCACCCATCGCTATTCCTCGTCCAAGGGCATTCCCGGCCTGCGTCGGGCCCAGGCGGCCTATTATGCCCGCCGCTTCAACGTCAAGCTCAACCCCGACACCCAGGTCGTTGCGACGCTCGGCTCGAAGGAGGGCTTTGCCAACATGGCCCAGGCGATCACAGCGCCGGGCGACGTGGTGCTCTGCCCCAACCCGACCTATCCGATCCATGCCTTCGGCTTCCTGATGACCGGCGGCGTCATCCGCTCGATCCCGGTCGAGCCGGACGAAACCTTCTTCCCGCCGCTCGAGCGGGCGGTGCGCCATTCGATCCCGAAGCCGATCGCGCTGATCATCAATTATCCGTCCAACCCCACAGCCCGGGTCGCCAGCCTCGATTTCTACAAGGACGTCATCGCCTTTGCCAAGAAGCATGAGCTGATCGTGCTTTCGGACCTCGCCTATTCGGAAATCTACTTCGAAGACACCCCGCCGCCGTCCGTACTGGAAGTGCCCGGCGCGATCGATGTCGCGGTCGAGTTCACCTCGATGTCGAAGACCTTTTCCATGCCCGGCTGGCGCATGGGCTTTGCCGTCGGCAACGAACGGCTGATTGCGGCGCTGGCCCGCGTCAAGTCCTACCTCGATTACGGTGCCTTCACGCCGATCCAGGTCGCCGCAACCCACGCGCTGAACGGCGACGGCACGGACATCGCAGAAGTGCGCTCCATCTACAAACGCCGCCGCGACGTGATGGTCGAGAGCTTCGGCAAGGCGGGTTTCGAAGTGCCGCCGCCGGCGGCGACCATGTTCGCCTGGGCGAAGATCCCGGAAAAGTTCCGCTCGCTCGGCAGCCTAGAATTCTCCAAGCTGCTGGTCGAGAAGGCCGATGTGGCGGTTGCTCCGGGCATCGGCTTCGGTGAAATGGGCGACGAATACGTCCGGCTCGCGCTCGTCGAGAACGAGCACCGCATCCGCCAGGCGGCCCGCAACATCAAGAAATTCATGTCGAGCGCCGACGAGACGATGCACAACGTCATTCCGCTCAACGCGCACCGCTGAGTTTTCCCGGGCGGCCCGTTCGCGGCCGCCTGCCTTTGATTTTCAAACGTCAGGATTGATTTATGGCTGATGCCCTTAAAATTGGCATTGCGGGGCTCGGTACCGTCGGTGCCTCGCTCGTCCGTATCCTCCAACAGCGCAGCAACGAACTGGCCGTGTCCTGCGGCCGCGCCATCCAGATCATGGCGGTGTCGGCGCGCGATCGCAGCAAGGATCGCGGCGTTGACCTGAGCGGCATCACCTGGTTCGACGATCCGGTCGAGATGGCGGAAAAGGGCGATATCGACGTCTTCGTCGAACTGGTCGGCGGCGCCGAGGGCACGGCAGACCAGTCGGTTCGCAAAGCCCTTGCGCGCGGGCTTCACGTGGTGACCGCCAACAAGGCGCTTCTCGCCCGCCACGGCGTGGAACTCGCCAAGCTTGCCGAGGACAAGGGCCTGCTGCTGAACTACGAAGCGGCGGTCGCCGGCGGCATTCCGGTCATCAAGGCGATGCGCGAGAGCCTGACGGGCAGCCATTTCTCCCGCGTCTACGGCATCATGAACGGCACCTGCAATTACATCCTGACCCGGATGGAGAAGGAAGGCCTGACCTTCGAGGCCTGCCTCAAGGAAGCCCAGCGTCTCGGTTATGCCGAAGCCGATCCGACCTTCGACATCGAGGGCAATGATACCGCGCACAAGCTGTCGATCCTGACCACGCTCGCCTTCGGCAGCCAGATTTCCGCCGACGACATCTACCTCGAAGGCATCAGCAACATCTCGATCGACGACATTCACGCTGCCCGCGATCTCGGCTTCCGCATCAAGCTGCTCGGCGTCGCGCAGCGCACCGAGACCGGCATCGAGCAGCGCGTGCACCCGACCATGGTGCCGTTCGATTCGGTGATCGCCCAGGTCGACGGGGTGACCAATGCCGTGGCGCTCGAATCCGACATTCTCGGCGAACTGCTGATGGTCGGACCCGGCGCCGGCGGCAATGCCACGGCGTCTGCCGTGCTCGGCGACATTACCGACATTGCCAAGAGCCGTCCGGGCATGCAGCAGGTTCCCGTGCTCGGCCGCCCGGCCCATCTGCTCGAGCCCTATCGCCAGGCACAGATGCGCAGCCACGAGGGCGGCTATTTCATTCGCCTGACGGTGGTCGATCGCACCGGCGTCTTCGCCAGCATCGCGACCAAGATGGCCGACAACAATATTTCACTGGAATCGATCGTCCAGCGGTCGGAACATGCCGCGGCCGATGCGCCGGTGACCATCATCCTCGTCACCCACGCGACGATGGAAGATGCCGTGCGCAAGGCCGTCAGCGCCATCAAGGGCGAGGGCTATCTCGTCGGTGAACCGCAGGTCATCCGCATCGAGCGTCCGAAGACGGCCTGATCTGACGCTTTTCGGTGCCGGCTACGATGCCGGCACCGCCGCGCCGGCCATTCATGGCATCTCTCTCCACCCATTTTTTCCCGAACGAGCCACTCGCATCTTGTGCGAGAGGTGGTTACGTTATTGCATCGGTGGAATCGGGTTCGGGGAGGAGCTTGATGATCCCAGTGGAAGAACGTGATTTGGGGCACGGCGCGGGCAGGGCGAGCCATGATCGCTGGGGCGTGGATGACGAGGAATACGAGGGTGCGCGCAACTGGGCCGTCATACTTCTCTATGTTCCTTTGATGACCGTGCCTTTTCTCGCCGTCGCCTGGTTCCTTGCGTGAATGCCCGGTCTTGGTCAGGCTTGTCCGATTACCTGTGCCTTGACGTCCACAAGTGCCATAGCGTGACGCCTGCCTCAGGCAGGGCTGGTCATTTGCCTGCGGACCTGTAGAAAGGGGGCAGATGCAATGGACCGCAGACAGCATGGAAGAACCCGTAGATCCCGTCCCGCGCGCATTTCTTGGCGTTGATCGCTCGGTCTCCGGGCAACGCTGGGTGTCGCGCCTGGACCAGGCCGGGCAGAACCGGGCTCTGGCGATGAGCCAGCTTCACGGCATGCCAGAGCTTGTGGCGCGGGTGCTGGCCGGACGGGGCGTCGCAGTCGACGACGCGCCTGCCTTTCTCGAACCTTCCATCCGTAGCCTGATGCCCGACCCCTACCGGCTGACGGATTGCGAGGCGGCGGCCGAACGGCTGGTCGAAGCGATCCGCCGCGGCGAACGCGTGGCGATCTTCGGTGACTACGACGTCGACGGTGCGGCGTCCTCCGCATTGCTTTGGCGTTTTCTGAACCATTTCGGCATCGATTCGGAAATCTACATTCCCGACCGCATATTCGAGGGCTATGGACCGAACCCGGCGGCGATCGGCCAGTTGATCGATCGTGGCGCCCGACTGATCGTCACGGTCGACTGCGGCTCGACCAGCCTCGAGGCGCTGGCGGTGGCGAAGGAACGCGGCATCGACGTCGTCGTGATCGACCATCACCAGATGGGGCACGAAATGCCGCCTTGTCTCGCCCTGGTCAATCCGAACCGCGAGGACGATCTGTCGGGGCAGGGGCATCTCTGTGCCGCCGGCGTGGTCTTCCTTGTCCTTGTCGCCACCCTGCGCGTGCTGCGCCAGAATGGCCATCCGCAGGCCCGCTCGCTCGATCTTCTGGTCTGGCTCGACCTGGTGGCACTGGCGACGGTGTGTGACGTCGTGCCGTTGAAGGGACTGAACCGTGCCTATGTCACCAAGGGTCTGATCGCGGCGCGCCACCAGAACAATGCCGGCCTTGCCGCGCTTCTGCGCGTCGCCGGCATAGGCGGGCCGGTCACGCCCTATCATTTCGGCTTTCTCGTCGGCCCGCGCATCAATGCCGGCGGGCGCATCGGCGACGCAGCACTCGGCAGCCGGCTGCTGACGCTGGACGATGCCGGCGAGGCTGAAGAGATCGCCCATAAACTCGACGAACTGAATCGCGAGCGTCAGGCGATGGAGCAGGTCATGCTGGCCGAAGCCGAGGCCGAGGCACTCGCCGAGTATGGCGACGGCCAGACGGCCTCCGTCATCGTCACCGCGCGTGACAACTGGCATCCGGGAATCGTCGGCCTGCTCGCCGCCCGGCTGAAGGAAAGGTTCAAGCGCCCGGCCTTCGCAATCGCCTTCGACCTCAACGGCAAGGGCGCCGGCTCCGGCCGCTCGATCAACGGTTTCGACATCGGCCGTATGGTGCGGGCCGCAGTCGATTCGGGGCTTCTGGTGAAGGGTGGGGGCCACGCCATGGCGGCGGGTCTCACCGTCGAGCGGGCCAATCTCGGGCGTCTGCGGGCCTTCTTCGATGAAGCCTCCGCCGAACAGGTGGGGGCGCTTGCCGCCAACCAGACGCTGAAGATCGACGGCGCGCTCGGCGCCTCGGGCGCGACCATTGCGCTGATCGATCAGTTGGAGGCGGCCGGCCCCTTCGGCTCCGGCCATCCGCAACCGATCTTTGCCGTGCCTGCCCATCGCCTGCGCGATGCCCGGCCGGTCGGAACGACCCATGTGAAGGTGACGCTCGAGGCGGCCGACGGCACCCGGCTGGAAGGTATTGCCTTTCGCGCCGCCGAGACGGCGCTCGGCGACTTCCTGCTCAACGGCCGAGGCACGCAGGTCCATGTCGCGGGTACGCTCAGCGCCGATCACTGGCAGGGAACGCGCCGCGTGCAGATGCGTGTGCTCGACGCAGCCAAGGCGTTCTGACCTAACGGAATGATGTGGGATAACGTAAGGTGAAGTGGCACGCCCTAGGGGAGTCGAACCCCTCTTCCCAGAATGAAAATCTGGTGTCCTAACCGATAGACGAAGGGCGCCTGCGCTTCGTGGTGGCGCCCTTATAGTCAGGGCCCGGAAAAGCCGCAAGCGGAATCTTGCTGTTTTTCCATTCCAATTTTGAAAAAGATTGGCCTGTGGAAAACCATCGAGCGACCGGAAAAGGCGCGGGACGACACGCCGGAAGCGACGCTCATATTCTTGCATTTGGGGGGAGAAATAGTACGGAGGAGTGGCACGCCCTAGGGGAGTCGAACCCCTCTTCCCAGAATGAAAATCTGGTGTCCTAACCGATAGACGAAGGGCGCGTGCGCTCCGTGGCGCCCTTATAGTCAGGTGATTTTATTCCCGCAAGCGCCAATTTCTGTTTTTTGCAAAAAATGTGACAGAGCCCTTTTCGAGGCGCGGTGAAACGCGATTGGACAACGAAACCAGCCACTTGGAGAATGTCTCGCAAAGCCTGCCATCCTCGTGCAGGGCTGACGGGGCCGCAGCCGCCCCTCAGTTGGCCAACACGTAAGTCGGTCAGGCAAGGAACGGTGCGGTGCGGATTGCCTAGTCCTTCTTCTGGCCGATCATCGCCTTGAGCGATGTCAGCCACGTGCGCTTCTTCGGCTGCTCGGGCTCCGCGTCCACTGCCGTAGCTTCCGCTGCCTCGGCGGCTTGCTGTTCGTTTTCGACGACCGGCTGTACGGCCGAGGCGGGATTGTCGTAGACCGGCAGTTCCCCCGCCGCATAGACCGGCGGCTCGCCCGAGGATGCTGCCGGTAGGGCGGCTTCCTCGATGACGGCCGGCCGGGGCTGGCGCAATTCGGCACTGAACAGGCTCTTGCTCATCGGATTGACCTGGCGCGTCGGAAGCTCGGACGGAACGACGATGCTGGTCGAGGTGCCGCGGCCGCTTTCGGCAAGCGCCATGGCCTGGGTGTCGGCCGGTGTGGTTGCTGGCGTATTTGCGGGTGGGGCTCCGAGCGATTCCTCGGCCACAACCGGTGCCGGAGAGAAGAGACTGTTGCGGCTGGCATTGACGCTGGTCGCCTGCATGGTCAGTTCGCCGAGATCGCTGGGCGTCGGGGAGGGAGCATAGGCGGCAAGCGAGCCGTCACCAGACGAAACAGGCGAGTCTACCTGCCGGTTGCTCGACCCGGCGGCGCTCGCCACCAGCGGATCGGTGTAGACCCCGGTTGCCTTCTTGGCCGGTGCGGGCTTGGTCGGGGTGTTGCCTGCCGCTTCCATGGGGATTGCATCGCCCTGGGCCGCGCTATCCTGCGCCGTGGTCTGGCAGGAGGCGAGCATGAGGGCGGCGATCGCCGGAGCGGCGACGCGGGCGAACAGGCGGCCGCTGATGAATGGGATGTTGCGCGACACTGGCGGACCTCTGCACACGATAGGGATGACGCACGCAATCCCGGGCCGGTGCCGGGTCGCGCTTTTCGTCCGCCGGATGCCGGCGGACTCTCGGTGCTTCAATGTCTAGCGCCTCAATCTTGCGCGAAGCGGGAAGAGGGGCTTACCAGGCGCCGGTGTTCGGCATGGAAAGCCACGGCTCGGCCGGGGCGAGGCTTTCGCCTTTCTGCAGGATCTCGATGGAGATCCCGTCCGGTGAGCGGACGAACGCCATGTGTCCGTCGCGCGGTGGCCGGTTGATGATCACGCCATGGTCCACCAGTTTCTGGCAGATGGCATAGATGTCATCGACCTCATAGGCGAGATGGCCGAAATTGCGGCCACCGGCATAGTCTTCCGTATCCCAGTTGTAGGTGAGCTCCAGGCAGGGCGCCATTTCGCCGCGCGCCCGGTCGAGGTCGTCGCGGGCAGCGAGAAAGACCAGGGTGAAACGGCCCTTTTCGCTGTCCATCCGGCGAAATTCTGTCAGGCCGAAAATGTTGCAGTAGAAGTCGAGCGAGGCGTCGAGATCTTTGACGCGAACCATGGTGTGAAGATAACGCATGAAGGTCCTCCTGAGAATGGCAGGGATATGGAGCAGGCAACAGTTTCGAGCAAGCCTGCAAGGGCAAAAAGCATTTGGGTATATGTCAAACTAGGACTTGCGTAGATCCATTGCTCGAATGTTAATCTTAACTTCAAGAATCAATTAACTCTGCAATGTGACGCGTTTCGAGGGGCTTTGGGAAATGGCGGACAGGATTACACCGAAAGGGCTCGCTGGGTTCGAGGACCTGTCCAGCGAAGCCGTCGACCTTATGGAGATCACCGGTGTCGTCAAGTGGTTCGACGTCGCCAAGGGTTTCGGCTTCATCGTGCCCGACAACGGCATGCAGGACGTGCTGCTGCACGTGACCTGCCTGAGGCGTGACGGCTATCAGACCATTCTCGAAGGCACGCGCATCGTCGCGCTCGTTCAGAAGCGCGATCGCGGCTACCAGACCTTCCGCATTCTCTCGATGGACCAGTCGACCGCGGTGCATCCCTCGATGCTCCCGCCGGTGCGCACCCATGTGCAGGTGACGGCGACCAGCGGCCTGGAGCGGGCGCTGGTCAAATGGTTCAACCGCACCAAGGGTTTTGGCTTCCTGACGCGCGGCGAGGGCACCGAGGACATTTTCGTCCACATGGAAACGCTGCGCCGCTTCGGCCTGACCGAGCTTCGTCCGGGACAGACCGTTCTGGTGCGCTTCGGACCGGGCGACAAGGGCCTGATGGCCGCCGAGATCCACCCCGACAATCCGGGCCCCTCGGTCCTGGCGCATTGAGGTCTCGGGCGATGAGGGAAATGATCAAAAGCGCTTTCGTGGCGCTTTTTTTGTGGGCGCTCGCCGGGCCGGCCGCAGCCCAGGCGCCGCATTTCGACCGGTCCATGCTGACGATCCGCACGGTCGAGGGCAAGGAGATCGCGCTTGACGTCGAATGGGCGATCACAGCCGACCAGCGCGCCCACGGCCTGATGTTCCGTGAAGAACTGGGTGACCACCAGGGCATGATCTTCGATTTCGGCACGACGCGCGACGTGATGATGTGGATGCGGAACACGCCACTGTCGCTTGACATGGTCTTTATCGATGAGAGCGGTCTGGTGAAGCGCATCGCCAGCCGGACCACGCCGTTCTCCGAGACGATCATCCCGTCGGGGGCGCCGGTGCGGTATGTGCTCGAGATCCGCGGGGGGCAGGCCACAGCGCTCGGCATAGCCGAGGGCGCGATTGTCGAGCTGCGTCCTCCGGGCGGCCCGTCCGACTGATGGCGCCGGGGCGAATTCGACGCCGGCCTGGAAAGCGCCTTTTTGCTGTTGCGGCTCACGGGTGAACCGTGTATTCCGCTCCCATTGCTAAGACGGAGTGTAGCGCAGCCTGGTAGCGCATCTGGTTTGGGACCAGAGGGTCGGGAGTTCGAATCTCTCCACTCCGACCATTGCAAGCGGTGCCGATGTCCCAATCCGGCACAGCAAACCTCCCAATTTTATCGCCACTGAACTGTCATCGACATCGCCTGTCCGCACCGGGCCAGGCTTCGACTGACTGCGTCCGCGCCCGTTCGCACCCGCGGTTTCCGGAACCGATCGCCTTCCCGTCGCGTTCCTCCTTGATCCAACAGGGAGGATAGAACCATGACAAAACTCACAACCATGGTCGCTGCCGTCGGCATGGCGGCCTTTGTGGCGGGTCCGGGAATCGCGGCTTGCCCCGAAGTGACGGGCTCCGTCGACGGCACGGCCGCGGCGGGCATCTCGAAGGACGGAACCCATGTTCCCCTCGAGGGCTCGACCGATACCCAGGCTGGCGCCTCCGGCGGCGTGCAGAAGGATGGCAACACCATGCCGCTGGCAACCGACAAGGATCTCGCGACCTCCAACCAGGACGTCGCCGCCCAGCAGCAGGGCGAAGAAACGGCGGCCGCGTCGGCGGCGGACAAGGACAAGTGCACCGACTAGCCGGGTATGGACCCGATCGCACTGGCCGCGGCTGGATTGCCGTGGGGTGGCTGAATGCGTCGAGAGGATCGCCGTCTCCATGGCCCCGGTCGCATTCACAGAGCGCTTCGCCGGCAAGGCGCGGCGCTCTTGTTCTTTGCGCCGGCTGGCTGGAGGTTCCGCTTGAAAATGATCGCAATCGTCGCTACGACGGGAACGGTCATCCGGCATTGCGCCGGAGCTTCTGAAGCCGGTTGTCAACGGCTTGGAAACAGGATTTCGCCGCGGCGTTCTGCCGTGGCTGGTACCAGGAACCAGACGGGGCAGGGTAACGCCTGGCCGTCACTTTGGAGTTGGATGCGACATGTCTGCAAAGATCTACCGCCCGGCAAAGACCGCGATGCAGTCCGGCAAGGCGAAGACGCAAGTGTGGAGCCTCGAATTCGACCAGGCCATTCCGAAGAAGATCGATCCGATGATGGGCTACACGACCTCGGCCGACACCCGTCAGCAGCTGAAGCTGTTGTTCGAGACGCAGGAACAGGCCGAGGCCTATGCCAAGCGCGAAGGTATCGACTATCGCGTCATCCCGCCGAAGGAAGCCAAGCGCCAGGTCGTCTCCTACACCGACAATTTCAAGTACAGCCGCCTGCAGCCCTGGACGCACTGACCATCGCTCGCGTCGGACCGCTCCGGCCCGGCAAACCTCGCCCGTCGATTGGTCCTTCATCGACAAGGCCCCTTAGCTCAGCTGGATAGAGCACCTGCCTTCTAAGCAGGTTGTCGCAGGTTCGAGTCCTGCAGGGGTCGCCAAACCTTACATTGTCCATTCCTGACACATAGGTAACATCGCGTACCTAAGACATGGGTGACAACCCCGTGCCGAAAGGGTCGCCGTCGTCGGTCAGGCGCAAGACCCACTGGCATTTCCATGGTCAAATCGGCTATCGCTGCGGGTGCATGATTCGGCGCGGCTCGGCTGGTCCGCTCGCGCCGTCATGCGGCTGGCGGTGATCCCATTTGAGGTGATCGGCAGCCGTCGACGCGAGGGTTTTTCATGGCACGTTCCACCACTACGAGGCGAAAGCCGCGCAAGCGCAGCAGCACGGCGCGCAAGAAGTCGTCGGGCGGCGGCGGCCTCTGGCCGTGGGTCGTGGCGCTGGTCCTGGTCGCCGGTGCGATCGCCGCCTATGACAATCGCGAAAAGCTGCCCCGGATGATCGCGGCCTACCTGCCGAAAACCGCCCATAGCTCCTCCGGCAAGCCGGCAGAGAACGCGCCTGGCGGTGGCGCGGCAACGCCGCGTGTGAAAGCGGATGCGAAGCCCGCCCAGCCGGCGAAACCGGTCGACAGGCGCGACAGTGGTCCGGTCCCGCCGGCCCCGGTCGGCACCGCGCCGGGCGTGTCGCCGGTTGCTGTTCCCTTGCCTGGAGGCCGTCCGGGTGATGCCTCGTCGGACGGCAAGGGCTTCACCGGCAAGTTCTATTTCTGCGGAACCTCCGGCCTCGACAACTGCGTCGTCTCCGGCGACAGCTTCTGGTTCCGAAAGGGGCGCATCGTGCTCGCCGACGTGGTGGCGCCGGCGACCGAGGACGCCAAATGCCAGCAGGAGCGGGACAAGGGCTTTGCCGCCAAGGTGCGGCTGCGCGACCTGCTCAATGCCGGAAGCTTCGAGTTTTCGCAGTTGAAGGGCCAGAACGTGCCCACGACGGGCCCGGCCATGCGCGTGGTCACGCGCAACGGCCGTTCGCTCGGCGCGACCCTGGTGGCGGAGGGGCTGGCCCGGCCGCGTTTCGGCCCGCAGCAGTCCTGGTGCCCGTAAGCCTGGCGACTGGCGAGACGGACCGACCTGCCAAGCCTCGCCACTGAGGAACACCACAGCGCCATTACGCTGTAACACCATGGAAAAAGCCCGCGCGGGGTCTCCCGGCGCGGGCTTCTGCGTGTCGAGGACAGGTCCTAGTGCAGGATCTGGCTGAGGAAGAGCTTGGTGCGTTCGTGCTGCGGATTGTCGAAGAACTCGGCCGGAGAGTTCTGCTCGACGATCTGGCCCTGGTCCATGAAGATCACCCGGTTGGCGACCTGGCGGGCAAAGCCCATTTCATGGGTGACGCACAGCATGGTCATGCCTTCTTCGGCCAGCCCCACCATGGTGTCGAGCACTTCCTTGATCATTTCCGGGTCGAGCGCCGAGGTCGGTTCATCGAACAGCATGATCTTCGGGCTCATGCACAGCGAGCGGGCGATCGCCACGCGCTGCTGCTGGCCGCCGGACAGCTGGCCCGGATACTTGTTGGCCTGTTCCGGGATCTTGACCCGCTCGAGGAAGTGCATGGCGATTTCTTCCGCCTTCTTCTTCGGCATCTTGCGGACCCAGATCGGCGCCAGCGTGCAGTTTTCCAGGATGGTCAGGTGCGGGAAGAGGTTGAAGTGCTGGAACACCATGCCGACTTCGCGGCGCACCTCGTCGATCTTCTTCAGGTCATTGGTCAATTCGATGCCGTCGACGAAGACCTGGCCCGTCTGGTGTTCTTCCAGGCGGTTGATGCAACGAATCATCGTCGACTTGCCGGAGCCCGATGGACCGGCAATGACGATGCGCTCGCCACGCATCACTTTCAGGTTGATGTCGCGCAGCACATGGAAATCCCCGTACCACTTGTTCATGTTGACGATTTCGACCGCGACATCGGTGTCCGAGACGGTCATCTTGGTGGGTTGGACTTCAGCCATTGTTTTCCCCTGATGTTATTTCTTGTGGCCGGTATCGAGGTGCCGTTCCATGAATCCTGAATAGCGTGACATGCCGAAACAGAAAATCCAGAAAACGAAACCGGCGAAGATCAGACCGGTCAGCGGCGTGACCGGAGTCTGCCAGCCCGAATCGCCGAACGATGCCTTCACGATGCCGAGAAGGTCGTACATCGAGATAATGGTGACGAGTGAGGTATCCTTGAAGATCCCGATGAAGGTGTTGACGATGCCCGGAATGACGAGCTTGATCGCCTGCGGCATGATGATAAAGGCCGTCTTGTGGAAGTAGCTGAGGCCCAGCGCATCCGCCGCCTCGTACTGCCCCTTCGGAATGGCCTGCAACCCGCCGCGAATGACTTCCGCCATATAGGCGGAGGCAAAGATCGACACGCCGATCAGCGCGCGCAGGAACTTGTCGATATTGTTGCCCGGCGTCAGGAACAGCGGCAGAAGCACGCTCGCCATGAACAGCACCGTGATCAGCGGCACGCCGCGGATGAGTTCGATGAAGGCGACCGACAGCGTCCTGACGATCGGCATCGGCGAGCGCCGGCCGAGTGCCAGGAGAATCCCGAGTGGCAGCGAGACCGCGATGCCGACAAAGGAAAGGATCATGGTGACCATGAGCCCGCCCCATAGCGGCGTTTCGACATGCGACAGGCCGAACCAGCCGCCGAGCAGCAGCACATAGGCAACGATCGGCAGGCCGACCAGCAGCAACAGGGCATTCAGCCCCTTGCGCGGAGCCTTGGGGATCAGGAACGGAATAAGCAGCGCGACGAACAGCAGGGCAATCAGCAGCGGGCGCCACAATTCTCCGCGCGGATAGGAGCCGAACATGAACTGGACGAAGCGGTCGCTGACATAGGCCCAGCAGGCGCCGTTCCAGCCCTCGGGCTGGATGCCGCCCTGGACGGCCGTGGTGCATACCGAGCGGTCGGCGCCGGTCCACACCGCCGAGATGAACAGCCAGTCGATGATGCCCGGCAGGAAGGTGACGAGCGCCACGATGGCAATCAGGGTGAGGATCGTGTCGCTGATCGACGCGAACAGGTTCTTCCGCAGCCAGCCGACGACGGAAGACGATTTCTGCGGCGCGGCTTCCGCGGGCAGGAATGTGTGGCGGACAAAGGCGGTCTCGGTATTCATGTCAGCGCTCCACCAGGGCCATTTTTGCGTTGAACCAGTTCATGAACAACGAGGTCACGAGGCTGATGGTGACATAGATCATCATCCAGATGGCGATGATCTCGACGGCCTTGCCGGACTGGTTGAGGATGGTGCCACCCACGGCCACCAGGTCCGCATAGCCGACGGCGACCGCCAGCGAGGAGTTCTTGATCAGGTTCAGGTATTGCGACGTCAGCGGTGGAATGATGATGCGCAGGGCTTGCGGCAGGACGACGAGGCGGGTCGTCAGGCCGGGACGCAGGCCGAGCGCATAGGCGGCCTCGGTCTGCCCCTTGGGAACGCCGCGAATACCGGCCCGCACGATCTCGGCGATGAAGGATGCCGTATAGAGCGACAGGGCGAGATAGAGCGCCAGGAATTCCGGCCCGATGACCATGCCGCCGCGCATGTTGAACGACCCCGGGATCGGGTAGTCGAACGACAATGGTGCGCCGACCGCGAGGAAGACGGCGAGGGGCAATAGGACCATCAGCGCCAGATTGACCCAGAGAACGGGCGGACGCAGCCCCGTCGCCAACTGGCGACGGTTGGCCCAGATCGTGTAGAGGATGGCGCCGATCAGGCCGGCGAGAAATGCCGCGGCGACATAGACGAAGCCATCGCCGAACACCGGGGCGGGCATGTAGATGCCGCGGTTCGAGATGAAGAAGACGGCGTCTGGATTGTCCTTCACATGCTCGAAGATCGTGCGGATCGCCGGCAGCAGGGCAAGCACGCCGAGATACCAGAAGAAGATGACCAGCAACGGCGGAATGTTGCGGAAGATCTCGACATAGACGGTCGACAGCCGGGCAATCAGCCAGTTGTGCGACAGCCGGCCGATGCCGACCAGCAGTCCGACGATGGTCGCCGTGATGATGCCGAAAAAGCCGACGACCAGTGTATTGATGAGGCCGACCTGCAGCGCACGCAGATAGGTCGAATCGCTCGAATAGGCGATCAGGGCCTGGGATATGTCAAAGCCGGCGCGGCTGTTGAGAAAGCCGAAACCCGAGGTCATGTTGGCGCGGGCGAGATTTTGCGCGGCATTGTTCCAGGCGAAATAGATCACCCAGGCGATGATAGCCAGTGTGAGTGCCTGATAGGCGGCGCGTCGGAAGGCCTGATTGTAGATTAGCGACACCTTCGGACGGTCGTCGCCGCCCTGGGTACGGGCATCGGTGACAGCCATCGATAATTCCCCTGTCTTTCATCCACCCTTTTCGCCGGGTGTTATCGTCTGAAAGAAGAAGGCGGATTTCTCCGCCTTCCCGTTTTCAAGCTGTCGATCAGCGGATCGGCGGAGCGTACTGCAGGCCGCCCTTGGTCCACAGAGCGTTCAGGCCGCGGTCGATCTTGAGCGGAGAACCCTGGCCCACATTGCGCTCGAAGCTCTCACCGTAATTGCCCACGGCCTTGACGATCTGGGTGGCCCAGTCCTTCGGCAGGCCGAGGTCGGCGCCGAGGGTCGAGTCGGCTTCTTCGCCGAGGAAGCGCTTGATGTCCGGGTTCTCGGACTTCTTCATTTCCTCGACATTGGCCTGGGTGATGCCGAATTCTTCGGCGGCAACCATGGCGAAGTGTGCCCAGGTCACGACATCCAGCCACTTGGAATCATTCTGACGCACGGCCGGGCCAAGCGGCTCCTTGGAAATGATCTCTGGCAGAACCTGGTGATCATCCGGATTAGCCATCTTCAGGCGGATCGAATAGAGGCCCGAGGCGTCCGTGGTATAGGCGTCGCAGCGGCCGGCATTGTAGGCGGCGTCGGCTTCATCCTGGGCCTCGAACACGACCGGCTTGAATTCCATGTTGTTGGCACGGAAGTAGTCGGCGAGGTTGAGTTCGGTGGTGGTGCCGGACTGAACGCAGATCGAGGCGCCATTGAGCTCGAGCGCCGACTTCACGTTGAGTTCCTTCTTCACCATGAAGCCCTGGCCGTCATAATAGTTTACGGCGCGGAAGTCGAAGCCGAGCTGCGAATCGCGGCTTGTGCTCCAGGTGGTGTTGCGGGCCAGCATGTCGACTTCACCCGACTGCAGGGCCGGAAAACGGTCCTTGGCGGAAAGCGGGGTGAATTTCACCTTCGTCGCGTCGCCGAACACGGCAGCGGCAACAGCCTTGCAGAGATCGACGTCAAGACCGGTCCAGTTGCCCGAGGAATCCTGTGCGCCGAAGCCGGCGAGGTTCGAGCCGTTGACACCGCACTGGACGAAACCCTTGGCCTTCACGTCATCGAGCGTGCCAGCAAATGCAGCCGACGCGCCCATTCCCAGGACTGCAGCGCCGAGTGCGGCTGACAGGAGATTCTTGTTCATTTTTCCCAACCTTTTTTCCGTTGTCTTTTGCTCTCGACCGCCGCGTCCATGTCTTCGGTGCAGCGAGCCGGCTCGCTGCCCTCCCGGCGCGAACTCGGCTATCACAGTCTTAAATGGATCGACGGTCAAGTCTTGACGCCGCAAATTGCGGCGAAAAGCGGCAAATTGCTAAATCAGCTGGAAAAACAGGCACGAATCACTGTTTTCGGTCATTCGATGATTAAAAACGGTTCGGGCAAAAGCGCTTTGAATGGCGCTCCGGACAATGGCCGGGTGACAAATCTCGGCTTGACCGCCAAGCCTGCCGCCTTCAAAAATCGCCGCTTCATACCTCGCAATCAGAAGGCCCAAGGTTTCATGAAGGACAGGAAAGACATGCTGGCCGGCGCCGGCACGGATACGAAGCTTTGCCACATCGGCCACGACCCGTCGAGCTTCCATGGCTTCGTTAATCCGCCGGTCGTGCACGCATCGACCGTGCTGTTTCCCGACGTGAAGACCATGGAGACGCGCGCCCAGAAATACACCTACGGCACGCGCGGGACACCGACGACGGACGCGCTGTGCGAGGCGATCGACGCGCTCGAGGGTTCGGCCGGCACCATCCTCGTTCCGACGGGGCTTGCCGCCATCACGGTGCCTTTCCTTGCCTTCCTCTCGGCCGGCGATCATGCGCTGATCGTCGATTCGGTCTATTCGCCCTGCCGCCATTTCTGCGACACCATGCTGACGCGGCTCGGCGTGGAGGTCGAATATTACGATCCGGAGCTCGGCGCCGGCATTCAGTCGTTGATCCGGCCGAACACAAAGTTGGTCCATACCGAGGCGCCGGGCTCCAATACCTTCGAAATGCAGGACATTCGCGCCATTGCCGATGTCGCCCACAAGCATGGCTGCGTGGTGACCATGGACAATACCTGGGCCACGCCGCTCTATTTCCGGCCGCTCGATTTCGGCGTCGACATCTCCATCCATGCCGCGACCAAATATCCTTCCGGCCATTCCGACATCCTGATGGGTACGGTCTCGGCCAATGCGGCGCATTGGGATCGCTTGAGAGAAGCCAATATCACGCTCGGCATCTGCGGATCGCCCGACGATTCCTACATGATCCTGCGCGGACTGAGGACGATGAACCTGCGCCTCGAGCACCATGGCCGCAGTGCCCTTGCGGTGGCCGAGTGGCTGGAGGGCCGCGATGACGTGGCGCGCGTGCTGCATCCGGCGCTGCCGAGCTTCCCCGGCCACGCCATCTGGAAGCGCGACTTCAAGGGGGCGAGCGGCATTTTCTCCTTCGTGCTCGCCGCCGATGCGCCGGAAAAGTTCAAGCCGAAGGCTCGCGCCTTCCTGGATGAACTGTCACTGTTCGGCCTCGGCTATTCCTGGGGCGGCTTCGAGAGCCTGGCGGTGATGGTCAATCTCGAAGACCGGAGGATCCGCAAGGCGCCGAGCGAAGGCCCGGTCATCCGCCTGCAGATCGGGCTGGAGAATGTCGAGGATATCCTTGCCGACCTGCAACGGGGCTTCAAGGCTACCGCCGCCGTCTAGCCGGCGGTCTTATCGTCAGCCCCGGGTGCGATACCCGTAGAGCCAGTCGAGATCGCCGGCGAGGCTCTCCGGGGAACGCAGCGACAGGACGAGGTCGCGACCGAGCCGGATCGGGCCGCGGGCGTGATAGGCGAACCTGTTGAACGCGCCGCGATGGCGAACCTTGCCAGCACGCGCCTTGCGGGACGCCTCGAAGCGGGAAAGCGCCTCGCGCAGGGGCAGTGAGCCGGCCACCTCTCCGGCCAGTTCGAATCCGTCCTCGATCGCCATGGCGGCCCCTTGCGCGGAAAACGGCATCATCGCATGCGCCGCGTCGCCGATCAGCACGGTATCGCGGCCATTCTGCCAGTGGCCGTCCGAGGTCTCGTAGAGCGGCCAGAAGGTTGCTCGTTCGATCGAGGCGAGCAGGGTGCAGATCTCGATGTTCCAGCCGGCAAACTGGCGCAGCAGCAGGGCGCGTTGTCCCGCGCTTCCTTCCGCGCTCCAGGTCTCGCCGGGGTCCAGTCCGGCCGCGATCGCGACGATGTTGAAGCCGTCGATTTCTTTCAGCGGATAGGCGACGAGATGCGAATTCGGGCCGAGATAGGCGGTGACGTTCAACGGGTCGAGAAAGGCCGGAGCGGCTTCCGCCGCGATGGTGAAGCGCCAGGCGACATTGCCGGAGAAACTGACCTTCGGACTGTCCTTGACCAGCTTGCGCATGCAGGACCAGGCACCGTCCGCCCCGACGAGAAGGTCCGGCTGCCGCCCGGTCAGGCGCTCGATCGTCGTGTGGTCCGGCAGATCGAGCCGGCAGCCGAGATGCAGTCGGCAAAGAGGATTGTGCAGGACTTGCCGCAAGAGCGCCTGCTGCAGGGTGGAGCGATGCAAAACGCCATACGGCGCACCCCAGCGCTTGCGTGCAAAGCTGCCGGTCGGCACGGTGGCGAGCGGCTTCAGCGTCACGCCGGAGGCGAGGCGCACCGCGTCAGGCTCCAGCCAATGGTTCTCGATCTCGTCGAGAGCGCCGAGTTTGCCGAGAATATACGAGGCGTTGGGAGAGATCTGCAGGCCCGCGCCGACCTCGCCAAGTTGCGCAGCCTGCTCGATGATGTCGGTGCGGATACCATGACGCGCCATGGCGAGTGCGGTCGTAAGACCCGCCACCCCGGCTCCGATGATGGCGGCGGTCTTGATCGACATGTTCTATCCGATCAGGCGAAGCGCCGGTTACGCTGCCTTGACGTGATAGACGCAGCCCGGCGGGTTGGTCTGCTCGGCTTTGAGCGAAGGATTGAAGCGATAGAGCGTCGAGCAGTAGGCGCAGACTTTCTCGTTGTCATGGCCCATGTCGATGAAGATGTGCGGATGGTCGAAGGGAGCGGAAGCGCCGGTGCACATGAATTCCTTGACGCCGATCTCGATCACCTGGTGACCGCCGTCGTTCTGGAAATGGGGAATGCTGTGCCCGGCCATGTTCGTCTCCGCTCTGCCATTCAACGCGGCGGACCATATCGTCCTTCGATCGGAAAGTGTAGAGCCAAACGCCCCCGCCGCCCACAGAAAATCGAGCGACCGGGTTTGACCCATCGCCGACAATTTATACTGTGGGACAAAACCCATGCCGATTATTCCGCGGCCGACAGGACAGACCCATGAATCTCGATGCCCCGCCTTTCTCGCTCTTCTATCATGACGGTCTGCAACTCGCCTATTTCGACGAAGGCGATCCGGCGGGCGATCCGGTCCTGCTGATCCACGGGTTCGCTTCGACTGCCAGCGTCAACTGGGTCTATCCGGGCTGGCTGAAGACCCTGGGGGAGGCGGGCTACCGCGTGATCGCCCTCGACAATCGCGGCCATGGCGCCAGCGACCGGCCGCACGACCCCGCAGCCTATCACCCCTCGCTGATGGCCGGTGATGCAGCCGCGCTTCTGACCCATCTCGGCATAGAGCAGGCGCATGTCATGGGCTATTCCATGGGGGCGAGGATTTCGGCATTTTTTGCCATCGAACACGCCAATCGCGTCCGCTCGCTGGTTTTCGGTGGCCTCGGGATCGGCCTGTGCGACGGCGTCGGCGATTGGGATCCGATCGCGGACGCGTTGCTGGCGCCGCAGCTGTCGGACGTCACCCACCCGCGCGGCCGGATGTTCCGGGCCTTCGCCGACCAGACCCATTCCGACCGCTTCGCCCTGGCCGCCTGCATCAAGACCTCGCGCGTGCTGGTCGAGCGCGGAGATATCGCCAAGGTCGACGTTCCGACGCTGATCGCGGTCGGCACCAAGGATGACATTGCCGGCTCGGCCGCCGAACTGGCCGCCCTTATGCCGGATGCCAAAGCGATCGACATTCCGAACCGCGACCATATGCTCGCCGTCGGCGACAAGGTGTTCAAGCGGGCGGTGCTCGACTTCTACCGTGGGATCAAGGCCGGCTGAGGCGGGCGTTCAGGCTCGCAGGTGGCTGTCAGCGGCCGGTAAATTGCGGCCGGCGTTTCTCGGCGAAGGCGTTGCGGCCTTCGGCATAGTCTGCGCTGTCAAAGGTGGCGGCGCCGATGACCTCCGCCTCGCGCAGCAAGTCATCGTCCTGCTGGCTCGCGGCGCGCAGCGCGAGCTTGGAGGCCTGAACCGACAGCGGTGCATTGGCGGCGATTGTTTCGGCCAGCGTCAGTGCGGCCGGTTCCAGACCCTCGGCCGTCGTCATGTCGAGCAGGAAACCGGCGGCAAGCAGATCGTTCACCGACATGGGCAAGCCGGTGTAGAGGGCCTTTCCGGCCATTTGCGCACCGAGCGTCCGGATGAAGTCCTGAACCGCATCGGCCGGGTAGGCGAGGCCGAGACGCGCCGCCGGCACGGCGAAGGCGGCTCCCTCCGCCGCGATCCTCAGATCTGCAGCCGCGGCAAGGCCGAAGCCGCCGCCATAGCAGATGCCGCGGATCGCGGCGATCACCGGCACGCGGGCGTTGCGGATTGCGGAAAAGGCCTTGCTGTTTTCGCTCTCGTAGAGGCGAGCGGTCGCCGTGTCCTTGCGAACCGTCGGGAATTCGGAAATGTCGGCACCGGCACAAAAGTCCGTGGTCCCGGCGCCCATCAGCACGATGACCCTTGCCTCGCCCTCGCCGCACAGCCAGTGCATCGCTTCCGGGATGGCCCGCCACATCGCCGCGGTCACGGCATTCTTGCGGTCCGGATTGTCGATCAACAGCAGGCCCGTTCCGGCCTGGCTGGCGGCACGGATCTTCCCGGCGGCGAAATCATGGATGCGTTTCATTTGGAAGGCCCATTTGTGTTGATTCACGGATCGACTATATAATGCGCTCGAACAGGAAACGAGGAGACCGGCAATGGCCGCAAAAAGCGAAATCCTCAAGAGAGAGCCAGTGCAGTCGATGGATCCGATCTGGGACAGTCTGCGCAGCGAAGCGCGCGCCGCAGCCGACTTCGATCCTTTGCTGGCGGCTTTTCTCTATTCCACGGTGCTCAACCACCGTTCGCTCGAGGATTGCGTCATCTACCGGATCTGCGAACGGTTGGATCATCCCGATCTGCAGGCCATCCTGCTGCGTCAGACATTCGACGAGATGCTGCGCGACTGGCCGGAATGGGGCTCGATCATGCGCGTCGATATCCAGGCGGTCTACGATCGCGACCCGGCCTGCATCCGCTTCATGGAGCCGGTGCTCTATTTCAAGGGTTTTCACGCGATCCAGACCCATCGCCTGGCCCACTGGCTTTTGAACCACGGCCGCCGCGACTTTGCGCTCTACCTGCAAAGCCGGGCTTCGAGTGTCTTCCAGACCGACATCAACCCGGCCGCACGCATCGGCAAGGGGATCTTCCTCGATCACGCGACCGGCCTCGTCGTCGGCGAGACCGCACGGATCGGCGACAATGTCTCGATCCTCCATGGCGTCACGCTCGGCGGCACGGGCAAGGAGGGCGCGGACCGCCACCCGAAGATCGGCGACGGCGTGCTGATCGGCGCGGGCGCCAAGGTGCTCGGCAATATCGAGGTCGGCTGCTGCTCGCGCATCGCCGCCGGTTCGGTGGTGCTGAAGCCTGTACCGCGCGGTTGCACCGTGGCCGGCGTTCCGGCGCGTGTCGTCGGCGAGGCGGGCTGCGCGGAGCCCGCACGCTCCATGGACCAGATGCTGGCCGCCGACTGATTTTCCGACGACTGCGCGGACCTATCCGGGTCCCGCGCCGTTGTCGGGGTGCCATGCTTGGCAAAGAATGGGCTTTCGCGTCTTTACAGCGGCGGACGGCGCATGCGACAAGCGGCCGAATTTGAATCCCCGATGGAGACTGGATCGTGAAACCCGAAGAAATCAAGAAGCTCGACGCCTATTTCAAGCGGATGTTCAACCCGAGCATGGTGGTGAAGGCTCGCCCCCGCAAGGATGACTCTGCCGAAGTCTACGTCGGCGACGAGTTTCTCGGCGTGGTTTTCCGTGACGACGAGGACGGCGATCTGTCCTACAATTTTTCGATGGCGATCCTCGACGTCGACCTCTAAGCCGGTGGTTGCAGGCTGACTGATATATGTTTTCCTTTTCAAGGAAACAGGGCCGACCGTCGTCCGGTCGGCCTTTCTATTGCCTTCATTCGCAACCTGGGCGCGATATCGCATCGCACAAAACACTTGACTGTTTTTGTGCAACTGCTATGTAGTTGGGCACCGAATGAACGGACCGGAAGGAGAGTGGCATGATCAATTTCGACGACGCCAACAAGAAGGGTAAGGAAGCCATGGACGCCATGCTGAAGAACTATTCGGAAGTGGCCAAGGGTTTCCAGGCCATCACGACCGAAGCCTCCGAGTATTCGAAGAAGTCGTTCCAGGACGTCGCTTCCCATATGGAAGCGCTGTCGGGCGCCAAGAGCATCGAGACCGCTCTCGAGCTGCAGACCAATTTCCTCAAGTCGTCCTACGAGAGCTTCGTCGCCGAAGCCACCAAGATGAGCGAAATGTACGCCGATCTCGCCAAGACCGTCTACAAGCCGTTCGAGGCCCCGGTTGCCAAGGGGACCGGCATGTCGATGCCGACGGCTGCCTGATACCGGCCTGACAGATCAAGAATGCCGCAAGACCGGCCGCGCACTCGCGCGGCCGGTCTTGCCATTTGTGCCGGCTCGTATAAGGCTTGGGCATCTTTTTGACCCTGCTCTGCGGACACCTCGCGCAATTCTGTTTGCGCTGTGCAAAGGGGGGCTTAAAATCACCGAATTATGAACTACCTTACTGAGCTGAGTGTTTGTCCGTCGCGTTGCGTCTTCGGCAGATCGGCCGGACAATTGGAGAATGAACTTAAATGATCGCCAAGCCGGTCTTCATGCAAAGCCAGCGGGACGGGGACAACGCCAATCGTGGCACCTCGGTGATCACGCGTACCAAGCCCAAGACGAAGAAACCAAACCTGTACCGCGTCCTGCTTCTCAATGATGACTATACCCCGATGGAATTCGTGATCCATGTACTGGAGCGGTTCTTCCAGAAGGACAGGGAAGCAGCCACCCGCATCATGTTGCACGTGCACAATCATGGTGTCGGGGAATGCGGCGTCTTCACCTACGAAGTCGCCGAGACCAAGGTGAGCCAGGTCATGGATTTCGCCCGGCAGCATGAGCATCCGCTTCAATGCGTCATGGAAAAGAAGTGAGGAACTGACGTGCCAACATTCTCTCCCAGCCTCGAGAAGGCACTGCACCAGGCACTGACCTTTGCCAACGAGCGGCATCACGAATATGCCACGCTCGAGCACTTGTTGTTGGCCTTGATCGACGATGCGGATGCCGCCGCCGTGATGGGTGCCTGCAATGTCAATCTGGATGCCCTTCGCAAGACGGTGATCGAATACGTCGACAACGAGCTCGCCAATCTGGTGACCGGCTATGACGAGGATTCCAAGCCGACCTCCGGCTTCCAGCGCGTCATCCAGCGCGCCGTCATCCACGTCCAGTCCTCCGGTCGCGAGGAAGTGACCGGCGCCAACGTGCTCGTCGCGATCTTCGCCGA
This sequence comes from Ciceribacter sp. T2.26MG-112.2, assembly GCF_900492205.1. Classification (GTDB taxonomy): domain Bacteria; phylum Pseudomonadota; class Alphaproteobacteria; order Rhizobiales; family Rhizobiaceae; genus Allorhizobium; species Allorhizobium naphthalenivorans_A. The sequence goes on from NZ_UEYQ01000006.1 coordinate 109,760, forward strand.
GCGCGAAAGCCACGCGGCCTTCTTCCTGCAGGAGCAGGAAATGACCCGCTACGATGCCGTGAACTACATCTCCCATGGTATCGGCAAGCGTCCGGGTTCCGCCCAGACCCGCCCGCCGCGAGGCGCGGATGAAAGCGAGGGCGAAGCCAAGCAGGCACGCGAGCAGGACGAGGGCAATGCAAAGACCAAGCAGGAGGCCTTGAAGGCCTATTGCGTCAACCTCAACGACAAGGCCAGGAACGGCAAGATCGATCCTCTGATCGGCCGCCACAGCGAGGTCAACCGCACCATTCAGGTGCTGTGCCGCCGTTCCAAGAACAATCCGCTCTATGTCGGTGATCCGGGCGTCGGCAAGACGGCGATCGCCGAGGGGCTGGCCAAGCGCATCGTCGAGGGCAAGGTTCCCGACGCGCTCAAGGATGCGACGATCTTCTCGCTCGACATGGGCACGCTTCTCGCCGGCACGCGCTATCGCGGCGACTTCGAGGAGCGCCTGAAGCAGGTCGTCAAGGAACTTGAGGACTATCCGGGCGCCGTGCTGTTCATCGACGAGATCCACACGGTGATCGGCGCAGGCGCCACCTCGGGCGGGGCGATGGACGCGTCGAACCTTTTGAAGCCGGCGCTGTCTTCCGGCGCGATCCGCTGCATCGGCTCGACCACCTACAAGGAATATCGCCAGTTCTTCGAAAAGGACCGGGCGCTGGTTCGTCGTTTCCAGAAGATCGACGTAAACGAGCCGACGATCGAGGATGCGATCGAGATCATGAAGGGCCTCAAGCCCTATTTCGAGGACTATCACAAGCTGAAATACACCAATGAGGCGATCAAGTCGGCGGTCGAACTCTCGGCCCGCTACATCTCCGACCGCAAGCTGCCGGACAAGGCGATCGACGTGATCGACGAGACCGGTGCGGCGCAGATGCTGTTGCCGGCCTCCAAGCGCCGCAAGCTGATCACCGAGAAGGAGATCGAGGCGACGATCGCCACCATGGCCCGCATACCGGCCAAGACCGTATCCAAGGACGACGAGATGGTTCTCGCCAATCTGGAAAAGGAACTGCGTTCGGTCGTCTACGGCCAGGATGCGGCGATCGAGGCGCTATCGACCGCGATCAAGCTGGCCCGTGCCGGCCTTCGCGAGCCGAACAAGCCGATCGGCTCCTACGTCTTCTCCGGCCCAACCGGTGTCGGCAAGACCGAGGTCGCCAAGCAGCTCGCCGCCTCGCTCGGCGTCGAACTGCTGCGCTTCGACATGTCGGAATACATGGAGCGGCACACGGTTTCGCGTCTGCTCGGCGCACCTCCGGGCTATGTCGGCTTCGACCAGGGCGGTCTTCTGACCGACGGCGTCGACCAGCATCCGCATTCGGTCGTGCTGCTCGACGAAATCGAGAAGGCCCATCCGGACATCTTCAACATCCTGTTGCAGGTCATGGACCATGGCTCGCTCACCGACCACAACGGCAAGAAGATCGATTTCCGCAACGTCATCCTGATCATGACGACCAATGCGGGCGCATCCGAAATGGCCAAGGCGGCGATCGGCTTCGGCTCGTCCAAACGCACCGGCGAGGACGAGGAGGCGCTCAACCGCCTGTTCACGCCGGAATTCCGCAACCGTCTCGACGCGACGATCGCCTTTGCACCGCTGCCGACCGAGGTCATCCACAAGGTGGTGCAGAAGTTCGTCATGCAACTGGAAGCCCAGTTGTCGGAGCGCAACGTCACGTTCGACCTGTCGGAAGCCGCGATCGATTGGCTGGCCTCGCGCGGCTATGACGAGAAGATGGGCGCCCGGCCGCTGGCGCGCGTCATCCAGGAGCACATCAAGAAGCCACTCGCCAACGAGATTCTGTTCGGCAAACTGAAGAAGGGCGGCGTGGTCAAGGTCGGCGTCAAGAAGGACGAGAACGGCGCGGACGTGCTCGATCTCGAATCCCTGGCAGAGGCCGCCCCCGTGAAGCCGAAACCCGAAGCCGAACTGGTCGAAGCCGAAGCGGAGGGCGCAACCAAGCCCCGCAAGACGAAATCGGCAACCAAGGCAGGTGCGGCCAAGGCTGGATCGGCGGAGGAAAAGGCTTCTGCCAAGCGCAGTTCCGTGCCGAAGGTGCCGAAGAAGAAATAGGCATTGGTGGCCTCGGGAGATACGCCCGCGCCACGCTCGTTTCATATGCTGGAAATCGACCCCTCGCGGCATCGCTGCGAGGGGTTTTGTCGTTAAACGGTTGACGTTTCTGTGATCTGCCGGTGAAACCATGCCGTGAGGCTTGCGGGCCGTGTCGGCCCGACGATAGACTCAAAAAGAGGGCAGACGGGGCAGGGATGGCCGGATGGACAGTGACGACCGGGAAGCGCAGCATTTTTCGCATGAAGAGCGCGACCTCTGGGACCATGTGACGGAACTTTGGGAAATCGCCCGTCGTCGAGAAACGGCACCCATCCGCAAGCTCCTGCATCGCGATTATTCGGGCTGGGTGACAGGCCTGGAGACACCACACGATTACGAGGCGGCTGTCGCATCGGTCGGGCCGGAGACGCCGCGCGTGCTGCGCTATCGGTTGAAGCCGCTGAAAGTGAGCGTGTTCGACCACGAGGTAGGTGTTGTGCATTACAGTTATGAGGCCGATGTCGAATCGGCCGCCGGGTCGGCACAGCATGTCGGTGGTCGATGGACCGAGGTCTACAAGCGACGAGGCAATGCCTGGCTGATGATAGCGGTCAGCGGCGGTCCGGACGGCATGCGCTGACGGCTTGAGGGACCAAGAAGTCCCTGTCTCAGACCTTCGATCCGCTGTATACGTCCTAAGTCGTGTTACGACCCTTCAGATTCGCTCCGCACGCCCGCGTCCTTCATCCGCCGGATCCGTTCATGCCCGCATCCCCTGCCGATACCGCTTCGTTTCGCTGGTTCCTCGAGGGCGCGCGCGGCATCTTTTCCCTTCCAGCCTTCATCCTGATGACCTCGTTTGTCGGTTTCAGCGCCTTTGCCCTCGAATCCGGGGTGAGCCGTGGCGAGGCAATGTTCATGACCGCCATGATCTGGGCATTGCCGGCAAAGATGATCCTGATCGGCATGATGGCGAGCGGTGCCAATATCTTGGCGATGTTTCTTGCTGTAACACTTTCATCGATCCGGATGATGCCGATGGTCGCTTCGCTCGTTCCGGAACTGCGTGGCGCCCGCACGCCGACCTGGCTCCTGCTGGTCCTGTCGCATTTCGTCGCCATCACCGCCTGGGTCTTCGCCATGGGGCACCTCAAGGATGTGCCGCGCGAGGCGCGCGTCGCCTATTTCGCCGGCTTCGGCCTGACGCTGGTCTCGGCCAACACCATCCTGGTAGGCTTGAGCTACGGGATCGTCTCCACCTTTCCGCCTGCCGTTGCCGGGGTTCTGTTCTTCCTGACGCCGGTCTATTTCGTCGGTTCGATCTGGGCCTCGGCCCGCCATTCCGTGGTCAAGATTGCCTTCGTCATCGGAGTGGTCGCCGGTCCGCTCCTGGCGGTGGTCGCACCCGGTTTCGACATTCTGATTGCGGGGATCGGCGGGGGAACGCTTGCCTACCTCATCGACCGCCTTGTCGTGCGTCGACGCGGGGCCGTCCCGCCAGGCGGTGGAGACGCGCCATGACCGCAGCCGACCTCTGGCCCTATGCGATCATCCTGTTCGCCGGCTGGTTCGCCACCGATCTGTGGCGCTGGCTCGGCGTGATCGCCGGCAACCGGCTGGCCGAAGGCTCGGAGGCGCTGAACTGGGTGAGGGCGGTCGCCACGGCCCTGGTCATGGCGGTGACCGCCAAGCTGATCGTATTTCCGACCGGCAGCCTGGCGGATTCGCCGCTCTGGCTCCGGCTCGCCGCCGCCAGCCTCGGCTTCGTCGCCTTTCTCGCCGCCGGGCAGCGCGTCATTGTCGGCGTCGTCGTGTCGCTTGCGCTGCTGTCACTCGGGCTGGCAGCGCTATGAGCGCCAGCGTCGCGCGGTAAGGGCGACGGCGCATTTGGACGCGCACGGCAGCCGTCGTCGATCTATAGACCTGTCATCCTACGGAACCGCAAACACAGGAACCACCCATGTCTTCGATACCCTCAGTCACCGCTCCGGCCGATGCCGCCGAGCGCCGCGCCGTCAAGCCCGTGGTCTGCTATCCCGTCGAGACGCTGCCTGTGCCGGACATGGCAACGCTGCGACGCACCCGCGAGACGCTGACCAAGGTGGACGAGGTGACCGTCCCGCCGCGCGAGGGCGCCACGTTTTCCGTGCCGAAGGGACATTTCTTCCGCATCCTCAGCATCGACGGCCCACAGGTCGGCGACCTCAACCTGTGGAACGCCAACGACCTCACCGAGCGCTTCTTTTCCGGCAAGACACGCGCATTGCACGCCACCCATGTGACCACCGGCAACCGTCTGTGGAGTACCCTTCCCAATCTTCGTCCGATGGCGACGGTCACCCACGACACGCTCGGCTGGTACGGCTTCGACGAGTTTGGCGGCAGCGTCCACGACGTGATCGGCACGCGCTGCGATCCCTATACCAACCGGCTCTTGTTGGGCGGCGACTATCACCACTGCTGTCATTCCAACCTGACCCGCGCACTGGCCGGCACCAAGGGCATGTCGTTCGCCGAGGCCGAACCCTTCGTGCATGACGTGCTGAACGTCTTCATGTGCACCGGGTTTACCGCCGACACCCACCAGTATTTCATGAAGGCGAGCCCGGTGCGGCCCGGCGACTACATCGAGTTCTTCGCCGAGATCGACTTGCTGGGCGGGCTGTCCGCTTGCCCGGGCGGCGATTGCAGCGCCAAGCATTCGAGCGACGTCGCTGTCTGCTATCCGCTCAAGGTCGAGATCTTTCGGCCGGACATGGACCTGCTGAAAACCTGGCCCTTCCCGGAGCGGAACGGCTACCGCAATCCCGAATAAGGGGCGGAACGCTTCCGCGTTCGCCGTCACCGACACCTCCCCCTTGATGGGGGAGGTCGCGCGGAACGCGCGGGTGGGGTGATCTTGAGAGCCGAGCGATCGGCCGTGTGGTCGCGACATCGCCCCACCCTAGAGCTTCGCTCCGACCCTCCCCCTCGAGGGGAGGGTGGTTGTCACAGCGCCGCCTTGATCTTCTCGGCATTCGCCTTCAGCACCTCGATGTCCTCCATCTTGCCGGCATGGGCTTTGAGCGGCACGCCCTCTTGCCGCGGAATGATGTGGAAGTGCAGGTGGTTGACGGTCTGGCCGGCCGCCGCTTCGTTGAACTGGGCGACGGACACGCCGTCTGCGTCAAATGCCTCTTTCGCGGCGATGGCGAGTTTCTGCACCACCGGCATCAGCCTCGAAAGCACCGCCGGATCGGCGTCGAGCATGTTGCGCGAGGCGGCCTTGGGGATGACCAGGAGATGACCGGTCGCCTGGGGCATGACATCCATGAAGGCGAGCGTGTCGTCGTCTTCGTAGAGCTTCACCGACGGAATCTCGCCCTTGAGGATCTTGGCGAAGATGTTGTCTGGATCATAGGCGGGGTTGGTCATCGGGAATCTCCTGTGGTTTGCCGTAGTTAAGGCAGCCGGCGGGAAAGGATCAAGCGGCCTATTCGTCGCTCTCGCAGTCGCGTTGCTGGCGCTCGCCGCGGCGAAACGGCGTATGCTCTCCGAGGATCTCGGCCATCTGCTCGACCTCGCGCCGCTCATGCTCGAGATAGTCGGCGACGGCACGCCTCAGCCCCGGATGGGCGATGTAATGCGCCGAATGGGTCGTGATCGGCTGGTAACCGCGCGCCAGCTTGTGCTCGCCCTGCGCACCCGCCTCGACGCGTTTCAAACCCTTCGACAGCGCAAAGTCGATCGCCTGATGATAGCAGACCTCGAAATGCAGATAGGGGTGATCCTCGATGCAGCCCCAGTGCCGGCCGTAGAGCGCATCCGCGCCGATGAAATTGATGGCACCCGCCACATAGCGCCCTTCGCGTCTTGCCATCACCAGCAGGATGTCGTCGGCCATGCGCTCGCCGATCAGCGAATAGAAGGTCCGCGTCAGATAGGGTTTGCCCCATTTGCGGCTGCCGGTATCCATGTAGAAGGCGAAGAACTGGTCCCAGATCTCTTCGGTCAAATCCGACCCGGTCAGCCAGTCGATTTCGATGCCGTTCTCCAGTGCCGCCCGCCGTTCCTTCTTCAGTGCCTTGCGCTTGCGCGAGGCGAGCGTGTCGAGGAAGTCGTCGTGGTCGCGGTAACCGGGATTGAGGAAATGGAACTGCTGGTCCGTGCGATGCAGGTAGCCGCCGCCGATGAAGGCGGGCAATTCGCCCTCGGGAATGAAGGTCGCGTGCGCCGAGGAGACGCCGAGCTCGTCGGCCACCTGCCGCAGCCCGGCAGCCAGCAGCGGCCGGATTTCCGTCGGATCGCAACCCTCGGCCACCATCAGCCGCGGCCCCGTCGCGGGGGTGAAGGGAAAGGCGCTCTGCAATTTCGGATAGTAGCGGCCGCCGGCCCGCTCGAAGGCGTCGGCCCAGCCCTGGTCGAAGACATATTCGCCGCGGCTGTGGCTTTTCAGATAGCAGGGAATGGCGCCGAGCAGGTGGCCGGCTGAGTCTTCCAGGAGCAGGTGATGGCCGAGCCAGCCGGTTTCGGCCGCGGCCGAGCCGGACTCCTCGAGCGCCGACAGGAAGGCGTGCGAGGTGAACGGGTTATAGCCGTCCGCGCCGCGTCTGGCGCCGCCGAGGCTCGCCCAGCGTTCAGGAGAAATTCCGGCAAGGGATCTTTCGACCCGGATCGTCACGTCTCCTGGCATGCGGCTCCCATCATGCGCTGGCGATGGCCACCTCGCGGGGATCAAAACCCTCGAAGGTCATCTGGTCCGCATGAGTATAGGTATGCGCGCGCATGGTTTCATCCCTGACGGTCCAGGTTATCACCGGAATTCCGCGCTCGCGCTGCGCCGCCACGAAGCTGTTGGGCAGGTGAGGGGCACAATAGGAAATGAAATCGAGGCCGAGCTGCATGGCCTCTTCGTGGGCTGCGAGCTGTTCCGGCTTCACACCTTCCGCGGTCAATCCGACCGGGTAGGGGCAGTCGAGCTTCTTGAGGTCCCGCAGCAGCCAGTAGTCGAAGCTCATCAGCGCGACCTTGCCCTGATAGCCCTCCAGCACCTCGAGCACGGCCTCCGCCAGGCCGTCGTCCTGCTCCGCATCAATGCCCTTGAGCTCGATCACCAACGGTACCTGACCCTTGGCCAGGGCCAGCATCTTCTTGAGCGACGGGATCTTGTCGGCCGTGCCGCCAACCGACAGCAGACCAAGCTCGCCGCCCGTGCGCTCACGCACCGCGCCGGCAAGTCCGCACAGCCGCTGCAGGTCATGGTCGTGGAATACCATCGGCACACTGTCCGACGACAGCTGGATGTCGCACTCGATGGCAAAGCCCGCATCGATGGCGCGCTGGAAGGCCGAGAGCGTGTTTTCCCATACCGTCTTGTTCTGGTCGTGGAAGCCGCGATGGGCGACCGGAACGTCCTTGATCCAGCTGACGTCACTCACAGGGCGATCTCCAGGATCGCGTCGATCTCGACGGCGGCATTGAGCGGAAGCGCGGCCATGCCGACGGCGGCGCGCGCATGCTTGCCGGCATCGCCGAGCACGCCGGCGATCAGGTTGGATGCGCCGTTGATGACGAGATGCTGTTCAGTAAAGCCCGGAGCCGAGGCGACGAAGCCGTTGAGCTTGATGACGCGCACGATGCGGGAAAGATCGCCCGACAGGGCCGACTTCGTCTGGGCGAGGATATTGATGGCGCAGAGTTCGGCGGCCCGCTGCGCGTCGGCGAGCGCAACGTCGCTGCCGACCAGGCCGGTGACGGCGATCTTGCCGCCTTCGATCGGCAATTGGCCGGACAGATAAAGAAGGTTGCCGCTGATGACATAGGGCACATAGTTGGCGGCAGGGGCTGCCGCCTCGGGTAGTGTGATTCCCATGGCGTTGAGGCGGCCGTCGATCGTATCGGACATGTTCGGTTCCCGGTCTGCGTAAAATTGTTGAAAGAATCGCGTTCCCATCAAAAGCTTGTCTCGCTTTTGCCGGATCTGTTCTTATAACATCGCCGCCATGTGCAACAGGAGGATGTCGATGTTTCGTTCGAGCTTAGCCGTGGTCGTGGTTGCGGGCTCCGCCGTCGGCCTTTCGGCAGCCATTGCCAGTGCGGCGGGGGCGGGCGGTCTCGTGCCGCACCGGGCGGTCTACGACATCCAGCTCAAGCAGGCCTCGGAACGGTCCGGTATCGAGGGCATGCGTGGCCGCATGGTCTATGAGTTCAGCGGCTCCGAATGCCAGGGCTTCACCACCAATTTCCGCTTCGTCACCCGCATCGACACCGGTGAGCAGATCCGCGTCACCGATCAGCAGAGCATGACCTTCGAGGATCTGGCAGCCGGAAAATTCCGCTTCGAGACCAAGTCGTTCACCGACGACCAGTTGGACAAGGATGTGAGCGGCGCCGCGGAGGACGAGGATGGTAAGGTCAGGATCGAAATCGAGGAGCCCGAGCCTCGTGCGGTCGAACTTGCCGACAGCCGCTTTCCCACCGCGCACATGATGGATGTGATCGCGAACGCCCGCAAGGGCAAGTCCCTGTTCGAAGCCCGTATCTTCGACGGGTCCGAGGACGGCGACAAGAGCTATCTGACCACCACCGTCGTCGGCCGCGCGCACACTCCGACCTCCCTTGAGGCCGCCGACAAGTCGGCCGGAGCGATGGCGGCCGAGGCCTATTGGCCGGTGTCGATCGCCTATTTCGACGAAAAGGCTTCGGGTGACCTGCTGCCGATCTACACACAGTCGTTCAAGCTCTACGAGAACGGTATCTCCCGCGACCTGACGCTCGACTACGGCGATTTCGTTCTCACCGGCAAGCTGACCAAGCTGGAAGTGCTCGGCTCGGGCGAGTGCCGGTGAATATCCGCCAAGCCCGGGTCGAACCAGATTTCTGCCGGAAATGCCTTGATTTTCCGAAAGAGTCGCTATAAGGCCACCAGCATTCCACACGCGAGACTTGGGATCGACCGGGAGACATCCGGAAGGTTCCGCCGGTGGCATCCTTGAAAAAGGTGCTGTTTGTCTCGCGGGGGTTCAACCGGAAAAGGAGAAAAAGGCATGGCATTGCCTGATTTCAGCATGCGTCAGCTTCTTGAAGCTGGTGTTCACTTCGGCCACCAGACTCATCGCTGGAACCCGAAGATGAAGCCGTACATCTTCGGCGATCGTAACAACATCCACATCATCGACCTGGCCCAGACCGTTCCGATGCTGTCGCGCGCCCTGCAGGTCGTGTCGGACACCGTCGCTCGCGGCGGCCGCGTCCTGTTCGTCGGCACCAAGCGCCAGGCGTCCGAACTGATCGCCGACTCGGCGAAGCGTTCGGCCCAGTACTACGTCAATTCGCGCTGGCTCGGCGGCATGATGACGAACTGGAAGACGATCTCGAACTCGATCGCTCGCCTGCGCAAGCTCGACGAGATCCTGAATTCGGATGCGTCCGGCTTCACCAAGAAGGAGCGCCTGAACCTCGAGCGCGAACGCGAGAAGCTTGAAAAGGCTCTCGGCGGTATTCGCGACATGGGCGGCACCCCGGACCTGATGTTCATCATCGACACCAACAAGGAAAAGATCGCGATCGACGAAGCCAAGCGCCTCGGCATCCCGGTCGTCGCCATCATCGACTCGAACTGCGATCCGGACCTGATCGACTATCCGATCCCGGGCAACGACGACGCCTCGCGCGCCATCTCGCTCTACTGCGACCTGATCGCTCGCGCCGCCATCGACGGCATCGCTCGCCAGCAGGGCGCCTCGGGTCGTGACATCGGCGCCGCCGCCGAAGCTCCGATCGAGCCGGCACTCGAAGAAGAAGCCGGCGCCTGATCGCGCCGCGCGGCCGGTCCTTTGAGGGCCGGCCGGCTTTCCCGATTGGGAACGGCCGCCTGGAAGCCAAGGGCTGACAGGCGGCCTTGTCCCTTTGATGTCCGGCGTCGAGCAGTGCCGGACGGACAAGGCGACGACCATGTCCGTGGTGGCTTTGCTTCATCACGCTGTCATATTTCCGGGTACATTTCGTCCCCCAAACAGGGTGCAGTCCAGGAATCTCGCGGATGACTGGCACCGCCTGAACAGACAAGAGGCACATAATGGCTGAAATCACTGCAGCACTGGTTAAGGAACTGCGCGAAAAGTCCGGCGCAGGCATGATGGATTGCAAGAAGGCGCTCACCGAAAACAACGGTGACATCGAAGCCGCGATCGACTGGCTGCGCGCCAAGGGCATCGCCAAGGCCGACAAGAAGTCGGGCCGCACCGCGGCTGAAGGCCTTATCGGCATCGCCGGCGCCGGCACCTCGGCCGTCGTCGTCGAAGTCAATTCCGAAACCGACTTCGTTGCCCGCAACGATGCCTTCCAGGAACTGGTTCGCGGCGTTGCTTCGGTTGCGCTTTCGACCGACGGTACTGTCGATGCGATCGCTGCTGCCAACTATCCGGCAACCGGCAAGTCCGTTTCCGACACCATCAAGGACGCCATCGGCCATATCGGCGAAAACATGACCCTGCGTCGCGCCGCGCTGCTGTCGGTCGAGGACGGCGTTGTCGCCACCTACGTCCACAATGCCGTTTCCGACGGTCTCGGCAAGCTCGGCGTGCTGGTCGCCCTCAAGTCGACCGGCAACAAGGATGTCCTGACCGCCATCGGCCGCCAGGTCGCCATGCACATCGCTGCCACCAACCCGCTCGCCATCCGCGCGGAAGAAGTCGACGCCACGGTTGCCGAGCGCGAACGCAACGTCTTCATCGAGCAGTCGCGCGCTTCGGGCAAGCCGGACGCGATCATCGAAAAGATGGTCGACGGCCGCATGCGCAAGTTCTTCGAAGAAGTCGCGCTTCTGAGCCAGGCCTTCGTCGTCAATCCGGACCTGACCGTCGGCGCCGCCATCAAGGAAGCCGAAAAGGAAGCCGGCGCGCCGATCGAAGTGACCGGCATGGCCCGCCTGCTGCTGGGCGAAGGCATCGAGAAGGAAGAGAGCGATTTCGCTGCGGAAGTGGCAGCCGTCGCCAAGGGCTGATCGCCTTTTCATCGATCGACCTTGTTAGGGAAAAGTCGGGGCATCGCGTGACAACGCGGTGCCCTTCGTGTATCCGGCTTCAGAATTATCCGAGGATACAGCATGACTTCCAAGCCACTCTACAAGCGCGTCCTTCTCAAAGCCTCCGGCGAAGCCCTGATGGGCAGCCAGGGCTTCGGTATCGACGTCGCGGTTGCCGACCGCATTGCCAGTGACATCGCCGAGGCCCGCGCCATGGGCGTGGAGGTCGGAGTGGTTGTCGGCGGCGGCAACATCTTCCGCGGCGTGGCCGTCGCATCCAAGGGCGGGGACCGTGTGACCGGCGACCACATGGGCATGCTGGCAACCGTGATCAACGCGCTGGCGCTTGCCACCTCGCTGCGCAAGCTCGACATCGACACGGTCGTTCTCTCGGCGATCGCCATGCCGGAAATCTGCGAGAGCTTCACCCAGTTGCGCACCCTGCATCATCTCGAGCAGGGCCGCGTGGTGATTTTCGCCGGCGGCACCGGCAACCCCTTCTTCACCACGGATTCCGCCGCCGCTTTGCGCGCCGCCGAAATCGGCGCCGAGGCGATCTTCAAGGGAACGCAGGTCGACGGCATCTATTCGGCCGATCCGAAAAAGGATCCGACCGCGACGCGCTTCGATCAGCTGACCCACAGCGAGGTGCTGGACAAGGGTCTCGCCGTGATGGATGTCGCGGCCGTTGCCCTGGCGCGGGAAAATTCCATTCCGATCATCGTCTTTTCCATCCATGAGAAGGGTGGGTTCGGCGAGATCCTATCCGGCGGTGGGCGCAAGACCATCGTCAGCGACAATTGAGGGCAGGCGACCGGTCTTGCGGTCCCCAGGCTCAGCGAAAAAGGAGTTCATCATGAGCGAAGGTATTGATCTCAACGACATCAAGCGCCGCATGGATGGCGCGATCAACGCGTTCAAGCACGACATCGCGTCGCTGCGCACGGGTCGCGCCTCGGCCAACATTCTCGACCCGGTGACGGTCGAAGCCTATGGTTCGCGCATGCCGCTGAACCAGGTCGCCAACGTCACCGTGCCGGAGCCGCGCATGCTCGGCATTTCCGTCTGGGACAAGTCGATGGTCAATGCCGTCGACCGCGCCATTCGCGAGGCCAATCTCGGCCTCAACCCGATCGTCGACGGCCAGAACCTGCGCATTCCTCTTCCCGAACTGAACGAGGAGCGCCGCAAGTCGCTGGTCAAGATCGCCCACGAATATGCCGAAAAGGCCAAGGTGGCGATTCGCCATGTGCGCCGTGATGGCATGGACGGCCTTAAAAAGGCCGAGAAGGACGGCGTAATCGGTCAGGACGAAAGCCGCGCCACCTCCGAGAAAGTGCAAAAGATGACCGACGACACGATTTCGGATGTCGACCGCTTGCTCGCCGAGAAGGAAAAGGAAATCATGCAGATCTAGCATGCGCGTTTCGTTTGCCCGCCCAGGATGCCTTGAACCGGACCGAATATGTCGACAGCTGAGAACCGCGCCGCACCCGAGCATGTTGCCATCATCATGGATGGCAATGGTCGATGGGCAAGTGCGCGCGGGCTTCCGCGGACCTTCGGTCATCGCAAGGGTGTCGAGGCGGTGCGCGAAACGGTGAAGGCAGCAGCCGAGGCGGGCATTCGCTACCTGACGCTGTTTGCCTTTTCCTCGGAGAACTGGCGCCGTCCGGAATCGGAGATCAACGACCTCTTCGGCCTTCTCAAGACCTTCATCCGGCGGGACCTGGCCGAACTGCATCGCGAGAACGTCCGGATCCGCATCATCGGCGATCGGGCCAATCTGCGCGACGACATCCGCTCGCTGCTGCTCGAGGCCGAGGAGACGACCCGTGGCAATTCGGCCCTGACCGTCGTGATCGCCTTCAACTACGGCGCCCGCGACGAGATCGCCCGCGCCGCCTCGAGCCTGGCCGCGGACGTCGCCGCCGGCCGCCTCAAGGTGTCGGACATCGATGCGCGGATGATCGACGAGCGGCTCGACACCAGTGACATTCCCGATCCCGACCTGATCATCCGCACCAGCGGCGAGGAACGGCTGTCGAACTTCCTGCTGTGGCAGGCCGCCTATTCCGAATTGATGTTCGTGCCGGAACTCTGGCCCGATTTCAGTCGCGAAGTGTTCTTTGCGGCGCTGGAGCGCTTCGGCGCGCGTGACCGGCGGTTTGGCGGCCTGTCGGCCAAAGCCGTGGCGCTCGGGTCCTAAGGCGCGATCATGAGCCGGGAACTCACCCTCCGCATCTATTCCGCCATCGTCATGGTCGCCGTCGTCCTGGCGGCAACCTGGTTCGGCGGTCTGGCTTTCAGGATTCTTGCCGGCGCGATCGGACTGCTCGTCTATTATGAATGGTCATCGATGACCAAGCTTGGCGAGCGCAGCATGCGTGGCCATGCCTTCGGCTGGTTCTCCATGGCTGCGATCGTCGCCAACATGCTGTTCGGCGAGCCGGATCTGACGGTTCCGCTTTTCGCCGGTCTGGTCCTGACCGCGACCCTGCCGGCGCTCGTCGGCAATTGGAGCTGGTGGCAGGCCGGCGGCATCTTCTATTCGGGCTTGAGCGCGGTCTCGCTTGCGGCGATCCGCGGCGACGATCAGCTCGGCTTTGCCGCGACGATCTTCGTCTTTGCCGTTGTCTGGTCGACCGACATCCTGGCCTATTTCGTCGGCCGCGCCATTGGCGGTCCGAAGCTTGCGCCGCGCATCTCTCCCGGCAAGACCTGGTCCGGTGCGATCGGCGGGACGATCGCCGGCGTCCTGGGCGGTGTCGCCGTGGCGCTGTCCTTCTTCCAGTGGAACGGCCTGTGGGTGCCCCTTGTGGCCTTGTTCCTGTCGGTTGCCGGCCAGATCGGCGACCTGTTCGAATCCTTCATCAAGCGGCGTTTCGGCGTGAAGGATTCCAGTCATCTCATCCCCGGTCATGGCGGCGTCATGGACCGGGTTGACGCACTTGTCTTTGCCTGTTTCGCTGTATTCTTTCTTGCGATAGGTTTCTCCGCGGTCGGCATGGGGGCTGTCGACTCGCTCGGTGCTTTTCTCTTCGGTCTCTGAACGACCGAAAGGCACCATGAACAGGATCGAATGATGGATCAATTGACCGCCTTCTTCGGCTTTCTTGCCGGTTACATCCTTCCCTATGTGGTCGTTCTGTCGCTGCTCGTCTTCGTGCACGAGATGGGACACTATCTGGCCGGGCGCTGGTCCGGGATCCGGGTTCTGGCGTTTTCGATCGGCTTCGGGCCGGAGATCGTCGGCTATACGGACACCCACGGGACGCGGTGGAAGCTCTCCGCCATCCCGCTCGGCGGTTATGTGCGTTTCTATGGCGATGCCGACGCGGCAAGCCTTGCCGATGGCGATGAACTGGCCGAGATGTCACTGGCCGAGCGCGCCCAGACGCTGGCCGGCGCCAAGCTTTGGAAGCGCGCCGTCACGGTCGCGGCCGGCCCGATCGCCAATTTCCTCGCAGCAATTGCCATCTTCGCCGTCTTGTTCGCCACCCAGGGCAAGCCTGTCGCCGATCCGGTCGTCGCCGAGGTCAAGGCCGACAGTGCGGCCTTCGAGGCCGGCGTGCAGCCCGGCGATGTGCTGGTCGCGCTTGACGGGGACCGGATCGAGACCTTCGATGAGGTGGTGCGCTACATCAGCATGCGGCCGGAAATGCCGGTCGTCGTGACCGTGCGCCGCAACGAAAGCGAGGTCGATCTCAACATGGTGCCGCGGCGCACCGTGACCACCGACCGCTTCGGTAACGAGATGGAAGTGGGTCAGATCGGCATCGTCACCAATCAGCAGAGCGGCAATTTCCGCATCGTCGAATTGACGCCGCTGCAGGCGGTGGGCGAGGGGGGCTTGCAGACCTGGCATATCGTAACCGGGACGTTCGACTACCTGTCCAATCTCTTTACCGGACGAATGAACGCGGATCAGCTGGGCGGACCGGTTCGGGTGGTGCAGGCTTCGGGCCAGATGGCGACCCTCGGCATCGTGGCCCTGTTCAATCTGGCGGCCGTTCTCTCGGTTTCGCTGGGGCTTCTCAATTTGATGCCAGTTCCGGTCCTTGACGGCGGCCATCTGGTCCTCTACGCGCTGGAGGCAATTCGCGGGAAGCCAGTCGGGCAGAACGCGCAGGAGATTGCTTTCCGGGTCGGTCTGGCCATGATCCTGTCGCTGATGGTGTTCGCAACATGGAATGATATCAGCCGGTTAATCGGCTAGCGTTTCGGCTTGCTCCGGCGAAAAGGATTTGTTTACGATGTTTCAAACTCATAGTGGCGATTGGGCCACGGCTGCAAATGAAGTAAATAGAATTTAACGTCCGTACTTGCTTGTAGGGTAAAAGCCGGTAAAACCACACACGGGCCGGAGTCGGGAACGACTGCGGGACAATGGAAGAAGGTTGAGAATACACATGAAGGCTGGTTCAAGATTTTTGAACGCGGTATCGGCGATCGCGCTGTCTGCTGGTGTTGTTTCTTCGGGCGCAGGCATGGCTGTTCTCGCGTCTGCGGCTGTTGCCGAGGCTGCGGTGATCCAGCGTATCGATGTCCGTGGTGCCCAGCGCGTCGGTGTGGATGCGGTTCGCTCCAATATCACCATCCGTCCCGGCCAGAGTTTCTCCAATGTCGACATCGACGAGTCGGTCAAGCGGCTCTACGCGACCGGTTTCTTCTCGGATGTGCGCATTTCCGTGTCCGGCGGCACGCTGGTGGTCAACGTCAGTGAGAACCAGCTCGTCAACCAGGTCGTGTTCAACGGCAACCGCAAGCTCAAGGACGACAAGCTGCGCGGCGTTGTTCAGACGCAGCCGATGGGTCCCTATAGCGAAAGCCTGATCTCGGCCGACATCGAGCGGATCAAGGAAGCCTATGCCGGCATCGGGCGCAGCGACGTCGAGGTGACGACCCAGGTCGTTCCGGTCGCTGAAGGCCGCGTCAATCTCGCCTTCGTCGTCAACGAGGGTGATCGCACCAAGATCAACAAGATCAACTTCGTCGGCAACAATGCGTATGGTGATGGCCGTCTGTCCGCGCTGATCCAGACCAAGCGTTCCAACATGCTGTCCTTCCTGACCCGCAAGGACGTCTACAATGAGGACAAGCTGCGCGCTGACGAAGAAGCGCTGCGCCAGTTCTATTACAATCACGGCTATGCCGACTTCCGTGTGATTTCCTCGGACGTGACGCTCGACGAGACGGGCAATGAATATGCAATCACGATCACCGTCGACGAGGGTGAGCGCTACAAGTTCGGCAATATAGCCGTCGAATCGACCGTCGAGGGTATTGATGGTGCGGAGCTCGAGCGCCTGGTCGAAACCCGTGCGGGCAATACCTACAGCGCCCGTGACGTGCAGAAGTCGATGGAAGCGATCTCGCAACGCGTCTCGGCGGCGGGTTATCCGTTTGCGCGCGTCGTGCCGCGCGGTGACCGCAATTTCGAGAACAACACGATCGGTGTGACCTATCTGGTCGACCAGGGCGAACGCGCCTATGTCGAGCGGATCGAAATCCGCGGCAACACCCGCACGCGTGACTATGTCATTCGCCGCGAGTTCGATATTTCCGAAGGCGATGCCTTCAACCAGGAAACGATCAGCCGTGCAAAGCGCCGCCTCGAGGCTCTGGGCTACTTCACGACCGTGAACATCTCGACGGCCCCCGGCAGCGCGTCCGACCGCGTCGTGGTCGTGGTCGACGTCGTCGATCAGCCGACCGGTTCGTTCAGCATCGGCGCCGGTTATTCGGTGGGTGGCGATGGCTTCGTGCTCGAAGCCTCGGTCGAGGAAAAGAACTTCCTCGGTCGCGGTCAGTTCATCCGTGTCGCCGTTGGCGGCGGTCTGGATGACGCGCGCACTTATAACTTCTCGTTCACCGAGCCCTATTTCCTCGGCTATCGTCTGGCCGCGGGCTTCGACGTGTTCCGCAGCGAGACCAGCAGCAATTCCGATTACAACTACGAGGAAACCGGCGCGACGCTGCGTGTGACGGCGCCGATCACCGAAGAGTTGGCGACGACGGTTCGCTATACCTACAAGGAACTGAAGTATACCGAAGACGGCGCCTATGGCGCGGACGATACGCCTTACACGGCGGACGACAACGTCTCGGCACCGTATATGGACCTGATCGAGAACAGCCCGTGGAAGCAGTCGATCGTCGGCCATTCGATCGTTTATAACAGCCTCGACGACCGGTTGATGGCGCGTGAGGGCATTTACGCCAGCTTCACGCACGAATATGCGGGTCTCGGCGGTGATTCCGAATATTACAAGGCCTATGCGAAGTTCCGCTATTATCACACCTTGTCCGACGAGTTCGATCTGATCGGTTCGCTGAGTGCCAGTGCCGGCCATGTCGTTTCCACCGGCGGCGACCTGAACGTGTTCGATCAGTTCCAGATCGGCGGCAAGGAGTTGCGCGGCTTCGAAAGCAGCGGTATCGGCCCGCGGCTTGAGGGCGATGCGCTTGGCGGCACGACCTATTTCACCGCCTCGGCTGAAGCGAATTTCCCGCTCCCGCTCTTCCCGCAGGATCTCAACATCCGCGGTACGGTGTTTGCTGATGCCGGCACGCTCTATGGCAACGATGTCGGCAACAGCGCCGGTGCGGTGGGGACCGACATGTCTCTGCGCGCCTCTGTTGGTGCCGGTATTCTGTGGCTGTCGCCGTTCGGCCCGCTGCGCTTCGACTATGCGGTTCCGGTCGCCAAGGAAGACTTCGACGAGGTTCAGAACTTCCGCTTCAGCATGGCGAATGCGTTCTAAGTTCGCGGTCCAGAGCTGCTGGTAGTTTGACGTTCTGGGGCTTTGGCTAATGGAGCATAAACATTTCTTTCCGCCCCAGGACGGGGTCTCCCTTGCGTCGCTCGCGGCGCAGATCGGGGCGGAATTGACGGATGCGGGCGCGGGCGAGCGGGTTATCAGCTCGGTCGCGCCGGTCTATAGGGCTAAGCAGGGTGACATTTGTTACATCCTGTCGCGCCGCAGCAAGGAAGAGCTGAAGACCTGCGAGGCTTCGGCAATCCTGTGCGACAAGGCGCTGAAATCGCTTATCCCCGAGCATATTCCGGTTCTTCTGTCGTCTTCGCCGGCCACTGCGTTTGCGCTGGCCGGAGCGCTGCTGTTTCCGGCAGCACTTCGTCCTGTCGCAGTCACGCCTTCAGCGTCCGGTGTTTCGTCGGCCGCTTTCGTGGATAAATCGGCGCGGCTTGAGGCGGACGTGCTGGTCGAGCCCATGGCCGTCATCGGTGCGGATGTCGAAATCGGTGCGGGTAGCCGGATCGGCGCAGGTGCTGTGATCGGTGCGGGTGTTCGCATCGGGCGCGGTTGCACGATTGCGGGCGGTGCGACGATCCAGTCGGCGCTGATCGGAAATAATGTCATCATTCACAACGGTGCCCGCATCGGCCAGGATGGCTTCGGTTATGCGCCCGGCCCGGCGGGCATGTTGAAGATCGTGCAGATCGGCCGGGTCATCATACAGGACAATGTCGAGATCGGCGCCAACACGACGGTCGACCGCGGCACGATGGACGATACCGTGATCGGCGAGGGCACCAAGATCGACAATCTGGTGCAGATCGGACACAATGTTCGCATCGGTCGTCACTGCGGCATCGTCGCCCAGGTCGGCATTGCCGGCAGCACCACGGTCGGCGACGGCGTCATGATCGGTGGCGCCTGTGGCGTGAACGGCCATATTACCATCGGTGACGGCGCGCAGATCGCCGCGATGAGCGGCGTCTTGTCCGACGTACCGGCCGGCGAGCGCTATGGCGGCGTTCCGGCCCGACCGATGAAGGATTTTCTAAAAGACGTGGCGGCTGCCTTGAGCCAGTCGGAGAGCCGCAAGCAGAAGAGTGGAAAGAATGACTGATCAGGCAAAGACCGAACTTGGTTCCGTTGATATCATCGAAATCATGAAGTTGTTGCCGCATCGCTATCCGTTCCTCCTGGTGGACCGGATCATCGAGATCGACGGCGACAATTCGGCGATCGGGATCAAGAACGTCACCGCCAACGAGCCGCACTTCACCGGTCACTTTCCCGAATCGCCGATCATGCCCGGTGTCCTGCTGGTCGAGGGCATGGCCCAGACCGCGGGCGCGATCTGTACGCGCAAACAGGGCGGCGGCGGCAACCTCGTCTATTTCATGACCATCGACAATGCGCGGTTCCGCAGGCCCGTAGTGCCGGGCGATCGCGTCGAATTTCATGTCGTCAAGCAGAAGCAGCGCGGCAATATCTGGAAATTCCATTGCGAAGCCAAGGTCGATGGCGCTCTGGCGGCTGAGGCCGATATTGGCGCGATGATCATGCGCAAGGACGAGAAATGAGCAAGATCGGGCAAGGTGCCGTCATTCACCCCATGGCCGTCGTCGAGGACGGGGCCGTGATCGGGGCGAATGTGAAGATCGGTCCCTTCTGCCATGTCGGGCCGAAGGTAACGCTCGGCGACGGTTGCGAGCTTCTCTCCAACGTCGTCGTTACCGGTCGCACGACGATCGGGCGCAATGCCAGGATTCATGCCTGCGCCGTCATTGGCGGCGATCCGCAAAGCATTCACCATGCGGGTGAGGAAACCACGCTTTCCATCGGTGACAACTGCACGATGCGCGAAGGCGTGACGATGAACACCGGAACCGCCGAGGGTGGCGGCAAGACGGTGGTCGGCAGCAACAACCTCTTCCTCGCCAATTCGCATGTCGCCCATGATTGCCAGCTCGGCGACAACATCATCCTGTCGAACAATGTCATGCTCGCCGGCCATGTGAAGGTCGAGGACCGGGTGATTCTCGGGGGCGGTTCGGCCGTGCACCAGTTTACCCGCATCGGTCGCCAGGCCTTTATCGGCGGGCTGTCCGCCGTGAGCTACGACGTCATCCCTTTTGGCATGCTGAACGGCAATCCGGGCGTGCTCGGAGGGCTTAACGTCGTTGGCATGACGCGCGCCGGTATCGAGCGCTCGGTCATCCATCAGGTGCGCCGCGCGTTCAAGCAGATCTTCGAGGGCGAAGCTTCGGCCCGCGTCAATGCCGCCGCTATCCGCGACGAGTATCTCGATTGCCCGCCGGTCATTGAAATCCTTGATTTCATCGCGGCCGAGAGCGATCGCGCCCTGTCATCGCCGTTCCGCGGCAAGAGCTGATCGCCGTGGCGCCGACCGGGGCTCGCAAAGGCCGCCTGGCGATCGTCGCCGGTGGCGGATTCCTGCCGCTCTACGTCGCAGAAGCCGCACGGGCAGCCGGCGAGAATCCCTTCATCCTCCGCCTCAAGAATGAAGCCGATCAGCAATGGCAGGGCTTTGATTCGGCAGTGATCGGCGTCGGTGACATGGCGGGCCTGTCGGCGCTGCTGAAGGCCAACGCGATCGATCGCGTCGTGTTGTCCGGTGGTGTCAAGCGACGGCCGGCCTTCGGCGAGATAAGGGCCAATCTGAAGTCGCTGCTGAAGCTGCCCATGGCGGTGAAGACCCTGCTTGCCGGCGGCGACGACGTCGTGCTGAAGATGGTGATCGGCCTGATCGAGGCGCAAGGTTGCCATGTGATTGGTGCGCATGAGATTGCCCCCGACCTACTGGCCGAGACGGGGCCGATCGGTGCAGTTTCACCCTCCGCCGATGACTGGCGCGACATCGCGCGCGGGGCAGAGGCCGCCGAGGCGCTTGGCAGGCTCGATGTCGGGCAGGGAGCGGTGGCCGTCGGCGGCCGCATCGTCGCGCTCGAGGGCGTCGAGGGAACTGACGCCATGCTGGAGCGCGTCGCCCATCTGCGGGCGGAGAAGCGCATCTCGCAGCACCGCAAGGGCGTTTTGGTCAAGCTCTGCAAGCCGCAGCAGGATGTGCGCGCCGACCTGCCGTCGATCGGCCGCTCGACCATCGAAAATGCCAGGCGCGCCGGGCTGGCCGGCATCGCCGTCGAGGCTGGTCGGGCGCTGGTGATCGAGCGCGAGGCGGTGATCAAGGCGGCCAACGAGGCAGGCCTGTTCGTCATCGGCGTCGATCGCGGGCTTGCGCGAGGAACGCCATGAGTGTGAAGCCCCTCAAGATCGCCGTCATCGCCGGCGAGGTGTCGGGAGACCTGCTCGGCGCGGACCTGATCGTCGCGCTGAAGGAACGCCATGGCGGCCCGATCGAACTTGTCGGGGTTGGCGGCGATGCGCTCGAACGACAGGGCCTCAACTCGCTCTTCGATTTTGCCGAATTGTCGGTGATGGGCCTCACCCAGGTGCTGTCGCGCCTGCCGCGTTTCATCCGGCTGATCGGCCTGACGGCCAAGGCGATTATCGCGGAAAAGCCGGATCTCCTGCTGATCGTCGACAGCCCCGATTTCACCCACCGTGTAGCCAAGAAGGTGCGCCAGGCGTTGCCCGATCTGCCCGTGGTCGATTACGTCTGCCCGAGCGTCTGGGCGTGGAAGGAATACCGCGCCAAGGCGATGCTCGCCTTTGTCGACGAGGTTCTGGCCGTGCTGCCGTTTGAACCGCAGGTGATGCGCGATCTCGGTGGCCCGCCCACCCATTTTGTCGGCCATCGGCTGGCAACCAACGAGAAGCTGCTGCAGACGCGCGCGGCGCGGGCCGGTAAGCCGGCCAAGCGTCTCGACGAGGCAAAGACGATCCTGCTGCTGCCCGGTTCGCGCGGCGCGGAGATCGCGACACTGCTGCCGATCTTCGGCCAGGCCATGGTCGAATTCGTCGAACGCAACGGCCCGACCCGCTTCCTGCTTCCGACCGTTACGCGCCAGGAGGCGCGTGTGCGGCAGATGATTGCCGATTGGCCTCTCAAGCCCGACGTGCTCATGGGCGAGGAGGAAAAATGGCGGGCATTTGCCGAGGCCGATGCGGCGATTGCCGCATCGGGCACCGTGATCCTCGAACTGGCGCTGGCGACGGTACCCGTCGTCTCGACCTACAAGACCGACTGGCTGATGACGATGCTGAGCCACCGCATCAAGACCTGGACCGGGGCGCTCCCCAACCTCATCGCCGACTATCCGTTCGTACCGGAATTTCTCAACGACTATGTTCGCCCCGGCAATCTTTTGCGCATGGCCGAGCGGCTTGCCGCCGACACCTCGCAGCGACGCGCCATGCTCGAAGGGTTCGAACTCGTCTGGCTACGGCTTCAGACCGAGAAGCCCGCCGGCGTCGAGGGGAGCCGCATCGTGCTGGATCTTTTGCGGAGACGTGGACGGATCTAGAGGCGATGGCCGGACCGGCTGCGTGCCAACGCCGTCTCATCCCCACGGCGGAAAGGGATCCTTGAGCTGGTTCCACGCAGCGGGCTTATAGGCGGTCGCGTCTAGGAGGCAGTCATCGAGTTCGGCGCGGATCGCGTCTTCATCCATCGGATCGGCGCCGATAAAGACGATCTCCTGGCGGCGGTCTCCCCAGACAGGATCAAGATAGGGAGCCATGGCCCTTTCGAAATCGGGATCATCCGGCCAGCGCCGGCGCGGGACCGCCGCCCACCACAGTCCCATCCGCCCGGTCCGGACGATCGCGCCAGCCTGGCTGAGTTCACCCACATGGTCAGGCCGCGTCGCCAGCCAGAAGAAGCCCTTGGCACGGATGACGCCCGGCCAGGTGCGGCCGATGAAGGCCTGCAACCGCTGCGGATCGAAGGGTTGGCGGGCCCTGTAGACAAAGGATCGGATGCCGTATTCCTCGGTTTCCGGCACATGGTCCCGGAAGCCGTGCAGTTCCTTGAACCACAGCGGATGGGCCTCGGCTCGCGCAATGTCGAACAGGCCCGTGCCGAGGATGTCGCGCGGTGACACCCGACCGAAATCGGTCTCGATCAGGCGGGCGTCGGGATTGAGCCCGGCGATGATCTTGCGCGCGGCGTCCCTCTGTTCGGGCGCCGCCATGCCGATCTTGTTGAGGATGATCACGTCGGCGAACTCGATCTGTTGGACCAGCAGATCGACGAGCGTACGGTTGTCTCCCTCGGCAGCGGTCTCGCCACGATCGGAGAGAAAATCCACGGAGGAATAGTCGGCCAGCAGATTCGCGGCATCGACGACCGTCACCATGGTGTCGAGGCGGGCAATGTCGGAAAGGCTGAAACCCTCCTCGTCACGGAAATCGAAGGTCGTGGCGATCGGCAGAGGTTCGGCAATTCCTGTGGCTTCGATCAGCAGATAGTCGAAGCGGTTCTGGGCGGCCAGATGCGCACGCCTTTCAAGAGGTCGTCGCGCAGCGTGCAGCAGATGCAGCCATTGCTCATCTCGACCAGTTGCTCATCGGTGCGCGACAGCGCCGCTTCACCGCCGCGCACCAGCGCCGCGTCGATGTTGACCTCGCTCATGTCATTGACGATGACCGCGACCTTGAGGCCGCTGCGATTGGACAGGACATGATTGAGGAGCGTGGTCTTGCCGGCGCCGAGGAACCCGGAGAGCACGGTGACGGGAAGCTTGTCCATGGAACAAACCTTTCTGTTGGTGTAATAGTATTACATGAGGAGGCGGAAAAAGGGGCGAACCGCGAGGTCCGCCCCGGTGCCGTCCTTATGCCCTTACTTCGACAGGCAATCGATAAGGGACTTTGCGAGATTGCGCATCAGTTCGGGATAGAGGGCAGGGCCAGCATCAAGAGCGCCGCCTTCCGGATCGAGCCTGCCGGCCTTCGCATCGGTTCCCTCGGTCACGACCGAGATCAGCTTGGGCTCGAACTGCGGCTCTGCGAAGACGCAGACTGCCTGAAGTTCTTTCACCTTGGCATGGATCTCGGCGACCCGCTCGGCGCCCGGCATCGTTTCCGGGCTCACCGTGATCGAACCGGCGATGCGCACCTTGTAGCGGTTCTCGAAGTATTGGTAGGCGTCATGGAAGACGACGGAGGGCTTGTCCTTCACGGGCGCCAGGGCGCTGAAGATTTCCTTGTCGAGCGTGTCGATCTCCTGCGCAAGGGCCAGGCCGTTGGCCTTGTAGCGGGCGGCATTGGCCGGATCGGCGGTAACCAGGGCGCTCTCGATCTCGGCGGCCATGGCCTTGGCATTCATCGGATCGAGCCAGAAGTGCATGTCGAAGCCTTCGTGCTCATGCGCATGACCGTGCTCATCGCCGGTATGGTCTTCGGTCGCATGATCCTCAGGGGCATCGTGGTCGTCCTGTGCCGCATGATCCTCGCCGCCGGCATGGGCATCTTCACCTTCGTCTTCGTGTGTCTCGAAGGCGCCGCCTTCGCGGAAGGGCAGGCGCACCAGCCCCGGCGCGTCTTCGAGCTCGACCACCGTCGCCTTGCCCGCCAAGGCGTCGAGCGGCTTCTCGAGGAAGGCCTCGAGGCCAGGCCCGACCCAGAAGACCAGGTCGGCGTTCTCCAGCGCACGGGCATGCGACGGCCTCAGGCTGTAGGTATGGGCGGAGGCCGTACCTTCGACGATCAGCGACGGCTCGCCGACACCCTGCATCAGCGCCGCCACGAGCGAATGCACCGGCTTGATCGAGACAACGACCTGAGGGGCGGCAAACGCCAGGGTGGGGGTCAGAAAAAGGGCTGCGGCAGAGGCGAAAAGGCGATACCGGGAAAGCGACATGGGAGCGGCTCCATCTTGTGTTTGCTATGTAATAACATTACATGAATTGCGTAATGCTATAACGTGTGGCATAGGGTCATGCAACAGCAAATTTTCGGGTCGAACATGACCGCATTGACATTGAAGACTGAGCCCCCCCTTGTGACGCTTCTGGGTGCCGGCGTCCGGCGCAACGGCCGCTGGCTGGTGCGCGGCGTCGACTTTTCCGTCCGGCGCGGAGAAATCGTCACCCTCATCGGTCCCAATGGCTCGGGCAAGTCGACCAGCGCCAAGATGGCGATCGGCGTGCTGTCGCCGGACGAGGGCAGGGTAGAGCGCCAGCCCGGATTTCGCGTCGGCTATGTGCCGCAAAAGCTGGCGGTCGACTGGACCATGCCGCTCACCGTCAAGCGGTTGATGACGCTCACCATGCGGTTGAGCGACAAGGAGATCGCCGCCGTGCTCGATTCGGTCGGCATCGGCCATCTCGCCGGTGCCGAAGTCCAGCATCTCTCCGGCGGCGAGTTCCAGCGCGCGCTGCTGGCGCGCGCCATCGCCCGCAAGCCGGACCTGCTGGTTCTCGACGAGCCGGTGCAAGGCGTCGATTTTGCCGGCGAGATTGCGCTCTATGATCTGATCACCTCGATCCGCAATTCTGCCGGCTGCGGCATCCTGCTGATCTCGCACGACCTGCATGTCGTGATGGCCGAGACGGATACCGTCATCTGCCTGAACGGCCATGTGTGCTGCCGGGGAACGCCGGCCGCCGTCAGCCGCAGCCCGGAATATATGCGCCTCTTCGGCGCTGCCGCCGGTCGCACGCTCGCCGTCTACAGCCATCACCACGATCACACCCATCTGCCCGACGGGCGGGTGCGCCATGAGGATGGCACGATCACCGACCATTGCCATGCCGGCGACGGTCATCACCATGACCATGGCGATCACGCCCATGCGCATTCCCCCACGCAGCACGCCGGAGGCGTCCCGCATGATCATCCGGTCCAGGATCATTTGGGGCACGACCATTCCCATGGACCCGGCGATGGAAAGGATGGGCACGGTCCGCCAACCCATGACGCCGCCGCCCACAGTCACGCCGGCCACAGTCACGCCAACCATGATCATGTCCATGCGGAGCACCCGACGCCCAAGGCCGTGACTGCCGCGGGGACACGCGATGTTTGACGACTTCTTCCTGCGCGCCATCCTTGCCGGCATCGGCTTGGCGATCACCACGGGACCGCTCGGCTGCTTCGTCATCTGGCGCCGGATGGCCTATTTCGGCGACACAATGGCCCATTCGGCCCTGCTTGGGGTCGCGCTGTCGCTGTTGCTCTCGCTGAACCTCATGGTCAGCGTCTTCGTCGTGGCGGCGATGGTGTCGTTGCTGCTGCTGGTGCTGCAGAAGCGACAGGCGCTGTCAGCCGACGCGCTGCTCGGCATACTCAGCCATTCGACGCTGGCGATCGGCCTCGTCCTCGTCGCCTTCATGTCCTGGGTGCGGATCGACCTCATCGCCTTCCTGTTCGGCGACATCCTGGCGGTGACCACCACCGACATTGCGGTGGTCTGGGGCGGCGGCGCGCTGGTGCTGGCCCTGATCGCCTGGCTGTGGCGGCCGCTTCTGGCCGCGACCGTCAATGCCGAACTGGCGGAAGCCGAGGGCCTGCATCCCGAGCGCGCCCGCCTTGCCTTCATGCTGCTGATGGCGCTCGTCATTGCCATCGCCATGAAGATCGTCGGTATCATGCTGATCACCTCGCTGTTGATCATCCCGGCCGCTGCCGCACGGCGCTTTTCCACGACGCCGGAGGTCATGGCGATCCTCGCCTCGCTGATCGGCGCTGTCGCCGTGGTGCTCGGCCTGTTCGGCTCCTTGACCTATGACACGCCGTCCGGCCCATCCATCGTGGTCGCGGCGCTCATTCTGTTCCTGTTCAGCCTCCTGCCGTCGCCCTACCGGCAGCGCGGCGATTCCGCCTCGTGAGGATGCCATGACCCAGCCGCAACTGACGAAGAACCAGTCGCTCGTCTTCGATGCGCTGTCGCAGACCGGCGCGCCGCTATCGGCCTACGGCATACTCGACCTTTTGCGCGACAAGGGGTTCCGGGCACCTTTGCAGGTCTACCGGGCGCTCGACAAGCTCGTCGAGTTCGGCTTGGTGCACCGGCTGGAAAGCATCAACGCCTTCGTCGCCTGCGCCCATCAAAAGAGCGACTGCTGCGCCCATGGCACGGTGGCTTTCGCCATCTGCAACACATGCGGTCGGGTCGAGGAATTCCACGACCACGCCATTGATCATCGGCTGGCGGACTGGGCCAAGTCCAAGCGCTTCAAGGCTGAAAAAACGACGATCGAGTTGCGGGGCGTGTGCGCCGCCTGTGCGGTCTGAAGCCTGAAGAGGCCTGCGAGCGCGATGTCAGATTTCCTTGAGATCGCGGGCGAAGCGCTGCCAGTTGTGCACGTAGTTCTCCGCTGAAAGGCCAAGGCCTGCAGCCGCCGCCTCGTCGAGGCTGCGCACGACCCGGGCCGGAGAGCCGACGATCAGCGAATTGTCGGGAAACTCCTTGTTCTCCGTCACCAGCGCATTGGCGCCGACCAGGCAATTCCTGCCGATCCTCGCGCCGTTGAGGATCGTCGCTCCCATGCCGACCAGGGAATTGTCGCCGATCGTGCAACCATGGATGATGGCGTGATGGCCGATCGTGCAGCCGGTGCCGATCATGACCGGAAAGTGCAGGTCCGTATGGATCATCACGCCTTCCTGGATATTGCTGCGGGCACCGATGACGATCGGCTCGTTGTCGCCGCGAAGCACGGCGCCGAACCATATGCCGACATCCTCGCCAAGCTCGACCTGGCCGATCACATGGGCTCCGGGCGCAATCCAGAACCGGTCCGAGGGCGGAAGCTTGGGCGTGAGATTGCCCAGCGAATAGAGCGGCATGGTTTCCTCCTCGGGCGCCAGAATGAGAGGTTCAGCGCAGACGCAGGACGACGGGAAGACGGCCGCCATGCGTCGAGACATGAAGATGGATGCTTGCCTCCGGCTGCGAATAGCGCCAGGCGCGGGCGCCATGGCAGAGCAGCAGGCCGATCAGGTCCTTGGTCCGCGAGCCCCGCTTGCGCTGGAGTCCGAGATCGGCGAGGCGATAGGCCGCCTCATGCAGCGGGTGCAGGCTGTAGCGGCCGTCCTTGCCGCTATTGTCCTGGGTCGGGGCGAGATCGAAGTGATTCTCGTTCGATGCCATTGCGAATACCTCGTACACGATACAAAAATCGAGGTGGAAAACCGGTTGCTACTGCGACGCCGCCCAGCAGCCGATGCCTATCTTCTTCAGCGACTTGCACGCGTTGACGGCCATCTTCTGGTCGCCGAACCCGCCGAAGCGTGCGCGATAGAGCTGCTCGGATCCGGTCTTGTAAGCGACCGTGAAGGGGGTGGCGGAACGCAATACCTTTCCGCCTTTGTCCTGCGCATTGCGCAGAAGGGTCATGGCCTGTTCCCGGTCCGGCGAGGTGCCGACCTGGATCACCCATCCGGAGGGCTGGGTGGAGGCGGTTGTCGTCTGGTCGATGTCTGCGGATGCCACAGCTTCCGGCTGGGCCGCCGGCTGAGGCGCGCTGGCAGGCGCGATCGAGGCCTGGCTGTCGGGCATATAGGCCGGGGCCGGCTGCGGGACAGGCAT
This sequence comes from Ciceribacter sp. T2.26MG-112.2, assembly GCF_900492205.1. Taxonomy (GTDB): domain Bacteria; phylum Pseudomonadota; class Alphaproteobacteria; order Rhizobiales; family Rhizobiaceae; genus Allorhizobium; species Allorhizobium naphthalenivorans_A. Next base: position 138,088 of record NZ_UEYQ01000006.1, read on the forward strand.
GCCTGCGCCGAGCGGCTGGGGTCCGGCTCCACGCGTGGCGTCGAGCGCCGCCGCGGCGGCAGAGGGGCTGGCGGGTGCGGCATAGGCCGAAGCGACGGGTGCTGCCTCGTAGCGCACTTCCGGCAGCGGTCCGGTGGACGGCAGGGAGGGCACGCCCAGAGCCATATTCGGGGCTTCGGCGGCCATTGCGGCGGCTGCCGGTGCGACCGACGTGTTCATCTTGGCGATCAGGTCGCCGCCGCCCGAGCGCGAAGCCTTCGGCAGATAGGCCTGGACCAGCTTTGTCATGCGCGCATTGCGATTGGCACCCGAGGGCGCGCCCATGACGACGCCGACGATCGAGCGGCCGTCCGCCTGGGCTGAGGTGACCAGGTTGAACCCGGCGGCGCGGGTAAAACCGGTCTTGATGCCGTCAACGCCCCGCACGGCGCCGAGCAGGCGATTATGGTTGCCGATGGTCTGCTTGCCGAACTTGAAGCTGCGGGTGGAAAAATAGCCGTAATACTGCGGGAAGTGCTGGCGAAGAGCGATGCCGAGACGCGCCTGATCGCGGGCGGTGGTCATCTGCGCCGTGTTCGGCAGGCCGTGGGCATTGCGATAGGTGGTCTTGGTCATGCCGAGGCTGCGGGCCTTGGCGGTCATCATCTGCGCGAAACGCTGTTCGGAGCCGCCGAGAAATTCGCCGAGCGCGGTGGCAATATCGTTGGCTGAACGGGTAACGAGAGCCAGGATGGCCTGCTCGACGGTGACCGAGCGACCGGCGCCGACCCCGAGCTTCGACGGCGGCTCCTTGGCGGCATTGGCCGAGACCGGCACCTTGTCGCCCAGGCGGATCCGCCCCGCTTCGAGAGCTTCGAACGTCAGGTAAAGGGTCATCATCTTGGTGAGCGATGCCGGATAGCGCAGACTGTCGGCATTCTCGCTGTAGAGAACCTTGCCGGTCTTCGCGTCGACGACGATGCCGCCATAGGTCGGCTTTGCTGCGGCCAGTGAGGCGCTCATGCCCAATGCAGTCACGAATACCAGGGCGGCAACTGCCAGTTTGCGCATCTGGGAAGCGAGATTAAGGCGTCGGAATGTATTTTTCACCGCAAGACTCTTCACATGCTGAATTTCGGATCGGACGCACCCCCACGCGACCACTCCGACCAAAGTACGGAAACAGCCTTACCAAGAGGTTTATAATGAATCTTTCGTTGCCGAATTGCCGCGCATTGGCAGATTGGGGGACGTTGGTCCGCTGACGATACGGTCGCGGATATAGACCTCGATGGCCTTGTCGATCTGCTGCCAGTCGGAAAGCAGTTCGCTGGAAAAGCGGTAGAGTACCGTCAGGTCGCGTCCGGCATGAATGTCGCGCTGGCAATCGCTATTGCTCGGCAGGTCGCCGGGTTCTGGCAGCAGGCAGCGCACCGCGTAGTCGGCCTGCCCCGGCCGCGGCGCGGTCAGGAGGACTTCGCGATCATACCCCGTGCCGGCCCGGAACCGATGGAGGGAAAGACCGAAAGGGCCGCTTTCCGGAGTTCCAGTGAAGAGATGCGAGTAAATGGGATCGACCCGTCCCGACATGTCGCGCGACATCGTGCTTTGCGACAGTTGCAGGAAGATCAGCGATTTTGCGTGCGCAAGGTCATCGAAACGCCGGCGGTTTTCCCTGCTGTAGCCTGTCATTTCCGGCCAGAGCACGAAAAGGTCGAGGCGCTCGGATCTGCCGCTCCTTCTCTGATCCTCGAAGCGGATCGCATTGGAGGGAACACGCAGGCGATCGAGGCCGATCGAGACGTCGACAGGCTCGGCACTGGCGCTGTGGCCCGCCAGTGACCAGCGTTCGCCGATGCGATCACCGAGCAGGCTGATGGCCAGAGACAGAAGTGCAAGGGCTGTGACGGCCGCCGTCAGAATGATCAGAAATCGAACGGAGACCAGAGGTGCCTGATCTTCGGTTTCTTTCGCGGTGCGGGTTGCTTCCATGGTTCTGCCCCCGAGGCAACGGCAAACGAAGGGCCAGTATCGTTCCGGGTGGCGACCGTCGCGCCCCGCCGATTCTCGCCTTCGCGATAAGATCGACACTCGGCGACTATGGTTAATGGGCGGTTAAGGCCTGTGCGGGCAGGGCAAGGGCGCGCAAGAAAAACCGGCCCCGCTTATGGCGGGACCGGCTCGTTGGCTCCGGTCGGGGACGGGGTATGCGGGGGACGGACCGGGCCAGGGGCTCGAGGGCTGCCGCGTCGGGCGGCGGCCTCAGTTCGTGTTGACGCTACCGACGGCCGTAGCCCGGCCGTCCTGGAGCTTGACCCAGCGTCCCGGATCGTCAGACGACTGGCGCTTGAGATAGGTGTATTCCGTCTCGGACCACAGCATGACCTTGTTGCGCATGTTGTCGAGGACGAAGTCGCCGTGATCGGTGCGCACCGTCAGCACGGCATGGCCTTCGCCATTCGGTTGCAGGACGACGGTGAGGAGGAGGTCGGACGGGGCGAAACCGCGATCGATCAGCATCTTGCGCTTCAGCAGCGCGAAGTCTTCGCAATCGCCGACCGTACGCGGATAGGCCCAACGCTCCTCGACGCCGTAAATGTCCTGGTCGGTCAGCGGCGTGATCGAGCTGTTTACCGTATAGTTGACGTCGAGCAGGGTCTTCCAGCTCGTTTCGGTGAGCTGGGCTGGGCCGCCATCCCGGCTCGCCGCAACGCATTCGCCGCCATAGGTCTTGCAGAATTCATAGTGGCCGATCGGCGGATTTGCCTTTCCGACAACCCGCATATTTGCCGGCAGTGCCATGGCCGGAAGCGCGAGAGCGCCGGACATTGCGATGGCCAAGAGTCCAATACCCAGAGTTCTTTTTGTTGTCATTGGTCGTCTCCCCGTGTTGAGGAGACAATGACAGGGAGATTTTGATCTCTCGCAAAATTGCGAAGTAAAAACCGAGGTTAAATCTAATCAAAACAACGGAGAACGAGAATAAAACAAGTATAAAATTGAAATTGTATTTTATTATATTTTGTCGAAAGTTTAGCTCGAATTTTAACGAACCGGCACAAGTCGGCTGGAGCGAAACAGGATATAAGGCTCTGATCGAAAAGAGAAAAATAGAAAATCGCGGGGCGCCGACAGAGTGGTGGCCGGCGATGCGCGGGTTGCGGAATGGCGAGCAGCCGACGCTTGTCGTGCGACCGGATTTGCGCCTCACACAGCAAGAGTGCGGAGCGAGGCGCTGATCGGGTCGGAAGGCCGATAAATTTATTTTCCGGACGACGTCTTTTTTTTGGTCGGGCCGGCCGCAGCATGTCGTGGCGCCTCGCCACTCCGTGGCGATGGCCGAGCGGGGAAACGCCCGGCGCCATCCTGTCAGACGGAGCGCACCAGCATGTGTTTCTTCTTGCCGAGTGACAGCTTGATCACGCCGTCTCCGGTCATCTCACCCATGCCGATCGCCATGCGTTCGTCGCTGACGGCGGCATCGTTGATCTTCACGGCGCCGCCCTGGACATGACGACGGGCTTCGCCGTTCGAGGCGGCAAGGCCCGCGCGCACGATCAGCGACAGGAGACCGATGCCGGCCTCGAGTTCGGCTGTGGGAACGTCAATCGACGGCAGGTTTTCCGAAAGCCCACCTTCCTCGAAGGTCTTGCGCGCGGTCTCCGCCGCCTGCTCGGCGGCATCGCGACCGTGCAGCATCGCGGTGATCTCGGTCGCGAGGATCTTCTTCACCTCGTTGATCTCCGAACCGCCGAGGCTCGCCAGACGGCCGATCTCAGCCATCGGCAGGGTGGTGTAGAGCTTGAGGAAGCGCGGAACGTCGGCATCCTCGGTATTGCGCCAGTACTGCCAGAAATCATAGGCCGAGAGCATGTCCGGATTGAGCCAGACAGCGCCGTTCACCGACTTGCCCATCTTGGCGCCCGAAGACGTGGTCAGGAGCGGCGAGGTCAGCGCGTAGAGCTGCTGCGTGCCCATCCGATGGCCAAGGTCGATGCCGTTGATGATATTGCCCCACTGGTCGGAGCCGCCCATCTGCAGGCGGCAGTCGTAGCGCTTGGCCAGTTCGACGAAGTCGTAGGCCTGCAGGATCATGTAGTTGAATTCGAGGAAGGACAGCGATTGTTCGCGGTCGAGGCGTGTCTTGACGCTGTCGAAGGACAGCATGCGGTTGACCGAGAAGTGCCGGCCGACGTCGCGCAGGAATTCCAGATAGTTGAGCGAACGCAGCCATTCGGCATTATTGATCATCAGGGCGCCGCCCTTGGGTCCCTTGTCGTAGTCCAGGTAATTGGCGAAGACGCGCTTGATCGAGGCGATGTTGCTCTCGATCGTCTCGACGGTCATCAACTGGCGGGCCTCTTCCTTGAACGAAGGGTCGCCGACCATGCCGGTGCCGCCGCCCATCAGCGAGATCGGCCGGTGGCCGGTGGCCTGGAACCAGTGTAGCATCATGATCTGGATAAGGCCGCCCGCATGCAGCGACGGCGCCGTGGGGTCGAAGCCGATATAGGCCGTCACGCTTTCCTTGGCGAGCAGGTCGTCGAGGCCGCTTTCATCGGAAATCTGATGAATGAAGCCGCGCTCTTGCATGGTGCGGAGGAAATCGGACTTGAACTTCGTCATGACCTTCAGGCCTTCTGGAATGTATCGGGAATGGGAATTTGCCGGCGGCTTTAGCATTGTTTTTTGAAATGTGCACCCGTTTCGGCCATGAATAACGCTGATGACATTCATTCGAATCGATGGAGAGACCTTGTGGGTGGCAGGATGCGGGCGATCGGACTGATGAGCGGCACCTCGATGGACGGGATAGACGTCGCCATGCTGGAAACGGACGGCGAAAGCTTCGTCGAGCGAGGGCCATTTCTCATCATTCCCTATGACCCGGCCTTTCGTGATCGCCTGAAGCAGGGATTGGAAGACGCCAGGACGATGACCGAGCGCTCGGCGCGTCCGGGTAGTCTCCTTGAACTGGAACACGACCTGACGCTTCGTCACGCGGGGGCGGTCAAGGCCTTCCTCGGTGCCCATAATCTGTCGGCGGGTGAGGTCGACGTGATCGGTTTTCACGGACAGACCGTCCTGCATCGCCCGGACCAGGGGCTGACCGTGCAAATCGGCGACGGTGCGCTGCTTGCGCGGGAAACCGGCATTGACGTGGTCCATGACATGCGTGCCAACGACATGGCACATGGCGGGCAGGGCGCACCTCTGGTGCCCGCCTATCACGCGGCACTCGCCGCCTCGCTCAAACAGGCCGCCCGCCCGATCTGCTTCGTCAATATCGGCGGCATTTCCAACCTCACCTATATCGGTGCCGAGGGGGAAATCCTCGCCTTCGACAGCGGTCCGGGCAATGCGCTGATCGACCAGTGGGTGGAGGTCAATGCCGGCGTGCCCTTCGACCAGGGCGGGAGGATCGCTTCCGAAGGCCAGGTTCTCATGGATCTCGCCGAGCGCTATCTCGACCATCCCTTCTTCACCACCGACCAGCGCCGTTCGCTCGACCGCAGTGATTTTCGCCCGCCGCAATCGGATGAAGCGGGGCTGCACGACGGCGCCCGCACACTGGCCTATGTGACAGCCGCAGCCATTCTGCGTTCCGCGGGGCATTTGCCCCATGCGCCGCAAACCTACATCATCAGCGGCGGCGGGCGGCTCAACCGCACCATAATGGCCGACCTGACCGAGATCGCCGCGCGAGGCGGCGCGACCGTCCTGACGGCGGAAGAGGCCGGTTTCGACGGCGACGCGACGGAGGCCGAGGCCTGGGCCTATCTTGCCGTGCGCTCGCTGAAACGATTGCCGCTTACCTTCCCCGGCACCACGGGGGTTAAGGCGCCGGTGACCGGCGGTGTCCTGGCGCGTGCCGAGGCCCGGTCGCCGTCAGCGGTCAAATAGTCTCGGCATGGTCTTGGCGAAGGTCGCGCCGTCTCTCAGGCCCACCTCAAAGGCGTGCCTCAGGCCGGCGGCATCCGAAACCGTAAACTTGTTGACGCGGATGTCCTCGCTCGGACCGACCGCGACGCGGTTGGGCGAGGCCGGCGGCAGGCGGCCGTAGCGCGTGGTCAGCAGCAGCGTCCGGCCGCCCGACGCTTCGGTCTCAGAAAGCCGGATCGTCGGTGGATTGTCGACCAGCCCGCCGTCGAGATGGTCGCGCTCGGCGATCCGTCCGACCGGCATGAAGGGTGGCACCGACGAGGTCGCCATCATCGCGTCGACCAGATCGGCGGCGGTCGGAATCTCATGGGTCGAGATCCAGACGGGTTTCAGTCCAAGATAACGGCCGGCCTTGGAATGGGCGCCGCCGGTCAGGCGTTTCTCGATCTGGTAGGCGGCGATCGAGCCGAGCGCGGCAAGGCCGCCCGGCATCCAGTCCGGCGGGCGCGCCACCTGGATCAGCATTCGCGGCGCGGCCTTGAGTGCCGCCAGTTCCGTCTCGCCGAACTGCTCTGCCAAGAACTGCCGGTACAGGCCGCCGACGACGAGCGGCGAACGGCGCTCCTTCAGCGCCGCCCAGTCGAGGTCCGGAATATTGCGTTCGGCGAAGCTGAATGCCGCGTTGCGGACCCGCTCGCCAATACCGGCCAGGTTCATCGCGCAGTGATAGGCGCCCGCCGACACTGCCACGTAGTAGGATGGACGCTGCGGATAGCGCAGGTTCAGCGACAGGAAAAAGCCGCTCTGCCAGTAGCAGCGGTTTCCGCCACCGGCAAAGCCGATCGCATCGAATGACAGGGCGTCGGGCATATTGGCAGATCTGAGGACGTGTTGAAAAATCAGGTGACTATTGTTCAAGTCAGAACAATCTTGCCGTGCTTTGTCAACGCCGGTTGTGCCGATCCTGCCCCTTGCCGGCAGAATCCGTGCAACAAAAAACGCCGGTCTGTCGACCGGCGTCTCTTGGAAGTTCGCGGGCCGCCAATCAGCGGATGCGCTTGGCGGCGGGTTCCGGTACCAGTTCGCCCTCGAGGCGACGGTCGAGATAGTCCTCGCATTCGGCCATCAGCGTTTCCGTCTGGCCGGAGAAGAAGTGGTTGGCGCCGGGCAGCGTCTTCTGGGTGATCAGGATGCCCTTCTGCGTCTTCAGCTTGTCGACCAGGCCCTGGACGTCCTTTTCCGGCGCGACCTTGTCGGCGTCGCCATGGATGATCAGGCCGGACGACGGGCAGGGGGCGAGGAAGGAGAAGTCATAGGTGTTGGGCTGCGGCGCGATCGAGATGAAGCCCTCGATCTCCGGCCGGCGCATCAGAAGCTGCATGCCGATCCAGGCGCCGAAATTATAGCCGGCGACCCAGCAGCTCTTCGAATCGGGATGCAGGCTCTGGACCCAGTCGAGCGCCGAGGCCGCATCCGACAGTTCGCCCGCGCCATGGTCGAATTCGCCCTGACTGCGGCCGATGCCGCGGAAGTTGAAGCGCAGCGTCGTGAAACCGCGCTTCTGGAACATGTAGAAGAGCTGGTAGACGATCTGGTTGTTCATCGTGCCGCCGAACTGCGGATGCGGATGCAGGATGATCGCGATCGGCGCGCTTTTCTCCTTGGACGGCTGGTACCGTCCTTCGAGGCGGCCCGCCGGGCCGTTGAAAATCACTTCAGGCATTGAAACTCCGGTCCGTGCAAATTTCTGTGGTTCCTGGACAAGCATTCCTGTCAGCTGACTTGACGAAGTCAGTCAACTTTCATAAAACCCAGTTTAGAATTGTTCGAAACTGGGTGGCTGTCCATCCAAGGTCGAAGGTGTCATAGGACAAGCCCGACGGAAATTTCAAGGAAAATGCGCTTGCTGGCTGCCAGCGGGCGCGACACGGACCCGATATGGCCAAGGAGCGCATCTATCTCGACTGGAATGCCACCGCCCCCCTGATGGAGGCGGCGCGCTCCGTCATGGTTGATGCACTCGCTCTGACGGGCAATCCCAATTCCGTGCATGCCGAGGGCCGCGCCGCCAGGGCGGTGATCGAAACGGCGCGCCGCGAAGTGGCCTCCCTCGTTGGTGCCACGGCCGCCAATGTCATCTTCACGGCGAGCGCCACCGAGGCCGCCAATCTGGTGCTGACGCCGTCTTTCCGCATGGGCAAGGCGCCGCTGTCGATCGGCCGGCTATACGTCTCGGCGATCGAGCATCCGGCCGTGCGCGAGGGTGGACGATTCGGCGCCGAGCAGATCAGCGAAATTCCGGTCACCGCTGCCGGGCTGACGGATCTCGAAGCCTTGGAGCGGTTGCTTTCGGCCCATGATGCGACAAAGGGCCTGCCGCTGGTGGCTGTAATGGCGGTCAACAACGAGACCGGCATCATCCAACCGATCCGCGACGCCGCTCAGATCGTACACAGGCACGGCGGCCTGCTGCTGGTGGATGCGGTGCAGGCGGCCGGGCGGATCGCGCTCGATGTGCAGGAGATCGGTGCCGACTTCCTCATTCTTTCCGCCCACAAGCTGGGTGGACCGAAGGGGGCAGGCGCACTGATCGCCCGTGGCGAGACCTTGATGCCCGCCCCGCTGATCCGCGGCGGCGGCCAGGAAAAGGGCCATCGGGCGGGGACCGAGAATGTGGCTGCGATCGCCGGTTTCGGTGCCGCCGCCGTCTGGGCGCGAACCGGGATCGAGGCCAGAAATGCGGCAATCGGCGCCTTGCGCGACCGATTGGAACAAGGCATGCGGAACGCGGCCGCCGATCTCATCATTCATGGCGAGGCTGTCGGGCGGGTCGCCAATACGAGTTTCTTCACCCTGCCGGGTCTGAAGGCGGAAACCGGCCAGATCGCCTTCGATCTGGAGGGCGTTGCGCTCTCTGCGGGGGCTGCCTGTTCGTCCGGCAAACTCGGCGCCAGCCACGTGCTGACCGCCATGGGGCAGGACGCCAGGACGGGCGCCTTGCGCATCTCGCTCGGGGCGACGACGACGAAAGACGATATCGACCGCACGGTCGAGATATTTGCGAAGATCGCGGGGCGCCGGAAAATCTCCGGCGAGGCCGCATGAAAGACCGGGAAAAATTGGCAATAACCATTTTTCTCCTTGCCGCCAGGGTGAAAAACACGCCTCTGGCAACTACATAAGGGCGGGTTTCCGCTCAATACGTTGACAAGCTGCCGGCCTTTGATCCGGCAAGATTGGAGAACGCGAATGGCTGCCGTGCAGGAAACGATCGATCAGGTGCGCCAGATCGATGTCGACCAGTACAAATATGGTTTCGAGACGATGATCGAAGTCGACAAGGCGCCCAAGGGCCTGTCGGAAGACATCATCCGTTTCATTTCCGCAAAGAAGAACGAACCGGACTGGATGCTTCAATGGCGTCTGGACGCCTACAAGCGTTGGCTCACCATGGAAGAGCCGACCTGGGCGCGCGTCAATTATCCGAAGATCGACTTCAACGACCTCTATTATTATGCCGCGCCAAAGAGCACGACCGGCCCGACCTCGATCGACGAGGTGGATCCGGAACTGCTGAAGGTCTATGAAAAGCTCGGCATTCCGCTGCGCGAGCAGGAGATCCTGGCCGGCGTGCAGACCTCCAAGATCGCGGTCGATGCCGTGTTCGACAGCGTCTCGGTCGTCACCACCTTCAAGGAAGAGCTGAAGAAGGCCGGCGTGATCTTCATGTCGATCTCGGAGGCGATCCGCGAGCATCCCGAGCTGGTGCAGAAGTATCTCGGTTCGGTCGTACCGGTCACCGACAACTATTATGCGACGCTCAACACCGCGGTCTTCACCGACGGTTCCTTCGTATTCGTGCCGAAGGGCGTTCGCTGCCCGATGGAACTGTCGACCTATTTCCGTATCAACGAGAAGAACACCGGCCAGTTCGAGCGCACGCTGATCATCGCCGAGGAGGGGGCTTACGTCTCCTATCTCGAAGGCTGCACCGCGCCGCAGCGCGACGAGAACCAGCTGCACGCCGCCGTGGTCGAGCTGGTGGCGCTGGACGATGCCGAGATCAAGTATTCCACCGTCCAGAACTGGTATCCGGGCGACAAGGAAGGCAAGGGCGGCATCTACAACTTCGTCACCAAGCGTGGCGACTGCCGCGGCAAGAATTCCAAGATTTCCTGGACCCAGGTCGAGACCGGTTCGGCGATCACCTGGAAATACCCGTCCTGCATCCTGCGCGGCGACGGTTCGCGCGGCGAGTTCTACTCGATCGCCGTGTCGAACGGCCACCAGCAGATCGACTCAGGCACCAAGATGATCCATCTCGGCAAGAACACGTCGAGCCGCATCATCTCCAAGGGTATTTCCGCCGGCTTCTCCAACAACACCTATCGCGGCCAGGTTTCGGCCCACCGCAAGGCGGAGAATGCCCGCAACTTTACCCAGTGCGACAGTCTTCTGATCGGCGACAAGTGCGGCGCGCATACCGTGCCCTATATCGAGGCGAAGAACGCGACCGCCCAGTTCGAGCACGAGGCGACCACCTCCAAGATCTCCGAGGACCAGCTGTTCTACTGCCTGCAGCGCGGCATTCCGCAGGAAGCGGCGATCGCGCTGATCGTCAACGGCTTCGTCCGTGAGGTCATCCAGGAACTGCCGATGGAATTTGCCGTCGAGGCGCAGAAGCTGATCGGCATCTCGCTCGAGGGGAGCGTGGGGTAATGGATGCGATCGGCCTGATCTACTACGCGGTTGTGTGCGGCGGCGTCGCCCTCTTCTCACCGAATGTGTCGAACAGGCTCGCGCGCGTTGCCATAGGCTTGGTGGCCGGAGCGATTTCGGCCTTCATCCTACCCAATATGCGCGCACTCTTTTGAATAGATGACAGATGGAGCGCTGAGCTTGCTCGCGCGTTGATAAACAGGAAAAGACCATGCTCGAAATCAGAAACCTCCATGCCCGCATCGCCGAAGACGGCACCGAAATCATCCGTGGCCTGAACCTGACGGTCAAGGCCGGGGAAGTGACCGCCATCATGGGCCCGAACGGCTCGGGCAAGTCGACACTGTCCTACATCCTGTCGGGACGCGAAGACTATGAAGTCACCGAAGGCGACATCCTCTACAATGGCGAAAGCATCCTCGAGCTGGACCCGGCCGAACGGGCAGCGAAGGGCATCTTCCTCGCCTTTCAGTACCCGGTCGAAATCCCGGGCGTCGCCACCATGCAGTTCCTCAAGGTGGCGATGAACGAGCAGCGCAAGGCGCGCGGCGAAGCCGAACTGACGACCCCGGATTTCATGCGCCGAGTCAAGCAAGCGGCGGCCGAGCTGAAGATCAACCCGGACATGCTGAAGCGGCCGCTGAATGTCGGCTTCTCCGGCGGCGAGAAGAAGCGTGCCGAGATCCTGCAGATGGCGCTCCTGGAGCCGAAGCTCTGTGTGCTCGACGAGACCGATTCGGGCCTCGACATCGACGCCCTGAAGATCGTTGCCGACGGCGTCAACGCGCTGAAGTCACCGGATCGCGCCGTGATCGTCATCACCCACTACCAGCGCCTGCTCGACTACATCGTTCCGGACACCGTCCACGTCCTCTACAAGGGCCAGATCATCAAGACCGGCGACAAGAGCCTGGCGCTCGAACTCGAAGCCAACGGCTATGCCGACATCATCGGGGAAGCGGCCTGATCGGCCGGAAAGGAGTTCCGACGATGACACTGCAAGCAGCGAACCGCCTGACGGCGGCCGAAACCCAGTTGATCGAGGCTTATACGAACCAGATCGGCGGGCTGCCCGGTGATGGCGACGTGCTCGTCGCCCGTGACCGCCTGTTCGACGAACTGAAGCGGGCCGGCCTGCCGACCCGCCGCATCGAGGCCTGGCACTATACCGACCTCAAGGCGCTGATGCGTGGTGTCCCGGCCCTCGACCTGTCCGCCACCGCCACCGTGGTGGCACCGGTCGTTGCCGGCGCCACCGTGCTTTCTCTCGTGCAGGGCAGGGCCGACCTTGGCCCGATGCCGGACGGTGTCCAGGCCGCCGCCTATCGCGACAGCCTGGCGAACGGTTCCGCTGCCGCCAAGCTTTTCGCCCGGGATGGCGATGATACGATCGGCCGTCTGAACGGCAGCTTCGTGCGCGACGGCATCGAACTGCAAATCGAAGACGGCGCCAGCCTTGACGCGCCGATCGAGTTGCAGAGCGTTCATTCCAGCGGCCCGGTGCATGTCCGGTTTCCCGCCCGCTTCGGCAAGGAAAGCCGCGCGACGGTAATCGAGCGCCATCTGGGCAATGGGGCAGGGGCAAGCCTCGTCTCGAGCGTCGCCGATCTGAAGATCGACGACGGCGCGGAGGTCACCTGGATCATCCTGCAGACGGAAGGTCCGGACGACACCCATCTCGGCCAGATCAAGGTCGAACTCGGCGCCAATGCCCGGTTCCGCCTGTTCGTCGTCAATGCCGGCGGCAAGCTGGTGCGCCAGGAAGTCCACCTGCGCACGGCGGGCGAAGGCTCGGATTTCAAGCTGCGCGCCGTCAATCTGCTCGGTGGCGAGACCCATACCGACCTCACCATGACGCTCGGCCACGACGTGCCGAACACCACGTCGACGGAAATCGTCCGCAGCGTGGTGTTCGACCGCGCCAAGGGCGTGTTCCAGGGCATGATCAGGGTCGCCCCCGACGCCCAGAAGACCGATGCCCGCATGGCCTGCAACACGCTGCTGATGTCGGACGACGGGGAGTTCTCGGTGAAGCCCGAACTCGAGATTTTTGCCGACGACGTGCAGTGCGCCCATGGCGCGACGGTGACCGACATCGATCACAATCACCTCTACTACCTGATGGCGCGCGGCATTCCGCAAAAGAAGGCGCGCGGCCTGCTGATCAATGCCTTCGTCGCGGAGGTGGTAGAGGAACTGGAAGACGAGGCGCTGGTCGAGGCGCTGGAAGAGATCATCACCGACTGGCTGGACAATCATGGCTGATCATCTCTCCGCCCAGGCTGGATATGACGTCGCGGCGGTGCGCCGCGACTTCCCCATCCTGTCGCGCGAAGTCTACGGCAAGCCGCTCGTCTATCTCGACAACGCCGCCTCGGCGCAGAAGCCGCGACAGGTGATCGACGCGATCAGCCACGCCTATTCGAACGAATATGCCAATGTCCATCGCGGCCTGCACTTCCTGTCGAACGCCGCGACGGATGCCTATGAAGGCGCGCGCGAAAAAGTGCGCCGTTTCCTCAATGCCGGCTCGATCGACGAACTGGTCTTCACCAAGTCCTCGACCGAGGCGATCAACACGGTCGCCTATGGCTGGGGCATGACCCATATCGGCGAGGGCGACGAGATCGTCCTGTCGATCATGGAGCACCATTCCAACATCGTGCCGTGGCATTTCCTGCGCGAGCGCAAGGGCGCGAAGCTCGTCTGGGCGCCGGTCACCGATGACGGTGCCTTCGACCTCGAAGCCTTCGAGAAGTGCCTGACCGAGCGCACCAAGCTCGTCGCCATCACCCACATGTCCAACGCGCTCGGCACCGTCGTGCCGATCAAGGACGTCTGCCGCATCGCCCATGCACGCGGCATTCCGGTCATGGTCGACGGTAGCCAGGGCGCGGTCCACATGCCGGTCGACGTCCAGGATCTCGATTGCGACTGGTATGCGATCACCGGCCACAAGCTCTACGGCCCGTCGGGCATCGGCGTGCTCTACGGCAAGATGGACCGCCTGAAGGCCATGCAGCCCTTCATGGGCGGCGGCGAGATGATCGTCGAGGTGACGGAAGACACCGTCACCTACAACGACCCGCCGCACCGCTTCGAGGCCGGCACGCCTCCGATCGTTCAGGCGATCGGGCTTGGCTATGCGCTGGACTATATCGAAGGCCTCGGGCGGCAGGCTATCGCCGCCCACGAGGAGAGCCTGCGCGCCTATGCCGATGAACGGCTTTCGGCGATCAATTCGCTGAGGATCATCGGCAATGCGCCGGGCAAAGGGGCGATCTTTTCGTTCGAGCTCGGCGGCATCCATGCCCATGACGTATCGATGCTGATCGACCGTCGCGGTGTGGCGGTTCGTGCCGGTACCCATTGCGCCCAGCCGTTGCTTGCCCGTTTCGGGGTCACCTCGACCTGCCGGGCCTCGTTTGGTCTTTACAACACCCGTGCGGAAGTCGATGCGCTTGCAGATGCGCTCGATCATGCCCGCACCTTCTTCGCGTGAGGATACGTCGATGAGCGTCAACGAAAGCGAACAGAAGCCGGACGTCCGCGAAGGCATCGTCCAGTCGACCATCCCGCAGGACGAGATTGCCCGTCTTTCCGACGACATCGTCGCCGCGCTGAAGACCGTCTATGATCCGGAAATCCCGGCCGACATCTTCGAACTCGGGCTGATCTACAAGATCGACATCGACGACGATCGCATGGTCAAGATCATGATGACGCTGACGGCACCCGGCTGCCCGGTGGCAGGCGAAATGCCCGGCTGGGTGGAGAATGCGGTCAGCGCCGTGGAGGGTGTCTCGGGCGTCGAGGTCGAGATGACCTTCGATCCGCCATGGACCCCGGACCGCATGTCGGAAGAAGCCCAGGTCGCCATCGGCTGGTATTGATAGAAGCCAAGTCGCCCACTACATTTACATGACTCGAAGCGCCGGGCCTTGAACCCGGTCGTGACAGGAGAACGAGATGGGCTTTCAGGTGATGACCATGACGGATGCGGCCGCCGCCCGCGTTCGTGCGATCGTCGAAAATTCCGGTCCGGACGCCAAGGGCGTCCGCGTCGGCATCAAGAAAGGCGGCTGCGCCGGGATGGAATATACCATCGACCTGGTGCGGGAGCCAAATCCGAAGGACGACATGATCGAGCACGATGGCGCCACCGTCTGGGTCGAGCCCTCGGCCGTGCTCTACCTGCTCGGCACCCGGATGGATTTCGAGACGACCACACTGCGCTCGGGCTTCACCTTCACCAACCCCAACCAGACGTCAGCCTGCGGCTGTGGCGAATCGGTCGAGCTGAAGGCGGCAGACCTGGCCGAACTCGCGCGCCAGAAGCAGGAAACGGCGCTCGCCGGCTAGGCGATCCGCAGATCGAGCATTGTCTGAAAATGGCCCGGTTACCGACCGGGCCATTTATTTTGCGGCGATCATATCAAGGTGGCGCAGGATATGCGGGCGCTCCGCAAAAATACGCAAAATATCTGGATTTGTCTTCGTTTGCCGGGTATGCTGCGGCCATGGATACAATCGACAAGAAAATCACCGCTTTGCTCGCCGAAGACGCTCGCCGCTCGCTCGCCGATATCGGCGAGGCCGTGGGATTGTCGCCGTCGGCCGTCAACGAACGCATCCGCCGTCTGACCGCCTCGGGCGCGATCAAGCGCTTTACCGTCGATGCCGATCACGCAGCGCTCGGGCTCGGCGTGACTGCCTTCGTTCTGGTCGGGCTCGATTACGATGCCGGGGAGGAGGCTTTCAAGGCCTTCGTCGCGGCGCATCCTTCCGTTGCGGAATGCCATCACGTAACGGGAGGCTGGTCCTACCTGCTCAAGGTCCGCCTGGCCGATCTGGCCGGCGTCGAAACCTTCCTCGGAGAACTGAAGACGCGGCGCTTCCTGGCGCGTAGCGAAACCATGATCGCGCTGTCGACCGCCGTCGAGCGCGGCTTCACCCCGGCGGAGGTCTGAAGGATGAGCCTTCTCCTGTTCGGCAAGGGCATCCTGCTCGGGCTCGCCATCGCCGCCCCGCTCGGGCCGATCGGCGCGCTCTGCATTTCCCGTACGCTGGAGCGCGGCTTCTGGGCAGGCGTCGCCGGTGGCCTTGGAACCGCGCTCGCCGACGGCGCCTATGCGCTGATGGCCGCCGCCGGCTTTGCCGCCTTTGCCATCCTGCTCGACACGATATCGGTGCCACTGCAGATCTTCGGCGGTCTTTTCCTTCTCTGGCTCGGCTGGAAGAGCTTTCAGCCGAAGCCGCCGGCGACCGCCGCCAGGGTCGGCGCGCGAGATCTCCTCAGCACCACGGGCGCGACCTTCCTGCTGACCATCACCAACCCGGCCACCATCCTCTCGTTTGCCGCGATTTTCGCCGGGCTGGGTCTGGCATCGCAAGGTGATGGCTGGTCGGCGGGATCGCTCGTCGCCGGCGTCTTTGCCGGCTCCATGCTCTGGTGGATCTTTCTGAGCGGCACGGTAGCGCTGCTGCATCACCGCCTGCCGGAGAGTTTTGCCCTCTGGGTGTCGCGGATCTCCGGCGTGGTGCTGATCGGCTTTGGTTTGGTGGCGATTGGCATGGGGGTGAGGGCTCTCGCCGGCGGCTAGGCGGCGACTGTCCGCTTCCGGTGGCCGTTCAATCGCGCTTGATGCTGATCAGCACGTCCCACATGTCGGCGCCGGTCTCGAACGCGGAAGCATTGGCCTTGAAACCGATCTCGCTTTCGATCAGCGATACCACTTCTCGCGCGAGGTCGACATTCGATCCCTCGTCGAAGGTGGCGGCACCCGAAGGCGACACGGAGGCCCTGACGCCACCGGCGTCTCCGCTGGAGAAATCGGTCTCCAGTCGGTCATAGCGCGGCGTCATCGCATTGGCGATATTGTTGGCCGTCGCCGTCGCACGCGTCGTCTGCGCCTGCATGCCCGACAGCGAAATACCCATGACGGCGGAAAGGCTCATTGTCGTGTCCTGCGCTTGTGGAGTTCCAGCCTCGAAGCATAGGCGTTGCCCGTGAGCGAAGGTTGAAGATCTATGGTTCCTTATGGATTGACCCGATCGGCGAGCGTGTTCCGATGTGACACAAAGCGGGACTGCAGGCCGTCACCTGCATGACGCCGACTTTGGCTCGCTTCACGAGCCGACGCGAAAAACCCGGCGGACCGCGCCGGGTTTCACAATCTATGTCTAATGGCTGTTACTCGACGATCTGGATGATCTGGCGGGTCTGCGGGTCGACGATCACGCGGCGCTCGTTGACCACCGTGTAGGAATAATTGTCATAGCCGTCGACCGGGTAGAGTTCGACCGGGTCGTCGATCACGCGGCCGATCAGAACGTCGCCCTCATAGGGCACGGAGCGTACTTCGCGCTGCATGACATAGGTCTGGACCGGCGCCGGCACCACGACGGTCGACTGCGTGACGACCGGGTCCTGGCGGATGATGACGGTCTCCTGCGCGTTGGCCGACGCGGTGAGCGTCATCAGTGCCGCTGTACCGGCGAGGATAAGGGTCTTGCGCATGTCGGTTCTCCTGTGTTGAACAGGATGAAAACGGGCGTCGGCCCATTCCGTTCCATCACAGGATCTTTCCACGCGTCTCCATAAATGAAGAGCGCCCCCAAGGGCGGCGCTCCCGTAGTGCGTTTTGAGCGGCTTACTCCGCGGCTTCCGCATATTCGCTCATCGGCGGGCAGGTGCAGACGAGGTTGCGGTCGCCGTAGACATTGTCGACGCGGTTGACCGACGACCAGTACTTGTCCACCCGGAACGCGCCGGGCGGGAAGCAGGCCTGCTCGCGCGTGTAGGGACGCGTCCACTCGCCGACCAGATCCTCCACGGTGTGTGGGGCATTCTTCAGCGGGTTGTCGGTCTTGTCCATGCGGCCTTCCTCGATGTCGCGGGCTTCCTCGCGGATCGCCAGCATGGCATCGCAGAAGCGGTCGATCTCGGCCTTGGTCTCCGATTCCGTCGGCTCGATCATCAGCGTCCCGGCAACCGGCCAGCTCATGGTCGGCGCGTGGAAGCCGCAGTCGATCAGGCGCTTCGCCACATCGTCGACGGTGACGCCGGAGCTTTCGGCGAGCGGCCGGGTGTCGATGATGCACTCATGCGCCACGCGGCCGGCCTCGGACTTGTAGAGCACCTCATAGGCGCCGGTGAGCCGGGCTGCGATGTAGTTGGCGTTGAGGATCGCCACCTTGGTTGCCTGCGTCAGGCCCTCGCCACCCATCATCAGGCAGTAGGACCAGCTGATCGGCAGGATCGACGGCGAGCCATAGGGTGCCGCCGAGACCGCGCCCGGACGTCCGTCGGTCGCCACATGGCCCGGCAGGAAGGGCGCCAGATGCGCCTTGACGCCGATCGGTCCCATGCCCGGACCACCGCCGCCATGCGGAATGCAGAAGGTCTTGTGCAGGTTGAGGTGGGAAACGTCGGAGCCGATGTCGCCGGGACGGGCAAGGCCGACCATGGCGTTCATGTTGGCGCCGTCGAGATAGACCTGGCCGCCATGGGCGTGGGTGATCTCGCAGATCTCCCGCACCGTCTCCTCGAACACGCCATGCGTCGAGGGGTAGGTGACCATGCAGCAGGACAGCGTGTCGGCATATTGCTCGGCCTTGGCGCGGAAATCGTCGAGATCGACGTCGCCGTTGTCGCGCGCCTTGACCGGCACGACCGTCATGCCGGCCATCTGCGCGGAGGCCGGGTTGGTGCCGTGCGCCGAGGTGGGGATAAGGCAGATCGTGCGGTGCGTATCGCCGCGCGACAGGTGGTAGTTGCGGATCGTCAGCAGGCCCGCATACTCCCCCTGCGCTCCGGAGTTCGGCTGCATGGAGATCGCGTCATAGCCGGTGACCGAGCAGAGCTTTTCCGAGAGGTCGTCGATCATCTCCTTGTAGCCGAGCGCCTGGTCTGCGGGGGCGAAGGGATGGATCTCGGAGAATTCCGGCCAGGTGATCGGCAGCATTTCCGCCGTCGCATTGAGCTTCATCGTGCACGAGCCGAGCGGGATCATCGCCCGGTCGAGCGCGAGGTCGCGGTCGGACAGCCGGCGGATGTAGCGGGTCATCTCGCTTTCGGCGCGGTTCATGTGGAAGATCGGATGCGTCAGGTAGTCGCTGGTGCGCAGCAGATCCTTGGGCAGGCGATAGCCGGTGTCGAAATCCGCGACGACGAAGCTGCCGCCGAAGGCGCGCCAGACGGCTTCGAGCGTCGCCGGGCGGGTGCGCTCGTCGAGGCTGATGCCGATACGCGTTTCGCCGACCTTGCGCAGGTTGACGCCTTCGGCGACCGCCGCGCGCAGGATCAGGGCCTGCATGTGGCCGACCTCGACGGTGATGGTGTCGAAGAAGGTTTCCGGTTCAACCTTGTAGCCGAGCTTTTCCAGGCCCTTGGCCATCAGCACGGCCTTCTGGTGCACCTGCTGGGCGATCGCCTTGATGCCCTTGGGGCCGTGGAAGACGGCATACATCGAGGCCATGACGGCGAGCAGAACCTGCGCGGTGCAGATGTTCGACGTCGCCTTCTCGCGGCGGATATGCTGCTCGCGGGTCTGCAATGACAGGCGATAGGCGCGGTTGCCGCGCGCATCGACCGAAACGCCGACGAGACGGCCGGGCATGGAGCGCTTGATGGCGTCCTTGACCGCCATATAGGCGGCGTGCGGGCCGCCATAGCCGACCGGCACGCCGAAGCGCTGGGTCGAGCCGATGGCGATGTCGGCGCCCATCTCGCCGGGGGATTTCAGCAGCGTGAGCGCCAGGATGTCGGCGGCGACCGCGGCGATCGCGCCGGTCTGGTGCAGGCGGGCGATCAGGCCGGAGAAGTCATGGATGTGGCCGTGCGTGCCGGGATACTGGAAGATCGCGCCGAACACGTCGACCGGATCGAGATCGGTGAATGGGTTGCCGACGATGACCTGCCAGCCGAGCGGCTCGGCGCGGGTCTGGATGACGGCGATGGTCTGCGGATGGCAGCCTTCGTCGACGAAGAAGGCCTTGGCCTTCGATTTCGAAACGCGTTCGGCAAGCGCCATGGCCTCGGCCGCAGCGGTTGCCTCGTCGAGCAGCGAGGCGTTCGCGACGTCAAGCCCGGTCAGGTCGCAGACCATGGTCTGGTAGTTGAGCAGCGCTTCGAGGCGGCCTTGCGAAATTTCCGGCTGGTAGGGCGTATAGGCCGTGTACCAGGCGGGGTTCTCCAGGATGTTGCGCTGAATGACCGGCGGCGTGATCGTGCCGTAATAGCCCTGGCCGATCAGCGAGACGAGCGCCTTGTTCTTGTTTGCGGTCTCGCGCAGCTTGTCGAGCGCCTCGCGCTCGGTCATGGCAGCCTCCCAGGTGAGGGGAACCGCCTGGCGGATCGATGAGGGTACGGTGGCGTCGATCAGCGCGTCGAGGTTTCTGTAGCCGACGACCTTCAGCATTTCGTCCATTTCGGCCGGCGAAGGGCCGATATGGCGGCGGTTGGCGAAATCGTAGGGCTGGTAGTCGGTGAACTGGAATTCGGTCGGCGTGGTCATGCGATCAGCTCGTTATAAGCGGCTTCGTCAAGAAGGGCGTCGGCGTCGGACGGGGTCTTGAGCTTCAGCTTGAAGAACCAGCCGGCCCCTTGAGGGTCGGAGTTAACCAGCGACGGATCGTCGACGATCGCCTGGTTGATCTCGGTGATCTCGCCGTCGAGCGGACAATAGACTTCCGAGGCCGCCTTGACCGATTCGACGGTGGCGGCATCCGCGCCCTTGTCGAAGGTCGCGCCGACTTCCGGCAGTTCGACGAAGACCAGGTCGCCCAACTGTTCGGCGGCATGGGTGGTGATGCCGACGGTGGCGATATCGCCCTCGAGCTTCAGCCATTCGTGTTCGGCGGTGAATTTCAGCATGTGATGTTCCTCTCTTGGTGTGGTGCGAGCGATTTGCCCCTCACCCTGACCCACTCCCCGCAGGCGGGGAGTGGGGATCGGGCAGGCGTTTGCGGCATGCATCCTTCTCCCCGTCAGGACGGGGAGAAGGTGGCGGCAGCCGGATGAGGGGCAATCTCGGTCATGGGTTCAGCGTTTGTAGGTCGGGGTGACGAAGGGCATGGCGGCGACGGTGACGGGCAGGTATTTGCCGCGCACTTCCGCATGGATCCGCGTGCCGGGCTCGGCATGGCTGGCGGCGACATAGCCCATGGCGACGGGGCCTTCGACACTCGGGCCGAAGCAGCCGGACGTCACTTCGCCCAATTCCGTCTTGCCCTCGGCATCGGCATAGAGCTTGGCATGCCCGCGCACCGGCGCCTTGCCCTCGGGCTTGAGGCCGACGCGGCGCCGGCTGGTGCCGTTTTCCAGTTCGGACAGGATGCGATCGGCACCGGGGAAACCGCCGGCGCGGGCGCCGCCCGTGCGGCGAACCTTCTGTATCGCCCATTCGAGGCCCGCCTCGATCGGCGAGGTCGTGGTGTCGATGTCGTTGCCGTAGAGACAAAGCCCGGCTTCCAGCCGCAGCGAATCACGCGCGCCAAGACCGATCGGCTCGCAGTCCGGATGATCGAGCAGGATGCGCGCCAACTCCTCGGCCTTGTCGGCCGGAACGGAGATTTCAAATCCGTCTTCGCCGGAATAGCCGGAGCGGGAGACGATGGCCGGAATGTCGTGAAGCGCGACCTCGCGCACATCCATGAACTTCATCGCGTAGAGCCCCGCCCAAAGCTCGGTCAGCACCTTCTCGGCCTTTGGCCCCTGGAGCGCCAGAAGTGCCCGGTCCTCCAGATAGGTGATGTCGACCCGGTCGGAGATATGCTTCCTCATATGGGCGATGTCGGCCTGCTTGCAGCCGGCGTTGACGACGACCAACAGATGGTCGCCGCGATTGGCAAACATCAGGTCGTCGAGAATGCAGCCGTTCTCGTCGGTGAAGAAGCCATAGCGCTGCCGGCCTTCCTTCAGGCCGAGAATGTCGACCGGCACCAGCGTTTCGAGCGCAAGCGCCGCATCCTCGTAAGCGCCGGACTTGGCACGGATCTCAACCTGGCCCATGTGCGAAACGTCGAACAGGCCGCACTTGGCCCGGGTGTGGAGGTGTTCCTTCAAGACGCCGGCGGGATATTGCACGGGCATGTCATAGCCGGCAAACGGCACCATGCGCGCACCGAGTTCGATATGCAGGTCGTGAAGCGGGGTCTTCAGGAGTTCGGCGGACTGGTCCAAGGGGCGTCTCCGTCTTTGGCGCAGGCGCGCCGGCTCAAGGTCGTGGCACGGTTGTGCCGGTGTCATGAGCCCCCTCTGTCCGTTTGCCTGAGATTGTTATCCCTTCGGCGCACCCTTCCATGGCGGGAAGGTTTCTCTCCAGAGTTCAAGTCGACGCCCTGCGGTCCTTTTGCCTGAGAGTTTCCGGGGCGGTTGCTCCTTCGGCACCGGAGTGAACCGGTTTCTCCCTGCAGGGATGCGGCAATTATCGGGCCGAACGGTCGCTTGGCAAGAGGCAAAGGTCGCCTGAGAACAAATATTTGTCGCTGCCGCTTCATGCATGCGTTCGCGCAAGCGGCGCGTCCGGCCGGTCGTCACTGTTTGCGAAGGATCAAAGACGTGGTGGCGCCAATCCGCGACAAGGGGGCGCCCGCAAACACGAGGGCTTTGATTTCCGGCCGAAAGCCGCTAAGGAATCGGCTCGTTCGGAGGAATGCGATGTCGAAGGTACAGTTGATGAGGGGCGGTCTGCTGCGCATTCTTTGCGCATTCGCTCTTCTATCGCTTTCCTTCGCCCACAAGCCGCCGCAGGTCATGGCCGCCGCCTATGCGGCGATTTCGCTGCAGTTGCCGGATGGCACTTATGCTGACATGTGCATCGGCGATGCGGCGACCAAGCATCCGATGGTGCGCCAGTTCTGCGAAGCATGTCTGCTGGCCTCCTCGGCATTGTTGCCGCTACCGGATGAGGGAGCCTGGCTCCTGAGCAGCTTCGCTTCGCTGGAGAATCAGCTGGGGGAGCCGCGAAACCTTCCTGAACGCCGTACCAGCCTGCGCCAGCGAGCGCGTGCTCCTCCTGCAATTGCCTGATTTTGCACTCTCGCCTTCAAGTGAAATCAAGCAAGTCGCGGAAGATCGTGGCCGTGGAAGGCCACGCACGAAACCGCTGGAGAACGAAAATGAACGTATTCAGAACTCTCACCCTCGTCGCCCTCTTTGCGTCCGCTGCCGTCGCGCAGATGGAAGGCCATCAGATGCAAGGCCACGGCGCGATGGATGGCACGGGCATGGTTGGCGCCAATCCCGGAACGATGCAGGTCGTCAAGCTCGGCGACATCGAACTCATGGCGGGCTACACCCGAGCCATGCTGCCGAACCAGCCCGTCGGCGGCGGTTTCATCACCATCAAGAACACCGGTTCGGCCGATGACGTGCTGATCGCCGCCGAATCTCCGGCTTCCGGCCGCGTTGAACTGCATGAAATGGCCGTGGTGAACGATGTCATGACCATGCGGCAGCTGAAGGGCGGAATTCCGGTCCCGGCCGGTGAGACGGTCGAGCTGAAGCCGGGTGGCCTGCACTTGATGTTCATGGACGTGAAGGAGCCTTTTGTCGAAGGGGGCCAGGTCTCCGTGAAGCTGACCTTCGAAAAGGCCGGGACAGTCGACGTCGTTCTGCCGATCGGGCCGGTCAAGGGCATGTAATGCAGGCAGGAATACCGAGAGGGCCGCGGCGGTTTTCCGCCGTGGCCCCTTTCATGTGGTGGCTTGTCCCCGATCCGGCCTCAGGCGGCCGAGTTCTTGTAGGCCTCGAGCGTGTCCTTGAGACTGGCTTGGGCCAGGTTCTTCTGGCTCGCGGTCAGGAAGTAGAGCGCCAGCGCCGGCGGCTGCACTATATTGACGAGCGCCCTGAGCTGAAAGTCCTCGCTGGTGGCGGCCTTCTCGGCGAGCAGGCGGGTGCTCTCCTCGACAAAGGCGTTGCGCGAGGTCCGCTGCGGCGGTTTGGAATTCTCCATCGCATAGGCGGCTGTCGTGGCCGAGACTGTGACGACCTGGGTCATTGGCTTCACCAATCCATTATTTGATCGAGCGATGCTACACCATGCGGGTCTCCGCTTCTTTAAATCGAAAGGTCTAGTTTTACTAAAATACTATGAGGCGATGTGATATTGTTCAGTGTTGAATTATTACGTGCAGCAGGCCCCCCGAACCCGCCGATGCGCTTGCAATTGCGGTGCGATCTGTCATTTTCCAGCTGAATTTGCGCTCGTCGCAATTGTTCTGAGAGACAACATTCAGGCCCCCGGCGCCAGCCAGGCGACGGATGGGGGGAGGGAGCAAGCATGATCATTCTCGTCGGCTATGTGAGCATCGAGGGGCAGTCGAAGAAGATTGCCGAAACGATTGCCGCCCAGATCGAAAAAGGCGGCGATCGCGCCGTCCTGTTCAACGTGGTCACCGGTGCCGAATATGGCGTCGACCATCCGCAGGCGGTCATTCTTTGCGCACCCATCCACGCCGGTCGTTACCCGGCACCGTTCGTCGACTTCGTCGAGCGGGAGCGCGACTGGCTGAAATCCGTGCCGAGCGCTTTTGTGTCGGTTTCGCTCTTCATTCGCAGCGAGTTTGCCGAAGAGCGGGAGGAAGCCATGCATTTCCCCGACGCGCTGATGGCGCAGACCGGCTGGACGCCGGGCATGGTTCACCATGCGGCCGGTGCCCTTCGCTACACGGAATACGACTTCTTCAAGCGCTGGATGGCCAAACGCCTGGCCGAGCGCGAAGGCGCACCGACCGACGTCAAGCAGATCCACGAGTTCACCGACTGGACGGCGCTCGAAGGCTTCACCAAGCAGTTTCTGGCCGCTGCGAAGGCCTGATCGTTTCCCCGCCGGCTTCGGCCGGCGGCTCTTTCTTGTTCGTCGAATAGGCGGACCGGGCAAGTGAGGACGTATGAATCACATCCTGCTGGTTGCCTTTGGCGGGGCTCTTGGTTCCGTTTGCCGCTATCTGGTCGGCATCGGCGCGCTGAGGCTCATGGGTCCGTCCTTCCCCTGGGGTACGCTCACCGTCAATGTCGCCGGCTCGTTTGCCATTGGCGTGCTGGCCGAACTGATCGTCGCCCGTTTCGGCGCCTCCGCCGAGCTGCGGCTTCTGCTGATCACCGGTTTTCTCGGCGGCTTCACCACCTTCTCCGCCTTCGCGCTTGATGCCGTCACCTTGTTCGAGCGGGGCGCTTCGCTCGCGGCCACCATCTACCTCGTCCTCAGCATCGGCGCTTCCATTGCCGCCGCGATCGCCGGCATTGGCCTGATGCGTTCACTGCTCTGACCGGTTTTCCTGTTTCCATCTTCGGTCGAAATGCTCTAAAGCCCTGCTTAAGACGAGATCTGCGGGCTTTTCCGCAGCAGTGACCGAAAGATTGGCTATGGCAGGCATCGAACATATCACCGTGGAGAACGACGAGGCAGGCATGCGTCTGGACCGTTGGTTCAAGGTGCATTTCCCCGGCCTCGGCTTCGGCCAGTTGCAAAAGCTGCTGCGCTCCGGCCAGGTGCGTGTCGATGGCGGCCGGGTGAAGACCGATGCCCGCGTGCAGCCGGGACAGGTGGTGCGCGTCCCGCCTCTGGACGTGGACCTCAAGATCAAGGCCGGGCCGATCGGCGCGCATGATCTGAAACATTCCGAGGATGGCGAGCTTCTGTCGCGCATGCTGCTGCACGAGGACGAAAAGGTGTTCGTGCTCAACAAGCCGGCCGGGCTTGCCGTGCAGGGCGGCTCGGGCCTGACCCGTCATATCGACAAGATGCTCGAAGCCTGGACCAGCAAGAAGGGCGAGAAGCCGCGCCTTGTGCACCGGCTCGACCGCGACACCTCCGGCGTCCTGGTGGTTGCCCGCACGCGCGGTGCGGCCCAGAAACTGACCGCCGCCTTCCGCGAGCGTGATACCCACAAGACCTACTGGGCGCTGGTCAAGGGTGTGCCGCGCAAGCACGAGGACAAGATCTCCACCTGGCTGGTCAAGGACCAGACCGACGAGGGCGACCGGATGCGCGTCGCCAGGCACGGCGAGGACGGCGCCGATCACGCCGTGTCCTACTACCGCGTCATCGATACCGCCGCGCAGAATCTCGCCTGGCTGGAAATGGAGCCCTATACCGGCCGTACCCACCAGTTGCGCATTCATGCGCTGCATATCGGCCATCCGATCATCGGCGATCCGAAGTATTTCATCGACGACCACAACTGGGATTTCCCCGGCGGCGTCCAGAAGCGATTGCATCTGCATGCGCGCCGCATCGACATCCCGCATCCGAACGGCGGGCGCCTGAAGGTCACCGCGCCGCTGTCCCCCCACATGGTGCAGACGTGGAACCTGCTGGGCTTCGACCAGGCCGACGGGGACGGCGAGGCAGAATGAAACTCGTCCTGTTCGATTGCGACGGTACGCTCGTCGACAGCGTCGCCCTGATCCACGAGGTCATGGTGCGGACCTTCCGCCATTTCGGCAAGGCCGAGCCCTCGGTCGCCGCCACCAAGGCGATCATCGGGCTGACCCTCGACATCGCGATTGCCCGCATCGACGGCAAGCCGCATGCCGACCCGGAAGCCGTGGCGATGATGGCCCACTATAAGGACATCTTTCTCGGCGTCCGCGGCGAGCTCGGTTTCCAGGAGCCGCTCTTCCCTGGCATTGCAGACCTGATTGCCGCCCTTTCGGCGCGCGAGGACGTGCTGATCGGCGCGGTCACCGGCAAGTCGCGCCGCGGTCTCGACATGGTGCTTGAAACCCACGGCTTCACGTCCCATTTCTTTGTTTTCCGCACGGCCGACGACTGCCCGTCCAAGCCGCACCCGGCCATGGTCAGCGAGTGCTGCGACCAGGCGGGCATCGTGCCGGCCGATACCGTCGTCATCGGCGATGCGGTCTACGACATGCAGATGGCGAAGGCCGCAGGCGCGACCGCGATCGGCGTGTCCTGGGGCTATGCTAGCGTCGAGCAATTGTGGGCCGCCGGCGCCGATGCGGTGGTCGACCGCCCGGCCGACATCCTGACTTACATTCACTGAGGTTATACCGATGCGCGACGAGTTGAGCGTTTTCGTCCCCGAACAGAGCGATGCCGATCCGGTGCGCCGGGCGCAGATCCAGATGAAGAAGCCGCAGGCCAAGCGCTTCTATACGGAGGTGACGGTCGAACCGGAGGGCGATGCCTTTGCCGTCAAGCTCGACGGACGTGCCGTCAAGACGCCGGGCAAGAAGCCTCTGGCGCTTCCGACCCGCACTGCCGCCGAACTGGTTGCCGCCGAATGGCGCGCCCAGGGCGAGACCATCAATCCCGAAGACATGCCGGCGACCCGCCTTGCCAATACGGCGATCGATGCGGTGGCGGACCAGGCCGAGGCGGTGTTCGAAGATATCGTACGCTACAGCGGAAGCGATCTGTTGTGCTACCGCGCCGACGGCCCGCAGGAACTGGTCGACCGCCAGCGTGATCGCTGGGATCCGGTTCTGTCCTGGCTGGCCGAGACCCATTGGGCCCGGTTCATCCTGGTCGAGGGCGTGATCCACCAGGAACAGCCGGCGGAGGCCGTGGCCGCCTTCGCCGCGGCACTTCAGACGGAGCGCTCGCCGCTGGCCTTG
The DNA here is from genome assembly GCF_900492205.1 of Ciceribacter sp. T2.26MG-112.2. GTDB lineage: Bacteria > Pseudomonadota > Alphaproteobacteria > Rhizobiales > Rhizobiaceae > Allorhizobium > Allorhizobium naphthalenivorans_A. Next base: position 165,257 of record NZ_UEYQ01000006.1, read on the forward strand.
TCCTGTCTGCATGTCATGACGACCATCACCGGCTCGGCCATGCTGACGCTGGCCCTTCGCGACCGGCACCTGACGCTCGAAGAGGTCTGGGCGCTTGCCCATCTCGACGAGGACTGGACCGACGAGCACTGGGGCGTCGATGCGGAAGCCGAGGCGCGCCGCGCCAAGCGGTTCACCGAAATCGCCGCCGCCGCGGCCATGCTCGAGGCGCTGCGCGTCACGGATTAACGGTCCGCTAACCATAAAAGTGGGACCCTCTGGCGGAATAGAATCATCCGTCCGGGGTTTTCCATGTTTGCGCGCTTCTTCAAGCTTGGCTTCGCGCTGTTGTTGTTCGGCGCACTGGCCTCCTGCACCCTCACCAACAGCCGGCCCATCACGCGGCCGCTCAGCTATCATGTGCGCGACGTCACCGTGATCGCCGATGCGACTGTCCCGACGCGGATCATGGCCGGCGTCGATCGGCGGGTGTCTGCCGCTATCGCCGCGACACGGCCGCCGGCCGGTGCCGAGCGGGTGGTCGTTCTCGTGCGGATCGAAAGGTTGGGCTTTGGGTTCAACGCCCGCCGGAAGCTCCAGACGGCACGCTTCTCCGTCACCGCCGTCTCGGTGGAGACGGGCCATCCGGTCGCGACGGGAAGCTTCTTGGTCAATAATCCGACCAACGATCCGATGATGGCCGAGGAGAGCCTGGCCGAGGAGATCGCCAGCCGCGTGCGCTTCGCCTTCTCGCTTGCCGCGCCGTCGCTGCGCAAGGTGGTCCGGCCGCCGCGCACGCAATCCACCCGTCTGAAGACGGCCTTGGCCCCTGAAGCGCCCGCGGTCGTTGCACCCTCTGCCGCGATCCTGACCGAACCCGTCCCGGCAGTTCCTCCGGCACCCCCGGCAATCCCCGCCGGGGCAATCGAAACGAATATCGAAGAGGGTGCCAGCGGCGTGGTAAAGCTCGGCGGCGCGGCCCCGATCGTCCCTTGCGACCCGGCCAACGACGCGAACTGCACCGCGCCCTAGCCCTGAGCCGTTCCAGAGCATGTCTCGCGAAAGTGGACACCGGTTTCGGGAAGAGGACATGCGAAAAGAGCCAGAACCTCAAACCTGCGGAGCGAATCTGAAAGATCGCGACAGGCTTTAGCGTTCGATTGACTCGGATACGGCTTCCACCTATTCCAGAGATTACGGATGGTTTCCGGGCCGGCGATTTTCGGCTCGGGAAGCAAAAGGGAATGCGACGGCGGGGATCCAGACCGGGACCGCAAATCGCAGCCGACCCCGCGACTGTAGAGCGGCGAGGGTCTTCCGTCCGGCATAGGTCTCGACGAAGGATGGCGGTTCGCGTGGTGCGGACGATCCAAGCTGAGGCCTGAGCCGGAAAAGCCACTGGAGGGCTGCGCGATCAGCCGGGGCCGGACGCCTCTATCATCTACGAATCGTCCTCCCTTTCGCGCCGCATCTACCTCCGGGAAGGCAAGGAAGATCCGCCGGTGCATCTTTGGCACCACGACCCGCGAGCCAGGAGACCTGCCACCCGTGCCGGGCATCAAGCCCACACCTTTTGAAAGGGGAGGCTCCCCTTGTTGCCAGCACGGAGGTTGTCGTGGCGACAGATTTGAAGACCGGAATCCCCGGATTCCGTGCGCGCGCGCATCGTTCGGTCCGGTTTTGCGATGGCCGCGTCGCCTCTGGCGGTCCACGAAGGCCCTCATCCGGCGGCCTGCGCCTCCCGCTGCACGAGCGCCGTTGCGGTATTCTTTCCATTCTTGCCGGCAGGCATTGAGCCATGACCGGCGAACCTTCTTCGATTCTCGTTCTCGGCGGTGCCCGCTCGGGCAAGTCGCGCTTTGCCGAAGGTCTTGCCCTCGATTGCGTGGCTGACCGCCATTATGTCGCGACCGGTCGCGCCTTCGACGACGAAATGCGCGACAGGATAGCGAAACACCGGAGCGATCGCGGCGACGGCTGGACGACCCACGAGGAGCCGATCGATCTGGTCGGTCAGCTCAAGCGGATCGATGATCCGTCCCGTGTCGTGCTGGTCGACTGCCTGACGCTCTGGGTCACCAATCTGATGCTGGAAAACCATGACGTCGCGGCCCGCTCGGCCGAACTCGCCACGGCTCTCCCGCAGCTCACGGCGAGGGTGATCCTGGTATCGAACGAGGTCGGGCTCGGCATCGTGCCGGAAAACCGCATGGCGCGCGAATTCCGCGACCATGCCGGACGGCTCCATCAACAGATCGCGGCGCGTGCCGCGGAAGTCTATTTTGTCGCGGCCGGCTTGCCGCTGAAAATGAAGGGTTGACCATGCTGCAACAGAAGATCCCCGCGACCGTCATCACCGGCTTCCTCGGCGCCGGCAAGACCACCATCATCCGTAACATGCTGATGAATGCCGGCGGCAAGAAGATCGCGCTGATCATCAACGAATTCGGCGATCTCGGCGTCGATGGCGACGTGCTGAAGGGCTGCGGCGCCGACAACTGCACCGAGGACGACATCATCGAACTGACCAATGGCTGCATCTGCTGCACGGTCGCCGACGATTTCATTCCGACCATGCAGAAACTGCTCGAACGCGACGCGAAGCCCGACCATATCGTTATAGAGACCTCCGGCCTGGCGCTTCCCCAGCCGCTGGTCGCCGCCTTCAACTGGCCTGACATCCGCACCCGCGTCACCGTCGACGGCGTCGTCACTGTGGTCGACAGCGCCGCCGTTGCCGCCGGCCGCTTCGCCGACGACCATGACAAGGTGGATGCCGCCCGCGCGGCTGACGAGGGCCTCGACCACGCCAGTCCGCTGGAAGAACTGTTTGAGGACCAGCTGACCTGCGCCGACCTCATCATTCTCAACAAGACCGACCTGCTCGACGCCGAGGGCATCGCCAGGGTGCGGGCCGAAGTGGCCGAACGCATCCACCGCAAGCCGACGCTGATCGAGGCGAGGAACGGAGACGTGCCGGCGCTCGTCCTGCTCGGCATCGGGGCGGGGACCGAGGACGATATCGAGAACCGCAAGTCGCACCACGAACTGGAGCACGAGGCGCTGCACGAAAGCGGCGAGGTCCATGACCATCATCACGACCACGACGAATTCGAGAGCTTCGTGATGAAGCTCGGCGCGATTGCCGATCCGTCCGGCTTCGTCGATCGGCTGAAGAGCGTCATCGAAACCCATGACGTGCTGCGCCTCAAGGGCTTCATCGACGTGCCCGGCAAGCCGATGCGCCTCGTCATCCAGGCGGTCGGTTCCCGCATCGACACCTATTTCGACCGCCCCTGGGCCTCCGGCGAAACCCGCGAAACCCGCTTCGTCGTCATCGGCCTGCACGACTGGGATTTCGGCGCGGTGGTCGAAGCCGTCGAGAAGGCGGCTTGAGGTTTGGTTGAGCCCATGAGCGCGCGGTTCACCCCCCTCCGGTCTGCCGGCCATCTCCCCCTCAAGGGGGGAGATCGTCCCAGCCGATACCGCTTGGCTCTGGGGTGCCTTCCTTTCTCGCTTTTCCAGGGAATGGCACTGTTGCAGGGTATCCGTGATGGCTTCGCGGTGGCCGCATTCCGATCTCCCCCCTTGAGGGGGAGATGCCCGGCAGGGCAGAGGGGGGTACCCGCCACGCTCCAGGGCAGGAATGAGGGGCATGTTACCCATGCCGCACGCGCATGCATTTTCTCCTAGCCCAGAAAGGCTCGATCGCCGACGGTGAAGAGGCCGTCGATCTCGGCCAGACGCCGGGCGACATCCTGTTCCTCTCGGCGGCCGATACCGAACTGGCCGCGATTGCGGCGGCGGTTGCCGCACGTCCCGAAGGCCCGAGTTTCCGCCTCGCCAGCCTGATGAGCCTCAAGCACCCGATGTCCGTCGACACTTATGTCGAGCGCACGGCGCGGCATGCGAAGCTGATCGTCGTCCGGGCGCTCGGCGGAGCGAGCTATTTCCACTACGTGCTCGAAGCGCTGCATGCCGCGGCCCGCCGCACAGGCGCGGCCATCGCCGTGCTACCGGGCGACGACAAGCGGGACGAGGGACTGGCCGAATTCTCGACCCTGCCGGCCGACGACCTGTCCGCACTCTGGGCCTATTTGATCGAGGGCGGCGACGCCAATGCACGGGCCTTCGTCGACTATGCCTGCGCCCTGATCGGTCACGGCGAGAAACCGGCACCCGCCGCGCCCCTCCTGAAAGCCGGCATCTGGTGGCCGGGCAGGGGGGCGATCGGGGTTGGAGAGTGGAGGCAGGCTTCGGCGGCTGCCCCTCATCCGCCTGCCGGCACCTTCTCCCCGTTGAACGGGGAGAAGGGGTATTCTGGCTCTGTGTCGCCTGGTTCGGCGATACCCCCCACTGGCCTGTCGGCCATCTCCCCCTCAAGGGGGGAGATCGGACGCGGAGGCCACGCCGCGCCACCTCCAGCTTTGGTGTTTGCGGAAAGGGATTCTGAAGGCCTGGCGCCGGATGAAGCTGGGGGCGCTTGCCGCGAGTCGATCTCCCCCCTTGAGGGGGAGATGGCCGGCAGGCCAGAGGGGGGTGAACGCCAGCCCGCACCCGTCGCCGCCATCTGCTTTTACCGCGCCCTCATGCAAAGCGGCGAGACCAGACCGGTCGAGGCGCTGATCGACGCCTTGAAGACGCAAGGGCTCGCCGCACTGCCGGTCTTCGTCTCCAGCCTCAAAGATACCGTCTCGGTCGAGACGCTGCGCGCGATCTTCGCCGAGGCCCCGCCCGCCGTCGTCATCAACGCCACCGGCTTTGCCGTCTCGGCGCCGGGCGCCGAGCGCGTCTCGACCGTGCTGGACGAGGGCGGCGCGGTCGTGCTGCAGGCCGTGTTCTCATCCTCCACGCGGGAGGCCTGGGAAGCCTCGTCGCAGGGCCTCACCGCCCGCGATCTCGCCATGAGCGTCGCGCTGCCGGAGGTCGACGGTCGCGTGATGACGCGTGCCGTCTCCTTCAAGGCGGCCGCGCGGTTCGATGCCCGCGTCGAAACCAATATCGTCTCCCACGAACCCGATGCCGGCCGCGCCGCCTTCGTTGCAAGGCTGGCCGCCAACTGGGCGCGGCTCAGGTTGACGCCGGCCTCTGAGCGCCGGGTGGCGCTCATCATGGCGAACTATCCGAACCGCGACGGCCGGCTCGGCAATGGCGTCGGCCTCGACACGCCGGCCGGCACCGTCGAGGTGCTGCGCGCCATGGCGGCGGATGGCTATGCGCTCGATGCCCTGCCGGCCGATGGCGACGCGCTGATGGCCTATCTGATGGCCGGGCCGACCAATGCGGCGGCCGATGGACGCGAATTCCGCGAAACGCTATCAGCAAGCGGTTACATTAGCTTCTTCGAAAATCTTCCTGAAAAGGTTCAACAAGACGTCACCGCGCGCTGGGGGGCGCCGGAGACGGATCCCTTCTTTCTTGACGGCCGGTTTGCCCTGCCGCTGTCGCGGCTGGGCAATGTCGTGGTCGGCATCCAGCCGGCGCGTGGCTACAATATCGACCCGAAGGAGACCTATCATTCGCCGGATCTGGTGCCGCCGCATGGCTATCTCGCCTTCTATGCCTATCTGAGACAGCAATTCGGTGCCCATGCTGTGATTCACATGGGCAAGCACGGCAATCTGGAATGGCTGCCGGGCAAGGCGCTGGCGCTGTCGGAGACCTGCTATCCGGAAGCCGTCTTCGGCCCGCTGCCGCATCTCTATCCCTTCATCGTCAACGATCCGGGCGAGGGCACCCAGGCCAAGCGCCGGACATCCTCGGTCATCATCGACCACCTGACCCCACCGCTGACGCGCGCCGAGAGCTACGGGCCGCTGAAGGACCTGGAGGCGCTGGTCGACGAATATTACGAGGCCGCGGGCGGCGATCCACGCCGGCTGAAGCTGCTGAAGAAACAGATTCTTGACCTCGTCGCCGACATCGGCCTCGACCAGGATGCCGGCATCGCCCGCGACGAGGCGGAGGAGACCGCGCTCGAAAAACTCGACGCCTATCTCTGCGACCTCAAGGAAATGCAAATCCGCGACGGTTTGCACATTTTCGGCCTTGCGCCCGAAGGCCGGCTGCTGACCGATCTCACCGTCGCGCTGGCCCGCGTCCCGCGCGCACTCGGCGAGGGCGGCGACCGGAGTTTGCAGCGGGCGATCGCGGCAGACGCCGGATTGGCGGCAGGGCAGAGGGGGGTAATACGGCGCACGAAGGCGGCTCCGGGCGGATGTTTGCCTTCGATCCCCTCGATTGCATCATGTCCGATCCCTGGACCGGCCCGAAACCCGCCATCCTCGCCGACCTCACCGACGCCCCCTGGCGTACGGTGGGCGATACGGTCGAGCGCATCGAGCTTCTGGCCGCCCAACTGGTGGACGGCACCATCGCCTGTTCCCCGCACTGGCCAGCCACGCGCGCCGTGCTCGACGAGATCGAAACCCGCCTCAAGCCGTCGATCATTCGCTCGGGTCCGGCCGAGATCGAGGGCCTGCTGACCGGCCTTGCCGGCCGCTTCGTGCCCCCCGGTCCCTCCGGCGCCCCGACGCGCGGCCGCCCCGATGTGCTGCCAACCGGCCGAAACTTCTATTCGGTCGACAGCCGCGCCGTACCCACGCCGGCGGCCTACGAACTCGGCAAGAAATCCGCCGAGCTTCTGATCGCCCGCTACGTGCAGGACCACGGCGAGTGGCCGACCTCGTTCGGCCTCACAGCCTGGGGCACGTCCAACATGCGCACCGGCGGCGACGACATCGCTCAGGCGCTGGCGCTGATCGGGGTAAAGCCGCTGTGGGACATGGCCTCGCGCCGCGTCACCGGCTACGAGATCCTGCCCCAGGCCATCCTCGGTCGCCCGCGCGTCGACGTGACGCTCCGCATTTCCGGCTTTTTCCGCGATGCCTTCCCGGAACAGATCGCCCTTTACGATAAGGCCGTGCGCGCGGTGGCCGCCCTTGATGAGGACGAAGGCGACAACCCGATTGCCGCCCGGGTGCGGGCCGAGACGGCGCGGCTGATGGCCGAGGGGCTGGACGACAAGGCTGCTTCCCGTCGTGCCGGATACCGCGTCTTCGGATCCAAGCCCGGTGCCTATGGCGCAGGCCTGCAGGCGCTGATCGACGAGAAGGGCTGGGAGCGTCGCGGCGATCTCGCCGAAGCCTATCTCGTCTGGGGCGGTTATGCCTATGGCGCCGGGGAGGACGGCAAGGCCGAGCGTGGCCTGTTTGAGGAACGGTTGAGGACCGTCCAGGCGGTCGTGCAGAATCAGGACAATCGCGAGCACGATCTGCTCGACAGCGACGACTACTACCAGTTCGAAGGCGGCATGACGGCGGCGATCGAGCACGTCGCGGGCGCACGCCCGACCGTATATCACAACGACCATTCGAGGCCGGAAAAGCCGGTGATCCGTACGCTCGAGGAAGAGATCGGCCGGGTGGTGCGCGCCCGCGTCGTCAACCCGAAGTGGATCGACGGCGTGATGCGCCACGGCTACAAGGGCGCCTTCGAGATCGCCGCCACCGTTGACTACATGTTCGCTTTTTCCGCCACCACCGGTGCCGTGCGCGACCACCATTTCGAAGCGGTCTACCAGGCCTTTGTGCTGGACGAGCGCGTGCGCGATTTCATGGCGGAGAAGAACCCGGCGGCGCTCAAGGAAATGTCCGAACGGCTGATCGAGGCGATCGACCGCGGGTTGTGGACGCCGCGTAGCAATTCGGCGATGTTCGACCTTACGCGGCTCGCGCAAGGTCGTGCAGATGCTTGAAGCGGGTGGTGAAAAGATGTACATAAAGATGTACATGGAGGTGTCCCGGTGGCTCATGTGAATGTCAGCGAATTTCGCCAGAACCTGGCCTCGCATCTCGACGAGGTGGCCGACAGCCGTGCACCGCTCGTCGTCACTCGAGGCAAGGGCAAGTCCGTCGTCGTGCTGTCGGAAGAAGAGTATGAAAGCATGGTCGAGACCCTGCATCTGCTCGCCAGCCCCATCAATGCAGAACATCTGCGGGCATCGATTGCGGAACTCGATGCCGGGCAGGGCGCTGAACGACAGCTTGCCGGGGAGAAGCAATGAGGCTCGTCTGGTCGGAGAGGTCCTGGGCGGACTATCTCCACTGGCAGGAGGCGGATCGGGCCATGCTCGACAAGATAAATATCCTGATCCGGGAGTGTATGCGCACTCCGTTTTCCGGCACCGGCAAACCCGAACCGCTGAAGGGAGAGCTTCAGAGCTTCTGGTCCCGGCGCATCACCGGTGAACACCGGTTGGTCTATCGCGTCACCGGCTCAGGCGAGACACAGGAATTACAGATCGCGGCGTGCCGCTATCACTACCGTTGAAATTGGGAGACATGCGATGAGCGACGAACACGAAGGCAGCGAAGCCGATCTCGCCCGCCACGCGGAGAAAATGGCGAAGAAGAAGGCCGCGCGTGAGAAGATCATGGCGACCAAGACCGGCGAGAAGGGGCTGATCATCGTCCACACCGGCAAGGGCAAGGGCAAGTCGTCCGCCGCCTTCGGCATGATCTTCCGCCATATCGCCCATGGCCGGAAATGCGCCGTCGTGCAGTTCATCAAGGGCGCCATGTCGACCGGCGAGCGCGACCTGATCCTCAAGCATTTTTCCGACCTGTGCGAATTCCACACCATGGGCGAGGGGTTCACCTGGGAGACGCAGGACAAGGCGCGCGACATCGCCATGGCGAAGGCCGCCTGGGAAAAGGCCAAGGAGCTGATCCGCGATCCGTCGAACTCCATGGTCCTGCTCGACGAGATCAACATTGCGATCCGCTACGACTATGTCGACATCGCCGAGGTGGTCGAGTTCCTGGAGAGCGAGAAGCCGGAGATGACGCATGTCGTCCTGACCGGACGCAACGCCAAGGACGAGCTGATCGAGATCGCCGATCTGGTGACCGAGATGGAACTCATCAAACACCCGTTCCGCTCGGGCATCAAGGCGCAGATCGGGGTGGAGTTCTAGACCGGGGGGGCTCTAGCTCCGCTCGCCGGGCGGACGGGGCATCGCCTTCAGGATCGCCGCCGTCTCCGCATTGGCGGGAAAGAAGGATTCGATCGCCAGTTCCGACAGCGTGATGTCGAGCGGCGTGCCGAATACCGTCGTCATCGACAGGAATGAAAGCACGCCTGCCTCGGTCTCGACCTCCAGCGGCACGGCGATGTCGCCGAGATCGCGCGGGACGCCCGCCATTGCCCGCCGCGTCGTCGGCGGTACCGGCAAGGCGATGAGCTCGTCCAGAAGCGCGCGCAGCACCGGGTCGCCGCTGGCGGCGATCTGCTGCTGCAGCCGCTCCAGCAGATGGTTGCGCCATTCGGCAAAGTTGACGATCCGGGGGGCGAGGCCATCGGGGTGGAGGCTGAGACGAAGCACGTTGACCGGCAGCGCAAGCAGCCCTTCGTCCTTGACCCCGGCAAGCAGGGGGGCAAGGGCCGCATTGGCGGAGATCAGCGTCCAGTGGCGGTCCACTGCGAGCGCCGGGAAAGGCTCGTGCCCCTTGAGAATAAGGTCGATGGCCTCCCGGGCGGCCATCAGGGCCGGATCGCCCAGCGATCTCTGGGCAAAGACCGGCGCATAGCCGGCGGCGATCAGGATCGGATTGCGCTCGCGCAGCGGCACGCCCAGCCGTTCGGTCAGATGCAGCAGCAGGTCGCGGCTGGGTGCCGCGCGCCCGCTTTCGATGAAGCTCAGGTGCCGCTGCGAGATTTCGGCGTCGAGCGCCAGGTCGAGCTGGCTCAAATGGCGGCGCCGCCGCCATTCGCGCAGGATGTCACCCAGGCTCCGGGCGGTCATGCGGCCGCCGGGACCTTGTCGAGGAAGCCGTTGACCTCTTTCAGCCGGCCGTCCTCGACGATGGCAAAGTCGGTTCCCTTGATCATATCGTCATTGTCGGTCGGGCCGAGCTTCCAGGAAAAGCGCAGGCGGTCGCCGTAGCCGTCCGCCGCAAGCAGGGAAAAGCGGAAGCCGGGGAAGCGGGGCTGGACGGCACTGACCAGTCCGTCGATCTCCGCATGGCCTTTTCCGGCCATCAGCGGATCGACATAGGTCGCGCCGTCGAGCCAGCTTTCCGCGATCAGCGCACGGCGCCGGGCGGCGTCGGTTTCGTTCCAGACGGCGATATAGCGTTCGGCGATGGTGTTTGCAGTGTCCATGATCTTGCTCCTTGTGGGTGCCCGGTTCGTCCAGGCAGCCCGATCATCGGCAAGGAGCGTCATAGCATCAATTACCTCGGAGGTAATCGCAGGGCGCTTTTCTCGCGGCGTCTCAGAAACCCGCCCACATCCGCACCGGATTGGTCGGGTCCATCAGCAGCTTGGTGGCGAGCGCCACGCAGGTGACGATCAGCAGCGGCTTGATCAGTTTGGCGCCGTTCTTCATGGCGAGCTTCGAGCCCGCCTGGGCGCCGAGGAACTGGCCGAGGCCCATCAGCAGCCCGACCTTCCACAGCACCACGCCGCTCGCCAGGAAGACGAGGAAGGCGCCGAGATTGGAGGAGAGGTTGAGGAGCTTGGTGTGGGCCGTGGCCTTCAGCATGCCGAAGCCGGCAAGCGAGACGAAGGCCAGCATGAAGAAGGATCCGGTGCCGGGGCCGAACACGCCGTCGTAAAAGCCGATCAACGGCACGAAGGTCAGGCCGAACAGGAAGGGCGTCATGCGCTGGTGGCGGTCGACGTCCGAGAGGTTGGGTTTCAGGGCAAAATAGAGCGCGATCGCGACCAGCAGGAAGGGCATCAGCGCCCGCAGCACGTCGCCCGGCACCACGGTCGCAAGCACCGCGCCCAAGGCCCCGCCAAGTCCGGCGAGCGCCGCCATCGGCAGTTGGCTGCGCAGGTCCACATGGCCCTTGCGGGCATAGGCGATCGTCGCCGAGGCCGCGCCGAACATCGATTGCAGCTTGTTGGTGCCGAGCGTCTGGAGCGGCGGTATGCCGGCGATCAGCATGGCCGGAATGGTGATCAGCCCGCCGCCGCCGGCGATCGAATCGATGAAGCCGGCAATAAAGGCGGCGAGAAACAACAGAAGCAGGCTCTGAAAGGCAAGTTCGACCACGATGACCCCGGCTAAGGCGGATGGGCAAGAAGGCGCAGTTCTGCACCATGTCGCGGGTCGGGGCAACACGCCGCAAACAGGATTGTGACACCCGGCCGTAACCTTCGCCGCATCCCACACACAATCCGGCGCAAACGGATTTGACCGCCCCTGTCGCCTTCGCTAAAGCTCTTGTCATGTGCGACGGCGCCTGTTCGACAGGCTGGAAATAGTCCGGTGCGGCCGACCCAAGCAGGGGGCCAAGTCCGGAGCTGTCCGTAAAGGCCATGGAGTCCACCCCTCGGGACGTGAGCTCTGGCGCTTCGTACATGAGGAAAACGAAGCAGGAGGCCTGTTCATGTCGGAAAAACTCGGAATCATGGTTTGCGGCCATGGCAGCCGTAACCAGAACGCGGCGCGCGAATTCGCCATCATCGCCGAGGCGTTGCGGGCGAGAAACCCCGACATGCCGGTGGAATACGGCTATCTCGAATTCTGCAATCCGGTGATCTCGGCCGGTCTCGACAAGCTGCGCGCCGAAGGGGTGACCCGCGTGCTCGCCGTGCCGGGCATGCTCTTTGCCGCCGGCCACGCCAAGAACGACATCCCTTCCGTGCTCAACACCTACCAGGCCCAGAACCCCGGCATGGTCATCAATTATGGCCGCGAACTCGGCATCGACCTGAAGATGATCCGCGCCGCCGGCGACCGCATCCAGCAGGCGGTCGATGCCGCCAATGCCGAACTCGGCTTCGTCGACAAACACGACACGCTGCTGATGGTGGTCGGCCGCGGATCGTCCGATCCGGACGCCAATTCCAACGCCACCAAGGTCATGCGCATGCTTTGGGAGGGCATGGGCTTCGGCTGGGGCGAGACCTGTTATTCGGGCGTCACTTTCCCGCTGGTCGAGCCGGGGCTCACCCATGCGGCCAAGCTCGGCTACAAGCGCATCATCGTCTTCCCGTATTTCCTCTTCACCGGCGTGCTGGTGAAGCGCATCTATTCCTACACGGACGAAGTGGCGGCGCGTCACCCGGAGATCCAGTTCGTCAAGGCGAGCTATCTCAACGATCACCCGCTGGTGCTCGACGCCTTCCAGGACCGGGTCAAGGAAATCCTCGAGGGCGCGGCGGTGATGAACTGCCAGATGTGCAAGTACCGCGAACAGGTTCTCGGCTTCGAGGCCGATATCGGCCAGCCGCAGGAGAGCCATCACCACCATGTCGAAGGCATTGGCGGCGGCCTGGAAAACTGTCCGTGCAAGGGCGATTGCGACGCCTCCTGCCGCGACCCCGATTTCTGCAAGGAGCACGGCTTGCCCTGGACGCCCGTTCATTCCCATGCCGAGCCGAACGACCTCGAGCCGGCCTTCGACTACGCGCCGTCGACCACGCTCGGCGGCAAGTATGGCCACCTGATGAACGCGGCTCCAGACGCCGAACTCGAGGCCGTGATGAGCGCGCCCTCGAGCGGCAAGCCGCATGTCCACGAGCACGGTCCGAACTGCGGCTGCGGCCACCACCATGGGCACGAGCATGGCCACGACGACCACCATCATGGCCATGGCCATGATCACGACGGTCACGCCCATGCGCACGGACGTAGCCACGGTGACGAGCACGGCCACGACCATGGTCACAGTCACGGCCATGACCACGATCATGCCGGCGGCCATTCCCATGATCACGGCCACCACGACCACCATCACGCCCCTTACCCGCATGCCGACCATCCGCTCGGCCCGAAGTCTATGCAGAAGAAGAAGTGATGGGGAAGGTGGCACAATCGCTGGCGGGCCTCTGCCCCTCATCCCCCTGCCGGGACCTTCTCCCCGTACTGACGGGGAGAAGGAGGTCGGGGCACGGGCGGTGCCATGCGTCCCTTCTCCCCGCGAGCGGGGAGAAGGTGGCGGCAGCCGGATGAGGGGCGGTTCATGACGATCCTCGACTACATCCGCGATCCCGCCGAGATCTATCGCCAGTCCTTCGAGACGATCCGCACGGAGGCGGATCTGTCACGGTTTTCCGGCGGCATGAGAAATCTGGCGATCCGCCTGATCCATGCCTGCGGCATGCCCGATCTGACCGACGACATCGCCTTTTCCGCCGGCGTCTTCGAGGCCGGAGCGGCGGCGCTGGCCAAAGGCGCGCCGGTGCTCTGCGATGTGGAAATGGTCCGCCACGGCATCATTCGCCGCCTGCTGCCGGCGGAGAATGAGGTGATCTGCCTGCTCAACGACGCGCGCGTGCGCCCCAAGGCCGAGGCGATCGGCAATACCCGCTCGGCCGCCCAGGTCGATCTGTGGGACGAGTATCTCGCCGGTGCCGTCGTCGCCATCGGCAATGCGCCGACCGCGCTCTTTCGCCTTTTGGAGCGGCTCGACGCCGGTGCGCCGAAGCCGGCACTGATCCTCGGCTTGCCCGTCGGTTTCGTCGGCGCCGCCGAAAGCAAGGACGCCCTGATCGCCGACAGTCGCGGCATTCCCTTCATCGCCGTTCGCGGCCGGCGAGGGGGGTCGGCCATGGCATCCGCCGCCGTCAACGCACTGGCCGGGGGGCTCGGCGCCAATGACTGACAGAACGGCCGAAATGACGCCCTGGCTCACCATCATCGGCATCGGCGACAACGGGCTTGCCAGCCTGACGCCGCAGGCCCAGGCGCTGCTCTGGCAGGCGGAAACGATCGTGCTGGGCGAACGGCTGGACAGCGTTCTGGAAGGCGCCCACCTGCCGGGCCTGAAGCGCATCCTCACCTGGAGTGCCGGCTTTCGCGAGACCCTTGGTGAGGTGCTGCGGATGCGCGGCACCCCGGTCACCATCCTTGCCACCGGCGATCCCATGCATTTCGGCATCGGCGCGACGCTCAGGCGATATGTTCCGATCGAGGAAATGGCCATCCTGCCGTCGCCTTCGGCCTTCTCGCTCGCGGCCGCGCGGCTCGGCTGGCCGCTGCAGTCGGTGGCGCAGATTTCCTTGCATGGCCGCCCGCTCACGCACTTGAACCGCCATCTTCTGCCGCGCGCCCGTATCCTCGCGCTGACCTCGGATGCCGCCACGGTAACCGCCGTCGCGGCCCTGCTGGTCAAGCGCGGCTTCGGCGCCTCGATGCTGTCCGTGCTCGAGCATATGGGCGGCGATGCCGAGCGGATCACCGTGATGACGGCGCAGCAGATGCTGGAAAACACGCCGCCGCTGTCCGACTTCAACACGCTGGCGATCGACTGTGCCTCCGAATCACCGCTGCTCTCGCCGGTGCCGGGCCTGCCGGACGAAGCCTTCCGTCATGACGGACAACTGACCAAGCGCGAGATCCGCGCCGTCACCCTGTCGCAGCTCCAGCCGTTTCCCAACGCGCTGCTCTGGGATGTCGGTGCCGGCTGCGGCTCGATCGGCATCGAATGGATGCGCACCGGCATGGCCACGCGGACCATCGCCATCGAGGGCAAGGCCGAACGTGTCGCGATGATCCGCGCCAATGCCGATGCGCTCGGCGTGCCGGATCTGGAGATCGTCGAGGGCGAAGCCCCGCAGGTGCTGGACGGGCTCGATCCTCCCGACGTCGTCTTCATCGGCGGCGGGATCAATCACGAAGGCCTGTTCGAAGCCTGCTGGGAGGCACTCGCGCCCGGCGGCCACCTGGTCGCCAATGCGGTTACGATCGAAGGCGAGGCGCGCCTTGCCGACCTGCGCGGCGCCTTTGGCGGCGAACTGATCCGCCTCTCGGTTGCCCGCGCCGCCCCGGTCGGCCGTTATTGCGGCTGGAAGTCGCTGATGCCGGTGACCATCTGGTCGGTGACGAAGGGGGAGAACGCGTGACCGTTTTCGCCTTTCAAGACCCCCTCTGGCCTGCCGGCCATCTCCCCCACAAGGGGGGAGAGACCCGTGCCGCCAACGTGCAAGGCGCCGGCCGGTCTCTCCGCGCTGACATTTCTTACTGGGCATTGACCTATGACCCTCTGAAGGCGCGAGCAGTGCCGCGTGCCTGTCTCCCCCCTTGTGGGGGAGATGCCCGGCAGGGCAGAGGGGGTATTTTTCAGAAGAGCGAGGGGCGATCCTCATGACCGGTAGACTCTACGGCCTCGGCCTTGGCCCCGGCGACCCCGAACTGATCACGCTGAAGGCGCACCGCATCCTGAGTGCTGCCCCCGTCGTCGCTTATCCGGCGCCCGATACCGGCCCGAGCTTTGCCCGGCAGATCGTCGCCGCCTATCTCAGCTTCCACCAGGTGGAAGTTCCGATCGTCGTTCCCATGCGGGTCGAGCGGTTTCCGGCGCAGGAGATCTACGACGAAGCCGCCGAGACGCTGTCGCGCCATCTTGATGCCGGCCTCGACGTCGCCGTGCTCTGCGAGGGCGATCCCTTCTTCTACGGCTCCTTCATGTACCTGTTCGAGCGGCTGTCCGGCCGCTACGAGACCGAGATCGTGCCCGGCGTATCGTCGATGATGGCGGCCGCCGCCGCCCTCGGGCGACCGCTGGCCGCGCGCAACGACGTTCTTTCCGTCGTACCCGGGCCGCTCGACGACGAGACGCTGAGGAGCCGGATCGAGGCCGCTGCCGCCGTCGCCATCATCAAGGTCGGTCGCCATTTTCACCGCATCCGCACGCTGATCGAGGCCATGGGGCTGACCGCTTGCGCCGGCTATGTCGAGCGCGTCAGCCTGCCCGAACAGCGCGTCCTGCCGCTGTCCGCCGTGGCGGAAGACGTCGCGCCCTATTTCTCGATGATCCTGATCTACAAGGGCGGGGAGGGCTGGAATGCATCACTTGCCGCCGCAACGGCCCGCCATAACGGAATGACCCCATGACTCTCGCATCAGAACCCGCCGTCGTCATCCTTTCCGAGGCGAGCCACGCGCTCGGCCGCAGGATTGCCGATGCGATCGGCGGAAAACTCCACGGCGCCCGCGCCCGCACTGCGGATGTCGACGTCGCCTTCGATGAGACAAAGGCGCATCTGGCGGCGCTCTTCTCGGCCGGCCGGCCGATCGTCGCGGTGATGGCCTCCGGCGCGCTGATCCGCATCCTAGCGCCGCTGCTCGCCGACAAGCACACGGAACCCGCCGTCGTCGTGGTCTCCGAGGATGGCGCCTCGGTCGTCCCGCTGCTCGGCGGCCACCATGGCGCCAATGATCTTGCCCGTAGCATCGCAGCAGCCCTCGATGCCCATGCCGCGGTGACCACCGCCGGCGACCTGAAATTCGGCGTCACCCTCGACCAGCCGCCGCAGGGCTATGTGCTCGCCAATCCGGCCGACGCCAAGGCGGTGATGGCGGAACTGCTGGCCGGGGCGAAGGCGCAACTCGTGATCTCCTCTCCCCAGCGGGGAGAGGGTGGCGCGATAGCGCCGGGTGAGGGGGCGGCACCCGACAAGGCCAGCCCATCGGCCCCCTCATCCGGTCCTTCGGACCACCTTCTCCCCGCCGGGGAGAAGGGAAACCCGCCGCTCGCCAGCTGGCTCATCTCCTCTCGCATCCCCTTCGCCGAGGACGGCACGGTCACGCTGACGGTCACCGATCGCCCCAAGCACGCCGGTCCGCTCGAACTGGTCTATCATCCGAAGACGCTGGTGCTGGGCATGGGTTGTGAACGCCATGCATCGAGCGAGGAAGCGATTGCGCTCGCCGAACAGGCTTTGGCGGACGGCGATCTGGCTTGGCAGAGCCTCGCCGCCATAGCCTCGATCGACGTCAAGGCCGATGAAACCGCGATCCACGATGTCGCCGCCCATTTCGGCGTGCCGGCCCGCTTCTTCCCCGCGGCACGGCTGGAAGAGGAGGTGCCGCGGCTGCAGAACCCGTCGGACGTCGTCTTTGCCGAGGTCGGCTGCCATGGCGTCGCCGAAGGTGCGGCGCTCGCCGGCGTCGGCCCGTCCGGCGACCTCGTCTTCCCCAAGATCAAGTCGAAGGGCGTGACCGCCGCGATCGCCCATAGTGCCGCGACCGTGGATCCAGCCACGATCGGCCGCGCGCGCGGCACCCTCTACGTCGTCGGCATCGGCCCCGGCGCCGACCAGTGGCGCTCGCCGGAGGTCTCGGCCATGGTCATGGCTTCCACCGATCTCGTCGGCTACTCGCTCTATCTCGACCTGCTCGGTCCGCTCGCCATCGGCAAGACCCGCCACGATTTCGACCTTGGCAAGGAGGAGGCACGCGTCGTCCATGCGATGGAACTGGCGGGCGCGGGCAAGACCGTAGCCCTCGTCTGCTCGGGCGATGCCGGCATCTATGCCATGGCGACGCTGGTGTTCGAACTGTTCGACAAGGGCGGCATTTCGGATGCGGCGTCGCGCATCGAAGTGCAGGTCTCGCCGGGCATTTCGGCGCTTCAGGCCGCCGCCGCCCGCATCGGCGCGCCGCTCGGCCACGACTTCTGCACCATTTCGCTCTCCGACCTGCTGACCCCCTGGGAGCATATCCAACGGCGGGTGAAGGCCGCGGGCGAGGGCGATTTCGTCATTGCCTTCTACAATCCCGTGTCGATGAAGCGCCGCACCCAGCTGGCTTACGCCCGCGACAAGCTGCTCGAATACCGCCCGGCCTCGACGCCGGTCATCCTCGCCACCAATCTCGGCCGTCCGGGCGAGCATGTGCGCACCGTGCCGCTCGGCTCGCTCAATGTCGACGATGTCGACATGCTGACGGTCGTGGTCGTCGGCTCGTCGGAGAGCCGCACGGTCACGACCGGTGACGGCAAGACCTGGGTCTATACCCCGCGCGGTTATTCGGGGAAGGCGGAGAGCGGGATGAAGGCATGAGCCGTATCGCCGCGACCGTCGGGTCCTTGGTAACCCGCGGCACAACTTGAGGACAGCGAAATGACCGTCTATTTCATCGGCGCCGGACCCGGCGCCCCGGATCTCATCACCGTGCGGGGCCTGAGGCTTATCGAGCGCTGCCCGGTCTGCCTTTATGCCGGCTCGCTGGTGCCGGAAGAGATCGTGCAGGCGGCGCCCGAGGGTGCGATCGTCAAGGACACGGCACCGATGCATCTCGACGCGATCGTCGCCGAGATGGAAGCCGCCCATGCCCGCGGCGAGGATGTGGCTCGAGTCCATTCCGGCGATCCGTCAATCTATGGCGCGATCGCCGAGCAGATGCGAAGGCTCGACGCGCTGAACATCCCTTACGACGTCGTGCCGGGCGTGCCGGCCTTCGCCGCCACCGCCGCGCGGCTGAAGTCCGAGTTGACGCTTCCCGAGATCGCCCAGACGGTGATCGTCACGCGCACCGAGATGAAGGCGTCCTCGATGCCGGAATTCGAGACGCTGGAGATCCTCGGCAAGTCGCGGGCGACGCTCGCCATCCACCTGTCGATCCGCAACCTCACCCATATCCGCGACACGCTGACGCCCTATTACGGCGAGGACTGCCCGGTGATCATCGCCTATCGCTCGACCTGGCCGGACGAACTCCTGATCCGCACGACGCTGAAGGACATGGCCGAGGAGGTGCGCAAGGCGAAGATCACCCGCACCGCCCTCATCATGGTCGGCAAGGTCTTCGGCCATGTCGAATTCCGCGACAGCGACCTCTACAATTCCGAGTTCTCCCACGTGCTGCGCAATGTGGGGAAGAAGAAAAAGAAGGCCGACGTGTAATCCGGGGGCAGGTGATGGAAGCCTGGGAATTCGAAGCCGATCTCTTCGAATACAACGGCAAGGGCTCCTGGCATTTCGTCACCCTGCCGGCGGATGTCGCCTTTGCCATCCGCTGCGCCACCGAGAGCAGCCGTTCCGGCTGGGGCATGGTGGCGGTGACGGCGGAAATCGCCAGCGTCGAATTCCGGACCTCGCTCTTTCCCGAAAAGGCATCGTCGAGCTACCTTCTGCCGGTCAAGGCCGCCGTCCGCAAGGCGGCACGACTGAAGGCCGGTGACAGCCTAAAGGTCAGGATCGCCCTCCTGCCGTGAGTTGCGATCCGATCTCGCGGTGGCGCGCCATTGTTCTTTCACGCCCGGACGCTATCGTACTGGCAAGAGACCAGGGAGAGTCCAATGACGTTGAACGGTGATGTGACGAGCGGCGGCTGCCGTGGCGGAAAGGTGCAGCTGAAGGTGAGGGGCCGGCCGGTGATGACCATGGTCTGCCACTGCACCGGCTGCCAGAAGATGACCGCGAGCGCCTTTTCGCTGAGTTCGCTCTATCCGGAAGACAATGTCGAGGTGAGCGGCCCCGAACCCGTGATCGGCGGCCTGCATGGCGATCTGCGCCACTTCTTCTGCCCGCATTGCCTGAGCTGGATGTTCACCCGCTTCGACGCCATGGGACCCTTCGTCAATGTGCGCTCGACAATGCTGGACGATTCGGCCGGCTTCACCCCATTCATGGAAACCTGCGTCAGCGAGAAACTGCCCTGGGTGCAGACGCCGGCCCGGCATAGCTATCCGCAGTTTCCGCCGATGGAGGACTTCCCGCGCCTGATGGGCGAATTCGCCGAAAGCGGCGGCTGACAGCTTGGCCATCCGGCGGCACATGCGCTAAGACAGGCACTTCGTTTTTTCATTGCAACAGCATTCCGGCGGTCACATGCACAAGGTCATTTTCGATACGGATCCCGGCGTCGACGACGCCATGGCGCTGCTCTTCCTCCACCATCATCACGAGATCGATCTTGTCGGGATCACCACCGTGTTCGGCAATGCGTCGATCGAGACGACGACCCGCAACGCGCTGTTTCTGAAGCGCGAGTGGAAGATCGATTCTCCGGTCGCCCGGGGTGCCGGCGAGACCTTCATTCCGCATCGGGTCAGCCACGAGCCGCCGAAATTCATCCACGGCGACGACGGGCTGGGCAATATCGGCGTGCCGGATGTCATCGACCTGCCGCTGGACCCGCGCCCGGCCCATCGTTTCATCGTCGAGACGATCCGCGCCAATCCGGGCGAGGTGACGCTGGTCGCCGTCGGCCGCATGACCAACCTCGCCAATGCGCTGAAGGAAGATCCGGGCATCGTCGACCTGGTCAAGGAAGTCGTCATCATGGGCGGCGCCTTCGACGTCAACGGCAATGTCACGCCGGCGGCCGAGGCCAATATCCACGGCGATCCGGAAGCCGCCGACATGGTCTTCACCGCCAACTGGCCGGTGGTGATCGTCGGCCTCGACGTGACGACGCAGACGGTCATGACCCGCCGGCAGCTCGCCGACATCCGCGATGCGGCCGGCACCAGCCGCGCCCGCCTGCTGTTCGACCTGTCGCAGTTCTACATCAAGTTCTACGAGAGCCGCGTGCCGGACGGCATGGTGGTGCATGACAGCTGCGCCTGCGCCTATGTCGTGGCACCGCACCTGTTCAAGACGCGGTCCGGTTCGGTCCGCGTGGTCTGCGGCGGCATCGCCGACGGCCAGACGATCCAGAAGCCGGATTATATGGGTTTTGGCCCGAGCGTATGGGATCACCTGCCGAGCCAGAAGATCTGCACGGGCATCGACGCCAAAAGCGTGCTGACGCTGATCCACGATACGATCGTGGCGGTGAAGGAGGACTGATCAGCGGCCGAGGATGATAACCGGCAGGCCCATCTCCCGCGCCGCGACGATCTTGCCGTAGCTCGCGGCACCTCCCGAATTGCGGCAGACGAGATGGGTGATGCCATGTCTCGCGAACAATGCGGCCTCGTCTGCCGGATCGGCCGACGGCTTGCCGAGGATCAGCGTATGGTTGGAAAACGGCAGCGGTTCGGCCGGCGCGTCGACCATGCGGATGACGAAGCGGCAGTCGGTGCGGTGCAAGAACGTGTCGAGATATTGGCGCCCGAGCGCCAGGAACACGGTCGCGCCGGCCGGCAGCGCCTGGGCGGCCTCCTCGAGCGATCCGACCTCCCGCCAGCGATCACCACGCACAGGCTCCCATCCCGGACGAACCAGATGTTCGAGCGGCACGCCCGTCTCCGCCGTCGCTCGGATCGCGTTTTCCGAGATGCGTCGGGCAAAGGGGTGTGTGGCGTCGATCACGCGCGAAATGCCTTGTTCTCGGATATAGGCCGCCAATCCCGCCGCGCCGCCGAACCCGCCGATGCGCACCTCGCCGGGCGGCAGGACGGGGCTGGTCGTGCGACCCGCAAGCGAGGTGACCACGGCGACGTCGCCGCGCGCCACGAGCTGCTCCGCAAGGGCCGCCGCTTCGGCGGTGCCGCCGAGGATCAGCACTTTCGGCTTGGCGTCAGGCGGCACGGGCAATGATCTTCCCCTGACGATCCGTGACGATCACGTCGACTTCGACCGGCGCGCCGCGCAAGGTAGCGATCGCTGTCGCGCGCGCGGCGCGGGCAACCGCGGAGGCCACGTCGATTTCATTTTCATTCGCTAATTCAAGTATTTCTAATGCGGTATTCGCGTGAAGCATTCGCTGCCGAACAGGCTCGGCGAGCACAGCCCCTTCGACCAGCGATATTAGTGCCGCATTGTCCACCTGGCTGCGGGACGAATGCAGGTCGAGCGCGCCTTGGGCCAGCTTCGCCATCTTGGCGAAGCCGCCGGCAATGGTCAGCCGCGGGACCGGATGCACCCGCAGATATTTGAGCAGGCCGCCGGCGAAATCGCCCATGTCGAGCAGCGCGCCATCCGGCAGGTCGTGGAAGACCTGCGCCGCCTTTTCCGATGTCGAGCCGGTGGCGCCCAGCACGTGTTGCATGCCCTCGGCGCGGGCGACGTCGATGCCGCGATGGATCGAGTGGATCCAGGCCGCGCAGGAGAAGGGATGCACGACGCCGGTGGTACCGAGCACGGAGAGCCCCCCGACGATGCCGAGCCGCGGGTTCCAGGTTTTTTCCGCGATCTTGTCTCCGCCGGGGATCGACACGGTGATCTCGACATCGGCCGGCAGATCGTGCTGCGCGCAGAGTGCCTCGACCTCGGCCGTCATCATCGCGCGCGGCACGGGATTGATGGCCGGTTCGCCGACGCCGATCGGCAGGCCGGGCCGGGTCACGGTGCCGACGCCGTCGCCGGCGGCAAAGCGGATACCGCTTCCGGGCGCAAGTGCACGCACCGAGGCGACTACGGTTGCTCCATGCGTCACATCCGGATCATCGCCGGCATCCTTGACAATGCCTGCCATCGCATAACCGTCGCCAAGCGCCTCGAGCGCAAGCGCGAAGGCCGGCTCCTCGCCGCGCGGCAGGCGGATCGTCACGGGATCCGGGAACTCGCCGGTGATCAGCGCCGTCAGCGCCGCCTTGGTGGCTGCCGTCGCGCAGGCGCCCGTCGTCCAGCCGGTCCGGAGCGGTCCTTCGGGCTTGGCGATGCGGCCTTCGTCGGCCGCGGGCGCGTCGGTTTTGTCGGGTTGGCTCATGGTCCCGTTATAGGCGAGCGCGAGGCCATCCGGAAGCGCCGTCAGCGGCCTTCGCGATTGCAATTTCGCCATGCGGAGCCTAGAGCATGTCCATGAGTTTCAATCCCTTTTCCAAGCTTGCGACGATCATGCCCGGCCATGTCTGGCTGGCGGGCGCGGGCCCGGGCGATCCCGGCCTGCTGACCCTGCTCGCCGCCAAGGCGCTGGGCGAGGCGGACGTGATCGTCCACGATGCGCTGGTGAACGACGAATGCCTGAAGCTCGCCCGGCCGGGCGCGCTTCTCGAATATGCGGGCAAGCGCGGCGGCAAGCCCTCGGCCAAGCAGCGCGATATCTCGCTGCGCCTGGTCGAACTCGCCAAGGCCGGCCACCGGGTTTTGCGTCTCAAGGGCGGCGACCCTTTCGTCTTCGGACGCGGCGGCGAGGAAGCCCTGACCCTGATCGACCACGGCGTTCCCTTCCGCATCGTGCCCGGCATTACCGCCGGGATCGGTGGGCTTGCCTATGCCGGCATCCCGGTCACCCACCGCGAGATCAATCACGCCGTCACCTTCCTGACCGGCCATGACAGTACCGGCGTCGTACCCGACCGGATCGACTGGGACGCCATCGGCCGCGGTTCGCCGGTCATCGTCATGTATATGGCGATGAAGCATATCGCCACGATCAGCGCCCATCTGATCGCCGCGGGCCGCTCTCCCGACGAGCCGGTCGCCTTCGTCTGCGATGCCGCGACCGCCTCGCAGCAGGTGCTGGAAACCACGCTCGGCCGAGCGGAGGCCGACGTGCTCGCCTCCGGGCTCGAACCGCCGGCCATCGTCGTCGTCGGCGAGGTGGTGCGGCTTCGTCCCTCGCTCGATTGGCTGGGCGCGCTGTCCGGCCGCAAGCTGCTGCCCGATCCTTTCGCCTCCGACGCCAAGAAGGACAGCGCATGAACGGCCTGCTGATCGCAGCGCCGTCATCCGGCTCGGGCAAAACGACGGTGACGCTCGGGCTCTTGCGGGCGCTGAAGAAGCGTGGCGTGTCAATCGCGCCGGCCAAGGCCGGTCCTGACTATATCGACCCTGCCTTCCATGCGGCTGCAAGCGGAGAAACCTGCCTCAATTTCGATCCCTGGGCCATGCGGGACGGCTTGCTGCGCGCCAATGCCGCCGGCCAAGCGGCGCAGGGCAGGGTGCTGGTGGTCGAGGCGATGATGGGCCTGTTCGACGGTGCTGCGGACGGAGAAGGATCGGCTGCCGATCTTGCCGCACTCCTTGGCCTGCCCGTCGTGCTGGTGGTCGATTGCGCCAAGGCGTCCCATTCGGTCGCCGCCCTGGTCAGCGGCTTTGCCAATTTCCGCACCGACACCCGCGTGGTCGGCGTCATCCTCAATCGCGTCGGCAGCGACCGCCACGAGACCATGCTGCACCAGGCGCTGACCGGCATCGCCATGCCGGTGCTCGGTGTGGTGCGCACCGATCCCAGCCTGCATCTGCCCGAGCGCCATCTCGGCCTGGTCCAGGCCGGCGAGCATGGCGAACTCGAGGCCTTCATCGAGCGCGCCGCCGCCGTCATCGAGCACGGCTGCGATCTCGACGCGCTGCTGCACGCGGCGGAAGCTTCGCCCCGCGCTGTCGTTTCACCAGCCGTGGCTCCATTGCCGCCGCTCGGCCAGAAGATTGCCGTCGCGCGCGACATCGCATTCGCCTTCTCCTACGCCCATATCCTGCGCGGGTGGCAAGAGGCGGGGGCGGAGATCGCCTTCTTCTCGCCGCTTGCCGACGAGGCGCCGGCGCCCGATGCCGACGCGATTTACCTGCCGGGCGGATACCCGGAACTGCATGCCGGAACGCTGGCCGCCGCCGCGACCTTCCGCACCGGCATGCTGGACGCCCATATGCGCGGCGCAAGGATTTTTGGCGAGTGCGGCGGCTACATGGTGTTGGGCGACGCCCTGATCGATGCCGAGGGCGCCGTCCATCCCATGCTCGGTCTCCTGCCGCTGGTCACCAGCTATTCAACGCGCAAGCGCCATCTCGGCTATCGCCGCATCACGCCGGTCGACGCCACATTCTTCGCCACGCCGATGACGGCGCACGAGTTCCACTATGCCTCGATCGTGTCGGAAGGCGCCGCCGATCGGCTGTTCGCCGCCGAAGACGCGCTCGGCACGTCGCTCGGAGACGTGGGCCTCCGGCGCGGCAATGTCGCCGGCTCCTTCATGCACCTGATCGACATCCGGGACGGTGCTGCATGAGCGGCAGGATCGTCCATGGCGGCGGCATCGGCGCGGCGGCGGCGCTCTATGGCGGACGGCCCGAGGACTGGCTGGATCTGTCGACCGGTCTCAATCCCTGTCCGCCGGCCTTGCCCGCCATCCCCGACCGCATCTGGCACCGCCTGCCGGACCAGGACCTGCTGAACGAAACGCGTCACGCCGCCCGGACCTTCTATGGCACCAGTGACATCCTGCCGCTTCCCGTTCCCGGCACGCAATCGGTGATCCAGTTGCTGCCCAGGCTCGCCGATCGGGAGAGGCGTGCCGCGATCCTCTCGCCGACCTATGGCGAATATGGCCGCGTGCTCTCGGCCAGCGGCCTTACGGTCGATGCGGTGGCGACGTTAAACGATGTCGATCCCGGCTCCGGGCTGGTCGTCGTCGTCAACCCCAACAATCCGACCGGCAGGCTGCATGCGCCTGCTGACCTTCTGTCTCTGGCCGACCAGCTGGCCGGGCAGGGCGGGTTCTTCGTGGTCGACGAGGCCTTTGGCGACTGCACGCCGGAGACGAGCCTCGCCGGCGCTGTCTCGACGCGGCCGAATCTCATCGTCTTCCGTTCGTTCGGCAAGTTTTTCGGCCTGGCCGGTTTGCGCCTCGGCTTCGTGATCGCCCAGGATGGTATCCTCGAGCGCTTTGCCGATTGGTTGGGGCCGTGGGCGGTGTCCGGTCCGGCGCTTTCGGTGGCCAATGATCTGCTGTCGGCCGATCCGCAGCCGCTTCGCCGGAAAATCGCTGATCGTCGGGCGGGGCTCGGGCAGGTGCTCGCAGATGCAGACTTGCGCGTCGAAGGCGGAACGCCGCTCTTCGCCCTTGTCACCGACCCCCGCGCCGCCGAACTGCATACGCATCTTTGCCGGGCGCATATCCTCACCCGCAAGTTCGACTACGCGCCGACGTGGTTGCGCTTCGGGCTGTCACCTGACCCGGTATCCGACCAGTGGCTGGCGGCGGCACTCGCCACGTGGAGCAAAGGATGACGGTCTGGATCCTCGCTGCACTTTTTGGCGCGCTCGTTCTGGACCGTATCGTCGGCGATCCGCCCGCGCTCTGGGCGCGCCTGCCGCATCCCGTCGTGCTGTTCGGCCATGCCATTGCCTTCTTCGACCGCCGGCTCAACCGGGACACGCTCGCACCCGTGACGCGGCGGCGCAATGGTGTGATGGCGATCCTGCTGCTGTTGGCCCTGTCGGTAGCCATCGGCCTCATGCTGTCCGGTCTTCTTCGTGCCCTCGGTTTCGTCGGCTTTGTTCTCGAACTTCTGGTCGTCGCCATATTCCTCGCCCAGAAGAGCCTTGGCGACCATGTCGCGGCCGTGGCTCTGGGCCTGCGGACCGACGGGCTGAAAGGCGGACGACGCGCGGTCTCGATGATCGTCGGTCGCGATCCGCAGGCGCTCGATGAACCCGGGGTCTGCCGCGCGGCGATCGAGAGCCTGGCGGAGAATTTCGCCGATGGCGTCGTGGCGCCGGCGCTCTGGTATGCGCTCGCCGGTCTTCCCGGCATTTTCGCCTACAAGATGCTGAACACCGCCGATTCGATGATCGGCCACAAGAGCGACACGTACCGGGATTTCGGCTGGGCCTCGGCGAGGCTTGACGATCTCGCCAACTGGCCGGCCGCACGCCTGTCCAGTCTGCTGATCGCCGCGGCGGCCTGGCTGCGGCAGGGCGTGCCCGCCGCGCGGCGTTCGCTGTCGGTGACCTTGCGCGATTCCGGCCTGCATCGCTCACCCAATTCCGGCTGGCCTGAAGCGGCGATGGCCGGGGCGCTGGATATCCAACTGACCGGCCCGCGCATCTATGGCGGCGAGCGCGTCAGCGAACCGATGATCAACGGTTCCGGCCGGCCGGTTGCCACGCCCCGCGACATAGAGGCGGGCGTCGAGCTGTTCTATATGAGTTGCACTGTGCTGATAGTTGTGACCGGGCTTGTGCTGGCCGTCGCCCTGCTCGTCTAGAGGTCGCGGCGTCGGCCTGCGGAACATATTCCGTTAAAACAATCTTTTCCGTGTCGCTTAATCGCATTTATTCGAATTTATACTATGATGCCCCGGTAAACAGCCGCCTTGGGGGGCGGAGAACAAGGAAACTGGGGGAATATCATGCGTAAACTGCTTCTGGCCGTTTCGGCCTCCTTGTGCCTGCTGGTTCAGCCGATGGTGGCCTCGGCCAGCAATCTCGTCGCCAGCATCAGCATTTCCAATCAGACCATGACGGTCACGCAGAACGGCGTCGTCAAGCATCGCTGGAAGGTCTCGACCGCCCGCAAGGGTTACGTCACCCCGCTCGGCAACTACCGCGCCAAATGGGCCTCGAAGAACCATCGTTCACGCAAGTACGACAATGCGCCCATGCCCTATGCGATCTTCTTCCACGGCGGCTATGCGGTCCACGCCACCTATGATCTCAAGCGCCTCGGCCGGCCCGCCTCGCACGGCTGCGTGCGGCTGCATCCCGACAATGCGGCGCAGTTCTTCTCCATGGCGACGCACAACGGCTTGAAGAACACCAAGATCATCGTCACGCGCTGACGGGAATTTCGGGGAAGTGGAATTGATACAGCGCGCCGGACCGTCGGCGCGTCAGTCGTTGCCGGCTGCGTAGCGGAGGCGGCGCATTTCGGGAACGATCACATGGCGATTGTTCTCGATGACGATGATGTTGTCCTTGCGCAACTTGGTCATCTGTCGGCTGACGGTCTCGATGGTCAGGCCGAGGAAGTCGGCAATGTCGGCGCGTGACAGGGGCAGATCGAAGGTGGTCGAATTGCCGTTCCGCTCCGGATCGATATGGGTGGCGATCAGGTAGAGAAAACTCGCCACCTTTTCCTGGGCCGTCTTGCGACCGAGCGTCAGCATCCAGTCGCGGGCTTCGTCGAGTTCCTTGAGCGACTGCGAGTGAAGCTTGCGCTCCAGGTTCGGTGCCTCGGCGACCATGCGATCGATGATCGGGCGGGGAAAACAACAGATCTCTGTTTCCGTCGCCGCTTCCGCCGTCACCGAACTCTCGGTGAGGAACGGCCGGCCGAGAAAGTCCGGGGCGAACTGCAGGCCGACGATCTGCTGACGACCGTCCGCCATCATCTTCGACAGCTTGACGACACCGTTCAAGATATTGCTGTAGCTGCCGACGTTTTCACCCTGGCCGATGACCTCGTTGCCAGCTTCGACCTTGCGGCGCGTGGAATGCTTGTTGAGTTCGGCGAGCTGGGCGGAGCTCAACGTGGCGCAAATGCCGCCATTACGAGCCTCGCAAGCCTTGCAGACGGCCGGAGCTTCGCATTCGCCTATGTGTTTCTTATGTGCGTCCATGATTTCGCCCCCGTCTGACGCCAATCTGCCCTTAGGTCAAGTCTCGATTTCACTCGTCCTGGTCCTTATCGACAACGCACGCGACAGGTGCATAGGGACTGCACGACAAATCTATCAAGAAATTGATCGAAGTCAAAGGCGCTCTGCAGTCGAAGCGTTACCAACATGTCTAGGATGACTTTCAGAAACGCGGCGTATGACATGCAAAACTCCCTGCTGGCCAAGTATTCCGGCTCCGTTCCACGTTACACCAGCTATCCGACGGCGCCGCATTTTCATGAGGGTGTGCACTGCGGCAAATATGCGCAGTGGCTGGGCGAACTCGGCAGCCAACACGATTTGTCACTCTATGTTCACATTCCCTATTGCGATCGCCTCTGTTGGTTCTGTGCCTGTCACACCAAGCACACGCTGAAATACGAGCCGATCGAGACCTATCTTGCCTCGCTCAAGAAGGAGATCGCCAAGGTCGGCAGCCTGGTCAGCCGCGAGGCGAAGGTGAGCGGGCTGCACTTCGGCGGCGGTTCGCCGACCATGTTGAAGCCACAGGACATGATCGACCTGATGAAGGCCTTTCGCGAAGCCTTCGATTTCCGTGACGATGCCGAGATCAGCGTCGAGATGGACCCCAACGATCTGGACGAGCCGCGCTATGATGCCCTGGCGGCGATCGGCATGACGCGTGCAAGCCTCGGCGTGCAGGACTTCGATCCCAAGGTGCAGAAGACCATCAACCGCATCCAGACCTTCGAACAGACGAAATCCGTGGTGGACGCGGTGCGGGCGAGGGGTGTTCACTCCGTCAATTGCGACATTCTTTATGGCTTGCCCTACCAGACGATGGAAACGCTGGAGGCGACGGTCGACGACATCGTCTCTTTGTCGCCCGACCGAATCGCACTCTTCGGCTATGCGCACGTGCCATGGATGAAGAAGCACCAGACGATGATTCCGGAAGAGGCGCTGCCCGACGTCGAGATGCGCTTTGCCCAGATGACCCGCGCCGCCGACATGCTGGTCGCTGCCGGCTATGAACCGATCGGCATCGACCATTTCGCCAGGCCCGACGACCGCCTGGCGGTCGCGGCGCGCAACGGCAAGCTGCGTCGTAACTTCCAGGGCTACACCGACGATGCCGCAGAAGCCCTGATCGGCTTCGGCGCCTCTTCGATCGGGCAATTGCCGCAGGGCTATGTGCAGAACATGCCGGCCACGGGAGAGTATCAGCGGTTGGCGGATACCGATGGCTTGACCGTGGTGCGAGGCATCGAACTGACCGACGACGATCGGCTGCGCGCCCATGTGATCGAGCAGATCATGTGCGGCTTCGCCTTCTCCTTCGCCACCGTGCGCAAGCTCTATCCCGGCATCGGTGAGACGGTGATTGCCGAAGCGCGGCAGTACGCAGCCTCGAATCCGGACGGCATTTGCGAAATCGTCGCCGACGAGTTCCGCCTCACCGAAGCCGGCAAACCGTTTGCCCGCAGTGTCGCCGCGGTTTTCGACAGCTATCTGGCGACCGGAAAGGGCCGCCATTCGATTGCTGTTTGAGCAACACTTCGGCAGCAATTTTCTTAGGCGGCCAAACTTACCATTGGCATTTGGAAACGTTTTCCCTATGTGGAACCAAGATTCTCGATACATGAGGTAATTGGCGTGACCGCTACATTCGACAAAGTTGCCGACATCATTGCTGAGACGAGCGAAATCGATCGCGAGACGATAACGCCGGAAAGCCATACGATCGACGACCTTGGCATCGACAGCCTGGACTTCCTCGACATCGTCTTTGCGATCGACAAGGAATTCGGCATCAAGATCCCGCTCGAGCAGTGGACCCAGGAAGTCAACGAAGGCAAGGTTTCGACCGAGGAATACTTCGTCCTGAAGAACCTCTGCGCCAAGATCGACGAACTGCGGGCAGCCAAGGGCTGAACCGCCGGCAGGGCGAAGGTCTTTCATGCTGCTCGAATATTTCCAGATGATCGACAAGGTCGAGGCCGTTGACCTCGACCGCGGCACGTTGAAGGCCCGCTCCGTCGTGCCGGAAAAGAGCCCGGTTTTCGAAGGCCATTTTCCCGGCATGCCGCTCGTTCCGGGCGTCCTCTTGATCGAGACCATGGCCCAGGCCTCCGGCATGCTCGTGCTTGCCGTCAAGGATTTTTCGGCCATGCCGTTCCTCATGTCGGTCGACGGCGCCAAGATGCGCGCTTTCGTCGAACCGGGCGCTGTGCTCGAGATCGAGGCCGAGCTCGAACATGACGGCTCCGGTTTCGCCGTGACCAAGACGAAGATCGTTTCGGCCGGCAAGAAGATCTGCGACGCGCAGCTGAAGCTGCGAACCATGCCATTCAGCGAAGTGCCGCTGGCCGATATCGTGCGCAAGCGCGCCGGGGAAGTCGGCCTGATGGACGCCATCGCCGCCGCCCGCTAAGACTGCGGCATCGGAGCGCCCGGCTCTGAGACCTTTATTCTGATGGATGCGAGCCCGCATAAGGGTTCGATGCGCTGGCCGTGTCGCCGGCGAGAGGACAGCAAATGATCAAGAAGCCGAACGATGTGGTGATCACCGGAGTTGGCATCGTAACCTGCCATGGCACCGGCAAGGAGGCGCATGTGGCGCTCCTGTCTTCCGCCGTGGCGCCGCCGCCGGTGCTCGAGATGGAAAAGTTCAAGCCCTATCCGGTGCACCGCCTGCCGGAAATCGACTGGTCGCAGCAGATCGCCAAGCGCGGCGATCAGCGGCAGATGGAGAACTGGCAGCGCCTCGGCGTCTATGCAGCCGGGTTGGCCCTCGATGACGCCGGCATGAAGGACGACCTGGACGCGTGCGGATCGATGGATCTGATCGTGGCGGCTGGCGGCGGCGAGCGCGACATCGCGGTCGACAGCCTGATCGTCGACGAGGCGCTGAAGCGCAATGACCGCGAGCGCCTGCTGATCGAGAAGCTGACCACCGAGCTGCGCCCGACGCTGTTCCTTGCCCAGCTCTCCAACCTCATGGCCGGCAATATTTCCATCGTCCACAAGGTCACCGGCTCGTCGCGCACCTTCATGGGCGAGGAATCGGCCGGCATTTCGGCGATCGAGACGGCCTTTTCCCGCATCCGCGCCGGCCAGTCGACGCACACCCTGGTCGGCGGCGCCTTCATCGCCGAACGTGCCGACATCCTGCTTCTGGTCGAAGGCATCCAGGCCCATTCGACCGGCGAATGGAAGCCCTTGTGGTCGCGGCAGTCGGGCGAGGGCGGCGGCATGGTCCTCGGCACGGTCGGCGCCTTCCTCATGCTGGAAAGCCGGGCCCATGCCGAAGCGCGCGGTGCCCATATCTATGCGGTTCTCGAAGCTGTCGAAGGCGACCGCGGCAAGCGGGACGAGGGCGGTCTGGAGAAGCGGCTCGGCCGCCTGGCCAAGCTCGCCGACGACGTAAGCGCCGCAGACACGGTGGTGTTTTCCGGTTCAAGCGGCCTGCATGACCTGGCCGTGAGAGAACAGGCCGTGCTGGCGGAAAAATTCCCCGGCATGCCGGTCCGCGGCTACGGCGGCTCGACCGGCCACGGGCTTGAGGCCCAGTTCCCGCTCGGTCTGGCGCTTGCGGCGCTCGCCATCGATTCCGGCGCGAAGGTGCCGCCCTTCGATCCGGCGCACGAAGCCGCCATGACCGCGCCCGCCCGCCACGCCGTCGTGACCACGGTCGGCTATACGCGCGGCGAGGGCATCGCCCTCGTCTCGGCCGATGCGTGAGGAGTTGAGAGCATGACTGACAACCGTTTCAAAGACCATCTCGGCCGCCCGATCGTCGCCGTCACCGGCATGGGCGTCATCACCTCGCTCGGCCAGGGCCTCTCCGACAACTGGGACGCGCTGACGTCCGGCAAGTCCGGCATCCACTATATCAATCGCTTCGACACCGAGGGCATGTCGACCCGCATCGGCGGCACCGTCGACTTCATCGACATTCCGGCACCGAATTCGGTCGAGCGCTCCTACGCCATGGCGCGCGAAACCACGATCGAGGCGCTGGCCCAGGCCGGCCTCACCGGCGACTTCAACGGCCCGCTCTTCCTCGCCGCCCCGCCGGTCGAACCCGAATGGGCCGACCGCTTCGCCCTTGCCGAGCGCTCGCCGCCGGCCAGCCATCCCGGCGACGCCTATGAGCGCTTCCTCACCGCCATGCGGCAGAAGGCCGATCCGGTGTTCCTCGAGGCCGTGCAGTTCGGCTCGATCTCGGAACGGCTCGCCGACCGCTTCGGTACGCGCGGCCTGCCGGTGACGCTGTCGACCGCCTGCGCCTCCGGCGCCACCGCCATCCAGCTCGGCGTCGAAGCCATCCGCCAGGGCCGCACCGACCGGGCGCTGACCATCGCCACTGACGGTTCCGTCAGCGCCGAATCGGTCATCCGCTTTTCGCTTCTGTCGGCGCTCTCGACCCAGAACGACCCGCCGGAAAAGGCCTCCAAGCCGTTCAGCAAGGATCGCGACGGTTTCGTCATCGCCGAAGGCGCGGCCACGCTGGTGCTGGAATCGCTGGAATCAGCCATCGCCCGCGGGGCAATCGTGCTCGGCATCGTCCAGGGCTGCGGCGAAAAGGCCGACCATTTCCACCGCACGCGCTCCTCGCCGGACGGCGGCCCGGCGATCGCCACCATCCATGCGGCCCTCGATGATGCCGGCCTTTCCGAAGGCGCGATCGGCTACATCAACGCCCACGGCACCTCGACGCCGGAAAACGACAAGATGGAATACGGCGCCATGCTTGCGGTGTTCGGCGAGCGCTTGAAGAGCATTCCGGTCTCGTCCAACAAGTCGATGATCGGCCACACGCTGACGGCGGCAGGCGCGGTCGAGGCGGTGTTCTCGATCCAGACCATGCTGACCGGCACGCTGCCGCCGACCATCAACTATACCAATCCGGATCCGGCGATGGAACTCGACGTGGTGCCGAACGTGAAGCGCTCGGCCAATGTCTCGGCCGTCCTGTCGAACTCGTTCGGCTTCGGCGGGCAGAATGCCAGCCTTGTCATGACGCGAGAACCGGCTTAAGCGACGGATCGAATTCCAGTCACCGTGAAATGAACGCCTTGAGGGCGAGGAAAGACCAATGCGCGCACTGCAACTCGTCGAAGACCGCAAGCTCGAAATCGTCGATCTTCCGGAGCCGGAAGCACCGGGCCCCGGTGAAGTGACGCTTCGCGTCAAGGCCGTGGCGCTGAACCACATCGACGTCTGGGGCTGGCGCGGCATGGCATTTGCCAAGCGCAAGATGCCGCTCGTCATCGGCGCGGAAGCCTCGGGCGTCGTCGAGGCGATCGGCCCCGGTGTCGGCAACATCCTGCCCGGCCAGCTCGCTGCCGTCTATGGCGCGCGCACCTGCGGCCTGTGCAAGCCCTGCCGCGAGGGTCGCGACAATCTCTGCGAAAACGTCTCGGGCGTGCACGGCTTCCACCTCGACGGTTTCGCCCAGGAAAAGATCAATCTGCCGGCCCGCCTTCTGGTGCCGGCCCCTCCGGGCGTCGATGCGGTCGCGGCCGCCCTTGCTCCGGTCACCTTCGGTACGGTCGAGCACATGCTGTTCGACAATGCCAAGCTCGAACCCGGTGAAACCATCCTCGTCCACGCCGGAGGCTCGGGCATCGGTACGGCGGCGATCCAGCTCGCCAAGAAGATCGGCTGCACCGTCATCACCACCGTCGGTTCCGACGACAAGATCGAGCCCGCCAAGGCGCTCGGTGCCGATCACGTCATCAACTACCGCACCGACCGTTTCGAGGGCGTGGTGCGCAAGCTCACCAAGAAGAAGGGGGTCGACGTCGTCTTCGAACATGTCGGCAAGGACACCTGGGCCGGTTCCATGCTGTGCCTGAAGCGCGGCGGCCGCCTGGTCACCTGCGGTTCGACGTCCGGCGTCTCGACCGACATGAACCTGATGATGCTGTTCCAGCAGCAGCTGAAGCTTTTGGGCTCGTTCGGCTGCCGGATGGAGAACATGGCGAACGCCATGCAGAAGATGGCGCGCGGCATCGTCCATCCCGTGATCGACACCGAGGTGCGTTTCGAAGACATCGACCGGGCCCTGTCGCGCATGGAAGGCCGCCAGGTGTTCGGCAAGATCATCCTCAGGATGGATTGAGCGTGAAGCTCTTCATCACCCGGATCGTCCTAAAGTCTCGCCACTTCTCGCAGTGGGCGGTGGCGCAATTGGCCTTCGGCTTCCTGACGCTGCTGAAAATCTTTCCGGCCGATCCGGCGATCAATTTCGCCGATCGTCTGATGCGTTATGTCGGACCGAAGACCAAGCGTCATACGCTGATGCTGACCAATCTGCGCAACGCCTTCCCGGAAAAGAGCGAGGCCGAGATCGAGGCGATCGCGCTCGGCAGCTGGGGCCATATGGGGCGGCTTGCGGCGGAGTATGTCTTTCTCGACCGCCTGTTTGATTTCGATCCGGACAAGCCGGGCGAGGGGCGCATCGAGGTCAGCGGCATTCCTCTGTTCCTCGACCTGCGCGACAATCCGCGCCCGTTCATCGTCTTTTCCGCCCATACCGGCAATTTCGAGCTGCTGCCCGTGGCCGGCGCCGCCTTCGGGCTGTACGTCTCCGTACTCTTCCGCCCGCCGAACAACCCCTATATCGGCGAGAAGGTCTTCGAATTCCGCGCCAAGCGCATGGGCAAGCTCGTACCGTCCCATGCCGGCTCGTCCTTTGCGCTGGCCCGCCAGCTGGAAGCCGGCGGGGGCGTCGGCGTGCTGGTGGACCAGAAGTTCAAGAAGGGTGTGTCGACCAAGTTCTTCGGGCGTGACGTCAAGACCAATCCTCTGCTCGCCAAGCTGGCGCGTCAGTTCGATTGCGACGTCTACCCGGCGCGCTGCATCCGCCTGCCGGGCAACCGCTTCCGTCTCGAGATCGAGCCGCGGGTCGATCTGCCGCGCAATGCGGCAGGACAGCTCGACGTCACCGCGACCGCGCAGCTCTTGAACAACAAGGTCGAAGCCTGGGTCAGGGAATATCCGGAGCAATGGCTCTGGTATCACGACCGCTGGAGCATCAAGCGCGAACTGTAGTTACGGTTGTGCCGACTTTTATTGGTACTTTCCGGGCATGCGTTCGGCGATGGTAGGCACTTCTTCCGAATACGGCGGTTTTGACGGCAGATTTCCCCGATATTGGCGCTTCTGCGGGCGCATGGTGACTTTGATACCTGAAAGTTAGGTGATTGAATGTGAGAGTCATTCATGTTACCAGCCGGGCAATGTTTCCATGTCGATACGCGTCGTGGCTGTATGTCCGGACGGCTGCCGATATCGAATGTCTTCGTTCGCGTTCAACAGGACAGCTGTCAAAGTGGCATCCGACCTCTCTTATCCCAATCTTCTTCCATTGTTCGAGGCGGTTTCCCTGAAGAACGCGCAGCTTCAGCAGGCCATCCGCGTCGGTGACGATCATCTCGTCAGGCTCCTCGACCGGGAACTTGATCCGCTGATCGCGTCCGTCGTCGATTATCACGCCCGCGACATGGCGGAGATCCATATGCAGTTGCGCTTCGTCGGGAACCTCATTCGCGAGGACGCCGACGACCGATCCTGCGTCCAGCGGCACGCGGCCGTACTTTCCATTCTTCTGGATCGCTATTTCGGCGACAGCGAGCGGCAGGCGCTACCGCAAACTGCGGCGGAAAACGTCGGTTTCACCGCGCGTTTGGAAGGCGAGGACGGTTACCTCAACGAGTCGATTCTCGACAGCATGCCCGACCGTGTCGCGGTGGTCACGCTCGACTATCGCTATCTCTATGCCAATCGCGCCCATGCAGACCTGCTGGCGGCGACCCAACTCGAACTGGTCGGGCGCAATCTGTTCGATTTCGTCGACGATGGGACGGTTGCCCAGGAAATTCGCCAACAGCTCGGCCGGTGCTTCTCCGGTGAACGGTCGGAAGTCTCCTTTGGGTGGAGAGAGGTTGGACAGGGGTTGGCCGTTCAGGGGCGCGCCGCGCCCTTGCGCTCACCGCGGGGCGACGTGATCGGTGCGATCATGACGCTGCTGGACGAGCATCGCCTGGCGGACGGCATCGCTGCCTGAGCCTGCGGGCCGGGGATTCGCGCTCGCCATTGGGACAAGCACTTTTTCGGGGGAGGGTATTAAGGTCAGTTTTGGCCGTTAAGCCCGATATCGTCTGGCAGGCGCTGCAGGAGGTATTCGCGCTCAAAGGCGATGTGGCGCCGGATGCCCTCGAAGAATCCGCGCAGCATGTAACCCACGGCTTCCATGTTCACGGCGCTGCCGGAACCGAGTTTCAACAAGGCGTCGGTCAGTTCCTCGGCGAAACATTCGTCCTCGAAATGCTCGAATTTCAGTCGGTCGAGGGTCTCGCGCAGGTGGTCCAGGTTCTGGCTGGAGCTTTCGAGCCAGGGGTAGAGGATGTTCTCCTCATAGTGATGCACGCCCTTGATCAGCGGGCCGAGCGATTTTGCCGCGTAGATGCATTTTTGCCTGTTGACGTTGGCCGGTAGTGAATCGGCGATCTCCTCCAGCTCGCCGCACAGCGCCAACTGCTCCTCGTGCGCCCCGCGCAGCCAGGCAAGGGAACGGCGGCAGGGATTGGCGATGCCGTCCGGAACAAACTGTTTCGCGATGTTTTCCGGGTGTTTGTCCATTGATTTCGCCTGCATTGCCGTTCTCCCGAGCTTTCGTTCTCGTCCGGGTCGGAATCCGCCGGACGCTCCTGCCCAAAAATAGTCTGTCCCCTCGGGATGCGATGTGATGACGCATGGTATCGAGGCTGCAAATCGCAGATTGGAAAGCTTAATCGCATTGTTCCGTAATTCAGTCCCCGCTTGCATTGATTTGGATCAAGGTGGATTGTCAGCCGGAATGCGAACTCTGCACACGAAGCGGAGGGAATCCCTGCGGGGGGTCCGTTCGTGAATGATCAGCAAGCGTTGGGGGATACCAACAATGAATTACACGTTAGAAACAATGGTGATGGCGGTTCTTGCCTTCGCCGCGCTGCTCGGGGTCGCCTTTGCCCACGACAGCCTGTTCGCGGCTCACATGTGGGTCGCGTTCTTCGTGCTGGCCGCCGGCACCATCGTCATGCTTCGTCGCATGAAGTTCGCACCGGTCAACGTCAAGACTACCGCACAGATCAAGTCGGAATACTTTGACGAAGTCGTCAAGTACGGCGTGATCGCCACGGTGTTCTGGGGCGTGGTCGGCTTCCTTGTCGGCGTCGTGGTGGCGCTGCAACTCGCCTTCCCGGATCTCAACCTCGAGCCGTGGTTCAACTTCGGCCGGATGCGTCCGCTGCACACCTCGGCCGTCATTTTCGCCTTTGGCGGCAACGCGCTGATCGCCACCTCCTTCTATGTCGTGCAGCGCACCTCGCGCCAGCGGCTGTTCGGCGGTTCGCTCGGCTGGTTCGTCTTCTGGGGCTATCAGCTGTTCATCGTCATGGCGGCGACCGGCTATCTTCTCGGCATTACCCAGAGCCGCGAATATGCCGAACCGGAATGGTATGTCGACATCTGGCTGACCATCGTCTGGGTCGCCTACCTGATCAGCTTCCTCGGCACGATCATGACCCGGCGCGAAAGCCACATCTATGTGGCCAACTGGTTCTACCTGTCATTCATCGTCACCATCGCCATGCTGCATATCGTCAACAACCTGGCGATCCCTGTCTCGTTCCTCGGCGTGAAGAGCTACTCGGCCTTCTCCGGCGTTCAGGACGCGCTGACCCAGTGGTGGTACGGCCATAACGCGGTGGGCTTCTTCCTCACGGCCGGCTTCCTCGGCATGATGTATTATTTCGTGCCCAAGCAGGCCGGTCGCCCGGTCTATTCCTACCGCCTGTCGATCATCCACTTCTGGGCACTGATCTTCATGTACATCTGGGCCGGCCCGCACCACCTGCACTACACGGCTCTGCCGGACTGGGCGCAGACGCTCGGCATGGTCTTCTCCATCATGCTGTGGATGCCCTCCTGGGGCGGCATGATCAACGGTCTGATGACGCTCTCGGGCGCCTGGGACAAGATCCGCACCGACCCGATCATCCGCATGATGGTCATCGCCATCGCCTTCTACGGCATGTCGACCTTCGAAGGTCCGATGATGTCGATCAAGGCCGTCAACTCGCTCAGCCACTACACCGACTGGACGATCGGTCACGTCCATTCCGGCGCTCTCGGCTGGGTCGGCATGATCACCTTCGGTGCCGTCTACTACCTGACGCCGAAGCTGTGGAACCGCAACCGGCTCTACTCGATGCGCATGGTCAACTGGCACTTCTGGCTCGCAACCCTCGGCATCGTCATCTACGCGGCCGTTCTGTGGGTCGCCGGCATCCAGCAGGGTCTGATGTGGCGTGAATACGACGAGCAGGGCTTCCTGGTCTATTCGTTCGCCGAGTCGGTCGCCGCCATGTACCCCTACTACGTGCTGCGCGCCGTCGGCGGTGCCATGTACCTCGTCGGTGGGATCATCATGGCCTACAACGTGCTCATGACGATCCTCGGCTACGAGCGTCAGGAATCGCCGATCCCGGGCTCCGTCGCCCCCGCCGCCGTCCAGCCGGCTGAATGAGAGGAAGGCTATCCATGTCTATTCTTGATAAACACCAAATCCTCGAGAAGAACTCCAGCCTTCTCCTTCTCGGCTCCCTGCTGGTCGTCTCGATCGGCGGCATCGTGGAAATCGCACCGCTCTTCTACCTTGAGAACACCATCGAAAAGGTAGAGGGCATGCGACCCTACGCGCCGCTCGAACTGGCCGGCCGCAACATCTACATCCGCGAGGGCTGCTACGTCTGTCACAGCCAGATGATCCGTCCGTTCCGCGACGAAGTGGAGCGCTATGGTCACTATTCGCTGGCCGCGGAATCGATGTACGACCATCCGTTCCAGTGGGGTTCCAAGCGTACGGGTCCGGATCTGGCCCGTGTCGGCGATCGCTATTCGAACGAGTGGCACGTCCAGCACTTGACCGAGCCGCGCGACGTCGTGCCGGAATCGATCATGCCGAGCTACGCCTTCCTCAAGACGACGCCGCTCAAGATCTCCAACGTCCAGATGGAGCTGAAGGCCAACCGCACCGTCGGTGTACCCTATAGCGACGAGATGCTGGAAAATGCCGAGGCGGACCTTGCCGCCCAGGCCGATCCGAACGCGGACACCGAGGGCCTGCTGGCTCGCTATCCGAAGGCCAAGGTCGGCGACTTCGACGGCAATCCCGCCGCACTGACGGAGATGGACGCGCTCGTCGCCTATCTCCAGATGCTCGGCACGCTGGTCGATTTCACCACCTATGACGACGCCACCGGCTATCGCTGAGGAGGGACGAACATGGAAACCTATACGGCCATGCGTCACTTCGCGGACAGCTGGGGCCTGCTGGCGATGGCATTGTTCTTTGTCGGCGTCATCGTCTTCACCTTCCGGCCCGGCGGCAAGAAATCCGCCGACGAAGCGGCAAGCATCCCCCTCAAGGAGGACTAAGAGATGTCTGAGAAACATATTGACGAAATCAGTGGCGTCGAAACCACTGGCCATGAGTGGGACGGAATCCGCGAACTCAACAACCCGATGCCGCGCTGGTGGGTGTGGACCTTCTACATGACCATCGTCTGGGCGATTGGCTACACGATCGCCTATCCGGCCTGGCCGTTGCTCAAGGAAAACACCAAGGGCTTGCTCGGCTATTCCAGCCGTGCAGAGGTGGCAGCCGAGCTTGGCGATGCCAAGGCCGCCCAGTCGGTCTATCTGGAGAAGATCGCCGCCATGCCGCTTGCCGAGATCGTTGCTGATCCGGCATTGGCCCAGTTCGCAACGGCCGGCGGCGCTGCCGCCTTCAAGGTCAACTGCTCGCCGTGCCACGGCTCGGGCGCGCAGGGCGGTGCCGGCTATCCGAACCTCAACGACGACGACTGGCTGTGGGGTGGCGATCTCGAAGCGATCCAGACCACGCTTGCCCATGGCATTCGCTATGAAGGCGATGCCGACACGCGCGTCTCCGAAATGCCGGCCTTTGCCGA
The DNA here is from genome assembly GCF_900492205.1 of Ciceribacter sp. T2.26MG-112.2. GTDB lineage: Bacteria > Pseudomonadota > Alphaproteobacteria > Rhizobiales > Rhizobiaceae > Allorhizobium > Allorhizobium naphthalenivorans_A. The sequence continues at coordinate 205,174 of NZ_UEYQ01000006.1, forward strand.
CATTCTGGATGCCGAGCAGATCAAGCAGGTTGCGGCCTATGTCATCAGCCTGACGGGTACGCCGGCCGATGCCGCCATGGTCGAACCCGGCAAGACCGTGTTCGCCGAAAACTGCGCCTCCTGTCACGGCGAAGACGCCAAGGGCGGTCGCGATTTCGGTGCGCCCAATCTCGCCGATGCCATCTGGCTGAGGGTGGGCGACGAGGCCGGCATTGCCCAGCAGGTCGCGGCTCCCAAGCATGGCGTCATGCCCGCCTGGGGCGCCCGCCTCGGCGATGCGACCGTCAAGCAGCTGGCCGTCTACGTTCACTCGCTCGGCGGCGGCGAATAAAGCGACACGGGCGACGGCCTTTCGAGGCCGTCGTCCTTCGACCGCCGGGCAATATGCCGCAATCGACCACGCCGGCCGGCGTGGTCTTTTGTTTCGCGGATAAACACCCGGATAAAAGAGCCGAGCCCGCAGATCCGGGCAGGAACAGCCCACGAACCGTGATTTTTAATGCAAACAGTTCGCATTGCGACGCTTCGCCGCTGCTTGATATAAGTCAAGGTAGGGTATGGTGGCGCATGGGAGAAGAGCCCTAGGAATAGAGGTCCATCGATGAATCTTCAATCTGAGAACAACAGGGCGGGCGAACCCGTCGAAGTCGAGCGCCACGAGGCCGAACCGGTCATGTCGGCAAAGGTGCGCCGCCCGCTCTACGAGGCGCGCAAGAAGATTTTTCCGAAACGGGCCGAGGGGCGTTTTCGCCAGTTCAAGTGGCTGGTCATGCTGGTCACGCTGGGCATCTACTACCTGACGCCGTGGCTGCGCTGGGATCGTGGCCCCTATGCTCCGGACCAGGCGGTCCTCATCGATCTCGCCCACCGGCGCTTCTACTTCTTCTTCATCGAAATCTGGCCGCAGGAGTTCTTTTTCGTCGCCGGCCTGCTGGTGATGGCGGGCTTCGGCTTGTTCCTGATTACCTCCGCCGTCGGCCGCGCCTGGTGCGGCTATACCTGTCCGCAGACGGTCTGGGTCGATCTCTTCCTGGTGGTGGAACGTGCCATCGAAGGTGATCGCAACGCCCGGATGAAGCTGGAGACCGCGCCCTGGACCTTCGACAAGATCGCCAAGCGCGTTTCCAAGCACGCCATATGGCTGGTGATCGCGGTCGCCACCGGTGGTGCCTGGATCTTCTATTTCGCCGATGCGCCGACGCTGGCCGTCGACTTTGCCACCGGCTATGCGCAGCCAGTCGCCTACATCACCGTCGCCGTGCTCACGGCCACGACCTATGTCTTCGGCGGTCTGATGCGCGAGCAGGTGTGCGTCTACATGTGCCCCTGGCCGCGCATCCAGGCGGCCATGCTGGATGAGAATTCGCTGGTCGTCACCTATAACGACTGGCGCGGCGAGCCGCGCACCCGCGGGTCGAAGAAGGCGGCGGCCGCGGGCCTTGCCGTCGGCGACTGCGTCGACTGCAATGCCTGCGTGGCCGTCTGTCCGATGGGCATCGACATCCGCGACGGCCAGCAGCTCGAATGCATTACCTGCGCCCTGTGCATCGACGCCTGCGACAGCGTCATGGACAAGATCGGCAAGCCGCGTGGTCTGATCGCCTATGCGACACTCGACGAATACCAGGGCAATATGGCGCTCGCCACCGCCGGCGGCACCACGCCGATCGACCCGCACAAGGTGCGTGACGCCAACGGCAACTTCGTCGATACCATTCGTCACTTCGACTGGAAGATCATCTTCCGCCCGCGCACGCTCCTTTACATGGGCGTCTGGAGCGCGGTCGGTATCGGCCTGCTCGTGGCGCTGCTCAGCCGCGACCGGCTCGAGGTCAATGTCCTGCACGACCGCAACCCGCAATTTGTGCTGGAGTCCGATGGTTCCATTCGCAATGGCTACACCGTCCGCATCTTGAACATGATCCCGCAACCGCGCACTATCAGCGTGTCGCTCGATGGTTTGCCGGATGCGACGATGAAGGTGAATGGTGTGACGGAAGAACAGGTCCGCACGTTCTCGGTCTCGGCCGAACCGGACCAGGCCACCACTCTCAAGGTCTTCGTCACCCTTCCGGCCGGCCGGCTGGAGGAGCAGGCCGAGGACTTCGAATTCGTCGTGAAGGACGAAGGCGGCGACGAGCAGGACACCTATGACGCCGTCTTCTTCGGCCCGGCAGCAAGGAAATGACCATGCAGAGCGACAAGCCATCCTTCGTCTTCACCGGTTGGCACATGCTGGCGGCGATGCTGCTGTTCTTCGGCACGATCATCACCGTCAACTTCACCATGGCCTACCTCGCGACCTCGACCTGGAGCGGGCTGGTGGTGAAGAACACCTACATCGCGAGCCAGGAATTCAACGGCAAGGCGGCGGGCATCCGCGCCATGCTGTCCACGGGCATCAAGGGCACGCTCGAGGTCACGGGCGACAACATCCGCTACGGTCTCGCCATGCCGGGCGATGCGCCGGTGCTGGCCGACAAGGTGACCGCCCACTTCAAGCGGCCGGTCGGCGAGCATCAGGATTTCGTCACGGAGCTCGAACCGGCCGGCGCGGGCATCTACGAGGCGTCTCGCCAGATCCTGCCCGGCCACTGGATCGTCGAGATCATCGCCGTCAAGGATGGTGAGACCATCATGCACGAAGCCAACCGCATCGCTGTGATCGGAGAGGGGAAATGAGCTGCTGCGCAGCGGGAACCGAAGGCGCGCTCGACATGGAGCGTGCGGGCCATGCCCTTCCGACGGCGGAGGAGTTGAGGCTTGCAAGCCGGGATCTGGGGCAGGGGCTGCTTCAGACCGACCTCAGTGTTCCCGCCGTGCATTGCGGCACCTGCATCAGCACGATCGAGCGGGCGCTGCGCGCCCGGCCGGAAGTGGAACGCGCCCGGGTCAATCTGTCGACCAAGCGCGTCTCCGTCGTCTGGAAGGATCAGATGGAGGGAGCCGCGACCGACCCGGTCGAGTTCGCCCGTGCCATCGCGGCGACCGGCTATGAATCGCATCTGTTCACCGCGGCGGAGGAGGCCTCCGACTCGCTGCGCAACCAGTTGATCCGCGCCGTCGCCGTCTCGGGTTTCGCCGCGACCAACATCATGCTCTTGTCGGTTTCGGTCTGGTCGGGCGCCGACGCCTCGACCCGCGACATGTTCCACTGGATTTCGGCGATGATCGCTGCACCGGCCCTGATCTATGCCGGGCGGTTCTTCTACCAGTCCGCCTGGAATGCCCTGAAACACGGCCGCAGCAACATGGACGTGCCGATCGCCATCGGCATCACGCTCTCCTATTTCATCTCGCTGTGGGAGACGATCCACCACGGTGAGCACGCCTATTTCGACGCGACGGCCTCCTTGCTGTTTTTCCTGCTGATCGGCCGCACGCTCGACCACATCATGCGCGACCGCGCCCGCTCGGCCATCAGCGGTCTGGCGCGGCTTTCTCCACGCGGCGCCATGGTCGTGGCCAAAGACGGTTCGCGCGAATACCGGGCGCTGGAAGAGGTGCGCGTGGGAGATCGCGTCGCGGTCGCGGCCGGCGACCGTATCCCGGTTGACGGCATGATCGTCATCGGCGCCAGCGACATGGATGTGTCGATCATCAACGGCGAGAGTGCGCCCCAGCAGGTCGCCATCGGCGATCCTGTCCAGGCGGGGACATTGAGCCTCACCGGTTCCCTGGTCATCGAGGCCACGGCGACGGCGAAGAATTCCTTCCTGGCCGAGGTCATCAACCTGATGGAGGCGGCGGAAGGTGGCCGGGCGCGCTATCGCCGGATCGCCGACCGCGCCGCGCAATATTATGCGCCCGCCGTGCATCTGACCGCGCTTTTCACCTTCTTCGGTTGGGGCTTCTACGACGGCGACTGGAAGCATGCGCTTCTGGTGGCCGTGGCGGTGCTGATCATTACCTGCCCTTGCGCGCTGGGTCTCGCCGTGCCGGTGGTGCAGGTCGTTGCGGCCGGCCGCCTGTTCAAGGCCGGCATCATGGTCAAGGACGGCTCCGCCATGGAGCGCTTGGCCGAGATCGATTCGATCGCCTTCGACAAGACCGGCACGCTGACGCTCGGCAGGCCGCAACTCGTCGACGCCTCCGCGATCGATGCCGCCTCCTTCGCGATCGCCGCCGGACTTGCCCGACATTCCCGCCATCCTTTGTCGCAAGCCCTGTGGCGCGCGGCAACCGGACCCGTGCGAATGATTGATTCCGTTCGCGAAATTCCCGGCGCCGGTGTCGAGGCCGAAGGTCCGGAAGGCGTCTACCGCCTCGGCAGCCGCAAGTTCGCCTGCGCCGAAACCGCCTGCGAGGCGGGCGATCACGGCTATTCCGAGGTCGTGCTTTCGCTGGACGGCCGCGAACTCCAGGCGTTCCGTTTCGAAGACACGCTGCGACCGGGGGCTGAAAAGGCAATCGCGCGGCTCAAGGGCGAGGGGTTCTCGCTGGGCATCCTGTCCGGCGACCGCGTCGGTGTCGTGTCCGCGCTGGCCAACCGCCTCGGCATCGACAACTGGAAGGCCGAGCTTGCGCCGCGCGACAAGGCGGAATTCTGCACCAGGGTTCAGGCCGAGGGCCACAAGCTGCTGATGGTCGGCGACGGTATCAATGATGCCCCGGCGCTTGCCGCCGCCCATGTATCGATCGCACCGGCGACGGCCGCCGATATCGGCCGCCAGGCGGCGGACTTCGTCTTCATGCGGCAGAACCTCGATTCGGTCGCCTTCGCCATCGAAGCCTCGCGCCGTGCCGGCCGCCTCATTCGCGAGAACTTCGCGCTGGCGATCGGCTACAACGTCATCGCCGTGCCGGTCGCCATTCTTGGCTATGCAACGCCGCTGATTGCCGCCGTCGCCATGTCGACCTCGTCCATCATCGTCGTCGTCAACGCGTTGCGACTCAATCGGCTGGCGCTGAAGGAGGATGCAGGCGTCGTCCAGCCGGCGGCGGGTGGCAGCTTTGCCGCCCCGAATGCGAGGCTTGCCTCATGAACATGCTGATCTACCTGATCCCGATCGCCCTTTTCCTGGGCGGGCTCGGACTGTTCGCCTTTCTCTGGTCGTTGAAGAGCGGCCAATACGAGGATCTCGACGGCGCGGCCTGGCGGGTGCTCTCCGACGACGACGACAAGCCGGGCGATTGATATCGCCCACGGAATTTTGACCTCCGTCAATCGCCGGCGGCTTGTCCGCGTCGTTTGGGAGTGCCAAAAGGTGTTCCTCATCTATAGCATGCGACGAGGAACACATGACGGAACTTGCGGAAATCGGACTGATCGGTCTTGGCGTGATGGGCTCCAACCTGGCGCTCAACATCGCCGAGAAGGGCAGCCGGATCGCGGTGTTCAACCGCACGCCGTCGCGCACGGCGGAATTCGTCTCCGAAGCCGGATCGCTGGCGGAAAATATCGTCGGCTGCGAGACGATCGAAGCCTTCGTCGCTGCCATCCGTCCGCCGAGGCCGATCATCATCATGATCAAGGCCGGCGAGGCGGTCGACCAGCAGATCGATGCGCTGAGGCCTCTGCTGTCCGGCGGCGACATCGTCATCGATGCCGGCAACGCCAATTTCCGCGACACCATCGCGCGCTTCGAGCGCCTCAAGGATACCGGTCTGACCTTCATCGGCATGGGTGTTTCCGGTGGCGAAGAGGGCGCGCGGCACGGTCCCTCGATCATGGTCGGCGGCACCCGGCAATCCTATGCCCGCGTCGAGAAGGTGCTCACCTCGATTGCCGCCCGCTACGAAGGAGATCCATGCTGCGCCTGGCTGGGCGAGGGCGGGGCAGGGCATTTCGTCAAGACCATCCACAACGGCATCGAATATGCCGACATGCAGATGATCGCCGAGATCTACGGCGTCCTGCGCGACGGGCTCGGCAAGTCGGCCGGCGATATCGGCGCAATCTTCGGCCAATGGAACACCGGCCGGCTCAATTCCTACCTGATCGAGATCACCGAAAAGGTGCTCGCCGCGGCCGATCCTCAAACCGGAATGCCGCTGGTCGACATGATCCTCGACCGCGCCGGCCAGAAGGGCACCGGCAAGTGGTCGGTGATCGAGGCGCAGCAGATGGGCGTTCCGGCAACCGCGATTGAGGCCGCCGTCGCCGCCCGCAGCTTGTCGTCGATGAAAGCCGAACGTGAGGCGGCCGAGGCGATCTTCGGCACACCGCGCTACGCCTTCCCCATGGCCGACGGTGCACCCTTGCTGAAAGACCTTGAACTGGCGCTGTTTGCCGCCAAGATCGCGGCTTACGCGCAGGGCTTTGCCGTGATGGCCGAGGCCTCGCGCGAATTCGCCTGGTCTCTCCCCATGCCGACCATTGCCCGCATCTGGCGCGCCGGCTGCATCATCCGTTCGCAATTCCTCGACGAGATCACCAAGGCGTTCACCGAGCAACCCGACGTCGCCAACCTGATCGTCACGCCGGCCTTCTCCGCCATGGTGAAGGAAAGTCTGCCGTCGCTGCGCCGCATCGTCGCCGCGGCCGTCATGGCCGGGATCCCGGTGCCGGCGCTCTCTTCGGCGCTGTCCTATTTCGACGCCTACCGCCAGGCTCGCGGAACCGCCAACCTCATCCAGGCGCAGCGCGACTTCTTCGGCGCCCACGGCTTCGACCGCATCGACGGCCTTCCCATCCACCACGGGC
>NZ_UEYQ01000009.1 GCF_900492205.1 Ciceribacter sp. T2.26MG-112.2
TTCGAGACCTGGCTCGCCTCGGCCGCCGCCGGAGGAAAAGCCGGAGGACGAGCTCTTAGGCGGCTCGGGGATGGTGGAGGCGATGGTCGAGGCCATGGAGCTCGTGAAGCCGCCGATGCGGCCACCGAAATCGCCGGGATGGCTGCCGTGATACCAGGCCGGCTGGTAGCTTGCGGCAGCCGCTCCGGCGGCGGCCGAGGCGAGCCAGGTCTCGAAGGTGCGCGTCCAGGGTTTTTCCACGCCGAGCGCCACCGCATAGGGCAGCAATGTCTCGAAATGCTGCGGTGACATCTTTGGCGCTCCCTGCATGTTGAGCCGGTCCTTCTCGGCCAGCGTCAGGTAGGTGCGCAGGCCCTCGATGCCGTCCATCAGCTTGCGGCCGGTGGGGGTTGGTGCGCCCATCAGGACGAAGAACAACCCGTTGAGCAGCACGATGCCGCCGACGCCGACCAGCGCCGGCAATTGATGGATCTCGGAAAAGTCGATGAAGATCGCCAGAAGCGTGAAGGCCGCCATGCCGAGCGCGACGAAACCGATGATCGCCAGGCCGATGATCGAGATGATGCGTACGACCAGCGGCGCACCCCGCCGCGCGCCCTTTCCGAGCCGGACGGCGAAGATCGCGAGAAAGATGCCGATCATGATCGGGGCGAACATCAGGCCGATCGTGTCTTCGGTCAGCGAGCCGAAGATCAGCAGGGCGGCGAGCGAGGCGACGCTGAGCGCGACACCGCCGAAAATATAGCCGGTATTGGCCTGATAGTACTTGCCGCGATGTTCCTTCTCGATCGCCTTGCGGAACTTGGTTCCGACCGACTGAACCCGCTTGCCGTTCGCCTTGTCGATGGTGAGACTGTCGCCTGGCTCACCGAGCGCGGCGATCAGGCTCGCCTGCCCGGCGGGCAGCTTCCCGCTAACCGGCTTTTCCGTGCGGTGGACCGTGATCGAGCGTTCCAGATCGTCGAGCACGACATAGCCCTTGACCGCGAGATCGATCAGCGAGGCTGACAGCGCCGTCCAGCCCTCGCCGGAAAAGCCTTTGTTGTCGATATAGTTGACCAGCGCCGGCGAGATGCCGTCGGGTGCATCCCAGCGCGGCACCATGACGCCCGCTTCCGGGTCGCGGCCGACCGCGATCCAGGAGCGCAGGTAGTAGAGGAAGACGAGGCCGAGGCCGCCCAGCCCTAAAATGGAGTTGATATTGTCGCGCAGCCACCACCAAGTGGCCCGCTCGCTCGAGGGAGCAGAGACGGCGCCCTTCGGCAGGCCGACAACGATGGTCAAGCCGTTGCCGATGCCAAGCCGCTCGGTCGTCTCGAAATAAGCTCCGTCAGGTGTCTGCTGATAACGGGCATTGGTTTCCGTCGAGCCCTGATAGCCGGTGTAGTAGGCCGTCTGGGTCGGTCTTACGCCATTCGGCAGGACAACATTGGCGGAGGCTTCGAGGATCGGAAACCGCCAGCCATTGCCGGTGACGTTCCAGTAGAGTTCGTCATGGTCGTCGAAATAGCGGATCTGCCGACCGGTCTTATAGGTGATGGTATAAGTGTAGTCGCCCGGATCGAGCAGGACCTCGGCGGAACCGGCATAGATGCGAATACCGCCTGAAATGCTCTCGGTGTGATAGTCCTCGGGCTCGCCGTCGCGCTCGACCGAAACGAGATCGAAATCGACCTCGATGCGCCGACCTTCCGCGTCTTCGGCATAGAGCGGAAAGTCGCGGAAGATGCCGCGCTTGATTTCCTGGCCCTCGGCGCGAACGGTGATCGTTTCGGTCACGCTGAGCGTCGCATCCGGCGCGACCACGATGTCGGCGTGATAGTCGCGGATGACCTCCGCAGCCGAAGCCTGCCCGGCCGCAGCAAGAAGGACGAGGACTGCTGTCAGGAGGCCGAGCATCTTGTTCATCTTGGCTATCCTTGGCTGAACCGGACACCGAGCGAGGCCAGCGCATCCCAGTAGCCGGGATAGGTCTTGGCGACGCAGCCGGGGTCGAGAATGGTGATGTCGTGGATCTTAAGGCCTGCCAACGCAAAGCTCATGGCGATGCGATGATCGGCGAACGTGTCGATCTCGGCGGCAAGGCTCTGGCCGGCAAGCGAGGGATCTGAATGGACGATCAGATCTTCGCCCTCCTCGACCGCAAGGCCGGGGCGGATATTGTTGAGCCCGGTCGACAGCGCGCGGATACGGTCGCATTCCTTGACCCGCAGATTGGCGATGCCGACGAAGCGCACCGGCGTCTCGTTGAAGGCGGCGAGCACGGCAATCGTCGGGATGGCGTCCTGCATCTGCGAGCCGTCGATGACGGCCGGCATGTGCGGAAAAGCGGCGATGACGTCGTGGGCCTTGGCATCCGGCTGGGTGAACTGGTCGGAGGGCGTGCCGATGTCGATCGCGCCGCCGGTCAGGACCTCGGCGCCCCAGAGATAGGTGGCGGCCGAGGCGTCGGGCTCGATGTGGAAGTCGGTCGCGGTGTAGCCGGTGGGCTCGATCTGCCAGGAGGCGGCCGTCGGCTGGGAGACCTTGGCGCCGAAGGCCCGCATGGCGGCGAGCGTCAGGTCGATATAGCCGCGCGCGCCGATATCGGCGCCGGCAAGCTCGATCGTGAAGGGCTCCGACCCGCAGGCTGCGGCCATCTGCAGCGCCGAAACATATTGGCTGGACAAGCCGGCATCGATCACGACCCGGTTGCTCTTGAACACGCCCGTCGCATCAATGGTCACCGGCGGGCAGCCGGTCGGCGCCTCGATCGTCACGCCGAGCGATTTGAGGGCCTCGACCAGCGGCTTGATCGGCCGCTTGCGCATATGCTCGTCGCCATCCACCACGTAACGGCCATGACCAAGCGCCAGCGCGGCTGTGAGAAAGCGCGTGGCGGTTCCGGCATTGCCGAGGAAGAGCGGCGCTGCGGGGGGCTTGAGTTCACCCGTGCCGGTGACGATGAAGGTGGTGGCGTCGGGCTCTTCCACGGTCACGCCCATGGCCCGCAGGGCCTCCGCCATATAACGGGTGTCGTCGCTTTTCAGCGCACCGGTCAACCGGCTCGTTCCTTTGGCCAGGCCGGCTAGAAGCAGGGCGCGATTGGTGATCGATTTGGAACCCGGCGGGCTGACGCGCCCGGAAAGCGGACGGCCCGGCGGAAGGATGGTCAGTTTTTCGGTTTTCATGCTGTGTCTCGAAGCGGACGGAACGCGACCGCGCTTAGAATTTCACCGTGGGGACCGCACGATCGGCGTCGTTGGCGATCTCGAAATAGCCGGCCTTGGAAAAACCGAACTGGCTGGCGACGAGGTTGGACGGGAAGCTGTCGACCTTCACGTTCAGGTCGCGCGCTGCACCGTTATAGTAGCGTCGCGACATCTGGATTTCGCCTTCGATCGCATCGAGCGAACGATGCAGTTCCATGAAGTTCTCGTTGGCCTTGAGTTCCGGATAGGCTTCTGCCAGAGCGACGATCCTGCCGAGCGCCTGGCCGAGAAGCCCTTCCGCCGCCGCCCGGCCTGCGACATCGCCGGCCGGCACGGCCTGGGCGCGGTTCCTCAGTTCGACCACTTCCTCGAAGGTCGATTTCTCGTGGGCGGCATAGCCCTTCACGGTCTCAATGAGGTTGGGGATGAGGTCGGCGCGGCGCTTCAGCTGGACATCGATGCCGGACCAGGCTTCCTCGGTCATCTGCCTGGATTTGACCAGGCCGTTGTAGACCATCACGGCATAGAGGGCGACGATAACGAGAACAGCAAGCGTGATATACATGGCAATGCTCCGGCCGATGCTAGGATAGGCGGACCTTAGGCGTTCGCTTAAGGAAAGTCATCAGCGGATCATGGGGCCGCAGTACCTTCCTCGGGGGGTGATGTCGGCCCCTCGGCTTCGGCAAGCTCGCGCAAGGCGAGTTCCTGTCCGGGCAAGACCAGGTGCATATAGGCATGGGTCAGCATCAGCAGGACCAGATGGGCGATAGCGCCGAACGCGGCGATCTGCATCAGCCTCTGGCTGGCGGCCGGATCGGAGAAGCCATCGAGCGGCGCGGCGCTGACGATCCGCCAAAGGCCAAGGACAAGCACGCCGGAGAGGACCATGCCGGTCGGATACCATGGAAAGGCCGGGGGGGGCCGCTCCTCCTGGCCGGCGGAAAACGCCTCGATGTCCTTGAGGGTAAAGATCGTCACCCACAGATTGGCGATCGGTACGAGGAAGCCCAGGACTGCCACCCAAGGGGTATAGCGGACACTGTCCCGCCGTATGGCACGCGCCAGCTTCACGGAGAGCCAGATCCAGCGCAGGAAGAACAGGATGGTGAGGAGCTGGAGTAGGGCCAGGCAGAGGTCGAAGGGGCCCGAGACGGCGAGCACCATCTGGAAGAGCGGGCTCTCGGCACCGGTACGGAAGGCGGAGCCGGTCTTTTCGACCACATAGCTGACGAAGGCGAGATAGAGATAGAACCCTGCCGTCAGGGCCAGCATGGCGCCGCTCGCGCAGGCCGTCACGGTCCAGGCGCGGCGAGCCCATGCCAGGCCGCCGGCCAGGGACTTCGCCGGAATGATCCGGCTTTGGCTCATGCGGCCTTGCCGAAATTCACCCCGCCGGCATCGGTCAGCAGGAAGGCTTCGCCGCAGGCCTTGGCCAGGGTGCGGACACGCAGGATATAGCTCTGCCGCTCGGTGACGGAAATGACGCCGCGGGCGTCCAGGAGGTTGAAGACGTGGGAGGCCTTGATGCACTGGTCATAGGCCGGGAAGACGCATTTGTGCAGGCGCTGGTTGTCGTTCTCGCCAGGAGCGCCGGCCGAAAGCAGCGCCTGACATTCCTTCTCGGCGTCGATGAAATGCCGGTGCAGCATTTCGGTATTGGCGAATTCGAAATTGTGCCGCGAATATTCCTGCTCGGCCTGCAGGAAGACCTCGCCATAGGAGATCTTCTCCTCGCCCTCGCGACCGTTGAAGTTGAGGTCGTAGACGTTGTCGACGCCCTGGACATACATGGCCAGCCGCTCGAGGCCATAGGTCAGCTCGCCTGCGACCGGCGAGCATTCGATGCCGCAAACCTGCTGGAAGTAGGTGAACTGCGAGACTTCCATGCCGTCGCACCAGCACTCCCAGCCAAGGCCCCAGGCGCCCAGCGTCGGGCTTTCCCAATCGTCCTCGACGAAGCGGATATCGTGCAGTAGCGGGTCGAGGCCGATCGCGGCGAGCGAGCCGAGATAGAGCTCCTGCAGGTTCGACGGGTTCGGCTTCAGGATGACCTGATACTGGTAGTAATGCTGAAGACGGTTCGGGTTTTCGCCGTAGCGGCCATCGGACGGGCGGCGGGACGGCTGGACATAGGCGGCCTTCCACGGCTTGGGGCCGAGCGCGCGCAGCGTGGTCGCCGGGTGGAAGGTACCGGCGCCCACTTCCATGTCATAGGGCTGGAGAACGGCGCAGCCCTTGTCGGCCCAATAGTTGTGCAGCGTCAGGATCAGGGCCTGGAACGAGCGCTTGGGGTCCATATGCGGGGCGAGGCTGGTCTCGGTCATGGGATCTGTCGTCCGGAACTTGTCTTCGAGGATGGTCCGTCTGGTGCCATGCCGGGGGCGGACGGTCAAGTCATGCGTGACGGATGCGCTCTTGCCGCGACATTGTTTGCAGCAAGGACAAATGCTATTTTTGTTCTCGCTGCGGGAGAGCCCCATGACCATCAAGACCACGATCGCCCTTTCGGAAGACCATTTGCGCTACGCTGCAAAGCTGGTGGCGGAAGGACAGTATCCGTCGATCTCCAGTGTGATCGAGGCGGGCCTCGAGCAGATGAGGGCCGCCGAGAGCGAACAGGATCCAGTTTCCGCGATGGCTGACGAGATCAACCGCCGGATGGAACTGCCGCGCGACCAGTGGATTTCGATGGAGGGCGATACGATGTTCGACGATATCGAAGCCTATATTCAAACAAAGCTCGCCAAGGGTTAGCTGTGCGTTACAAGGTCGATCGTCACCCTCTTGTGCGACGCGACCTGATGGAGATTACACGTCTGGTCGGCGATTATGCTGGATATGACGTATCTCGAAGCAAGATGGCCGAGTTCAGACAAGCGACCAGACAGTTCGAAGATTTTCCCCACATCGGCACTTTGCGCCGCGACATTCGTCCAAATCTGCGCGCCATCCCCGCCCGCGGGCAAGGGCGTCATCTGCTTCACCGTCGACGACGATCACCGAACCGTGCTGATCATTGCGATCACCTATGGCGGAGCCGACTGGTCAAGCCGCGTGGCGGAGCGGAATTAGGAGCCGCGCTCGCTCCTGCTTTGGCCTTCTCAGACGAACGGATTGACGATCTGCGGACCTCGATCGATGGTCAAGCCATGTTGCATGTCCTCAGTGAGGAAAATGTCGCAACCGGCCCGACAGGCCGCTGCCAGCATGAGACTGTCATAGAGAGAGAGACTATATCGTTCAACGATATCCAGTGCGAGGCCGTGCGTGTCGCGGTCCAGAGAAAGCACCTCCTCCGCGAGGAGGCAGATATCACTGATCGCCGAACGCACATCGGCGACGGTCATTCCGAGCTTGCGGAGGGCAACATTGCTGAACTCGTTCAGTGCTTGCGTCGACAGAATGAACGGCTTCGCGAGACATTCCTGCGCTTTCACCGCGCGCGGGTCGTCGGTGAAGGCGTAGATCAGGATGTTCGTGTCGAGGAGCGGCGGCTTCATTTCCGTCGCTCGTTGGCCGCCTCCCGATCAAATTTCCAGTCGGCAGGCAGTTTGATCTTCGAACCGCGGATGCGCGCGAGCGCCTGCTCACGGCTGTCATCGCGTTCGATGTCGAATGTCCTGTCATCGCTCACACGAACATTGATCTCATCGCCGGCCTTTAGATCGAGAGCTTCGGCCACTGCCGACGGTATGCGGATGGCGAGGCTGTTACCCCATTTAGCGACCTGCATCAGGACCTCCAGGATAAACCCGCAACAATGTATATCATTGCGGCCTGGCGGACAACGAGATCCTCACTCCTCCTCCTCGCGCTTCACCCGATACTCTCCGGTCACCTCGTCCTTGACCAGCGTGCCCATGGCGCCGGTTTGGCGCTCCCTCTCGGCAGCCTTCGATTTCGCCTGAAGCTTCTCGGCATCGGACACGAAGCGGCGATAGAGGAAATAGGCGCCGCCGATCAGAATGACGAAAAAGATGATCCGCGACATGTTTCCTCACGCTGTCAGAGCCCGTAACGGCTCCACAATGCCTTTTCTTCCAGCGTCTCGGCAAGCCCCGACACGGCGGCTGCCGCCATCTGCTCCATGCCGGCGCCTTTTGCGCCGACGCCGGGCAGCTTGCGTCCGAAGAAATCCTTGGCGCCCGAGACCAGTTCCAGCTTGGCATCCCCGCCATAGCGCTTCTTGATCTCCGCGCGCATGTCGCCGAGACTGTCGACGAGGCCGAGTTCGAGGCCGCGCCGGCCGGTCCAGAACAGGCCGGAAAAAATGTCCGCATGGTCGGCCAGCGCGCTGCCGCGACGGGACTTCACCATGTCGATGAAGATCTCATGGATCTCGACCTGCAGCGACTTCAGATAGTCGATGTCGCTTTCCTTCTCCGGCTGGAACGGATCAAGGATCACCTTGTTTTCGCCGGCGGTATAGACGCGGCGCTCGACGCCGATCTTCTTCAAGAGTTCTGGGAAGCCGAAGCCGCCGGAGACGACGCCGATCGAGCCGACGATCGAGGTGGCATCGGCGAAGATTTCGTCTCCCGCCAAGGCGATCATGTAACCGCCGGAAGCCGCGACATCCTCGACGAAGACCAGAACGCGCTTGTTCTTTTCCTCGGCCAGCGCCCGGATGCGGTCGAAAATCATCCGCGACTGTACCGGGGAGCCGCCGGGCGAATTAATCGACAACACGACGGCGGGGCTGCCCTTCTTTGAAAATGCCTTCTCCAGTGCCGGTGCGACGCTTGCCAGGTTGAGTTGCTGCTTGAAACGGCTGCCGCCGCTCATGATCGCGCCGTGCAGGCGCACGACCGGGATCACCAGCCCGTCATTGCGGAACCGCTTCGGTACCAAACGCTTGAGAACACCGGCCATTCACATCTCCTGCTGCATCTTCCTGGAACGCTGATGTATGTATTGCGCGCGCAAACACAATGGCCTGACGCAGATCTGCGTGCGGTAGCGGCCTCAAGCCCTTGCGCTGCGGCGCAATAGAGCATAGCCTTCTTGCGAATTATTCGCATTAAAAAACCAGAGCAGCAAGCCGGACCATGATTGACGCGCAGGACGAAGACAAGAACCTTCCCGGCTGGACCAGCGAGCGCGGGGAGCCGAGCCTGTCGGACGTGCATGCGTCAATATCGGCCAAGACCAGCAGCCCCTACTGGCGCCGCGCAATCGCCTTCCTGGGGCCGGGCTATCTTGTCGCCGTCGGCTACATGGATCCTGGCAATTGGGCCACCTCGCTCGCCGGCGGCTCGCGTTTCGGCTACGCCCTTCTGGTCACCATCCTGATCTCAAGCGTCATGGCCATTCTCCTGCAGTCCCTGGCCGCACGGCTTGCGATCGCCTCGGGACGAGACCTCGCGCAGGCCTGCCGCGATGCCTATCCAAGACCGGTCAGCATAGTTCTCTGGCTGCTGGCGGAGATCGCCATCGTCGCCACCGACATCGCCGAAGTGATCGGTACCGCGATCGGCATACAGTTGATCTTTGGCATACCGCTGGAGATCGGCGTCCTCATCACGGCGGCGGATGTTTTCATAATCCTCTTGTTGCAGCGCCTTGGTTTCAGATGGGTCGAGGCCTTCGTGATCACGCTGACCGTCATCATCGCGGCAAGCTTTGCCATCCAGCTTATGCTCGCAGATCCCGACTGGGGCGGCGTCGCTACAGGCTTCCTGCCGTCAACCCAGATCTTCCTGGACCCCGAAATGCTCTATATCGCTATAGGCATCATCGGTGCGACGGTCATGCCCCACAATCTCTACCTTCATTCGGGCATCGTCCAGACCCGGCAGATTCACTCCAGCGTCAAGGCCAAGCGCGAGGCGCTCACCTTCGCGACCTTCGATTCCACCCTGGCCTTGTTCTTCGCTTTTCTGGTCAACGCCTCGATCCTCATCCTCGCCGCCGCTGCCTTCCATGGACGCGGCCATCAGAGTGTCGCCGAGCTCGGCGATGCGCATGCGCTGCTTTCGCCTTTGCTCGGCAGCACGGTGGCGCCGATACTGTTCGGCGTGGCACTCCTATGCAGCGGCCTGAATTCGACGGCGACGGCGACGCTGGCGGGGCAGATCGTCATGGAAGGCTTCGTCAACCTGCGGGTCAGTCCGTGGATCCGGCGGCTCATCACGCGCGGGCTTGCCATCATTCCAGCCGCCATCGTCACGATCTGGTTTGGTGAGAGAGGGACCGCCGAGTTGCTGATTCTCAGCCAGGTCGTTCTCAGCCTTCAACTGCCCTTCGCCGTCATCCCCCTGGTGACGATGACCGCCAGCCGCGCAAAGATGGGCGTACTGGTCTCGCCTCGCTGGCTGTCCGGCCTGGCCACTTTGATCGCCGTCGTCATCATCCTGCTCAACATGAAACTCGTCATCGACTTCATCACCGCATGAGGCACAAAGTCGCGCCAAGTTACTTCCGTCGATAGGCAAGGCGGCCGTTATTCAGATCATCGACGAAGGCCGAAAACTTGTGGCTTTCCGGATCGTCGTGCATCAGCAGCGGGGAACGGAGGTTGAGCCTTGCGCGCGAGCCCTTGATCGCCGTCACAAGGATGCGCACCGCATTCTCGCCCGACCGGGGATAAACCGGCGTCATCTCGAGCCCGCCAAAGCGGCGGCCGCAGGCATCGATGATCTCTCCGATCGATTGCGGACGGGCGATGAGCGACAATTGCCCACCCGGCACCATGATGGCGCCGGCCGTGCGGATCCAGCTGTCGAACAGTCCTTCGGTCATTGCATGGGCCTCGGCCTTCAGCGCATCCGGGGTCCTGCGATCACCGGCATCGTTGAAGGGCGGATTCATGATCACATGGTCGAACACATCATCGGCAAGGCCGGCGGCGACGCGGGCCCGGCCCGTCAATGTGACGTCCGCCTCGACAAGGGACACGCGCCGCGCAAGTGCTGCATTTTCTTGAAGCGCCAGGCTTTTGGCCGCATAGGCGATCATCTCGGGCGAGCGCTCGACCAGGGTGACTTCCGCCTTTTCCAGCCGGGCGGCAACCGCCAGGCCGGCGGCGCCGGCGCCGGCGCCGAGATCTGCGACACTGACGCGGCCCGTGGCGTCGACCAGCGAGGCCAGCAACATGGCATCCATGCCTGCGCGATGCCCCCTGCCCTTGGGCTGGACCAGGTGGAAGCGACCACGGTGAAAGGCGTCGACGGTTTCAATGGCGGGATCGGCGGCGGGCACGGATCAGTCCTCGATATCGCGCAGTTCGTCGCCCAGGCCCGCGTCGGTGAGGATGCGGCGCGCCTCCTCCGCCCGGTCACTTTCGACCAGCAGGCGGCGCGGCAGCATGCCGAGCGAGCCTTCGAGAATGCTCATCGCCTGATCGGCGATCATGCAGGAAATCCCGGCGTCTTTCATCAGGCTTTGGGCAAAGGACAGGAGAACGGCATCGTTGGTGCGGATAATCTCGTGCATTGCGCCTCAAAACCCTCGCTAAAAAGGCCTAGGCGGCCGATTCGGGCTTGCCCATCATGCGACCGCTTTTTATTGTCGCGCCGAGAATGCAATAGGAGTCCGGTGCGTTGGGCGTAGTCATACCGCTTGAGGAAAGCAAAAACAAACAGGCATCCATCCAGCCTCTGGTGGACCTGACCAAGCCGGGCATGGAAAGGGTCAACCAGCTCATCCTTTCGAAGGCCGGCTCCGACGTGCAGATGATCCCGGAAGTGGCCAATCACCTGATCTCGTCCGGCGGCAAGCGGCTTCGCCCGATGCTGACGCTCGCGTCTGCGGCGCTGTTCGACTATCGCGGCGAAGGCGACGTGAAACTGGCGACCAGCGTCGAGTTCATGCACACCGCGACCCTGCTGCACGACGACGTGGTCGACGAGAGCGATCTTCGGCGCGGCAAGTCGACCGCCCGGATGATCTGGGGCAACCAGGCGAGCGTTCTGGTCGGTGACTTCCTGCTCGGCCAGGCCTTCCGCATGATGGTCGAGGTCGGATCGCTGGAAGCGCTCGACGTGCTCTCGGCCGCCGCCTCGGTGATCGCGGAGGGCGAAGTGCTGCAGCTTTCGGTCGCCAAGAACATGGAGACGACCGAGGACGACTATCTTTCGGTGATCCGCGCCAAGACGGCAGCGCTGTTTGCCGCCGCGGCCGAAGTCGGGCCGATTATCGCCGGCGCCGACAAGGCCGGCCGAAATGCGCTGAAATCCTACGGCATGAACCTTGGCCTTGCCTTCCAGCTGGTCGACGATGCGCTCGACTACGGCGGCAAGGCGGCCGATCTGGGCAAGAATGTCGGCGACGATTTTCGCGAAGGCAAGATCACCCTTCCCGTCATCCTCGCCTATCGGCGCGGCACGAAGGAAGAGCGTGAATTCTGGCGCGATGCGATCGAGAAGGGACAGAACGACGATGCGCGGCTGGAAAAGGCGCTCGGCCTGATCACCAAATACGGGGCGCTCAACGATACGATCGCCCGCGCCCTGCATTACGGCACGATTGCTCGCGACGCACTGGCACCCCTGCCGGAGACGGAATGGAAGTCGGCGCTGATGGATGTCATCGACTTCTGCATCGCCCGCGTCAACTGAGACGGGCGGGGTGTCTCCTTGCGAGGCTGCTTCAAAAAAGCCATTCTGTGCAGGTTACATTCCCGCATTCTGGGGTATCAACAGCCCGTGGCGGCTGGTCATCGATTCTTGAAAGGCTCTTTCATGCGGCAAAGACTTGCCATCCGTCTGCTCGCCGGTACGGCGCTCGCCTTCCTAGTTGGCGTTCTTCCCACCAGCCTCGTTCATGCCCAGACCGCCGATGAGGCGAAGCCCGCGCAAGTCGAGAGCTTCGACGTCGAAAGCGTAGACAGTTTTTCCGGAGCCTTGCTGGCCGCACGCACGGCCGATGCCGACCGCGACTACGAGAATGCCATCGCGCTCTACAAGAAGGCGCTGTCCTACTCGCCCAATGAACTCGACATCCAGGAACGGCTGATGATCGCGCTGTTCATGAACGGCGATTTCGACGAAGGCGTGGCTCTGGCCGAGGAGCTGAAGAGCGACGAAGCTGTCGAACGTGTCACTGCTGTCGCCCGCGCTCTGGAAGCGATGCGCAAGGGCGATTTCGCCGGAGCAGAGAAGATCCTCAACTACAGTGGGCCAAACGACCTTGACCGGCTGATGAACCAGCTTCTCGTCGCCTGGACCAAGGCTGGCGCCGGTCAGGGCAAGGAAGCGCTGACCCTGGTCGAGGGGCTCGAGGGTCCGGACTGGTACGGGATTTTCCAGAACTACAATGCCGGCGCCATCGCTGCGATGATCGGCGACGCCGATGCGGCCCGACGCAATTTCACCGACGCCCTGACCGACAAGTCCGGGGCAGCCACGGCACCCGATACCTTTACCCGCGCCGTCATTTCGCTCGCCACGCTCGAGGCCCGCGAGGGCAACAAGCAGAAGGCGCTCGACGCGATTTCGCTCGGCGACGAAATGATCTCCAATTTCGCGCCGTTCAAGGCGCTGCGCGAACGGGTCGATGCCGGGGAAAAACCGGAATTGCTGGCGCCAACGGCTGCCCAAGGCGCTGCCGGCGTGCTGTTCTCGATCGGCGGCGCGCTCAACCGCGATGGCGCGGAAGACACGGTCATGCTCTATCTGCAACTGGCCCGCGCGCTCGACCCGACCAGCGCCGACACGCTGATCCTGCTCGGCGGCATTGCCGAAAATGCCAAGCAGACGGAGCGTGCCATCCAGTTCTACAGCCAGGTGCCGCCCACTTCGCCGATGCGCCGTCTTTCCGAGTTGCAGCTGGGTCTTACGCTGGCTCAGACGGGCAAGGTCGATGAGGCACGCCAGCATCTGAAGTCGCTGATCGATTCCGATCCGTCCGACATTCGCAGCTATCTCGCCTTCGGCAGCGTCCTGTCGGATGCCAAGGACTATCCCGCCATGGCGGAGAACTACGACAAGGCCGTCGAAATCATCGGCCCGAACCCGGCCAAGGGCTATTGGTCTATCTTCTTCCAGCGCGGCATCGCCTATGAGCGGCTGAAGAAATGGGACCAGGCGGAGCCGAATTTCCGCAAGGCGCTGGAGCTCAATCCGGACCAGCCGCAGGTTCTCAACTATCTCGGCTATTCCTGGGTCGATATGAACCGCAATCTGGAGGAAGGCCTCGACATGATCCGCAAGGCGGTCGAGCTTCGCCCGGACGACGGCTACATCGTCGATTCGCTCGGCTGGGCCTATTATCGCCTCGGCCGGTTCGACGAAGCGGTGCGGGAACTGGAACGGGCGATCGAGCTCAGGGCCGGAGATGCGACCATCAACGACCATCTGGGCGACGCCTATTGGCGCGTCGGGCGCAAGCTGGAAGCCACCTACCAGTGGAAGCGGGCGCTGATTTCCAAGCCGGACCTGGCGGAAATCCCGAAGATCGAAGCAAAGCTCAAGGATGGCCTGCCGGAGACGGCGCCGGAAGTCGCCGCAAAGGGCGGAGAGGCGGCCAAGCCGCCTGTGATGACCGACGCGGAAAAGGGAACGACCGCCGCGGCCGCCGAAGGCGACAGCTATACCGTCAAGTCCGGCGATTCGCTGTGGAACATCGCCACGGAGGCTTTCGGCGACGGCCAGCGCTTCATCGACCTGATCAATGCCAATCCGAGCCTGAAGCGCAATCCCGACCGGATCTTTCCCGGCCAGCAGTTGAAGATGCCGACGGCGGGCGACTGAACGCCATGTCGGGCGAGACGATGATCGAGGCGGCGCCGGCGAAGATCAATCTGGCGCTGCACGTCACCGGGCAGCGGGCCGATGGATACCATCTGCTCGACAGCATCGTCGCCTTTGCCGGCCATGGTGACCGGCTGACTTTTTCAGCAGCGGAACGCGATTCGTTCAACCTTGGCGGCCGCTTCGGCCCGCTGCTTTCGGCCGAAGCCGAGGGCAAGGACGGCAATCTCGTCCTGAAGGCCCGCGACCTGCTGCGGGAAGCGCTCGCGGCCGAGGGCCAGTCAGCCGGACCGGTTGCCATCATGCTTGAAAAGAACCTGCCCGTCGCTTCGGGGATCGGCGGCGGATCGGCCGACGCGGCGGCGACCCTTCGCGGTCTCCTGCGGCTCTGGGGAGGCACGCTCTCTTCAGACGTGCTTTCCACGACCGGGCTGAAGCTCGGGGCCGACGTGCCGATGTGCCTGGAAAGCCGGCCGCTCAGGGCGCGCGGCATCGGCGAGCAGATCGACAGGCTGGACACCATGCCGCGCTTTGCCCTAGTGCTCGCCAATCCGCTGAAGGCGGTATCGACCCCGGAGATATTCCGCCGCCTGACGCACAAGGATCATCCTCCGATCGGAACGCTGCCGCGTTCCGCCGAGCCGGCTGAGTGGCTCGCCTTCCTGTCCGGGCTGCGCAACGATCTGGAGCCTCCGGCCCGCGCGCTGCTGCCTGAAATCGCGGAAATTTCCGGCCAGTTGCACGATGTCGGCGCCCGACTGGTGCGGATGTCCGGATCGGGCGCCACCTGCTTCGGCATTTTCGATGATGTAGAAGCGGCCGGCGCTGCGGCTGGCGAACTCGCCCGGCGGCGCCCCGACTGGTATGTCCAGGCGAGCGAAACCCAAGGCGGCTGAACGGCGACGACAGGCGGACTCACCGCTCGGCAAGCGTTGCGGCGATGAGCGCAGTTGCGATGCCTTGCAGCGTCAATGCCGGCCTTGCCGTGCGACCCAGGCCGGCACGATCTCGCAGGAGAGCCGTCGCGGCTTTATCCCCGGCACCAACTGGTCCAGGCGCATGCCCTGCTTTGCCAAAGCAATGGCCTGGCGCTTGGGAAGCAGCAGGCCGTCCTCCAGCGGCGGCCTGGATCTGCCGATCCGTTGAAGGAAGGGCCGCCTGTGGCCGCGCGACGGGGAAAGGCGGGCCGCCGACGTGTGGATGCTGACATATTCCCCGATCGCGTCGATCCAGCCGCTGAGCGGCCGTGCCCCGGGCTCGACCAAGAGCAGCCAGTCGCCGCGCGCCGCGCCCAGCACATCCCTGATGTCCCATCGCGTATAGAAGCGGCAGCCGGCCGCGTCCGCGACACGCGAAGAGCCATCCGACGAACCGTGATCGAGTACGACCACGTCGCTCACCAGGCCCTCCACCGCGCCGGCCACCAGGACTGAGAGCGTCTGGGCAAGCTCCGGCTCCTGATCCCTGCATTCCATCATCACTGTCAACATTGCTCATCTTTATCGCATTGCACAAACGATTGCCACCGGCTCCTTCTGCATTTTGTTCTTGCATTGTTCTCTTTTCCGCGGTAGGAATTTAATCATCGAACCGGGGATATCCACCCCGCGAGGAGCAAACATGAACGAGCTGTCCCTTGTGGCGCAGGCTGCCTTCCAGCCTGCCAATACGGCCGATATTGCCGATGCAGTGGTTGCCGCCTCGGGTCTGCGGATCGAGGTCGACCGGCGGCGCGGACGCGGTGCGGGGATGAACCCGTCCGGCCGTTTCGAGCCGCATGAGCGCGTCGCCTTCGACGACGGATGGGAAAGCCTGGAGGACATGCCGCCCTTCCGCACCGAAGTGCAGGTCGAGCGGCCACGCAGCGTCATCACCCGCAACGACTCGCCCGACATTCCGTTCGACCGCTCGATCAATCCCTATCGCGGCTGCGAGCACGGCTGCATCTATTGCTTCGCGCGGCCGACCCACAGCTATATGGGGCTGTCCGCCGGTCTCGACTTCGAGGCCAAACTGTTCGCCAAGCCGGATGCGCCGAAGCTTCTGGAACGGGAGCTCGCCAAGCCGGGCTACAAGCCGCGCACCATCGCCATCGGCACCAATACCGACCCCTACCAGCCGATCGAGCGGGAATGGCGCATCATGCGGCAGATCCTCGAGGTTTTGAATAAGGCCAATCATCCTGTGGCGATTGTCACCAAGTCGGCGCTGATCCTGCGGGACCTCGACATCCTGTCCTCGATGGCATCGCGCGGCCTGGCCAAGGTGGCGATCTCGGTCACCACGCTCGACCGCAAGCTCGCCCGCAGCATGGAGCCGCGCGCCTCGACCCCATCCAGGCGGCTGGAGGCGATCAGGGCGCTTTCGGGCGCCGGGGTGCCGACCGGCGTTCTGGTGGCTCCGGTCATTCCGGCGCTCAACGACCATGAAATCGAGCGCATCCTGGATTCGGCCAAGGCGGCAGGGGCCAACGAGGCGGGTTACGTGCTGCTGCGCCTGCCGCTGGAAGTGAGCCCGCTGTTTCGCGATTGGCTGCTGCAGCATTATCCGGACCGCTATCGCCACGTCATGTCGCTGGTGCGCTCGATGCGTGGCGGCAAGGACTATGACGCCGAATTCGGCAAGCGAATGAAGGGCGCCGGTCCCTATGCCTGGCAGATCAGCCGGCGCTTCGAGATGACGACCAAACGCCTCGGCATGGTTCGCCGCGGCATGCATCTGCGCGACGACCTGTTCGTGCCGCCGGACGGCAGCGGCGTGCAGTTGTCGCTGCTGTGACAGCCATCGGGATGCGGCGGCGGGCGCGCCCTTCCGATCGGTGATTTTTTGCGGGCGGGCTTGTTTCTCGCTCGCGCCTTATGGGGCGCTTGGCCGCCCCCTCGCCTTTTCCGGTGCGGTCCGCCGCCTCGTGCCGGAAGAAAAGTCCCTGGCTGCCGCTTCGGCGGTTCGCTTCCCCTGCGCGCCGTCGATGCCGGGGACTTGCAGGAGATCGGGTGCGCGTGCGATTTCTGCCGCATGAAATCTCGCACGCCACCCGATTCTCCGAGTTTTTTTGCCGACCTGCCCGCCGGACCCGATTTCGAGTTCGAGAGACTGGCGGCGCGGCGCGGCTGGTTTCCGGTGGCCGGCACGGACGAGGCTGGGCGAGGACCGCTCGCCGGCCCGGTCGTGGCGGCGGCGGTCATTCTGGACGAGGGCAATATTCCCGCCGGCCTCAACGATTCGAAGAAGCTGACCGCGGCGCACCGGGAGCGCCTGTTCGACGAGATCCTTGCCGTGGCCACAGTTTCGATCGCCTCGTCATCGCCCCGCCACATCGATGCGCGCGATATTCGCAAGGCCAGCCTCGACGCGATGCGTCGGGCCGTAGCCGGGCTTGCGCTTTCACCGCTGCATGTGCTCGCCGACGGCCGGGATGTGCCGGATGGGCTGATCTGCACGGGCAAGGCCGTGGTCAAGGGCGATTCGCGCTCGCTGTCGATCGCCGCCGCCTCGATCATCGCCAAGGTGACGCGCGACCGGATGATGACGCGTGCCGGGCTTTCCTTTCCCGCCTACGGCTTCGACAGCCATGCCGGTTACGGCACCGAGCGCCACCGCACCGCGATCGCGATCCACGGGCCCTGCCTTCTTCACCGGATGAGTTTCAGGCCCTTGCGCCGCGATGGCGAAGAGATTTGCGAATAGGCCATTGCCGCCCCGGGCGGGGCGGAGCCGGCCCGGTCGGGCCACCACCCGCCTGTCGCCGCGCCTTGCCGATCGATGCCGCCCAAGGCCTGCCAGGTGGACGGCCATCGGGACGAAGGAACCCTTGCTCGCCGGGCACAAGCAAAGAAAAAGCCGGGCGTCTCCACCCGGCTCCTTCCAATTCACAATATTCGGCAAGCTCAGTTGAGACGTGCCTTGACCTCGCCAAGCGACCCCTTGAACAGGCTGTCCTGCACGGCGGCATCGGTCTTCTTGGCCAGTACCGCTTCGGCTGCGGCAATCGCCAAGTCGACGGCCGCCGAGCGCACGGCGTTGACGGCTTCCGTCTCGGCCTGCTTGATCTTCTGCTCGGAGAGCGCATTGCGGCGCGCCACGAACTCCTCGGTCTTCTGCTTGGCTTCCGCCGTCAGCATGGCTGCCTCGCGTTCAGCGGCGGCAACGATGCCGGCGGCTTCCGCCTCGGCTTCCTTACGCTTGCGCTGGTATTCGGCCAGGACGTGCTGGGCTTCCTCGCGCAGGCGCTTGGCTTCGGCCAGCTCGTCACGGATCTTGTCGGCGCGGGCGTCAAGCGACTTCGCCATCATGGCCGGAACCTTGAGATAGACGACCAGAGCCAGGAACAGGACCAGACCGACGAAGGCGAAGAATGTTGCGTCGAAGTGCATGATCAAGCCCCCTGCTTTGCGGCGGCGCCGCTGACGGCAGCCTTGATGTCGGCGGCTGTCGCCTTGGCGCCGATCAGCTGCTCGACGATGGAGCCGACCGTATCCACGGCGATGGTGTCGACCTCGGCGAAGGCCTTCGCCTTGATCTCGGCGATGCGGGCCTCGGCGGCTGCGACCTTGCCGGCGAGTTCCGCCTCGATGGCGGTCCGCTCGGCGTCGGCCTTGGCCTTGGCGCTGTCGCGCGCGGTTGCGGCGATCTGCCCGGCCTTGGCCCTGGCAGCGGCAAGCTCGCGCTCGTATGTTTCAATCGCGGTATCGGCTTCGCCCTTCAGCCGGGCGGCCTCGTCGAGATCCTGGGCAATCCGGTCGTGCCGGTTTTCCAGGATGCCACCGACGCGCGGCACGATGACCTTCTGCATGAGCACGTAGAAAAGACCGAACGTGATCACCAGCCACAGCAGCTGGGAGGCGTAGGTCGACTGGTCGAACGGCGGGAAAACGCCACCGCCATGCCCCGCGTCTTGGGCAACGCCGGTCTCGGTATGAACTTCGCCGTGTGCGGGTGCTTCTTCCGTATGAACCTGGCCCTGTGCAGGGGCTGCTTCCGCGGGAGTCTGGCCCGGCGCCGGGTTTTCCTGCGCATAGGCGGGGGTCACGAACATGCTCACCTCCAGGTGTATTCTCAAATGCGAAGGATCACGGCCGCCTCAGGGGCGCGCCGTGACCCAGAAACCTGGCCGATATCAGACGGCGAACAGGAGGAGGAGAGCGATGAGCAGCGAGAAGATGCCCAGAGCTTCCGTAACGGCGAAGCCGAATACCAGACGGCCGAACTGGCTGTCAGCGGCAGACGGGTTGCGCAGTGCGCCGGACAGGTAGTTGCCGAAGATGTTGCCGAGGCCCAGAGCCGTGCCGGCCATGCCAAAGCAAGCCAAACCTGCGCCGATGTACTTTGCTGCTTCCGCTTCCATGAATGAACTCCTTCGAGATGTTTGTTGCGGCAGATGACTGACACCGAATGGCGTCAATGTCGGTGATCCTTAGTGCCCGCCCGGGTGTATGGCGTCGTTGAGGTACATGCAAGTCAGTACCGCGAAGACATAAGCCTGCAGGAAGGCGACGAGGAACTCGAGACCCGTCAGAGCGACGGTCATGATCAGGGGCAGAATGGCGCCGCCAATGCCCAGCGCGCCCATGGTTCCAAGCGAGGCGACGAAGCCCGCGAACACCTTGAGCGTGATGTGTCCGGCCAGCATGTTGGCGAACAGACGAATGGAAAGCGAGATCGGGCGCGACAGGAAGGAAATCACTTCGATCGGCACGACGAGCAAGAGCAGCGCCGCCGGCACACCCGAGGGCACGAACAGCTTGAGGAAGCCGAAGCCGTGCTTGAGGAAGCCGTAAACCAGAACGGTGCCGATGACGAAGATCGCCAGCGCGAAGGTGACGATGATCTGGCTGGTGATGGTGAAGAAGTAGGGCACCATGCCGAGCAGGTTGGCGGTCAGCACGAACATGAACAGCGAGAAGACCATGGGGAAGAACTTCATGCCATGGCTGCCGGCGCCTTCGCGCAGCATAGAGGCAATGAACTCATAGGACATCTCGGCGACCGACTGGGCGCGGGTCGGGATCAGACCGCGGCTCGAGGTCGAGAAATAGAGGAAGGCGGACGCGCAGGCGACCGTCGCGACCATGAACAGCGAAGCATTGGTGAACGAAAAATCAATCCCGCCGATCTCGATCGGAACAATCTTCTGGATCTGGAACTGATGAGTCGGATCGTTTGCCACCGTCTGGTCTCTTTCGCTTTTAGCCCGCCCATGGGGGCGTTCTGACTGTTTCGCACGTCGCAGCCCTGATCAGCCGGCGTCGCGCTCATTCTCCGCTTCCGTGCCGCGGTCCGCCGGGTGGGGCGATGCCACCTTACCCGCAGCCCTCAGCACGTTCAAAACACCGGCACAGAACCCGAGCAACAGAAGCACGATCATGCCCCAGGGCGCAGTACCGACAAAACGGTCGAAAAGATAGCCCAGGATCGCACCGACGACGACGGCGGAGATGAATTCGCTCGAGAGCTTCATGGCCTGTGCATAACCCTTGCGGTTTTGCTCGGCCCGCTCGTCGGCGGCCTTCTCGCCCCTCGTCTCGACGCCCTTGACCGCCAGTTCGGCAGCCAGGCGCCTGCGACGCTCTTCCAGACCCTCTTTACGGTTTTCCGTCATGTTCGCCTCGCTATCCGTTCTGCGTTTCTCCGGACCGATCCGGCCCGACAGCAATGTAGATACGGCAGGATTTGAACCCTTCCAGCCCGTCTTGAAGTCGCGCGCACCATAATTTTGAGAGCCCCTATAGTCAAGGCATACCAAGGGCAAGTTTCACCACAAATTAACCGGGGAAAATCATATACTTAAGTTGAAACTGCCGATTTTTGGGGGCCACTTGGCGGCAAAACCCCGCCAATGGTCGCAGGCAATGCGGTCTTTTGGCTGGGGATCAGCTCCAGCCGCCGCCATAGGTGCGATAGAAGACGTGCAGGCCGATCCGGCCGACCTTCTTCATCGTGCGGGCCCAGCCCGGACGGACGTAGACGGCATGATAATGGGTGGATGAGCCCACTTCCTTCAGCCAGATCTTGCCGGCAGTGACGGCAAGCGCCACTTCGCGGGCGACCTTCCAGTGATGCTGGGAGTTCACCCGGTCCTTGATATTGTCGCAGGCGAAGGAGAACTGGCAGCGGTTGCGCCAAGCCTCGTTCTGGTAGACGACGCCGCAGATTGTCGCGGGATAGGCCGGATTGCGGACGCGGTTGAGGATGACCTGGGCGACCGCCGCCTGGCCCTTGACCGATTCGCCGCGCGCTTCGAAGTAGATACCGGACGCCAGGCACTGCTGCTCGCTGGCGGAAAACACCGAGGGCGGGAGGACGCTGGCTGCCCACGCGTGGTCTTGCGGCCCGATCTTCGGCACGAACCGACCCGCCTCCGGCTTCTTCGTCAAAAGTGCGTCGAACGGCGAAACGCTGGCGAAATCCGGTTCGGGCGGCGCATAGGCCGTCGCCAGCACGTCGGCGTGGCGATTGGTGACGAGCGAGGCGAGCATGGGCGGCACGCCGATGTCGGCCGCCGGTTCCTGTTTCTTGAAATAGAAGGCCGCGAGTTCGACCGGCTTGGCCTTGGAACGGACGAAAGCGGTCAGCTCGGTGGCTTTCCTCTTCGGCGTCAAAAGAGAGGATGTGCGCTTCAGGACCGAGCCAGCGGTGAAGGCCTTGGGCGGCTGCATCGCCTCGACGGCGATCACCCTGCCCTTCTTCAGGCTGCGGGTCACCCGGTCTTCGTCCGGCAGCGGGTCGGCTTCGGTCTTGCCGCCGTCAAAGGCGATCTTGCGGCCGTCGGGAAGCAGGATGCCGCTGTCCTTGTTGAGCGCGGACGAGGCCTGGTTGTCGGCAAAGGCGAGTTGCGCCTGATGGATAGACCCGACGGGCGATGTGGTCAGCACCATGCGCCAGTTGCTGCTGCCCCGGTCGGTGCCGGTAATCAGCCCGGCGAGGTCGGCCTGGGCGGCGATCGAGGGAAAGGCGAGCCATGACACGAGGCCAAAGACCACGGGCGAAGTCCACTTCTCCACACGGGCGGCGGACAGCTTCAGCAAACGGCTTCTCGAACGCAAACCGGTACTCCATACGTTACCACGGCTATATTAGAGAAATATCCGGCATTAACCTTGATGCTTGGTTAATGGGCGTGTCAAGCGTGACGCGGCAGGCACAAAAAAGCCGCCGGGACACGGCGGCTTTCGGATCATTGCGGGGCAATGCCGCTAGATAATGACATGAGAGCCCAGCTCGACCACCCGATTGGCCGGCAGGCGGAAATAGTCCGACGGGTCGGTCGCGGTGTTGGCGAGCGTGATGTAGAGGCGATCCTGCCAGTAGGGCATGCCGGATTTCGCATCCGGAACCAGCTTGCGCCGGCCGAGATAGAAGGAGGTCGACATGATGTCGAACTTCAGGCCGCCGCGCCGCAGGTTGGCCAGCGCCTTCGAGACATTCTGGTTTTCCATGAAGCCGAAGCGGATCTCGACACGCGAGAAGCGATCGGACAGCTGCTCCACTAGGAAGCGCTCCTCCTCGGTCGCCCTTGGCCGGTTCACCGTCTTGATGGTGAGGATGATGTTGCGCTGGTGGATGACATGGTTGTGCTTGAGATTGTGCAGGAGAGCCGCTGGCGCGGTCTGCGGATCGCTGGTGAGGAAGATCGCCGTTCCGGCCACACTGACGGGCGCGTGCTCGCTCTTCTTCTCGATCGAGGCGATGAACGAGCCAAGCGGCACGTCGGCATGGCGGGTCTTGGCAAACAGGATCGCCGTGCCGCGGCGCCATGTCCACATCACCACGGTGAAGCCGCCGGCGAACAGGACCGGCACATAGCCGCCGTCGTGCACCTTGAGCATGTTCGCGCCGAGGAAGACGAGTTCGAGGACGAAGAGCGGCAGCAGCAGGACGATCGACGTGGTGGCACTCCAGTTCCACCGGGTGCGAACGAAGCTGAAGGCCATGATGGTGGTCACCACCATCGCCCCCGTCACCGAAATGCCATAGGCGGTCGCCAGTGCCTCGGAACTCTGGAACAGAACGACGAGCGCGAGGACACCCAGAAGCAGGAGCGCATTCACCGTCGGCAGGTAGATCTGCCCGGTATGGGTTTCCGAGGTAAAGAGGATCTGCATGCGCGGCAGGAAGCCGAGATGGATCGCCTGGCGCACCAGCGAGAACGCGCCGGTGATCACCGCCTGGCTGGCGATGATGGTGGCGGCCGTCGCCAGGATGACGACCGGCAGCAGCGCCCATTCCGGAAACATCAGGAAAAACGGATCGGACGCGGCTTCCGGATGCTTCATCACCAGGGCACCCTGCCCGAGATAGTTGAGCACCAGGGCCGGAAAGACCAGCATGAACCACGCCCACTGGATCGGCCTGCGGCCGAAATGACCGAGGTCGGCATAGAGCGCCTCGGCCCCGGTCACGGTCAGGAAGACGGCGCCGAGCACGACGATCCCGAGGAAGCCCTCGCGCAGGAGGAAAGTCACCGCATGCCACGGATTGAAAGCGGCAAGGATGCCGAAGTCGTCGGCGATATGGACGATGCCGCCGATGGCCATGACCGCGAACCATACGGCCGTGATCGGTCCGAAGAACTTGGCGACGGCGCCCGTTCCGTGCGACTGGACCGCGAAGATTCCGATCAGGATGCCGGCGGAGATCGGCACGATGAAGCGTTCGAGGTCGGGCGTCACGAGCTTCAAGCCTTCGACCGCCGAGAGAACGGAGAGAGCCGGGGTAATCATCGAATCCCCGAGGAACAGCGCGGCACCGACAAGCCCGAGGATCATCAGCACCGAGCCATGACCTCCGACCTTCTTCGACAGAAGTGCCAGAAGCGACAGCGTTCCGCCTTCACCGTCATTGTCGGCCCTGAGCAGGAAGAGCACGTATTTGAGCGTCACGATGATGGTGAGCGTCCAGATGATGAGCGAGATCAGGCCGATGATCTCCTCGCGTTCGATGCCCCCTTCGGCGATCGGCTTCAACGCTTCGCGGAAGGCGTAAAGCGGGCTCGTGCCGATATCGCCATAGACGACGCCGACCGAGCCGAGGCCGAGCCAGAACAGAGTGCGGAAGTCCTTGGGCGCTGCCGGTACTTCGCTGATTTCCTGGGTCATGGGGACACCTGGCTTCTCAGAGCCAGCCTTTCCAGCGGAAGAAGAGGAATGGAATGATCGCCGACAGCAGCATGGCGACGAGCGCCAGCGCGTAACCGAACGGCCAGTGGAGTTCCGGCATGAACTGGAAGTTCATCCCGTAGATCGAGGCGACCAGGGTCGGCGGCAGGAACACGACAGAGGCGATCGAGAATATCTTGATGATGGCGTTCTGCTCGACGCTGATCAGGCCGAGCGAGGCGTCGAGCAGGAAGGTGATATTGTTCGATACGAAGCCGGCATGCTCGGACAGCGACTGGATGTCATGGGCGACGATGCGGCACAGTTCATCCGCCTCCCGGTCCTTGCGGACCAGCGGCTGCGAGCGCAGGAAGGTGACCAGGCGCGACAGCGACATCAGGCTGTCGCGCGTCTTGCTCACCAGGCGATGATGACTGGCAATGTCGATCAGCTTGTCCTCAAGGAAGCGCGGCGGCCGGCGCTTGGCCGCTTTTCGGTCGACGAAGACCTCGGCCGACAGCGCATCAAGGCGCGCCAAGCCGATCTCCAGCACTTCCGCCGTTCGATCGACGACGGTCTCGAGCAGGCGTCCCAACATTTCCGCGCCGGTCTGGTAGCAGCCGGGAACCCGCAAGAGCGCCGCGCTGAACAAGGCGAAGGCACGCGGTTCGGCGTATCGGATGGTGATGAGACGGTTGCCGCTAAGAATGAAGGCGACGTCGGTGAGTTCCGGCAGGTCGGTCTCGACATGATAGACCAGGGAACTGGTCATGAAGACGACGCTGTCTTCGACATAAAGCCGACTCGACGGCTCGATATCCTTGAGATCCTCGCGCGTCGGCAGGGGCACGCCGAGCAGTCGCTCGGCCAGCGCCTCCTCGCCCCGGTCCGGATTGACGAGGTCGAGCCACAGGATGGCGGGGTCGAGACTGGTTCGCGGATCGCTCGCAGAGATGATCTCCGCCGTGCCGTCGGGTCGATACGCCCTGATCAAATTCGAAACACTCTCATGGCACGCCGTTTCCCGGCGGAAGCTGATCACTGGAGGGCGACCAAACACCTCGCCGGAGAAAAATGCAAGAGCCTTGGTGCGGCAAGCGTCCGGCCACCCCCGGGGCTCCCTTTTACCCAGAGTCGAACCGCGCGCAACTCGCTCCCACCAAACGCCAAAGTTGACTTGCATCAAGGCGCGGCAGTCGCTTTGCCCTACTATCGCCTCTGTTCCGACCATCGGAATGTTAACTTCGTGGAGGAAATCATGGCAGACAAGTCACCAAGTATTCTTCCGAGCCTCTGGTCCGACAATCCCTTCGCCGATTTGCGCAAGGAAATGGATCAGGTCGTCGAAAACTTCTTCGGCAAGAACAAGTTGCTCTCAGCATCCGAAGGCGAAGGTTTTCTGGCGCCATCGATCGACGTCGTCGAGAAGGACGACAATATCGTGCTGACCGCCGAACTTCCCGGCATTGCCGAAAACGACATCGACATCTCCATTCAGAACGGCGTGCTGTGC
The DNA here is from genome assembly GCF_900492205.1 of Ciceribacter sp. T2.26MG-112.2. Taxonomy (GTDB): domain Bacteria; phylum Pseudomonadota; class Alphaproteobacteria; order Rhizobiales; family Rhizobiaceae; genus Allorhizobium; species Allorhizobium naphthalenivorans_A. The sequence goes on from NZ_UEYQ01000009.1 coordinate 25,493, forward strand.
CTGAAGGGCGAGAAGAAGATGGAAAAGAAGGACGACAAGGACAATTACCATGTCGTCGAACGGCGCTATGGCAGCTTCCAGCGGTCGATGCGCCTGCCTTCGAGTGTCGACGAGGCTGCGGTCGCCGCCAAGTTCGACAAAGGCGTGCTGACCGTCACCATGCCCAAGAAGCCGAACACGGCTCCGGCCGAACGCAAGATCGCGATCGAAAAATAACAACAGGTCGCGCTATCCCGCCGCCCCTGTTCGCCTGGGGCGGCGGTTGATTTCCCGCTGCCCGGTCATTCCTACTCGAAGACGATCGAAGGCGCGGTGCGGCCGGAGCGGGCCTGAACCTCGTTCCACACCTTCTCGGCAATCTCGCGATAGACTTTGGCCTGAGGACCCTCCGGATCGGAGACGACAACCGGCGTTCCGGCATCCGACGTCTCGCGAATGGCGATCGTCAACGGCACTTCACCGAGGAAGGGCACACCGATCTTGTCGGCCTCGGCCCGCGCCCCGCCATGGCCGAAGATGTCGTAGCGGTTTCCGGTATCGGGGGCGATGAAATAGCTCATGTTCTCGACGATGCCGAGAACAGGAACCTCGACCTTGTTGAACATGTTGAGGCCCTTGCGGGCGTCGATCAGGGCCAGGTCCTGCGGGGTGGAGACGATCACGGCGCCCGACAGCGGCACCTGCTGGGCCATGGTCAATTGTGCGTCGCCGGTGCCCGGCGGCATGTCGACCACCAGCACGTCGAGGTCGCCCCAGGCGACTTCGCGCAGCATCTGCATCAGCGCCGACTGCACCATCGGTCCGCGCCAGATCATCGCCGTGCCCTCATCGACCAGGAAGCCCATGGACATGACCTTGATACCGTAATTTTCCATCGGCACGATGATGCGGTTCTCGATCTGCTGCGGACGGCCGGTGATCCCCATAAGCCGCGGCAGGGAGGGGCCGTAGACATCGGCATCCAGGATGCCGACCTTGAGGCCGTTGGCCTTCATCGCCAAAGCGAGGTTCACCGCCGTCGTCGACTTGCCGACGCCGCCCTTGCCGGAGGCGACCGCGATGATCGCGCCGATGCCGGGAATGGTCTGCCTGGCCGGGCGCTGGCCGGACGGCGCCTGGGCCTGGGCATGCGAATGGGCGTGGCCGTGCGCGGCAGGCTGCGGCCTGGCTGCGGGTGCCGCGCCCGCCTTGCGCTCGGCGGTCAGGCTGACCAGCGCGCCCTTGACGCCGGGCATTGCCTTGACCGCGCGTTCGGCAGCCTGGCGCAGCGGTTCGAGTTCGTCGGCGCGCTCGGCGGGCACGGTGATGGAGAAATACACCTTGCCGTCCGAGATGAAGACGTCGGAAACCATGCCGAGAGCGACCACGTCGCGTTCGAAACCCGGACCTCGAACGGTCTTCAGCGTCTCCAGAACCTCATCTCTCGTGACTGCGCGCATTCCACCCTCTCAGCGTTCCGCTCCGAAGGGAGCCGGCTGTGCCCTAGATAGTGGACCGGACCCGGTTCGCCAACCGGAAAAGCACGCGCATGGGCAGGCCAACCTGCGGCGGAAGGTCCGGGCGGCAGGTTGCGGGCTGAAGAAAACCGAAAGTTGTTGAAAAAAGAAGACCGCCGCCAAATCATGCCCGGAGTGGCGGGCATTCTTGACGACGGCTTCCCTTGCCGCACCCTTTTCAGGTGACTTGCAACGTCCCCTCTGGACTTGCTTCTATCCATGCAGAAAGCGTGCCAGTCTGGTGATGCCGCCTATTCATGCCGGATTTCAAGGAGATAACGGGATGGATGGATCAAGTGCCATGGCAGGCTGCGGCCGGCCTGCCCGTGTTTTGTGCGGACCAATCGCGGCAAGAACAAATTTGAGGCAGTCCATACCGGCCGGCGGAATAGGGAGCGAAGATCCGAACGCCGGAGTAAGCCGGGCGGACCCACCCTACTTGATCAGTCCGAGCCTCAGCGCCTTGGCGACCGCCTGCGTGCGGTTCACGGTGTCGAGCTTCTTGGTGGCGCGGTTGAGGTAATGGTTGATGGTGTGCTCGGACAGGCCGAGAATCTCGGCGATCTCGACGCTGGTCTTGCCGGCGGCCGTCCAGTTCAGGCAGTCGATCTCCCGCTCGGTCAGCATGTCCGTCGCGCGGTTGTCGAGTTCGCGGATCTCGGCCAGTCGATTGTAGACATGAACCGAGAGATACATCAGCTCGATCATCTCGGCGGCCGTGAACTCGGGCCTGTCACCAGCGAACGACACCGCACCGCGCATTCCGGAAGCGTCATGGACGGGAAAATAGGCGCCGCGCGGCATGCGGTAGCGCTCGAACATCGACTTCGAGATATCCGTCGTGCGCGCGTCGCGCTGCTTGGCGACATGGTCGATATTGAAGGTGAACGGCGCGGTGGCGAGCCGCAGGCGCGTCAGGATCGGGCTCGAGGCCAGCAGCGCGGTCTGGTCGTATTCGGAGATGAGGTCGGCCGGCCAATTGGTGATGATGGAATTGCTCGACAGATCAAGCGATGTCGCCGCCGGCAGGTTCAGCACCATGAACGCGCGCGCACCATAGTGCTCCGTCAACCGCTTCATGAAACGGAAGACATCGAACTGGGTCTTGAATCCGGCGATCTCGGCGACGTAGTCCGCGATACGGTCGGCGCCGTCAGTGTGCATCACATTCATTGTACAGTTTCTTCGCAAGGCCCCAGAATCAACAGGCGACAATCCCAGGCTGCACAAGATCCCGGCCTCCGGTGGAACCAAAGGCGGATTTTTTGCGCAGCTTGTCCGCCCCCCTAGAAACGCACCCGACCACGCATGACAATCGTCAATTATGTTCTTCCCCACACCGCTTCTGATTGATGCGACCAGTCGTTTTGACACGGAATGGAAGGTTTGTATCGACTGCGCCAGACCAGCCTGACGGATTGCCTACGAATCCAGCCTGCCGACGCAGTGGACAATAGCCGCAGAAATGGATCGCAGTCCAGCAACTAACTTTATTTTACGGTAAACCCCTGTCAATACGGGGTCCGAAAACCATTTGCATCGACACGCCCATGGGAGAAGACAAGTGACGTCACACCATCCGTTTGGAGGGAAGGTCCTCGACGAGACGAAGCTGGCACTCGGAGAGGGCCCGCTTTACGATCCCGAACTCGACTGCCTCTGGTGGTTCGATATTCTCGGCCAGAGCCTGCGGCAGCGGGACTTCGCCACCGGGTCAGTCATCACGCAGGCCCTGCCCTTCATGGGCAGCGTGATCGCCCGGATCGATGGTCACCGCCATCTCGTCGCGTCCGACCAGGGCCTGTTCCTGCGCGAGGTGGCCTCCGGTGCATTCAGCCCCTATTGCGAACTGGAGCCGTCGAGCCTCGGCAATCGTTCCAATGACGGGCGCGTGCATCCTTCCGGCGCACTGTGGATCGGCACGATGGGCAAGGATGCCGCAACCGGCGCCGGCGCGATCTACCATGTCGCCAACCAGACCGTGACCAAGCTTTTCGACAAGGTCAGCATTGCCAATTCGATCTGCTTCTCGCCCGACGGGGCCACCGGCTATTTCGTCGATTCCAAGGTCAACACGCTGATGCGTGTTCCATTGGACGCCGCGACCGGCCTTCCGACCGGCGATGCCAGCCTGTTCATCGATGGGCGTGACCGGCCGGGCGTGTTCGACGGCTCGGTCTGCGACGCCAGGGGCGATATCTGGAATGCGCGCTGGGGCGGCGGCGGGGTGGACCGATATGATCCGCAGGGCCGCCACCTGGCCCGCTACGACCTGCCGGCGCAGCGCGTGACCTGCCCGGCCTTCATCGGACGCAATGCCGATCGGCTGATCGTCACCTCCTGCTGGGAGGGCCTCGACGACACCGGACGCGCTGCCGATCCTCTGGCGGGCGCAACGTTCGAGTTGGGCGCAACCGTCGAAGGCCGCATCGAGCCCGCCTTCAAGCTCTGATGAATTCGAGCCGGCGGTATCCGCCGGCCCCTTGTCGCAGATCTACCCCGACACGCAAAATTGTTCCCTGCCAGGATGAAAATATTACCGGCAAGAGCGTGGGAACGAATAGGGACGACACGCATTTTCCTCTCGAACCGGCGTGATCGGCTCCGCCCATCCCAAGGGCCAAGCCGATCGCGTCTTTCGCAAGACCATCTCAGAGGAAAGGTAGGTCCACCATGAAAAAGACCCTCAACGCTTTCGCCGCCGCTGTTCTGCTCGGCTCGACCGCAATCGCTCCGCTCGCCTATGCCCAGGATGCGACCGCCCCGGCAGCAGGTACCGAGGCTCCGGCCGCTACCGGCACCGAGGCTCCGGTCGTCGCTCCGATGACCGACACGGCGCCGAATGCTGCCGCAACGACGCCGTCCGATCCGGCCGCCGCCAACTCCAACATGGCTGCCACGACCGATACCTATCTGACCGAGCAGAGCGAAAGCCAGCTCAGCGCCAACAACTTCATCGGTCAGTCGGTCTATACCTCGGGCGATGAATCGATCGGCGAGATCAACGACCTGATCATTGAAGAAAAGGGCGGCATCGTCGCTGCAGTGATCGGTGTCGGCGGCTTCCTCGGCATCGGCGAAAAGGATGTCGCCGTTCCGATGAGCAAGATCACGGTCACCCGTGACGCAGACGATGCTGACGAACTTCGCCTGACGACCATGGAAACCGCCGAAACGCTGAAGGGCGCTCCGGAGTTCAAGAAGCTCGACGCCCAGGCTGACGCGGGTTCGACCATGACCCCGACCGACAACACCACCACCTCGTCGACGGTTACCAAGTAACCTGGAACGAGGGACGTGTTGATCCCTTCGAGGGCGATGCTTCGGCATCGCCCTTTTTGCTTGTCTGGAACGGGGCCTGAGGCGCCTGTATCGTTTCAGGCGCTGGCTCGCTCGACGAGAGCGAATTCATGGTGGTGCGTATCGAGATAACGCAGCGTTGCTGCGGCGTCCGCCGGCCTGCCGAAATAGTAGCCCTGCCCCATGCCGCAGCCCAGACGGCGCAGCTTTTCGGCTTCGGATGCGGTTTCGATGCCCTCTGCCACCACTTCGAGATCGAGCCCTTCACACATGGTGACGATCGCCTTGATGATGTGCTCCGACGTGCGGTCGGTGCTGATCGCCGAGACGAAGGCGCGGTCGATCTTGACCTTGTCGAACGTGAAGTCGCGCAGACGGCCGAGACTGGACTGGCCGGTGCCGAAGTCGTCTAGGGAAATGCGGATGCCCGCCTGGCGCAGATCGTTGATGATGCGGCGTGCCGTGTCGGCCGAGGTCATTACCGCGGTCTCGGTGATCTCCAGTTCGAGGCGGCGCGGATCGAAACCGACGGCCGACAGGATCGACAGCGTGTTGGAGGCCGTGCGCGGGTCCATCAGCTGGGCCGAGGACAGGTTGAACGACAGGAAGAGTTCGCGCGGCCAGGCGAGCGTCGCCTCCGCCGCCTTGCGCAACAGGGTCTCCGACAGCATGTCGATGAAGCCCCGCTCCTCGGCGAGCGGCACGAAAATGGCGGGCGAGACGAAGCCGAGATCCGGGTCGTTCCAGCGGGCCAGCGCCTCGAAGCCGAGGACGCGATTGTCGGCGAGCGAGACGATCGGCTGGAAATGAACGTCGACATTATCAGTGATGATGGCATTGCGCAGCGCCTGCTCGAGCTGCGTGGCGCGCTTCATTTCCTGCGCGATCTCGCGCGAATAGACGGTGATCTGGCCGCGGCCGCGGCGCTTGGACCGGTAGAGCGCCGTTTCGGCGCTCTTCATCAGCTCTTCGAAATCGGCGCCGGCGAACGGATAGACGGCGAAACCAAGCGAAGCGGAGAGACGGACATTGCGATCGCCCAGATCATAGGGCGCCGACAGCACATCCTTGATCATCTGGCCGGTGCGCTCCGCACCAAGCCGCTCGAACACCAGCGGCAGGATGATGGCGAATTCGTCGCCGTCGTGACGGGTGACGGTGGCGCCATCGGGAACGCAGGCCTTCAGCCGATGCGCCACCTGGCAAAGGATCTCGTCGCCGGCGACCGAGCCGAACAGATCGTTGATGGGCTTGAAGCCGTCGAGATTGACTATGGCGACCGTGAAGGGCGCAGGATCGGCCGCGCGCTCGCCGGCCAGCAGTCGAACCTTGTCGCGCAGCCGGTACCGGTTGCCGAGGCCGGTCAGCTGATCGGTATAGGCCATCGCCTGAAGCTCGTTCTGGCTCACCTGAGGCAATGTTGGTCCGGCAGGGCCCATCGGCGCATCCTGGAAAGAATCCTCTTCACTCATTCGTGAGGATGAAAGCCAAACATTAAAAAATAATAGAGTTTCCGCAGAGTTGCGTCGCCCACCCGACCCATTATTTGGGGGGTTGACAGCACGCTCAAAGGGCAGCGGCGCCCTTTTTGGCCGGAATGGCGCGGGTCAGCATCACCTCGACGGCATCCGGGCTCAGCGGCTTCAGGATCACGTCGTTCATTCCCGCTGCGAAACACTCGTCACGATCACGCTCGAAAGCCTGAACCAGGACGCCGATCACCGGCGTGGTGCGCCCTGTGCCGCGTTCCATCTCGCGGATGCGACGGCATGCCTCGAAGCCGTTGACGACCGGGAGCGTGACGTCCATCAGCACGATGTCGGGCTTCAACTCGTCGCACAGTCGCACGACTTCCTCGCCGTCGGCGGCGATCCGATAGGCATAGCCCAGCCCCTCGAGGATCTGCGCGAAGACGATCTGGTTGATGTCGTTATCCTCGGCGACCAGGACGAACGGCGCCGCCTGATGCTCGAGGGGAGGATTGCGTTCGGCTTCCGCGGCATTGATCTGCCAATCATCGGCAGCTCCCTCCGGCTCCAGCCCGGCCAGCTTTTCCATCACGTGAAAGGCGAGTTCGGTATCGAGCTGGAAGCCGTCCAGCGTGATGGTGCCGATGCCGTAGGCGTCTGCCACTTCCAGGCATTTGACGTCCATCTGCGTGTCGACCAGGATCAGATCGATCCTGACGCCGACCGAGCGGGCGACGCTGAGAAAGGCTTCCTGCTCGGCCGCATCGCGCACGCAGCAGGCGTCGAGCCCGAGGCGCTGCAGCGTCTTGAGGCTCTTTGCCTCGAAATCGGTGTCGCCGGTGACGAGCAGGGCCTTGCGACCCTGGGGGGCGGCATTGTGCTCGGCACGCGTACGGGCGTCTTCCGGCGGATAGGTTGTTCCTGAAACCGACGAGAGCGTCGCATGGTCTCCGTCATCGGCTGGAGCCTGCGCCATGTCGTCGAAGCTGGTGACGACGAAATAGCGGCCGGGCTTGCCGACGCGCAGACTGCGCAGGACGACCCGCCGCACCATGCCCGCGCCGGGCTGAAGCTCGACCGCCGTCGCCGAAGGCGTCCCGGTCTCCAGGACATGCCGGGAAACGCTGGTCAGCCGCTCGGCAATATCGTCGGCAAATGCGCCTGCCAGTGGTCCCGCCAACACGCTTTCGGCCGAAATATCCATGAAGCGGCAGAAGGCCTTGTTGACCGCGACCATGCCGAGACTGCGATCCTGGACGAAGACCGGCTGTGCCAGGTTGTCGAGGATCTCCTCGGTCAGTTGCACGCGCTCGATGTCGGCGCGCCATTGCTCCTCGCGCTTCTTCTGCTCGGTGATATCGGTGATGACGCAGATACCGTGACCGGAGGCGAGCCTGCGCTTGGTGAGCCGGGTCCAGCGGCTCTGGCCATCGCATTGCTGGACTTCGGAGCGTTCGCGCCAATGGGCGGAAATATGCTCGGCGATCCACTCGTCCCTGCTCTGCGCCGCATCGTCGCGACCGGCCGTCGCCGCGCCGCGCCAGCCGGCGTCATAGAGTGCCCCGAGATAGTCGCGCAGCCGCGTGCCGGGCGTAAAATACTGCGGGGGAACGGGGAAGTAGTTGCGGATCAGGCGGCTTGCATAGATCAACTCATCGTTGCGATCGTAGACGATGAAAGCCACGGCCAAGGCTTCCGAGACGGCGTCGAGCATGGTCGTCTGCAACGATGCATCCGATACCCCGCTCACCATCCATCATCCCCTTTTGGCCTGTCGTCACCAATACTGGTGCTACGCATCTACGATGTCGCTTCGAAAAATGCCGGGGTGCTGGGCGACCCGGCCGAAGCTACTATGTTTTACGCAACGCAACCGGACATGCCGAAGGAAGCCTTGAATTGGCGTGGGGCGGAATGAAGGACGTTTCGGCACCGCCCCTCCCCCTGCTGGCTAGGCAGCATTGCCGGAGAACATTTCAAGTCTGCGTTGAAACTATCGGCTCAAGCTTAAGGCGATCTTAATGGCGCATGCCAGTTGTCCCGCTTTCGCGCAACCGGTGCAGTTACCGCTTCCCTCGCAGCGCCGAATCCTCGAAAATGGTCAAATGACCATCAAGCAACTCTCCGAAACACTCATCAACCAGATCGCCGCCGGCGAGGTCATCGAACGACCCGCGAGCGCGGCGAAGGAATTGATCGAGAACGCCATCGACGCAGGCGCCACGCGCATCGAGATCGCCACGGCCGGCGGCGGCAAGAGCCTGCTCAGGGTCGCCGACAACGGCTCTGGCATGGAGGCGGAGGATCTCGAGCTTGCCATCCGCCGCCACTGCACCTCGAAGATCAGCGACACGCTGTTCGACATCCGCTCGCTCGGCTTTCGCGGCGAGGCGCTGCCGTCGATCGGCTCGGTCGCCAGGCTCAGCATCGCCAGCCGAAGGGCCGGCAGTTCGGAAGGAGCCGAGATCGTGGTCGCCGGCGGCAAGGTCTCCCCCGTTCGGCCGGCCGCCGCCAATCCGGGCACGACGGTCGAAGTGCGCGACCTGTTCTTCGCCACCCCGGCCCGGCTGAAATTTCTCAAGACCGAAAAGGCCGAGGCTGCCGCGATCACCGAAGTGGTGAAGCGCATGGCGATCGCCTTTCCGGCGATCCGCTTCGTGCTGTCGGGCAGCGACCGCTCGACGCTGGAACTGCCGGCGACCGGCGACGATCATCTGGCGCGCATAGCCCAGGTGCTCGGCGCAGAGTTCCGCGACAATGCGATCGCGCTCGATGCGGAACGCGAGGATGTGCACCTTGGCGGCTTTGCCGGCCTGCCGACCTTCCATCGCGGCAATTCCGCCCATCAATATGCCTTCGTCAACGGTCGGCCGGTGCAGGACAAGCAGATCCTCTCGGCGATCCGCGGCGCCTATGCCGAGACCATGCCGCAGGGCCGCTATCCGGTCGCGGTGCTGGCGCTGACACTCGATCCGGCGCTGGTCGACGTCAATGTGCATCCGGCAAAATCGGATGTGCGGTTCCGCGATCCGGGTCTCGTGCGCGGCCTGATCGTCGGCGCCATCCGCGAGGCTTTGAAGCGCGAAGGCGACCGTGCCTCGACCACCGGGGCGGAGGGAATGCTGCGCGCCTTCAGGCCCGGTTTCCGCCCGACGGCTGCCGCGACATCCGGCGGCAATTGGAGTTTCCAGTCGTCGCCCTACCGGCCCTTCGCCGCCCCCCATTCACAGGAGACGGGCAATACCGACTATCGACCGGGATTCGGCGAGGCGGCGCAGGCGTCCTTCGGCGAAACGGCGATGCCTGCGGCCCGCAGCGAAGGTCCTGGCGCTGGGCAAGCGCCGGGGGCACCGGGGGCGTCGGCGGAACCGGTCGCCTACCCGCTCGGGGCCGCCCGCGCCCAGGTCCATGCCAATTACATCGTCTCGCAGACCAGGGACGGGCTCGTGATCGTCGACCAGCACGCCGCCCATGAGCGGCTGGTGTTCGAGCAGATGCGCAAGGCGCTTTCCGGCCGGCGCCTGCCGTCGCAGGGCCTGCTGATCCCGGAAATCGTCGACCTGCCGGAGGAAGACTGCGACCGCCTCATGGTGCATGCCACGTCGCTCGAACAACTGGGGCTCGCCATCGAGCGGTTCGGGCCCGGCGCGATCGCGGTGCGCGAGACCCCGGCCATGCTGGGCGAGATGGACGTGCCGGGCCTGATCCGCGAACTCGCCGACGAGATTGCCGAGTGGGACACGGCGCTGGGGCTTTCCGGCAAGCTGGAGCATGTCGCCGCCACCATGGCCTGTCATGGATCGGTGCGCTCCGGGCGGCAACTGCGCGTCGAGGAGATGAACGCGCTTCTGCGGCAGATGGAGGAGACGCCGGGCTCGGGCCAGTGCAATCACGGCCGGCCGACTTATGTCGAACTCAAGCTCTCCGACATCGAGCGGCTGTTCGGGCGAAGCTGAAAAGGCTGGAAATCGCGACGATGGCGCGCTATGGCAGTTTCGTTACACGCAGGAGACCTCGCCAGATGAACCGTTTCGAAGGCGGAAGCCGGGAAGCCAAGATCCGCTACCTCGACGCGGACTTCCAGATCCTGTCGCCGGGCTCCTACGTCACCTGCGCGATCACCGGCCAGCCGATCATGATCGACGAGCTGAAATACTGGAGCGTCGCGCGGCAGGAACCTTACATCGACGCCGCCGCCTCTCTCGAAGCGGAAAAGCGGGCCGGCGCCCTTCCCAACCAGAAGCGCTGATCGGGCAAATTTTCCCTCAGCGCGCAGGCCCCTTCAGCCGCCGCGCCCGGCAGGCCTCGACGGCACGATCGACGATGAAGCCCGGCGCCTGGGGATCGTCGAAGGCCATCTCCACATCGACGACGCTCACCCGCCGCCGCAATTCCTCCGAACGTCCATGACCACCGATCAGCCGCACCATGTCCTTGGCAGTGGTCGCAAGGATCAGGCCACTTGCCTCGGCATGGGCGATCAGGTCGTCGATCTCATCGTCGCTCAGATGGTGATGGTCGGGAAAGTCGCGCGTCGCGGCAATCTTGGCGCCGATCGATTCCAGCGTGCGGTAGAATTTTCCCGGATCGGCAATGCCGGCAAAGGCGAGCACGCGGCGGCCGGCAAGTCCGGCATCGCCTTGCGGCCGAAGCTTGGCCACCATGACCTGCTTGCCCGCCCTTGCCGCCTGACGCACGAGCCGGTCGGCGGCATTGCCGTCGCCGACCTTGAGGATGGCGTCGAGATGCCGCATCTGCACGGCGATCGGGGCACGCACGGGGCCGCCCGGCACGATATGGCCGTTGCCGACGCCGCGACCGGTATCGATCACCACCAGGGCGAAATCGACGGCCAGCCGTGCGCTTTGAAAGCCATCGTCCATAATGATGAGGTCGACGCCTTCCTTGACCAGGCGTTCGGCACCGGCGACCCGGCGTCTTGAGATAACGGTCCGCGCCTCGCGCGCGAGCAGCAGCGGCTCGTCTCCGACATCGACGGCGCGGTGGTGCTCGGGATCGACCACGGTGGTGATGTCGAGCGAACCGCCATAGCCACGACTGAGAAAGCCGGGTTTCAGCCCTTTCGCCTTGGCGGCGCGGGCGATCGTCAAGGCGGTCGGGGTCTTGCCGGCGCCGCCGACGGTAAAGTTGCCGACGCAGATCACCGGGACCGGCGGCGCATGGCGGCGCTTTCGCCCCATCCGATAGCCCGCGATCCGGCCGTAAAGGAAGGAAAGCGGCGCCAGGCTCCAGGCACGCCAGTCGGGCTCCATCCACCAGAACGGCGGCGCTTCCGATACCATGTCTTACCGTTTTCCTTTATCCGCGGGCTTTGTGCCACGGCTTTGCACTTGCGGCAACAGAGCCAGACCGCATGGCCTTCGTCAAGTCGAGCGTGCCATTCCGGGACAGGTCGGTCAGCTGAGGGCAGCCTCGAGCTCGGTGATGTCGTTGAGAAGAATGTCGCAGGCCTCTTCGAGCGACTGGCGCGACCCGGTGCCGGAAAGCACCGCGACTTTGAGGCCCACCCCGGCATTGCGGCCCATGTGAAGGTCGTGATTGTTGTCGCCGACCACTGCCACCTGATGCGGCGCAAGCCCGGTCTCGGCACAGAAGCCCAAGACCATGCCAGGGCCGGGCTTGGAGCCGTGGCCGCTGTCATAGCCGGCGACGAAATCGACATAGTCGCCAATGCCGAAGCGCTGGACCGTAACCCGGATCGATCGCTCATTGTCGCTGGAGGCGATGCCGATTCTCAGGCCCCGCCGGCGCAGCCGGGCGAACAATGGCTCGAGTTCGGTCACCGGGACGGAAAGCTCGGCGGCACCGGCAAAAAGATCATCGATGAGGGGCACGAGTGCTTCCAGGTCGAAGGGCGCCCCGGCGGCGATCAGCCCCTCGCCGATCTCGCGGCTGTTGCCGGCTGCCAGCAGGCTATCGGGCACGAGATGGCCGGACACCGGGTCCATGCCGCAGGCGACCAGCAGCCGGTCGGCAAGTTCGCTATCGCCGACAGCGGCGATCTGGGCCAGCTTGCGATTGACCGGCGCCCAGCTCGCGTCGAAATCGAGAAGGGTGCCGTCCTTGTCGAAAAGGATGCCGGCAATGTCCGAGGGCGAAGTCATGACGCGGTGGTCCTCCGACATCATCAGGCGCGGCCGGCCGCGCGCGGCTCGAGCCGGGCCTGGACGGTCAGCGGATTGATATAGGGCTCCAGGCCCTTGACCGTCGCCATCAGCGCACCGCGCATCTCCTGGATACTCTCCATGCCGGCATCGATCATCTTGTGACGGGCGAGGTCATTGGTCGTCAGGAAGTGCACGGCTTTGGCCAGCATTTCGGCGTCGCGGACGATGCGCGCACTGCCGTTGCGCACCAGGCGCTGGTAACTCTCGCGGAAATTTCCGACCTTGGGTCCGGACAGGACGGCGCAACCCAGCATCGCGGGTTCCAGCGGATTCTGCCCACCCTCTCCGGTGAGCGAACGCCCGACGAAAGCGATCTCGGTCAGGCGGAGGTAAAGGCCCATCTCACCGATCGTGTCGCCCAAGAACACGTCGATATCCGGGGTAATGACGTCCTCGCGGGTGCGACGCGCGACTTTCAGCCCCTTTTCGATCATCATCGCCTCGATCTCGTCAGCGCGCTCGGGATGGCGCGGAACGACGATCGACAAGAGGCCGGTATGGGCTTTCAGCGCACGATGGACCATACAGCCGATCTTCTCCTCGCCTTCGAAGGTGGAGATCGCCGCCCAAGTCTTGCGCGGGCCGATCTGCTGACGGTAGCGCTCCAGCACCGCCTCGTCGCAGGGCGGCGCATCACCGTCGACCTTGATATTGCCGGAGACGTTGACCGGCCAGGCACCGAGGTCGCGGAACCGCTCAGCGTCGAGATCGGATTGGGCGATCACCAGCGCCAGCTTGGAGAACAGCGCCTCGGCGATCGACGCATGGCGCCGCCAGCGGTCGAAGGAACGATCGGAGATCCGTGCATTGACGAGGATTTGCGGGATGTGACGCTTGTGCAGTTCCATCAGCGTGGTCGGCCAGATTTCCGATTCCACCGAGATCGCCACATCCGGCCGCCAATAGGCGAGGAAGCGCCGCACTGCCGGCTTCACGTCGAGCGGCACATATTGATGCAGGATCTCGCCGTCGAGACGGAAGCGGGCGAGCTCGGCCGAGGTGACGGTACCGGTGGTCAACAATACGTTGATGTCGCGGCGACGCAGTTCCCGCATCAGGGGGACGATGGCGAGCGTCTCGCCGACGCTGGCAGCGTGCATCCAGACCAGCGGGCCGGCAGGCCTGTCGATCGACGGGTAGCCGTAGCGCTCCAGGCGGCGGGCACGATCTTCCTTGCCCTTGGCGGCGCGCAAGGCAAGCAAAGGCCCCGTCAGCGGATAGGCGGCAATGCCTGCCCAGCCGTAGGAGGCTATGATCAACGATGCAAGACCATCGCTCATCGCCATTGTGCGGGACCGTTTCTGTTCATCATGGACGCCATTTCGCCCTTTCCGGGGTGTGGCTACGCAATAGTCAGATGCTTCAAAACTACGTTTTAAAAGTGACAGGCGGCAACGGCGCGGGACTTCGTCCACAGGCCGTTGCCGAAAAAAGTCTTCAGCTCTCGATGGTCTTGCCGCCCGGGGTGAGCAGGCGGTGCATGTGCACGATGAAATAGCGCATATGGGCATTGTCGACCGTCTGCTGCGCCTTGGCCTTCCAGGCGGCGAGCGCGCTTGCATAGTCGGGGAACATGCCGACGATGTCGAGCGCATTCAGGTCGCGGAACTGAACGTCTTCCAGGCTCGACAATTCGCCTCCGAAGACGAGGTGAAGAAGCTGCTTCTTATCGCTGGATTCCGTCATTCTCGGTTTCTCTCAATTCGGATTATCTCCCACCTTCCTCTGCTCGATTTCGCGCAAAAGGTCAACCGCGCGGCAGGAGAAGCAGGTGTTTCAGCAGGTCCGGCAATTCGCCGTCGGTGGCGGCGCAAAGCTCGCCATGGCTCACCTCAGCCCGATTGTAGCAAAGCCGTTCGCCGGCAAGGTCGACAAGCCGGCCGCCGGCCCGTTCGAGGATGAGGTCGGCGGCGGCGAGATCCCAGTCATGGGAATTGCGCTTGACCAGCGTGGCGTCGATCCGGCCCTCGGCGACCATGGCCAGCCGATAGGCGAGCGAGGGAATGTGCTCGACCCGCTCGATGCGGGCGCGGATCACAGCATCGAAGGCGGAGACGATGTCCTGCGGGGTGGCAACGCGCAGGCGTTCATCCGGCCGATGCGGCGCCACGGTGATCGGCCGGCCGTTCTTCAATGCCGGGCCATCGCCGCAGGCGGCAAATTCCTCGTCGAGCGCGGGCGCCACCAGAACGCCGGCCACCGGCCTGCCCTGATGCACCACCGCGACGCTGACGCACCAGGTCCTGCGGCCGTTGATGAAGGCCCGCGTGCCGTCGATCGGGTCGACGACGAAGAGCGTCTCGCAGTCCAGCCGCGCCGGGTCGTCGTCGGTCTCTTCCGACAGCCAGCCATAGGTCGGGCGAGCCGTGCGCAACTGATCCTCGAGACAGCGGTTAGCGGCATAGTCGGCGGCGCTGACCGGCGAATGGCCCTCGTTCTTCCACCAGACTTCCGGCGACTGGCCGAAATAGCTGAGCGCCACCGCGCCGGCCTCACGTGCGGCCGTGGCGATCAGCGTCATGTCCGCCTGCCAGTCGAAAGTCTTCTTGCCCGTCATGTCCGCCTCTTTCGGCCCGCCGCTTCGCTCGCCCACCCGTCAGCGTCCGGCAAGGGTCATGCCCTCGATGGCGATCGTCGGGGCGGCGACGCCGAACTTGCGGTCGATGTCGCTTGCCGGCGTGACGCGCATGAACATGTCCTTGAGGTTCGAGGCGATCGTCACCTCGGAGACCGGAAAAGTGAGTTCGCCATTCTCGATCCAGAACCCGGTCGCGCCGCGGCTGTATTCGCCGGTGATCATGTCGACGCCCTGGCCGATCAGTTCGGTGACGTAAAAGCCGTTGCCGACCTGGCGGATCAGATCCTCGGCCGAGATCGTTCCGGGCTCGAGCGCCAAGTTGGTGGAGGTGGGCGAAACCGAGGTGCCGCCGCGCGCGCCGCGGCCATTGGTGTGCAGACCGAGTTCGCGGGCGGCCGAGGACGAGAGGAACCAGTGCTTCAGCACGCCGTCCTCGATCATCGTCAGCTTCTCGCCGCGCACGCCTTCGCCGTCGAACGGCCGCGAGGCGGAGCCGCGAATTTTCAGCGGATCATCGGTAATGTTCAGTCCGGCTTTAAGCACCTGCTCGCCCATGCGGTCGCGCAGGAAAGACGTCTTGCGGGCCACCGAGGCGCCATTGATGGCACCGGCGATGTGGCCGACGAAGCCGCGCGCGACGCGCGGATCGAAGACGACGGTGACGTCCTTGTCGGTCGGCACCTGGCGCGGGTTGATCCGCCTGACGACGCGCTCGCCGGCGCGGCGGCCGATGGCTTCCGGCGTATCGAGTTCGGCGAAATAGAGGCGGCTGTCGAAATCGTGGTCGCGCTCCATGCGCGTACCCTCGCCGGCGATCACGCCGACCGAACGGCTGAAGCGCGAGGCCATGTAGCTGCCGGAAAAGCCGTGCGAGGTGACGAGCACTATGCCGCCCATGCCGGCGGAGGCGCCGGCGCCTGCCGAATTGCTGACGCCGTCCACCCCAAGGGCTGCGGCTTCCATCGCAAGGGCCGCCTCGCGCAGCATGTCGCTCGACACTTCAGTCGGGTCGAACAGATCGAGATCGATGACCGAGCGGGCGAGATCGGATGCGTCGGCAAGGCCCGCATAGGGATCCTCCGGCGAGACCTTCGCCATCGCGACGGCGCGTTCGGCCAGAACCTTGAGATCGAAGCCGGGATTGGCCGAAACGCTGGCGACCTGCTTGCCGATGAAGACCCTCAGCGAAAAATCGTCACCCTCGGAGGCATCGGTCTGCTCGACCTTGCCGAGACGGACGCTGACCGAGGTCGAGCGGGAACGGACGACCACGGCGTCGGCGCTTTCGGCGCCGGCTTTGAGCGCAAGCGCGACGAGTTCCTCGGCACGGGAGAGGAGGCTGGCGGAATCGATCTGGCTGGACATGATTTGGCCTTTCATTCCCGCTCCATTTATTGTGCATTACGAAAGGCATCAAGGGTCGCCCGGTGATTCACCGGCCATAGGCGATCACAAACGCAGGAGAGCCACAGATTGTCGACCGGAGCCGAGGCGCTTTTCGCCGAAACGCTGCTGTTGCTCGGCGGCGCCATCGTCGCGGCACCGGTCTTCCGCAAGCTCGGACTGAGCACGGTGCTCGGCTATCTGGCCGCCGGCGTCGTGATCGGTCCGATCGCCCATCTCATTACCGGCAGCGGAGACATTCTCGCCGTGGCCGAGCTCGGGGTGGTGTTCCTGCTGTTCATCATCGGGCTGGAACTGAAGCCGACGCGGCTCTGGCACATGCGCCATGACATATTCGGGCTGGGCACCGGACAGGTGGTGCTGACCGGCCTGGTACTGACCGGCGCCTGCGTCATGGCAGGCATCACGGATTGGCGCGGAGGGTTGGTGGCCGGCTTCGGCCTTGCGCTGTCATCGACCGCTTTCGCGCTGCAGATCCTCAACGACAACAATGAATTGAACAGCCGGCACGGACAGCGCGCCTTTTCGATCCTGCTCTTGCAGGACATCGCGATCGTCCCCCTGCTTGCCATGGTGTCGATCCTTGGCGGAAACACCGAAGGAGACGGTCAATCCGCGCTCGTCGACATTGCCATATCGATCGCCGCCATCCTGGCGACGATCATGGCCGGGCGTTTCCTGTTGACCCCGCTGTTCCAGGTGATCGCCCGCACCGGCGCGCGCGAGGTGATGATTGCCGCTGCCCTCTTCGTCGTCCTCGGGTCGGCCATGCTGATGCACGCGGTCGGCCTGTCCATGGCCATGGGCGCCTTCCTCTCAGGGGTAATGCTGGCGGAATCCTCCTACCGGCACGAGCTCGAGGCCGACATCGAACCATTCCGCGGCCTGTTGCTGGCACTGTTCTTCATGGCGGTCGGGCTTTCCATGCAACTCGACGTCATCTGGAACAATCTCGCCGTCGTCCTGATCGCCGTCCCGGCCCTGATGGCGATCAAGGCGAGCATTCTCTACGGCCTCTGTCGGACAACGGGCTCCGGCCACGACGATGCGATACGCATTGCGCTGCTGCTGCCGCAGGGTGGCGAGTTCGGTTTCGTGCTGTTCACCACGGCCGCCGTCGGCGGACTGATCAGCACCGCCACCTCGTCGCTGCTGATTGCCATCGTCACGCTTTCCATGGCGTTGATGCCGTTCGGCTCGATCATCACCCGCCGCCTGATCAGCGAGGAGACGCGCGAGGAGATCGAGGAGGATTTCGAGGGCGCCGGCTCCGATGTGCTGATCATCGGCTTCTCCCGCTTTGCCCAGATCGCCGCTCAGATCCTGCTCGCCAGCGGCCGCGACGTGACCATCATCGACGATTCGGCGGATCGCATCCGCCAGGCCGCATCCTTCGGCTTCCGCATCTATTTCGGCGACGGCGGACGTCTCGACGTGCTGCGCGCCGCGGGTATCGAACGGGCGAAGGTCATCGCGGTCTGCACCCAGAAACGCGAGATCACCGACCGGATCGTCGACATGATCCGGGCCGAATATCCCGATGCGCGGCTGTTCGTGCGGGCTTACGACCGGGTCCACAGCATTTCGCTCAGAAAGCGCGACGTCGAATACGAGCTGCGCGAGACGCTGGAGTCCGGGCTTTTGTTCGGCCGTCGGACGATCGAGGCCCTGGGCGTCAGCGAGGACGAGGCCTATGCGATCGGCGAGGACATTCGCCGCCGCGACGAGGAGCGGCTGAAGATCCAGGTTGCGGAAGGCCTGCACGCCGGCCGCCACATGCTGCATAACCGCCCGGTCCGCCCCGAGCCGCTGGTCAAGCCGAAACGGGCAACGGCCCTTTCCGAGCCCGACCCCGTCGATGCCGACCAGGACGGCGCCTGAGGCGAGCTTCAGCGGCGGATGAAATCCTCGATCCGCAGTTCCAGTTCGCGCTTGAACTGGTCCTTCAGCACCTCGTTGGCCTCGATGATCTGGCGGGCTTTCAGAAAATCCAGCACCCGGAAGGCATTGACGTCGGGACGCAGGAAAATGTCCGGCTGCTTGAGCTTCATCTTCAGCGCGATGTTCGCCTGCATCAGCAGCTGCGTCGCGCCGAACAGGCTGTCGATCCGGTTTGGCACATAGCTGCCGGCACTGTCCGGCCCGCCGATCACATCGACGCCGACGACGATGTCGGCGACATCGGCGAGGTGGTCATAGGGCACCGGATTGAAGATGCCGCCGTCGATCATCAGCCGGCCGTCGCGCTGGATCGGCATGAACAGCGCCGGAATGGCGGCGGATGCCGCGAGCGCCTCGTAGAGATCGCCGGTCTCGCAGACCACTTCGCACTGGCCGTAATAATCCGTCGTGATCACCTTGAACGGGATCGCCAGCCCGGCGAAATCGCCCGGAATCTCTTTGGGCAGAAAGGCCCGCAGGATGCGCTCGAGGTTGAACTGGCCGAGCTTGAAGCCGCCCAGTGCATCGCGCATGGTAGACGGCCCGAGATTCCACAGGCGATTGGCAACGTTTGCGCGGTGGCCGATGGTGTCGATGGCGTAGTCACGGATCTCCCGGCCCGTCATGCCGGCGGCCATGCCGGCCCCGAGAATGGCCCCCATCGACGATCCGGCGATCGCCGCCGGCTTGATGCCCAGTTCATCGAAGGCCTCGATCACCGGGATCTGGGCGAAGCCGCGCGCCCCGCCGGCGCCGAGCGCCAGGCCGATACGCGGCCCGCCGGAAGAGCGGGCAAGCGGCGGAGGCGCAAGGGTCAGGGCATTCTCTTCTAACTTGGCTGACATGGAGGGCTCTTGCGCGAGGGACGTCAGGCAGGCCTATAGGAAAAGAAGTACATTTTCGTGTCACCGAAGCTGCGGTCCTCGATGAACTTGAACACCGGGTCCACCATGACCTCGACATCGGCCCGCTCTTCGAGGATCGTAACGGCGCCAGGCTTCAGCCAGCCACCGGCATGGGCGGCAAAGAGCGCCTTCTCGCCAAGCCCCTTGCCGTAGGGCGGGTCGGCAAACACCAGGTCGAACGGTTCGATATTGGAGGCCGGGCCGAGATCCGTCGCATCCCGGCGCAGGATGCGAGCGCGGCCATGCAGGCCGAGCGCGTCGATGTTTTCCCATAGCAGGCTGCGGCCCTCGACGCTGTTTTCGACGAACAGGGCGGACTTGGCGCCGCGCGACAGCGCCTCTATGCCGACAGCCCCCGTGCCGGCGAAGAGATCGAGCATACGGGTGGCATCGAGCACGCCCGGATGGGCATGCGCAAGAATGTTGAACAGGCTCTCGCGCGTCCGGTCGGTGGTCGGCCGGATGGTGTTGGATTTCGGCGCGGCCAGGACACGGCCGCGAAACTCACCGCCGACGATCCGCATCGCCGCTTACCTCTTGCCCTTTGCAGGACCGCGGCTGCCCGAAGGCTTGCCGCCACCGGGACGGCCGCCGGGCTTGCCGGAAAACGGCTTGGACCCGCCGGGTTTTGCGCCGGGCTTGGCGCCGAAGGGCTTGCTGCCCCTGGGCTTGTCGCCAAACGGACGGTCGCCTGCCGGGCGGTTGTCGCTGCGAGGCGCGCGCGGCTTGTCGCCAAAGGGTCGGTCGCCACGCGTGCGGTCGTCACGCGCGCGTGCCTCGTAGGGGCGACCCTCGCGGGGGCCGTCGCCGCGCGGGCGGTCGCTGCGCGGACGCTCGTCATTGCTGCGCGGGCCTCGCGGCTTGTCGCCAAAGGGTCGGTCGCCACGCGGGCGGTCGTCACGCGCGCGTGCCTCGTAGGGGCGACCCTCGCGGGGGCCGTCGCCGCGCGGGCGGTCGCTGCGAGGACGGTCGCCGGTGCGCGCCGGACGCTCGGACCGGTCACCGCGATCGGGACGGTCGCCAAAGCCGCGCTTGCCGCCGAAACCTTCGTCATTGCGGCGCGCCGGCTCCTCCGCGCGGATCCATTCGCCCTCTTCGTCGCGGGTGCGGCTGACCAGCACGCGCGGACCGGGATCGGGACGGCCGAAATCGGACTTGCCCTTGCGGTCCGGATCGAAACGGTTGGACGATTTGGTCGGCTTGCCGTCCTTGGTCCGGCCATAGCGATTGTCGGTGCCGCCGTCGGGGCGGGCACGGGCCGGACGCTTTTCGGCCGCGGCTGCCTCGCCAGCCTTCTTTTCCGACACAGGACGGGCGCCGGGCGCCATCCAGACATTGGCGGTGCGCGAAGATCCCGGCGTGCGGCGCTGCGGCTTGTCGGCGAAATCGCCGCGGCTGTCGCTGCGATCGGAACGCGGGCCGGAGGCACGCTTGTCGCCGAAGCCACCCTTGCCGCGATCGTCGCCGGCGCGCTTGCCCTGCGGCTTGCCGCGCGGTTCGTCGCGACGCGTGTCGAGACGGCCGAGCGCCTGCTCGCGGCGGTCTTCGGGCTTTCCCTCACGCCGGCCTTCGGCGCGCGGCTTTTCCTCGCGCGCCCATTCGGACTTCGCCGGCCGCGCCTTGGCGGGAGCGGCCTCCTCTTCCTCATCGACGCCGCCATGGTCGAAGATCGGCGCATCGAAATTGGCTTTCGCCTCGTCGATCAGGCGGGGTCCGAGCTGGTCGCGCAGCATGCGGCCGCGCACCTCGACGACCTTGCCCTCCGGCAGGTCGCCGAGCTGGAAGGGGCCGTAGGAAATGCGGATCAGGCGGTTGACCTCGAGACCGAGCGCGCCGAGCACGTTCTTGATCTCGCGGTTCTTGCCTTCGCGCAGGCCCATGGTGATCCAGACATTGTGACCCTGCTTGCGGTCGAGCGTCGCGTCGATCGCGCCGTAGAGTACGCCGTCGACGGCAATGCCTTCCTTCAGCTTGTCGAGCGCCGGCTGGTCGATCTCGCCATGGGCGCGCACGCGGTAACGGCGCAGCCAGCCGGTGGTCGGCAGTTCGAGCACGCGGGCCAGGCCGCCGTCATTGGTGAGCAGCAGCAAACCCTCGGTGTTGATGTCGAGGCGGCCGATGGACATGACGCGCGGCAGTTCTTCCGGCAGGTTTTCGAACACCGTCGGGCGGCCTTCAGGATCGGAATTGGTGGTCACCAGGCCGGCTGGCTTGTGAAAGAGCCAGAGACGTGTGCGCTCGATGCCGCGGATCGGCTGGCCGTCGACCTCGATCGTATCGGCAAAGGTCGCGTTGACGACGGGCGTATCGAGCACCTTGCCGTTGAGCGTGACGCGGCCTTCCATGACCATGCGCTCGATGTCGCGCCGCGAGGCGACGCCGGCGCGGGCGAGCAGCTTGGAAATGCGCTCCGGCTTTACGCCATCTTCCGCGGCGATCGCGGCCTGCGGCTTGGCTGCCTTTGGCGCAGGCTTGTCGGATGCCGTGCTCGGCTTGCGGGTGAGCGGCTTGCCGCCGCGGTCGGACGTTTTCGGTCCGGGGCGCCTGGACTTGTCTTTGAATGTCATTTGCTGTTTGCCTGTGGTTTGGGCTGTCCTAGCAGGTCAGGGCGCCTTGGTTAAGAGGAAAGTTGTGGACGTGGCGCAGACGGACGGATTCATGGTTGCGGCGCTCGATGAGGCGAAGATGGCCGGCGAACGCGGCGAGGTGCCGATCGGCGCGGTCGTGGTGGCGGATGGCCGGATCGTCGCGCGGGCCGGAAACGAGACGCGGGCGCAAAACGACGTTACCGCGCACGCCGAAATCCTGGCGATCCGCCGTGCTGCCGAGGCAATCGGCGACGAGAGGCTTGCTGGCGCCGATCTCTATGTCACGCTCGAACCCTGCACCATGTGTGCGGCCGCCATTTCCTTCGCCCGCATCCGCCGTCTCTATTATGGCGCGGAAGATCCGAAGGGCGGCGGGGTGGACAACGGCGTGCGCTTCTACGCCCAGCCGACCTGCCATCACGCGCCCGAAGTCTATTCAGGGATCGGGGAAACGGAATCCGCCACCTTGCTGCGGAATTTCTTCCAGAACAGGCGGTGAAGGGGGCTCAGGCCGCGAGCGGGTCGAGCTCCCGGCCGTCGAAGACGATGCGATCGCGACCGGCCGCTTTGGCCTGGTAGAGATATTCGTCCGCCCGACGGAAGACGTCGACCGGATCGAAGCCATCGATGATGGAAGCCACACCGATGCTCACGCTGATCGGCACAGGGCAACCATCCACCACGAGATCGACGTCCGCCACAGCCTGGCGCAGGGCGTCAGCGACGGCGCGCGCCCGCGTCACGTCGGCCGGCTGCAGGAATATGACGAACTCCTCACCGCCGATCCGTCCCCACACATCTGGGCCGGTTGTCGCGTGCGCGATTGAGGACGCGATCCGGCGCAGGGCCTCGTCGCCGACGAGATGGCCGAAGGCATCGTTGATGCGCTTGAAATGATCGGCGTCGGCCACGAGCAGGGCGGCCGGACCGCGGTGTGCGGGGCCAAGCTGACCCAGTGCGGCAAACAGCGCTTCCCGGTTGAGGCCACCGGTCAGCGCATCACGCCGCGCCTTGAAGCGCAGGTCCTCATGCAGGCGCCGAAGTTCGCCATGCATATCCTCCAGTTCGACATGCATGCGCGCCAGTTCATCGCGCTGACGCAGGATGACGTCCTTCTGGTGGAACTGCCAGAGACTCGCCGGTCCACCGATCACCATGGGGCAGAGTACGCTCATCCAGAAGCCGGGCCCATCCGGATGGCCACCCAGCAAGGGCACGAGAAGCAGTACGATGGACACGGAAACGACCACGGAGGCCGCCATGGCCACCGCCGACTTGATCCATGTAATTCTACTGATGCCGAACATGGCGGCACGCTAGCCGATCGCCAGTTAACGTAACGTGATGCTGGGCTCCGGCGCGGGTCAGGAGACGCGCGGGCGCTCACCCCGCCGCGAATTCCTTCAGCTTGTCGCCGGCGAGACGGTAGCGGATCCACTCGGTCTGCGGCTCGGCGCCGATCGCGTCGTAGACGCGGATCGCCGGCTCGTTCCAGTCGAGTACGCTCCATTCGAACCGGCCGCAGCCCTTTTCGACGGCGCGCCGGGCCAGATGGCGCAGCAGAAGCTTGCCGGCCCCGGACCCGCGATAGTCGGGCGAGACGTAGAGGTCCTCGAGGTAGAGCCCGTTCTTCGCCTGCCAGGTCGAATAATTGTAGAACCAGACCGCGAAACCCGCCGGCACGCCATCGGCCTCGAGGATCGCCGCCTCGGTGACGGCGCCGGCGCCGAACAGCGAGGTCTTGAGACTGTCCTCCGTCGCCTCGACCTCATGGCCGGCCTTCTCGAACACTGCGAGCTCGGTGATGAAACGCAGGATGGTGGCGACATCGTCGGGCGTCGCATTACGGATAGTGAAGTTCATCGGGATTTCCTCGAAACATGCGGGCATGAAAAAGGGCAGGCCGCTTGCGCCCTGCCCTGTCCACGGAAAGATGAAAGCCTGTCGGCTTACTGGAACGGCTGCCACCAGTGCCTGTTCTGGTTGGCGGCCTTGGCCATCTTCTTGCGGCGCTTTTCCTTCTTGGATTCCGGCTCGCCGAGATCGGTCAAGGCTGCTTCGTCGGCCTTGCGGTATTCGGCCGGCGGATCGGAAAGGTAGCGGCGCTGGTCGAGATAGGCGCCCTTCTGCAACTGGCGTGCGTCGCGGAAGGCCTGCCACTTTTGCGTTTCGGTCATCGTGCCGTTGGTGCCGTAGCCGGCGAGCAGCGGTGAGCGGTAGCGCGGATTGTCGGCATTGGCGTCAGCCTCGGCGACGAGACGCTCACGCGCCTCTTCCGGGCTTTCCAGCCATTCCGGATTGTCCTTGCCGGCCAGCGACTGCTGCGGCGCGGCGAGCTCCGCCTTGGCGGTTTCCGGCGGCATGACCAGAGCCGGGCGCGGATTGTACTTGGTGCCCTTGTTCTTGTTCGGGTCCGAGCCGATCGACACGGCCGAGCCGACGTCGTCGACCAATTGCTCCATGGCGGTCTTGTCGGTGCCGTAGGTGGGGCTGCCGACGCAGCCGGTCAGTGCGGAGCATGCGAGCAAAAGGCCGGCCATACCGACGCCAACTCTGAACAATTCTGCCGATTTCATGAATGCCTTCGAGCCTCGCCGCTGGTTATGCTTTCGCCGACTGTCTTCCTTACTCGCCTGAGCGAAGAATTCGGCCAATTTCAGGCACATTTACCGGATGACCGCCAAAAGCGCAAATCATCCGGTAACATTTCGTTAATGGCGGGCGGCCAGTTCGCGCAAGGCCTGGGCATCACGCGCCGAGACGTCCGGATAGTCCGGGTCGGAACCGACATCGCTGGTGATCTTCCACGAGCGGGCGCATTTCGTGCCTTCGGCAAGCTTCGGCTCGACCGCGACCCTGGTGCCGTCATCGAGACGGAAGGCCTCGACCGGGCCCTCTCCGCCGACGACTGCGATGCCCGAAGTGATGCAGATCTCGGCAAAGTCGAGACCGTCGAGCGCGGCCAGCAGCTCCGGATCGCCGACATGCACGACGGGGGCCGCTTCAAGCGACGAGCCGATACGCTTGTCCTTGCGCTCGACTTCGAGCGCGCCGGTGACGGCACGGCGCACCGTGCGGACCTTTTTCCACTTTTCGGCCAACTCATTGTTCGACCAATCGGCCGGGATGGCCGGGAACTGTTCGAGATGGACCGACTCGGCATTCGGATCGCGCGACAGCCAGGCTTCCTCGGTGGTGAACGGCATCATCGGCGCGAACCACAGGACGAGGCAGTCGAAAAGCTTGCGGATGACGAACAGCGCGGACCGGCGCTTCAGGCTCGACGGCGCGTCGCAATAGAGCGTGTCCTTGCGGATGTCGAAGTAGAAGGCCGACAGCTCGACATTGGCGAAATCGGTCAGAGCGCGGGTGATGCGCTTGAAGTCGAAATCGTCATAGGCCTTGCGCACCACCTGGTCGAGTTCGGCCAGGCGATGCAGCATGAGCTTTTCGAGTTCCGGCAGATCTGCATAGGAAATCTCCTCGCCGGTGTCGTGGGCGAGCGTGCCGAGCATCCAGCGGATCGTGTTGCGGATCTTGCGGTAGGCGTCGATATTGGTCTGGATGATGGTCTTGCCGACGCGAAGGTCTTCCGCGTAGTCCGACGACATGACCCAGAGGCGCAGGATGTCGGCGCCGGCATCCTTCATGATGTCCTGGGGCGCGGTAACATTGCCCTTGGACTTCGACATCTTCTCGCCCTTCTCGTCCATGATGAAACCATGGGTGACGACGGCGTTATAGGGTGCCCGGCCACGCGTGGCGCAGCTTTCCAGGAGCGAGGAATGGAACCAGCCGCGATGCTGGTCCGAGCCTTCGAGATAGACGTCGGCCGGCCATTTCAGGTCCGGGCGGTCTTCGAGCGTGAAGGTGTGGGTCGAGCCTGAATCGAACCAGACGTCGAGAATGTCGGTGACCATCAGCCACTTTTCGGCGTCATGGGCATTGCCGAGGAAGCGTTCCTTGGCGCCTTCGGCGAACCAGGCGTCCGCCCCTTCCTTCTCGAAGGCCTCGAGGATGCGTTTGTTGACCTCTTCATCCTGCAGCACATTGCCGGCGGCATCGGCGAAGACGCAGATGGGCACGCCCCAGGCGCGCTGACGCGACAGCACCCAGTCCGGGCGGCCTTCGATCATGGCGCGCAGGCGGTTCTGCCCAGCGGCCGGCACGAAACGCGTGTCGTCGATGGCCGAGAGGGCGCGAGAGCGCAGGGTCGTCCCGTCGCCGAGGTCCTTGTCCATGTAGACGAACCATTGCGGCGTGTTGCGGAAGATGACCGGCTTCTTGGAGCGCCAGGAATGCGGATAGTCATGCTTGACGCGGCCGCGGGCAAACAGGTTGTTCGCCGCGATCAGGGCATCCATGACGCGCTTGTTGGCATCGCCCTTCTTGCCGTTGTCGTCAATGACGCGAGCGGGACCGCCCTCGGCTGACGGACCGAAGCCCGGCGCATCCTCGGTGTAGAAACCGGCGTCGTCGACGGTGAAGGGGATCTTGGACGAGATGCCGCGCGCCTCGAGTTCGCGGGCATGGTGCATCCAGATGTCAAAGTCCTCGCGGCCATGGCCGGGCGCGGTGTGCACGAAGCCGGTACCGGCGTCGTCGGTGACGTGGTCGCCGTCGAGCAGAGGAACGTCGAATGTGTAGCCCAAGTCGGCCAACGGGTGGGCGCAACGTAGACCTGCCAATACCTGGCTTGGCACATCGTACAATCGTTCGGCTTCCACCTTCGCCTTCGCGAAGCACTCCTTCGCAAGATTGTCGGCGAAAATCACACGTTCGCCCGGTCGAGGACCAAATGAGTTTTCAGCAGCTGTTATCTTGTAGAGCCCGTATCGAACACGCGATGAGAACGAGATCGCCCGGTTACCTGGTATCGTCCAAGGAGTAGTCGTCCAGATCACCACGAAGTCGCCAGGGAATACATGATGCATCTCTTCATCGGTCGGGGGACTAGAGAGTTCAATCCCACCCCACGCCGGTCCGGCCCCACCCACCAGATACTTGACCGGGAACTTCACCCAGATCGTGTCGCTCTCGACCTCGTGATACTCCACCTCGGCTTCCGCCAGCGCGGTGCGCTCGACGACCGACCACATGATCGGCTTGGAGCCGCGATAGAGCTGGCCGGACATGGCGAGCTTCAGGAGTTCGCCGGCGATGCGGCTTTCGGCGTGGAAGTTCATGGTGGTGTAGGGGCGGTCGAAATCGCCCTCGATGCCGAGACGGCGGAATTCTTCCGACTGGATGTCGATCCAGCCTTGGGCGAATTCGCGGCATTCCTTGCGGAATTCGTTGACCGGGACTTCGTTCTTGTCCTTGCCCCTGGCGCGATAGGCTTCCTCGATCTTCCATTCGATCGGCAGGCCGTGGCAATCCCAGCCGGGCACATAGTTGGCATCATAGCCGCGCATCTGGAACGAGCGGGTGATGACGTCCTTCAGCACCTTGTTCAGCGCATGGCCGATGTGGATGTTGCCGTTGGCATAGGGAGGGCCGTCATGCAGGACGAATTTCTCGCGGCCGGCAGCGGAAGCGCGAAGTCTCTTGTAGAGCTCCATGTCCTTCCACTTCCTTGCCATTTCCGGCTCCTTCTGCGGCAGTCCGGCGCGCATCGGGAATTCGGTCTGGGGCAGGTAGAGGGTGGAGGAATAGTCTACTTTTTCAGTGGTATCGGTCATGATCTTGCCATCGAGGGGCGCCCGGAACGGGTCGCGCATTGGTCGTGTAAATCGCGGTGACGGAGAGCGTTCAGATAAACGCCGAAAACCCGGACCCTCCGGCAGCTTTCACAGCGCGCGGAAGGCCGGGCCCATAATTCGAAGGGATATGGTCAGCCGAACCCTGGTCATTGTGGGCGTTGTTTAAGGGGTTTTGCGGCGAAAAGGAAGAGGTGCGGCGCGGCAAATGATCAGGCGGTGCGCTGGGTGAGGCCGAAGACATTGGCCTTGAGGAACCAGCGGGCGGCAAGCATGCCCGTCACCAGGGCGGCGAGGAAGATATAGGCCTCGCGGTGCCCAAGGCCGAGCGCGGGAATGGAGCCGCCTGGGCAAAAGCCGGCAATGCCCCAGCCGATGCCGAACAGGACCGAGCCGCCGATCAGCCGCGCATCGATGCGGCCCTTGGCCGGGATGTGGAAGGCCTTTTCGAACACCGGCTGCTTGCGGCGGCGCTGGATCAGCACATAGCCCGGCGCTGTGACCAGAAGAGCGCCGGCCATGACGAAGGCGAGGCTCGGATCCCAGGTGCCGGCGATGTCGAAGAAGTTCATGACCTTGGCGGGGTCGGCCATGCCGGCCAGAATGATGCCGATGCCGAAGATCGCGCCGATGGCGACTGCGCTCAGATATTTCATCGTCGGGCTCCTTCTAGAACACGTGGCGGACGAGGAAGACGGTGGCGAAGGCGCCGGCCATGAAGCTTGCGGTCGCGGCGATCGAACGCGGCGAAAGGCGCGCCATGCCGCACACGCCATGGCCGGAGGTGCAACCCGAGCCGAAGGTAACGCCGAGGCCGGTGACGAGGCCGCCGACGATCAGGGCCGAGAGCGGGATCGGCACGGAAAAGCTCGCCTCGTAACCGGAGAGAGCCAGCAGTGCCGGGGCGCCGATGGCGCCGACGAGAAAGGCCGCCCGCCAGGCCCAGTCGCTCGCCAGCGGCGGAAAGACGCCGATGACGATCGCCGACATGCCGGCAATCCGCCCCCAGAACGCCATCAGCAGGACGGCAGCAAGGCCGATGAGCAGGCCTCCGGCAAAGGAGAGAAGCGGCGTGAATTCGGTCATGGGATTTCCTGATTAGGACGAGTCTCTGCCAAAGGAGGAGGTCGGAGCGGGAGGCAGTCTACCGCGGCGCGCGCGCGAGACATAGCAATGACGTTATGTTTGCCAGAGCGAAGGGGAAATGCTTTTGCGCGATTAAGCCGCGTGGCGAACAATGGCGGCGGAACTGGGCCTCGTCAGAACGCGATCTTCGCATCCAGTTCGCCGAGCGGCTGGACGCCGGAAAGAAGCGCCCTCGCCTCTTCCTCGTCCTTGCGGATCTGCGCGACCAGCGGTTCCAGCCCGCTGAACTTCAGCTCGTCGCGCAGGTGGCCGAAGAAGGACACGCGACAGTGCTCGCCATAGAGATCGCCGGAGAAGTCGAAGACGAAGGTTTCCAGCAGGGGCGCACCATCGTCGGTGACGGTCGGACGGTAGCCGAAGCTCGCGACGCCATCGTGCAGGCTGCCGTCCGGCCGGCGCAGGCGCACCGCGTAGATGCCGGGCTTCAGCTCCGCTTCCGGCGCAAGCGCCATATTGGCCGTCGGATAGCCCAGCGTGCGGCCGAGCTGCTGGCCCTTGATGACCTCGGCCTCGACGGTGAAGCGATAACCGAGCAGGCCGGCGGCTTCGGACACGTTGCCCTCGGCAAGCAGCCGGCGGATGCGGCTCGACGAGACGACCTCGGCACCCTCGTCGCGGAAGGCGTCGACCAGCGTCACGCCGAAGCCGTTGCGCTTGCCGGCCTCCATCAGGAAGGCGGGGCCGCCCTCGCGGCCCTTGCCGAAATGAAAGTCGAAGCCGGTCACGACCTCGGTGGCGCCGAGCCACTCGACCAGGATCGAGCGGACGAACTCCTCGGCCGAGCGGGAGGCGAATTCGCGGTCGAAGGGATATTCGATGACCGAGTGGAAACCCATGGCCTCGAGCACCTGGGCGCGAACCGGCGCCGGCGACAGCCGGAAGACCGGCTTGTCGGGATTGAAGACTGTGCGTGGATGCGGCTCAAAGGTCAGCACCAGGGCGGGAACGCCACGCGACTTCGCCAGTTTCAGCGCCCGGTTGAGCACGGTCTGGTGGCCGCGATGCACGCCGTCGAAATTGCCGATGGCGATCACCCCGCCTTTCAGCTTTTCCGGCAGCGGCTTCTTCTTCTCGTTGCGATGAAAGACGGTCATGGCCAGTCCTCGTCTCAGGCGAGCCTCTGCATCCAGTAGTTCGGAGCGGCATTCTCGCGCTTCAGCCAGGCATTGAGGATCGCCTCGTCCGGCTTGCCGTTGACGGTGTATTCGGCGGCATGGATGCCGCCGGAAATGTAGAGAAGGTCGAGCCCGGCATCCAGCGCTCCGCGCACGTCGGTCGGCATGCCGTCGCCGATCGCCAGCACGCGGCTCTTGTCGACCGGGCCCTTGTGGGCTTCGGCGGCGGCGAGCGAGGCCTCGTAGATCGGGCTGTGCGGCTTGCCGGCGATGCGGGTCGCGCCGCCGATCTGCTCGTAATAGGCGGCGACCGCACCGGCGCAGGGGATGATGCGATGGCCGCGCTCGACGACGAGGTCGGGATTGGCGCAGATCAGCGGCGCCTGACGGGCGGCAAAGGCCGCCAGCATGTCGTGATAATCCTCCGGCACTTGCGTCTCGTCATCGAAGAAGCCGGTGCAGACGATCGCCTCGGCCTCCTCGGCGGGCACGCGAACGACGTCGAGGTCGTCGAGCAGGTTGAGGTCACGATCGGGACCGAGGAAGAAGATCTTCTTCGGGCCGGCGGCGATCAGCGTGCGGGTCACGTCGCCCGAGGTGACAATCTTATCATAGGCCGTGTCGGCGACGCCGATCATCCGCAACTGGTTGATGACGTCCTGCGAACGGCGCGGCGAATTGGTGATGAGAACCACTGAGACGCCGGCGGCGCGGGCCGCCGTCAGCACTTCCGAGGCTGCAGGAAAGGCGTCGATACCGTTGTGCAGCACGCCCCATACGTCACAGAGGATGACGTCGTAACGCTCGGTGACATCGCTCAAGGTGGAAATGCGCTCGGCCATTCGCTGTTCCTGACTGTAAAAATGCACGGGCTGACATTGCAAAGGAATGCCCCGATGGCAAGGCCCTTTGCCGGCACGGATGGAAATTTGCCGGGATGCCCGCGCTCAGAGTGCCAACCGCCAGAGCAGGCCGAGCGCGGCAGCCGTCAGCAGGGTGCGGCCCATGCCCTGCTTGAGAACGAAGATCATCACCGCCGACAGGAAGGCCAGGACCAGGGCGGCCGGATCAAGCGTGGTCGGGTCGGGCAGCGGCAGGGAGACGGAGAAGGCGGGGGCTGCTCCACCCGGAGCCTCGGCCGCGACCGGCCAGATGGACCACTGCCCGACCTCCGCGAACAGCACGTGCAGGGCAAACCAGACCGCAAGGTTTAGGATGACGCCGACCACGGCGGCGGTGATCGCCGAAAGCGCTGCGGTAATCATGCGATTGCCGCGCAGCCGCTCGACATAGGGCGCGCCGGCGAAGATCCAGACGAAGCTCGGGACGAAGGTCGCCCAGGCCGCGAGCAGCCCGCCGAGCACACCACCGAGGAAAGGCGGCAGACCGCCGGCATCGCGGAAGCCGGCGAGAAAACCGACATAGGACAACACCAGCACGAGCGGCCCGGGCGTGGTTTCGGCCAACGCCAGGCCGTCGAGCATCTCGCCGGGTTTCAGCCAATGATACTGATCGACCGCCACCTGCGCGACATAGGCGAGAACGGCATAGGCGCCGCCGAAGGTGACGAGCGCCATGCGGGAGAAGAAGGCGAAGACCTCGGCAAGACCGCCCTCGCCGGCAAGCAGCCAGAGCGGAAGGATCGGCGCCTGCCAGACGATCAGCCAGAAGGCGAGCGTGGCGAGCGAGCGGCCGAGGCGGCGCGGTTCCGCCCGGTCCGGCTCGCCAGGATCGGAGGCATGGGTGTCGTCGCGCGCAACCGCCCGTGCCTCGGCCAGACCGGCAAGCCCGGCCGCCAACACGACGAGTGGAAAAGGCAGAGCGAAAGCGAACAGGGCGAGGAAGGCGGCAAGGGCAATGAGACGATGGAAGCGCGTCTTCAAGGCGCGGCGGCCGATCCTGACCACCGCCTCGACGACGATCGCCAGGATCGCCGCCTTCAGCCCGAAGAACAGGCCGGCGACCCAGCCGACGTCGTGATAATAGGCATAGAGCGTCGACAGGCCGAGAATGACGGCAAGCCCCGGCAGGACGAAGAGCAGGCCGGCCGCCATTCCGCCGCGAACGCCGTGCGTCAGCCAGCCGATATAGGTCGCAAGCTGTTGGGCTTCCGGGCCGGGCAGCAGCATGCAGAAATTGAGCGCGTGCAAGAACCGGTCTTCGGACACCCAGCGCTTTTCCTCGACGCAGATGCGGTGCATCAGGGCGATCTGGGCTGCCGGGCCGCCGAAGCTCATGAGGCCGATATGGGCAAAGGCGCGCACCAGTTCGGAGAACGCCCCTTGTGCCTTATCTTCCGTGAGTCCGCGCAATCGCTCTGTCACATGTTCTGTCATGCGGCCGTGTTAACGATGGCGCATGAAATATTTTCGACAGGCCGTGCTTGACTCGCTCATGGCCCGTCCTTATCTCCAGCTCGCTAGCACTCACCAGAGGGGAGTGCTAACAATATCCACGCGGATCCTTCGTGATCCGCTCATGTCATTTGATCGAGGGATTAGACAATGGCAAGCACCAATTTCCGTCCGCTTCACGACCGCGTCGTCGTGCGCCGTATCGAGGCCGAAGAAAAGACCAAGGGCGGCATCATCATTCCCGACACCGCCAAGGAAAAGCCGGCTGAAGGCGAAATCGTCGCTGTCGGCTCGGGCGTCCGCGACGACCACGGCAAGGTCGTTCCGCTCGACGTCAAGGTCGGCGACCGCGTCCTGTTCGGCAAGTGGTCGGGCACCGAAGTCAAGCTCGACGGCGTAGACCTTCTGATCATGAAGGAAGCCGACATCATGGGCGTCATCGGCTGATAAAGCCGGTTACCTCTTCCCAAAATCAACAATTCACCAATGGGCTAAGCCCCGGGAGTTTTGAAAATGGCACCTAAAGAAATCAAGTTCGGCCGTACTGCGCGCGAAAAGATGCTGCGCGGCGTCGACATCCTCGCTGACGCAGTGAAGGTAACGCTCGGTCCGAAGGGCCGTAATGTCATCATCGACAAGTCCTTCGGCGCTCCGCGCATCACCAAGGACGGCGTTTCGGTCGCCAAGGAAATCGAACTGGAAGACAAGTTCGAGAACATGGGCGCCCAGATGGTCCGCGAAGTCGCTTCGAAGACCAATGACATCGCCGGTGACGGCACCACGACCGCGACCGTTCTGGCCCAGGCCATCGTTCGCGAAGGCGCCAAGGCCGTTGCAGCCGGCATGAACCCCATGGACCTGAAGCGCGGCATCGACCTCGCTGTCACCGAAGTGGTCAAGGATCTCCAGGCCAAGGCCAAGAAGATCAACACCTCGGAAGAAGTCGCCCAGGTCGGCACGATCTCCGCCAACGGCGAAACCTCGATCGGCCTGCAGATCGCTGAAGCGATGCAGAAGGTCGGCAACGAAGGCGTCATCACCGTCGAAGAAGCCAAGACCGCCGAAACCGAACTCGAAGTCGTCGAAGGCATGCAGTTCGACCGCGGCTACCTGTCGCCCTACTTCGTCACCAACCCGGAAAAGATGGTCGCCGATCTCGACGACGCCTACATCCTCCTGCACGAAAAGAAGCTCTCGAACCTCCAGGCCATGCTGCCGGTTCTCGAAGCCGTCGTTCAGTCGGGCAAGCCGCTCGTCATCATCGCTGAAGACGTCGAAGGCGAAGCTCTTGCAACGCTCGTCGTCAACAAGCTGCGTGGCGGCCTGAAGATCGCCGCCGTCAAGGCTCCGGGCTTCGGCGATCGCCGCAAGGCCATGCTGGAAGACATCGCCATCCTGACCGGCGGTACCGTCATCTCCGAAGATCTCGGCATCAAGCTCGAAAATGTCACGCTCGACATGCTCGGCCGCGCCAAGAAGGTCTCGATCACCAAGGAAAACACCACGGTTGTCGACGGTGCCGGCCAGAAGTCGGACATCGAAGGCCGCGTTGCCCAGATCAAGGCCCAGATCGAAGAAACCACCTCTGACTACGACCGCGAAAAGCTGCAGGAACGTCTGGCCAAGCTGGCCGGCGGCGTTGCCGTGATCCGCGTCGGCGGTTCGACGGAAATCGAAGTCAAGGAAAAGAAGGACCGCATCGACGACGCGCTGAACGCGACCCGTGCGGCCGTTCAGGAAGGCATCGTACCGGGCGGCGGCGTTGCCCTGCTCCGTTCGTCGGTCAAGATCACCGTCAAGGGTGTCAACCAGGACCAGGAAGCCGGCATCAACATCGTTCGTCGCGCCCTGCAGGCTCCGGCCCGTCAGATCGCCGAGAACGCCGGTGACGAAGCTTCCATCGTCGTTGGCAAGATCCTCGAAAAGGATCAGGACAACTGGGGTTACAACGCCCAGACCGGCGAATATGGCGACATGATCGCCATGGGTATCGTCGACCCGGTCAAGGTTGTTCGCACCGCCCTGCAGGACGCAGCCTCGGTTGCCGGCCTGCTGGTCACCACCGAAGCCATGATCGCCGAACTTCCGAAGAAGGAAGCAGCCGGCGGCATGCCGGGCGGCATGGGCGGCATGGGCGGCATGGACATGATGTGATAGGCGCCAGCCTATCGCAGCCATGGTCATAAAGCTTCGCCCATGCACTCAAAGTGCTTCAGCGCGCCAAGCGCGCTGAAGGGGCGGCATGGACATGATGTGATAGGCGAAAAGCCTGTCATACTGATCCAACCGGTTCAGTCTTCTTGGAAGGGCGGTCTTCGGACCGCCCTTTCTGTTTGTGCCAGGAGACAGTTTTCGCAACCCCAAATCACCTCCGCCCATCCGTTCGTACGCACATTCGGAGATGATAATGAAACTTCCGATTTACTCCGGCACGGCAACGGCTATGCTCCATTTTGCTTAGATCCAGGCTTGGCGGCGGAAGACGAGGAAAGTCCAGGGTGTCGCAAAATTGCGTCGACCCGGCGATTTTTAGAACTTACAGGTCAAAATGAGGCGTTCTCACTTTTTGGCAAGCGTGCTATCTGCAATGATTGCCCCTAGTTCCATAGGGGGAGGATCGGTTCGCAGGTCAGATATTCGCGGTATTCAAAAAACATTCTGGAACGCTAAAAATCGCATTGCGGACCGCGTGAAATATTTATAACGGTTCGGCGGATGATTGAAATGCCAGGGTGAACGCTACGGGGGTGGCACCACCAATGGTAAACGGCCAGCGAGCCGGACATCAATGGGGAATGGGGTGGTTGTAACCTATGCGCGAAGCGCCTACTCTACAGCATACGTTAGTATATAGTTAACTGTACTTGGCGCCCTATCCGATGGCGTGCGTCCACGGCGCGTTTGAGGCCTCGACCGGATCGCCGAGCAAGTGGAGACGACGGCCGCCGTCCGGCGACCGGGAATAAACGCATTCAAGAGCGACGACACGTATATGTCGGGACATGCCGGGGGACCGCCTTGTTTAAGATTGCCAGAGCCAGTCTTGCAGCATCGTTCAGCGCGGGATTTCCCGAAGCTGATGACAGCATCAGCGATATTTGCACCCAGTTGACCGTTTCGGAGGGCTGGGTCGGCGACCTCTCCAACGGCGTCATCAAGCTTGGCGAACGCGCGACCCTGCTGCACGGGCTGAAGAACCCGGAATGCGGCCTGCTGAGCATGATGCGCTGCTACGACGCCAATGATCGGGCCCATATCCTCGAACTGTTCGAGCAGGCTGCGACCTCGTCGTCGCATTTCTGCTATTCGACGACGATCGCCCTGCCGAACGGCCACCGCCAGCCGGTGTTCTGCATCGGCGAATCGGACGGGCTCGAGGAGACAAGCGCCGGCAGCATGCTCGGCATCTTCGTCTTTCCGCGTTTCAAGCTGGCGGCCGCTTCGCCGCTGCGCGCCCTTTCCTGACATCCCCCATCGGCATCAGCTTTCCTTGACCCGTGGCCGGCGGTTCTGCCGGCGGCGCGGCAGCATCGTTTCATTTTACTGAACGATCAGTCAAGGTTCGTCCATCTATCGCGGACGCACAAGAGGTGAGACAAGGCTCCCAGGAAATTCAAACCGCAGGGCTTGGGACCGACCCGCAAGCCCTCTCCCAGGAGCAAACCATGTCCAACAGCAACAATGCCCTCATCCTTATCGCCCGCGTGCTTCTCTCCTTCATCTTCATCTATTCCGGCTATGGCAAACTGATCGACCCGGCCGGTACCGCCGGCATGATCACCGGCGCCGGCCTGCCCGCCGCCACCGCGCTCGCCTATCTCGCCGGCCTGTTCGAGCTGGCCGCCGGCCTGTTCGTCCTCGTCGGCTTCCAGACCAAGATCACCGGCTGGCTGCTCGCCCTGTTCTGCGTGTTCACCGGCGTCGTCTTCCACGGCTCGGCCATCAACGTGCCGGACTTCCCGGCTGCCGCAAACGGCTGGCTGAGCGTGCTCAACCAGATCATGATGATGAAAAACATCACGCTGGCCGGCGCTTACATCCTGCTCGCCGCCTTCGGCCCGGGCGCCTATTCGCTCGACGCCCGCCGCGGTGTGGCCGTCGCCGCCTGAACGAACTCAGTTCCCTGCCCCAGAACCGCCGGAGCGATCCGGCGGTTTTTTTTGCTGGCAAAGATAGAGATAGCATTCCTCGGCAATTCGGTAGCCGAACCCGTGGCGCGGCTTCGCCACCCCCTCATCCGGCGCTACGCGCCACCTTCTCCCCGCCGGGGAGAAGCGGAACGGATATCGCTCGCCTTGCCAGGAACGATCATGGCGACGGTTATTTCTTGGACAGGCTGACCTCTGCCATCCGTTGACCGCCGGAGCGACCCGGCGGTTTTTGTGCGTCCCGCTCAGTCCCTGCGGGCCAGCCAGATGGTCGCGCCGCCGCAGTCCGGATCGTCAGTGACGTGGTCGACCACCGTGAAACCGTTCTCCCCAAGAAGCCGCCGGTATTCCTCAGGGCCAAGGCTCGCGTGATAGAGCGGCTCGCCCTCGAAGCTGCCGATCGCCACGCCTTTGCCCGGGCCCGAGGTGAACATCAGCATGGCGCCATCGGCCGCATGGGCGGCGAAGAGCGGAAACATAGCTCGCTGCTCGTTGGGCGTCAGATGAAAAAAGCTGTGCCAGGCGAGGAGGGCATCGAAGGTCCGGCCAAGCGCGAGACCCCGCATGTCGGCCACACGCCAGTCGTCGAAGGGAAATCGCTCGCGGCAAAGGCCGATCAGCGTTTCGGAGGAATCGACGCCCGTGACGGCAAGGCCGCGGCGAATGAGGTCGGCCGCCATCGGTTCGCCGGAGCCGCAGCCGATGTCGAGCACGGAAGCCCCTGTCGGTAGGTTTGCCGCAAAGCGATCGAGCCAAGGCTTTTCAAACAGGTGTTTCGAGCGGATGCCGTCGAAGGCGAGGGCGTGGCGCTCGTAGAGACTGATCACCCGCTCCGCTTCGCTCATGGTCGCCTCACAGGGCCGCGCGGACCGCCGCGACGATCTCGGCCACCCGGGGATCGCCCTCGTGCTCGGGCTTGCGGGCCCGCACGAGGCCGGCCTCGGACTTGAGGATGACGCCGTCGGACAGGATCTTCAGGTGATTGGCCCTGAGCGTCGAGCCGGTCGAGGTGATATCGACGATGATATCGGCCTGGCCGGCGGCGGGCGCCCCTTCCGTCGCGCCGAGGCTTTCGACGATGCGGTAGAGCTGGATGCCGTGCTGGCTGGAGAAGAACTGCTGGGTGAGGCGCCAGTATTTCGTCGCGATCGCCAGACGGCGGCCGTGGCGGGCGCGGAAATCGGCGGCGACGTCGCCAAGGTCGGCCATGGTATCGACGTCGAGCCAGATTTCCGGCACGGCGACGACCACGTCGGCATGGCCGAAGCCGAGGCGGGCGCAGATCTCGACGCGCTTGTCGGCTTCCGCCAGCCCTTCGCGGATCAGGTCTTCGCCGGTCACGCCGAAGTCGACCGTGCCGGCGCCGATCTCGCGGGCGATTTCGGAGGCCGACAGGAAGGCGATCTCGATATCGTCCATGCCTTCGACGCGACCGCGATAGGAGCGGTCATTGCCGACGGCGACGATCTTCATGCCGGCGCGTTCGAAGATCGCCTGGCAATCGTCCTTCATCCGGCCCTTGGAGGGCAGCCCGATTGTGATCATGTGCGCGCCCTTTCCGTGTCGATCCGGTCGAGCCAGAGCGAAAAGCCGACGGCCGGAATATGGTTTTCCGCACCGAGCAGGGTCAGCAGCCGGTCGAAGCGGCCGCCGCCGGCCAGCACCGCAGGCACATCCTCGACACCGATCTCGTAGACAAGGCCGGTATAATAATCGAGCGGACGGCCGAAGGCGGCACGATAATTGATCCGGGAGAGATCGAGGCCGATATTGGCAAGGGCGGCGACCCGTTCGTCAAAGCGCGACAGTGCCGGACCGAGCTTGAGGCCAGCCGCATCGGCAAAGCCGGCGAGCGCGGCTGAGGCCTCCGACAGCGGCAGTTCGAGCGAGAGAAACTCGCGCAGCAGCAGCAGGGCCGCGCCATCGAGCCGGGTCTCGGCCAGTTCCAGCTTTTCCTTCAGGCGCATGGCGATTTCGGCCGGCGAGCGGCTGGCATTGGTGGAATAGCCGGTCGCCTGCATGGTCTCGTCGATCCGGGCGATCAGCGCCCGTTCATTGCCGCTCGAGACCATTGCGACAATGTCGGGATCAAGGCCCTGCACAGGGTTGGGGCTGGCGAGTTTCTTCAGAAGCTGGTCGATCTGTTCGGGATTGCCAAAGGCCTGAATCAGCCGCTTCTGCCAGCCGGCGGGCAGGCCGAGCGCCTTGACCACCGCCTCGAACACCGCCTGATCGCCGAGCGTCACGACGAGCGTGCGGCCGGGGAGCAGTCGGGCAAGAATGGCGTGGGCGTCGCCGATGGCGCGGGCGTCGGCGCTGGCAATGCCGGTATCGCCGAGATCCTCGATGCCGGCCTGGTAGAATTCATTGGCACCGTCGCGGCGCTGGCGAAACACCTCGCCGAGATAGGCATAGCGCTTCGGCGTGCCGGTCGCAGTCTCGATATGGCGCAGGCAGACGGGAATGGTGAATTCGGGACGCAGGCAGAGGCTTGTTCCCCGCTCGTTCTCGGTCATAAAGATGCGGCGGCGCAGATCCTCGCCGGCCATGTCGAGAAACGGCTCGGCGGGCTGGATCACCGGCGTGTCGACCCTCTCCGTCGCGCGGGCGGCAAATTCGTCGAGCAGAGTACCGGCGAAGTCGGGCATGTTGATCAGCGGCATGGGGCGGCTCCGGCAGTCGAGGAAAAAGACCCCCTCTGGGCTGCCGCCCATCTCCCCCACAAGGGGGGAGAGGACTCGGGGCAAATCCCCGCTCCACCAGCCAGGCTCAGTGAGGAGGTTATCCCCGACATTCGCGGCAAGCGCCGACCGGCCCCCTCCCCCTTGTGGGGAGGGTTGGGGAGGGGAAAAGCCGCAATCTCAGACATCGGCCTGCTTCGCCCGCCGACGGTCTTCCGCCTGGGCCTCGAGGATTTCCCGGACCTTGGCGACGAGGTCGGCTTCCGGCACGACGTCCTGCGCGACGCGGGCCTCGCGCCATTCGGCATTGTCGGTGATCTCGCCGGAGAGGCGCTTGCCCTCGATCAGGTCCTTGATCTGCACCACGCCTTGGGCGCGCTCGTCGCCGCCCTGGATGATGGCGATGGGTGAGCCGCGGCGGTCGGCATATTTCAGCTGGTTGCCGAACTTCTTCCAGTTGCCCTGGTACATTTCGGCGCGGATGCCCTCGTTGCGAAGCGCCTGCGTGAAGCGCTGGTAGCGGCCCATGCTCTCGACATCGCCGTCCATGACGGTGACGAGCACCGGCGCCAGGACCTCGTCCGCGCCGAGCTTGCCGAGGTTCTTCAGCGCCGTCATCAGGCGCG
This sequence comes from Ciceribacter sp. T2.26MG-112.2, assembly GCF_900492205.1. Classification (GTDB taxonomy): domain Bacteria; phylum Pseudomonadota; class Alphaproteobacteria; order Rhizobiales; family Rhizobiaceae; genus Allorhizobium; species Allorhizobium naphthalenivorans_A. The sequence continues at coordinate 65,131 of NZ_UEYQ01000009.1, forward strand.
AGACGCCGATGGAGAAACCGGTGGCCGGAACCGGCTGGCCCATGAAGCGGGAGACGAGACCGTCATAACGCCCGCCGCCGCCGACCGAGCCAAAGACGACCTTTTCGCCCTTCTCGTTGGTAACGTCGAAGGTCAGTTCGGCTTCGTAAACGGGGCCGGTGTAGTATTCGAGGCCGCGGACGACGCTTTGATCGATTCTGATTCGATCCGCCTCATAACCAGCTGAAACAAATAGCTTCTGCATGGTGACCAGCTCTTCGAGCCCTTCCTCAAGTTTCGCAGTGGAAACCGCCCCCAGTTGGCCAATCTCGCTGGCCGAGAGACCCAATTCCGGTGAAATCATCTCAACTTGAAATCCTGCGTCAACACCGACTGATTTCGGATCTGCCGCGACCGCCGGCTTCGTTAGAATCAACGCCAACAACGTTGTGATTTGCTGGTCATTCAAGCCCGCGCCTTTGGTGAAGTCGCCAGACTCGTCCTTGCGTCCTGCACCAAGCAGCAGCTTCACGCCCTCGACGCCAAACTTATCCAGCTTATCAATCGCCCGCAGCACGTTCAGCCGGCGGCCGGCGTTCTCCTCGCCACCAAGACCGATCGCCTCCATCACCCCGTCGAGAACCTTGCGGTTGTTCACCCGGATCACGTAGTCGCCGCGCTTGATGCCAAGCGCTTCCATCGTATCCGCCATCATCATGCACATTTCGGCATCCGACTGGACGCCCGGTGCGCCGACGGAATCCGCGTCGAACTGCATGAACTGGCGGAAGCGGCCCGGACCGGGCTTTTCGTTGCGGAAGACATAGCCAGCGCGGTAGGTGCGATAGGGAAGCTGGATTTCCTGGAAGTTCTCCGCCACATGGCGGGCGAGCGGGGCCGTGAGGTCGTAGCGCAGCGACATCCACTGCTCGTCGTCGTCCATCAGCGAGAAGACGCCCTCGTTCGGCCGGTCGGCATCGGGCAGGAATTTTCCGAGCGCATCGGTATATTCGAACAGCGGGGTTTCGACCGGGTCGAAGCCGTAGCGCTCGTAGACTTCGCGGATCTTCGCCGTCATCTCGTTGACCGCACGAATGTCGGCCGCCTCGCGATCGACGAAGCCGCGCGGCAGGCGGGCTCTCAGTTTCTGCGGCTTCTTGGTCTTTTCGCTCATGATGCGGGCACCGGATTTCTTCGTTTTCAAATGTGTCGGTGTCTTAGAGGATCAAGGTTTTGGCGGCAAGGGCGAAGGCTGGAAGGCAGGGCGAACGGGTGGTATATTCTTGGCCAAACGAGGGGTCGGCCGATGAACAGGCAATTGACGATCGACATGCCGGACGAAATGCATGCCGAACTTGAGCGGCATGCGGCCGCGGCAGGCATGAGTCTTGAGGCCTATCTGGTGGACGTCCTCATCGCCCGGATTTCGCGCGAAGAAAGTTTGCGACAGAAAAACGCGGGCAAGGCTGAGGAAACACAACTCGGCGAAGGAGCGCCATGAATGCGCCACCGCTCGCAAATCTACCGGTAGCCCATGATCCTCGAAGCCCTGAACTATGCCGCGACCTGGCCGCTGACCGCGCCCGGTCACCGTCCCTTCATGCGCTCGTCCGTCAATCTCTGGTCGCGCGCCGGGCGCTGTGCCGCCGACTGGCGGGAGCATGAGGAGAACAGCAAGGCGGCGGTTCTTGCGGCGATGGCAAAGTGTCGGCAGCGCCGCACCGCCGTGGTGCTCGGCTCGGGCCTGCTGCGCGACGTGCCGATCATCGAACTCTCCCGCGCCTTCGACACGGTCGTTCTCGTCGATCTCGTCCATCTAGCGAACGTCAGGGCCTGGCTTGGCATGAAGGGGCTGAAGAACGTCCGGCTGATCGAGCGCGATCTTTCCGGCTATGAGGACCTGAGAGCCGGCGGCGCGGCCGATCCGCTCGGCTTCCTGCGGCAGGTGCCCTATCTCGACTTCGTCGTTTCGGCCAATCTCCTGTCGCAGATCGGACAGGGCGCGAAGCGGCGACTGGAAAAGGAGGGCGGACACGGCATGCCCGCCGACACGCTGCCGCGATTGATCCGCGCCCATCTCGACGGACTGGGCGCCCTTCCGGTTCAGACCTGCCTCGTCACCGACATTGGCTATGCGGTGATCGACCGGACCGGACGGCTTAGCGAAGAGGGCGACCTGCTGCATGGCGTGGCTGTTCCTTCGCACGCGGCCGAATGGGACTGGCCTGTCGCGCCGCTCGGCGAGGAGAGCCGGGACTACCGCATTTTGCACAAGGTCATCGCGGTCTGACCCCGTTCAGAACAGATCACATCACGAAACCGGCATGGCGGACGGACCGGCCTTGCTTTCGACGAAATGCGGCTTAATTTCCAGGCCATGACGCTGCTGATCCGCACCCTCCTTGTCCTCGCCGCGCTGGCCTATGGCGCCATGCCGCTGACCGGCGTAGCCGCGATGGCTTCGGGGGATATGAGCGTCGCAAGTGCGGTTGCAGAGCCAGCAACAAGGGGCCACGCCCCGCATGGCCACGCGATGCAGCCTGCGGCCAAGGGGATATCGGCAACCGCCACGGCCAATGCCGATTGCCCGCATCCTGGCAAGACGGACCGGACGCCGCATTGCGCGGCCTGCCTGACGCTGCCGGCCGCTCTCGAGATCGCCGCCTCCGGCAAGCAGCCGCGCGCTGCCGAAGCATCGGCGATCATCGTCGCCTTGTCCTCCTGGCCGACCGCCCCTCTCGATCCCCCTCCCCGCGTCTGACGACATCGATTCATTTTCAATGGCGCCTGTCGCCAAACCATGAATTCCGTCTCAAAGACAAAGGAAAAACCATGACTATCAAGGCACTCTTCACTGCATCCGCCGTCCTGCTTTCGACCGCTGCCTGGGCCCAGGACAGCACCAGCCACGAAGGCCACACCGCGACCATGGACATGAGCCAACCGGTCGGCGACCAGGGCCCGTCCAGCAAGGCCTTCGCGGAGGCCAACGCAAAAATGCACGCCGACATGGCGATAGAATTTTCCGGCGATACCGATGTCGATTTCGTCCGCGGCATGATTGCCCATCACCAGGGGGCGATCGACATGGCGAAGATCCAGCTGCAATACGGCAAGGATCCGGAAATCCGCAAACTCGCCGAAGAGATCATCAAGGCCCAGGAAGGCGAGATCGCCATGATGAAGGGATGGCTGGCCAAGCAAGGCCAGTGATCCGCCGGAACGGCCAAGCCTAACGCTTGACCCCCACTGACGGCACATCCCGGCTCATCTTCTCCAGCATGGACGCCGCCCGGCTCGGGCGGCGTTCCTTGTGCCGCAGAATGGAGAACTGCCGGGCCGGCAAAGCGAAATTCGCCGCGACGAGATTACCGTCACGCATCCTGCAGGCCGCGGCGATCCCCGAGACGACTGCCGCGCAGGGGCCGGCGACCACGGCCGAAAGCACCGCTTCGTTGGATGGCAGCGTCAGCACCGTGCGCAGGCGCGCCGGATCTTCGCCGAGCCGTCGCAGGGTTTCCTCGAAGGTCGAGCGGGTTCCCGAACCTACTTCGCGCATCACCCAGCCGGTATCCTCGACCAGTTGACGGGGCGACAGCGCCCGCCCGTCGGCAAAGGGATGGTCGGGCGCCGTTGCAACCAGAAGCGCATCATCCGCCACCTTGGCAACGGCAAGGGCCGGATCCAGCACCGTTCCCTCGACGAAGCCGATATCGGCGGTCCCCGCGTTCACCGCCTGGGCGACAGAGCGGGTGTTGCCGATGGTCAGTTCGAGTTCGACGCCCGGATAGTCGGCGTGAAACCGCATCAGCACGGGCGGCAGCCAATAGCTGGCCACCGTCTGGCTGGCATGGACGGCAAGTCGCCCACGCGACAACCCGCCCAGTTCCGACAGCATCAGTTCGGCGGCCCGCGCCCGGGCGAGCGTCGCGCGCGCCTCGTCGAGGAACAGCCGGCCCTCCCCGGTCAGTTCGATGCGGCGGCCGACACGATGAAACAGCGCCACCCGATAATAGGCCTCGAGAGTGCGGATCGCGGCGCTCACTGCCGACGGCGTCAGGCCGATCGCGGCGGCGGCGCGGGTCAGGTGCTCGCGTTCGGCGACCGCGACGAAAATGGATAGCTGTTCGAATGTCATGGCCAATCATTCACTTGAAGCGAATGATTCATACGCAATTATGCGATGGAAGTCGACGGTTGCACGGAGAACAATAGACCGTCTCCCACTGGTCCCCGCCGTCATGATCTCCTCCTCCCGCCTGATCTCATATCTTCCCGGCCTTGCCCTCTCCAGCGCGGTCGCGGTCGCCGGCCTGCTCCTCGAAAGAGCCGAACTCGCACTGTCGGGCGCACGTCCGATCGAGAGCCTGGTCCTCGCCATTGTCATCGGCACGGCCCTGCGCTCCGGGTTCAGGCTGTCGCCCGCCTTCACCCCCGGTATCACTCTCTCAGCGCATTTTCTCCTGGAATGCGCGATCGTCGCGCTTGGTGCCTCGGTCAGCTTCACGGCCATTCGCGAGGCGGGACCACAGCTCGTGGCCGGCATTGCCGTGGTCGTGCTGCTGTCGATCGCCACCAGCTTTTCCATCGGCCGACTTATCGGCCTTTCGCCCAGGCTCGCTTTCCTCATTGCCTTCGGCAATTCGATCTGCGGAAACTCCGCCATTGCCGCGTCGGCTCCCGTGATCGAAGCCAGTGCCGAGGACGTGGCGGCCTCGATCGCCTTTACCGCCGTGCTCGGCGTGGTCGCCGTGCTGGCCATGCCGCTGATGAGCATCGTGGTCCATCTCTCGGCGGTTCAATACGGCGTCTTTGCCGGGCTCACCGTCTATGCCGTACCGCAGGTGCTCGCGGCGACGGCACCGATCGGTGCGGTCAGCCTGCAGACCGGGACGCTGGTGAAGCTCATCCGCGTGCTGATGCTCGGTCCACTGCTCTTCATCGTCGGCCTTGCGCGGGGCCTAGGCGGCCGGCGTTTGTCCCTCGCCCATGTGCTGCCCTGGTTCATCGTCGGCTTTGCCATCATGGCGGCGCTCCGGTCGGCCGATCTGCTTGCGCCCGACACGGTCGCGCTGCTCACCTCGACCTCCAGCCTGCTCACCACCGTGGCCATGGCGGGTCTCGGGCTCTCCGTCGACGTGCGCAGCCTCAGGCAGGCCGGCGGCCGCGTGGTGATGGCGGCGCTCGGCTCGCTTCTCGCGCTCTGCTGCATCAGCATGGCGATGATCACCCTGATCGGCATCGTTTGAACGCCGCGGCCTCGCCATCGCCCAACGAAGGCGCTATTTTGCCAGGGTGTGGTCGCAAGAGAGAGACGTGCATGAGCATCCGCCCCCTCACCGTGATCGGCTTCGACGCCGACGACACGCTCTGGCAGAACGAACAGTTCTACCGGCTGACGGAAGAGCATTTCCGTGGCCTGCTGGCAGATTTCGCCGAGGGCGAGCACATATCGCAGCGCCTGCTCGAGGCGGAAAAGCGCAACCTTTCGCATTACGGTTTCGGGATCAAGGGCTTCACCCTGTCGATGATCGAGACGGCGCTGGAGGTGACCGAGGGTCGCGTGCCGACGCAGATCATCGGCGAGATCCTGTCGATCGGCCGGGATCTGCTCAGCCATCCGGTCGAGACCATGCCGCATGCCCGCGATACGCTGGAAGCGCTGGCCGGCGACTATTACCTGGTGCTGATCACCAAGGGCGACCTGTTCGACCAGGAGCGCAAGCTGGCCCAATCGGGGCTCGGCGACTATTTCGACGCGGTGGAGATCGTCTCGGACAAGTCGGCGACGACCTATCGCCGCATCTTCGGCAAGGCGGCGGACGGGCCGGAGCAGGCGATGATGATCGGCAATTCGTTGAAATCCGACATCGTGCCGGCGATCGCCACCGGCGCCTGGGGCGTGTTCGTGCCGCACGAACTCACCTGGGTTCTGGAGCGCGTGGAAAAGCCGACGGAGGCGCCGCGCTTCCGCGAGATCGCCCATCTCGGCGAACTGCTTCCGCTCCTTGACGAAATCGGCAGATAGAGGCGGTGTCGAAGATGCATTTGTTCGACGAGATCTGGCAAATTGCCGCTGATCGCAAGGGCGGGGTCGCCGCGGTGGAAGCGGCGCTGCAATACCCGAACGCCAGGGACGAGATCGCCGCCACGCCGGACGATCGTTTCCTCGCCACCATGACCAAATGTATCTTCCAGTCCGGCTTCAACTGGAAGGTCGTCGAGGCCATGTGGCCCGGTTTCGAGGCGGCGTTCGACGGCTTCGACATCGGCCGGTGCAGCATGTTGCATGACGAGGATTTCGAACGGCTGGTCTCGGACAGCCGCATCGTCAGGCACGGACAGAAGATCCGCTCGGTGCAGGAGAACGCCGTCTTTCTGTCGGAACTGGCGCGCGAGCACGGCAGCGCCGCCCGCTTCTTCGCGGACTGGCCGGCCGACAATTATATGGGACTTCTCGACCTGCTGAAGAAGCGCGGCTCCCGGCTCGGCGGCAATACCGGTCAGTACTTCCTGCGTTTTTCCGGGATCGACAGCTTCATCCTGTCGCAGAGCGTGGTGAACCGGCTGATCGCCGAGGGCGTGGTCGACAGACAGCCCTCCTCGGCCAAGGACAAGGCCGCCGTACAGGCCGCGTTCAACATCTGGCGGGCGCAATCCGGGCGCTCGCTGACGGAGATCAGCCGGATTCTGGGGCTCAGCATCGATTGAGGCGGCCTGTCCGCTCCTTGTTCAATAACGAAGTGAAACGGTTCCCCCCGTTCGCCCTTCCGGCGACACCTACCCGCAGGACAGCAGGAGACCGCGCAGGCCGGTCCATTCCGGTCTGCTGTCGGAAGGTGGCGGCGGCGTCAGTTGCGATCGGCGAATTGAACGGCCGCCCAATCCCTCACGAATGAACCCAGCCTGCGGAACTCCTCCGCTCTCGAAGACTGCTTGCGCCACACCAGGCTGATCATGCGTGCGCCCGCCTCTCCCTCGACCGGGATCGCCGAAACGGAACTCGACTGCAGGATGCCCGCTCGCACCGCAAGCTGCGGCAGCAAGGTTGTGCCCATGCCTTCGGCGACCATGGCCACCAGCGTATGCAGGCTGGTCGCGGAGAAGCTGTTCTGCGCCTTGCCGGCCATGCTCTCCAGAAGCGGCAAGGCATGGCTGTGCAGGCAATGGTCGCGTTCGAGCAGGAGCAGCGGCTCTCGCTCGATCTCGTCGATCCCGATGCTGTCGGACGTGGAGTGGCCATTGGCCGCATCGCAGGCAAAAACGTAAGGGTCGGAGAACAGCGGAAAGACCTCGCAGCCCTCTGTTGCATAGGGAAGGGCCATCAGCAGGAGATCGAGCCTTCCGTCGGCCAGTCGCTCGAGCAGGGCCTCTGTCCTGTCCTCGCGCAGGGCGAGCTTCAGTTCGGGAAACCGGGCGTTGATCTGCGGCAAGAGGCGCGGCAGGAGGAAGGGGCCGATTGTCGGGATGACGCCGAGCTCGATCAGGCGCGACATGGGCCTGGCCGCATGGGTTCCGAGTTCGACGATCGCTTCGGCATCCTGCAGCAGGCGCCGCGCCCGATCCACCACCTGCTGGCCGAGCGGAGTAATCAGCACCGAGCGTTTGGTCCGCTCGGCGACCGGTACGCCGAGCAGCGCCTCAAGTTCGCGGATACCCGAACTCAGCGTGGATTGCGTGACGGCACAGGCATCGGCTGCCTTGCCGAAATGCAGCGTATCGGCAAGCGCCACCAGATAGCGCAACTGTCTCAGGCTCGGTAGCGGCACCATACAAATCGGTTCCTTCGATCACTGTAGCCCATATAATTCATTTCTTCGTTGCTTCGCAATAACGTATATATCTGTCGTCGGGATCGGTTATCCCTTGGACCAATCCCGTGAGGCACTGCGGAGCGACATTGAGGCTCCGTCGGGTCACCGCTCCCAAGGCTCAAAGTGCCTAAAACGATCATAAAGGCTCGAGGCTTACCCCAGCCCGCCGCGCCAGCAAAGAAGGAATGAAGACATGAGCTGCTCCGAAACCACCCCCATCACCCCGACACAGCAGGCCCCGGCCGCCGTCGCACCGGCCCTTGCTCCCGCGATCGCGGTGGCGGCCCCCGCACCTGTCGCGGCCATGCCGCGCATCAACGAGCCGGCACCGGCCTTTTCTGCCAAGAGGACCCATGGCGACCGCAGCCTGGAAGACTACAAGGGCAAATGGCTGGTGCTATTCTCCCATCCGGCGGACTTCACGCCGGTCTGCACCACGGAATTTATCGGTTTCGCCAACGCCTCTGAAGAATTCAAGGCGATGAATTGCGAACTTCTCGGTCTGTCGATCGACAGCATCTATTCCCATCTCGCCTGGGTGCAGAACATCAAGGAAAAGTTCGGCACCGAGATCACCTTCCCAATCATCGAGGATCTCTCGATGCGGGTGGCAACGGCCTACGGCATGATCCATCCCGGCGCCTCCGACACTTCGGCCGTGCGTGCCACCTTCATCATCGACGACAAGGGCATCCTGCGCGCGATGATTTACTACCCGATGACCAACGGCCGTAGCGTCCCTGAGGTGCTTCGCCTGGTCAAGGCCCTGCAGACCAGCCTCAAGCACGGCGTCGCTACGCCGGAAAACTGGCAGCCAGGCGACAAGGTCCTGGTTAGTTCACCGAAGACCGTGGCAGAAGTGGAAAAGCGCCTCTCTGAAGGCCTTGAAACCACCGACTGGTACTTCACCGTCAAGAACCTCGCCTGATCCAAGCTGCCCCGGCGTCCGACCGGCGCCGGGGCATCGGCCTCTCCCCGACCGATGTAAGGGAACTCGCTTCCCTTGAGTGGGGTTGAGCATCGCGGAAACATCATTCATTCAACAGGGAAGGAACCCAGCATGACTGCAAAGCCCGAGGTGAAAGGCTTCTTCGACAAGCGCACGTTCAGCGTCCAGTATGTCGTCAGCGACCCGGCAACCGGCAAATGCGCCATCATCGACCCGGTGCTCGACTATGACGAGAAGTCCGGAGCGACCGCGACCCACAATGCCGATGCGCTGCTCGATTATGTCGCCGAGAAAAGCCTGACGGTGGAATGGATCCTCGACACCCATCCGCATGCCGACCATTTTTCCGCCGCCCATTATCTCAAGGGCAAGACCGGCGCGCCAACCGCAATCGGCGCGCATGTCGTCGATGTGCAGGAGCTGTGGAAAGGCATCTACAACTGGCCCGACTTCCCCGCCGACGGTTCGCACTGGGACCGCCTGTTCGCAGCCGGCGACAGTTTCTCGATCGGCGAACTGCAAGGAAGGGTATTGTTTTCCCCCGGTCACACCTTGGCTTCCATCACCTATGTGATCGGCGATGCGGCCTTCGTGCACGACACGCTGTTCATGCCCGACAGCGGCACCGCGCGGGCTGATTTTCCCGGCGGCAGCGCCAAGCGACTGTGGGCCTCGATCCAGGAGATCCTGTCCCTGCCCGACGAGACGCGCCTGTTCACCGGCCACGACTATCAGCCTGACGGCCGCGAACCGCTGTGGGAAACCACCGTCGCCGAACAGAAGCGCAGCAATCCGCATATTGCCGGCAAGGATGAAGCCGCCTTCGTCGCGCTGCGCAACAAGCGTGACAAGACCCTTCCCATGCCGAAGCTCATCCTGCATGCGCTGCAGGTCAACATCCGCGGCGGACGCCTTCCGGAGCCGGAAGCCAATGGCAAGCGCTACCTGAAGATCCCTCTGGATGCCTTGTCGGGAGCGGCCTGGGAATGATCGATGTCATTCCCCAGGCCATCGCGGCAATCGGTTCGGGCGGGCTGGTGGGGTTCACCCTCGGCCTGATCGGCGGCGGCGGCTCCATCCTCGCCACGCCGCTGCTCCTTTATGTCGTCGGCATATCCCAGCCGCATATAGCGATCGGCACCGGCGCCCTGGCCGTGTCGATCAATGCCTATGCCAATCTCATCGGCCATGCCCGCAAAGGGCATGTCTGGTGGCGTTGCGCGATTGTCTTTGCCGCGACGGGCACCGTCGGGGCGCTGGCCGGCTCGAGCCTCGGCAAGGCGTTCGATGGACAAAAACTGCTTTTTCTGTTCGGACTGTTGATGCTGGCCGTTGCCGCCCTGATGCTGAGGCCGCGGACCACGCTTACCTCAAGCATCGTCAAGACGGATCGGCTCACCTGCTGGAAGACGGCCGCCGTCGCGCTTGGCGCCGGCGCCGCCTCCGGCTTTTTCGGCATTGGCGGTGGCTTTCTGATCGTCCCCGGTCTGATGCTTTCGACCGGCATGCCGATGATCAGTGCGGTCGGTTCGTCATTGCTCGCGGTCGGCACCTTCGGCCTGGCGACCGCGATCAACTATGCCGTCTCGGGCCTCATCGACTGGCCGATCGCGGCCGAGTTCATCGGCGGCGGCGTGATCGGCGGCCTTGGCGGCATGTTGCTTGCGACCCGGCTTGCTACGAAACGGAACCTGCTAAATCAGATCTTTGCGGCACTGATCATCGTCGTGGCGCTCTACGTGTTGTACAAGAACAGCGCCGCGGCCTTACCTCTTTGATGACGGGCGCAATATGACACATTCCAAGCAGCAGAAGTTCTGGAACAGGATAGCCGGGCGTTACGCGGCGCGGCCGCTCAAGGACGTGGCCGCCTACGAAGCCATGCTGGCCGATGTTGCGTCCCATCTCAAACCTTCGGACCGCGTCCTTGAGCTCGGTTGTGGCACCGGAGGTACCGCAATTCGACTGGCCGTCGGTGTCGCGCACTGGACGGCCACCGACTTCTCTTCGGAAATGATCGACATCGCGCGGGCCAAGCCCGCGGGAGATAACATCAGCTTCGTTGTCGCCGACGCCGGCAGTGCTTTCGACGGCGGCCCGTTCGACGCGATTTGTGCATTCAATGTGCTGCACCTGGTAGAAGATCACCCAGCCGCGTTGGCCCGGATTTTCGCCAATCTGAAGCCCGGCGGCCTGCTGATCACCAAGACCTGGTGCTTCGCCGACATGCCATTGAGACTCCGCGCCCTGTTTTCACTGCTGCGGGTGGTCGGCATGTTTCCGGCAGCAACCGCGCTGACCGTCTCCCAGCTTCGCCAGGCCATTGTGCAGGCCGGCTTCGAGATTGCCGAAGAGCGGATCTTCGGCAAGTATCCGCAGAACCCCTACATCGTCGCCCGCAGACCGGAATTGGCAGACCCGTAAATTCCGCCAATCTCTGCGCCATGGCGCGGACACCGATATCGCCGACGCGCTTAAGGGCATGCGTGTCAGGCGAGGCAGCGCGAATCAATCCTGGATCAACTCGCCATCCCTGAGCGAGAAGATGCGGTCGAAGCGGTTGAAGATCTTCTCGTCATGGGTCACCGCGATGATGCAGGCATCATTGTCCACGGCGAGCTTGCGCAAGAGATCCATGACGATGCCGGCGCGCTTGGAATCGAGTGCCGCCGTCGGCTCGTCGGCCAGGATGATGCGCGGCTTGTTGGCGAGAGCGCGTGCAATCGCCACCCGTTGCGCCTCCCCGCCCGAGAGCTTCGCAGGCATTGCGTCACGACGATGCCCGACTTCGAGATAGTCGAGCAGGCGCACCGCTTCGCGTCGCGCTTCGGACGAATCACGTCCGGCCAGTTCCAGCACCAGCGCGACATTGTCGACGGCATTGAGAAAGGGAAGGAGATTGTGGAACTGGAAAATAAAGCCGATCTTGTCGAGCCGAAGCCGTCTCAAATCATCCTTCAGCCAGCGGCCGTCGAATACCACATCGCCATCGAGGCTGATCCGCCCGCTCGTCGGCTCCATGATGCAGCCGATCGCATTGAGCAGTGTGGTCTTTCCCGAGCCGGAGGGACCGAGAAGGGCGACGACCTCGCCGGAGTGAATTTTCAGACTGACACTCCGCAGCGCATCGACGCGGGCCTGGCCTTCACCGAAATGCTTCGAAACATTGCTGACCTCGACGAGTATGTCACGTTGTTCTGCCGTCATCATTCTAGCCTCCCAAGGCCGTGGCCGGATCGGCCTTGAGCGCGGCGCGGATACCGAGACCACTGGCAACGACGCAGACCAGAGCGATGATGCCGCCCATCACAAGGGCATCCGGGACATCAAGAACCACGCGCCTGGGGAAGAAATCCTTGACCAGGGACAATATGCCGAGGCCGAAGAACCAGCCGGTGACGCCGAGCGCGAGCGATTGTTGCATGATCAGCCAAACGATGGTGCGGTCCGGGGCGCCTATGAGTTTCAGGGTGGCGATCTGTTTCAGCTTTTCGATGGTCATCATGTAGATGATCAGCGCGATCACCACCGCCGACACAGCCATGAGGATAGCCATGAAAAGGCCGAGCTGGCGGCGTTGCCTTTCGATCACCGACCGTGTGAGGAGGGTTTCCTCCTGGACTTGCGTCATGCCGGACAGATGCTTCCATCGCCGGACAGATGCCGTTACCTGTTCCGGGTCGGCTTGGGGATGAAGTCGCGCAATCACCGCATTCACGCTATCCTGGCTTTCGCTCACCTCCCCTTTGGCGCGTTTGACACGTACCGCGGCAGGGTCGATCTCGAATTGCAGCGTCTGGGCGTCGAGCAGAGAAATGTAGACTGCGGGATCCCCACCCGAATTGACGTGATTGCGCACAAGGCCGACCACCTCGAAATGGTTGCGGCCCAGGCGAACCCTGTCGCCGAGTGACAGACCCGTGCGGGTATCGGCGATCATTTCGAAATGGGTCCGTGTGATCGGCCGACCGGCGATAAGATCCTGCGGTCCCCCGAGACGCGAAGGCTCGTAGCCGATGATGTAGAGGCGGCGGGATGTACCATTATACTCGCCATCGGCATTCTGGTAGGTGACGCTGCCCGCGTCCGCCACACCCTGCAGGCGGGCAACCGCCTCGCGCGTCGATCCGGGAATGCGAGAGGATTCCGCAAACGGGCCTTTGGTTTCGGCTTCGACGACCCATACATCGACTTTGGGCGCGCGGGCGATGGTCAAGGCATCGATCACGGCACCATTGTAAATTCCCATCATGGCGAGAACCACGGCCATGAGGAGGCTCAGTCCAAGGCAGGTCAGCACGAAGCGGAAGAGATTGTGGCGGACATCGCGATAAGCAAGGTTCATGGCTTGACCGGCAATGCTGATGCGGACCGCCCGTCCTTCAGGCCGGGTCCTCGGGAGGTGACGACAGAGGCTCCCTCAGGCAAGCCGCCGGTCATCTCGTAACGCGCGTCCTCGGAACGAGTGCCGAAGGACAGGGGCCTTTTCCGCAACACGCCGTCTTCAATCACCCAGGCTTTGCCTGAGGAGCCATCGAATTCGTAGATGGCGTTCTGCGGCACCATCAGGGATTTCGACAGCGTTTTCACGGTGATCCAGACTTCTGCCTGCTCTCCGAGATAAGGTTGCGTGGGACAGTCCTCGCAGACGATCCAAACCTTGCGTTCCTCGTTGGCGCGGTCGCTTTCGAGGCCAATGCGAGCGATGTGTCCTTCTATGACGCTGTTCGGAAGCGACCGCAGGCGGATTTCCGCCGGCTGTCCCACCTCGAGCGGACCGGCCTGTTCTTCGTCGACATAGGCGAGGGTCCAGATGCTGTCCGGCTCGATGAGCGTGAAAATGACCTCGCCCGAGCCGATGACCGACCCCACTTCCCTCTGTCGGTCGATCACCACCGCATCATACGGCGCGCGCAGGATGTGCTGCTCCAGGATCGTCTCTTCGTAGCTCACCTTGGCCTGGGCGTCGGTCAATTGCGCTTCGGACACATTGACCTCGCTCTGTGCAACCGACAAATCCGCTGCTGCGACCTTTTCGTCTCGCAGCGCCTCCTCCGCCTCCTGCTGCGTCGTGGCGTTGCGGCTGGCGAGGGACTTTTTGCGTGCGCTGTCATCGCGTCGCTGCGCGTAGACTGCCTCGGCACGCGATACGTTCGCCTTGGCCTTCAGGACGTACATCTCTGCCGCCAGGCGGGTGGCTTTTGCCTGCGCGAGGCGGGCTTCCTGTTCCGCCGAATTCAGCTTGGCCAGCACCGTGCCCTTGGCGACCGTGTCACCGTGATCCGCATGAAGTTCGATCAACGTGCCCGGGACCTCGAAGCCAATCTTCGACAACACCCTGGCTTCCACCGTTCCGAGACCGAAAACCCTGATCGGGACGGTCTCCGACGGCCTGACGACCTCGACTTTCAAAGGTCGGTTCTGCAGGAAGAGGTAGCCCCCCGCGGCGACCGTCCCGATCAGGACGACCCCCAGAGCGAACTTCAAACGAGCTTTCATGCAGCAACTCCGGCGTGAGGCGTGACAAGGACTGTAGTCCATCCAGGGATGGGGCCGATTGGGTCGGGAGGTCGGGCTTCGGATCAAACCGGACCGACCTATCGCAATATAGTATTATTACAATATGACTTATGTCACGTCCGATGGCGAAGAATGTCATGGGAAAATTTTCGCTCTGCGAAATCCGTGGCGCGTTCTTGCGGTACCGGCTGGGACTCCTGAAAAGCCCGTCATTCGGCAGGCGGCGCCCGCCCCACCCTGTCATCGACAGAGGCGGACCGGCCTTCGCTGTTGCGTCGAGAGAATCGTTTTGCCGAATCCCGCAGGCAATGGGATCCTTCAATGTTGCAGGGCTGAATTGCCGACGGGGCGGCAACACATGCGGTTGCCGCCCCGTGCTGGCGTCAGTCTCCAGCCGGGGGATGAAGCAGGGACCGAGCAGTGCGGACTAGAGGACTGCGAAGCATCATCCAAGCCCCGCTGTAGCCCCCCCCCCGGATGCACCTCAATGTTCGCCTTCCGCTGGATTCATGATCCTGCGATCCTCCTGCATCTCCAGCCACATGGCATTGACGACGGCAAAGATCGCGGCGAGCGGCAGGCCCAAGAGCCAGGCAAAATACCACATCGTTCTTGTCTCCTTCAGTAAACGGTGCCGCTGTCGGCATTGATATCGGCCTCGGTCACCTTGCCCCACAGGACCTTGTAGACCCAGGCGGTGTAGGCGAGGATGATCGGCACGAAGATGACGGCCATGACCAGCATGACGAACAGCGTCTGGTGCGAGGACGAGGAATTCCACACTGTCAGCGACGATTTGGGATCAACCGACGACGGCAGGATGAAGGGGAACATCGTCAGCCCGACCGATGAGATGATGCCGGTGATCGCGAGCTTGGAGTAGAGCAACGTCGAGACTTCGCGACCGGCCCTGAGGCCGAAGAAGGCCAGAACCGCGCCGATGACGCCGAGAACCGGAGCCACGGCGATCCATGGACGCTCGGAATAGGCGGCAAACCAGGAGGGCGTACGCATGACCTCGCCGAGCAGCGGATTGGACGGACCGTCGGTGACGACGGTTCCCGGGATCGCGTAGCCGGAAATCCCCGTTGCCAACCAGACACCGGCCAGAAGATAGGCGACGATGGTCACCAGAGCGGCGACCGAGCCGATTTTGCGGGCCCGAATCTGAACCGGCCCCTCCGACTTCAGCTGAAGCCAGGCCGCACCATGCATCGTCAGCATGGCAATGGAGACCAGGCCGGCAAGGAGCGCGAAGGGATTGAGCAGGCCGAAGAAGGTGCCGTCATAGAAGATCATCAAGTCTTCGTTGAAGCGGAAGGGGGCCCCTTGAAGGACATTGCCCATGGCCACGCCGAAGATCAGCGCCGGCACGGCGCCGCCGACGAACAGCGCCCAGTCCCAGGCGGAGCGCCACAGGGCACTGTCGCGCTTCGAACGATACTTGAAGCCAACCGGACGCAAGATGAGGGCTGCCAGAACCGCGAACATGGCGAGATAGAAGCCGGAGAAGCTGACGGCATAGAGCGGCGGCCAGGCGGCGAAGATCGCCCCGCCCCCGAGGATAAACCAGACCTGGTTGCCTTCCCAGACCGGACCGATCGTGTTGATGGCGACACGGCGCTCCACGTCGGTCTTGCCGACGAAGGGAAGCAGGGTACCGACGCCCAGGTCAAAGCCATCGGTCAGGGCAAAGCCGGTGAGCAACACGCCGAGCAGCAGCCACCAGACGACCCGCAGCAGTTCGAAGTCCAGGAATTGATGAAGGATCATGATCGTTACTCCGCGGGTTGGGCAAACGGCGAGGGTGCACTCAGCCGGTCACGATGCTGCTTCTGCCATTGATCGGTCTCGGACACGTCTACGTGCGGACCCTTGCGGATATATTTGAGCATCAGCCCCATCTCGATGACGAAGAGCACGGTGTAGAACATTACGAAGCCGGCCAGCGTAATCGCCAAATCGGTGACGGACAGTTGCGAGGCCGACAGCGCGGTCGGCAGGACGCCGTCCACAGTCCAGGGCTGACGGCCGAATTCGGCGACGAACCAGCCGAGTTCGGCGGCGATCCACGGCGTCGGGATGATGATGACGGCGAGCCACAGCGCCAGGCGGGGGAACTGCATCCTGCGGAAAGATGCCATCCAGAAGAACCAGGCCATGACCGCGATGAAGGAGAAGCCGAGCGCCACCATCAGGCGGAACGCCCAGAACAGCGGCCAGACGGTCGGAACCGTGTTATTGGCAGCCATCTTGATCTGGTCGTCGCTCGCCAGTCGCGGATCGTCGACATAGCGCTTCAGGAGCAGGGCGAAGCCGAGATCCTTGCTGTGCGCCTCGAAAGTTGTGCGAACTTCGTCGGAAACCTGGCCCTTTTCGGCGCGGTAAGTCATCAGCGCGTCATAGGCGATCTGGCCGGAGCGGATCCGCTCTTCGGCCTGCTGGACCAGATCGGCGATGCCGGGAATCTCGTGGGTGAGCGAACGCGTACCGATCAGGCCCATGACATAGGGGATATGCAGGGCATAATGCGTCTCGCGGGCCTCCTGATCGGGAAAGCCAACCAGTGTGAAGGAGGCCGGCGCGGGAAGCGTTTCCCACATGCCTTCGATCGCGGCGAGCTTCATCTTCTGCGAATGCGTGACCGAGTAGCCGGATTCGTCGCCGAGGACGACGACCGAAAGGGCCGATGCCAGGCCGAAGCTGGCGGCAACCGCGATCGAGCGGCGGGCAAGGTCGGTATGGCGGTTCTTCAGCAGGTACCAGGCAGACACCCCGAGCACGAAGACCGAGGCCGTGACATAGCCGGCCGACACCGTGTGGACGAACTTGGCCTGGGCGACTTCATTGAAGACCACGTCGAAGAAAGAGGTCATCTCCATGCGCATCGACATCGGATTGAACTGCGCGCCGACCGGATTCTGCATCCAGCCATTGGCAATCAGGATCCACAGCGCCGAGAAGTTCGAGCCGATCGCCACCAGCCAGGTGACGATCATGTGCGCGCGCTTGGAGAGCTTGTCCCAACCGAAGAAGAACAGCCCGACGAAGGTCGCCTCGAGGAAGAAGGCCATGAGCCCCTCGACCGCGAGCGGCGCGCCGAAGATGTCACCGACGTAGTGACTGTAATAGCTCCAGTTCATGCCGAACTGGAATTCCATGGTGATGCCGGTGGCCACACCCAGCACGAAGTTGATGCCGAACAGGGTGCCCCAGAATTTCGTCATCTGTCGCCAGATGGGACGATCCGTCATGACATAGACCGTTTCCATGATCGCAATGATGATGGAAAGGCCGAGCGTCAAGGGGACGAAGAGAAAGTGATACATCGCCGTCATCGCGAATTGCAGGCGTGACAGCTCGACAATATCGAGTTCCATGGTCTTGCTCTCGGTTGGTTAAAACATGCATCCACGACGCATAATATTTTTTATATGTATCAACCGAGCGACATCGTCCTTGATGTGGATCAATATCGTATATCAAGTATGCACCTTTACCGATGACCGATCGCGATCTCCCCATTGGCCCAGGCACGCTCTGCGTCGCGGTGGGCCGCAACCAGGATCGCCGCCTCGGGAAAACCCTGACGCAAGCGCTCGAGAAGCATCCGCGCCGTTTCCTCGTCGAGACCTTCCGTCGGCTCGTCGAGAAGGATGATGCGAGGCCGGCGCAGCAACATCCGGGCGAGCGCCAGCCGTCTTCTTTCGCCGCCCGACAGGCCGAGACCGGCCTCGCCGAGTTGGCAATCGAGTCCCCCTCTTTCTTCGACCACCCTATCGAGGCAGGCAATCTTCAGGCTGTGCCAGAGCATATCATTTGAGGCTGCGGGGTCGGCGACGCGCAGATTGTCTGCGATCGTACCACTGACCAGCGCCGTGCGTTGTGGCAGATAGCCGATGCAAGCGGCACGCTCCGCCTCGCCAAGGGCATCGAGCGGTCGGCCCTCGACGATGACCGAGCCTTGGGCCGGCGTCATCAATCCGCGCACGACATTCAGAAGCGTTGTCTTGCCCGAACCGCTCGGCCCGACCAGTGAAAGGGTCTCGCGAGCGCGGACGGAAAATGCGATGCCCTGGAACAGGACGCGGCTCTGCTGTCGGCAGGCCAGGTCCGAGACACTCAGCAGCGGATGGTCGGCAGGAAGAGGAGACGCCGCCATCGGGTTTCCCGGTGCGGGGCCAGCCGGATCGTCGAACTGGGCCTCGATCCGGCGTGCGGCATCCGTCATCTTGCCCAGTTCGGCAATGCCTCGCGCCAGGGGTGCCGCGGTCTCGACCAGCGCCAGCGCGGCGAAGAAACCAAGCGCGGCACTGGCCGGATCGATTGTTCCGTCGGCGACCGCAAGCCCGCCGATCAGCAATCCACCGCCGGCGGCGATCGTGCCGGCAAGGCCGAGGAGAATGGCCGAGACCCGTTCGACCGCATCGATCCTTGCCTGCGCCCTTTGCAGCCGGCGATGCGCATCGAGGATGGACTGGCGATGGTCTTCCAGCCGGCCGGCGACGGCAAGCTCGGTCTGTCCGCGCATCATATCGATGAACCGCATGCGCAAGGCCTGCATCGCCCTTTGAGCAAAGCGCGACGGCTGCCGGGAAAAGCGCGCGGCAAAGACGAGCGCCGCCCCCAGACCGCAAACATAGCTGCCGATCTCCCAAAAGGCGACGGAGGGGAGGACGAGCCAGCCGATCAACACAAGGGCGGCGGCCAGAACCAGGGTCGCGGCGATGGCCGGCATGACGAGACGCAAGGCGACGCCGTCGAGCGCATCGACATCGATCGTCAGGTGATTGAGCCGCTCCGAACCGCGCAGGCGCGCAAGCAGCACGACCGGCTTCTGCAACATCGCGCTCAGCAGTGCGACGCGCAATTCGGCAAGCCCTTTCAGCGTTGCGTCATGGGTCGCCAGCCGCTCGCCATAACGGGCGGCGGCCCGGCCAAGGGCGAGAAACCGGACGCCGGCGCTGGGGCGAAAGACGTCGAAGGTGAGGCCGGCGCCCGCAAGGCCCGCCATGCCGGCGGCGGTGATGAACCAGCCGGACAGGCCCAGCAACGCAAGGCCGGCGCCAAGAACGGAGACGGACAAAAGGATACCGATGGCAAGGGCGCCGAAGCGCCGGCGCCAGACACGCAGGAAAACCCGCCAAAGCGCCTTCATGCGGCATCCCCCAGACGAATGACGCGATCAAGCCGCGCGATCAGGCGCGGGTCGTGGGTCGCGATCACCAGCGTCGCCCCCTGCCGGCCTGCCGCCTCCAGGGCCCCGATCACGCGATCAGCGGTTGCGGCATCGAGATCCGCCGTCGGCTCGTCCGCGAAGATCACCCGGGCGTCGGCATAGATGGCGCGCGCGATCATCAACCGCCGCGCCTCGCCGCCTGAGACGCCGCTACCGTTTTCGCCGAGACGGGTTTCGACGCCACGCGGAAGTGCCGTTACGACCCCCTCGGCCGAGGCGGCATGAAGGGCCGCCTCGAGCCGGATAGCATCCGCCCGCCCGTCCACGAGGGAGATATTGGCGCGCAGGCTGGCATTGAGCATGTGCGGATGCTGGCCGACGAAACCGATCATGCTTCTCCAGGCGTCGGCATGGTCATCGTCGAGCGGCTGACCGGCGACCTCGATCTGGCCGCCCGATGGCCGGACGAGGCCTGCAAGCAAGGCGATCAGGGTCGTCTTGCCGGCTCCGCTCGGCCCGACGATCGCCACTTTTTCCCCCGGCATGATGCGTATGTCCGGAAAAGCAATCTCCCGGCCGCCGGTCGAACAGCGCAATCCGGTCGTCGCGACCGTCAGGCTGCCCGAAAGACCCGCCGGCGCCTTTCCGCCCCGGCCAAGAATCGTCTGCCGCGGCTCTCTCTCGCGCTCGGCCAGTTCGCCGGCCACGGCAAGGGCGGCGGCCTTGTCGTGCCAGGCGGAAGCGAGGTCCCTGAGCGGCTGGAAGAAATCCGGCACGAGCAGCAGGATGAAGATGCCCTCGGCGATCGACAGCGGTGTTGTATAGGCCCCAAAGGTGAACGTGCCGAGCAGGCTGAAGCCGACATAGACGGCGACCATGGCAATGCCGATGGCGGAGAAGAGCTCGAGCACCGTCGAGGAAAGGAAGGCGATGCGAAGTACCTCCATCGTCCTGGCGCGCAAGGTCTCCGCCGACTGGCGGAACCGGTCGACCGTTCTTTGCTCGGCGTTCAGCAGGCGGATGTCGGCGGCGGCGTTCAGCCATTCCAGCAGGACCGAATTGAGCGTTCCGGTCGCGACCATGTGTTTTTCACTGGCGTCGCGTGCGGCCATGCCGATCAGTGCCATGAAGACCGGAATGAGCGGACCGGCGACCAGAAGCACGAGGCCGGCTACCCAGGAGATCGACGTCACGACGATCAACAGGGCGGCAGGCACGATCGCCACCTTGATTGCGGCCAGCCGATAGCGTGTTGCAAACGGCATCAGGGCGTCCAGCTTGCTGGCCAGGAGCGTGGCAAGCGCCGCCGATGTCTGCCGGCCCTCGCCAAAGGGCGAGGTGAGGCTTTCCCGGGCGATCAGGTCGGTGCGTTCGCGTGTGACGATCCGCTGTGCAACATGAAAGGCCATTCGCCCGGCCAGGGCTTCGCCCAGGTGGCGCGCAAGACCGAGGCCGACGAATGCCAGGACGGTCGGCACCGGCGCAAGGGCCGGCGGGCGCGTTTCCACGAGCGCTGCCAGAAGCTGCGCGACCAGCCAGGCCTGGGGAATCCACAAAAGCGCCGAAAGGACCGCGAAGCTCGCAGCCACCGCCATGGGCCGGCCATCTTGCCGTGCCATGGCACCGAGCCTGCGGCGCGCGGGATCGCTTTCAATCTTCTTCGTTCTGGACAAGGCGAGCCTAAAGGGAGATTTTTGATGCAGGTTTTGGCCGAGACTAACGGCGTAGCTGATCTTGATCAAATTCCAAATTGTCGCGCTGTCGTAAGAGAGAGGCAGTGCAAGTTCGCCCGTTGACCGGAAAACTGAATAATGCGGCTCACCACACGGACCAATCTGGCCATCAGGACTTTGATGTTCTGTGCCGTCAATGCGCAAATCACGGTGCGCAAGAGCGACATCGCCGCTGCCTGCAACGCCTCGGAAAACCACCTTGGCCAGGTGATCCGTGTCCTCGGCCAGCACGATTTCATCGACGCGACCCGCGGGCGGCATGGCGGCCTGCAACTGATGCGCGCGCCTTCGGAAATCAATATCGGCGCCGTCTTCCGCGTTTTCGAGGCCGATCTGCCCTTTGCGGAATGCTTCAGTATCACCAACACCTGTCCTCTGGTCGAAGTCTGCTGGCTACGCAATGCGATCCGCGACGCGGTGGAGGCTTTTTATGCTTCGCTCGACAAGGTGCGCCTGTCCGATCTGGTCGAGGGCAATGCCGGACTTGCCGCCTTGCTGCATTTTCAAGCCCCGCCCAGATGTTCCAGCATGGGACAAAGACCTGCGGCCGTCCCGCGCCTGACCTCGGCGGAAAGGACCGCTCGAGTCCTTCAAGAAGACATCGAGACGTCGTGACGCGCACAATCCCGGGATTGTCGCAGGACAGCGTCGCCCTTTCGGTGTGAGGCACCACGCATCCACGCCGGCCGTGAGGGCCTTCAGGGCAAGCGGGAAATACGCCGTTCAAGCAGGCCGGACGAACTGCGCGCGCATCGCTTCCACCGGCTCGCGGCAGCAGCAGCCCTCGATATGGTCGTTGACCAGGCCCATGGCCTGCATGAAGGCATAGACGGTGGTCGGGCCGACGAAGGACCAGCCGCGCTTCTTTAGATCCTTCGACAGGCGAATGGACGTCGGCGAGGTGGGATTGGCTCTGAGTGTCGCATAATCCATACGCTGCGGACGCTCCTGCGGGCTCGGCTCGAAGCTCCAGAAATAACGCGCGAGCGAACCGAACTCGGTTGCAAGATCGACGGCATGCCGGGCATTGTTGATCGTCGAAACGATCTTGCCGCGGTGGCGCACGATGCCGGTGTCCGAAAGACAACGCGCGATGTCGGCATCGTCGAACAGGGCGACTTTATGGAAATCGAAGCCGGCGAAGGCGGCGCGGAAATTCTCGCGCTTGCGAAGAATGGTCAGCCAGGACAGGCCTGACTGGAAGCCCTCGAGGCAGATCTTCTCGAACAGGCGGCGATCGTCGGTGACCGGCCGTCCCCATTCCTCGTCGTGATAGCGGCGGTAGTCGTCAAGACCGCCATGCCAGAAGCAGCGATCCAGTCCATCCTCACCGGGAATCAGCCCCGTCTTTTCCATGCGCGATGATTCCCTTAACCTTGGCGGAAGTCCGTTTACCATTTGTTCACTATTTTTCCAAACGCTGCGCTAACCCTGATGAAAGGTTTACGGGGTCTGCGGCCTTTTCATCAACGGGCATTTACCAATTGTCGCGACGGCGCTGGCACGATCGCAATGAAAGCCAATAAGGGCTTGCCTCCTCGGTCCCATGTAGCGAGTTGTCCGATGTTCGAGAAATCCTATTTCCTGGCCGCGCTTGTCGGCCTTTCTGTCGCCTTGCCCGCGGTCCAGCCCGCCAGCGCGAACGATCGTTACCAGAGCCGCCCGCCGGTGATCGTCAGCCCCGATCTTTCCGCCCCCTGGGTGATGCAGCTCGGCGGCGCCCAGCGGCCGGTCGTCTACGCGCCGCGCGCCGCACAGCCGCAGATGCGCACCTATCAGCGCCAGGTCCAGCGGCGAGCGCCGCAGGCAACGCTCGTCCAGCCGGCCACCGCTCGCCCCAACAAGCCGGTGCGCAGCCAGATCGACCCGGTCTTCTTGCCGCAGATGGTTGCTTACGATAGCCCGCACAAGCCGGGCACCATCGTCATCGACACCAATAATCGCTTCCTCTATCTCGTCACCGGCAATGGTCAGGCGCGCCGCTATGGCGTGGGCGTCGGCAAGCCGGGCTTCGAATGGGCCGGCAAGCACAAGATCACCGCCAAGCGCGAATGGCCCGACTGGGTCCCGCCGAAGGAGATGATTTCCAGGGAAGCGGCGAAGGGGCATTATCTCCCGGCCCGCATGGAAGGCGGACCGGAAAATCCGCTCGGCGCGCGCGCCATGTATCTCGGCTCGACGCTTTACCGCATCCATGGCACCAATGCGCCATGGACGATCGGCAGCGGTGTGTCGTCAGGCTGCATCCGCATGCGCAACGAGGATGTGGTCGACCTTTACGAGCGCGTCAATGTCGGAACGAGCGTCATCGTCCTTTGACATATGCCGCAGGTACCGCCGGACTGACCGGCGGTTCGATTTCATCAATTTTCAATGAGGCATTGCTTAAGCACTTGCATCGGGATGGGAGTCGGCTAGGCTCCCATCCCTTACGTTTTGGGGGATTTCATCATGAAGACGTATCTGGCCGCACTGGCGGCCGCATCCATCGCCATCGGCAGTTTTTCCGTGCCCGCCATCGCCGGCACGATGAGCGCCAACCATCCCGCCGCCTTGAGCGACGTGACGCTTGTCGCCCAGCCGCAGAAGAAGCAGGTCGCGGAAAAGTTCAAGCGCCGCGTCGTGCGGCTGATCACCGACGAGAAGCCGGGCACGATCATCATCGATACCAACAACAAGTTCCTCTACTATGTCGAGGGCAATAACCGCGCGACCCGTTACGGCGTCGGCGTCGGCCGCGACGGCTTCGGCTGGTCGGGCGTGGTCAAGATCGGCCGCAAGGCCGAATGGCCGGAATGGCGCCCACCCGCCGAAATGCGCCGCCGCGAAGCCGCCAAGGGCCATATCCTGCCGGTCGTGCAGAAGGGTGGCGTCGACAATCCGCTCGGCGCACGCGCCATGTATCTCTACAAGGGTGGCCGCGACACGATCTTCCGCATCCACGGCACCAACCAGCCCTGGACCATCGGCCTCAACATGTCTTCCGGCTGTATCCGCATGATGAACAAGGACGTCGAGCATCTCTATGATCGCGCGGGCGTCGGTTCCAAGGTCATCGTCGTCGGTCCGGGCAACCGCCAGGGCGATGTCAGCTTCCAGGACAAGGGCATCGACCTGCTGCGGACCATGTTCGGCGGCTGATTGATCCAACCTCCTTGAAAATAGGCGCGGGAAGCGAGACCTCCCGCGCCTATTTTCGTGCCGCCCGACTTGACGATCGCCAAGGAATTGGCCCCGACTTTGGTCGTTCCGCTCATGGTGATGCAAATTGGAAACAGACTTGGCGCGGCAAATCGCTTACATACATATCAAACATAACCAGATTCGCGGACCCTACCCATGAACTCCAAGCTTCGCCTCCTGTTCAGCACCGCTGTCGCGGCCAGCTTCATCGGCCTGTCGGCATCCCTGGCCCAGGCCGAAATGGCGATCTCCGTCTACGGCGGCTTCCAGACGGCGCCGCACAGCGATGTCGAAGTCTCCGACCAAGCGGACTTCACCGCCGGCTGGGACGGCCGTTCCTTCGAAATGCCGCCCTATTACGGCGTGCGCGGTACCTGGTGGATGGAAGAGCTCGGCCAGCCGAACATCGGCGTCTCGCTCGATTTCACCCATGCGAAGGTCTATGCCGACAGCGACACGCTGGCAGAAGCCGGATGGGATCACTTCGAGTTTTCCGACGGCATCAATCTTCTGACGCTCAACGCGCTCTACCGCATGCCGATCGAAGGCACCAAGTTCGTTCCCTACATCGGCGCCGGCGCCGGCATCAACGTGCCGCATGTCGAAGTGACGCGCGGCACGGGTGAGACTTTCGAGTACCAGCTCGGTGGCGCGACCGTTCAGGCACAGGTCGGTGTGGCCTACGAGTTCACCGACCGGTGGTCCGGCTTTGTCGAATACAAGGGCAACTATTCTTGGGTCGACGTCGACATCGACAGCGGTGCGACGCTCAAGACCGACATCATGACCAATGCGGTCAACGCCGGCATCAGCTTCCACTTCTAACGCGATAGCGCCCGATCGCGGGCTACTTGATCTCGCAGGAAATCGCGGCCTCGTGCAACAAGACCATGTCGCGCGGGGCCTTTGTCTTTCCGTGGGCGCTCTCGACCGTCAGGACATAACGGCCGGCAAAGCGGTCCGGGTTGTTCGCCGTGGAACGGGTGACGATCGACATTTCGAAGGTCTGGAACGGCCTTGCATCGCGATTGTCGGTGTAGATCTGCAGACGCAGTTCGTCGCCGTCCATCCAGGCCTGCTTCAACATGGCAGAATTCAGCTTGAGGTTGGCAAAGGCTTGTGGCGTCTTGTCGTCCTTGATGTCGGTAATGCCGCGAAAATGGACCAGCCGCTTGCCGTCGCGGGCGGCAAAAGCACTTTCGATCGACATCTTGACCATAGGGTCTGAGGCCGCGCAGTAAATGCGTTCGGCCGCCGCCGCCGGCATGGCGCTTGCCGTCGACAAGACGGCGGCAATGATTGCCCTGACGGACATCGAATTCCTCCTCGCAGGCCCGACCGACCTATTGCAGGAAGCACTTTATCAGCAGTGTCTTAAAGTTTTCCGACCCATAAGCCGAAGCTTCGACGGCGAACTGTGCCGTTTCCGGCCAATTTTCACCCAGGCAATATCAAACGCCAAGCCTTGCGGGACGCTCTCCGCCATAGGCCCAGTCGAGCAGTTCGACCGTGTGGACGATCGGAACGGCCGTGCCCGAACCGATCTGCGTCATGCAGCCGATATTGCCGGCGGCGATGACGTCCGGCTTCGTCGCCTCGAGGTTCTTCACCTTGCGGGCTTTCAGCTTTTCCGAGATTTCCGGCTGCATGATGTTGTAGGTGCCGGCAGAACCGCAGCACAGATGCCCCTCGGCCGGGTCGCGCACGGTGAAACCGGCATTCTTCAAGAGGATCTTCGGCGCCATGGTGATCTTCTGGCCATGCTGCATCGAGCAGGCCGAGTGATAGGTCACGGTCAGGTTCTTTTTCTCCTGCACGGGCAAGTCGAGCGTGGAGAGGTATTCGGTGACGTCCTTGGCGAGCGCCGACACACGCTTAGCCTTCTCCGCATAGGCCGGATCGAGCCGCAGCATGTGACCATAATCCTTGATGGTCGTGCCGCAGCCGGACGCCGTGATGACGATCGCGTCGAGCCCGCCCTTGTCGATCTCGCGGGTCCAGACATCGACATTCCGCCTCGCGCTGTCGAGCGCCTGGCCCTCGCGGCCCATATGATGGACCAGCGCGCCGCAGCACCCCTCACCTTGCGGCACCACCACCTCGACGCCGAAACGGGTCAACAGCCGGATGGTCGCGGCGTTGATGCCGGGGTCGAGCACGGGCTGCGCGCAACCGGTAAGGATCGCCACGCGACCGCGCTTCTCGGCCTTCGGGGCATGGGTCGCCGGACGGGCACTGTCGCCGGCGGCCGGAATGCTGCGTGGCGCGAGATCGAGCATGGCGCCCATCGGCTTCAGCGCCGGGATGCGCTTGAAAAGGCCAGCGAAGGGGCGCCCGAGACGGGCAAGGCCAAGTGCTGCGCGGAAGCGGGCCGGATAGGGCAGCGTCACCGCGAGAATGGCGCGCGTCAGCCGGTTCATCAGCGGCCGCTTGTAGGTCTTTTCGATATGGATGCGGGCATGATCGACCAGATGCATGTAGTCAACGCCCGAGGGACAGGTGGTCATGCAGGCGAGGCAGGAGAGACAGCGGTCGATATGGGTGACGATCTGCTTGTCGGCCGGCCGCCCGTTCTCCAGCATGTCCTTGATCAGGTAGATGCGCCCGCGCGGGCTGTCGAGCTCGTTGCCGAGCGTGACATAGGTCGGACAGGTGGCTGTGCAGAAGCCGCAATGCACGCATTTGCGAAGAATGCTCTCTGCCTCCGCGACGTGCGGATCGGCGAGCTGTTCGGCGGTGAAATTGGTCTGCACGTCAGTTCTCCCGAAGGGGGGCGCACGATTTCCGTCGCGGCCATGAAATTCGAAGGCTCACACCCACCAGGTCTCGGGCTTGGCGATCGGTTCGCCGGCGGTGGCCTTCTGCAGACCGATGATGCAGCGGGCGACGACCCAGACCACGGTGGCAGCGGCCAGCAGCACGCCGATCAAGGCAAGCGACAGGATGGCCGAGACGAGGCCGTACAGCAGGGCAATCCAGAAGGTGCGGATGGCATAGGTGTAATGGCTGTCGACCCAGCCACCCGCCTTGCCGCGATTGAGATAGGCGAAGACAAGACCGATCAGGCCGGAGATGCCGATCAGGAAACTCAAGAGATAGAGCGCGTAGACCAGCTGGACGTTCAGCTTGCCGGGCTCCAGCCAGTTGTCTGCCTTACGCGGATCGGGGGAGATCATCGGATCGCTCATGCGGCGTCTCCTCTTGTCATGCGGCCGGGATTGAAGATGCCGCGCGGATCGAACTTCTCCTTGACCCGCTGCGAAAGCAAGGCGACGGCCGGCGATTGCGGCTCGAAGGCCGGGACCTGGGCCCGCACAGCATCCGGCGCCCGTACCAGCGTGGCATGGCCACCACCGGCCACCTTGATGAAGCGCCGCAGCAGCTCGGCTTCCGGATCGCCTTCGAGGCGCATCCAGACCAACCCGCCCTGCCAGTCATAAAAGGCGTCGATGCCGGCTTCCAGGCGAAGGGCGGCGACCAGCTTCCAGCCTTCGGACGGGGCGACGGACACGCGCCAGAGCGGCCGCATCGTGCTGTCTGCGTAAGGGTGGACGTCGCGGATTTCGCTCCAGAGCGACAGCGTATCGGCATTTTCCAGCCGCGAGACAGGACCGAAGGCCGACATTGCGGATGCCAGCTTTTCAGCGCGCACGCCGACCGATGCCTCCAGCCCTTCGAGACGCAGCACGGTCGCGGCACCGTCCGGCAGCCTGCCCCCGATGAACCGGCCGCGCACGCTCTCCGGCAGGTGGGCGGCGCCCGAGACCTCGACAGACATGGCCATGGCGGCCGCCATGGCCTGGACCGCCTGTTCGTCCTCAAGCCCGGACAACACGATGGTAACGGCCGTCTTCGGTGCCGGCAGGACCTTGAAGGTCACTTCGGTCAGGAAGCCTAGCGTGCCGTAGGAGCCCGCAAGGACCTTGATTAGGTCGAGGCCGGTAACGTTCTTCATCACCCGCCCGCCAGCC
Source organism: Ciceribacter sp. T2.26MG-112.2 (assembly GCF_900492205.1). Lineage (GTDB taxonomy): Bacteria > Pseudomonadota > Alphaproteobacteria > Rhizobiales > Rhizobiaceae > Allorhizobium > Allorhizobium naphthalenivorans_A. The sequence goes on from NZ_UEYQ01000009.1 coordinate 93,459, forward strand.
TTGACGATTTCGCCATGGCCGTTGACGAAGCGCACGCCGAGCAGATGATCGCGCGCGGCACCGGCGGTGAAGCGGCGCGGACCCGACGCATTGACGGCAAACAGGCCGCCGATGGTCGGCTCACCGGACGTACCCATCATGCCTCGGTGATCCGCCGGCTCGAAGGCGAGAGACTGGCCGTTGACTGCAACGGCGGCCTCAATCTCCGCAACCGGCGTGCCGGCGCGGGCGGTGAGCACCATCTCGGCCGGATTATAGGCGACTATGCCGGAAAGGCCGGACGAACTGAGGGCCGTCGCATTGGCGGTCAGGGCATTGCCGAAACCGGCACGCGTTCCGCCGCCCGAGATTGCGAGGGGCGCCGAGCGTTCGGCATGTTCGCGGATGAGGCCCACGGCCTCGACTTCTGTTGCTGGAAGCAGAAACGCGGTCACGCGGCCGTCCTCCCGTCGAGCGGAAACACCTTGGAAGGATTGAGCGTCCATTTCGGATCGAAGGCGGCGCGGACCGCCATCTGCTGGGCGAGATCGGCCTCGGCATACTGGTGGCGCATCAGGTCGCGCTTCTCGATGCCGACGCCGTGTTCGCCGGTCAGGCAGCCGCCGGCATCGACGCAGAGCTTGAGGATTTCCATGCCGGCGGCTTCCGCCTTTGCCGCATCTTCCGGATCGTTGATGTTGTAGAGGATCAGCGGGTGCATGTTGCCGTCGCCGGCGTGGAAGACGTTGGCGACGCGCAGGCCATAGCGGTCGGTGATCTCTGAGGTCTTCTTCAAGACATAGGCAAGCTGGCTCAGGGGCACGGTGCCGTCCATGCAGATATAGTCGGCGATGCGGCCCGTCGCGCCGAAGGCCGATTTGCGGCCCTTCCAGATCAGTGCCGATTCCATCGCCGATTGGCTTTCGCGCACGGTCTTCACTCCGTGCCGCTTGGCGATCTCGACGATCGAGGCGAGCATGGCCTCCATCTCGGCCTCGGATCCCTCGACCTCGACGATCAGCAAGGCTTCGACATCGAGCGGATAACCGGCATGGGCGAAGGCCTCGCAGATCTCGATCGCCTGCTTGTCCATGAATTCGATGGCGACCGGAACGATGCCGGCGCCGATGACATCGGCGACGCAAGTGCCGGCGGATTCCGCGCTGTCGAAGCCGAACAGCACGGGGCGCGCGCCCTCGGGCTTGGCGATCAGCCGGACCGTCGCTTCGGTGACGATGCCGAGCTGGCCTTCGGAGCCACAGACGAGGCCCAGGAGGTCATAGCCGGCGCTGTCGAGCAACTTGCCGCCCAGCTCGATCACAGTACCATCAACCAGGACCAGCTTGACGCCGAGCAAGTTGTTGGTGGTGACACCATATTTCAGACAGTGAGCACCGCCGGAGTTCATGCCGATATTGCCGCCGATCGTACAGGCGAGCTGCGAACTCGGATCGGGCGCGTAGAAAAAGCCGTCTCCGCCGACGGCATCGGAAATGGAAAGGTTGGTGACGCCCGCCTGGACGGTGGCGCAACGATTGGCATAGTCGATGTCGAGGATCCTGGTCATCGCCGAGAGGCCGAGCACGACCGCATCTTCCTGGGGGATGGCACCACCCGACAAAGAGGTGCCGGCGCCGCGCGGCACGACCGGAATGCCGTATTTATTGCAGTATTTCATCACCGCCGCGACCTGGGCCGTGGTTTCCGGCAGGACGACCGCGAGCGGCCGGCGGCGATAGGCGATGAAACCGTCGGTCTCGAAGGGAACGAGTTCGTTCGGCTCTTGCACCAGACGCTCAGCCGGCACGAGCTCCGCGAGATCGGCGAGGATCTCCTTGCAGCGCGACAGGATCGCGGCATTCGGCTCCAGAAACTGGATGGCTTCGGACATGGCTCCCTCCCCTGGCTCAGGCTCCTTCGGCATACACCGGGTGGCCTCGGCCATCAATTGGTATTGTTTCTTTACCACTTCAACCAAAGTCGCGCAAATGCTATGGACTTATGACAAAATTGGAAAGAGTGGATTTGGGCCATGACCAATCTCGGCGATCTGGAAGTCTTCGTACGGGTGATTGCGGTCGGCAGCATGTCGACGGCGGCGCGGGATCTGGGGCTCTCGCCGGCGGTCGTGTCGAAGCGGATCAAGCGGCTGGAGGACCGGCTCGGCACGCGGCTCCTGCAAAGGACCACGCGGCAGATCTCGCTGACCGAGGCCGGACAGGGGTTTCACGAGCGGGTGATCGCCGTGCTTGCGGGGTTGGAGGAGGCGGAGGCCTATGCTTCGGGGCGCTCGTCGGAAGTGGCCGGCACACTGAAGATCTCCGCGCCGACCTCGTTCGGCCGCCTGCACATCGCGCCGCATCTTAAAACCTTCATGGAAGCCCATCCGGATCTCACCATCCATCTGGTGTTGTCGGACGAATTTACAGACATCGTCGGCGGCGGCTTCGATCTGGCCATCCGCATTGCCGAACTGACGGATTCGACGCTGGTGGCGCGGCGTCTGGCACCTGTGCGCCGCATCCTCTGCGCCTCGCCCGACTATATCGGGGTCCACGGCATGCCGGAAACGATCGAGGACCTGAAACGACATCACTGCCTTCCGGCGCACAATTACGATGCCTGGAAGCTGGAAGGACCGCAGGGCACGCTCAGCATTCGCCCCGACGGCATGCTGATCACCAATTCCAGCGAGGTCATCCGCGAGGCGGTGATCGGAGGCCTCGGCATCGCCTTGCGCTCGACCTGGGACATTGGCCCCGAATTGAAGGCGGGCAAACTGGTCCAGGTATTGCCGGCCTATGAGGGCTCGCGCAATGTCTCGCTCTCGGCTGTCTATCCGAGCCGCCAGTTCCTGCCGGCCAAGGTGCGGCTGTTCATCGACTACCTCGCCGAGCTTTACGGGCCGGTTCCCTATTGGGAGCGCTGAGCCTGCGGATCATCGCAGCGCTTCAGACACATTGCTCCAGAAACCGAATTTCTTCGGATGGGTGCGACGCAGGTCGGCGACGAAGTCGCCGTGGTGCTGCAGCCGCGCATCGGCCGGCAGATGCGGCACAAGACGGACCAGTTCCTCGAGGTAGCGCGCCGCATGCGGATAGGCGACGCCGATGCCGCGGCGCAGGATGTCGCTGATCAGCACACGATAGAGCACGGTCGCGGCCAGCGGCTGATCGTCGGACAGGGCCTCGGCCGCCGGCGCCAGATCCTCATAATAGCGGCCTTCCCAGTCGTCCTTGTGGCGCAGCACAAGCGCCGCCGCGCGATCGAGCCTTGGCCAGGTGACGAAGAAATCGAGCGCGCCATAGATATCTTCGGCGTCGTCGACCAACGCGAATGCCCGGTCCATTTCGTCGAATTCGGCGAAATCGTCGAGCTTCGACAGGTAGAGCCTCAGAACGGCTGGATCGAGCGTCTCGGCAAATTCCCGCCAGCGCATTTCCTGCGCATCACCGCGCCGCTTCAGCTTGTCGAGGATTTCGGCTTCCAGCATGCGGCGCTCCCGGGCGCCATATTCCGGACCGACGGAGGTCAACTCGCCGCCGACCGGCAAAAGCCGCATACCCGTCGGGCGGCGGCGAACCCACTCCAACGCCTCTTCATGGCGACCCGCACCGTGCAGCAGGGCCGCGACCGTCAGCGTATCTCGACGGTTCTCCGCCTTGCCCTCTTCGAGCGCCATATAGGCATCGACGTCGCCCTGGCGGAGCGCGATCGCCTGGAGGAGATCGAGCGCGCCGAGCTTGCCCGGCTCCTTCGGCATGGCCTCGGCGAGCAGGATCTTCCAGGCCGTCGCGGCGGGCGCGCCGATCACGCCGGTCAGTTTATGCAGGAAACCCGTATGCTCGCCATACCGGTCGCGTCGGCGCAACATTTCGAACTGCGGCACCAGCAACGCCTGATCTTCCGCCGGAACCGAGCGGATCAATTCGGCCGCCGCCGTTTCGGCTTCATCGAACACCTTCCACAGCCGGGCATTGTCGGACACCAGCCGCGCCGAAATCGGAAAGCGCAGGGCGAGGAACCGCAGAATGCGCTCGGCGCCGCCCGCCGCATCCACCCCGCCCAACTCCGAGAGAATGGTACGCACCAGGCCGGAAAACTCGATGGCGAGATCCTTGGCGCGGGCGTTGTTGATCCGCGTCCTCGCCTGCTCGTGCGTATCCAGCCGGCGGTCGATCAGCCGCGCCATTTCCGCCGGCCCCGCCTCGCCGGCCAAGGCCGCCTCCAGCCTGCCCTTCAGGGCCTTGTTGGCCGAGGCTTCCTCCAGCAGGATCTCGACCAGCTTGTCGAGGCCAAGACCGCTCAGGCCCTTTTTGTCGAGTTTCGCACGCTTCTGCCGGGCCATTCCGTTCCGCTTATGCCGTTTATTGTCTTCGATCGCTTATATCAGGCGGACAGCGAAGGCGAGCAAGGGCATTTCGCGCGCACGCGAGCCAAGATTGCACTCCGCACGATCACGCTCTAATCTACACGCCAGGAGTACGCCAATGACCGTCACCGTATCGCTGAGCGCTGAGCTAGAGGACTTCGTCGAAAAGAAGGTGGCTTCTGGTGAGTTCGCCTCGCCTGGCGACGTTCTGGCGGCGGCTCTGACACTCCTTCAGGAGCGCGACAATCTGGACGCTTTTTCGACGGAAGCGCTGAAGCTTGCGTGGACGGAAGGTGTTACGAGCGGAGATTTCAGACCGCTCGACCTGACCGCATTGAAAGCCGAAGCACGTCGACAGTATCAATCCAAGGGTTAGGCAATGGTACACATCCTCTGGTCATCAAGGGCCCGGAGCGATGTGTCAGACATCTGGCTATGGCTTGCCGAAACCGCAAGTCCGGCAATCGCAGATGACAAACTGGACCGGATCACCACGCGAAGTCGGCGTTGGCCACCCATCCGATGCTCGGCCCAGCCCGCAAGGACATTGCGGACAACGCCCGGATGCTCGTCTGCGACCGCTGGCTCGTTCTCTATCTCATCGCAGACGATGGAAATGTCCACATCGCCAGGGTTGTCGATGGCGCACGCGATCCGGCGACGAGCCGCCAGGACTTCAATGCCCCTCGCCGTGGCTCTTCCTGATCCGCCTCACCACCCACCAGACGCCCAGCACTGCCAGCGGCACGGACAGCCCGGTGATCACCGCCGGATCGACGGGCAGGAGATCGTGGCTGATGGCCTTGGCGCCATAGCCGATCAGCCCGACGATGTAATAGGAGATCGCCGCGACCGAGAGGCCTTCGACCGTCTGCTGCAGGCGCAACTGCATCTCGGCGCGGCGGTTCATGGTGGCGAGCAGGGCCGAATTCTGGCGCTCGAGTTCGACGTCGATCCAGCTTCGAACGAGGCTGGTGGCGCGCGACAGCTTGCGCGACAGGTTGGCCAGCCGCTCCTCGACCGACTGGCAGGTGCGCATGGCCGGCGCCAGGCGACGTTCAAGGAAGGCGCCCAGCATTTCGTATCCCGGCTTCGGGGCTTCATCGAGCGCCTTGACGCGCTCGCGCACGATGCCGTCATAGGCGCGGCTCGCACCGAAGCGATAAAGGCTGAGCGCCGCATTGGCCTCCAATTCGGCGGCCAGCCGGGTCAGTTCGGCCAGCATGGTGTCGGCTTCCTCGCGTGCATGGGCCTTCATGCTCTGGGTCACCGCGGTCAGCCCGTCCTCGATGCGACGTATGTCCGGCGAGAGTGTCTGTGCCAGCGGCAGGCCGAGCATGGCGAGCGTGCGATAGGTCTCGATGTCGAGCAGGCGCTGGACGAGCGCGCCACGCCCGGCTTCGGAAAGGCTGCGGTCGACAACGAGAATGCGCGTCAACCCGTCGCCGTCCTGGCGAAAATCGGTCATCACCGTCGCCTGGCCGTTCTTGACGTCGCTGTAGCAGAGGCTGGTCAGATCGAAGAGCTGCATCGCCGCCTCGATCTCGGTACCGTCGCGGCGGATCTCCAGCCGGATGCCCGACATCAGCGGACCAGGCGCGGAAAAGCCGTCGCCGAAGGGATGAACGAGGATTTCACCGCCGAAGGCATCGGGCAGCGGCCCGTCCCAGAACCAGGTGGAAAATTCGGTGTGGCGCTCCCAGCGCAGCGTTCCCTGGCCCCAGGGCATGGCGTGGTGACGGGCATTGCGATCGGGCACGGTCACGCCGCGAGCACGCGACAATTCGGCGAGCGCGCTGTGATGCACCGCAGAGCCGCCGTCCATCATGAAGGCGAGTTGCACGATCACGCGTTCCGATTTCACCAGCGCATAGGGCCGCGCATGGATCTCACCCAGCGCCAGAGCCCGCTCCGGCGACACCGGAAATGCGAAACTACCCTTCCCCATCAAGTCCGTCTCCCTTTTATCATGGCTGCCTTCCTAGCAAATGCGCGGCGCAAGCGGCAGGGGGCCGGTTGACGCAAAGCGTAGAGGTGGCCCGTGTCTGCGGCATTTCGCAAAGCGGGACCCAGAAGTCACTCATTAAAACATAGCAATTCTGATATTTGTCTATTGCTGGCGATCGCGGAGTCGACAAGAATGATTCTTGAGAACGCAATCGCCATCCTCAACGCGGCTGGTCGGCGCGTCGATGCCAATTACGATATCGGCAGCACCTGTCCTGCCTGCCGAGCAATGGAGAAACCCCATGAAGCGACTTATTCCGGCAACCCTGCTTGCGCTTGCGATCGGCCTGCCCGCCTTTGCCGGCGAGGTCGGCGACTTCGAAACGAAACTGCGCGCCGCCTATGGCGACTACCGAACCGCCCTCTTCGCCACCAATATGGGCAAGGCCCCGGAATCGACGGCATCGCTGGGCAAATTCGCCAAGGCCTGGTCCGCGATCGCCGCCGAGCCCGCGCCGCCGCACTATGCGGACGATGGCAAATATGCCGAAACGCTGGCCGCCGTGACCAAGATCACCGAAGCCGCGACCGCCGAAGTCGCGGCCGGAGAACTTACGAAGGCGCACGACACGCTGGAAGGCATTCGCGACCAGATCGGCGACCTGCATATCCGCAACGACATCTACAGCTTTTCCGACCGGATGAACGCCTATCACGCCCGCATGGAGGAGGTAATCGCGCTCGACCCAGCGGACGCTTCCGGCGTGCATGCCGAGGCGGCCGTCCTGAAATACCTGCTCGGCGACGTGGTCGCCCATCCGCCGAAGGAGGCCGATGCGAGCTATAAGGAACTGCTCGGCGCCGTCGAGGCGAGCGTGGCGAAGCTGGAGGGCGCCTCCAAAAGCGGCGATGCCGCAGCGATCAAGGCTGCCATCGACGGGCTCAAGGCTCCCTATTCCAAGCTGTTCCTCAAGTTCGGCTGATCGCGGCGACCGGGGCTACTCGTCCCCGCGCACCGCGCCCGTTTCGCGACTGACGAAACGCAACTGGACAAATTAATTGACCAATCCCTCGACGGCTTGCTAAAAGGCCGCCGAGGGAGGACGTCGTGACGGACAAGGACGAAGGGCTTTTCGCCCAGATCAGCCATAGCCGCACCGCGAGCGAAGTGGTTCAGCAGATCGAAATGCTGATCCTCGACGGCGTCTTGCGCGACGGAGACCGGCTGCCGGGCGAACGCGATCTCGCCCAGGATCTCGACGTGTCGCGACCGATTCTCCGTGAGGCGTTGAAGGAACTCGAGGCCCGCGGCCTGCTGGTTTCCCATCATGGCGGCGGTACTTATGTCGCCGACATTATCGGGCAGGTATTTTCCAAGCCGATCACCGAACTCATCTCCCGCCATGCCCGGGCCACGCGCGACTATCTCGAATATCGCCGCGAACTTGAAGGGCTGACGGCTGAACTTGCCGCCAAGCGCGCCACCGACACCGACCGGGCGCTGCTGACCCGCATCATCGCCGACATGAGACAAGCGCATGAGGGCGGCAATCCGGAAGAGGAGCTCGCCGCCGACGTCGAGTTTCACAACGCGATCGGCGAAGCGGCCCACAACATCATCCTCCTGCATACCCTGCGGGCATGTTATCGCCTGCTGTCGGAGGGCATCTTCTTTAACCGCAAGGCGGTGTTCGCGCTTGCCAATGCGCGCGAGCGCCTGCTGGAGCAGCATGTCGCCATCCACGATGCGATTCTTTCCGGCGACGGCGAGGCAGCGAAGCGTGCCGCCCAGGCGCATATCGATTTCGTCATGCAGGCGGTCGACGAAGCGACCCGCGCCGACGAATGGGGCCGGGTGGCGAAGCTTAGGCTCATTCGCCGCGACAACAATCCCCAAGGTTCACGAACCTCCCGCGGCAGCGGCCTGGACAAGACGGAGACATCCCGATGACTGCACCTCGATCGCGCCCGCGCGTCGGCCTGTTCGCCACCTGTCTGGTCGACCTCTTCCGCCCGAACGTCGGCTTTTCCGCCGCAAAGCTGATCGAGGATTCGGGCTGCGAGGTGCATGTTCCGATGGCGCAGACCTGCTGCGGCCAGCCGGCCTATAATTCCGGCGACCGCAAGGATACACGCGCACTGGCGATCCAGGTGATCGAACTGTTCGAGGGCTATGACTATGTCGTGGCGCCGTCCGGCTCATGCGCTGCCATGCTGAAGCACCACTATCCCGAAGTCTTCAAGGGCGACGTCAAATGGGAAGAGCGCTGTCGGCGCTTCTCGGACAAGGTGTTCGAACTCGTTTCCTTCCTCACCGACGTGATGTTCGTGCCCAGAGTGGATGCGGCCTTCCAGGGCAGCGTCACCTATCACGACAGCTGTTCGGGGCTTCGCGAACTCGGCGTGGAGAAGCAGCCGCGCAAGCTTCTGGCCACGGTGGATGGGCTGGAACTCAAGGAAATGGCCGGCAGCGACGTCTGCTGCGGCTTCGGCGGCACGTTCTGCGTCAAGTACTCCGACATATCCGGCACAATCGTGTCCAAGAAGACGGCGAACATTATGGAGACCGGTGCCGACATGCTTCTCGCTGGCGACATGGGCTGCCTGATGAACATGGCCGGCAAGCTGAGGCGCGAGGGATCGACCGTCGAGGTCCGCCATGTCGCCGAGGTGCTGGCCGGCATGACCGATACGAAACCGATCGCCGGCTCGGCCAAGTGAGGGATTGAGCGCCATGCAGTTCACCTCTCCCCAGTTCAAGGAAAACGCCGCTCGCGCGCTGATCGATCCGCAGTTGCAAAAGGCCTTGCGGAATGTCGAGACGGGCTTCATCGCCAAGCGCGCGGCCGCGGCGGCGGCGCTACCGGAATTCGACGCCCTGCGCGACAATGCCCGTGACATCAAGAACCATACGCTCGCCCATCTCGACCTCTATCTGGAAGCCTATGAGCGGAAGGTGACCGCCGCCGGCGGGCATGTGCATTGGGCCGAAAGCGCCGAGGATGCGCGCCGCATCGTCATGGACATCTGCCGGCGGGTGAAGGCGAAGACCGTCACCAAGGGCAAATCGATGATCACCGAGGAGATCAACCTCAACGAATTCCTCGAGGCCAACGGTGTGGAGCCGGTCGAGACGGACCTTGGCGAATACATCATCCAGCTGCGCGGCGAGCATCCGAGCCATATCATCGCGCCCGCCGTGCATCTCAACAAGGAACAGGTGGAGGAAGATTTTCGCCGGGTCCACACCCATCTCGACGTCAATCGTGACCTGACGGCACCGGAAACGCTTTTGTCGGAAGCGCGCGAGGTGCTGCGCAAGCGCTATTTCCAGGCCGATGTCGGTATCACCGGCGCCAACTTCCTGATTGCTGAGACCGGCTCATCGGTGATCGTCACCAACGAGGGCAATGGCGATCTCACCCAGACGCTCGGCAAGGTGCATGTCGTGGTCGCCTCGATCGAAAAGATCGTGCCGACGCTGGAGGACTGTTCGCAGATCCTGCGCCTGCTCGCCCGCTCGGCGACCGGCCAGGACATGTCGGTCTACACGACGTTTTCGACCGGCCCTAAGCGGGCGGAGGATCCGGACGGTCCGGACGAATACCATGTGGTCCTGCTCGACAACGGCCGCACCTCGATGCTCGGCACCGAGTTCCAGGAAATGCTGCGCTGCATCCGCTGCGGCGCCTGCATGAACCACTGTCCCGTCTACCACGCTATCGGCGGCCATGCCTATGGCTCGGTCTATCCGGGGCCGATGGGCGCGGTATTGACGCCATCGCTGTTCGGTGTGGAGCAGTCGGCTCACCTGCCCAATGCCTCGACCTTCTGCGGCCGTTGCGAAAGTGTGTGCCCGATGCGCATTCCGCTGCCGAAGATGATGCGCCATTGGCGCGAGCGGGAATTCGAGCGGCATCTGACGCCGGCTTCTGCCCGCTACGGGCTGTCGGTCTGGGCCTTCTTCGCCAAGCGGCCGAAGCTCTACCGCATGGCGACCACGCTCGCCGCATCGACGCTATCGCTGTTCGGCGGCGCCAACAAGCGGATCGCCGCGCTGCCGCTCGCCGGCGGCTGGACGAAGTATCGCGACCTGCCCGCACCCGAGGGGCAGACCTTCACGAAAGCCTGGGCGGCACGCCAGGCGAAGCGGCCGGGAGCATGACCATGAACGGCAAATCCGCGATCCTTGCGAAGATCCGCGCCTCGCTGAAGGCGCCGACCGACGACGACGACCGACGTTCCGTCGTCGCCGCGCGTCTGGCGCAGGCGCCCAAGGGCATCATACCCGCGCGTGGCCAGTTGCCGCCGCCCGAGCGGGTCGCGCTTTTCCGTGCCATGGCGGAAAAATACAATGCGACCACGGAGCACATCGACGGTCTCGCAGCGCTGCCCGCCTCGGTATCGGCCTACCTCAAGAGCCGCAACCTGCCGGCCGCGATCCGCATCGGCAATGATCCGCGCCTTGCCACGGCGCCCTGGACCGCAGAGGCGACCCTTGAGATCCGTCACGGCGCCTCCGACGGCCAGGATCTTGCCGCCGTCAGCCATGCCTTCGGCGCCGTCGCCGAAACCGGCACGCTTGCGCTGCTGTCCGGCCCAGACAATCCGGTGACGCTCAACTTCCTGCCCGAGCATCACATCGTCGTCGTCAGGGCCGAAGAGATCGCCGGCGACATGGAGACGATCTGGGCAAGGCTGCGCGCCGCGCAAGGCGGGTCCATGCCGCGCACGGTCAACTTCATCACCGGGCCGTCGCGCTCGGCCGACATCGAACAGACCTTGCTGCTCGGCGCCCACGGCCCACGGGCGCTGCACATTGTCATTGCCGGCAACCCCTGACTGCATCGAAGATGCTTCGCCGCAAGACAAGGCGGGAATAAAATGCCCTCACAATGGAACAAACTTCGGAATTTCGCGTTTGCGATTTGCATTTTCCGAACCGTTTTTCTATTGTGAGCGATATGACAAGCTACAATGACGTGTATGCAGCGCCGCGAATTGCGCTCGTCTCCACCCATGGCTATGTGGCTGCCCAGCCGCCTCTCGGCGCGGCGGATACCGGCGGTCAGGTCGTTTATGTCCTTGAACTGGCGAAGAAACTCGCCCAGCTCGGCCACAAGGTCGACATCTTCACGCGCCGGTTCGAAGACCAGCCGGAAATCGACGAGGTCGATGCCGACGTTAGGGTCATCCGCATTCCCTGCGGCGGCCGGGACTTCATCCCGAAGGAATACCTGCATCGCCATCTCAACGAGTGGAACGAGAAGGCTCTCCGCTATATCAAGCGGGAAGGCCTCTCCTATCTCTTCATCAACAGTCACTACTGGGACGCGGGCGTCGCCGGCCAGAGGCTGTCGGAAGCGCTCAACATTCCGCACATCCACACGCCCCATTCGCTCGGGCTGTGGAAGAAGCGGCAGATGGAAACCGACTATCCCGAGCGCGCCGACCGGTTCGAGGCGGAGTTCAACTTCAAGGAACGCATCCAGCACGAGCTGATCGTCTACCGCAGCTGCCAGCTGGTGGTCGCGACGACGCCGATCCAGCTCGACATGCTGATCGAGGACTATGGCCTCAGCCGCAATCGGGTGCACATGATCCCGCCCGGCTATGACGACAACCGTTTCTATCCCGTATCGGAAGCCTCGCGCCAGATGATCCGCCAGCGGCTCGGCTTCGAGGGCAAGGTGGTGATGGCGCTCGGCCGGCTTGCCACCAACAAGGGCTACGACCTGTTGATCGACGGCTTTTCCGTACTGGCCAGCCGTGTGCCAGATGCCCGCCTGCGGCTCGCGCTCGGCGGCGAGAACCTCGACCCGCAGGAGCAGGGCATTCTCGACGGGCTGAAGAGGCAGGTCGCCGATCTCGGCCTTGCCGACCGCGTCGAATTCACCGGCTTCATAGCGGACGAGGAACTGCCGGATTACTACCGCGCCGCCGATCTCTTCGTGCTGTCGAGCCGCTATGAGCCGTTCGGCATGACGGCGATCGAGGCCATGGCGAGCGGCACACCAACCATTGTCACGATCCATGGGGGACTGTTCCGCGCGGTCAGCTACGGCCGTCACGCACTCTATGCCGATCCCTTCGACAAGGAGGATCTCGGCATCACCATGATGAAGCCGTTCCGCCATCCGCGTTTGCGGGACCGGCTGTCGCGCATGGGGGCCCACAAGGCCCGCAGCCTGTTCACCTGGACCGGCATCGCGCAGCAACTGGTCGCGCTGGTCGAAGGCCGGCCGGTAGCACAGGCGCTCGAAGAGTCCGATTGGGCGGAACCATGGAACGACGGCGATTGAAACCGGTCAGGCTGTTCTCCTCCGACCTTGACGGGACGCTCGCGGGCAATCGCGACGCGTCGCGGCGTTTCGCGGCGTTCTGGCAGGGGCTTGACGTCAGGACCCGGCCGCTGCTGGTCTATAATAGCGGTCGTCTGGTCGATGACATCCTGTCGTTCATCGATGAGGAAGGTCTTCCGCCGGCCGACCTGCTGATCGGCGGCGTTGGTACGATGATGGCAACTGACGCCTCGGGTGGATTGGAGGCCGAATATGCCGACTTCATCGGCGGCGATTACGACGCGGCCGGCATAGCGGGCCTGGTGAGCGACTTTCCAGGATTGGAACGGCAGCCTGACCGCTATCAGCATGATCACAAGTCCAGCTGGTATCTGCACGACGCCACACGAGAGCGACTGGCAGAACTCGAAGAACGCATCGTCGTCGCCGGCCATCAGGTCAAGATCGTCTATTCGAGCGACCGCGATCTCGACATTCTCCCTGCCAATGCCGACAAGGGCAATGCGCTTGTCTGGCTCAGCCGCAAGCTCGGTGTCAGACTGGATGAGATCGTCGTCGCCGGCGATACCGGCAATGATACCGACATGTTCGTGCTCGACGGGGTGCGTGGCATCATCCCGGCGAACGGGCGTGACGAACTGAGATTGCGCTTTGCCGCCGACGATCGGGTCTACCAGGCAATCGGCCGTGAAGCCGATGGGGTGATCGAGGGCCTGCGCCACTGGCTCGGCCATCAGCCGGGCTCGGCCTGACCAATATTGACAATTTCCGGCGAAATGCTTGACGCAATCGAACCGGCTCACAAAATTGACGGGAATGCGGTGCTGTCGTGGATAAGCTGTCGGCTCGGCCGCGAATCAGCGTAGTCTAATTCAACACGCAAGTGGGAGGCGTCTTCAACCTTGACAATCATGAGCCGGATCGCGTCCGATGTTCAACTGATGCTGCGGCGTCCACCCCGCCAGCAATATGCGGCCCTGTGCTTTCGCAAGCGCAAGAAACAGGCCGCTCCGGAGGTCCTGCTCGTCACCAGCCGGGACACCGGCCGCTGGGTCATTCCGAAGGGGTGGCCGATGCGGGGCAAGAAGTCCCATCTGGTCGCCGAGCGCGAGGCTTACGAAGAGGCGGGCGTCAAGGGCAATGTCTCACGCGAGCCGATCGGCTATTACACCTACCACAAGGGCATGAACGACGGGCTGAAGGTCGCCTGTCGCGTCCAGGTGCACGCACTGGAGGTGAAGGAACTGCTGAAGGAATTCCCGGAGAAGGGAACCCGTCGGCTGGAATGGGTCAGTTGCGAGGAGGCCGCCGCCCGGGTGCAGGAGCCGGAACTGAAGGTGCTGTTCCATGCCTTCGCCCAGAAATTGCTGAATGGCGCGCTCGCGCCCGGCCAATTGCCGGAATCCCCCTAGTTCCACCGGCCCTCGCATCCTTCCGTCTTGAATGCCGTGGCCATTGGCCCTAAACGGATTTGGCTTCAAACGCCTACCGTTCACGAAAACCCTTGGCTCGACGGCCGCGCCTGTCGCAGCAGGAGACGTTGCCGTCATGGCAAAACCGCCACCGACCCTGGTCAAGCCGACGCTCGACAAGGACCTGGACAAGATCGCCTATGCCGAGGCCGCGGCGCAGCAGGTCTGGCGCGGGGCGCTGCCGGTCGGCATCGGATTGGTCTTTCTCATCCTCGCCACGCTGTTTGCCAGCTTCTACGTCAGCAACCAGCCGGGCGCGATCGTGATCATCACCGCAGCGGCCGTCGGCGCCTACATGGCGATGAACATCGGCGCCAATGACGTGACCAACAATGTCGGCGCGGCGGTCGGGGCGCGGGCCATCTCCATGCCCGTCGCACTGATGCTCGCCGCCGTCTTCGAGATCGCCGGCGCCCTGATCGCCGGCGGCGACGTCATCGATACCATTTCGGAAGGCATCCTCGATCCCGACATCGTCAGCCATCCGCAAGTCTTCTCGTTGGCGATGATGGCGGCGCTGCTCGCCTCCTCGCTTTGGCTCAACTTCGCCACCTGGACCAACTCGCCCGTATCGACGACCCATTCGATCGTCGGCGCCGTCATGGGTGCCGGCATCGCGGCCGCCGGGCTTTCATCCGTCAACTGGAGTATCATGGCGAGCATCACCGCCAGCTGGATGCTGTCGCCGCTGCTCGGCGGGGCGATTGCCGCCCTGATCCTCTATTTCATCAAGGACTTCATCGTCTATCGCCCCGACAAGATCGTGGCGGCGCGGCGCTGGCTTCCCGTCCTGATCGCCGTCATGGCCGGCGCCTTCACCAGCTACCTGACCATGAAGGGCATCGGACAGGTGTTCGAAGTCGGCATGACGACGGCCATGTTGAGCGGTCTCGGGGTCGGGCTCCTCACCTGGATCGGCAGCGTCCCGCTGATCCGGCGGCAGTCGGAAGGGCTTGAAAACCGCAACCAGTCGCTGCGCAAGCTGTTTCGCCTTCCGCTGGTCTTTTCGGCCGCGCTGCTCTCCTTCGCCCATGGCGCCAACGACGTCGCCAACGCGATCGGGCCGCTGGCCGCGATCGTTCAGGCGGCGCGCGCGGAGACGGTCGGGACGGTCGTCGCGGCACCGACCTGGGTGACGATCATCGGTGCGCTCGGCATTTCCGCCGGTCTCCTGCTGTTCGGCCCCAAGCTGATCCGGCTGGTCGGCTCGCAGATCACCAAGCTCAATCCGATGCGCGCCTTCAGCGTCGCTCTCTCCGCCGCCGTGACCGTGATCATTGCCTCGTGGTT
This sequence comes from Ciceribacter sp. T2.26MG-112.2, assembly GCF_900492205.1. GTDB lineage: Bacteria > Pseudomonadota > Alphaproteobacteria > Rhizobiales > Rhizobiaceae > Allorhizobium > Allorhizobium naphthalenivorans_A. The sequence continues at coordinate 108,821 of NZ_UEYQ01000009.1, forward strand.
CGGCCTGCCGGTCAGTTCCACGCATATCGCCGTCGGGGCCGTGTTCGGCGTCGGCTTTTTCCGCGAGTGGTACACGCGCAATTCGAAGCGGCGCATCGCCTATATGCGCATGAAGGCCGACCACTGGCAGATCGAGGACACGCGCGAGCGCAATCCCGACGAGCTGCGCCGGCGCTATCTCGTCCGCCGCTCGCACTTCATGACCATCGTCGGCGCCTGGATCATTACCGTTCCGGCCTCGGCCGCACTTGCGGCGTTTCTCTACTGGGCTATGTACTTGCTCTTCCTTTAAGGCCAAGACGGACATGCGCGCGAACTACCGGATGCAAAGGCTCTACATCGAGACTGACCTCGGACCGAATGCGGCGGTCGAGGCCAGCGCGGACCAGTTCAACTACCTCGCCAATGTGCTGCGTCTGCAGGATGGCGCCGAGATCCTGGCGTTCAACGGCCGCGACGGCGAATGGAAGACGGCGCTTTCCTTTCCGACCCGCAAGAAGATCCTGCTCACGCCGATCGAGCAGACCCGCCCACAGCCCAAGGACTGCGACCTGCATTTCCTGTTCGCGCCGCTCAAGGTCGGCCGGATGGACTATCTGGTGCAGAAGGCGGTCGAGATGGGGGCCGGCCTGCTGCAGCCGGTGATGACGCAGCACGTGCAGGGCAAGATCACCAGCCTGGAGCGGCTGCAAGCCAATGCGATCGAGGCAGCGGAGCAATGCGGCGTGCTGGCGATCCCGAAGGTGGCGCCGCCGCAGAAGCTCAAAGACTTGCTGGAGCGCTGGCCCGCGGAGCGGTGCATCATCTTCTGCGACGAGGACAGCGAGACGAACAATCCCCTGCCAGCCTTGTCGCGCATCGAGGAACGACAGCTGGCCCTGCTGGTCGGGCCGGAGGGCGGCTTTTCCGACGAGGAACGTCTCCTGCTGCGGTCCCTTCCCTTCGTCACTCCGATACCGCTCGGCCCGCGCATTCTCAGGGCGGATACCGCCGCAGTGGCAGCACTTGCGGTGGTCCAGGCGGCGATCGGCGACTGGCGCTGAAGGCTCTCATTCTGTCCATTCAGACAATGGTGTCGGTCTTGCGCATGTGGCGTTTTTTTGACCCGCGTTTAAGAGTTTTTCACTTGCGCCGCCCCCAAATCCGGTCCAATCACCTTGCACAATGGGCCGGTGCGCGTGCCGGCAACGCCAACCAAGGTCTCTTCCATGGCTCGTGATACCACCGACGATACGCCCCTCACCTCCGTCGCGCAAATGGCGGATTACCTTGCAGGCGGCTGCAAGCCGAAAGAGGCGTTCCGCATCGGTACCGAGCACGAGAAGTTCGCCTTCTTCCGCGCCGACAACAGCCCCGTCCCCTATTTCGGCGAGGCCGGCATCCGCGCGCTGCTGCTCGGCATGCAGGAGAAGACCGGCTGGGAGCCGATCATGGACGGCGAAAACATCATCGGGCTTGCCGAGGCCCACGGCATGGGCGCCATCTCGATCGAACCGGGCGGACAGTTCGAGCTTTCCGGCGCGCCGCTCGAGACGCTGCACGACACCTGCCGAGAATCGAACCAGCATCTGGCGGCAGTGCGCGAAGTAGCCGAGCCGATGGGCATCCGCTTCCTCGGCATCGGCGGCAGCCCGAAATGGACGCTCGCCGAGACACCGCGCATGCCGAAATCGCGCTATGAGATCATGACGCGCTACATGCCGAAGGTCGGCAGCCACGGCCTCGACATGATGTACCGCACCTGCACCATTCAGGTGAACCTCGACTTCTCCTCCGAAGCCGACATGCGCCGCAAGATGCGGGTCGGCATGCGGCTGCAGCCGCTTGCCACCGCGCTCTTCGCCGCCTCGCCCTTCACCGAGGGCAAGCCGAACGGTCTCCTGTCCTGGCGCGGCGAGATCTGGCGCGACACGGACAATGCCCGTGCCGGCATCCTGCCCTTTACGCTCGATGACGATTTCGGCTTTGCCGACTATGTCGAATGGGCGCTCGATGTGCCGATGTATTTCATCGTGCGCGACGGTCGCTATCACGACTGCACCCACGTGACGTTCCGCCAGTTCATGGCCGGCGCGCTGAAGGGCGAAGTGACGGCCTGGGAACCGACGCTGGGCGACTGGACCAATCATCTTTCGACGCTCTTCCCCGACGTGCGGCTCAAGCGCTTCCTCGAAATGCGGGGCGCCGACGGCGGGCCATGGCGGCGCATCTGTGCGCTGCCCGCCTTCTGGGTCGGCCTACTGTATGACGACGCTGCGCTCGAAGCCGCCGACCAGATGACTGCCGGCTGGAGCTTCGCCGAAGTCAATGCACTTCGCGATGCCGTGCCGGCCCAGGGCCTCAAGGCCGAGATCGCCGGCCGTTCGCTTCTCGACGTGGCCCGCGACGTGGTCTCGCTGTCACGCCAGGGGCTCAAAAGCCGCGCCCGCCTCAACGGCGAAGGCCAGGACGAGAGCGTCTTCCTCGCCCCGCTCGACGAGGTGATCGCCAAGAAGTCGACGCTCGCCGACGACCTGCTTTCGCTCTACAACGGGCGATGGAACGGCGAGATCGACCACGTCTTCGACGAATACCAATACTGACACGTCCCGGCTGGTAAAAGCCTGCCTGTTCCCCGCCTTTGTGGCGGCCGGACAGCAGCGGAAAAAGCGGTTTGCGCCCGGCCTTTTCCGGATATAGTGCGTCGAACCGCTTTGCGAGCACGGAGAAGGACGCCGATGTTGCCACTTTTTGATATGATGCTGCGTGCTCAAAACGGAACGGGCATGGAGGCCATGGCCAGCCAGTTCAACCTGGCCCAGGAACAGGTGACCAAGGCCATGGCGGCGCTGATGCCGGCCTTTTCCTCGGGCTTCAAGCGCAATACCGCCAATCCCTACGACTTCTCCTCCCTGATCGGCGCGATGGCCTCGGGCGGTTATGCCAAGTATTTCGAGGACATGAGCAAGGCCTTTACCCCGCAGGGGATCGCCGACGGCAACCAGGTGCTGGAAAAGCTGTTTGGCTCCAAGGAAGTGTCGCGCGCGATCGCCGCCCAGGCCGCCCAGTTTACCGGGGTCGGCCAGGAAGTGCTGAAGCAGATGCTGCCGGTCATGGCCGATGCGATCATGGGCGGACTGTTCAAGCAGACGACCGGGCAGATGGCCGACACCAATCCGTTTGCCGGCACGCCGATGGGCGCTATGATGCAGCAATGGCTGGAGAGCACCGGCTTTCAGCCCAAGCCGGCGCCCAAGCAGCCGAACATCTTCGACAACCCCTTCACCAAGGCGTTCCAGGATATGATGGGCGCGGCCCAGAAGCCGCAGACGGCGGCCGCCGCCAACCCGTTTTTCGACAACCCCTTCGCCAAGTCCTTCCAGGACATGATGACTGGCTCCTATGGCGCGCCGGCTGGCGGGGCCGCTGCAGCCAAGGAAGCTCCAAAGCCCGAAGCCGAGGTGCCGCCCGCGGCAAAGATGGCGGAAATCATGAACGCCATGTTCGACAGCGGGCTGGAGGTTCAGAAGAACTACCAGAAGAGCATGGAGCAGATCTTCGACAGCTATCTCGCCGCCAACGCGCAGAAGCCGCAACCGGCTTCGGACGAGGCGCCGGAAGAACCGAAGGCCTGACGGCTGAACCTGGCCTTGCATATGAAAAGGGCGGCTCCGAGCCCCAGCCCCTAACTGATATGTGGAGGAAATGCCGCCTCCACATATTCTTTTTTGTAAGCCTCTTGTGAGCCTCTTGTGAGCCTCGGCTATTGCTGTCGGATTGTGTTGATACTACATCCAGATGGATCGTTGGGCAGAATTGCTCAGGATCACGCGTGAAGGCCTGACGGCTGCAGCGCAGCAGGGGAACCTGCGAAGAGCGATGGTTTGAGCCATCAGACCAAGTTCTAATGGAAAGGAAATGATCATGCCTGCGCATGACACGCCGAAATATTCTCCGTATCTTCACTGCATCTATGATGAACCCGCTCCGGCTGGGCGCATCGGCAGCGGCACGCATTACTCCATAGTCCAGACGTTGTCGTGGCGTTCGGAAGAAGGGGAGTTGCGCCAAAAAGCTACTATTCAGAACGTCGCGATCATTTGGGATGAAGACCACGATGAGCGGATCATTCACTGCGTGCAGGCACTGCTAATGGCTGGCCTTCTGCACGCAATTTCCATGATCGGCGAGAGGAAAGGCGGCGTGACAATTGTCTTCAATTCTATGTCTGCGGCCCGTCTGAGCGACAATCAGAAGCGCGCCTATCGGGAAGAGATTAGCCAAATCATCAACGACGTGGTCGCGGCGAAGCTTGAGGATTCCTGGTCGATCACCTTTGGCGAGATGACCGATACGCCTTCATTGAGGACGACGGGATACCCCATCTTTCACCAGTCTCTGATCCAAGACGATACGCATAAGATCGAGACCTATATCCGAAACATCAATTACCTTTGGAACATCGACCCGTAATCCGCTCCTCGATCAGCCGGAGCATCGAAAAGCGTCGGTCTTGTCAGGATTGAGCGGGTATGATTTCCGCTGCCTGCGCTTCATCCGTGAGCAGGGAAGAGCACGATTTGCACTTCCTTCAAATTTTTAAAGCAAGACAAAACCCCTTACCCGGCTTCAGCGTAAGGGGTTTTTCAGATATTTGTACTTGAAATCCACATTTTAGTTAGACGGCTGGGCTCCGAGCCGCCCCTGTTCGTTTCTGCTGCCTGGCTTTGCCTTTCCGAGCCGGTCAGAATTCTTCCCAGTTGTCGGCGCTCTTGCCGGCCGGAGGAGCGGACTTGCCGAAGCCCGAGGAGAGCTTGTCGAGAAGGGCCTTGGCCGGCGAGGAGATCGCCCGGTTGGCCGGACCGGCCGGTGCGACCCGTGGTGCGAGCGGCTTGACGGGGGCGACCGGCTGGACCGCGCTGAACGTCCGGTCCGCCATCGAGAAGCTCTTGTCGCGCATGTCGGCGAACTTGCCCGCCGTCGATACCGCGCCCTTGTCGACGATGAACTGGCCGACGAGGCTGGACAGGGCTTCCGCATCACGCACAAGGCCCGCCATTTCGGCATTGGTCTGTTCGGCGGCGCGGGCGTTCTGTTGCGTCACGTCCTCCATCCGGGTGACGGCGGAGGTGACCTCCTTCAGACCCGTCGACTGTTCGCGGGCAGCGCCGGCGATCGAGTGGATGTGGTCGCCGATCTGCACCACCTGGCCGGCGATCGAAGACAGGACCTCGCCCGTCTGCTTGACCAGGCCGACACCCGCGGCGACCTCCTCACCCGACTTGGTGATCAGCGACTTGATGTCCTTGGCGGCATTGGAGGAACGCTGCGCCAGTTCACGCACCTCCTGGGCGACGACTGCAAAGCCCTTGCCGGCTTCACCGGCACGCGCGGCCTCGACACCGGCGTTCAGCGCCAGAAGATTGGTTTGGAAGGCGATCTCGTCGATCACATTGATGATCTTGGAGATTTCACTGGAGGCATTCTCGATCCGCTCCATCGCATGGACCGCGCCGCCGACGATCTCGCTGGAACGATCGGAATGGACGCGCGCCTCGCTGGCGAGCCGCGAGGCGGTCTCTGCCTTCTCCGTCGATTGGCGGATCGCATCCATGATCTGCCGCACCGCGGTCGAGGTCTCCTCCAGCGCGGCGGCCTGCTCCTCGCTGCGCTTGGACAGATCCGAGGTGGACGAGCCGACCTTGCCGCTCTTGCGATTGATCTCGGCGACATTGCCGTGAACGGCAGATACGGTCTGCGACAGGCGCTCGAGCGACGCGTTGAAATCGACGCGCAGCCGGTCGAGCCCGCTGCTGGCGAAGGGCTTGTCGATCGTCGCGGTCAGGTCGCCGCTCGCCAGCCGCTGCAAGGCCGCGCCGAGGATTTCCACCGTATTGGTCAGTCGCGCCTGTTCGGCGGCCTTTTCGGCGTCACGCGCGCGGCGCTCTTCCTCACCGGCCGATCGACGGTGCTCGGTCTCGGCCTCCAGTTCACGCTTGGTAATCTCCGCCTGACGGAACACTGCGACGGAGCGGGCCATGTCGCCGATCTCGTCATTGCGCGTTTCGCCTTCGAGGGCGATGTCGGTATTGCCGCCGGCGAGTTGCTCCATGGACTCCACCAGTGTCGAGATCGGCCGCGTCAGCCTGCGTGAATAGGCGACGGCGACGACGGAGCCGATGGTGATCAACAGCAGGCCGAAGCCGATGGAGGCAAGGGCGTTCGACCACAGGTCGCCGTTCACCTCCGCTTCGGAGATCAGGGCGATCACGGCAAATCGCGCGCCGCCGAATTCGAGCGGCGATGTGGCGGCGAATGCGTCGATCGACCGATAGCCGGAGATCGAACCCAAAGCCTCGCGTCCGGCCATGGCCTCGCTCACCAGCGGCGTGTCGACCTTGGCGGTCAGGGCATCGTTTTCCGGCGTGTGGGCGCTGTCATTGATCACCAGGCCGCCGGCATTGACGAGAATGGTCTCGCCGGTTTCGCCGAGCCCCTTCTTGTTGGCATAGAGCGTGTTGAAGCGATCGTTCGGCAACTGGTATGCGAGGACCCCGATCGTGCGCCCGTTCTGCTGGATCGGTGTCGCGACGAAAGCGGCCGTCGCCCCCTTGGACGGCGCATAAGCCTCGAAGTCGGACATGGATACCGTGCCGGCTTCGGCCTTCAGCGCCGTCTGGAAGACCTGGGCAAGGCCGCTGCCTTTATGAGGCCCGCTTACAAGATTGGTGCCGAAATCCCTTTGCTTCATCACCGAATAGACGATGGTGCCGGCGGGGTTGATGACGAACAGATCGCGGTAGCCCTGGGCCTGAAGATGCTTGAGGAAACCCGCATGATACTGCTTGTGGGCGCGGTCATAGGCATCCTTCTTGGCGGTATCGAGCTTGTACTTCTCGCCCTCGGGATTGGGATTGCCGTCGATGTAGCGGGCATGCAGTTCCTTGAGAGGGTCGTCGCCGAGAAAGTTCATGGCGCCGGAAAAGCCGTAAAAAGCCTGCTGAGTGGTGAAGCTTGAGGCCAGCGCCGACATGTCGAGCCGGATGCTGTCGAGATAACCCCGTGCCTCGTTGCGCCGGCCGTCGGCGGTGGCCTCCAGTTTCTGGTAGACCTGATCGGTCAGGATGCGGGATTCGAGATAGAAGTTGATCGCCATCGAGGCGCTCAAGGAGACGAAGGCGAAGAGCGCCGCCGCAAGCGGCAGCTTCCTGGAAAGGCGCATGTTAAAGGCTCCGCGGAAAATCCGAATGGCTGCTTTGCCGCCATGGTTCCAGAGGTGCGTTAGCAAGGCGTTACCATCCCATGCCAAGCCTGTGGACAGCGGCGTTTTTCCGGGGGCGAACGCGAAAAAAATGCCCGGCATGGCGGACCATGACCGGGCAAGCGGCAGGGCTCATTGGCTATCACCCTGCGGGGATGGAAGGCGGGCTCAGTCGACGGTCAAGCCGTGAAGCGCGCGCCGCGAGCGGTTGCGGGCGGAGCGCGACAGCAGTTGCGAAGGATCGTCCGCGATGCCGGAAGCCTTGAGGATCTGCTCGACATCGAAACGGCAAAGGCCGATGTCCCGCAGCTGGAAGTCATCAAGGTCGGCAAGGCGGTTCGCAGCGCGTCGGTTGCGGATGGCACGCCAGACGGACTTCACGTGCGCTGTCGCCGCGAAGAAGCGCGTGACCAGAGCCTCCCGCGGTTCGGCGATATCGAGTTCGATCATCCGTTCGGTCGTGCGCATGGCTTTATCCTTTCGATTGGCACGAGTGTGGCCTCCCCTTGTCGCGGAGCGGCAAGGGATGAACCGGGTGTGGCCGGCAGCGCACAAGGGCGCGGTCGGTGTCTGCTGATTTGCAGCCTCACAATGCGGAAACGGTATTGATCAGTCCAACGAATGTTTCTAATAGTTAGCATCAATCGTTCTTATGGATGTCTCCCATGTCGGCTCCCCTCGATATTGACCAGTTGCAGACCTTCGTCGCCATTGTCGACACCGGCAGCTTCACCAAGGCCGCCGGCCGGGTGTTCAAGACGCAGTCGGCCGTGTCGATGCAGATGCGACGGCTGGAGGAGCGGATCGGCAAGCAGCTGTTCATCAAGGACGGCCGTGGCAACCGCCTTTCGGCCGAGGGCGACAAGCTGTTGAACTATGCCCGGCGGATCATCCGACTGAATTCGGAGGCGATTGCCGCCTTCGACGACAATCGCCTGGAGGGCACGCTTCGGATCGGCACGCCGGACGATTATGCCGACCGCTACATGCCCGAGATCATCGGCCGCTTCGCCAAGACCCATCCGAATGTCGAGCTCTACATCGTCTGCGAGCCGTCGGTCGACCTGGCGGAGAAGATGGCGAAAGGCGAGCTCGACATCGCACTGGTCACCCACAATCCGCAGCTGAGAACCTCGGATGTGGTGCGCACCGAGCCGCTCTGCTGGGTCGGCTCCGCCAACCATCCGCTGAAGGACGACGCGCCGGTGCCGCTTGCGGTCGGCCGGCGCGACTGTCAATGGCGCCAGCTCGCCTGCTCGGCCCTCGATGCGGACGGCCGCGACTACCAGATCCTGTTCACCAGCTGGTCGTCGACGGTGGTCGCCGCCGCCGTGCTGGCTGGCATGGCCGTCTCGATCCTGCCGGAATCGGCGCTGAGGACCGGCATGAAGGTGCTGACCCAGAATGACGGTTTCCCGCCGCTTCCGCCGGTACAGATCGGACTGATGAAGCGGCCTGGGCTTTCCACCTCGCTGATGAACGCGATCACCGACCACATCTCGGCCTGCCTCGACAATATCACGCCGAGCTCGGTGGAGGATGACCTGGAAAGCGACGTGAAGGCGCTGCCGCGCTATTATCCGCGTCTGCGGGCTGGAAACCTGATGCCGGGCTGGTGAGACCGGCAAGCGCTTTGCTGTCGCAACGACACTCTCATTCGGCAAAGATGGTGGCGTGGATGCTGCGCTTCCATTCGTCGAGAATACGGCGCGCCATCTTGTCGTCGGCGATCATGGCGCGGCGGACGACCGCTCCGGTCAGATAGACGAACAGCAGGACACGCGTTTCCAGATCGATCTTGCTGCCTTCGGGCAGCAGCGGGCGGAAGATGTCGCAGAGTATGCGCGTCAGTCGCGTCTGATGGTCGGAATTCAGCCGCTGCAGATCCGCGTCCGAGATCGCCGCGAGCCATACGGGCAAATAGATCGGATCGTCGCGGAAGGTGGTGTAGAAGGCGTCCACCGCAGACCCCATCAGCGCCTCCGCCTCGGCGAGCGAGGCGACCGCCGAGAAGACGCGCTCGGCTCCGGTTTCGACGCGCGCCGTGTGCCGGTCGTGCAGGGCCCGGATGATCGCAGCCTTTTCCGGAAAGAACTGGTAGAGGGAACCAATCGGGACGCGCGCCCTCGCGGCCAGATCCGTCATCTTGAGCCTGGCGACGCCCTGTTCGGCGACGAGCGCCGTTGCGGCCTCGAGAATCTGGTCCAGACGCTGGATGCTGCGCTCCTGCTGCGGCTTCTTGCGCAGTTGCAGGCGCCCGTCTGGCTTCTTGATGCTCATATCCCCCACCTTGGAACCGACAGCCCGCAAATGTGCCGGCCAGCGCAGCTACACGCGCTTGTATTCCCATTCCTCTAAAAGGAAAGATCGGATTTTATCGATACCTGAAAAGGCCCGGAAAAGCACGCCAGTCGGAAATAGGGCCGGCGCCTCTGTTGTCCAAGGCGCCGGCCCAATTCTGTTTCATTTGTGCTTCCTCAAGCACGGACATTGCCGCTGAGAACGACCGTCGAACCGCGATCAGGCGATGTCGAAGCGGTCCGCGTTCATCACCTTGGTCCAGGCGGCGACGAAGTCCGCCACGAACTTTTCCTTGTTGTCGTCCTGGGCATAGACTTCCGCATAGGCACGCAGGATCGAGTTCGAGCCGAGCACGAGATCGACGCGGGAGGCCGTGTACTTGGTCGCGCCGGACTTGCGGTCGCGGATGTCATAGGAGTTGCTGCCGGTCGGGACCCAGGTATAGGCCATGTCCGTCAGGGTGGTGAAGAAGTCGGTGGTGAGCGCGCCGACGCGGTCGGTGAATACGCCGTGCGCGGTGCCGCCGTAGTTCGTTCCGAGCACGCGCATGCCGCCGATGAGCACGGTCAGTTCCGGGGCGGTGAGCCCCATCAGTTGGGCGCGGTCGAGCAGCATTTCCTCGGGGCTGACGACATAGTCCTTCTTCTGCCAGTTGCGGAAACCGTCGGCGAGCGGCTCGAGCACGGCAAAGCCGTCGGCATCGGTCTGCTCGGCGGTCGCGTCGCCACGGCCCGGCGCAAAGGGGACCTCGACATCGAAACCGGCCGCCTTTGCCGCCAGTTCGACGCCGACATTGCCGGCCAGAACGATGACGTCGGCAAGGCTTGCGCCGGTCTCAGCGGCGATGCCTTCGAGGACCGAAAGGACCTTGGCGAGGCGAGCCGGCTCATTGCCTTCCCAGTCCTTCTGCGGGGCGAGGCGAATGCGGGCACCATTGGCGCCGCCGCGCTTGTCGGAGCCGCGGAAGGTGCGGGCGCTGTCCCAGGCGGTGGCGACCATTTCGGCGATGGTGAGACCGCTGTTGATGATCTTGGCCTTGACCGCGACGACGTCGTAATCCGTTGGGCCGGCCGGGATCGGATCCTGCCAGATCAGGTCTTCCACCGGAATATCCGGGCCGAAATAGCGCGACTTCGGGCCGACGTCGCGATGGGTCAGCTTGAACCAGGCACGGGCGAAGACGTCCGAGAAGTAGTCCTGATCGTCCCTGAACTTCAGCGAGATCTCGCGGTAGATCGGGTCGACGCGCAGCGCCATGTCGGCATCGGTCATCATCGGGTTGCGGCGGATCGACGGATCCTCGACATCGACCGGACGGTCCTGTTCGGCGATGGCGATCGGCTCCCACTGGTGCGCGCCGGCCGGGCTGGTCACCAGATGCCATTCGTGCTCGAACAGCATCTTGAAGAAGCCGTTGTCCCACTTCGTCGGCTCGCTGGTCCAGGCGCCCTCGAGGCCGGACACCACGGTATCACGGCCGATGCCGCGGCCGTGGGTGTTGATCCAGCCGAGGCCCTGGAATTCGGGGCCGGCGGCTTCCGGGTCGGGGCTGAGATTGGCCGGGTTGCCATTGCCATGGCACTTGCCGATGGTGTGGCCGCCGGCGGTCAGCGCCACGGTTTCCTCGTCGTTCATGCCCATGCGGGCGAAGGTCTCGCGCATCTGGGCTGCGGTTGCGAGCGGATCGGACTTGCCGTTGACGCCTTCCGGGTTGACGTAGATGAGGCCCATCTGCACGGCGGCGAGCGGGTTTTCCAGCGTGTCCGGCTTGGTCACGTCGCCATAGCGGCCATCGCTCGGCGCCAGCCATTCCTTCTCGTCACCCCAGTAGGTGTCCTTTTCCGGATGCCAAATGTCCTCGCGGCCGAAGGCGAAGCCGAAGGTCTTCAGGCCGGCAACCTCGTAGGCGATCGTGCCGGCAAGCGCGATCAGGTCGGCCCAGGAGATCTTGTTGCCGTACTTTTTCTTGATCGGCCAGAGCAGGCGGCGGCCCTTGTCGGTGTTGACATTGTCCGGCCAAGAGTTGAGCGGGGCAAAACGCTGGTTGCCGGTATTGGCGCCGCCACGGCCGTCGGTGACTCGGTAGGAACCGGCGGCGTGCCAGGTGACACGGGCCATCATGCCGACATAGGAACCCCAGTCGGCGGGCCACCATTCCTGGCTGTCGAGCATCAGCGCGCGCAAATCTGCCTTGAGCGCCTCGACGTCGAGCTTCTTCAGTTCCTCGCGATAGTTGAAGCTCGGGCCGAGCGGATTGGTCTTGGTGTCGTGCTGGTGCAGGATGTCGAGGTTCAGCGCGTTCGGCCACCAATCCATGACCGATCTGCCCATGGCGGTATTGCCGCCATGCATGACCGGACATTTGCCGGTGGATTTAACGTGTTCGTTCATTTTAGCCTCCTGGTTTTGCCTGAGCGCGTGTTGTGGCGCCACCATCGGGGAAAAGTTCCATAATTTCCAATTGTATTTCATGTGATTTTCGATAGGATCTTCCTATCATGATTACCATCCGTCAAATGCGTTATTTCGAGGCGCTGGCCGCCACCCGGCATTTCGGCCGGGCTGCCGAAATGGTGCATGTCAGCCAGCCGGCACTGTCGGCCCAGATCATGGAAATGGAAAAGCACCTCGGGGTGAAACTGGTGGAGCGCACCCGCTCCAACACGCTGCTGACCGACAAGGGCCACGAGATCCTGGCCCATGCGCGCACGGTGCTGGCAGCCGTGGATCGGCTGGAGGAAGCCGCGCGGCGCTCGTCCGGCACGCTGGAGGGGCTGCTCAGGCTCGGCATCATTCCGACGGTCGCGCCCTATCTCGTGCCGAAAATGGTTCCCTATCTCAGGCGCGAGCATCCGCTGATCGAAATCGAGTTGAAGGAGGCGGTAACCGACCGGCTGCTCGGCGACCTGGCCGAGGGCAGGCTGGACGCGATCATTGCCGCCATCCCGATCGAGATGGACAGCGTCGTGGCGAAAAGCCTGTTTGTCGACCGTTTCTACATGGCGATGTCCGCCAATGAGAGCGACGTCCTGCTGTCACCCATGACCGAGACCGCGGTCGATCCCGACCGCCTGCTGCTGCTTGAAGAAGGCCATTGCCTGCGGGAACAGGCGCTGTCCGTCTGCAAGGCGGCGAGCAAGCGGAGTCTCGTCAACTTCGGCGCCACCTCGATGACCACGCTGCTGCAGATGGTATCGAACGACATGGGCATGACACTGATCCCGGAACTGGCGATCGAAACCGAGACGGCGCGAACGCCGATCCGCATCGTGCCCTTTACGGAACCCGCGCCAAGCCGGGAGATCGGGTTGATCTGGCGTCGTTCAAGCCCGCGCCGGGCAGACATGGAGGCCCTGGCCGAGGCCATCATCGCCAGCCGCCAGAAAGCGATCGCGCCCCGGCTTGCAAACCAGCTGTCCGGCAATGCCCGGTTATAAGGAAATCGCGGTTATCGTATAACTCGGCGCGCACCAACCTGCCCATTTTTGGGCTGAGCACCCTAACCCACCGCCAAAGCGAGCAGGCTTCGTTGCGACAGCTCAGAAAAACAGCCTAAGGTCCGGCCTGCCAAATGACCTTCGGAGGAAACATGCGTTCGGCGTCGGGTTCACAACTGCCTTCCACACGGCTCAGCGCGGTCGTCTGCGCCCTTGCCCTCTGCCTTGCTCCCCTGTCACCGGCTTTGGCCGACGAGGCCGAGGTCGACCAGCAGATCGACAACCTGCTCGGCGATCATGCCATCTTCAAGACCGCGATCCTGGACCTGCAGGAACGCGTCGCCAACGAGGATTCCATCGCGTTCTCCGCCTTCGTCGACTATCCGATCACCGTGACCGTCAACGGTGAGCGCCAGACGATCCGGTCGGCGGAGGAATTCGAGCCGCTCTACCACGACATCGTCACGCCCGAGATCGCCGATGTGATCGTCAACCAGGATTACGGCAGCCTGTTCGTCAACGGCGACGGCGTCATGTTCGGCGACGGCCAGGTGTGGATGAACGGCATCTGCCTCGATGAGGCCTGCAGTGAAATGGAAGCGCGGATCATCACCCTCCAGGCAGCCGAATAGAAGGCGGTCATGGAGCATTGAATGACAAAGGGCGGCGCGGATTTCCGCGCCGCCCTTTTTCTTGGCATGATGATCCTGTCGATCAGGCGAGATCGAGCACGATGCGGCCGTCGATCTTGCCCGCTTCCATGCGATGGAAGATGTCGTTGATGTTCTCGATCTTGTCCCACGAGAAGTGCGAGGCAACCTTGCCCTCGCCGGCGAACACCAGCGATTCCTCGAGATCCTGACGCGTGCCAACGATCGAGCCGCGCACCGTGATGCGCTTCAGCACGGTTTCAAACACCGGCAGGGAGATGAAGCCCGGCGGCAGGCCGACCAGAGCCATCGTGCCCTTGGAGCGCAGGAAGCCATAGGCCTGTTCCATCGCCTTGGGCGAGACGGCGGTGACGAGTGCACCATGCACGCCGCCGGTCGCCTTCTGCACCTGTTCGATGGCGTCCTTAGCCGAGCCGTTGACGACGACATCGGCGCCGAGATCCTTGGCGAGCTTCAGCTTGTCATCGAAAATATCGGCGGCGACCACGTGCATGCCCATGGCCTTGGCATACTGGACGGCCATGTGGCCAAGCCCGCCGATACCGGAGATGACCACCCATTCGCCGGGGCGCACTTCGGTTTCCTTCAGGCCCTTGTAGACGGTGACGCCGGCGCAGAGCACCGGGGCGGCAGGGCCGAATTCGAGATTGTCCGGCAGACGGCCGACGAAATCGGGGTCGGCCAGGCCATATTGGGCAAAGGTGCCGTTCACCGAATAGCCGGTGTTCTGCTGGCTGCCGCAAAGGGTTTCCCAGCCGGTGCGGCAGGGCGAGCAGCAGCCGCAAGCGGTGTGCAGCCACGGAACGCCGACGCGGTCACCTTCCTTGATGCGGGAAACGCCGGCACCGAGCTTGGCGACGTAGCCGACGCCTTCATGGCCGGGGATGAAGGGCGGGTTCGGCTTGACCGGCCAGTCGCCATTGGCGGCGTGCAGGTCGGTGTGGCAGACGCCGGTTGCCTCATACTTGACGAGGATCTGGCCCGGGCCCGGCTCCGGGACTGCCCATTCCTCAATTACCAGCGGCTTGCCGAATTCACGGACGACGGCAGCTTTCATCATTTGAGCCATGCGGGTCTCCTCTCTTGGTGTCAAAGTCGGACGCGGCCGGCACTGGGCGTGTCGACCACACTCGCGGGCAGGTTACACGTGCAGGACGAAGTGAAATTGACACGCATCAATTGTAGAAACGCTATGCATGGACAGGCGTCGCACATTTGCGACACCTGCACTGTGTCCGGCATGCTGCATTGCGAAGCTACAGGAGCGACGCCTTGAGGAAGGCAACTGTTCGCGACCAGGCAAGGTCCGCTGCGGCCTTGTCGTAGCGGGCGGCAGAGGTATCGTTGTTGAAGGCGTGGTTGACGCCGTCATAGACATGGATCTCGAAGCTCTTGCCGTTCTTCTCCAGCGCCGCCTTGTAGGCATCGATGCCGGCATTGATGCGCTCGTCGAGGCCGGCATAGTGCAGCATCAGCGGCGCCTTGATGTTCGGCACGTCTTCCGCCGGCGGCTGGGAGCCGTAATAGGCGACGCCGGCGCCAAGCTCCGGCGAAGCGACCGCCATGCGGTTGACCATGCCCCCGCCCCAGCAGAAGCCGATCGCGCCGACCTTGCCATTGACCTTTTCATGCGCCGCAAGGAAAGCCCGTGTCGCCTCGCCATTGGCAACCGCCACGCCCATGTCGAGGGTGGAGAACATTTCGCGCGCCTTGTCCTCGTCGGACGGTGTGCCGCCCGCCGGCGAGAGGAAATCGGGGGCCAGCGCGACGAAACCCTCCAGCGCCATGCGGCGCGCGACATCGCGGATATGCGGATTGAGGCCGCGGTTTTCATGGATGACGATGACGCCGGGCAATTCTCCGGCAGCATCCTTGGGGACGGCGAGATAGCCCTTCATTTGCCCGCCGGCGCCCGGATAGGTGATCTCTTCGCTCGCCAGGCGGTCGTCGCTCTCCTCGACGATGGCGGCGCGCGCCTGATTTGCCGAAAGCAGAGGGGCGATCGCAGCAGCTGCCGCGCCGGAGCCGGCCAGCAGGCTGAGCTTTTCCATGAAGCGGCGGCGATCGAGCGTCAGGTGGGTGTATTCGTCATAGGCGTCGATCATCGCCTGCGTAATCGTGGGCTTTGTCATGATGACCTCTCTTGTGAACGGTAAGCGCCTTCACCTGCGAAGGATCGCCTGCCGGCAGGATAGGTCAGCTTGCCGCCTCGGCGCCTACACAAGTCCGTTACCGTTTTGCGCCGGCCTTGCCGAACAGGACGAGCCGCAAGACGAGGAGGATGGAAACCGCCAGCAGCGCGAACTTGACGCGCGACAGCCAGGGCAGGATTTCAGGAAGGTTCAGCGCGGCCCATTCGCCCGGGGTGGCCGGCGGGAAATAGGTCAGAAAACCGATGTTCTCGGCATAGTCGACAAGGCCATAGAGAAACGGCAGAAGGCAGAGAAGCCGGGCATGGCGGATTTCGAGCCGCCGGCCGTAAAGCACGGCGCCCGGCGCGAAGCCGCGCAGCAGAAGGCTAAGAGCAAGCGTAACGGCGAGCGGCAGGACCAGGTCCGGGCCGAGATACATGAAGCGCAGAAGCTCTCGCGCTTCCGCCCGCGCCGGATCGGACAGCGCCGTGCCCATGGCGACGACCGCTTCGGCGTCGTAACCGGACAGGCGGGCATCGAGAAAGCCCCCTGCCCCGCTCAGGCGGGCGAATTCCGGGTCGAGACTCCACACCATCCAGGCGAGGAGCGCACCCGAAACGGCCAGCAGCAAGGCGATCATCGTGTTCCGGCCCATAGGCTGCTCCCCCGCCTCGACAAAGACTTATGCCCCGCCGGGATAGTTCGGGCTTTCGCGGGTGATCGTCACGCCATGCGGATGGCTTTCACGCAGGCCCGCGCCGGAAATCCGCACGAAGGTCGCCTTTTCCTGAAAATCCTTGATGTCCTTGCCGCCGACATAGCCCATGGCGGCCTTAAGACCGCCGGCGAGCTGGTGCAGCACGGCAGAGACCGGACCCTTGTAGGGAACCTGGCCTTCGATGCCTTCCGGGACGAGCTTCAGCGTGTCGCGCACTTCCGCCTGGAAGTAACGGTCGGCCGAGCCGCGCGCCATGGCGCCGACCGAGCCCATGCCGCGATAGGCCTTGAAGGAACGGCCCTGATAGAGATAGACCTCGCCCGGGCTCTCGTCGGTGCCGGCCAGCAGCGAGCCGACCATGACGGCCGACGCGCCGGCGGCAATCGCCTTGGCGACGTCGCCGGAGAATTTAAGCCCGCCGTCGGCGATGACCGGGATGCCGTGCTTGTTGGCTTCCTCGACCGCGGCCATCACCGCTGCGAGTTGCGGCACACCGACGCCGGCGACGATGCGGGTGGTGCAGATGGAGCCCGGGCCGATACCGACCTTGACGCAATCGGCACCAGCATCGATCAGCGCACGGGTGCCTTCACCGGTCGCGACATTGCCGGCGATGATGCGAACCGCGTTCGACATCTTCTTCACCTCGGCAACCGCATCCAGCACCTTCTGGCTATGGCCGTGGGCGGTGTCGACGACGATGACGTCAACGCCGGCCTCGATCAGGCGCTCGGCCCGCTCACGGCCGTCGTCGCCCGTCGAGATGGCGGCCGCGACCCGCAGGCGCCCCTGCGCATCCTTGGCGGCATTCGGGTTGAGCTGCGACTTCTCGATGTCCTTGACGGTGATCAGGCCGACGCAACGGCCTTCATTGTCGACCACGAGCAGCTTTTCGATGCGGTGCGAGTGCAGCAGGCGCTTGGCCTCCTGCTGGTCGACGCCGTCCTTGACGGTGACGAGGTTCTCGCGGGTCATCAGTTCATAGATCTTCTGGCCCGGATCGGAAGCAAAGCGGACGTCGCGATTGGTGAGAATGCCAACGAGGCGGCCGGGGCGGCTGGTGCCCTCGACCACCGGAATGCCGGAAATGCCATGGGCGCTCATCAGCGCCTTGGCCTCGGCGAGCGTCGCTTCCGGGCCTATCGTGACCGGATTGACGACCATGCCGCTTTCGAACTTCTTGACCTGGCGGACCTCCTCGGCCTGCTCGACCGGGGTGAGGTTCCGATGGATGACGCCCATTCCGCCCGATTGCGCCATGGCGATCGCCAGGCGGCTTTCTGTGACCGTATCCATGGCCGACGACAGGATCGGCAGCGACAGGTCGATGTCTTTTGCGATGCGGGTGGAGATATTGGTCTGACCCGGCATGATTTCCGAGTGCCCCGGCTGAAGCAGGACATCATCGAAGGTAAGCGCTTCCGCGCCGGTTGCCGAGATTACGATCCGTGCCATTGCCAATTCCCTTCGGTTGAATAGGCAGAATCCGCCGGCAAAAGGAAATTTTTCCCCGGGCGCTCCTGCATGAAATGCTTGGAAGTTGGCGAGGGCAGGTAACACGTTCATGACGGGAAGGGAATAGAAAAACGACCAGAGACGATCTGTCCACGTTTCGATGGCCGGATGCGGCAGCCGCAGGCGGGGCTCCTCCCCTTTCCGGAGAGGAGCCCGACCGGTCAGATGTCGAATTGATAGCTCTTCGGCACGTAGCGATAGCCGGTATCGAGTTTCTCGACATAACCGACGGCCGGGAAAGGCATGTGATAGCCGATGAATGCCAGCTTGTCGGTGGCGATCATGTCGAACACGCGCTTGCGGGTTTCAGCTGCCGCCGCCTTGTCCATGTCGAACTTCACCTCCCACTCCGGCCGCTGCAGCGACAAGACGAAATGATTCGCCGTGTCGGCGGCCAGCACCAGCTGGCGCCCCTCGGATTCCAGCCGATAGATCATGTGGCCGGGCGAATGGCCGAATGCCGCCATGCCGGTGATCCCGCCGACCACGTCGCCGCCGTCCCCGATGAAGGTCATCTTCTCGGCCAGCGGCTTTACATTGGCGAGCACGCCCTTGTGGCCGCCTTCGGCCGGCGTGCCGACGCGGGCCGGATCGGCCCAGAAGTCATACTCGGCCTGACCGGTGACATAGCGGGCGTTCGGAAAAGCCGGATTTCCGCCTTCCATCAGTCCGCCGATGTGATCGCCGTGCATGTGGGTGATGACGACGATCGTCACGTCCTCGCGCTTGTAACCGGCAGCCGTCAGGCCTTCGACCAGCCGGCCAAGACCATTGGCACGCCCGCCCTCGCCAAGGCCGGTGTCGAACAGGATGACCTCGGAGCCGGTATTGACCAGCACAGGAGCGAAGCTGTTGACGAAATTCTCGGCCGGCAGGAAGTTCGCCGTAAGCAGTTCGCCGACCGCCTCCGGCGTCTGGTTGGTGCCGAAGGTCTCCTGCGGCTTGCCCGAGGCGCGCGCGCCGTCCTTGACCACCACGACCTCGAAACTGCCGAGCTTGAAGCGATGGGTTTCCGGCGGCATGGCATGGTCGATGCTCATGGCCGTATCGGCGCCTTGCGCGAAGGCTGCCCGCGTCATCAGCGACGGCGCAGCCAGCGCCAGGCCTGCCCCACCCAGAAGTAAGCGTCTGTTGATCTCGATCATCATCGTCTCCTCTTGTCCTGCCCATACGATCCGCACCGTCGCGGATGTCCGAGGCTGGAGATAGACGTGGGGCGAACAAGGGAAAGGCCTTTCACCAAGACGTGATCCGCCAGGCACCGGGCGCGCGTCAGGCATTGGCAGGCGGGGCGCGAGGAGCTAAACCGTCGAGCCAGCCGCCCTCGCCCGCGACGCGCCGATTGCAATCCAGCCAGACGAAACCCGATGAACCGCATAGTCCCGCTCATCCTCGCCGTGGCGCTTTTCATGGAGCAGATGGATTCGACCGTAATCGCCACCGCGCTGCCGGCGATCGCGGCCGATCTCGGCGTCGGACCGATCACGCTCAAGCTGGCGCTCACCTCATACATGGTGGCGCTGGCCATCTTCATTCCGGTCAGCGGCTGGATGGCCGACCACTACGGCGCCAAGAAGATCTTCCGCATCGCCATCATGGTCTTCGTTGTCGGCTCGATCCTCTGCGCCGTGTCGGGCTCTCTTGTCGCCTTCATCGCCGCCCGCTTCCTGCAAGGCATGGGCGGGGCGATGATGACACCGGTCGGACGGCTGGTGCTCCTGCGCACCACCAAGCGTAGCGAGCTCGTCTCGGCCATGGCGCTACTGACCATCCCGGCTCTCGTCGGCCCGCTCACCGGCCCTCCGGTCGGCGGCTTCATCACCACCTATTTCTCATGGCACTGGATCTTCCTGATCAACGTGCCGATCGGTTTCGTCGGCGTCTGGCTGTCGACCCTCTACCTGCCGGAAGTGGAACCGGTCAAAACCGCGCCGATCGATCTCAAGGGGTTCGTCTACACCGCTATCGCCGCCTCGGGCATCGTCTTCGGCCTGTCGGTCATGAGCCTGCCGGCGCTGCCGATCGAGATCGGCGTCGGCGCGACCGACATCGGGCTCATGGCCGCCATCCTCTACCTGCTCCATGCGCGGCGCCATCCGAACCCGTTGCTCGATCTCGCCCTCTTCCGCAATGCGGCCTTTCGTATCTCGGCGCTCAGCGGTTCGATCTTCCGCATCGCCGCCGGTGCGATCCCGTTCCTGATGCCGCTGATGCTGCAATTGGGTTTCGGCATGACGCCGTTCGAATCCGGCCTCGTCACCTTTATCGGTGCGATCGGCGCGATCACCACCAAGGTCCTGGCGCGCCGCGTCTTCGCCGCCGCCGGCTTCCGCAGCGTGCTGATCGTCGCGGCTATCACCGGCGCCGCCACCACGGCGGCCAACGCCTTCTTCACCCCGGCAACACCCATAATCGTCATCATGGGGGTCCTGCTGATGGCGGGCTTCTGCCGCTCGTTCTTCTTTACCGGCATCAATTCGCTCGGCTATGCGGAGATCGACGACGGGCAAGCGAGCCAGGCGACCTCGATGAGTTCGGTGCTGCAGCAGATCAGCCTGGCGCTCGGCGTGGCGGTCGCGGCGGCCATCCTGGAGGGCAGCACGGCCTTTCATGGCCGCGCTTTGTCACTTACCGATTTCCACCTCGCCTTCGCAGTGGTGGCAGGGCTTTCGCTCGTCGCGGTGATCCCGCTCATCGGCCTGGCGCGCTATGCCGGCTCGGCCGTTTCCGGCCATGGCCGGCGCGCGGCGCTGAGCGAGGATGTGCCGGTCAAGTAGAGCCGGTTATTCGCCCGCGATCTCGCGCTCATCCCGGGCTTCGGCGTCGTTCGACTCGCTCTCCTGAGCGTCGCCATCCTTCGACGCCGCGGCCTTCCGTCCCTTGAAGCCCTTGGCGAGCAGGAACATTTCCACCGATTCGGCGCGCGACGAGCCGGGCTTGATGTGCACGACCTGGCGAAAATTCTGCTTCAGGAGGTTGAGCAAATCCCGCTCCGTGCCGCCCTGGAAGGTCTTGGCGAGGAAGTGCCCGCCCTCGGCCAGGACCTCGATGGCGAAATGGGCCGCCACCTCGCACAGGTGCATGGTGCGGATATGGTCGGTCTTCTGGTGCCCGGTGGTGGGGGCCGCCATGTCAGAGATCACCACGTCCGGCGTGCCGCCGACTGCCTCGATCAGCAGGCGCGGCGCTTCCGGGTCGAGGAAGTCGAGCTGCAGGATCTTGACCCCCGGCAGCTGCGTCATCTCCAGGAAGTCGATCGCCGCGACACGGATGTCGTCATCGGTCGAGCCGGTGACATTGGCGGCGATCTGCGACCAACTGCCCGGTGCTGCCCCGAGGTCGATGATGCGCTTCGCACCCTTCAGGATATGGTGCTTCTCGTCGATCTCGAGCAGCTTGAAGGCGGCACGGGCGCGATAACCCTCGAGCCTGGCGCGCTGGACGTAAGGGTCGTTGATGTGGCGCTCGAGCCAGCGCCGCGACGACGCCTTGAGCTTGCCCTTCTTGACCTTCTGGCCGAGCTTGCGCCCGGTGCGGTTGCCCCCGATCGGTGGCTTTGTCATGGTCAGCGCTCCCTGTCGTACGGTGGACGGCGGCGATTTCTGCGCCAGACCCCGTCGTCGGCCATCATGTCGGTCAATAGTCCCTCGCGCAGCCCGCGGTCGGCGACGCGCATACGGTTCGACGGCCAGCGTCGGCGGATCGCCTCGAGGATCGCGCAGCCGGCGAGAACGAGGTCGGCGCGGTCCGGCCCGATGCACGGATTGGCGGCACGGCCGGCAAAATCCCAGGACAGGAGCTTCGCCTGCATGGCCGAGACCTCGTCATCCGACAGCCACAGGCCATCGACCTTGCGCCGGTCGTAGCGCGGCAGGTCGAGATGCACGCCGGCCAGCGTCGTCACCGTGCCCGAGGTGCCGATCAGGTGGAAATCCTCCGGCGGACGGCCGGAATTGTCAGTGAGCGGCGGGCAGTCGAAACGGGCGAGCATGCCCTCGACTTCCCTTGTCATCGCCTCGAAGATCTCCGGCGTCACATGCTGGCCGCCGTGGCGCTCCGAGAGCGTGACGACGCCGACCGGCAGCGAGGTCCAGTGGGTGATGTGGTTGGCCAGCCGGCTGGAGCGGTTCTCGCCGATCGAGATTACCGCGATCTCGGACGAGCCGCCGCCGATATCGAACAGCACGACGGAGCGCGCCTCGCGCCCGACGAGCGACGAGCAGCCGGATACGGCGAGCCTGGCCTCGGTCTCGCGGTTGATGATTTCCAGCTCCAGCCCGGTCTCGACCAGAACGCGCGAGAGAAACTCCTCGCCGTTTTCCGCCGAGCGGCAGGCCTCGGTGGCGATCAGCCGCATGCGGCGGATGTCGCGGCCGGACAGCTTGGCGGCGCAGACCTTGAGCGCGTCCACGGCACGGTCCATCGCCTCAGTCGAGAGCCGGCCCTGGCTGCCGAGCCCCTCGCCGAGGCGGACGATGCGCGAAAAGGCATCGACGACGCGGAACTGGCCCGGCCGGGTCGGCTGGGCGATCAGCAGGCGGCAATTGTTGGTGCCGAGATCGAGCGCGGCATAGAGATCGTCCGGCCATGGCTCTGCGCCGGACTGCGGGCGGAAGCGCTCGTTGGCGCTCCCCCCCCGGCGCGCACCCTGGGCGTGATGGATGTTGTGGCCGGACGGCGGTGAAACAGGTGCTGCGGCGGATTTGGCCGCCTGGACCGGAGCGGCGGGCGCGAGCGGGCGTCCCTGGGGACCGCGTCCACCACGATTGCGACGGCGCTTCTTGCCCGGCTTGACATCGCCGGGCGAGGCTGCTGCCCCAGCGGCGACCGGCCGCAACGGCAAGGCCGGCGAGACGCTTTGCACAACCGCGGGCGAAGCTTCGGACGACCGGCTGCGCCGCCGCCGTTTGCGCTTGCGGACCGGGCCTTCGGGTGCGTCTAGATCGGGGTGTCGCGACGCTTGCGGCTCGATCGCCACCGCCTCCAAAGCCGAAACGGCAACGCCCGAATGGTTCGGAGCGCCCTTCCTGGCCTTGCCGCGCCGGCGGGATCCACCGCCCTTGCGCCTACCCGTCGACGCCCCCTCGCTTGGCGGCTTGGAGCCGCGATCGGGGTCTGTCACTGAACTTTTCCGTTGCACCGCGCAAGGCCCGGATGGGCATGCCGCTGGCGCCATGTTCGATTTTCGTTGGGAAAATAATATCAGCGCCCGGCGTTTTAGCCAAACTGTTTTTGGAGCCCGCGCGAACGGAGGCCCGCGCCGCCTTCGCCCACTCCGACGCGGACGCACCACTGGTCATCCGAAGCACGCAACGGCGCCCCCAAAGGAACATTCGACGGCTAATCATTTTTTTTCAAAACAGCTATTTGCAAGTGCCCGGCTTTTGTTTATAAGCCCGCCTCACCGACGGGTCGCGCAAGCCGCGAGCCACTGCTGGGGAATAGTTCAACGGTAGAACGACGGACTCTGACTCCGTTAATCTTGGTTCGAATCCAGGTTCCCCAGCCAATCTCTCTTACGCAAGAAAATTCAAGTGCTTAGAGGTGACTGCGTACCTCAGTTCGTACCCCTGAATGTACCTCTGCGACGGCCAACCTCACCACCTTCAGTTACCTTTCCAACACCGTCCGTGTCATCGTTATCGATGGCAGTCTGTGGATCGCCGCAAAGGAACCGTGTGAGATCCTCGGGCTTGGCCATGTGCCCGATGCCGTCAGCCCCCTTGCTGACGATCAGAAGCGCATGGTGAGCCGAACGACCAACAGCAATCTGCTTACGGTTGGTCACAGCCCGTCTCCCGCTGATCTTCATCCCCGAGAGCGGCATGTACAAGCTGGTCACGCGCTCCGACGAGCCGGAGTCTCGCGGGTCCAAGACTCGGTCACCCGGGAAATGCTCCCGCCTATGGGAAAGCGGTTGGTGGCCGAGATTGCAGGTTGGCGTTGGGCCTATGTCCGAACGTGCTAGCCCGAAGCGTTCTGGTTGCCGCATTTCTGGTTTGAGAGCTGGAGCGAGACGATGTCTATCCGGGCATCGTATATTAGCATGTCTGATTACCCCCGCTATAGGGTAAAAGCCACACAAGGATCCAGACATGACTGCCAATTCGATGTTCACAAGTGAAAAGCTGCAGCAGATCGAAACGAACGCAGCCCTCATCACAAAGCACTTCATGCACTTGACCGCGTATGAGGAAAGTTATCGCAAGACAATTGCCGACATGAACACCATGACGAATTATGTGCGGAATTGGCTTGAGCGTGATGAGCTCGACCCCGACGATGCCGCATGCCTCGACGAGGCTGTGGAAGTCTTTGAGGAGGCAGCTCGTGCGATAGCTGCCTACCAGAGTTACCTGGATGTGCTCGGAGACATCAACCACACCATCATGGGTGGATAGGGCGCAGGCAGATACGCCACGGTCTTGATGACCACTCGATAACCGGGAGTTGGCCTCTGCCTCTCGCGTTCGTTCCATCAACTTTGCCAGCCCCGTGGTCTCTGTGACTGCGGGGTTTCTTTTTGGCGGTCGATGGAAGGGCGGCAACAACAACGATCAACGGAATGAACATGAGCGATACGCAGACCAAAGAGGCGGCATTCACCAAGCTGCCCATAGAAATCAAATCCCTGTCCTACATCGAGGCCAGGAACACCCTCAATGAGATCAAGTTAGCGGGGAACGAAGATCCGTCACGCCCTGACCGCCTTCGGTTGGCCCAAGTCACCCAGCTCAGGCAGCTCTTTCAGGTGCGAGGTGAACACGGGCGCGACGATACCCACGTCAACGACCTCTACGCTGAACTGCAGCGGGATGGCGATCTGAAGCCCATCGTGGTGTGGCGCTGTGGTACCGCCGCGATCCTGATCGATGGCCACCACCGGCTCTACGCCTATGCCATGAAGCAGCGGAAGTTGAAGACGCCCGTGACCATCCCCGTGGAATGGCTCGAAGGGGACGTGATCAGGGCCATTGAGAAGGCCGCCGAGGGAAACACCGAGAGGAAGCTTCAGCTCACACCGGAGCAGCGAACCGATCTGGCTTGGCGTCTGGTGGCGCATGATCTGGGCCACTCGAAGGCCGAACTGGCGAGGATGACCGGCGTCAGTGATCGCACCATTGCCAACATGAGGAAGACTCGTGCGGAGCTGTTGAAGGCCGAAGAAGAACTGCCAACGACGTGGCGAAAGGCCATGGACATGACAAAGGGACGAGACATGCAGGACTTTGACATTGATGCCGAGAAGGAGCGAAGGGCTCAGGAGATCGCCAAGCGGATGATCAAGCTTGATCGGGTCCACTTCGCGGACAACCCTGATGTCTTCGCCCGGGCCTTGGAGATTGCCGCCCCACGGGCCTTGGCCAAGCTGGTGGCAGCTATCCAGCAGTTGGACAGCTTCGACTATGAGGAGCTGCGGGACGAACTGGCGGGGGAAGATGACGAGTATTTCGAGGGAACCCCGGATTTTTGACCGCAGCCTATGCACACACACGCTGTGAATTTTGCATAGCCTGCCCC
>NZ_UEYQ01000045.1 GCF_900492205.1 Ciceribacter sp. T2.26MG-112.2
GAGACAGGGGTTGGGGAGGGGTCTTGGCTCCGCAGCAAAACCCCTCCCGCCTGCCGGCCACCCTCCCCACAAGGGGGAGGGTTAAGAATGCCGCGCCGCCGCAGGTTCCATATCCGATCGCCCTGCCGCAAGTGGGCAGAAGGAACTTGCTGCAGCGTTTCGTCTCCCTCGCCCCGCTTGCGGGGGTCCGAAGGACGGGTCGAGACACGCGGCTCGACCCCGGTCGGGTTAGGGTGAGGGGCAATTGTCCCGACCCTGCGGCGAAACAGGAGCACCAAACCCCGCACCCCACCCCATTGAACATATCATGAACATCCTCTACCCTCCCTCTCCATGGCGATTCCTCTCTCCAACACCCAGGCGCGAAAAATCTTCCTCGAGCGGCAGGGGCTGTCCCGCCCGCCGCAGCGGGCGCTCGGCAAGGCCGGGCTCTACGACCTGATCCACGACCTCGGCTTCGTCCAGGTCGACAGCATCGCGACCGTCGAGCGCGCCCATCACCAGATCCTCTTCTCGCGCAACCAGACCTACCGGCCGGAACACCTGACGGCCCTTCTGGAAAAGGACCGCACGCTCTTCGAGCACTTGACGCACGACGCCTCGATCATCCCGTCGGCCTTCTTTCCCTACTGGAAGCACCGTTTCGTGCGGCGCGAGGCCCGCATCCTGGAAAACTGGGCGAAATGGCAGGGCGAGGGGTTCGACCAGGCCTTTGACGAGACCTATGAGAAGATCCGCGAACGCGGCCCGATCCTGGCCCGCGAGGTCAAGGCCGAGGACCACAAGTCGGGCGGCTGGTGGAACTGGCATCCGTCGAAGACCGCGCTCGAATTCCTCTGGCACACCGGCAAGCTGGCGATCGCCGGGCGCGACAATTTCCAGAAGGTCTACGACCTTTCCGAGCGCGTCATCCCGCCCGAACATTTCTTAGCCGAGGTCGACCCCGACGCCTTCGTCGACTGGGCCTGCCGGCAGGCGCTGACAAGGCTGGGCTTCGCCACCCATGGCGAAATCGCCGCCTTCTTCGATCTGGTCACCCCGCAGGAGGCGAAAGCCTGGGTGGAGAACCACCGCGACGAGCTGGAGGAGGTCTTGATCGAGACGGTCGACGGCAAGCCGCGCGCCTCTTTCGCTTTCGCCGAAAGCCTGCCCACGCTCCTCACTCCGCCCGAGCCGCCCGCCCGCATCCGCACTTTAAGCCCCTTCGACCCGCTGATCCGCGACCGCAACCGCACCGAACGGCTGTTCGGCTTCTTCTACCGCATCGAGATTTTCGTGCCCGAACCGAAGCGCGAATACGGCTACTACGTCTTCCCGCTGCTCGAATCCGACCGCCTGATCGGCCGCATCGACATGAAGGCGGACCGCAAGGCAGGCGTGCTCGACGTGAAACGGCTCTGGCTGGAAAAGGGCGTCAAACCCTCCGCCGGACGGCTGGAGCGGCTGGAGGCGGAGCTGGTCCGGCTGGCGAGGTTCGCGGGCGTGGAGCGGGTGGAGTTGAGGGACGGGTGGCTGGGGGGAGGGTGATGGCGGGAGGAGAGCTGTAATCGTCCGCTATACGCCCTCCTTTTGGCCGTTGAGACCGCATTGACGCTTACGTGAATGCTGCCGTCCCGTTTCAGCCGTTGGAGCGACCGTGAATAGATACTTCCGGTCTGTTTGCTTACGGGATAGCATATTAGAATGCCAAGTACCGAAGACGACAGACCCTCGTCGCGAGCGATGGGCGAGATTATGAGCGACTTGCGAACGCTAGGTCCTGTTGACAAAGTGGATTCCCAAATCAGCGGAAGCATGATTCAAGACTGCCTTTTGGGAGGCGGTTTTGGCTCGCGGCGACCTGACGGATATGGAATGGCAGATCATCGAGGGGTTGTTGCCCAGCGAACGTGGCAGGAAGTCCCGGCCCTCGCACGATAATCGACGATACCTGAACGGCATGTTTCATGTTCTTCGGGTCGGATGCCCCTGGCGCGACATGCATGAGCGCTACGGAAAGTGGAATTCCGTCTATGTGCGCTTCCGCCGTTGGGCCGAACAGGGCGTTTGGGACGCTCTGCTTGAGACCCTCGTTGAACTGGGGCTGACGGATGACTGGCAGCACATGATCGATAGCACCACGGTTCGCGGCCACTCTCAGGCTGCGGGCGCTAAAGGGGGACTTATCAGGAGGCTTTTGGTCGATCACGCGGCGGCTTTACGACGAAAATCCACGCCCGAGCAGACGGTCAGGGCCGCCCTCTTGGCTTCGTCCTGACGGGCGGGGAGGCTTCGGACTACAACGCAGTTCCGGACCTGCTGGCGATACCGGTCAGTAAGCCGAGGCTGTTCCTTGCCGATAAAGGCTATGACGGCGACTTCCTGCGCGAGGAACTCCTGATCCACGGGATCAGACCAGTCATTCCGCCGAAAGCAAACCGAAAGAACCCGCCTGCCTGCGACTTCCGGGCTTACAAGGACAGGAACCGCATCGAGCGGATGTTCAACCGCCTCAAACAGTTCCGACGTGTCGCCACCCGATACGACAAGACACGAAAATCCTTCTCGGCATTCCTCGCCCTGGCCGCAGCCAGGATATGGCTGCCATACTTTGTCAACAGGACCTAGCGCAGGCCGATGGGTCGTTGCACTCAATTGCCGCGATAATCTATCGCGATTGGGTGCTGACCGTTGATACGGTCGAGGCGAGGGTTACGGACGCCCCCGCCCAACGCTGGTCAACGGAAAAGCTCAACACCAACGAGCTAATGCTCCTTGTCGGCCTCGCCGTTCAATCGGGCTCGGAAAGGGTCTGGAACATCCTGCCGTCCGACGATCAGTTCGCCGGCAAGGTGGATAAGCTGTTGCGAGAATTGCACGACCGGATCAATGAGGACTCGCCTTGGATAGACCGGGAGACTGGAGCCTTGGCTGAGCCTTCGGAGGTGATAGGAAGCGTCGCGCGCGAGGCTATCTACTATGGTGCCGACGGGTTCTATCTGCACCAGTTTCAAAATCTTGCGCGGCATCGTTTTCGCAGTGATCAGGAATGGATGCTGCAGAATGTAGGCATTTCAATCCGACCAATCCTAGAGATCGCGACCTTTATCGGTGATCGCATTACACAACAAATGGACTATTCCGGCCGGCGCAAATCGCTTGGATTGCTGGAGGCGGGCGAGCCCTTTGGTAGCCTTCTCATCAACAAGGAGACGCTAAAGAAGCGCTTCGGCCCTAAGATCGATGCCTTCCTGGCAAAGTTCTCGACGCCAGCAGCTAACGCGAACCTGGATTTTATCGATCCCTTCTCTGTGAATTTGGTCGGCATCGCGCCCTTGATAGACATAGGCGATTTCATCTTCGTGCCGAGCCAGCACAGGCTATTTCAGTCGGTCTATGAAAGCCCGTTCTACTGGATGATTGTCGACAAGGCGTACCGGCAGACCGCCTCAAGAAACCGGGGGCGCTTTCTTGAGGCTAGCGGTGCACACCTACTGAAGCGAGTCTTCGGGGCTGAGCACGTGCACCAAAATGTTACACTGTATCAGGGTAAGAACATTGCTGGCGAAATAGACGTTCTCGTTGCTTACGGAGAGTTCGTTATTGTGGGCCAGGCCAAGTCTAAACGCGTATCGCTCAAGGCGCGAGCGGGTGACAAAGACGCGCTTGAGACGGATTTCAAAGGAGCGGTGCAGGATCCCTATGGGCAGGCGTTGAGTTGCGCGGAGTTCATTGCTCGCGGCGCTCGGTGTGTGACGGACGACGGCCGGACGATTGAGTTTCCAACGCTGCCGCGGCTATTCCCCATGGTGATCCTGAGCGATCATTTCCCCGCCGCCGTGCAGCTTTCGGGGATCTTGCTGAAGCGTTTCGATGAAGTGCCGCCCGTTATCTGGGATCTTGGCTTTCTGGATTGCGTTACTCGAATTCTTGCCTCACCCATCGAGTTGATTTTCTACCTACAGGCGCGCTCGCAGCATTTCGACAAAGTTGTGTCGGACAGCGAATTCAACTTTCTCGGATATCATATCCGCTCGAAGCTCGCGATGCCCGATGATGTGGACTGGATGATGCTTGATCGGGACTTCGCCACGGTCATTGATGACTTCATGATCGCAGCCGACCTCAAGATCCAGGCGCAGCGCCCGTTGGGAGTCCTTGAGCAACTGGACATTCCCGTGATCTCAGAGCTGTTTGCTGTGCTCAAGAACGGTGACCCCAACCTTGCCGGTGTCGTCGTCGACCTCTATGACTTTTCCGGTGCGGCGCTCGCCGATCTGTCTGCAACCATCCTCGATTTGCGAGAGGAAGTGCGCGAAACGGGCAAGGCGCTGAAAGCTTTCTCGATACAAACGGCAACAGGTGGGCTAACCTATGTCGTAACGCGCGAGAGAAGTGCGGACGCCGTTCGGTCAGCGGAGCTACTGGGAGCGAAGCACAAGTACGATACCAAGAGCAATCGTTGGTACGTTATTGTCGACTCGATAGATACAGACCTGCCAGTCGATGGACTTTTGCCCCTTATCTGGCCGTGGACAGAAGATGAGGACGAGGCGACTCGATCGGAAATGGTGGCCGCGATGTTCAATTCAAAGCAGGAGGCGGTGATCATTGGTGAGGCGGCAGCGCGGCGAGCAGGTACGAGAAGAGCTTCTAGCTGACCGGATCTGTTCCACTGAAGGGTTGGGTGGAGAAGACTGGCAGCTTTCGAAGACTGGATAGTACTTAAGTCAACGGAATGGATCGGAGCTGACTACCTCGACCTGTCATTTGGTGACCGATATCGCAGTCTCGGTCTAGAAAGCCGATAGTCCGCTCTCGCCACGTGAAGGAGAATCGCCCACGGTAGTGATTGACCTACCCCATCACCCCCGCATCACCCTCTCCACCGCCGCAAACACCCGCGGATCGCCGGACTGCGCCACATTGAACCGCAAAAACCGCGTCGCCGTCTGCGAGACGCTGAAGACATTGCCGGGGGCGAGCACGATCTTGTCGGCGAGCGCGCGTCGCGCCACGTCCGCGGCGTCGAGGCCGTCCGGGAGCTGGCACCAGAGGAACATGCCGCCGCGCGGTTCGAGCCAGGGTTTGAGCCCGAGCGCCCGAAGCCGCTTGTTGGTCTCGCCCGTGGCGCGCGACAGGCGGTCCCGCAAGGTGGCGATGTGCTTGCGATAGGTCCCGTCCTTCAGGATGTTCAGCACCAGTTCGGCGGAGACCGGATTGCCGCCGAAACTCGTGGCGATCTTGAGGTCGATCAGCCCTTCGATCCAGTCGGGACGGGCGGCGATGAAGCCGCAGCGCGCCGCCGCCGACAGCGTCTTGGAAAAGCTGCCGATATGGATCACCCGGTCGAGCCCGTCGAAGGCCGAAAGCCGCGGCGCCGGCTCGGGCTCGAAATCGGCAAAGATGTCGTCCTCGATGATGGTGAGGTCCGATTGCTCGGCGAGCTTGAGCAGCCGGTGGGCGGTCGCCGGTGAAAGCGTGGCACCTGTCGGATTGTGCAGCGCCGAATTGGTGATGTAGAGGCGCGGCCGGTGTTCGGTGAGTGCCGCGGCAAACAGCGCGATGTCCGGGCCGGTCGACGTATAGGGCACGCCGACGACCTTGACGCGGTGGGCGCGCAGCAGCGCCAGGAAGTTGAAATAGCACGGGTCGTCGACGAGCACCGTGTCGCCCGGCTCGATCAGGAAGCGGCAGAGCAGGTCGATCGCCTGCGTGCCCGATTCCGTCAACATGATCTGGTCCGGCGAAGCCTGGATGCCGCGCTCGGCCATGCGCCGCGACAGAAGCTGGCGGAGCGGCGGCAGGCCGAGCGGCGTACCGTAATCGGCAAGGACCGTGTCGGCGGCCCGGGTCAGCTGGCGCAGCGACCGGCGCAGCTCGTCTTGCGGCATCCATGCGGCCGGCAGCCAGCCGCAGCCTGGCGTCAGCGTGTCCGCGCCGGCTTCGAGCGATTGCCGCGACACCCAGAAGGGGTCGACGGCGCGATCGAGCCTGGGGCCGATCTCGGCCAGCACCAGCGGCGGCAGATGGCCCGCGACATAGAAGCCGGAGCCCGGCCGCGACTGGATCAGCCCCTCGGCCGCCAGCCGGTCATAGGCCTCGACCACGGTCGAGGTGGAGACCGCCATGACCTTGGCAAAGCCGCGGATCGACGGCAGCCTGGCCCCCGGCGCCAGCGTGCGCCCGCCGATCCTCTGGCGGATGGCGCCCATGACGCGGCCGACGCGCGTGCCGTCTTCGCCGTCGCCTTCGTCGTCGCGTGTGATCTTGTCCAGCATGTGTACTGCTCTCGTGACCATTACAGTTCGGCAAAACTGTAATGCACTGTCTCTGAGAAATCCATCCGCGATCGCCTATCCTCGGAGCCAATCGACGAGGATGGATTTCTGATGGACAAGACGACGAGCGGCTGGATCAACGGTTTTCTCGGTGTGCTGATCTTCAGCGGCTCGCTCCCCGCCACCCGGGTGGCGGTGGCAGATTTCGACCCGGTGTTCCTCACCGTGGCGCGGGCCGCCATCGCCGGCGCGCTGGCGCTCGGTCTGTTGCTGCTGTTCCGGCAGAAATGGCCGAAGCCGGGCGAGATGATTTCGCTGGTGGTCGTCGCGCTTGGCGTCGTCGTCGGCTTTCCGCTGCTGACCGCGCTGGCCCTCAAGCACGTCACCTCGGCGCATTCGATCGTCTTCGTCGGGCTCCTGCCGCTCGCCACCGCCAGCTTCGCGGTGCTGCGCGGTGGAGAGCGGCCAAGGCCGGCCTTCTGGCTGTTTTCCGGGCTCGGCAGCCTGCTGGTCGCGGGCTTTGCCCTGCTGCAGGGCGTGACGGCCTCGCCGGTCGGCGACCTGCTGATGCTCGGCGCCATCATCGTCTGCGGGCTGGGTTATGCCGAAGGCGCAAAACTGTCGCGCACGCTCGGTGGTTGGCAGGTGATTTCCTGGGCGCTCGTGCTCTCGCTGCCGGTCATGGTGGTGCTGGCGCTCGCCACCATGCCGCCGTCCTTTGCCGGAACCGGCCAGTCGGCCTGGCTCGGCCTTGCCTATGTCTCGGTGTTCAGCATGCTGATTGGCTTCGTCTTCTGGTATCGCGGCCTTGCCCAGGGCGGTATCGCCGCCGTCGGCCAGCTGCAGCTGCTGCAGCCCTTCTTCGGCCTGGTGCTGGCGGCCGGCCTGCTCGGCGAGGCGGTGAGCGCATCCATGGTCGCAGTCACCGCCGCCGTGGTGGCCTGCGTCGCCGGGGCAAAGCGCTTCGCCCGATAGGGTCTTGGCGCGGTGGGCCATCTACAGATTAGACGGGTCTCAGGGCTGCCGTGGACAGTGAAGCGGTACTGGCAGGAAAGGGTGTAAAGCTGCCTGCCGAACGCCTCGACGCGGAACTGGCGCGGCTTATGAAGCTTGCAGGGCGGGGAAGGAGGCTGATGGGACGGCTGGATGGGTGAGAGGGCGTTTCCGAAGAGGTACTCAAAGCGTCGCGTTAGATGGACACACGAATATGTGTCCACCCCATGAGTTATATCTTAGCTTTTAGCTCATTCGCAGACAGGTAGCTGAGAGCCAGCCGCAAGCTGACCACCATTGAGAGGCTGTATCGCCGACGTCTGTTGGTGCCTTCTTCGAGAAGCTGCTCTAATGCCCGAATCAGCCCCTCGTTAGACGCTTCGAAGGCGCGCCCACGTATTCCGGAGACAAACCGTATGTCTGGTCGTGTCGGCTTCAATTCGGCAAGATTAGATGTTGTTCGGCTAATGCCAAAGAACTCCGGTTTGCCTCCGCGAACGAGATATCGGGCGTATCCCGTCAATACAGTGTTCTTCCTGCCGGTATTGAAACTGGCAGATAGTTCTTCTTTCGCTTCACGCTCCATGCCAAATCTGACAAGCCCCTGAAGGGTCGGATCTTGGATCGTGGTTTCATTTACGTCTTTCAAATCCAATGATCCAGAAGCGCCAACGGCCGTTTCATTTCCAGAGACAGCCTGCGGCCCCTGATCCTGGATCACTACGTAATTGTCCGCAGTCAGAACAATCGTTGATACCCCGATATGATTCGAAAGCGCACTCTCCGAAAGCCCCAATAACTCACCGTCTTGAACTACCAGATCCGAAACAGCGTAAGTAAGTGTCGGGCGGCCTATCCGCGTTTTCGGCACAGATTCGAACTGTTCAGCGGCCATCTCGTTGGTCGCTGCGCCGCTGAAGTAGTCTGTTTTTTGGATTGTAAAGGTCTGTCTACTCGTCAAAGCCTCTACTGTAACGTCAGTGCGCAGCCCAAGCTTCGGATCGTTGCGATTGGGCTTCTTGATATTGATGCATCTAATTCTGAAAGCTTGTAGTGATGCCGGTATTTGGTAAGTGTCCGGATCTAGAACGACTGGATTCCGAGAACTGTCGAGAATCCCATTCACCTCCTGACTGGAAATATAGGGGCGAGCAACTACGGCGCTCAATCCGCGGATCTCATCTGTGGCACCAAGTGCCCCATATTGTAACCTGAATCCCTTGGGTAGACGGCTTGTTTTGATTAGTTCGAAGAAATCTTCATTCTCTACGACACGAGTCTGTAGATTGGCGTTCCATGCGGTCCTAAGATTGTCAAGTAACAGCAATCCACCAACAAGCGTAGTAATTGCGCCTACTATGTCAGACCACCCAGATCCCCCAAAAATGACCACCACGACGCCCGTCACGAAGATTAAAATATCGATAATCAGGCGGGCTCTCAGAGCAATTCTATATCGTGCGTGACTAATGTAATCCCAAAGCCGCTGAAGAAGCATCGCGTCACCTTCCGCATAAAGGCTTATCCCGTTCGTACAGGTGCATACCCGATGTTGTGTTGACTAGAAGCCGACTCACGGCCTCTTAAAACGATGATTACAGAAGTCGCTTGGGAAAGCGTGGCGTCGGCGCGATTACACACTTCAAACGGCAACAA
>NZ_UEYQ01000063.1 GCF_900492205.1 Ciceribacter sp. T2.26MG-112.2
GCCTGCTCCGCGCCGTTGTGAAAACCTCCAACGTAGACTCCATGGAGAAACTCCTTGTCGCTCATCCATGGAATGTCGATCACAAATCAGAAGCCTGCAGACAATGTGGGGGTAGAACACCGGTTACGGACAAACGCTAGACAGTCTGATGATTTGCAGCCCAGTTTCAGCGCTCGAGGTCACCGCTGCGCTGATGTTCGGAACCGCCAGAACGTAGAGGTACCCCCACCCCCGGTTGCGCATGCTGGCGAACGACGCGGCAATCCGAGGAGACAGAGTAACGTCGAGCAATGGAGTCTCTACGACCTCGTAGTGCTGAAGGATGGCCCAGCGAACGACCCGATGTTTCGAAACCCGCTGCTTAGGGTCCGGGATATTGTACAAACGGAATTGTTCCGTAAGCGCCCGCTCAGCGTTCCTAAGTCTGGTGAAACGACGATCAAGCTCCGTTCGCCCTGGGTAACGGCCGTCTCTACTCCGCAGAATGCTGGGTTTCAAAGTGGTAGCCTCGCCAGATCTGTAATCCCGCGTCTGCCCCCGAAGCATAAGAACGAAATCTGGATTGTGGTACTGGATCTTTGCCAGCGTCTGGATGAGCTCGTTGTAATCCCTTACGAGCTTGCCATCGCCGCTAGCTACTTCGAGCTGATCGACTTCGCGGACTTCCGCGCTTTCAGTGGCGAACCCCCACAGCGGTTTGTGACCTACTGTCTCCACATTTTTCTCCCCAAGCAATCAACAGCACTTAATAAACGACCGAATGCTAGAGCGAAAGCTCGTGGGAGAAATCTGAAGTTGCGCCCTAACCGCATTGGTTGAAGCGAATGGCCCTAAGTGCGGTTGACAAAGTGCGCATTGGCCACAGTCAGTGCGCGAGACTTGAAAATTCTTATGGAATTCAACGTGGGAATGGTCGGTAATTGCAAGATGAGGGTCCGCCTTACATCTGAGATAAGATAGCCCCGCGGTGACTAGGTTTGCCGCGGGGTTTTGTTTAGGGGGAACAATCGTGACACTGACCAACACGTACCTGGTGGGAGCAGGAAAGGTAAAAGAGTTCTTTGAGAAGATGAAAGACGGTCAAGCGCCAGATCAGTTTACAGTGCAACTCCTGAAGGATTGGGGCTTTAGCTCGTCAAACGATCGTAAGCGCCCGGTGAAGGCCGCCTTGCGAGGTTGATGCGAACATCGGAAGTCCTAGTGCAAACACTAGGAGTAGTCCTATGACCAAGCATCCAATTGAAGTCATCACGTCCGTGGAGCGCCGTCGGC
>NZ_UEYQ01000046.1 GCF_900492205.1 Ciceribacter sp. T2.26MG-112.2
AGTGTGTAATCGCGCCGACGCCACGCTTTCCCAAGCGACTTCTGTAATCATCGTTTTAAGAGGCCGTGAGTCGGCTTCTAGTCAACACAACATCGGGTATGCACCTGTACGAACGGGATAAGCCTTTCGTCAAAACCTGTCGTGGAGCCCGCGGCCGGCGACAAGGTGCCGGGCGTGCGTGCCGCGCGCACCAGCGGGCGCTCCCCCATTTCCACCCGTCCTTCGGGGGTGATCGACAGCGCCGTCTTCCACACACCACCGTCATTGCTGACCTTGATGGCAAAGCGGTCGTCGCCGGCAAGTCCCATTTCCGCCTTGCCCTGCCAGCCGGACTGGAAAAGCAGTGACGCCGTATTGGCCGAGGCCGCCTTGTTGATCTTCAGGCGGTGATCGTCGCCGGAATGGGTGAAGAGACTGGCCGGCCCGGAAACGGCCAGCCGATTGGTCGAATCGGCCGTGGCGCCCACCCCGAGCGTCGACAACTGGATGTCGGCGGGCAGGGGGCTTTCGTCCCAGACCGATCCGGTGAACACCTTGAGCCGCCCGTCGATGCGGTCAAAGCCGCGCCAGCCGGTGCGCGGCGCGATGAAGATCCAGGAGCCGTCCTGGCGCAGGGCGAGGCGTTCAGAATGGCCGGCCCAGGCATCGGTCGCGCCCGGCAGCACCCAGAAACATTCTCCCTCGTTCGGCGCGGCCGGCGGGTTGGCCAGATGCGCGGCGATCACGAGCTGGACGACCGCATCGAGCGTCTGCAGGGCTTCGTTATGGGTCACATGCTTCTGGGCCTGTGCCGGCATGATATAGGGGAGGGCAAGGTTCACCGTTTTGTCCGACATGATGGCAATCTCCGTTTCCGCGGGTCTGGGTGACAGCTTGGAACGGATCGCGGCCATGGGGACGAACGAGAGGCAGTCGCGCTGAAAAGACTGCTGTTTATCGATCCTATTTCCCCGTTTTAAGATGTGTGGCCTCGGCCAGATGGCAGGGGTTGCCAGGTCAGGAAACTGTACAGCCGCTGCGGAACGCGCCGCATTTGGCGCCGTCTTGGCCGCTTTGTGATTGGCTTGCAGTCGATTTCGCGTTTATGCTCTCCGGAATGCGGCAATTCAGTCGCACGACCTGTCGTTGTCGAGGTGCGACAGGTTCGCGGGATTGGCGGAACTGAATCACAGTCGCGGCCGAAAGAAGGCTAAATCGCGACGGTGAAAAACACCGCGCCATCCAATTTTTCGCCATTTTGTGCCGATTTTTTGATGGATTTGCCGACAAAAGCACCAAACTGTTGCTAAATGCCGGTAAAATGCGCGCTGCCTAGTTTTTCGACTTCACATTTTTGCCGAAAACGATATCAAATCCGAGCATGTTAAGAACCCCGCTAAGGGACAACATAAAAAGGGACGCGCCAAAAAGGCCGTGTCCGGGGGATTGGTAATGGAGTACTTTATCCAGCAGCTCATCAACGGGCTGACTCTTGGATCCATCTATGGCCTGGTGGCTATCGGCTATACCATGGTCTACGGCATCATCGGCATGATCAACTTCGCCCATGGCGATATCTTCATGCTCGGCGGCTTCGCCGCTCTCATCGTGTTTCTCATCCTGACATCGTTCTTCGCCGGCATACCGGTGGCGCTTGCGCTGCTGATCATGCTGGTCGTCGCGATGCTGATGACCGGACTGTGGAACTGGACGATCGAGCGGGTCGCCTACCGGCCGCTGCGCGGGTCTTTCCGCCTGGCGCCGCTGATCACCGCGATCGGCATGTCGATCGCCCTGTCGAACTTCATTCAGGTCACGCAGGGCCCGCGCAACAAGCCGATCCCGGCTCTGGTCAATGATGTGTACCACTTCGGCGCGATCACGATTTCGCTGAAGCAGTTGCTCATCGTCGTCATCACGTCGATACTGCTCGCCGCCTTCTGGTACATCGTCAACAAGACGCCGCTCGGCCGCGCCCAGCGCGCCACCGAGCAGGACCGCAAGATGGCGGCGCTTCTGGGCGTCGACGTCGACAAGACGATTTCGATCACCTTCGTCATGGGGGCCGCGCTCGCGGCGGTCGCGGGCTCGATGTACCTGATGTATTACGGCGTGGCATCGTTCAACGACGGCTTCATCCCTGGCGTCAAGGCGTTCACCGCCGCCGTCCTGGGTGGCATCGGATCGCTTCCGGGCGCCGTGCTCGGCGGTCTTTTGATCGGTCTCATCGAATCGCTCTGGTCGGCCTATTTCAGCATCGCCTACAAGGATGTCGCGACGTTCGCCATCCTGGCCTTCGTGCTGATCTTCAAGCCGACCGGCATCCTTGGTCGACCCGAAGTCGAGAAGGTCTGATCCCATGGCAAATCCTGCAAACGTGGCCGGCACGTCTCAATCCGGTACCCTTGCGCGCGCGCTCAAGGAGGGCATCTTCGCGGGTGTTCTGGCGCTCGGCCTGTTCAGTCTCTATGTCGGGATCAAGACCGACCAGGACATCAACAATGCGCTGATCTGGTATCCGCGCTGGGGCCTGCTGGCGATCTTCGTCGCCGTTGCCGCCATCGGCCGTTTCCTCATCGTCGGCTTCTATCACCCCTGGAACCAGGCCCGGAAGGAACGGCTTTCGGAAATGCCGGTGCATGAGATCGAGGCCAAGCCCTCCTTCTTCCACCAGCATTTTCTCAAGCTCGCGCTTCTCGCGCTGGTGCTTTATCCGCCGGTCGTGATCTGGCTTGCGGGTGTTCAGGGCTCGCTGAAGTTCGTCGACAATTTCGGCATCCAGATCCTGATCTACGTCATGCTGGCCTGGGGCCTCAACATCGTCGTCGGTCTGGCCGGCCTGCTCGACCTCGGCTATGTCGCCTTCTACGCGGTCGGCGCCTATTCCTATGCGCTCCTGTCTCAGCAGTTCGGCCTGTCCTTCTGGGTCCTGCTGCCGCTGTCGGGCATTCTCGCGGCCTTCTGGGGCATCATTCTCGGCTTCCCGGTTCTTCGGCTTCGCGGCGACTATCTGGCTATCGTCACGCTCGCCTTCGGTGAGATCATCCGTCTCGTACTGATCAACTGGACGGACGTCACCAAGGGCACGTTCGGCGTCTCCGGCATTCCGAAGGCAACCCTGTTCGGCATCAAGTTCGATGCCTCGCCGACGGGCTTTGCCAAGATGTTCGATCTGCCGATGTCGTCGGCCTACTACAAAATCTTCCTCTTCTATCTCATTCTCGCTCTGTGCATGCTGACCGCCTATGTGACGATCAAGCTTCGCCGCATGCCGATCGGGCGGGCCTGGGAAGCACTGCGCGAGGACGAGATCGCCTGCCGTTCGCTCGGCATCAACACGGTGACGACCAAGCTGACGGCTTTCGCCATCGGCGCGATGTTCGGCGGTTTTGCCGGCTCGTTCTTCGCCGCCCGCCAGGGCTTCGTTTCTCCGGAAAGCTTCGTCTTCCTGGAATCGGCGGTCATTCTCGCCATCGTCGTTCTCGGGGGCATGGGTTCGCTGACGGGCATTGCCATTGCTGCGATCGTCATGGTCGGCGGGACGGAACTGCTGCGCGAAATGGAGTTCCTCAAGCACATCTTCGGGCCTGACTTTACGCCGGAACTCTACCGCATGCTGCTCTTCGGCCTGGCCATGATCGTGGTCATGCTGTTCAAGCCGCGCGGCTTCGTCGGCTCGCGTCAACCGACCGCCTTCCTCAAGGAGAGCAGGGCTGTCTCGGGAAGCTTTACCAAGGAAGGTCACGGCTGATGACTTCCGGAACGAATATGATGACCAAAGATACGCTCCTCAAGGTCGAGCACCTCTCGATGAAGTTCGGCGGCCTGATGGCCATCAACGACTTCTCCTTCGAAGTCCGGCGCGGTGAGATCACCGCGCTGATCGGGCCGAACGGCGCCGGAAAGACCACGGTGTTCAACTGCATAACCGGCTTCTACAAGCCGACGATGGGCATGATTACGCTGACGCTGCAGGATGGCCGACAGCACCTGCTGGAGCGCCTGCCCGACTTCGAGATCACCAAGAAGGCCAAGGTCGCCCGAACCTTCCAGAACATCCGGCTTTTCTCAGGCCTCACCGTTCTGGAAAACCTCCTGGTGGCGCAGCACAATGCACTGATGAAGGCATCGGGCTACACGGTCCTTGGACTGCTCGGACTGCCCGCCTACAAGCGGGCGGCCAATGCGGCGATCGAAAAGGCGAAGTACTGGCTGGACAAGGCCGATCTCACCGATCGCGCCGACGATCCGGCCGGCGACCTTCCCTATGGCGCGCAGCGCCGTCTGGAAATCGCCCGCGCCATGTGCACCGGACCGGAGCTTCTTTGCCTGGACGAACCGGCGGCCGGCCTCAACCCGAAGGAATCGCTGGCGCTCAACGCGCTTTTGCGCAGCATCCGGGACGAGGGGACGTCGCTGCTGCTGATCGAGCACGACATGTCCGTCGTCATGGAGATTTCCGACCACGTCGTCGTGCTCGAATACGGTCAGAAGATTTCCGACGGCACGCCCGACCATGTGAAGAACGACCCGAAGGTCATCGCGGCCTATCTGGGTGTCGAGGATGAAGAATTGGACGAAGCAATCCACGAAGTCGAAGCCGTTGCGGGAGGAAAGATCTGATGTCTTCCGAACCGCTTCTCAAGGTCCAGGGCGTCGAGACCTATTACGGCAATATCCGGGCGCTCGGCGGCGTCGACGTCGAGGTCTACAAGGGTGAGATCGTCAGCCTGATTGGCGCCAACGGCGCCGGCAAGTCGACGCTGATGATGACCATCTGCGGCAGCCCGCAGGCCCGCGCAGGCACCGTCACCTTCGACGGCACCGACATCACCAGGATGCCGACCCACCTGATTGCCCGCCGTCGTATCGCCCAGTCGCCCGAAGGTCGTCGCATCTTTCCGCGCATGACCGTGTACGAGAACCTCCAGATGGGGGCGGGTCTCGACAACCTGAAATATTTCAATGAGGACGTCGAGAAGATCTACACGCTCTTCCCGCGCCTCAAGGAGCGCCAGTCCCAGCGCGGCGGCACGCTGTCCGGCGGCGAGCAGCAGATGCTTTCCATCGGTCGCGCGCTGATGGCCCGTCCGAAGCTGCTCTTGCTCGACGAACCGTCGCTCGGCCTCGCGCCGCTGATCGTCAAGGGCATCTTCGAGGCCATCAAGAAGCTCAACAAGGAGGAGGGGCTCACCGTCTTCCTCGTCGAGCAGAACGCCTTTGCCGCGCTCAAACTCTCCGACCGTGCCTATGTCATGGTCAACGGCAAGGTCACCATGAGCGGGACGGGCAAGGAACTGCTCGCCGATCCTTCGGTTCGCGCGGCCTATCTCGAAGGCGGCCACCACTGAGGGTGGAAGGGGAATAGAATATGCAAGGCTTGTTTTTCGAAAGCGATACCGGCGTCCGCATGGTTCTGCGCTTCCTGGTTCTGCTACTCGGCTTCTGGACCGCATGGCGGACCGGCAAGGCTGTGGCAGAGGGTTGGCAGACCTATCCGACGGTCCTCGTCTATACGCTGCTTCTCGGCGTTGTCATGCGGTTCCTGCACTACTCGCTGTTCCAGGGACCATTCATCAGCCCCCTGCTTTACGTCGTCGATGTGCTGATTTTGCTTGTTTTTTCTACCGCAGGCTATCGCTCGCGGCGGACTACCCAGATGGTCGATAACTATTATTGGCTATACGAAAAGACCTCGCCCTTTTCGTGGAAGAAGAAAGATTGACAGCCGCGTTTTTCTTGCCTCACATGTGCGGCAAGAGCGTGAGCTTTCATAAGAGTGGAACAGCTTTTCCTGTGCAGTCATGGTGGGTATTGCGCAGGCTTCTTGAAACCTAACCCGCCTAAAAAATTGGGAGTAACAAAATGAAGAAGTCTCTTCTTTCAGCCGTTGCGATTTCCGCAATGGTTGCCTTTTCGGGCAACGCATCGGCTGAGCTTCTGGTCGGTGTCGCAGGTCCGATCACCGGCCCGAACGCTGCCTTCGGTGCACAGCTTCAGAAGGGTGCCGAACAGGCTGCCGCTGACATCAATGCTGCCGGCGGTATCAACGGTGAAATGGTGAAGGTTGTTCTGGGCGACGACGTTTCCGACGCCAAGCAGGGCGTTTCGGTTGCCAACAAGTTCGTCGCCGACGGCGTCAAGTTCGTGATCGGTCACTTCAACTCGGGCGTTTCGATCCCGGCTTCCGAAGTCTATGCCGAAAACGGAATCCTGCAGATCACCCCGGCTTCCACGAACCCGACCTTCACCGAGCGCGGCATGTGGAACACCTTCCGCACCTGCGGCCGTGACGACCAGCAGGGCGCCGTCGCCGGCAAGTACATCGCCGACAACTTCAAGGACGTGAAGGTTGCCGTCATCCATGACAAGACCCCCTATGGTCAGGGCCTTGCCGACGAGACCAAGAAGGCAATGAACGGCCTTGGCATCACCGAAGCCATGTACGAAGGTATCACCGCCGGCGACAAGGACTACTCGGCCCTGATCTCCAAGATGAAGGAAGCCGGCGTCGGCGTCGTCTATTTCGGCGGTCTGCACACCGAGGCTGGCCTGATCATGCGCCAGATGGCTGACGGTGGTCTGAAGGCCAAGTTCATGTCGGGTGACGGTATCGTCTCGAACGAATTGGCCTCGATCGCCGGCGACGCTGTCGACGGCACGTTGATGACCTTCGCTCCGGATCCGCGCAAGAACCCGGCTGCTCAGGACGTCGTCAAGAAGTTCCTCGACGCCGGCTTCGATCCGGAAGCCTACACCCTGTATTCCTACTCGGGTCTGCAGGTCATCGCGGAAGCTGCCAAGGCGGCCGGTTCGAACGATCCGGAAGCTGTCGCAGCCGCAATGAAAGAAAAAGGTCCGTACAAGACCGTCATCGGCGAACTTGGCTTCGACGCCAAGGGCGATATCACCCGTCCGGACTATGTCATGTACACCTGGAAGAAGGGCGAGGACGGCAAGTACTCGTACTTCCAGGACTAAGATCGAATTTCGATCATTTGCCGAAAGGCAAGGGAGCCCGGCCATCGCGCCGGGCTTTTCCGTTTTCGATGGCCAACCCGGCGAAGGGGTTGGCGCATCCACAAGCGTCCGTCGGATTGTCGGTGGACCAGACCCGACCACTTTAGGCGAAGGGATGATATTGCAGGTTGCGCGGTTTCGGTAATACTGCCCGCTCGAATGAAGTGGGAGGCTCAACGAACATGCAAGGCCCTGTGACGACGTCCGGCGACGGGATCTACGACCGCGAACTCGACAAGAATGCCGCGAACTTTTCCCAGATGACGCCGCTGAGCTTCATCGAGCGCGCAGCCGCCGTCTATCCGGGGCGCCCGGCCGTGGTCTATGGCGAGGTCCGGCGCAATTGGGCGCAGACCTATGACCGGGTCCGGCGCCTCGCCAGCGCTCTTGCCAAGCGCGGCATCGGCAAGGGCGACACCGTGGCGGTGATCGCGGCCAACATACCGGAAATGTTCGAGTGCCATTTCGCCGTGCCGATGGTCGGCGCGGTGCTCAATGCCATCAATACACGTCTCGACGCCGAGGCGATCGCCTTCATCCTCAACCACGGCGAGGCCCGCCTGCTGATCGTCGACCCGGAGTTCTCCGAGGTCGTGGAGCGTGCCGTCCATATTGCCGGCCGGCCGATCGAGGCGATCGACATCATCGATCCGAGCTTCGAGGGCGGCGATCGACTGGGAGCAGCGACCTATGACGAACTGCTCGCGGACGGCAATGCCGACTTCAAATGGGAGCGTCCGGCCGACGAATGGGATGCGATCAGCCTCAACTACACCTCGGGCACGACCGGTGATCCGAAGGGGGTCGTCTACCATCACCGCGGCGCCTATCTGAACGCGATCGGCAATATCCTCACCTGGAACATGGCCAATCACCCGGTCTATCTGTGGACCCTGCCGATGTTCCACTGCAACGGCTGGTGCTTCCCCTGGACCATTGCCGCTGCCGCGGGGGTGTCCGTCTGCCTGCGTGCCGTGCGCGTCGAGCCGATCTACGAACTGATCAAGAGCGAAAAGGTCACGCATTTTTGCGGCGCGCCGATCGTGCTCAATCTCATCGCCCATGCGCCCGACGAGCTGAAGGCCGGTATCGACCACAAGGTCAGCGTCATGACGGCGGGAGCCGCGCCGCCGGCTTCCGTGATCCAGGCGATGGAGGAACTCGGCTTCGACGTGACCCACACCTATGGCCTGACGGAGACCTATGGCCCGGCCGTGGTCTGCGCCTGGCACGACGAGTGGAACGAACTCGAGATTTCGGAGAAGGCCCGGCTGAAGGCCCGTCAGG
Source organism: Ciceribacter sp. T2.26MG-112.2 (assembly GCF_900492205.1). Lineage (GTDB taxonomy): Bacteria > Pseudomonadota > Alphaproteobacteria > Rhizobiales > Rhizobiaceae > Allorhizobium > Allorhizobium naphthalenivorans_A. The sequence goes on from NZ_UEYQ01000046.1 coordinate 8,287, forward strand.
GCGTGCGCTATTCGGTGCTCGACGGGCTGATGGTCGCCGATCCGGAAACGCTGGAACCGGTACCGCGCGACGGCGAGACGATGGGCGAGATCTTCTTCTCCGGCAACAATGTCATGCGCGGCTATCTGAAGAACCCGTCCTCCTCGGCCAAGGCCTTTGCCGGCGGCTGGTTCCATTCGGGCGACCTCGCGGTCTGCCATCCGGACGGCTATATCGAGATCAAGGACCGCTCCAAGGACATCATCATTTCCGGCGGCGAAAACATTTCCTCGATCGAGGTCGAGGGCGTGCTCTATCGCCATCCGGCGGTGATGGAGGCGGCGATCGTCGCGCGACCGGACGAGAAATGGGGGGAGACCCCTTGCGCCTTCGTCGGGCTGAAACCCGGCGCGACGGTGACCGAACAGGAGTTGATCGCGTTCTGCCGCGCCAACATGGCGCATTTCAAGGCGCCGAAGACGGTAGTGTTCGGGCCCCTGCCGAAGACCTCGACCGGCAAGATCCAGAAATACGTGCTGCGGGAGAAGGCGAAGGCGCTTTAGGGCGGGAGGCCTCCCCCAAAC